>NZ_JACJTD010000099.1 GCF_014698505.1 Nostoc foliaceum FACHB-393 | reverse complement strand
ACTTCTTGTTGACTATGTAACGAGTGCGTTATCACTTGCTTACAGGTTCAGCTTTCTCAACTGAATTATCATTTACACCCAAAGTCAATTCCAAAGGAGTTCTTTGGGGGTAAGCTTTTACTACTTGTCGATAAACATCATAATTAGTAGGTAGTGCCTTCTGTAAATTACCCACTCCGTAGGTCAGTTTGTACTGAACATATTTCATCAATTCAGGTTTGCCTGCCTCTTCTTGAGATTTTTTGCGTTGTTCAACTTCATCAACACTTGGTCGTGGCGGTACAGTAGGCCACCATAACCCTCTGTCATCTGGGCCAACAACTGCTCCTGGCGGTTTCAATCCATTCCGATTCAACACTGAAGTGTTAGCAAAGGTTTCAATGCGTGGCTGTGGTTGACTAGTTAGGTTATTCGCATACTTAACTTGCCAGGAGTAACTGGTGAGTGCTGTAGCTTCATACTGTTCAGCAGTAGTAGTGCTGCAACTAGTTAATGTCAGTGCCGTTAGTGCAGTTATTATTGAGGGTAAAAATCTCATTTGCATTATCAATCGTAAATATCTTTCACCAATCACTCTTGAAGAGGGAGTGTGCCATCATTCCTGTCAAGGAGAAGGAATCGCTGTTGTTGAAACCACCTGACCCGTTGTTAATCTAATCGCCGTCTGCTCACAATTAGGACATTGGACTTTCACCTGAATTAATGAAGGATGACCAAAGTATTCTCCCATTACTGGTTCCCCAGTAAACTCGCTAATTATTCCCTGCTGACAGTGCCAACACTCGAATACCACGCGCCCCACTTGTTTATCGCAGTCCAAAAACTGGATATGTTGACAGCGTTCTGGCGCTAACTCTTCTTCTTCATCGCTCTTTGTCAATTGACCCTGTTGCTTGGGCTGTTGCGGTAATTTGGATTTTCTCTTGTCAGAAGAGGTACCTTTGGCTTTACTTTTGTCTAAATGTTGCGGTTTTTCAGCAGCGTTTGTCTTTGACCTTACAAGAGGTATCACCTCTGCTTGGGCTGCTGCTCAACTGACGGCAGATCAACACTGGGAGTAATGTCAGGCTGAGAGGTTGGCTGCTGTTTCTCTACTGATTTATAAGCAACAAGGTCAAGCTTTGGGCTTTGGTCGTTGAGTTTTAATTCTTGCTTAGGTAGCTTGGGCGGTAAGCGAAGCCATGCCGTTAGGCTTATCGCTCGGTAGACTTCATCAGAACTTTCTTTCCTGAACTTTGGGAAATGAGTGTATTTTAACCGCCAATTTATTTCACCAAATCGCTCCTCATCACCAGAACGAAAGTATAGTTAGCTTTTTAGGTAACAAGCAATTTGGAGCATTAGTTTTTCATTACTTTGGTGTAAAACTTGTGAAAATCTCTGCGGTCTACTTAAATTGTCATAGAATCAGTTCATTCTGTAACTAATATATGTTTTTTCATCAAAAATCGCATAGTACCAAGAAAATATGATTATCGCAGTTACTAATCAAAAGGGAGGAGTAGCCAAGACAACCTCTACTATCGCACTAAGTGGATTGCTGGCAGAAAGTTCCTCCTGCCTTGTAGTTGACTTTGATCCCCAAGGTAATTTAACCACGGGTCTAGGAATCAAGATTCAGCCAGGGCAGAAGACTGCTTATGAAGTACTTACAGATCGTAAACAGAGCGCATCTGAAACTATTATTGACACCGAGTACGGAATCAAGCTGATTCCGGCTGACATATCTCTTGCATCTGGAGAAAAGCAAATTTTGACCTCGGCAGATAATAGCCGAATCCTGAGAAAGAAGTTGAATCCTTTACGGCAAGAATTTGCTCATATCCTCATTGATTGCCCACCTAGCTTAGGTATGCTGACTCTAAATGCACTAATGGCAGCAGATGCAGTCTTGATCCCCGTTCAATGTCAGTTTTTTGCTTTAGAAGGCTTACGACAATTATTGGAAACTATCGAAAGTCTTCGTGATGAAGACACTCACCCCAATTTGCAAATTTTAGGAGTCTTGCCTACAATGGCAGACCGTACACTCACGACCCAAGATGCTCTCAAAACTCTTAAAACTAAACTTCCTGGGGTCAAAATTTTTGAACCAGTTCCTAAGTCTGTTCAGTTTCCAGAGTCCAACTTGGCGCGTCAACCAATTCATCGATATACCACAGAAAGAAAATTGATTGAACCTTATCAAGAAATCGCCAGGGAAATGGCAGAACAGGAGTAATATGGCGAAGCGGCGCTTGTCAATGGCAGATGAAATGGAATTTCCGAATAAAACCAGACAATTCCTTGACTTAGTAGGAGTTACCAATAATCCTCAACTCTCGGAAAACGAATCTATTGAACAATCTTTATTAATAACTCAAATTCACCTAGCTGCTCATCAGCCTCGGCGTTATTTTTCAATTCAAGGAATGGAAAGCCTAGTTGCTTCTATTCGTGAACATGGCATCTTGCAGCCACTGCTTGTCCGACCGTTAGAATCCGGTAATTATGAATTGATTGCTGGTGAACGTCGCTACCGTGCGGCTCAAACTCTTGGAATGGAGCAAGTTCCGGTTATTATCCGCCATCTCAATGACCAAGATGCTTTCCAAGTCGCCCTCCTCGAAAATTTGCAACGGGAAGATTTAAATCCTGTTGAGGAAACTGAAGCTATTTTGCAACTGCTATCTATCCGCTTGGAATGCTCTCAAGGAGAAGTTATTTCCCTACTCAATCATATTGCTAACCTCCAAAAGCAAAAAACAGAAACTACGAACAACGTTGTTCGTAACCAATGGGAAATGGTAGAAAAGATATTTTCAGTAATAGGTAGGTTGACTCCAGACAGTTTTCGTAGTCATCGCCTACCTTTACTAAATTTACCTAAAGATGTTCTAGAAACTTTGCGCCAAGGACAACTAGAATATACCAAAGCTCGTATCATCGCTCAATTGAAAGACAAAGATCAGCGACATCAACTTCTAGTGAAAACTATTGAAGAAAATCTTTCAGTTAGAGATATCAAAAGTTACATTCAATCAGTTCAACCTCCTAAGTCTTCTCAGCCGAATATCCTTCCTAATCGGATGAAGGAAGCCTATCAGCGAGTTAAGCAAGCTAAAATCTGGGAAGATCCTAATAAAGCGAAAGTTTTAGATAAGTTGTTAGGGCAAATTGAAGCTTTATTAGAGTAGAATCTATGGTTTTTTACAACATATTTCACTCTCCTCACCAACCTTTGAGGCGTAGCTTGCATAGCTTGCGCTCGTAGTCATCGTATGGTGAAGCGAAGCAGCATTTTCGACTTTATCATCTACTATTACTGTAATCTCAAAAGAGTATAGTATTTATGTACTATGATTGAACTGAATTCCAATATTGTAATAATGTGCGGCATCTGATCATAAACAATGTCCACTCCCTCTAATCTTTCCCCTCAACAAGTAAGCGCCTTTCCTCAACACGAAACAATCACCGGAGTCGTAGAACGTTTAACTTTTTACTCTGTTGAGTCAGGCTACACTGTGGCAAGACTGACCCGCCCCCGGAGCAACGAACTCACCACAATCGTAGGCAGCTTTGCCAATATTCAGCCAGGTCAAACTCTACAGCTAACTGGTTTCTGGCGTGACCATCCTCAGTTTGGTCCACAATTCCAAGTAGTTAATTACAAAGAAACCAAACCAGCAACGCTTACCGGAATTGAGAAATATTTGGGCAGTGGGCTGATTAAAGGTGTTGGCCCAGTCACAGCAAGACGGATTGTTGCCCACTTCGGGCTAGAAACCCTGGACATTATCGAAAACCAGATTGAACGACTGATTGAAGTCCAGGGTATTGCCAAAAAGCGGATCACTCTCATTAAAAACGCCTGGGAAACTCAAAAAGCCATAAAAGAAGTAATGGTATTTTTGCAAGGGCACGGTGTTTCAACAACATACGCAGTCAAAATTTACAAGCAATATAGGGATGAGGCGATCGCTACAGTAACCCATAACCCCTACCAGCTAGCAGCCGATATCTATGGGATCGGTTTTCTGACTGCTGATAAAATTGCCCGTAACTTGGGAGTTGCACCTGATAGCGAATTCAGATATTGTGCTGGACTTGTCCACGCTTTGAGTGAAGCTGCTGAAGATGGACATTGTTACTTACCACAGCCAGAACTAATTGAGTCAGTCATTAAACTGCTGACTACTGACGAACATCAGCCAACAGAAGATGCAATGGCTCAAACTATCAAAGACATGGCTTTGAAAGATGAGCTAATCAGAGAGAAAATTCCAGACCAAACCCTGCTGTGCTACAAACCAACTTACTTTCATACAGAACAAAACCTAGCACAACTGATATCTGGGCGCTTGAGCCAGCCAATTGCACAAGATATTCCCCGTGTCCGTGCCTGGATTGAGCGCTTCACTGCTAGTCACAAGATTCAGCTTTCAGAGCAACAACAGCAAGCGGTCGAGATAGCAGCTTACTCCAGGATGATGATTTTAACTGGTGGACCTGGCGTTGGAAAAACTTTCACCACCCACACCATTGTCTCGCTTTGGAAAGCAATGGGTAAATCTATTGCCCTGGCTGCACCTACTGGACGGGCGGCTCAACGTTTGGGTGAAATGACTGGGCTAGAAGCCAAAACCATACATCGCTTGTTAGAATTTGACCCCCGCTCAAGGGGTTTCAAGCGCGATAGCGAAAATCCTTTACCCCACACGGCAATTATCGCTGATGAAGCTTCGATGCTTGATTTGTTTCTGGCTTACTCCTTGGTTAAAGCAGTATTAGCTGGCGCTCTACTGTTGTTGGTGGGTGACATTGACCAGCTACCATCTGTGGGGCCAGGTCAAATACTGGCTGACTTGATCAATTCTGGGCGAGTTCCCGTGGTGCGGTTGACCCAGGTATTCCGCCAAGCTCAAACAAGTGCTATTATCACTGCTGCTCACCAAATTAATCGGGGAATTTATCCCACGATTGAACCGATTTCTGACACACCTCAATCTGACTGTATTTGGCATGGCGGCGGACATCAACCCGAACATGGAGTGCAAGCAATCTGCGAATTGATTACAGACTTGCTCCCCGGCTTAGGTTTTAATCCTGCCACTGATGTCCAAGTGCTTTGCCCGATGACACGGGGAGTTGTGGGTACTCGCAATCTTAATACCGTATTGCAGCAGTTGATTAATCCACCCAGCCCCAACAAGGTGGAGATTAACAGAGGTGGGAATTTGTTACGCGAGGGCGATCGCATTATCCAGTTGACCAACGACTACAACCGCGAAGTCTTCAACGGCGACTTGGGAATTATCCTCACCATTGATACTGTCGAGCAGGAAGTTACAGTGCAATATGGTGAGCGGACTGTGGTTTATGATTACGCTGACCTCAATGAAATTGCCCTTGCCTGGAGCATTTCTATTCATAAAAGCCAAGGCTCAGAATATCCGGTGATAGTTCTGCCAATCTATATGCAGCATTATATGATGTTGACTCGGAACCTGTTTTACACTGGTATAACTCGTGCCAAGAAATTAGCGATCGTGGTTGGCGCAAAAAAAGCGATATCTCTGGCGGTGCGCTCTACTGATGACCAACGACGGTACACAAGGTTACAGCAGAGGTTACTTCAGGCAGGACTGCATTGGTAATATGTTTTGACTATTAAAAATAGAAAATGGCTATAGCGAGTGAAGCCTTTAAATTATATTCCGGATCAGACTGATGTAAGGGAGTGAATATATAAAGAAGAGGATTATATTCCCAGATGATTAACCAAATTACCGCCTTAGAATCCTGTTGGCATATTTCTCCTGGGTGGGGTAAGACCATGCCTCCATTAGCAGTGAAAATGTTAGAAAAAGTTTTGTTGCCAATCTCAGACTTGTCAGGTTATTGCTGTGGTGTTGAGTGGTCAGGACAAGAATGGATTTATGCAATTGTTTGCCAGAATGAAACTCTCTACTTAGCTGAACAAGAATTTCATACAACAAATGTACTAAAAAAGTCCACTGTTTCTACTCCAGCTTTTAGATTGGGGGACATAGTTGAGGTTGATTTCGGTGAACGGCCGACACGCCGTATTATTCAAGGAATTTTTAGTCTCAAAGATAATTGGCTTTATGGGGTAGAGTGGCGCTCCCCAATTTTAGAAGAAGTGTCTGCCCAAAGTAGAACAATATGGCTTGCTGATGTAGATTTAGTTAATGTTAGTGTATAAATATTTTCATTTGATATTCAAGAATAAGGCTATAGGTTACTATCACCCGCTCCTCTTGGTTTTGAGTGAGTTTAAGATGTCGTCACTACCCAGGGAATTTTCCATTGGTTGAGCCACATCTTCAGCATTTTCTACGAGTTGGGGTTCTGCTGCATCTGAAAGTTGCGATACTACAGTAGTAGATGTTTCCGCTTTTACCTCGTTTTTTGTTGCCATTAATCCTGACTGAAAAAATCTTTCTGAGTATATAGTTTGATTGACCTTGTTATTTAGTATAACTTCTAGGGAATAACATTAGCCACGACGAAACAGAGTTTCGAGATAAACTTGGGAAACACCGCGATCCCCATCAGCATTTTGCAGCAGAAACAGGGAGATGGCTGCGGTGATAAGGCGATGTTCATCCCAATCAGGATGTTTTTCTAAGTAGGTATTGAGAGATTGATGTAGCGTTTCGGGAAGAGTAGTAAAGATATTTTGGGTTGAGTTCATATAATAAAAGCTTCAGAAAAAGCAAATCAATAGGGACAACAAGCTAGAGGTGATACAGTGCAAGTACAGTTTCACCCATTCAATGCTAGCCGCACCACTGGCACTAACAACTGAATAGTTTTATACAGTTGATGCTCAAAATGGAACAGGCTGCAAAAGCTAGTGGATTTATTTTGTGCTGATTGGCTCAGTTTGTCAATGTTGCAAAATGTTAAAAAGAAATATAGAAAAAATAAATAATTACGTGAAAGCTAGGGTTAGAAGTAGGTTTTGTTTATATTACGTAATAATAACTCAGTAAAGCAGACTGATTGCTACAGACATGACAAAATACCTATTGGGTGAACAGAAGCCGATTATCTTGTAAAACAACTGTGGAAAACAGCAGAAATAGCTGTGGAAAGTCTGTGGAATCTGCCAGGAAAAGTAGAGGTAATGATAAGAATTGCAAAAAGTTCAGATTTGTAATCTCTGCCGTTGCAGTGTAATATCAGCCTCAGTATTCCCAAGGAGCTAATCATGAGAGGATGGGTAAACGATCCACATTCAGGAGGGGTAAAAATCCCGGAGCAAGTCAAACAGAGAACAAAGCAACGAATATTAGCCTATGCAGAGCAGCATTATGCAGGAAAATACATACGTATTGATGTCCGTTTTAAGGGATATTTCTGTTACATAGATGCTTATAAAGAACCATTTTTACCAGACAATGATGACCTATCAATGTTTAAAATAACACGCTCTGAATATATAGAGAGAGCCAAGAATACACCAATTCATCTGTGTCGATTACGCTACAAAGGGAATGAAGAGAAATGGACAAAGGCTTTTTATACCTATAGTAATGAAAAATACGAACCTAGCTTATTTAATAATGGTACTTTTTATGGAACACCAGAAGAAGCATTTCAAAGTTCAGCATTGTATTTAGATTAATCAAATTTCGACAGATTTAATGATTTTTGAGATAGAAATATAAAATTGTTTGGCTCATAAAAAAGTAACAATATCGTTCAATATGTCTGAATCTTATACATTTCAACCTTTATCGCTAATTAATCCTAGCTTGGATAGTAGTGAAAGTCACTACTAGAATTACCCTAATATCGAGGAAGTAATTAGTTGTAAAAGTGCTTTAGCGCTGATGATAATTTGCAAAGGCGATTTCATAAATCTCATTTAGGGTTGGCAATTACACAACTAAAAATAATTGGTGCTGATGTTGGTACTGGTGGTACATCCTTTAGAGATTATCTAGCTAAATATGATTAGGGAGAAGCGCCTCTATTTCCAGGTTTAGAAGATATTCTCTAACTGCATCAGAGTGTTAGTTATATTTGAAAAACACGGAATTGTTGAGGTACGAAATGTAAGATAATATGTCTGGACGCTAAATAATCATCGAATGATAAATTTGCAATTTCCTAATGATTGGCAGAGAGTACTAGCTGAAGAATTTAAACAACCTTATTTTACTAAACTTCAAGAGTTTCTAATAAGTGAAAGATTATTTCATACCATTTATCCAACTAAAGAAGAGACATTTTCTGCTTTTGAACTGACACCTTACGAGCAAGTAAAAATCGTATTGCTGGGACAAGATCCATATCACAATGAAAACCAAGCACATGGGTTATGTTTTTCAGTAAGACCAGGGGTAAAAACACCTCCATCACTTCGCAACATATTTAAGGAACTTAAACAAGATATTGGATTTGAAACCCCAAATAATGGCTATCTTGTAACATGGGCTAAACAGGGTATATTGATGTTAAATACAGTACTAAGTGTCAGAGCAGGCATGGCAAATTCCCATAAAAATAAGGGTTGGGAAACTTTTACAGATGTGGTAATTAGTAAAATTAGCCAGAAACCTGCACCTGTGATCTTTGTGCTGTGGGGTAAGGATGCACAAAAGAAATTAAAGCTGATAGATACTAATAAAAATATCATAATTCAATCAGCACATCCTTCACCACTTTCTGCTCACAATGGTTTTTTTGGCAGCAAGCCCTTTTCAGCTATTAATTCTGCATTAATTTCTTATGGACAATCAGAAATTAATTGGCAAATACCAAATATTTAAAAAATAAATACTTTATTAAAGATAAATAAAACTATGAGCGAGTACCAGTATTACGAATTCCAGGCATTAGACCGACCATTAACTGCATCAGAACAAGCATATATAAGTAGTTTATCTAGTCGGGTACAACTGAGTGCAACAAACGCAATTTTTACCTACAGCTATGGAGACTTTCGAGGTGAACCCAAGGAAGTTCTAGAAAAGTGTTTCGACATCATGTTATACATGGCGAATTGGGGGACGCGACAATTAATGTTTCGTTTCCCTAAAACAGTGGTTGCTCCATCAGTTTTTGAACCTTATTGTTTAGCTGATAAAATTACTGTATCAAGGAGCAAAAACTATGTAATTGTGGATATTAGTATCCAGGACGAAGAATATGGAGATTGGATAGAAGGGGAGGGATGGCTAGCACAATTAGTGCAGTTGCGTGATGATATTTTGCAAGGAGATTATCGAGTTTTATACCTGGCTTGGTTAAAAGCAGCTTCAATAGCAATTGAAGAAGGGGAAGATGAAGAAGATTTAGTTGAACCACCTGTCCCAGCAAACTTGAAAAAACTACCTGCTGCAATTGAGACTTTTATAGAGTTATTTGATATTGACCAGGATTTAATTGCATCGGCATCTCAAGTAAGTATTGATAAAAAAGAAAATACTGAACCCATAAAAGAGTGGATTACAGCTTTGTCATCAGAGGAAAAAGACTATTTCCTTTTGAAAGCGGCAACAGGTGAAATTAATGTTGGAATACAACTTCTAAACCGACTGCGAGAACTATTTAAGATTCCCAAAAGTGATAGCAATCATGATACTCACAGACGCTCATTCTCCCAGTTACTAGAAAATGCTAATGAGCAAATGCAACAGCGTCAGCAACGAGAAAAATTAGCAGCACAACAGGAAAAAATCCGGAAGTTAGAAGTTCTAGCTAAAAATCAAGATAAAGTATGGTCAGATATATATAAGTTACTTGAATTCAAGCAATCCAAAACTTATGACCAAGCAGTTGCACATCTAGTTGACTTACGGGAATTGGCTGAATATCAAGGAAAGCTAGAGGAGTTCAAAGCTTCTATTAAGCAGATGCAAAAAAATTATAGCACCCGGACTGGATTGCTATCGCGCCTGAAAAAAGTTGGATTATTGTAAATTCTCTAAGTGTACAATTTTTCTTTTCTGACACGGTGATGCCGATTACCAAGAAGGGGGGAAAAGGAAAGGGGGAAAGGGCAATATACAAAAAACTTTTTATATTCATGGTATGAAGCCCCTATTTTTAAATAGGTCGAATAAAAAAAGAAAAATTTTAAGGCACGTAGTGCGATAACTTAGCAGTGTCCATATTTGAAACAAGAGCTTTTAAGTTACTTATTCCCTTTCTCATTTCCCTTTCTTGACACTCGTGTTTGAGCGAAAAATAAGCTGATGTATTTATTAGATACATCAGCTTTTGACTTATCCCAAGATTTCAATCACAGCCGCTAGAATAGCTGGTGCTTTGTCTGAAACTGGAATGAATATCCGCTTTTGCCAGTTGATGATCTCGGTGAAGCAACCCACAGCTAAGAGTCGCTCTGCATAATGGCTCAATAGGTTTCTTTTTTCTACAGCCATTTACACGCGAATCCCTAGACATTCACATTTGCAAGGCCCGGCTGAGACGAAGGAAATACTCCGCGTCCTTGTCAGGGTCAAGGTTGGAAATATCTACAAACCGCTCCAGCATTACCGCCCATGTCAGATCACGCCGCTTGGGTAAGCGCTCTCTTTCGGCCGAGTCCAGCGCGCCCGGTAGCTCTTTTAAGGTGAGGTCGGTGCAATACACGGGCGATCCCGGCTGCATCCGCCATGAGTTTTCGAGGGTGCCCGCATCGAAGGCGTCAAAACCCGTATCTTCCACCAGCGCCAAGCCCACTTCCCGATCTTTGTCCCGGTCGGCAGCAACCGGCAAAGCAACTCGGTCGGGGCTTCCTTTGGTTGCGCCCTTTCTTGCGAATGAATTTGAAACAACCGTATTCCACGCTTTCACAATGGGCCGACCCAGTTGTTCGACCACCCACAAGCTCTCGACCTGCCCCGCGTCGATGGCCTTGATCCTGTTGTCGCGCACGGGGTGGTAGTTCGACGTGTCCATGACAACGGTTTCCTCTGGCAAGCCTTGAATCAATGGCGCAACCTGGGAGTAGCTGGCGGGATTGATGGAAAGAATGACCACCTCAACGTCCTGCACGGCTTCGGCTGCTGTAACGGCGCGGGCACCAAACTCCAGCGCATCGGCTGGGATGGTTTCCGGTCCGCGTGAGTTGGCCACCTTCACGTCATGCCCAGCCTGAGCCAGTTTGCAGGCCAGGGTCTTTCCAATGTTACCGGCGCCCAAAATGCCGATCTTCAAATTCTTTGTGTTACTCATGATAAATCCTCGTGTAAATCTTCCGTTTTGAATGTGAATGTCTGTTCGTGAATGTCTGTTAATTGTGGAAAGTCACGCTTTCTTCGATAGGCGCCTTCTCGATCCGATAGCGATTGGCGGTGGCCGTCTTGTCGGGATAGCCGAATGAGATACCGAACAGCATCTTCAGGGACGGATCGATGCCCAACAGCTCGCGGATCGTGTCGGCGTAAAAGCCGAGCATCGTCTGCGGTATGCCGCCAAGCCCGTGCGCCGTCAGCGACAGCAAGAACGTCTGGCCGTACATTCCGATGTCGCCAGCCACTCGCACATCGTCGCCAAAGGAAGGCATGAAGAGCAACGCGGCGTGCGGCGCACCAAAAAATTCCAGATTGTATCGCGATGCGGTCCGGCGATCTTCGGTTGCCTCGCGCGGGACGCCAATCGCCTGATAGTAGGCCGCGCCTTGCGCCTTTGAGCGCTCGCTGTAGACGCCGCAAAAATCGGCGGTGGAGAAGCTAAAATCCGGTGTCATCCGACCAGCCTCGTCGTCCGCAAGGAGAGCCTTGCTGAGTGCGTCGCGTGTCGTGCCGGAGACGATGTGAACCTGCCAGGGCTGGGTGTTGCAGTTCGAGGGTGTGCGTTGTGCGTCTTCCAGAACCGAGCGGAGCACAGCGTCGGGGACAGGGGTTTGCAGGAAACTCCGGACAGAATGACGCTCACGCACAGTCTCTTTAAAAGACTTGGTTTGCGACGGTCCGTTTGCTAATTCGATGGGGCTGGTTGGTACAGGTGTTGTATTTAACATGGTGAATCCCAAAAAGGTGGTCATTCGGTAATCGAGTCGGGGGCGTTGGCCGAACGGGGATGACCTAGCCCGTTTAAGGTGTCGCGCAGTTCTACAAAGTCTTTAGGGGTAAGACGGCAAGCCGTCTCGATCTTCTCAGGGATCGAACACGCTTCCTCGCGCAGCGCTTCACCAGCGTCGGTCAGATCGATAAGCACGCGGCGTTCGTCATGCTGGTCACGGGTGCGCGTGACCAGTCCCGCGCTTTGAAGTCGCTTCAAAAGCGGCGTCAGGGTTCCATTATCCATACCGAGTTCCAGCCCTAAATCTCCCACCGTGCGCGGGGCACCATCGTAGAGGGCGAGCATGACTAGGAACTGCGGATAGGTTAAGCCCAAAGGCTCAAGAAAGGGCCGATGAAGCCGAATGACGCGGTTCGACGCACTATAGAGGGCAAACGAAAGCTGCCTCCCCACGCGTCGCCGTTCGTTTATGTTTGAGTTGTTATCCATTGTAAAACCCAGTCAACAGCTATTATATAGCGTACTACATAATAGTTCAATACCTATTCTAGCATCACAACCCATCGCCACCCGTCACACCGCCTGATCCAGGGAGGATAGCGCCGAAGCAAACCAAGGTGATCGCTCTCTGCACTGCGGGGAATTAAATCCAAAGCCGAGTTCAAGAAACTCGTGCAGCAATACTCAAGCGATCGCAACTATTGGAGTTCAGAAAAATGGCGAGTCAATAACCCGGATTTCTCACAAACTCTGAAAAAAGCGGGAACAAAAACTGCTAAAATGTATATAAGGCAAGTATTTCAGCATTTATAAACGATGATTTGACCCACAAGGCGATCGTTCCCAAAACAGTTTAGATTTGAACAGCCAAAATCGCCCCCAGTCGTAGTTAATTTCTAGGGTGGACAAGTAACATCTGATGCAGGTTTAAGCTTAATTGCTGAAATAGATAGAAAACTGCAAATCACATCACAGTTTGCACTATGTTTCCAAGATTACCGAAAGCCTTATTGAATTGACCATTCAATAGAAAACTTAATTAGACAACGAATTTACGGATTGGTCATGGGATACGAAGACTTAAATGACCATGAAAATTACGTCATGATCCGATGTTTGCTCTATCAAGGATTGGAGTACAAGATAAGCCTGCAATATTAGCAGCTTATTTGTACATTAAATAGGCTGGAACATAGAGAGTGAAGATGTATAACAAGGAGCAGATAGTTGTTACCATAAAATTGGACATTCTTCAGCAGAAATTGAAAGTCTATTTATAAATATATTTTTAAAATCCTACTCAAAAGAACCACGAAAAATTATTTTTGACTTAGATGTAACTGATGATTTAGTACATGGCAATCAGAAGCAAGTTTTTTTCAATACCTATTATGGGGGATATTGCTATGCTCCACTTTATATTTTTTGTGGGAAACACTTATTAGCAGCCAAACTTCGTCCTTCTAATGTAGATCCAGCATTTGGGCTTGGATTGTCCTGGTGGAGATAGTCCGTTGCTCAATCAGTGATTTGGTGAGTTCTTGAGCAACGTTGAGGATTGATTGCCCATAATCCAGAACTGTTTCTAGGTCAAACAGAGTTCCTTGCGTGGCTATAAGGCTGACCATATTTATATATATGAATACATCACTTTCGCTTTGGCGTAGCCGTTTGACCGAGAAGATTGGAGATTGAATAGGGCAGATTGGAGATTGAATGTTTTTGGTACAAGCCCAGCAGTCAAGTAGGCGGAATAAATCTAAAAGACGCTACGCACAGTCGCTTTCCGCGTCGCTATCGTCAATTCTCTTATCTTCTCGGCAATCTACAATTGTTTGAGCTAAGGACGGGTTAACTATAATTTTTTTGGTACTTTCCAGTTATCTTGCGTGGCTTGGTGGACTGGTGCTTAGTACTAGTTGAGGCGAATTTCTTAGACGTGGAGGATTTTGCTTTAGTCCGCTTGGGTTTGGTCGGTTGTAAAGAAAGGCAGGTGGGAGTAGTCGGAGTCTGGGGAAAGGGATTATAACTGCTGGCGTAAGAACAGAATGGTGAGGGGATTGTGGTTCTAGAGTCCAGGGGTCAGAAATCTTCTCAAATGCGATCGCCCTTGGAGTAGGTTGTGATGCTGTTGCGGAAACTGTGGGCTGTTCAATAACTGATGGCTCCCATTCGATTGGCGGCAAGGGTACAACCCACAAACCATCTATGAAGTCAAAAACCATTAGCGCAACAAAGCTCATAACGACTGCTTGGATCGTCAGCGTGAGAGTAGCTTGGATATCCATGATTAACTCCAAATGTTTGTGATTTTTCAATGTAGTGAGGTGTTGCAGTTGGATTTGGTCGTTGCAACTCTCACTCTGGCTTTGGCGTAGCCATGAAAATTCCCATTCACAAAACGGGTGATTATGTTTACCTAGAGCATTGAAATCTTCTTAGCAAAGGCTAAGATCCAAAAAGTCACTAATTGCAATAAGCAATGGCAAGCAAAGAAATCCAAGTCAGAGAGTACACCGTCAGAGCGCATAAGCGGGAAATTCATACTCGCGTTTTCAACTTCGTATGTAAGCAATGCGAACAGCCCACACAACGAGAAACCTTTGGAGTTAGACCTCTATATTGCGAGAAATGTCGTCCGCCTCAACCTCCCAAGCAATCGAAAGTAGTCCCTATAGGCAAGAGGAAACCCAGAGCGATGAACTATAAGAGTGGTAAAGGGATTGGGGGATGATTTTTTGTTTTGAGCTAAGAGCGATAAGCTCTTAGTTAAGTACAAAAGCGATCGCTCTTTTGTTTAATTGAAGCATCAAAGCGAGTGTTCCTTTTGTACAGTGACTTTCTATTTGTCGCTATGCTAAATTAATGTTATTGAAGGTGTAAAGCTTGCACTCAAAGAGCATTAAGTTTAGAAGTAGCACTGGGATCTTATAACCTATGTCAACGGGAAATTCTAGTTAAAAATGTCAATTTTTTTAAGAGGAGGTAAAGATTATTAATTGAGAGAATTGATGAAGTAGATCGGAATTTCAACTTATAAATATAGTTGAAATGTCTTTTCTCATGGGCAGATTTTTAAAATTGTTTTTCTTCAATTAATTATCATTATTATCTTTCAAAGAAATCATAATTAGACAAAAGCTTTTCATGTAAACAAGAGGAATTTATCTTCTTTTGTTTTCAAAATGAGGATTGTTGCTGTTTTTTATACCCACCTACTTAGATAATACTCGCTTCCGGTGAGAAGCAAGCTAGAGGTCACTAATGAATGAGCAATAGGCGATCGCCCTTTGACTTTCCAAACAATTCTCTAAAAGCGATCGCACCCTTATTTCAGAAGTGCGATCGCCCTAATAAAATCATTCTGAGATTAATTATTCAGAAGTTTAGACAGCTTATAGGAGTTGTAATAAGTTAGTACCATTACCAGAAGCTAAACTATTGTCCCAGATAGTTCCTTGAGTACCAAACATAAAGTTAGAAGTCATATCACCTCTGCTTAGAGACTCCCGACTAGAACCGAGCAATTGATTGGGGGCAATATTGATAAGTTCGGCTAAAATATCATTATCATTGATGGTGGTATAGTCACTACCTGTGCCACCCATGATAATTTGGGTTGTTTGATAGGTGATGTTATTTTTTGTGTAGCTACCTGCTTTAAGAATTAGCTTATTAGCAGGATCTTGACCTGTTAATACATTTGTTCCCAACAAAATATCGTTGTCGCTATTAATACCATTATGTTGAATACCGATGAAGTCTTCAGAAGGAGTAAACCCTTCAATTCTTAAAACACTACTATAAGGTCGAGGCCCATATTGTGAGTTACGGATTAGCCAATAGCGTTCTTCTATTCCTTGTCCAATTCCTTGATAGTTAACTCCATCCTCATATTCTGGGATTGTTGGGTTAGTCAGTGACCAGTCATAAGCGGATGCAATACTAGCATTAACATTGGTAAAGAAAGCTCCGTCAACTGTTCCTGATACCTTTGCTTGAGTGGTTTCGTTATACAATAGGACTTGCCCTTGGGGTAATCGAAAGTTTTTTTGTAATCCCTGGCCCACAAGTTGAAATTGCTTAGGATTATAATGTTGCAGAATAGCATTGATAGGAAGAACGTTGATTTCATTGGGATCTAAGGCATCCCCATCGCCATTGAGATCGATCCCAATTGTTCCAGAAATTTTGAGCGAAATTTCGTATTTTCCTCCTGAATATTCTACTCCTGTTGCGGTTGCCGTTGCTTTGGTAATTGCTTTAGCAGGTGCATTAAATTGTATGCTGGTGTCTTGCTGGGTATTGACGTTATCGGTGTTGACTTTCGTTTTGCTCCCGCCACTAGACCAACTATGTTCGTAGCTTGCCCCCGCGTCCACACCCCACTTACCCTCTGCAAGAAATGGCACTTTAGCCACTCCTTCAGCTTTGACAGTGAGTGAAGCACCAATCGTATTTCCAATTTCCCATTGAGTCGTATCTTCATTTGATACTTCATAGCCTTTACCATCTGAGTAACTAAAAGTTACACTTGATGATTCTGTAGAGCTGTTCTTTAAAAACATAGACGCATTGCGGGTCATGCTTTTTATTTGTAAACCCTGATTAGTTTGAGTCTGTTGAGTTTCAAAGTTAATAAATTCGTAACCGTTCACAGGATTTGAAGCGCTACAGTGAAAAATGGGTTACTGAGGTGGTAGATTAAACTGCATGGAAGAAAACTGCCTCGCCTACGGAATTGAAATTTCCGACTCAGATTGGGATCTGACT
>NZ_JACJTD010000098.1 GCF_014698505.1 Nostoc foliaceum FACHB-393 | reverse complement strand
TAAAAATGCTTCCCGAAATCCCTGAGCCTATTTTATTAACCCAGATTTTTGCCAAGCTTACTGCTTTAGGTCGTGTTCATCCCGTTTCTACAGGCGTTGAACCCTCGTGAATTGGCAATGGTATTGTGGATGGTAAGGAATTTGCACGGCAGCAGAATGAAGGAGTTCTGGGAGAAACCCAATGCTGAAAATCAGGAACCAGATTCTACAAAACAAGAATCAAATGCTGGGGATTCAGATAAAGATGCTGGCTGTGAAGAAATGGGTGCTTTAAATCAAGCATCTATTTTAGGTGAAAGTCAGTCAGAACAAGGGTTACAGGAATCCTCACGAACTGGTCAGAAACTCCTCACAAACTCTTCAAAAGAGATTGTGAGGAGTGTCTCTGACACGCTTACAGGAAATTCGCGTGAGGAGAAGACGGCTCACGCGCCCTTGAGGGGCGCGTCGCCTCAGACTTTTCAAGGCGTGTCAGAGAAGGAGGAAGACTCGCCTACGGCGAATGACTGTACATCGCTAACGCTTGTGGATGATGTACAAAGTAATCCTACTTCGTTGTTGGCTGAAAAGCAGGATTGTGGTGTTGAGGCGGCAGTCTCTCATGAAGGTGCTTGTTCCGCCGCGTCTGTCGCTCAAAATGAATTTTCTGACAAAGAAGCGATCGCACATCAAAAAATAGAACCGAGTCGTCCCTCTGCTTCTTTGTTGGCTGAAAACTTGGTTTCTGGTGATGAGGATAGAGTAGATCATGAAGGCACAAGTTCGGCCGTACCCGTGTCATTAAATCAAAGTGAGATATTTGAATGGTTGGATAGAGCAAACGTTGGAGAATGCCCCCCATTGTGGGTAATTCAATATTTGCTAGACAGCAAGTATTACGCCAGCATGAGGGCAACAATCAGCAAGTTTGAGAAGCAGTGGAATCTATCTGTAATCAATTATCAGGTGCAAAAATCTAGTGAGGCGTTGTTTACCACCGTTCGCGGAGCGTCTCGTAGAGAAGATATCGCCATTTAGATCCAAAGTTAGACTATTGCGAATGGAGAAACTGAAGATGGCTTCTCTGGTTGGGGAAAATCCTGGTTTTGACTTCCTCCAAAAATGCTGTCATGATGACCCTGCCTTACAGATCGTGATCAAAAAGCTTTTGTCGAAGTTTCCGCAGTGGGGAATTGCGATTGTGGATGGGGTGTTGATGAAGTGGAATGAATAGCGATGTCTACGACGGGCTACGCCTACGTAGAATTATGTGCACCAGAGTTTGGGTGAATCAACCACCTCACGATGCAAGCAGTTTGTAGGGTTGAGCAACTGTTCGGCTTCCACCTACCAAGCTACCCAATCCAGTTTGATATGTGTTACTCAGTTTGAAAAATCGCTGGGCTAATTTGTGATGTGTAGTTTTTGGTTGGCGATTTATAATCGCCAACCAGCTTCTTTTTGTTCAAAGTCCAATAATCACTATGCTCTTTAGAAGCTCACTTACGATTAATTTAATAAGCTGAATGCAAAAGCCTTAGCGATTCTTGCATCCAACTTACTAGAAACGCCAACGTGAGCGACTTGTTACTACCTCACGTTCATGCTCTCGCAATTCTGCCGCGCTGGGTGTTTTGAATCCAAAATAGGCGGCAATTACAGCAGTGATTGCATGAAGCCAAACGTCGTTACCAAAGACCGGGATTAAACCAAACACCGTATTTAAAACGGGTAATAATCCCATAATTGCCAACACTCCATAAAAAAGCGCCAAACCACGTCCATAATTTCGCGCTCTAATGTAGTTGCTGTAGGAAACCAATCCCCAAATCCCAACAGCTATATGCACAAGATTATGGAGAATATTGATGGGGAATGAGGAGAGCAGGTAGCCATATCCAGGTTTAAAAATAACTTCTGGTCCACCACTACCGGGCGTTGCTACCATGCCTGGTATAAAGCCAAAAATGCCAAGTAATAAAAACACGATGCCGCTAATCAGGGCAAAATAACGCGCTCCCATGATAATACTCCTTGTTGAGTAGAAATTTTGGGAAACTAACAGGATTACTTATCCCTTTTTAATTCACTATGGTTGCTGCAATTAGAACTTCATTTTAGCTCTTTTTTCAAGCTGCTTGCTTTGAGCTAATGCTAATGGCAATCTTTTTCCTAGTTTCAACTTATCTCAAAGTAAAGAAGAAATACTCCTACCCAAAGTAAGAATTTAAAAAACAATTAATTAAGTCGGCTCGAAAGCGCGTCAGAACTTGAAGACTCGCCTACGGCGAATGACTGTACATCGCTAGCGCTTGTGGATGCTGCACCAAGTCAATCTGCTTCTCTACGAGACGCTGCGCGAACGTTGTGGGCAGAATCGGGGCTTTGACTTTTTGCATGAATGCTGGGACGATCCGGCGTTGGTGATCATGATTAAGAAATAGCGGGACTTAAACATTTTTGATGCAAAAACTAACCTGAAACCTCTACAGGGCAAAGGAAATACACCAAAGGCTCAAAAATATTTGAACCTAGATATATCAAGAAACTAAGCAAATCGATGTCAAAGTTTCTCCGTATATACATTTAAGCTATTTTTTTGTTTATTTTTTATCTAAGTCCCACTGTAGTATCGAACTTACACAATCCCTAAGTTTAAACCAGTTGAATGTCTAGATTAGCTTGAAAACCAGTAGGCTTATTTTCAACAATGGCGAATCTAGATTCTTGGAAGAACAAAGAACCATTTAGGGGATCATAACTGAAGTCACTCAGGTCAATAGCACCAAACCCTGCTTGAGAAACTTGAATTTTATCACCTTCAACAGCCTTGAAGTCTTTGATAATATCAACACCTTCTAATAGGTTGGTAAAAACAAATCTATCTGCACCTAGTCCCCCAGTGAGAGTATCTGTACCTAACCCACCAGCAAGTGTATCGTTTCCGCTCTTACCAGAAAGTGTATCGTTTCCACCATTGCCAAATAATACATTATTTTGCCTATCTCCAACAATGGTGTCACTTTGATTTGTACCTTTAACATTATCAAAGTTTATAAATGTGAATTCAACTGTGCCTATGTTAGGAACATTATTAATTACGAAACTTTGACTTTCAAGGTTAACGTTAACTGATGCATCTCCAACTAAAAAGGGTGCTGAAGGAGCAATTGAGGCATCTATAGTGTTATTTGCAACGCTAGCATCAACAACAAGATTTTCAAAATTACCAAGTAAATCTCTACCTAGCCCACCACCTTTTTGAAGAGTTCCATCAATGAAGATGGTAGAGCTTACACCTATTTTGCTGTAATCAGCCGTATCAGTACCATCTCCACCATTTAAGGTATCATTGCCTGCACTACCTCTAATAATGTCATTGCCGCCGCTACCAGATAATTGATTATCAGCAGCATCACCAGTAATAGTGTCCTTTTGATTTGTACCAATTACATTGACAAAATTTTTCACACTGACTATTATTGTTGGCGAACCGACAACTCTAATTTCTAGTCTTTCTTTGGATAAATCAGTTACTATTGATACGTTTGTACTGTCTGTAGTTGCATCAATAATATTAGTCTGTCCTCTAGCACCAATAACAGTTTCAAAGAAATCTCTAAACGTATCAGTTCCAATTACGCCTTTTTGAATCACCACTGGTTGGAGTGTTACAGGTTGTTCTAAGTCACTGTAATCAATGGTATCCCTGCCATCTCCACCAGTAATCGTATCATCGCCTGCACTGCCGATAAATCTATCATCCTCAGCAGTTCCTACTAAAATATCATCTCCATCAGTACCTATAATTGTTGCCATAATCTTGCTTTACCTGTTTTTGAGTAACTGCTGTATAGTAACCTGTTATCGGCTGTATTGTTCTTGAAAAAATATTGCAGAATATAGCTATTAACTAAGATTTCCCCGCAGACATTCTGCTCCTGGAGCGACTACGACGTATGCAGAAACTCAAGGTTGCGGCGAATTCTCTTCAGAATCCGGGTTTTGACTTCTTGCTCTCGTGCTGGAATGATGATCCAGCGAAAGCAGATTGCAATCAAGAAGTTGCTGGCGAAGTTTCCATGCTGGGGAATTATTTGCGTGAGTGGGGTGCTGATGAAAATGAAGTTGTTGTGCTGTGATCGTCACCAACTGCCTAGTATTTAGCAAACAAAAATGATTCGCCCTCAAGATACGGATGAACGTGTTCTTTAACGATATACGGCACGTTTTCCGAAATCCACTTATGCTCTTGTGGATTATTCACATGAAAAGAAAGTACTTCAATCAGCGCCATGATAAAGAAACCTTCTGTAATCTGTAAGTAGTGTTCAGGTAGCTTACGAATAGCTTGATAGCCTTCAAAAAAGGAAGGTCTGACAGTAGGAAGTAAATATTGAAGCGAACTTGCAACATCGTAAAGATAGTAACCAAAGCCACAGCGTGCGAAATCGATTGGGCAAAATTCCTCGTTATGCAATAAATAGTTACCTTCATGAAGGTCAGCGTGAATCAGCCCCCAGACATTTTGTTTTGGCGAGAGTGTTTCCATCATCCTTTGAATTTTGCAAGCCGCTACCTCGAGGAGCTTGTAATTTTCTGCTGAAATCAATTCTTGTAATACTGCTGGATAAAGTGCTTTGATCGTTACTTGCAAACGATTCTTGTCGTATGCTGGGCGAACAAAGTTTTGTGGCAGTTGCCACTGACTACTATGCTGGTGCAATTGAGCTAGCAACAAACCAAGTTGGTAAGACTGTTGTGGAGTTCGTTGTCCGTTGAGGATGTTGCCATCAATCCAATGCAGCAGTGAGCAATAAAACGCTTCTCCGGTATCATCTGCCAAAACTGGAGTTAACCATTTATCCTGTAGATTTTTCACTGGCTCCTGCACAACAATCTCTGTGTCATGACGCAAGGCAACAAGCCACAGAAGTTCTGACTCAATCACCTGTGGTCTTTGCCATACATCGCCTTGGAGCATGGATATTGGTCGATGAATACGGAGAAGAAAATCTTCCGATGGCGTTTTTATACAGAAGGTTATGCTTCCACTGTTACCTAAAAAACAACGCTGTCCTTGAGCTATACCGTAATGAGTAAGGGCAGTTTTTGCTATGTAGTCATAGATGTTATCTTGCATTTTTCTATAACGTCTTGGCATACATACTTTAACCTTAACTCTCAACGATTAGCTTGTGGCTGCACCCGTGCCAAATGCTCAAAAGTGATTGCATGAGGCGATTGTTGCTTTTGTCAAATATGCGACCTGTAAGAAGGGAAAAACTAGATAGCTAGTAACCTGATTTATACTTGACTAATTAGTGTAGCGCTATTGCTGTTCGTGGAGGTGTGCGATGTTTAATTGGCGTTTTAGTTGTTGGAGAAGTTTATTGAGTATTATCATAACTGGGGGAAGTATTTTGCCTGGGAGTTATGGGCTGGCTCAAATTGCTCCAGATGTCTCTTTTGACAATGGTTCTAATATCCAAACAGAGAATGACCTCAGCGTTATTGGAGGCAGTACTCTAATGAGCAATAACTTGTTTCATAGCTTCTCAGAATTATCTGTACCCACTGGTAGTAGTGCGTACTTTAATAATCCTCCAACTAACCAAGGAGCCTTAGCCCTTGTTAATGACGCTGGTAATATTACTATTAATACTGGGAATTTAATTATTCGTGATAGTGCCACCGTTTCTGTTAACACTACTAGCGTAATTCATAGTGGTAGTGACAATACCTCTATCAACCCTACTAATGTAAATTCTGCTGGAAGTGGTGGCAGTATCTCTGTTAATGGTGGCAATATCTCTATCAACACTTCAACAATCTTAATAGCAGTCAAGCCTGTTCCTGAACGAAGTTTTACACTTAGTACGTTTGCGCTCGTTGCTTTTTATGGTGCTTGGAAGTTAAAACGTAAACAGAAGCAAACTGCTTTTTGAGATAAACGCATTTTTGCCAAATGAAACTGATAATATACTCGTTATAGTTTGCATTTACGAGTGAAAACGTAAAAACACTCATTCTTGGGTCATTGTTCTCTTGCAACTAAATAGAGCAATTACCTACTTTTTATGTTTTAAAAGTGATGAAATGAGGGGGCTAGCACTGCAATCGCTAAAGCACTGCGACAAATACAATTGTAATAATCAATCCCTGTGGTTAGAGATTGATTATAGCGATCGCTCATACGGAACTGCGATCGCTTCTTTACTGGATAGATTTGCCATCATTTCTATTGTTGAAACTGCGACTGTATATTTTTATGCAATTGTTGCAGGGGTGATGAAGGTAAAAGTTCTGCCGCGCCTGTCCCTAGTGCTGAAAAAGGCTCGCATGAGGCGATTGGAGCAAGGGCAAATGCACGACCTGAGTGTATGCAGAAACTCATGCGTTGCGGAAAATTCGGGGCAGAATCCGGGGTTTGACTTTTTGCAAGACTGCTGGAATGATGACCCGGCGAAAGCGGATCGTGATCAAGAAGTTGCTGGCGAAGTTTCCACAGTGGGGTATCGCTTGTGTTGATGGGGTGTTATTAAGGTGGAATGAATAGCGATGCCTACAGCAACCCTTTCAGGAAAAGCGCTTTAACCGCTAGCATATTCTAGTACAGAAATCGATTTTGAGAGTAGCGTAACTTTAGAAGCTATAGCTATTTATATCGTTATGATATGAAAAGTTCATCGGCTCACTGTAAACACAAAAAGATTATTTCCCTTGCGGAATGCGCGGGTAGGTAGGTGTTCAAAAGCAAAAATAGGGAAAGGGGTTTCAAATGCGCCTATTGCAACAGTTTTAGCCAAAATAGTTGCTCAAGCACCCGCGCACCTTACACAGACTAGGTTTTAGCTGTTTCTTTACTACTCAATCCAAATTCTCCATGCTATGATTGACCTATCCGCGCATCGGAACCTTGAAAACCTAATAAACACAGTGTTTTGGGCTTGTATCTTGCAATTTCACTTAATCCCTATCAGGGATTGAAACTTTTTAACCACTGGCAATGGCTTTTCTAGGATGGCTTGCAATTTCACTTAATCCCTATCAGGGATTGAAACTAGCAAGTTGCTGGGGCCGACTGACAGGGGAATACTTGCAATTTCACTTAATCCCTATCAGGGATTGAAACAAATGTACATGACCGACCGTTACCGTGCTGGGTTCTTGCAATTTCACTTAATCCCTATCAGGGATTGAAACTGGGAGAGATGCCAAGTAGCCCCCCCCAGCTTCGCTTGCAATTTCACTTAATCCCTATCAGGGATTGAAACCTACCTTGAGCGAGACTTTTAGAATAACGACTACAACTTGCAATTTCACTTAATCCCTATCAGGGATTGAAACAAAAATGTGCCAGCAAGCACATCATAATATTTTCTTGCAATTTCACTTAATCCCTATCAGGGATTGAAACTAATCAGGCAGTCAATTGGAGACAAACTGTAGATGCTTGCAATTTCACTTAATCCCTATCAGGGATTGAAACTTTCAATACCTGTTGTGTAACTCTTACACCTTCCTTGCAATTTCACTTAATCCCTATCAGGGATTGAAACAGAAAGTTTGCAAAATGGAGCAAGTACAATTCAAACTTGCAATTTCACTTAATCCCTATCAGGGATTGAAACAGTGCGACTCGTTTTTGAGAAAAAAATAGAAATAATTGTATATAACTCAAAGTGAGAACGACAAGGATTAAAAAAACCTTGAAAATTCCATAACTAATTCTTGGATGTAGGTGTAAATCCTACCTTGGAAAGGAAACAATGACTCCCAATCTACCCACGCCGAGTAGACTCGGAATTCTACAGAGCGAAGCTGGGAATAAGGGCGCAATCAGAGCCAGAAGCAGATATGGCACACTGGCGCTAAAGGGGAGATAGCATGGATAAACAAGACCTAAAAAAGCGTCTTAATCCCAAGCGGTAATCTGAATTAAAAATACCGACTTAATATTTAATTTCTCGCAACAATATTGTTTCGTTAGTTGCATTCCTTTGAGAAGAATATAGGCGAAATGGTCTGTCCTAAACTATCAAAATAATCTGAGAATTGGAACGAGAAAAAATGATGTTGGAGTCTGGGGAAAAGGTCGAAAACCGAGTAGGTAAGACGAGATACGTAAATCTCCACATCAGGTAGGACAAACCGTAATTGGTTTGAGGCAATCAGAAGATAATTAACGGCGTAGAGTATGGTTGGGCACGTAGAAAACTACAGTGAATCATGGGAGAAATTAGCGTGGAAGAAACTCCGCAAAAATTTATTCCGCCTGCAATGTCGATTATACAAAGCGATTCGAGCCAAAAACCGGAAACGAGTATTGAATCTACAAAAGCTAATATTAAGGTCACGCAGTGCAAGACTATTAGCGATTCGTCAAGTTACTCAACTAAATACTGGCAAGAAAACGGCTGGTGTCGATGGGAAAAAGTCCTTAAGTCCATCGGAAAGATTGGCACTCGATGAATATTTAAAAAATCATGTTTTCCAATGGAAACATCAGAAATTGCGAGCTATTCCCATTCCCAAAAAAGATGGAGCCAAAAGGATATTAAAAGTACCAACCATCGCCGATAGAAGTTGGCAATGCCTAATCAAATATGCGATAGAACCAGTTCATGAAGCATTATTTCATCCGAGAAGCTATGGATTTAGAACTGGACGTTGCGCTCATGATTGTCAAAGATTTATATTTTCAAATCTTCACTCTCATGTCAACGGAAAAGATAAACGAATCCTTGAAATCGATATCGAAAAATGCTTCGACCGAATTAATCATAACTTCTTGATGTCCCATGTGATAGCGCCACAAAGCGTGAAAAATCGATTGTGGAAATGTCTAAAAATAGGCGTTAATCCAGAATTCCCGGAACAAGGAACACCACAAGGAGGAGTGATAAGTCCGTTACTTGCCAATATTGCATTAGACGGAATTGAAAATATTCATAAATCCGTCAGATATGCAGATGATATGGTGTTTTTCCTGAAACCCAATGATAATGCAAACGAAATACGCAAACAAATCGAAGATTTCTTGCAACAAAGAGGGCTAAATATCAAAGCCGAAAAGACAAAATTAGTTTCCGCGACAGATGGTTTTGATTTCTTAGGCTGGCACTTCCTTGTCCAGAAAAATGGAAAGTTTAAATCTACTCCATCAAAGGATAACTTTAAAGCTTTCTCTTCTCAAGTCAAATCTATCGTTAATAACTCGAATTATGGTGCAACAGTTAAAGCTGAAAAACTAGCCCCAATTGTCAGAGGATGGCGATATTACCATCGCTACTGCAAAATGTCTGGCTCTAAGTTCTCATTATGGTTCATCAATAATCGAACTTTCAAAGTGTTCAATCAAGAACCAAAGATGAACCGCTATCAAGCCGAAAACTTAATTAAAAAGGCATTCCCCGCAGTACCCTACTCTCAAAACGATTTTATCAATGTTAAAGGTGACTATTCACCCTTTAACGGTGACATCGTTTATTGGAGTAAACGCCAATCTCAATTCTACGATGGCGCTACCTCTAAAGCCTTAACTTTACAAAGCCATAAGTGTGGATATTGTGGACTTTCTTTTGCTGATGGTGAAAAAATCCATTTGCATCATGTTGACGGTAATCATCACAACTGGAAACCTAAAAATCTTCTAGCCGTGCATCGTTCTTGTCACAATTTTATTCACTCTTGCAAGGGCAAATCGCCCTAGATTTGTCGTAAGCTGGATGCACCGAAAGATGCACGTCCAGATTGAAATGGGAGGTGCGAGGGATAATACCCTCCATCGACCCAACCTGACCACGAGGACTTCGTGACTCAACCTTGGGTACTTGCAATTTCACTTAATCCCTATCAGGGATTGAAACCCTTAGATCCTTCTTCTACATTGGTGGCATGGACTTGCAATTTCACTTAATCCCTATCAGGGATTGAAACAAGGGATAGGTAGGCTTTGGGCATCATCTCAGTCAAGTAGCTTGCAATTTCACTTAATCCCTATTAGGGATTGAAACGAAAACTATTAGAAGCCAGTCCCTCGGTATACTTCCTTGCAATTTCACTTAATCCCTATCAGGGATTGAAACCCCTTGCTACTTTCCACACGATATCCCCACTCCTCACTTGCAATTTCACTTAATCCCTATCAGGGATTGAAACCCCATGCCCTGAAATTTTTTGAATAGTACGAAGGCTTGCAATTTCACTTAATCCCTATCAGGGATTGAAACAAAACCGTTGACAACCTACTCGCTAAATGTCCGTTCTTGCAATTTCACTTAATCCCTATCAGGGATTGAAACAGCGCTGAAGAAAATAAGCATATAGCGAAAATATCTTGCAATTTCACTTAATCCCTATCAGGGATTGAAACTGAATATTCCCGACATAGATATTAGAAAACTTAGCTGTACTTGCAATTTCACTTAATCTCTATCAGGGATTGAAACTAGTACACCGTGTAGTGAATTAAATCTAATAATATCCTTGCAATCTCACTTAATCCCTATTAGGGGTTAAGATATCGAGACAAACCGATAATAGAGCTAGTTTGGGCTAAAGACAGTGAATATTATCAGTTGTCACACGAGTATATTTGAGAGTTTGAGGAAACGAATAATGGCGAAAACTAAATATCAAGCTTATACAAACGTGCCAAAGCCGAGTCCAAAACTGGCAGAAATAATAAAGCAATCGGGGACGACTTTATATTTAGATACGGGGGCAATAACTCAACTCATAGAGTCAGATACATCGGTATTACAAATAACTGTAGGTAGACAAGAAAGCATATTTAAATTGACGGATATTCGTGCGATTATCGCAACAGAACCAGAAATTAAATCGTCAGCGCTCACAAAAATTCTGCGATGGCGTATTCCAGTAATTCTATTTTCTCAATCTGGCGAATTCTTGGGAAGGATTGAACCAGATTACAAAATTAGGGCAGATATCATGCAGTCCCAAGCTATGATGACCGATGCCATGAGAGTTGAGGTTATGCAAGGTGCAACTTGGGGTCGCCTCCGTCGCCTCCGGCGGTTTTTACAACGCTGTGGGCGTGATGGTGCTGTAGAAATTAGTCAAGCTTCTAAGGATATTTTACATCTTAGTAATTGCATTACAAACCACGATTCTATTACCTCATTGCAAGGGTTAATTGGCCAAGGAATGCAGATCTTTTATCGTATGCTTCCCCAGTGCATAAACCCGGATTGGAAGTTTACTTCGCGGCATGATAATTCTCCTGTTTGCCGAATGCTTGACTTTAGCGAGAAGCTTTTAGAAGAATCAATCAAAAATGCTGTTTTCTCAGTGGGGCTAAATCCTAACCTTGGTTACTGGCATCAAACCCATCACCAAACTAAGGGACTAATCACCGATCTAACTACAGAATTCCAAATCTTAGCGATCGCCTGCGTGAAAACTGTTTTGAATCGTGGCTATGTCACACTGAAGGATTTTAATAAATCCTGGAATGAAAACACACTGCCGCTCGTTGCAGCCCAAGCAATTACCCGTGCTTACCAAGTAAAGATGGGCACGGAAATCAGCTACCCTGAGATAAAAATTAAATGTACTTATGAAGACCTGTTTTACATCCAAGCAAAACAATTAATCTTGTATTTACAAGGACAGATTCAAGAATATTACTCTCCTGACTTCAAATAATTAAGGATTATTTAGATTCAGATGATCGCTCGGCAACATCACCTTTTAATGGATCATGCCCCCAATTCATCAATGAGTATCGCCAACGTGTATGTTCAATATCATCTTCAGGCTGCTGTGCTAAGTGGCGATGAATGTAACTGACAACTTTTTTGATATGCGATAAGTCATCATCTGTATAACTATCTCTTTCCTTTTTTAACAAATCGATAATGCGCTTGCCGGATTTGTGTCCAATTGATTCATCATCATTTTTCTTTTGTCCCACAGATTGAGATTCTTCCGTTTCCAGCCAAGATGCTAGTTCCTTCGGTGTCATGTTGACTGAAGACTTAAACTCATCTATTGCTGATTATTGTATTTGCTGTCGCAATAGTATTATGCCCTGGGCTGATGTCTTGTGGCAAACACTATTGTAGTGAGTTGTCTTTTGGTTTGTACACGAATGAAGAAGCCTTACTCATGCTCATGTTCAAAATCTATTAATTTAAGGAGTTAGAATCATGGTTGCTACATCACCTATCGCAGGACAATACTACTACGTGATTGCTAAACATAGTGGTAAAGCATTAGATATGACTAATGATCCTGTTGATGGAGGCAAAGCCGTACAATGGGATAACGGCAAAGTAGATCATTTCAAATGGCTCTTAGAAGATGCAGGTGATGGCTATTTCTACCTCATCGCCAAACACAGTGGCAAAGCTTTAACTGTAGATGGTGGTCTTAATACTGATGGAGCGAATGTCATCCAGTGGACTAACCAAAAAGTCGATCATTTCAAATGGCTGTTGGAAGATGCAAGTGATGGCTATTTTTACCTCATCGCCAAACACAGTGGCAAAGCTTTAGCTGTATATGGTGGTCTTAATACTGATGGAGCGAATGTTATCCAGTGGACTAACCAAAAAGTCGATCACTTCAAATGGAAATTTGAGGCTGTGCCGCTTGAAACTATTGCACCTTCCATACCACCCATCTCAGAAAATGGAACAATAAAAACTGAAGTTGGAAAAACCTACAAGGTTCAAATCACAGTTAATGTTCCTGCCAATATTGGCTATAACAACAGCTTTGGTATCTTTGCAATCAATGATGATGGCAGCACTGCTGGAGTCAAACCAGGAGATCCTAATTACGCTGCGACTGTGGTTAAAAATCGTATTCCGTTACCAAATGCTGATCAAGGTTCATATCAAAAAGGGCAAACTTTTAAATATGATTTACCGGGTGGGCCTAAATATAGTGTTTTCTTGATTGCTAACGGTACTCCTGACCTATTTTTACAGAAAAACCTAAAAAATGAGGGTTCTAAGCCACCTCTAGCTTACTTCTTCAATACTGCTGCTAACCCTGATGGTAAATCTCATGTCAAAGTCATATCACCAAATGAATACGGTTTCGAGGATATTTATGGTGGTGGAGATCAAGACTTTGATGACCTGATTGTTAAGCTAGAAACTTTGTCAGTTGTCAGTTGAGAGCAAAACATCTAATTCACCTACTCTTGGAAAATACTACTACCTGAATGCTAAACATAGTGGTAAGGCATTAGCTATGACTGGTGGTACTGTTGATGGAGGCAAAGCCGTACAATGGAATAACGACAAAGTAGATCACTTCAAATGGCTCTTAGAAGATGCAGGTAATGGCTACTTTTACTTTATAGTTAAAAGCAGGAGTAAAGCATTAACTACGATTGGTGGTAACATTGATGGAGCCGAGGTCGTACAATGGGCCAACGACAAAGTAGATCATTTCAAATGGCTGTTAGAAGATTCAGGTGATGACTACTTTTACCTCATCAATAAGGCTAGTGGTAAGGTTTTACAGGTAAATGGCGGTAACAAGGATAATAATGGAAAAATCGATCAATGGATAAAAGATAACGTTGATCATCACAAATGGAAGTTTGAGGCTGTATAGTTAATCTCTTAGCAAAGAGTTGGACACAATGGCACGCTTAATAAGCGCTAACCCTTAAGATTGCTGCTGTCAGTGAACAGATTGTTTGTTACTTTAACAGATTAATGTCTTCCACTCATAAACCTCTAAAGTCAAAACAATTCGCAATTGTGAATTCGCAATTCGCAATTAAGACAATTAGTGGGGGCTTGCACCCACCACTAATTGAAGGCCACCAACCTACGGGATGGTGGGGGCTTGTACCCACTTTTAAACAATTAATCAATTAATTCACAATTCGCATTTTCAATTGCGAATTGTGAATTGCGAATTGCGAATTGTTAGGTCAATTCCGCTTAAGGATCTGGAATTTTTCTAGTATTCTTCACCAAGTGCGGATTAGTACTCGTATTAACAACTGAAAACTATACGATGTCAGGTTTTCTTTTTCGGTGACATCAATCTGTTAGAGCAACAAACAATCTGTTAACTTACAGGTGTGGTAATGGTTAGGCTTCGTCTTCTGTCTCTACTGTTGCTGGAGAACCCCACTCGCAGCGATTCGCGTCAACGTCAAAAAATAAGCCAGTCGGACATTGTATTAGTTTAATTCCATCAGGCGCACACTGATAAAAGGTATGAGGATCTGCCGGGTTTGGGTAGAGATTATCAACCTCAGCAGGGCCACATGGATAATCAGAAACTACCGCCAATGTATCTGCATTAGCAATAGCAATTTTTGCACTAGTTGTTAGTAGTCCTATACTTAGGACGATTGCGATAAAAGCACAAATGAGTAGCTTTTTCATCAAATTTAGTTTCCAATGATTCTCTTGACTAAAACTTCACTATTCTCCTGTGTTGGAAGTAAAGAAGCAAGGACAGTTAGGACAGTTAGGGAATATTTAAATAACCTTTATATAACAGGCTAATTGATTCTTAGTAACTTCATAAAGGCCTATTGCTAATCAAACTCAGGGGCAGGTAGAACAGGGTAATCCCACTTCGTTGTCAGTTGAAAATTCAGTTCCGGCCGGAGAAGTCAAAGCAGTTGATGAAGGTGAAAGTTCCACTGCGCCTGTCCCCAGTGCTGGAAAATGGTCGCATGAGGCTATAGTTGCAAGGTCAAATGCGCGGACGGAGCGTATGCAGAAACTGAAAGTAGCAGGCAATTCGGGGCAGAATCAGGGGTTTGAGTTCTTGCAAGAGTGCTGGAATGATGATCCGGCTTTGCAGATTGTGATTAAGAAGTTGCTGGCAAAATTTCCGCAATGGGGGATTGCATGTGTAGGTGGGGTGTTGGTGGATTGGGAGGAGTAGCGTGATTGTACAATGTGACAGCACAAATTGGCGATCGCGTATCTCAAAAAAGCACTCCGAACTTGGAAAAGGGTTAAATGAGCATAAGCTGTATTTGTGGTAGCTTGTAAGGAAGGGAGGAAACCGAAGACAACAATGGCATCACGCAATGGCATCTGTCGTTTTTGCAACTGGGGCGAACTTTGGAAGAGTGTATGGCTAAATATCGCAGATTTTGCCAAAAATATCGACCGCAGGCAAAACCAGAGAAACGAAATTTTTGGGGAAGTCGCTTTTTGCCTTCGGTGATGAAAGGTGGGAAGGCAAAAAAGTCATCGCCTGGGCAGATGAGTTTACCTTGGGACAAGCAAAAGGTAACTGAAAGTACGGAGGTGCATGAGGTAGCAGCAAAATTTATTCACGCGAATTGTTATCAGCCACCAGTGCCAGGTATCGGTTTTGCGAAATGCTGATTATTGCGTGAGAAATGGGGCTGAAATAAATGTTTACAAGTCGCAACGCGAGAGAAGAAGTGTCTGACTCACTCTCCCTACGATGTATCCTGATTTGCTATACCAAGGTAGAGTTAGATTAAGGGAAGGTAAACTGACATACTTATCACTCATTGAATTCTCCTTTATACGCCTCATGAGTTCATCGTGACTTACGAAGTTCCCTCTTGAGTTCCTCCTCCCTTCCTCCTTTATACGCCTCACCAGTTCATCGTGACTTACGAAGTTCCCTCTTGAGTTTTCTGCTTGGTTGTCTGGCTCTCTTTTGTCATCATACCATCCTACTGCCTTGGCAAACCGCAAATAATTGTCACTGTCTTTATCAGTCCACTCGTTTAGTTTTATCCCCAGCCTATTCCCAGTGCTGATCCATATTTCCTTTTGCACCCGAAAGCCAAAACGGTTGTCTGCATTGAACCAAAACTTATCTATTTTTCGCAGGTCTAGACAAGAGAAATTATTAATAGAGTCGATACTCAAATATCTTTGTTCTTCTCTTTTAGCAATATTAAGCATGAGTTTATCTGTTTCTCCGTCAGCCGCTTCCCAATTTTTAGCTTTCAAAAAATATTCAAGTTGAGTATATAAATGTTGTGTCAGTGATTGTTCAACTTGTTTCTTTATTTTTTTATTCTGAGGGTCTAGCTTAATTAAACTCCGATGTATTGATTCAATATTATCGCCTGTAAGCAACTGATTATTTTTAGTAAAATCAGTTTCTTTTGGATGATCTTTTAAAATATTGAATGCTGCTGTATAAGATTTTATAGCTTCTTTAGTGTTTTTCTGGGCTAGTAAATCACCTTGAATTTTCTGGGCTAATACTTGAACTTGTAAACCTTGGCTAGAATCTAAAACTTTTTGATCAACTTGAGATAAATTTGACTGGATTCCTTCAATTTCCTTGTTAGCATTAATCCACCAGTCGTCATTCAGTTGTCGGTAGACTTGCGACTTAGCGGCAATTAATAGTGCTTGTTTGAGTTCATGGTTATCAATATTAAATGATACTGCTGCCAACCTTAAAGCTTCATCTGAAGCTGATGAACTTTGGTTCCGCAATTGTCCAGCTAAGGCTACAAGTTGGCGAACAGTGTCAACTTCTGTTTGAGCCTTTTCATTTTTAGTGTTTGTTTGTTTAAATTTAGATTCTATTCTCTGAAATTCTGCTTCAATTTTTAATTTTGTTTTCTGAGCTTCACTTAAGTTCTGTCTCGCCTTTGCTGCATCTTGCTCAAATCTTGAGGCTTTCTTTTGAGAAGTTTGGGCTTGCTGTTGCGCTAGTTTAGCATTTTTATCCGCATCTTCTACTTTCTTTTGTGCTGATATGACTTGCATTCTAGCTTCCGATTCTTGCTTCTCTGCTTGTTCAGCACTTGTTTGTGCCTCTTGTGTCTGTTCTTTTGCTTGTTTTAGTTCCCCTTTAGCTTTATTGGCTACCTCAACCTGCTTACTAGAAAATATTCCTAAACCCACTGCTCCCAAAACTGCTACAACCAAAACAACAACTCCAACACTAATTCGTCGTTGAGCTTTCTTATTAGCCTCACTGAGCAATTGATTTCTCCCCTCTGCTGCCTCCTTATCCTTTCTCTCCCGTTCCAAAGCAGCTTCTTGTTCTTTAGCGGCAATTTCTTCTTGAATCTCTGTCTCTTTACTAGCTGCTAAAAACTGTTTATCCTGATAGCTTAAATTTTTATCCCTCGCCCATTCTTCAGCTTCTTGTAATGCCTTCCCCCGCAATAACCGTGATTCATCAGCACCTCCAGAAGCCACCCAAAAGCGAAAATTCTCTGAATAAGGATGCAGACTATTTAACTGGTTTTCTATCCAACTGGAATCAAATATTTCACGATAAATCTGATTATAAATCCTTAACTTACCTTGCTGTTTTACAACTAATCCTGAAAGCTGTAATACCAATTTTATATGAAGGTGCATATAATAGAGAAAACAAACTCGATAAATTAAAATAACCATGAGCCGCCCTTTTAAGATTGAAATCGCAGAGAGCGAAGAAGAACTTAAAAAACGTCTACAAAC
>NZ_JACJTD010000097.1 GCF_014698505.1 Nostoc foliaceum FACHB-393 | reverse complement strand
CATTTGCAGTTCACTTGAGCCTAGTTGCAATTAATCTGAGCCGAAGTGCTTTTCTATTTGCAAATAATGTGAGCCAGAAATTACCTTGTTTGCGAGCCAGAGCATTTATAATTGCGAGCCGCAACAATTACTTGGAGGCAGCACCCTAAGTTAATAATCAAATTCTTAGCTCATTGCTTATCAGAACTGTTATTATGATCCGGTTTATTTTTGGCATAAATCGCGTGAGCCAGTAGATTTTTACTGCCTCGTGTGTTTTTGTAAAATCGTTGATCTGAGGAATAAAAATGTATTTTTTTTACAAAAAACTTTAATGTTATTCCATGATTAAAACGAATACGGTTGATTGGTAGGCTAATACCGGAGGTACTGTTTCCACGATTGCAGAGCGTACATTTGATCATCTAGTCGCATCAAACCTTAATCTGTGGTGAATCAGCCGTTAACAGAGCGCACTTATCCACTGCAATTGCAAAACCTTTTCATTTATCTCGCCTGACGGATACTCAAACCCGCTGATGGGATTTTGGTTTTATTAAAGCAGATATTTAGGAGAAACGTTTCTATTTAATAGAGCGACGATGATTAGGAGATATCGTCGACAGTCCCTACAAGCTGCTAACCACTTTTCCACACGGCATGAAGTTCAAGACTTAGGTAAATTCGGATCTTCTTTGATTGCGGATTTGTATTTTTTAAGCCCGTAAAGTCGATAGCTAAAGACGTGAACAATGGCAATGATATCCTCGACCAATTCTCGCTCAGGACTAAGGTTGTCTTGGTTGAGAACCATGATCCTTACACCGTCTTGCTCAAGGAGCCATTGTATGAGGTCAAACCCAAAACGGGCAAGTCTGTCTTTGTGGGCAACTACAACAGATTTGACATTGCCTTTACGGACTTGCTGGAAAAGGATTCTAAGTCCCGGTCTTTTGAAGTTGAGTCCACTGGCAATGTCTGAGATGACTAATGCTCTGGGGTAAAGTTCAAGAAGGACTGCAATCTGTTTATCAAGGTCAGCTTGTTGCCCGCGACTTGAAACACGGGCATAAGCGATAATTGACCGTTCAGTTCTTTGATTTGATAATCCCGTATAAGACGCGATGTCATATCTTCTTTGTCCTGATGGAGTTCTGATTGTCTGTATTTTTCCTTGTTTTTCCCACCTCCTAAGTGTGTGAAGAGATACCCCTAAGTACTCAGATGTTTCCTTTGGAGTACTATATTTTGGCATAAAAGTCTTGCCAACTATACTGTTATTAACAGTAGAATAACAGTATAGTTGGTAGAAGCGATCGCCCGTCACCTCCGACCTGCCGAGCCACTACAGCACCTTAAAGAGCTTCAGCTTGCGGCTACCGAGGGCTGGCTTTCGTCTTCTGCTGAAGTAGAGGGGCTGATTGGGTGTAAGCCAAGGATTCAAAAGGGCGAACAGCAGTTTACTCGTGGGTCGTTCTGTGGACTGCTATGACTTTTTAGTAATAGCAATTTTGCTACTTCTGTTATTAGCTGCTTCTGTGAGCAAGGCTTTTGAAGATAAGTTTGAAACCCAGATGCCAAAGCTTTTGAGCGCGTCTTGCCTTCAGCACAACCACTAAAAGCAATCGCTGGAATTTCTCTAGTTTTGAACTGCGGAAGTTTTCTGAGTTTCTGTATCAAAAAATACCCATCCTCTTCTGGCATAGCAATGTCACTAATTAAAAGATCCACCCGAAACTGTTTAAGGACTTCAAATGCTGTTGAAGCATTGGATGCCGTCATCACCCGAAATCCATAGCTTTCAAGAATATAGGTAGTTAAGAGCAGAAAATCATTTGTATCATCTACTACAAGAATTGTCATTCCTTTGAAGATATCTATATCATCTTCAGGATACGCATCACAATAACTTTCTGCCACGATAAATTGGCCTCCTTAGTTGCCAACTCAATTACGGAGGAAGTCCTACTAGTGGCTAGCGCTAACTAGCTACCTAGTGGGCACTATTAATTGTTTGTAAATTAGCAACTCAATTACGGAGGAAGTCCTACTAGTGGCTAGCGCTAACTAGCTACCTAGTGGGCACTATTAATTGTTTGTAAATTAGCAAAACAATTTATTAAATCAAGTTTCTCTACCCTGAGTCTTATTCCTTTAGACTGAGAAATTGGGTGTGAATTAAGGAAGTTAGTATTTACTTTTACAAGAGTCCTCATTCTTTGTACCCTCACTTGATTTTTATCAAGTCGGGAAATAGTAGTTAGGCGACATCGGGGCAAAAGTAAAGGCTGTAAGGCATTCAGCCCCAGATTAGCCCAACGCGTGATCGCGGTCTTTGGCGGTAAAAGGAGTTTAAACGACATCGAGCTAAAAACGGATACAGTCAAGCATTCAGCGCCAGATTAACTGGCAATAGTATTAATAATCCCCAAAATGAATAATCAAAAATTAAGTAATGTAGATTATACAAAATTGCAGAATTTACTAGCAGCAGGGCAATGGCAACAAGCAGATGAAGAAACGATGGATTTAATGCTTGAGGTGATTAATATAGATGGAGTTGATCAAGACATATTAGATAATGACCATGTGAAATACTTTCCTTGTGCTGACTTGAAAATGCTCGACCAACTTTGGGTTAAATACAGCAATGGGCGGTTTGGTTTCAGTGTCCAAAAGCGTATTTGGGAAAGTGTAGGTGGTAATCCTAATGCTGATTATGAGACTATTTTCAGTTTCGGTGAGCGTGTGGGCTGGAGAGCAAAACACAAGTGGATAAGTTTTGAGGATGTCATCTTTGACCTAGAAGCACCAGAGGGACATCTTCCGTTTGGTGTCAGGCGTTTTGCCGCAGTAGTTACTCCTGCTGTTTTTGCTGTGATTTATTGCCTGACATTAGCTCTGTCCAGATGTAAGATTTCAGGGTAAGCCCTGTAGCGTCAGAGTTCCATCTTGGGGTACAGCTGGGATACCGATGCCGTTGGCGAATGTAATACATACTTGTATTTGAAAGTATTATGTAAGCTCAAACCTTCAATCTGCCGTTGCAGCTTTTAGTTGTAACACTTTTGTTTATGCGTTTGTAACACTTTCGCCAACAGTATCGCCTGCTCATTTCACCCCATTGTCACGACATTGAACTAGAGAGGTAAGAAAATTAAGTTTATTACTACCCCTTGTTGCTAAACTGCTTGAGATGTTGGCTAAAGAGCAAAATCGATGAAGAGTATTTGTGTCTATTGCGGCTCTAATTTTGGCGCTCGCCATAGTTATCTTGAGGCTGCAAAAAGTCTAGGTACTGAGATGGCAGAGCGCAGCATTACCCTTGTTTATGGCGGGGGAAACGTAGGTCTAATGGGGGCTGTAGCTGATTCTGTGCTAGCTGCTGGAGGAAAAGTGATTGGAGTAATTCCGCAAGCCTTAGTCGATAAAGAGATTGCCCACACTGGATTAAGCGATCTTCGAGTTGTTGGCTCCATGCACGAACGTAAATCACTCATGGCTGATCTGGCTGATGCATTTATTGCACTACCAGGTGGATTAGGAACATTAGAGGAGTTTTGTGAAGTTGCAACTTGGACTCAACTTGGATTTCATAGAAAAGCCTGTGGGCTGTTGAACATTGAGGGGTTTTATAATGAGCTGCTTTCTTTTCTCAATCACGCGACCCAAGAGGAGTTTATCCGCCCTGAACACAGAAGCATTGTTTTAACAGGGGATGACCCGGTGGAATTAATTGAAAAGTTGAGTCGATTTGAAGTCCCTACAGTGCATAAGTGGATTGACCGCGAGCAACAGTAGCGCCGCTTTTACACAGTCTGGGTTTCTCAGTAATTTCAAGTTAAATTAATCACAAGCTTATCTCCGGTTGGTTGTGATTTGAAGAGAGAACTAAAGCATAGATTTAGATTTATGGACTTTTATAATAGGCTCTAAATTTATTAATGATATTTCTAAAAGTAAGAATTAAAAGTAAGAAAAAATTTCGTTTTTTTGACTTTTATAGTTGCAGATAATTCTGGCTCAAATGAAATTATAGTTGCAGATAATCCTGGCTGAGAAATGTCTTGATTGCAGGTCTGAGCGATTAGCATGATTGGGGTGATTTGTAAAATTTTGACTCAAAGAGCGATTCTGTTCCATTAAGTATTATCTGGCGAACGCTAACTAAAAACATTGCAGCAAACATCGTTCCAGTTATTAATAAATTACTGAAATCAATTGATTACACTTGGCTGCTCACCGCGATAAATCGTCTCTAAGGCGCTTATTAAGTTCCATCTCTTCTTTGATTTTATTCTTTTTTGTCTACCTCAAGAGAACGGATTAATTCTCGAATTACATCGGTTGCTGGCCTTCCTGTGCTTGCACAGTATTGTTCAAGTTTCTGTGCTTCACCTGATGTCAGATTTACTGTGAGCCGTTTAACGGCCCATTTTTTATTCATAATTTATTCTTACGAATATCTGAAATAGACTCATCCGTCGTTTATATTGCAGTTTCAAAAGCAGAGTAGCAAGCAATTATCAATCAAACAAGAGATATAAAACAGATATAAAACAGATATAAAACAGCGGCTAAAAGCTCTCTTCTAATAGTTTGACGACATCCCTGTAAGGGAGGAAGCAGCACCATAAAGCGCGGTGGCGTACCCGGCCGCAAGAGCGCGATCTGACGGCTGATGCTGGTGGATGCAGTTGCTAATTATAAGTGAGAGCGTGTATGCTGTTACACAAACTGTCTGCCAGTCAGACCGCCGACTATGACCAAACTCGACCGAGTGCCAGTAGCACAGCTCCCGGATAAGTACGGGATTGTTAAATCCGTCCTCTACGATCGCATCAATCGGTTAGGCATCAAGCCAACCAAAATCGGTAATAAGTCTTATGTCAGTGGAGAGCAGTTAGAGCTGCTTGACCAGCTAGATGCCCACATGAAAGCGGGTGGCAGCATGGCGGACTTTGCCGACCAATACGCAAGTCATGAAGGCGGTCAGTCAGAGAATTTTGATTCTGGCATAGAGTCTGCCAGTCAGTCTGACGGTCAGTTAACAGTCGCCGGACTAACCGCCAGTCAGTTCGGCCAACTTTCGCAAGTGATTGAAGGGTTAGTGACACGGCTGATTCCCGCCATTGTCCGCCAGCTTCCTCTCTTGGCGACCGCGACTGATCCAGTCGCCCATTTAAGGGCATTGGAAGAAGCATATAAAAATGGTTGGGTACTCAGCACTCGTGAACTGGCGACTTTACTAAAATTGTCTCCCTCTACAGTTTGTAGGTACGGTTCAAAGTTTGAAGACGCTGGTTTTGTGTTTACCAGGGCAGGACAAAGGAAGGGGGGAGAAGTGGCTTGGTCAGTTGGAAAACAGAGAAAATCTAAATAAGCATTAATTATGGTCGTCGAACAAATTACTCGTGCTTATAAAAAAACTGGCGTTGCTGATTTCGAGTACTTTGTTCATCCTTCACTAAAAGCACTGTGCTGATTTATCTTGATTAGTCAACGTCTTGTGACAATGTTCCGTTCCAAGCTCTTGTTGTTATCTGCCCTAGAACTTTTGGAAAAACAGTTAATGGATCTATAGCTTCTATTGGACATCCTTGCTTATAAACTCCATCAGGCTCGTAAAAGCGATCATGCTTTGCAAGCCAAAATATTCACCGAGCAAAACACCCACTTCTACCAGTGTTAGGAGCGTTGTCTTCTAGTTCTGCATAGCCAATGATCTGATAGGTTTGATATTTAACCTTTCCCTTTCTTCTACTGCAACAAGTATTAAAATACTCTCTAACATAAGGAATAGCATCGATATTGCTTAACCAAACAATCTTTGATTCAAACTGAATATCCGAGGGAGTTTGAGATTTTACACTCATAGTAAAACTTCCTTGTGTAGCAATGCAGCTTTTAGCATTATAGGTATTACCGTGCCAAGAAGGGAAAATTCTACGCGCAAGGCTTCAAGATGTGCCCAGCAAGCATCTTACAAATTGTTTTTCTACAGCACCCGTGAGCCGCTGTTTACCCTCATTTGATTGGTGCAGAGTACATACTCTGCGCTAATAAACCTATTGCATATAAAAAACCCTGGAGAAATGCCAACTCTATCGAGATTGCAATTTATCTAGGGTTGTAAAGTATATCTTTATGTCTCGTAAAAACGTAAACTTAGTATTCCCAAAAATTTTGGGATTTGAACATTACTTACATAGATGTGATCTTCAGGGGGTCTGCCGAAATCAACCACAAAGTATATGCTCTACTCTCTACCATCTAAATGGAATTTACACGATTGTCGGCTCAATGCCAAAAAAGCGATCACGTTAGATCAATATATATAGTCACTAATTACACGTAATGGCTCTTACGTGTAATAGGCAATTAAAACTGGTTCTACCTCAGCCATAAGGCATTAGCTCTTGTAAAAATTTCCTCATCAGCACTTGGCACGGGTCTATAAATAAGTGCCAGCCTCTTTAGTGTAGAAAAATTAGCTTCTGTACACCCATCTGTTCTATTTGTGTCACCAGTAGGGGTATATCATCCATCAGATTTGATAAAAGAGGCGGAAAACTATAAACAAGATTAATCATTCGCTTTGTTCGCTTAAAGTTTATGCGAACAAAGCTTTTTTGTCCAAAGTCAAAATTATTTAAAATGAAACTGCTTTGAGCCGAAAAATTTATTTTTTATTTACAAAGTTCAAACAAACTGTATATCATCTCTTCATCGGCATCAGCCTAACCTATACCATTGCTGCGTTCTCTGGTATTAAATGCTGTATTGCTTACCCCGCATCCTTTACAGCTTTTCTTAGTGCCATTCAATAAAGAACCCAAACTTAACCGCCATCAAACGGATGCTTTAATAGATAAAGCATTCCCAGCAGTACCATATTCAGAAAACAAACACATCATGGTTAAGGGGAATGTCTCCCCATTTAATGGTGACATTGTTTACTGGAGTAAAAGAGAATCCAAACACTACGATGGGATAACAGCCAAAGTTTTAATCAAGCAAGACCATAAGTGTGGGTATTGCGGTCTTCGGTTCATAGACGGTGAAGATATACACCTCCATCACATTGATGGCAACCACAATAACTGGAAATCCCAAAATATGATGGCAGTACATCAATCCTGTCACCAATATATCCACATGAGCAAAAGGGATACTTAAGATTGTCGGGAGCCGGATACACGGAAACGGGTACGTCCGGTTCTAAATGGGAGGGGCGGGAGATAATACTCCCCCTCGACCTAACTGAACCCCATTATTACTTGCAGATAGGTAAGCTAAACTCATAACTTATAGAAGACTATTTGCTTGATAGTTGAAGCTTACTAGCTTGGCGAAAATAGTTTTATTTAACCTAGGTATGATTTTTAAGTAATAAAAGTAAATTTATATTAAAGGTAGATGTATTCTTAATCACAGTGCAGAGATTAAAATTACTCCATAATCTTGATTTTTCGGTGATTGGGTTTTAGGGTAACGCTCGAATCAGTTCCCAAATTACATATGTTTCAAGAGTAACGAAGTTGCAGAATTAATCGTGGTTTCATCGCAGGTGGCTTAACACGGTGCAAACATAAGGGATTTTCAATAAACCCATATCCCGACTTACCGAGTATCGATGATTTGAGTTGTTGAGGGAAGTATTTATCAAGGGTATTTTCACGGATGCTACTGGGCTTGAAAAGGAGTTGCCAAGGTAGATTTTTATGACTCCCAGAAATAAACTGGTGAGGCCCTTCCTGATCATTATTGACATCAGTGAGATAGAAATTAAAAGTTAGTGATTCTTCACCGACAACATCGTAGTGCCATCTAGCAGCAGGATAATTTTGTTGTATGAAATGTTCACTTTCGGGTACGACAAGACTCCAAGTTAGATGTTGGGTAATATTAGTTGGTTCATATCCTAAAAATTTCGTAGCAATTTCAATTGCCTTGTAGTTAAATTTCACCTCATCTATGGCTCGGCATTTGTGGGTGTTAGTTACTAATCCACGATATATGTAATTTGATTTGGGCAAATTATTATACAAGAGTGCATAAAATATTTTATCAGTTTTTGGTTCTATACATTCGTTATCAATAGCAAAATTAAATATTTCATCGACTAGGTTTTGATTGAGATAAAAACCTTGGTATAAAGAAGTATTATTAATTTGCTCAAGACAGTGTTTTGTATTTATATCTTCAAAAAAAATATTGCTGAATTGTACCTTATAGGTTTTAGGTATTTTTTTGATTTTACTGCGGATGCCACGAAACCAAGAGAATCTACCAAGTTTAGTGATTAGCCGATTAGGTACTCTTTTTGAATAGTCGGTTGAAGCGTTAATATTTACCATTATTTGGGACTCACTCTTACTTTTAGGAAATAATTTAGAATACTTTTGCCATGCCAGTGTCATTGCAGATACCACAAGTATCGGATACAGAGATGTTATCAATGATGGTAAGGTTGTTTACTCTCAGGATGCCAAAGGGTATCTGCTGAGGTATATGCAAAATAAAATATGTGAGCAACTAAGTATAAAGCAATTAAGGTGATTTTATCAAGCTAGTTCTTTGATAATTATTTCTAAAGATTATCTGGAGGTCACGCCAGAGCAGAAACGGAAAGCGGTTTCTGTGATTGGGCTTAGAGGGTGTTTGAAAAGTTTTGAGGGGTCAAATTTTATGCTAATCGCCTCACCATGATCCGGATCATGGCAAGGTAGATAAACGTCTCCGATGTTTCCGGCAATAACTCATAGTCTCTGACCAATCGCCGACACCCCAACAGCCTCAAGCAGCCTTTTAAGATGAAATAGCCCTGGAATTTATCTATCTTAGGGATTATTTTTAAAACGGATTATAGCAAGTATGATGCTATTAACAAATTATTTGCTCCCAAAGGAGGTTTCTAAGTTTTAAGAATTAACTCTTTTTTTAAGAGTTAAAGCAACATTTGAATATGAAATCACGGCGTCGCTGAGTGGAAACATGAATTTGTATTACGCACAGTAAGACACTTGCGTGGAGGATAGGTATCCCGAATTAAGAAAAGTGTCCGTCACACAGAGTCGCAGATAGTAAAAGTTGAGAAGAATTTATTTTTGAGTTTTATATCCTAATTCAGCAACGCCAACGTCTTTCTTAAATACAGATCAAGCCCAGAGGATAAGTAGAACTCTTGACTAAAGTTTTACTTAGAGGTTGTTTGAAAAGTCTAATTTATTACTCGCCTTGGCGACTAGAAGTCGCGGCTACACAGACAAAACCCATCTGCGTGGGTTCAAGCCCTTGTTTTTGCGTTAGTCCGCGCAGGCGGACTTGGTTGGTGTAGTAGCGAATTATATTCGCCCAAAACTTTTCAAACATCCTCTTAGCTACTGAGTTTAATTTTATCCTCTAGAATTCAGATTCATTCAAAAAGTAAGTATTTTTCGGCTTATTGGCTTATTAGTTTTTTAACTAAAAACTATTGATAAGTACCAAGACAGCATTAATTACATATTGTTTATTTACCAATTCTTTGCCAGTCAAGGATTTCAGTCCAGATTTTGTGTAATTGGTATTGAGCCGAGATACAAGTAAAAAGCAGCAAGATGGTCTGGAAAGCCTTGCTGTATATAAGTTGGAGCGTTTTTGAAGCGAAAGTAGGATTTTGCCTGAAGATACTTGCAGTCTGAGGGTCAATAATTGCTTTTCGCCTACCAAAGAGAATTATAAATACTCTGTGGTAGGAGGCTAATGCTTGGGGCTGTAATCCATTACCTGCAAGAGTTTCAGGGGTTGTACTGCGAAAGATATTCATCGTTCAACCTGTAAAACCTGTAAATAAAATTAATAAAAACTCTAGTTCTTGTAGCGATAGATACCCAAGATTTACGCTATAGAGCCAATTTTACTTAAAAATGCCTGAACCCTATACATAGCAAGAGTTTCCAGACCATCTTGCTGCTTTTTACTTGTATCTCGGCTCAATACCTAATTAATTTTGTCCAATTACTTAGCTTCGTTTTTTAATTCTCATATCTATTAATCTTTAGCGATCCACTTTTATTTCTGATACCTTGCGTGGCGTAGCCATACTTACTTGCAGAGATAAGAAATAGTAAACAAGGAATAGATATGAGGTGTAAGTAGGTGTTGAGAAATTTACAACTATGTCATTGCGAATGTAAAGAAGTGGAGTGAAGCAATCGCAAGATTTTCAGCGTTTTTACTTTTCGTTACATAGTTATGTTTATTTATGCCTACCTACTTACCTACTGAATTTTTTAAAAATCAAATAGGAGTTTTATATGTTAAAACAATTAGCTCGAAGGTTTCCACTGCTGTACGATATTCTTTACGAAAACTATAAAGGTTTAACTAAAAACCCAAAATGGTTGTTAATGCGAAAAGTTGCTAGATTTCGTTTAGGACGAGCTGTCAGAGAATTTTTATTTGAACTTATAAATCCATCAAACGAGTACTCAATAAATGAAAGTTCTACTATTTTCCCAGATGTTGACGTAGATGAAGTAGTTAACAGTCTGAAAACAGATGGTTTTTATTTAGGTATTAATCTTCCTGAAGAAATACTGCAAGAAATAGTTATATTTGCTCATTCTCATCCTTGCTATGGTAATCGCAAAACGAACTTAGGTTTTTACTATCATCAAAAGGAATTAGCAGAAAGCTATTATAGTCAAGAACTGAAATTAGCTGGTTATTTCAACGCTGCTTCGCTCTGTCCTGCTATAAAACAATTACAAAATGACCCGAAGTTATTAGCAATAGCATTTAAGTATTTAAAGCATAAGCCTGTACATCAATCAACTTTATTGTGGTGGAGTTTTTCAGGGGAAACTACAGAGCAACAAAAAAAACGAACATTTCAAATGTTTCACTATGACCTAGATGACTATCGCTTTTTTAAATTTTTCTTTTATTTGACTGATGTTGATGTGTATAGTGGACCTCACGTCTGCGTGCAAGGAAGCCATAAGAAAAAGAAAATTTCATATTTGTTAGTAGCTAAATCAGAAACAGACGAGGAAATTATCAACTATTATGGAGAAAAATCATTAGTAACTATTTATGGAAAAGCAGGCTTTGGTTTTGCAGAAAATACGTTCTGCTTTCATAAAGGTATAACTCCAATCAATCGAGACCGCCTGATGTTACAACTAGAGTTTGGTACAGTTGATTACGGTATGCAAGATGATATACGAGAACCTTCACTATTACAAGTAATGAATGAATAATATCAATTTTAATTGGGTATGAAATATTAGGCATGGAGTAAAAACTTTTAGACTATTGACTCAGAACTCTCATCGGCTGGACTGGCATCCATACGGTAAAAATTGAGCCAATTTCCACAGTGGATTCTACTTCAATTCGACCCCGATGCAGTTCTATAAGTTGTTTAGTTAAAGCTAAGCCGAGTCCAGTACCTTTGTAGCGGCGGCGGTAGGGTGTATCGAGTTGCTGGAATTTTTCAAACAGTAGTGGTAATTTTTCTTCGGGAATGCCAATTCCAGTGTCTTCTACTTGAAAGATCGCTGAGTTAAAAGTATCCTCAATGATGGATTATCGCCTTATATCTAAATGAAACTATACGACATCACCGAGCGCGAGCAGGCGAAATTGCTTTTAGAACGTCTCAATATGGAGCTTGAACGTTCAGATATAAGAGCGAATGGTAATAGAACGTTTCCCTTTAACGATTAGCCTTGATAGTGATGAATTAACTATGCAATTCGATGAGCGGCTTATTAGTTTGCGGGCTAACGGACAATCTGCTGAAGTGATGAAAATTAACCAAGAACTTCAGCAAGTCATCGAAGAACTCCAGGTGATGTCCGAGGAACTGCGCCAACAAAATGAACAGATAACTGTTGCTTATGAAATAGCCCAATTGGAGCGCCAGCGTTATCAAGACTTGTTTGAGTTTGCTTCGGATGGTTACTTAATGACCAATACAGCAGGGATTATCGTAGAGGCTAACCATGCAGCAGCAACCTTGTTCTTTGTACACCAAAATTATTTGGTAGGCAAACCATTAGTAGTATTTATTGCTCGGCCAGACCGTCGTGAATTTATCACACGACTGAATAATTTACAACATCTAGATGAGTGGGAAATTAACATATTTATCTCTCCTGTTTGATTGATATTTGCTTGCTACTGTGCTTTTGGAACTGCAATATAATTTACGTAAGAGTCTATTTCAGATATTGGTAAGAAGAAATTATGAATAAAAAATGGGCCGTTAAACGACTCACAGTAAATCTGACATCAGGTGAAGCGGAGAAACTTGAACAATACTGTGCAAGCACAGGAAGACCAGCAACCGATGTAGTTCGAGAATTACTCCGTTCTCTTGAGGTAGACAAAAAGAAATTATCTGACATTTAGCATTAATATTAACCAGTTTCCGTTGCTCATAGTCGCAGTACCTTGGTAGAGATTGAACAATAATATTCATCCCTGTAAACGATGAGACGGGGCAGTGATTTTTTTTAATTTGATTGTAATAAATCTAGCTAATCAGGTAATTTCCGAATTAGCTCTTGAATCACATCGTTTGTTTTTTTACCCTTTTCTTTACAGTACTTTTCAAGTCTGTTTACTTCGTCTTGTGCGAGGTCGATATCAATTTTCTTGTGGGTAGATTTTTTACTCATGTGTCACCAAATACTTGTAATACTTATCTTCGTACCATTTAGGTACGAAGATAAGGGAACTTTTGGTCATTTATTCTTCTTCTACACACAGGAATGAAATAACGTTGTTTTCTGCCGATCGATCCCAGCTAAAACTTGCGTGCCATTCCTCTATTACCCTACAAACCTTTAATAGGTTGGTATCTTGATCCGCAAGCGGATCAAGATTTGAAACACAGCATTAACCTCAACGCCGCTTTGATCTGTATATGGCTTGGTTTTAGTAACGGAAAAATTTTGGTCGTTAGTGAGGCATCGGAATGAACTGTCCCATTTACGACGCTTGGCTGAACACCACTCAGAAGTCTGCAATAGCGGGAATTCGTTGTTTGTGTTTGGGACTGTCCCATTTATGGTTCAATTTGCGACAGTTAAACGTTTATAAACGAGCATAGGACTAGAAAAAAGATGACTTCTAAAAGCCTAGCGTTATAAGCTTCTCAGCCTTAACGACCAAAAATTTTCCTTTGCTAAAACTAAGCCTACATGCCTAAAGATGTAGATTAGCTCTGGATATTCAGATTCATTGTTTTCGAATGCATAATGTTATTATTGTATAAAACAGTATCATTATCTTTACTGCTTTAGCTGTATATCTAAAGGAGTAAATCCAACGCAGTAAGTAAAGAATTTAGATATGTTTTATACAAGCAGACTGAACATAGAATACTAAAGCGGTTTTGAAGTGCCTTCATTTGATTTGAAATTGACACAGCGTCATAAAGAAGTAAGCTTCGCCAACGAGATAGCGCGTACTCTGTTTAGGCTAAGGGTGATTTGGTGTATTCATAATGATTATTCCCATGTCTAGAAAATCTATGCTTTCTTGAAAAGAATGATGCATTTATTCGCTGAAATGGATAACTGTTGATTTAGTCAAATAATTAGTCAATTAACTAATTACTAAATATATAAAATAACTTTTTTAACAAAATGCAAATCTGTTGTTTGAACTTGATAATTGCATCCACATTAGTAACTGGGCTGTGTTGTATTGTATGGGACGGACTATCCATAAGATTCCCAAAATCCAAGCAACTCTTAACTTTTAGGCGACGAAGCGGAGTGTCTGCCGCTGCCTGCAACAATTTGGGTGGCTCAAGATAGGATTTGTGGTAGTGGCAGACACCGGCAATTTGAGCTTGCTAGGTTTTGAGTTGCGCCATCACCTAGAGAGACATCCCTTTACTTTGTCTTCTTTCTTGTCGCTCTGCTTCTTCTCTTATTTGTTGCAATACACACTCTGCTTTTTGCCAAAGCTGAATATCTTCTATTTCTACTGACCCAATATGAATAGGTGAATACTCAAGCTCACCTTCTCGGTTTCGGTTGACTGCCACTCGGAAAATCTCACCTCGTTCATCATGGGTAAATACCAGTTCTCTATCCTGCTTCTCCAGAGTGGCACGTTTGAATCTAAGGCTATTTGAGCCAGTTTCTCTTAATTGCCAGTTGATTAATTTAACAGCAATAGGCACAGCCATAGCTAATAATTCCTCTTTAGTACGCTGCTTTTGGTCAAGTGACTGTTCTGGTTCTGACTTTTGAGTTGCCAGTTGATTGCTAGCGATAAGTACCAATTCTCTAGCTTCATCAATAGTCCATCCAGCTGGACTAGCTTTGAGAATTTCTTCAACATCTTGGGGTGGTTTATCATCTAATAGCGCCCGTATAGCAATTTTTTTATCTCGGTCCGTCACTAATAAGTTTTGCAAGTCGGCGCTGTAATACTTATATAACTCGGCTGTTTGTTCTTCTTTTAGCTTTGGTTTATCTGTGGTTATAGTTGGAGTTTGATTAAGAGCAATTGCGTCTACTGGTTTTTGCGATCTATGGAGTTGATCCAAATAAACAATCGTTGCTTCCAGGTCGTCGAATATGCTTCTTCCGGCTGATAGCTGCTGCTGATTTTGAGAAAGTTGTTGTGTTAATTCTAATACTGTTTGGGTTAAGGCAGATTCAACAGTCGATTGCTCAATATAATCAGAAATTGATAAGATAGCTTTCTTCTCTGTATGGGATTGTAACTTAGTCGCAAGCACTGCATCCAGGTCATTAAATGTAGCTTTAGCTGTAACGAGTTGCTCTTTGTATTGAGAAAGTTGTTGCGTTAATTCTAATACTGCTTCAGTTAAGGCTGACTCGACAGTTGATTGCTCAATATAATCAGAGATTGATAAGATAGCTTTCTTCTCTGTATGGGATTGTAACTCTTGAGTAATCGCCGATGATAGGTCATCGAATGCGGTTCTACCTGCTGATAACTGCTGGTTATATTGAGAGAGTTGTTCTGCTAATTGTGGTAACGTTTCAACCAAGACATCATCAACTGCTGACTGCTCAATAAAATTAGCAATTGCATCCACTGCTCTTTGTGATATAAGCCGTTGCTCCACATCAGCAATTGCAGCTAATAGGTCGTCGAATGCGGTTCTACCTGCTGATAACTGCTGGTTATATTGAGAGAGTTGTTCTGTTAACTGTGACAATGTTTCAATCAAAGTTGACTCAACTACTGACTGTTCAATAAAGTCAGAGATTGTATTTATTAGTTCTGAAATTGCTCGTTGTTCTGCATCTGATTTAGCTGGATTTAGCTGGGATTTATTTTCGGCTATAGCTTGAGCTTTTTTCGGTGAGATGGTTGTTATTAGTTGTTGATTAGCTTGGTTGTTATCTACAGATTCTAAGAAATTATTTAAACGTTTAATTTCACTATCGTCCCGTTTTGAGTCATAATTTATCCCAAATTCGGTCTGAAGCTTTGTAAATGAACACTTATATTTATTGAGATTACCTCCCTGTTTCCAGAGCAAACGGGGGCTACCATCTTCATTAACTGAGCCGACATTAATGCCAAACTTGATACCCCTTACCCCACCGTGACCGTAATAACTGACGATGGATTTGACTTGATGCTCTCTCCATAAGCGCTCAATTAACTGGGGCATTGTGGGTTTATCTGCTGCCACTTGCTCAATCGCCCGTCGCATTATTTCTTCGCCTGGAAGTCCCAAACTCTCGACTCGTTCCAGTTGATTCCGAGTCATAGCCTTTTGCTTACTTTCCCAACTACTTTGGACTGGGGTTAGCTGAAATTCTCGCTCTAGTAGTCGGGCGGAGTGTTCCGAATGGGCGTAATTATTCCAAGTGCGAATAGACTTACCATCTAGGTTATTAACTCTAGATGCAACAATGTGGGTGTGGTCGTGTTCTTTATCAGAGTGCCGCGCTATAAAGAAGTCATAAGCTGGTAGTTCAGTTTCTATAAAGTCATCAACTAGCTGTCTTAGTTTGGTATCTGATATTCTTTTTTCTGGTTGTTTAACTTGGGATTCATCACCTTGAAGCCGCGACAACACAATGACATTCGCCAAATGACGTTGGGACAGATTAGCTAATTCGTCATCATTGAGAGTTCTGTCAGTCTTAGGTACACTAAGCATTAAGTGATAGCATGGGTCTTTTAGCTGCGGGTTAAGATGGGCTGATAAGGTAAACTGCTCTACCAGTTCATTGGTACTTCTCCCGTACATATTCCCGCCAATAATTTTGGCTTTCTCTTTCTCAAGCACATATTTAGTAGTGCCACGAAATGATTTGTTAGCTTTGATTTTGGTAATCATTGCGCTGCACCCCTACTGTAGGTTGAGTAAGTGATTGGCGAGTTTGTTCTAAAAGTGCTGTCAATTCTTCAAGAGTTTTCAGATATGATTTCACCTCCGCCGTCAACGGTTGACTACCAATTTTCACAGCTTCGTTAATAGCCCTAGTCTGCTGATTCAGGTTGTTACCAATCTTCTTTAACTCATAGATAGCTTGTCGGTTAATTTCGGAAATGACTAATTTAGGATGTGGTAGAGGGTAGTCAAATAATCTCGCTCTTATATAGTCACTTTGCACCACTCCACTGCATCGCTGCTCAAGCCTCGCTTTTTCAGCATAGCTAGCCCTAAACGTGATGGTTACTTCTCGCTTCTCATCTGGTGCTACTGACCGATTGGTTAATGTGTCAGCTAGTTGATTACTAAGATTGGTGCGGGGGTCTGGCTGCATAACTAGTTAAGCGTTTATTTATCTACTTCTTCATTTTCAACCGGGTTATTCGCTGTAGCTGCTACGGCGCGGAGCGCCGAGCAGGTAGGCGGATAACCCGGAACTCTCTTGACTTATTCACCCCTTGAGAAGAACGGTTTTCGGGGGTTTGGGGGACACCCCCAACAAGCAACCACGCCGCTTTTACCGAAGGTAAAAGTAGCACGTAGTGCGTTACGGCGTATTGCTTGCCTATACCCCCACGACAGGACTGGGGTAACGAGAGCCAAGGGGCACAACGAGAGACTGGGAGAGTACGAGACTTTGGCGAACCACGATTAACTCTGTGCAACAACAAGAGTGTAACCGAGGGCAGGGTCTATTTAACAATGCTGCCAACACCCTTTGATATCAGAGTGTTGATTCATGGGTAACTGCTTTTTTAAACTAGTCTACCTCACGAGGATACAAACCCTTTTTTGTTGATATTCGTCACATCACGACAAGAAACTTAAACTTTTTCTGACCGCGAGTTTTTTACAATGAAGTGATTTGTTATTACTGGTGGCTATGTCTCGCAAACCGAAAGCTGTTCCTTTATCAAAAATAGAAGATATTCAAACCAGTCTTAAACAGAAAGCGGCAACTCCTAAGACTATCAGCCTGTCTGATTTAGTCCTCAGTTTGGCTAAACCTATTCAAGATATGTTAGACGCTGGCTACTCTTATGAAGATGTTTCTGATGTGTTTAAAGGTCATGGGGTAGAACTAGCGGCCAGTGGTCTGAAGATTTTTCATAAAAAAGCTTTGACAACGAGTGCTAATACATCTGGTGAGAATTCGCTTAGTTCATCATCAGATTTAAATTCGGAATCATCTGAACAATCGACCTCACAAGAGATTTCTAATGCTGATGGGTCGTCTAGTT
>NZ_JACJTD010000096.1 GCF_014698505.1 Nostoc foliaceum FACHB-393 | reverse complement strand
GATCAACTGCAAGCCAAAGTTGATCAACTCTTGGCTGAGTTAACACCATCCGTGATTATGTCCATTACTGGGTATTCCTTCATTCTTGATGCCCTATCTGCCCTAAACACCATTTAAATTGGTATGACTTCCTGGCTTAGGCATCAAACTATATAAATAATGCAGAGTACGGATTATTTCGATACCACACAGCAGCGGCGATCACACCTGTCCCTTTCCCAAAATTCTTAGAGAAAGCGATGCCTACGGCGGCAAGCTACGCTCCTCTCCTTTCCACAAAATTCTTAGAGAAAACTTCGCGCCTTATTTTTCCAAATGGCAAGGCGTAGCGCCGCCTCATCCCTGTACTGCTTTAGCATTGCTAGCTTTTATACAATTCTGGTAGTCACCACTAAGAATAACCGCATTTTGTATCAGATTTTGATACCGTAGTCACGCCCTATATATATTACTAAATATATAGATATTACTAATTACTATGACTACCAAAGCGTGACTACCAAAAACCCAAACCTCTAATATATTTTTAGGGCATTGGGTATCGGGTGTTGGGGAAGTGCGATCGCACTGACTAGTCACTCCTCAATCGCTCTGGTTACATCTGTAACGCATTTCAACTGTTTTTTTATCTGGTCTAATCCATCAGAAACTACCCGCATTTGGAATGGATCTGCACATTGCTCCGACACCAGTACTTGAAAAGCTTCAAGTACATCGTAGGGTTTTAAATCCAGTCCGAGTAGTTTGGAACGTCGCTCAGAAAGTTTGAGTAATACCGAGGCTACTCGAACACCCCCGCCTTCTAAAAGTTGGGGCAGTAGGTTTAACTCAATTTTAGAAAGCAAATCAATTTCTTGTTGCCGAAGAACAGACTTAAAAGTTGTAATTGGCTCAGAAATTGGGATTGGAATTTTTTCTACTAAACTATTTAGCTCTAACTTTTCATGCTCATTCTGCGTGGCAAGAAAATCTTTTCGAGCTTTTTGGACTTCATCTCGAAAAGTTTCAGATTTAAGCCAAAGGCTTACAGCCTGCCGGGAAATTGACAGGCTCCTTGCTACCTGGGCTTGTGTTGCCCCTTTGGCTAGCAGTGCGATCGCTTCTTTCTTTCTATCTTTGGACAATTGCTTGACAACTTGTCAAATTACATTCCTATTGTGTCAAACTGTCAAGTTTATTGCCATTTTTATCACGGAATTCTTGAACTTTTCGGTCTTTAGCAAGGATTTGAAGGACTGCTTTCAATTGAAATTGCGAAGTCTCAATACAGCATCTCAGATATTCTGTTATGAATCCAAAACAATATCAAATTGGAGTAATAATGATTCGATCACGTGTCTTGTGTCACCCGTTAAGAACTCAGCAGCAATCCCCAAAACTTTAGGTGGGATAAACGTCAACAAATGCTTGATTTTCTCGATAGCCTGATCGGGTAGATATTGCGTTAGTGGTATTAAAAATTCATTAGCCAGTTTTTTCAAACTTGGCAATGTTGACCACTCAGAAAACTCCTGTTCTTCCTTCAATAGGGATGGAACCGGAACCTTTTTAGTCTTAACCCCTTGCGGCAAGCGCGGTATTACTATAAGGTTTTTTTCCTGATGAGTGGGCTTTGTTTCAACTGGAAAGTCTTGCAACCTCACCATCTCGGCAATTCGATACCACAATGGCTTCGGTAGGAGATTGGCAGCAGCTTTTAAAGCTTTAGGTGGCATACAGTCCCGGATATCTTTTAGCATTTCCATACCCTGACTATCCTCAGTTGTCGCCACAATCTCTAAATCCCCAGCAATACATTGCAAGGATTCCATTGTCATCCACTCTGAGAGTTCAACAGGTTCCTGCTCTGGGTTTTCAATCTGCACACGACCCCCCTGGTTTATATAAGTTGGGGGGGTCGTGTGCAGGGTAAATGTATCCATTTCGGAGGGAGAATTTTGAGCGATAGGTTGTTCCAGTGGTTGTTCTGACCAATCTACTTGACTTTTTTCCGCCATCCACCAAGTCATTTTCTTTTCAACTGCTGCTAGCACCGCCAGCCGATCGGGGTGACTTATGACTTTAGAGCTAATAGTGTGAACTCGTCGCCGCACCCCGTCTATCATTTTTTGCTCAGGTTTTGCAAATTTTAAGCCAATAAGTTCCAGCAGCTTAGAAATATACTCAATTCTTTCCTGTCCGGTTACTGAATCTGGTTTTGGCTTCATATTCAGGGCTTTTACTATTTCCGGTTGTCGCGCCTTCTCAATAAAGGCAATTACTTCTGGCATATCTTTATGCCATTCACCACTTGTGAATTGCAGTACATTTAATTCTTTTAAGGCCCAAATATCCAAGTGTGATATTTTTTTCATCCGAGCGCTAAAGAAGTCTTGATCCGTGGCTTTATAAAACCAATCAACTTCGTGCCGCTTTTGAGAAATTTCAAAAGTATTTAGAAAGTAAAACCGTTGCTGTTGAGTGATAAAGTGCTTGTCTTTGACATATCTTTCGTAAATAAAGTCTGCACTATAAACCTCACTTTTTTCAATATCCGGCAACCTATCCAAAAGCCGTGTTTTCTCCACTCTCCTTTGCACGGGCTTGCGTTGATGGATTTTTGCTAATTTATTAGCCTCCTCAAGTGTGTCATAAGGTTCTGCTGTGAAAAGTTCTTGTGCGTGTTCTCGTTGAACTGTTTCTCTGGCTTCCTTAATGCATTCTGTGAACTGCTGGCTAGCATCCCATTCAAGTATTTCAACATTATGTCCAGCTTCTTCTAGTGCGTAAATTAGACATAATCTTAGATTCTGCATCTCGAAATGATCTAGCGCTCCTAGCTGTCCTGCAAGATGCCACCATTCATCGTGATTCCTTGCAAGAGCTTTAGTAATCACTTCCGTAACTCGTTCGGGATTGCTTGAATCGTATGCAGCCATCATCGCTGATTGATTTATTCGAGCCTCTAAAATTTCTAAATATCTTTTTGGCTGATAGGTTTTGGGCGTTGATCTATCCTGGATTGAGGAATATTCAGGGCAAACTACATAGTGAGGGATTGAATTATCTCTGAGTCTAAACATCTGTTGATGTTGGGCATTAGTCGCCTGAACGCCTACAAAAAATGTCATTTTGTCCGTGAAATGTTTGGCTGTTACGCTGACTCCAGACTCGGCTGTAGGCGATACTATCATGTAATCTGGTTTGCGAGATTCTATGAATAAGTTAGGAGATTGCATAAACTCCTTCGCCCAATCTTCACCAGCAGTTTCAGAATTTAAGCAGAATCCAAATCGACCTAAGTCTTTGAGTAGCCTATCTAAAACTTTTGAAAATTCTTTGGAATCACACGCGATCCAAGGCGTAACTCCTTCAGAGCAAATGTAGTTAACTAAAGCTGATTTATCGCGCCTTTTAATTTCACCTTCGGGGTCAATACCTACAATAAACTTGATATTGTGTGGTGGAATTTTCTTTTTATTTTCAATCTTGATTACTCGCTTGTTTGGGGCTAGCTTGGCAACAAAATCAACATATATATCGGATAAATTTCCATCCATTAGAAATATCCGATTGCACACCTCTAGCGCTCGTGTAAATATTTTGATTATTTTGGGTTGGCTATCCCCCAGTGTTCCCCCATTTACAGCGTGTAAAAGAACTGAGCAAGCTTCATCTAGGTATATATCTCTTCCTGCAAAATAGCCATCCACTTTTGCTATTGAATCAAGACAAAATACTAGGTGTGTGTCCTGATCTGGTATTAAATTTCCTGCATCTTCCCCATTTAAATGATAAAGTTTGACTTTTCCATCTGCTCTACTGATGGTTTGAAACAACAAATTGTTTCTATAACCAATCAATCTCACGCCCATATCAGTTTCTAAAATTTTGAGAATTAATGCTCCAGTTTTATTGGTTCCAAGCCCTGATTTGACAGCTACAATTACATTAGATTCTGGGATTTTTGGAAATGTAAACTCATCTTGGTTAATTATAATATCAGGAGTGTATTTTCGAGAATTTAACCACATCTGCCAGTTCTGAGCATGACCAACAGGTAGATTTTCATCCTCAAGTAGTACTTTGGTTAAAGAAAGCTTTCGCCTTTCATCCTTGGCCAATTCCCAGAAATAATCAGGTGTGATGTAGCCAATGTCTTTAATTTTTTCGGATGGTAGTTCGTCAATATCATCATGTTTTTTGGTGACTTGACTCCACCAAGCAATATGAACAGTCCAGCCCCATTCTTCTAGTAGCCGAACTGTTTTCTGCCATCGATCTACCACTAATTTATTTAGAACATCTCCGGCATCAACATAAATGGTAATAGACTTCAGTCCATCCATCTTTTCAGAAAAATGGTCGAGCGATTCTTTGAAGGTCACGGGGCTAGATGCCCATTGCCCACCGGCTGCACCCAAAGTGAGCATTCCCAATCGTTGAGCAACATAAAAAGGTTTTGCTCCAACTCCTTCTGCCAAAGCAATGCCTTTTGGCTCTCCTTTGGGGTAGAAACACGCTAAAGGCAATTCACCATCATTAGCCCCTAATGGGTAAACATGAGGTGATTGCCCGTTTGGGTTTTGTTCAGTTTTGGAGGATAACCAGCGATATCGCCCCTCGCCTATAGACACTACCCTTAACCGAACTTGGATACCTACAATTAGTCCATCCTTATTCCTGACCGGACATAGCCAACCGGAATTTGTGAGAATTACTTGACCATTAAGTGAGATGCCGGGGAGTAAATTGTTATATTTTTGCTTTAGCTGGTGATATCGATCTACCGACTTCCAACCACCTAATTCAATTTCTCGGTGAGTGAACCCGCGACGCAATAATTCTTTTTCGTCTTCTGGGTGAAGTGTTAGTTCATCAAGGAATTTCCGGTATTCTTGATCGCGTTCAATAGCTGACAGCGATTTTTGTTGGCGTAAGTCATTCTCGAATTTCTGTTGTTGCTTTCTCCGCTCTCTGTCTAATTGCCACTGCTCTCGCTGTTCATCACTCCATTCTTGGCTATTGTCAAGCTTGAAAACTCCCCACATCCCATCTTTACTGTGTTTAAGGAGCTTATAACCATTTATGATTTCGCCAAGCTTGGCATCAGCAAAGGACATACATAGATTAATTTCATCACCGTGGCGGCATTTATGGGAGATATCACCACAGACTGGGCATTCCTGACTTGGAGAGGAGGTAGTAAGCTTACTCATGCTGACACCTGCCCAGATGCCTTGACCTTGGCTTCAATTTGCAGAAGTAGGGCGGCCACCTGACCGCTAAACCAGTCAAGGTTTGCTATTCGCTGTAAATAATCGCGCTCATCTTGACTCAGATGAGCCGATCGCAGTAACTTAGCCGGGTCAGGGCAGGGACGCAACGGAGCATCACAGCAACTGGCTCTCAAATATTTTGTACCTGTCCGGCGATCGCTAACGACATTGAGCCGAAATTCAAAGCCGCAGTGCTGGCAACTTTCTCTCATGCGGCCTCCTTTTGACAGTAAGCCAGCATGAAAATCGCTGTATTGCCGGAGTAGCCTGCTTTTTCGAGAATATCGAGCGATTTAGTTAATCGGCGATCGCTAATATAGTTCGATAGTTCCGAATTTCGGTATTTTTGAAGTGTCTGTGATAGAATACTGTTAAGTTCAATCACAAACCCCTGCCTGTCACAAGTGAGGGGTTTTTGCATTTTCGGCTGCTCCTATTTTTATGTGGAACAGCCCCTCGTTCTAGTGTTATGCGGCAATCTAGCAGTTAAACTAAAGAAATCTATAAAAACAATGTTCTGGTTGCATTGGTTGCCGCTTGAAACGTCTGCAAAACGTTTCTTTGTGTTATCCTTTAGAGTTGCTTTTGCTACTGCTAATTTGGAATCGCACTCACAAAAACGGGGGCTGATGTAATCAGTTTTCTTTTGGCTAATAACTTTTTTACATTAGGCTATTTGAATTCATTTTTTTCCTACTTTGCTATTTGAACAAAATTGAACCAAAGTAGAGATGCGCGATCGCAAGCGTTTCGATCCGCGATCCGTCCGTACTAAGCTTTTCTACCTCAATACGGATCTAGCTTGTGGTTTGAACTGCTAAAAAAGTTGCAAAAAAGTGCGATTGTGTAAAGCAAAGTGATAGGTACTGAGAGATATTGTTAGATATTGATAAATCCTATGTATAAATTGTTTCTATCCGTTGCATATCTTCAGAAGCCACTCCCTCCATTGCGGTAGTACTTTTGTACTTGCGATCGCTAGTTTTGCGGGTCAATCCTTGTTAGCTGCACCAAGATTGCACCAAGTTGATTTAATGCGGCGTTGGTAGTGCGCTGATTTTCTTCAAAATTACGCTGGTGTTGCTCAAAGCTATCGCGTAATTCCAAAAGCACATCATCTAAAACAGCGCTACGAGCTAACACGCGATTGGTATTCTCGGTCAACTCAGAGATGGACTGAGTATTTAATTCTTGCTGTTGTTCAATGCGGGTAAGTATTTCATCGTGCTGTGCAACTGTTTCTGATGTTGTGGTGGCTATCTGGGCCACTTGTGCCATTAATGGAGCTAGCTGATTAAGCATCTCAGCATGACTTGTCAGCATTGCCTCAAGCCGATCTAATCTGTTATTTGGTGTCCCGTTATTTGTCATCGCCCTGCCTCAATCATCTTGGCGATCGCCTCTTTATCAAAGCAGTCTAAATAGCTGACCAGTTCTCGGAATTGCTGATATTTTTCTTCAGCATAGCTATCTGGTGTGAAGCCCAGAACTTCACAGAATTTTAAATAGTCGGCCCGCCAATTAAAACTATTTAGTGCAGTGATAAAACTTTCTGCTATCTCCAGCGCTTCTGAGGATAACTCTGGCTTTTCTGCGTCATAGGTTGCTAACGTTTCATTCATGCGGCCCCCTTATCTTTATCAGTTATGGAGTTTTTTTGTAGTAGATTGCGTGCCTCTAAAGCCTCTTCAATCAAAATCGCTGCTGTCTGACTCTGAGAACGTCGCTCTGTGCCTGCTAAGTTTTTGACAAGTTCGTAAACCTCATCAGTTAGCACTACATTTACTCTTCCACTCATTGTGTTATCCGTGTTCATCACTCTACCTCATGATACGTCTTGTAATTTAGAAGTGGAATAACACATATTGCACAAGCTGTGTCATTAAGTGTATGATGACACAAGAAACAATCAATCGACAATAAGCCACTAATTAGCGTCCTACGAGTACCCCAAAGACTTACAGAGTAAGGGGTTTAGCGTTTAGGTGCTACATCCTGATGTGTACTTATTCTGATTGCTAGCTAGTTAATATCTGATTCACATTGATTACTGTAGTAAACCCATGAAACCTAGACGGAGCAAACATTCTACAGATTTAGACTCATTCCTTGATTTCCCCTCTACCAAGACATATTTAGCTGAGGTCTTGGGTGTTAGCCGCTCGACCTTGGTCACTTGGGAGAATTTAGCCTTCTGGAGAATCCCCAGTTTCAGAGATGCTTACCCCAAAAACCACGATGGCAGTTATGACCGGGAATCACCTCTATCACCCTATCAAGCATGGGTTTTGGGCAGAGTAGGGCGGCTAATGGCACAACTACGACGGTCAGAACGAGTCAAAGGCTATATCGCCAAAAACCCGAATGATTTTTCTAGATACCGCTACCAGCAAGCATTCCAGCAATTACAAAAAATACAGAAGGGAGCGTAAATCATGGCAGTACGGAAGAGAACCACAGCACCAACAGCAGACACAGTAAGCATTCATGATGCTTGCTTAAGATATATGACCACGGAACAGAGCTTGAGACTGGCTTTAAGCCATATTCGCCCCGATGATTTCGACACTGTAAAGGCAGTTTCGGAATTAGATTTAGAAGCGATCGCGTCATACTTCCAGCCAAAATTGCCAGAGGTGGCTAGCGACACCTCAGAGTCACCCGAAAATTTACAAAATTTTACACAGTCGGAACAGTCGGGAAGTTCACAAAATTTTACACAGCCGGAAAATAAATTATCCCTACAACAGCCAGCACAAAACTTGACAAGCCACAGTCAGCCACAGGGAGGTGGTGAAATTAGCTTAATAGAGCAACTGAGCAAACAGGCAGAGCAAGAAATTCAGTTAGTAGACGCGATCGCCCAAGTCAAAAACCAAATCATCCTAAATAATTTGGCCGTTCGTGAGTCTGAACTGACAGAGCAAGTTAATCAGCACTGGCTAAATCAAAAACAAGGATATTTAGGGTCAATTCGCGGCTTGGCTAACCTTGCACAGCAAAAGCCAGAAGTTACCCCAGATGAAGCTGATTTGGCCCAAGAAATTGAAGGCATCATCACCGAACTGGGAAAAAAGCTAATCGTGTGAGAGTGATCAACATCCTGTTATCTCCTCTTGACTTCGTTAACTGGTTATTAGAAAGAGTACTAACGCCATGACTTTTACAATTTCCGGCATTGAACCAGAAGTAAATATGAGCGCTAATTCCTTACCAGAACTAGTTTCTCAAGCCCAAGAGTTACTTGGTCAAATCCGCCAACATCCACAGTTTAAAGGCTTGCGCTTCGATTGTGATGTGGCTTTTGGTGATGTTAAGCAATATTTCAATTACTTGGAATGGGCTGTTGCTAGTGACTTAGAGGTAGCTAGCTTTGAAGGTTTCACAGAATAATTTCAGCTCTTGGCATAGAGCGATCGCCCTACCGTCCAAAGTGAAGCGATCGCCCGGTCATAAACCTCTGTCAAGATTAACAAGCAATGAAATTTTACTCTACCTTACTAGCCATTCCCGTTATGGCTGCATCTATCATGCCTAGCCTTGCTAGTTTCAAGGAAAATCTACCTCAAAAAATAGTGGTAGCAGAACAGATAACCCTATCAGCAGAAAAGGTAAATTCACCAACAAAGCCAGAGCCGCATAGAGGGCAAAGTAGGCGCTAAAAAAAAGGGGATGTTTGCCAGCATCCCCTCACAACACTTGTAAAATCCCGTTTCTGGGAATGTATCTTAATTACCCAGCAATTATGCCATATAGCACCCATATCAAAAAAGCTTTATGGATGACTTAAATAGCCACATTCAGGATGCAAAGACAGACGAAATAGAGCTAAACCAAGTACTCAAAAAATACGATTTAGATGAGGAATTAGCGCTTGAATTTAGCGAAATCGACAAAGCATTTAAGCAGTTAGAAATTAAATATCAATCCTTACTCAACACTAGAAAATTTTTCAACAATGGCTAAAATCGACACGACAAAAGCAGCTGCTAAAGCTGTAGCAGAAAAGCTGGCAAAAGGTAAACAGAACTCGACATCTAGCACTAATTCCACATCTGCTACCTCTGCCACCATTCCGATAGATGGCCGCATCCCTGGCTTACTAACTGTCACCCCTGACTTAGTACCAGGAATGATGCCACCATTCCAGCCCAATCAATACCATGTTTCAGATCCGCTAAATCCTCCCGAAACTCTCCCACAAGCAACTCAAAGCCAGCTTGATAAGGGGATGAAAATTTATGAGGGTTCTACACGAGCATTGAAACTTACAGGTGCAGCGCTCGACCTGACACGCGAGAAATTTACTGTAATTGGTAAACACTCAAAGGCTTTTGGTGCTGGCATCCAAGCGGCTACCGAGATTGAGAAAGTCAAAGGTAACTACCTTGACTATTTGAATCAAAAAGAAGTGACGACCCAAAAATCAGTTGCTTTAGATGTCAGCCAAGTTAAGACGATCGCTGATACGAATATCTCAGTTTATAGCAAAGATGAATTAAATCAAAAACTGTTACAGGCACAAATTAAAGCTGAGGAATTGCGACTAAAAACTGTTGAGTCACAAGGTAATTTAGCAAGCTTTAAAGCACAGTTGGGTGATTATCTGGAGGTGAAATCATGAAATTATCTCACGGGTTAGGGTTAAGCGCTTTTAGCTTGTGTGCTGGCTTAGTAGTAGCTTCTGGAGGTTTCACCAACGATATAGCCAAACTAATCTCTATGCTTGGTGTGGGAGCATTGCCAGCAAGCTTCATCACTTACTTTATTGCGGATACCAAATCACAGAGATTGCTAAATGATGCCGAAAGTAAGAACGAACAAGCAGGTAAAACACTGCACAAAATAATTAGGGATTTTGACACTTGCAAGTCAAAGTTAACTAACGCTAGCAGCCAGCTAGAATCCTTGAGAGATGAACTCAAAGAAGCAAGAAATACCATCAACTCGTTAGGTCATAACAAACTAGAAAACACGGGTTTAATCGCTCAACTGCAAGCTAAATTAAATCAAGCTTTTAACCAGTCACAGCAAGATAAACAGCGTATTGAATATCTAGAAAGTGAGACTGAGCAATGGGAGTTTAACTTTAAAACTCAAGTAGAGACTGAAGCTAATCAACGCTTTCAACTTGCCAAGTCTCAGGAGTTAGAAAAAATTTACACTGAGCATGACTCGATAACCAGTGAAGCCATGCAGTTGTTTAGGCGGCTGCAATCCTGGGGTGAGAAGGTGGCACACGGTCATCAAAGTAAAGCTGAAATTATTAAGAGTTTAGCGAGTAGCTATAACGAAAATTTAGATGAGGTTGGGGAAGCGATCGCAAGTGAACGCCAAAACTATCTTTTGCAAATTGAATTATTAAACGAGCGTGTAGGTCAGCTACAGCAACAATTGCAAGGTGATTTAATAGAACCCGTGTATGGTGACTTTGGCTTTGATATCAACGGGAAAATCGCCAACGAAATAGCGCGTACCTTGTTTAGTGATATCAGGCTAGCTTTGAGCGTTAAAGGGTTCCAGGTGAAGCCTGACGGCGTTGTAGACATTGGTTATGGCTATTCGCGCTCTGTACATCCCAAAACCATTGTGGAGGCTATTAGCAAGCATTCTGAAACCCTGGCTAAAAAGTTAGGGCTATTCAAGATAACAAGCGTTCGCAAGCTGGAAATAACCGATTGTGTTGTGGTCAGCTACCGTATGGGGCCAGCCATCAAAACGGATGAAATTAAGTTGATGGTTGGGACTCCTGACGAATTTATCAACTATGTAGTCAGTCACCCTATCCGCTATCGGCTGATAGCAGATCCGGGCGTTGGTAAAACCCCAACCACTGCGGTAATGATTAGCGAAATTGTCAAAGCTGGATGCACTCGCGGCAATACTGGCAAGGGTGAGAAAGTGCCTCATACTCTGGTTACGGTATCTTACCCCGGTGCTGTTGGTTCACTCAAAGATAGCAATTACCCATTAGAGCATTTTCTTAAATATGGCGATACCACAGCCGCGATTAAATCCTTTGATGATTGCCTAGACGACGGAAATTTTCGAGTTCAAAACCCCACATTCGCTGCTAACTTCTTTCAAATTTGGGCATGGGATGAATTAGATAATACTCTAAATTCTTGCTCGGAACCTTACGCAGCAGGTGAAAACCTTAAGAAGATTCTCAAACAGTTTGGCCACAATAACATCGGCTGGATTGTGTCGGGTCAATCTGTGATGACCAAACAAATCCCAGGTTTTACGAATGATGATCGGTCACTCTTTACCGAAATAATCATTGGCATTCCCAAAATTAGACATTACCTAAATACTTACGGAAAGGGGAAAAATAGCGAGTCTAACCTAGCTAAGTTGACTCGTAATCTAGACGCTATCGAAGAATATATCGACCATAAAAACGAGTTAGTTACTGATGATGCCAGATTATTAAGAGTAGCCTTAGTAGTCGATTCTCGCTCACCCAAGCTTTACTTTTTACCTAATCTAGATAAAGTCAGTTTTAACTATCAAGAAATAGAGGAGACAAAGCGACTGGCAAGACTTGCCAAAGCTTCTGGCACGGCTGGTAACGGTCTGGCAAGGGAAAGCTCAAAGCGTGACACAGCAAGCACTGGCACAATAGCAGCGTTGCCACCAATTCCGACTATAGGGGGTAGTCACCAATCTGGCACAAGTCCCCACTGTCCCCACTGTGGGAGTGCAAATTTAAAGCTACAAAATGACGATAGATATCGCTGTCTAGACTGCAAAAAGCGCACAGTTAGCAATAAGATAGTCTGGAAATAAATATATGAATTTTGATGATATTTCGACAATTGTCTATCAGCCTAAAAATGACCATGAGCCAGGATTTATCTATTTAATGGAAGCAGAGGGTTATCACGGGCTAATCCCTGGCTGTTACCTTCGTCGTTGCAAAATTGGGTTATCTCGTAATCCCGAAGCTAGACTTGAGAACTTTCACCGAAATCAACCACCTTGTAATGTGAAGATTCTCAAGACTATTTATGTAGAGGATATGGCAGATGTAGAAGGCGAATTACATCAACAATTTAGCCGATGCAATGTTGAGTTAATCAAAAGTCAAGAGTGGTTTGATTTTAATCCAGTGCAATTTATGATGGTTAATTGGGAGTTTGAGAAGAGATCGCTACACGTCTTTAGCATTAGCGACTTGCCAATTAAGCTAATCATTTTCAGCATGATCGGGCTTGTGTCCCTTGGGGCGATCGCTGGGGAATTAACAAATCAGATAGAACGCCCTCAAAGCCAGCCAACAAAAATAAAGTGACTAGGTGATCGCCTTTGAAAGTAACTACAGTATTGTAATTGGAGGGGTGCATGAAATCTCGTTACTTTGATGAAAGCCTTGCTACTTTCATCGCTAATAGATGTGTCTTTTCAATCTTATTCAATCACATATTAATTAGATGTAAATCAATGGAAGATTTCATCTTTTTAGTTAGACAAAGAAAAGGTATTCTTTGCCAATGGGTGACTATCTGGCAAGAAGACAAGGGATTGAGAGCGTCATTCCTTGTGAAAGATTAGGTTCCAATACTCCCAAAATTTAAGGGTAGGTTGCGAGCCTACCCTTTGGGTTTTAGAACGGTGTGTTGCCCGTCTGGTTCACTTTGGTGAGATATCCGCGCCAGTAGTCTCCATCCTGGCTTTTAGGTGGTAGTCCAATCGCCGCATCGAATTCACCATCGTAGTAGTCGTCTTTTGCTTGGAATTGTTGAGGTTTAGCAATTGTGAGTAACATGAGAATACCTTTTATTTTTAAGCTGCGGGTTAGTAGCCCGCTTTTTCTGTGGTTTCTTCAACCTGTTATTAGCGTAGTTTAACCTGTTATACTATGTCAATAACTTGTTAGATATTTTTAACAGGTTATTGACGTTTATTAACTTGTTAGTTAAATTAGTAACAGCTTAAAAGTAAAGGGGAGTCAGTCAGATGTCTAAAGCAGTTCAGGAGCAAGTAGAACAACTCTTTGTTGCGGTCAAAGATTTGCAAAGCCTTGAAGAGATCAAGCCACACTGTGAGAAGTTCAACGAGTGGATAAATACCAACACTAACTACAGCATTAAAAGCTTAGGCACTGTGCTGAGTCGGGCTGGCTTCTATAAAAAATTCAAGTCACTGCCATTAGAGCAAGGGAAAAATGCCGCTTCTGTACTCAAACACGATGCCAACGGCAATGTAATAGGTTATGAGTTAAAGCACTATGTTTTATTGCTGTGTGGTCTGGATAAGAAAGACTGGGAAGAACGCAACGAAACCACACGGGTAAGCTTACGCCTCGACAATGGTCAAGAAATTAGCCCAGACGAATATTTAGAGGTAACAGGTAAGCTGTTAGAATCCCAAGACCTCCATGAAGTAGCAGTAGGGTTAATTGCTGCAACTGGCCGCCGCCCTCATGAAATCTTAGCCCGTGCCAAGTTCGCACCTGTTGAGGGTCAAAGCTATCAGGTAATGTTCACTGGTCAAGGTAAAAAACGGGGAGATAAGCCAGTGTTCCCCATTGCTACCCTTTACCCTGCTAGTTACGTCATCGAGCGGTTGAACTGGTTAAGAAAGGAGCCAACCACTAAAGCACTGTTGGCAGAGGTGGCTAACGAAAATCCTACAGATGTAGCAGCCCAAAACCGCGCCATTGATAGCCGCCGCAACGGTTCACTTAATCGGGTTGTGCGTGGGTACTTTGGGGACAAGGAAGATAAAACCCCCATCTTGAATTTTCGACACGGGGAAGAACAAGACAACTGCAAAGCACTCCGGGCCGCATATTTAGCACTGGCTACCGAGCGCGATTGCCAGGGTTCAACGGGTTCTAAAATACTACACGCTGGTAGGTTGGCTGGTCACTTTGTTAAGGATGCTCCCACTGACCAAGATTTACAAAATCTTGTAACCACCTTGGGGTATGCCGATTACTACCTTACAAAGCCTGTAGGTTTCCCCGATGCTCCAGAGAAAGAAAAACTAGTTCAAGTTCGAGCTATCCCTGCTGATTTTGAATATCTCAAGGAATTACAAACCCAATGGAATTTACCAAATCAGCAATCAGTAGTTAGCCGCTTAATTGAACACCACAAAAATCGCGTTGACGTTGCAAAGCTTCTGCAAGAAGCACAGCGCGTAACTGCTCAACTAGAGGCGGAAGTTAAGCAGTTACGCCAAGCCAATAACCAATTAGAAACAACTAACCAACAACTAAAACAGGAGAAAGCAGTAATGGAAACCACAGCACAGCAACCCCAAACAGTTACTCTAAATGTCACTGAGTTAGATTCTTGGCTAGAACAAAAAATTATTGAGGTGGTGAACAAGGTAACTCACGGGGGAGCAATAGCACCTGCTACTACTGCCACACCTGCCAAGGTTGCACCCATCAAAGAAGAGATTGACTGGCAAGCCAAAACCGATGCCGAGGTCTGGGGAAGTAAAGCAACCTTAGCAGCTGTAGAAAAAATCCGCAGGTCTTATCAAGCTATCTGTCTTTACAATGACACTGTGGCAACTGGGGATTCAGATCGCCTAGCAATTACTAACCAAGCACTCAGAGATTTATCGGGCTGTAATGGGTTACTAGTACGTGATTGGATTGAAGCCCATAAGGATGAGGTGATTAGCCATAACGCGAAATTCGGTATGGAGAACAAGAAAGACCCCAGTAACCCTGCCAGCTATGCCAATAAAGGAAAGGACACCGACAAAATTCTGTTGCTGATAAACGAAGAATTCCTGAGTGGTGAAGGCTTTAAGGCAGGGAGAAACTAAAACGGTGTTATTAGTCTGAATGCAATACTCTAGGTGCTTTTTGTGTGATGTCGGGAAAGGGGTATTTCCCGACATATAAGCCCAAATAACAACCGCTAACAACTAGAAATAAATTCAATGAGTTATCCAAAAATCTGCCAAATAACACTTGAAGAATACCAAGATGAGATTGTAAAAATCAGTAAAAATTATCCGATATATGGCACTGATAAAGCATTACCAACTTACATCGCTGGATTATCTGAAGAAGTAGGCGAGGTAATCCAGCAAACTAGAGAGTTGCACTAGAAGATATTTTCTAATGCAACCCTACGCATTTAGCTTTTTAGGAGGCAAATTTTTGCTTACGGTTTTACACCTATTGCTGTCCAGGTTGCCCAGGCACTAGCTATTAGTGTATCAAACCATGTTTTGTAAACAAGGTCAAATCCATCTACAGTAATATTTTCAGCTATGAGTTTGAGTCGGATATTTGTTGATCCGCCTGCATCTTGTCCACTGAGTGCAAGTGATACTTTTGGAGGTTGTCTAAAAGGTGAATTAAATTTCACTGTAACTCTATAAGTACGTTCTCCACTACCAGTATGGAGTGTCCAATCTGAATTTTCTAAATATCCATTATATTCTTCACCTGTTTGAATATCGAGGACATCAGCAATAATAGATGCTATGTCAACCTGAGCCTGTTTCCCATTTACAGTAGATATTAGCTCAGTACCAATAAAATCTAAACTATTAGTAGTTGCACCACTCACTAATGTTGAAATATCTGGGTCAAGTATCCATTGTTGGTTAAGGCCACCATTTCTTGTGTATTGTACGATAGGGTTATTGTCGGTAAGAAAGCCATTCTGTAAATCTAAGGCTTTACCACTTTTTTTCGAGATTATAGTAAAACTAGTAGCTGCCATATTGAATTGTTCCTTGGGTTTAATATGGTGGATATAGATATAGAAATAAAATATTTTTTAAAAAAAGACTAGGACAGTTAAGACAGTTAAGAAAGTTAAGAAAACATTTAAATAAACTTCATATAACAGCTAAAATGCTTGATATTAAATTCATAATGTCACTAAGCCCCCGATGGCAAGGGGTCAAATGAGTATACGTACAAAATGCTTAGTTTGTATCAGGTTTGGAGGTTTTTATCTAAGTAAAAAGTTTGTGTCACCCACAACGCTTACAGGGTAAGGATTACAGCCGATTGAATGTGAAAAAACGAATTTGTCCATTTGTGTCACTTTTAGAAAATGACACGTTTGACCTATATTAGTGGGGTTGTAACGAGAACGCGACAAAGCAACAGACAACCTCACGCCCCGACCCGCACACCCCGACCCGCACCCGACCCTGCCCCATGCACCAAATACCTTTTTTTCTTTTAGCCGCGCGACGGGAAGGCAATTAGATGTAGTCCGGCCAATTGCGGGGAAAATTTGAGTTTTCAAAAGTGGTGTCAAAATTTTTGGAGAGGTGCGATCGCCACCTTCCCTAATGCCTTAAAAATAGATTGGAGGTTTTAGGGTTTTGGTAGTCATGGTCTGGTAGTCATGGTCTGGTAGTCATAGTGAATTATCAATAATTACTTATATAGAGTGCGTGACTACGGTATCAAAACTTGATACAAAATGAGGGGATATTCAGTGGTGACTACCAAAAATTGTATAAAAGTTAGCATTAGTAAAGCAGTGCATTAGTTATGCTGCGGCGGGGCATAGAAGTTATGCCAAAAACAAAAAGCCAAAGCATAACTATTTTGAGGCGATCGCTAAATTTGGAGACGCGGCGGGATTAACAATTGATAGGCGATTTTCTTGGCGGTCAGAAATTGAATTTTGAAAAGTAATGTCAATTTTCTTAAGTTAAAGCTTAAGTTGGCAGGCGATCGCTATGGATTTAGTCAACAAAAATTACTCAACATGAAAGCGGTCGTGTTGAGTAATTTTCTAGTAATCAGTGGTGACTAAATTAGCGATCGCAGTAAACATAAGACGCGATCTTGTTAAAGTGCGATCGCAGGGAGAGACGCGGCGAGTGATTTTATTCGCGCTCGGAAGTTGTTATCCTTTTCAACCTGTTAGTGCCTCAATACTGTTAGAGCGTTCTAACCTGTTAGACTGCTTTAGCTAACTAAATAACAGAATAAATAATAGGTTAGATGACTTTAATGCATATATGCTGTTATAACCTCACGCGCTAATCTAACCAGTACTCAAAAGCCTTGCTATATAAGCATCTTAGATATATGTACGATTAACAAGTTATTGCAAATATGAACAGGTTATGCAACCAGTTAATGCAGACATCACAGGCAGGGTCAGACACACATCTAACAGGTACGTCTGTTAAGTGGATTAACAGTCAACAGATTTCTACTAATATCTAAAGTAAGTATAATAGCACGCAAAATCCCCCTTTTCACAGAAAAAATGAGCTAATTTCAAAAATTTGATACCTGTACATTGTCAGTACCATCAATCGGGCAAACGCCATAGCCAATGGCAGTAACCTGTTACCATTCTCTGAACAAAATAGATGCGGTATGTCACCGAAAAGCCAACTCATTTGCTCCTGCCGCCTGTATTAAGAGCGATGGCGTATCCGCCATGAGCCGGCGGCAAGCAAAAGAAAGGTGCTAGCAGCTATGTTCGGCTTTGTAGACCCTCTATCCGCTCCAATATCCGCAGGATGTGCTAGACTTCATATCAGCCTATCTACGCCCTCATCCGCTACTTTTCGGTTACTGGACTTCACAATCTGAAGCAGTGCTAAATGTAATCACTAAAAACGATTACTGGTTACATAATCCAGATAACAGGTTGAGGGAAGTAACTACTTGATAGGAGAGCCAAAACAAATAACAGGTTATAAGTTCTAACCAGTTAGACTAAAATAACAAGTTACAACAATTTCTCACAGGTAGGCAGATGGATATAACAGATACGTCTGTTAATTTAAATTAACAGACGTATCTG
>NZ_JACJTD010000095.1 GCF_014698505.1 Nostoc foliaceum FACHB-393 | reverse complement strand
TTCATCTATAAATATGCAGCCGTAGGTGAGAGACTGAGTATTCAGCTTATGCAAGCTGTCGATAGTAATACTAAGGGCTTGAGCCTGGGCTAAACCTGTGTAACCCAAGTCTGAATACATCGCCGTCTGCAAGCGTTCGGCAAGATTTTTCAGCAAATTTACGCGATGTCCATTGTTGAGGAACCGCGCGTCGGGGTTTTGGTCACGCCACCAGCGCATGAGTTGGGTTTTACCAGTGCCCATATCGCTCCAGAGTACGACTAGTCCTGATTTTGGGAAATTGAAGGTAGGGGATTTCTTCGATTTGGATGAATCAACTCCGCCAGAATCCGTAGACTCCTTGTTTGGAGGATGTCCTTTTATAGATGGCGTGAAAAGTTGTTCCTTTTCAAGCTCATAAAGCTCAGGCAAATTGCATTTTTCTTCAAGTTCAGGAATGCACAAAGCCTCAGAGAGATACTTGACATTAATAGTGACATCTGGCTGGTACTTGCTTAACCCCCATTTCTTAGCCCGATACGAGCGCTGGTAATCTTTGAGTGATTTGGCATCGTCTATAATTGCAGTTAGTAGTGCATTGGCATCTTCACTGCGACTAACTACAAAATCATCAACGCCTTTTTCTGGCCCCGGCAGTAATGCAACTTCACATTCACAACCAGCCGATTCGATTGCTTTTGCAGTGCGAACAGTGGCTTGAAACACCGACCACCTGGTTTTAGAAGAAGTTTCGTAGTCAAAAAGAATTATGAACTTGCGCCCCGCCTGAGCCATTGGTACTAAGTCAGGATGCAACCGTTCATCAAAATCCTGTTTGCCCACGCGCCCGTTCCAAATTCCCGGAAGTGCGATCGCTACAAACCCCAGACTCAGCAAGCAAGCGGCTTTCTTCTCCCCTTCGCATAAGATAATCGGAATCTCTGGATGCTGTTTCACCCACTCCCAAAATATTAGTGGATTGAGTTGATCCAGCAAGCGCAATGCTAAAAGCGAATGATAGCGCTTAATTAAATAACGCTTTGCAACTTTGTCCCAGATGGGGTTAGCGACATCAAAGTAGGTAACGCGGTTGGCGGTTTTGGGTGGTGACTCATACTTAACGGACTTACCTGTTTGCCAATCAATGCGCGGGAAGTTCGGTTTAATCCGTCCCCATTCCATTGGTTGCCAGTTTTTGAACGGGTCAAGTGACTGAATCCACGTCCCACCCAGTAATAGATGCTGATACATTTTTATGTATCCATCTGTTACCCGACCCGCATTCTTACGTGGTATTTTATCAGATATGAACAGGAAATCATAAACTGATTCTCCCTCAACGTGAAAGAAGTTGCGCTTAATCAACGCCGGATGAATGGCGCTACCAGCTAACAACTCATGGTATTCCGCTGCCGTGAGATTGTTTGGATATTCAGTTGAAGAGGCATTCATCGGTTCTCCCCTCGGAATTCCTTAGAGAGAACTCTTTCAAGCTGCGAAACCCTTGCTCTAGCAGTTCGCCATCCCAAAATTGCTGGGTGGAGGTCGGCAGGGGAGCAGGGGAGCAGGGGAGCAGAGGATAGGCTTATACAAGTTCTTTCCCCTCTGCCCCTCTGCCCCTCTGCCCCTCTGCTAACCACCATGCAAAGTTGACTTGCCAGACTACTAGCCTGGATATTCCGAAAATTTCCCTTCGTCACAGCACAAAATTGCCATGCGAAAGCTGCACTCGACCCCATACGCTCTAACACTGCGCTCTTGGGGCGTTCTCTGTTTTTCACTATATTTTCCCTGATAACTCGGTTTACAAGTTCAGAGGGGGTTGCATCAGTTATCAGTCAACAGTCAACAGTTAACAGTTATCAAAGACTCTGACTGATAACTGATAACTGGTAACTGGTAACTGGTAACTGTTATTCGCGCTGCTACTGCTTTATGCTACAAAATTCAGAATTTTTCTTAATCAAACTTAACCTATTTAAATCTTTTGAATTTCAACAGCAAAAATTACCACACGAAACGCACCAGTTTCGTGTGGCTTCTCGTATAATACGAGAAGCAGCGTGGACTCAATCTCTTTTTACCAGTCAGTGGAAACAAGTCGCCAAACTTTAACTACCACTGCTTTGGTTGCTTTGAGATAACCCCGCTCTAAAATTATTCGGTTTTTTGAGCCTTGGACAAAGCGCCTACTCTCTAGTGGCATTTTGTCCTTTAAATTTCTGGTGTTGTTGTGTATCTCCCTCCATTTGTTGTTCGTTTTGATCTTACAGAACTTCTGGTCGTCTGGTATCTAACGTCGTTTTGATTTTTACTTGTGACCTCCATATTTGCTAAGGATTGCTTTATGGGTAATCGAGGGTTGGTAGCACCTCTTTCTGTGTAGGGTGTGATTACCCTGGCTCAAGCAGTACCAGGCGTGGCTGTTGCTTCTGGTTTAGGCTTGCGCTGAAAAACTTACTTGTATATTATTAGGTTTATCCAATACGAACCTATTGTCTGTTTGCTGACCGATTTGAAGAGTGATTGTTGCTATACATTGGGGGTAATTACTAGCACTGTCAGTCAATTTCTTCCAAACTTTGGGTTTTGTGACTGAAATGATTTGTCCGTCACAGTCAATATCAAATTGCTGCCAGCTATTCTCCAGTATCTCGGCTTGAGGAAGTTCGCTGATTTTTGTGGTAATCTCTAGTTTTCCTGTAATCATAGATACCTCTGTTATGATGCGATTGGGAAATTGGATGAAGCTTTGGATGTGTATACCCACCCTTGTGGATCTGTTTTAATATACTTTTTCACTACTGGTTCTAAATTAAAGCTGATTTCTTCTGTAATAGGGTCTTTAATAGTTTCAATTAATGAGTGTTTTTCAAGTACCTCTAATGCCTTAATTAGCTCAAATTTTGAAACTGACGTTTGCGGTTCACGATTCATATCATTTAATAGTTTAGCAAAGCTGACGTATTGTGAATTTAAAGTTACTTCCTCTGTTAAATAAATCATAATTCGCTTCTGAATTCTGCTCAATAATTGACTAAATACATGATTCAGCATTTCTTGAAACTGGTCACTAACTAATGTAGTTGGGTTTTCAAAAAACTTTTCGGTGCTACCTCCAAAAAAGTGATGAATTCGATTAATTACTGCTTTTAATTCTGAAGGATTACCTCTATAAGTTTTAATTAAATCATTGCATTTTTCTTGATCTATTAATCCTTTGCTAGATAAAAGCTGTAACGCAGCGTCTGCCTCTAACCCTTCAATTCTAAGAAAATCGATAGGTAATTCAGCTGCTATTAGACTCTCAATCTCATCAGGAAAAACTCGGCTAGTTATGATTACGCAGCTTTGACACAGCTCCTCTGTTAAGCGACGAAAAAATAATCCATAGTCTCGTCGATACTGAAAGTTACTTGTTTGAAATAAAGCTTCAGATGCATCCAATACGAGCAAGCAGCGACGTGATTGCAACTGCTTGATCAATATCGAAATCATAGACTGTGTATGCTCAGGCAAGCTTGAAGATATTTCTGTAGGTTGGATTAACTCTATCAAATCACCTACTAAGTCTTGAACTAATGGTGCGTGGGCCACCGATTTCCAGATTAAACAATCAAATCTAGGCTGAGACTCCAAACTAAGTTCTTCTAATAGTTTTGCTGCTAATGCGCTTTTGCCAATTCCTGCTGCCCCTACTAGCAATATGGATCTCTGCTTAATCGCTAACTCTTTTAAATGTATTAGTTCTTGTACACGACCATAGAAACTGGACACATCAGGTGATTTAGTACCAATCACTTGTATCCGATTCTTAGCAGGGTATGTTTGTTGTTCATGTATGGCATCTTGAAACTGATACTTTTTTGTTACTCGCTCTAAAAAATACCGCAAGCTTTGTTTTTCAACTCGTTCGCCATCTCCAATCGTTGTTGAAAGCATATTCCACAGGGGAGAGGCTACTCGTCGTTGCAAGTAGTTAAGACTGTAAGTCGAATTGCTTGCTACATCCTTATACTCCTTTCCATCCCAAGCTGCTTTAATAACAAGAATCTCAGGCGGAGACAAGCGTTTGCGCCTTTCGGTTAACACTAAGTTGTCTACCACAGCCAAGGCATCTTCAAAAGTTACATCTGCTGAAAATCTTTGCCCTAAAACTTTCTGTTCTTTCACAAGAACAGAGGAAGCGTTAGTAGACTTAAGTCTTGATTCAGCACTAAAATCCATATCTTTATAATTTTTGTTAGTGTATTTATCGTATGAGGATTTTTTATTGTAGATTAGAGCTAGCTCAAGTAAAAAGTATACTGCACCTCTAAAAATATACTGCACTTTTATGATACTTGAGCGTTGTTCATAATTGTTTACATTACACATTTATCATAATATTTTCTAATAAAACCACTTAGACCTTCAAATAGGTCAGCAACCCTTAGTTTCTTGCCGAGGTCTTTAGCTCGGATTTATCACTCGTTTTCTCAAACCCTTAAATAACGTAAATTCAGGCGTTTCACACTGGATCAAAATTTTTAGCTGTCAGAAATGACTGAAAGATATTTTGGGTAGAGGTTACGATGAATCTGATGCCTGCGGTAAGCGTAGCCATTGTGGGACTTGTGAGAAATGTGGGTTTAGGCAACTAATGTTTAAGTCTTAGCTGACCAGACTACTAAATACTACATAAAGCTGACGATTATGAATACACATGTACAAAATAAATATTTACTAGGTAAGTCTTCATGTTTTAAACCCGGAGGAGGAAGGCGCGAGGAAGTTTTGTGAGTTACTGTATCAATCCCCTATGCTCTCACCGTCAAAATCCAGACAACGTTGAAAAGTGTGTATCGTGTGGTACTTCACTACTGATTAATAACCGTATCCGTCTAGTCAAACCATTAAAAGCGCTTACTGATAATCCATACAACTACTTTGATGTTTTTGAAGTAGATGACACTGGTACTAAGTGGCATCCAGTTCGTGAACAACGAGTCATGAAAGTTCTAAAATGGAATACACCTAAGCTTGTAGAGTTAATTGAGCGGGAATCTCTCACGTTACAACTAATTCGACACCCAAAAATTCCTCGCAGTACTTTAGATGACTATTTTACTTTTGTTCCAAACAATAGTCTTCTAACATTACATTGCTTAGTTATGGATAAATTTGAGGGACAAAACTTGGAGGAATGGATAGAATTTAATGGGAAAATTTCACAATCTCTAGCATTAGAATGGCTTAAGCAGTTAGTTGAAATTCTTGATACAGTACACCGCTCTAATTTTTTTCATCGAGATATCAAACCTTCTAATATAGTTCTTCAGATAAATGGTCAACTGGCATTAGTTGATTTTGGTACTGCACGGCGAGTAACTGACACCTACCTAGCAAAAGTTAGTGGAAGTGGGGGAACTAGTGCAGGCAGGGGAGGAGTATATGAAATTACAGCTGTTGTCACACCTCGTTATACCCCTTTAGAGCAGATAAATGGACAAGCAGTACCTCAATCAGATTTTTATGCTTTAGGGCGAACCCTTGTACATTTAGTTAGTGGTATGTCACTAATGCGTCTGCCAACAGATAAGAGTACAGGAAATTTAATTTGGCGAGACAAGGCTTCACAGATAGACAGACCTTTCGCTGATTTTATAGAAGATTTAATGGCTCCCTTGCCAGGGCAACGCCCGCAAACTACAGGAGTAATTTTGCAGCGTTTGGAGCGTTTACCATTTAAATCAAAACTTAACCGACTAATTAAATCGAGGTTATTTAGAGTTGGTGTAGGCGTATTCGGGTTTTTAAGCATCGCTAGTTTGATATATGCGTCCCTACCTTTAGTAGCAAATTATTATCTAAATGAAGGTAAAAAAGCTCAACAACAAAATAGGTCTGAGGAAGCAAAAAGTTATTTTCAAAAAGCAGTTAATTTGAATAATAAGTTAAATCTTAAAGTAGCAACCTCTTTTTTTGAGCAAGGTGAAAAATCACATAAAGAAAATCGTATTATAGATGCTGAAAAAGACTTTGAAGCAGCAGTCAAATACAATCCTAATTTAACTTATTCAATCTCTAAGTTCTACTTTGAGCAGGCTGATCGGCGCGGAATAGCTCCTGAAATTGCTAAAAAATACTATCTACTCGCTATCAAATTTAATCCTAAAGATGTAGTCATTTACAATAACTTGGCTTTAGTATGTCAAGACTTAGGTGATGACAAGTGCGTTAACGATAGTTATGAAACCCTGTTTAAATTAAAACCTAATGCTTGGGAAGGGCATTACGGATTGGGAAGTTTTTACGATGATCGAGGCGAATACACATTAGCAGAAATCCAATATAAATTGGCTATACAAAATAGCAACAAAGACGCACAACCCCTTAATAATCTATCAAGATTAAAGAATATAACTGGGGATTATAATGCAGCAGTTGGTTTAGCTCTAGAAGGCTTAAAAAAAACTAAAGATCCTGAAAGACAAGCTACTTTGTACAAGAATTTAGGGTGGGCGAAATTAGGGCAAAAGAAATATGGCGAAGCGAAGGAATATTTAGAAAAAGCGATTAAATTAGACTCCAAAAGAACAGATGCTTACTGCCTGCTAGCACAAGTACATGAAGTTTTGGGTGAAATTAATCATGCCAGGATATCCTGGGAAGTCTGCTTGGTTGCTGAGTCTAACCAGTTAGAGGTTCAGAAATGGAGAAAACAAGTATTAAAGCGGTTATTGGGAGATATTGTGCCGGAATCTTCACCATAGGCTTTTTTTTGTTCCCTAATCCCGTTATGCTACTAACTTAAAGATAACCAGACAATATTTTCAATGCCCAATCTAGCCACACCGGACTCAACAAACGAAGTAGGGAAAAAAGTCTCTAGAGTTCCATTGGTAACAATTGCATCAATAATGCTTCTATCAAACTCTGGCGGCGCATTGGCTCAACCCCAACTAGTAGCAAAGCGTGTCTGCATTAATGAAGTTGGTCGAATTATCAGCTCAGGCGATCGCTATCTAGCAGTCGGAAGCGAGATTTGTCTAGGAGATAAGATTAACCCAGCTAATGGAAGTACGGTTAAGGCTGTGTGCTATTCGAGTCGCCAGGTTTTAGAATTTCAGCAAGGTGCTGTTTTCGGTGTCTCAGGTATATGTACGCCGCAACAGGTTCAAGCAGAACGACGGCAATGTACACCTCTAAACCGGAATGTCTGTCCGAAGATGAAAGGGCCAAGTGAAGATCAAGATTCACTAAAGCTGATTACTCCCTACGGAAATATACTTTTAAATACCCGACCGACAATTTCTTGGCATCCTGTTAAGAATGCTACCAGCTATACAGTAGAGATCACTAGTTACGAATTTCACTGGGAAGCAGAAGTAAAAGATACTATACTGCCCTATCCAAAAAAACGAAAAGAATTGGAGTACAGTGCTGCGTATACAATTACAGTAACTGCAAATAAAGGTGACTCTCCTATTAATTCTCCTGGAAAATTAGTAGTCCATGTATTGCCTGAAAGTGATGTTAAACAGGTTTTAGAGGAGGTGGATGTAATTAACAAATTAGGCTTATCTGCCGACGAAGCTGCTTTTCTCGATCTAGATATTATATATATGTCAAAAGGGTTTTTAAATGAAACAATTAATTCATTAAAAGCAAGAGTGGCAGCAGGTAGTAAAAATCCGACTCTGTTTAGAGTACTAGGAGATCGTTATTTGGACGCATGGTTACTAGATGAAGCTTTTCGTGAATATAAAATGGCAGAGTGGTTGGCGAAAAGTAGTGGCAACTCTAATGAATTAGCTCAGGTGCAGTCACGGCTAAAATTGATGAAATCTCAAAGCCAACCACCGATGAGGAGGAAACCTGCCCAATAGTAAGGGTGGGAGTAATCTGGATTTGATAACAAACTTAATTGTGCAAGACGTAGTGCCTCTGTTTTAGTTTTACCATCTTTCAACTCCTTGTAAAATTCTTTCATGAGCATAGCGGTAGATTTATCATCTACGCGCCATAAAGTTGCGACAGTACTCCTTGCTCCTCCTTGGGCTGCGATCCCAGCGATTCCTAATGCCGAGCGCTTATTTCCCTTAGCTGTCTCACAACCACTCAAAACCAATAACTCAATTGCATCTTCATTGATTTGATTTTTTTGTTTGAGTAAACTGTCAAACTCTAATAAGTTGATTGGCTTGTCCCAGCTAAAAAACATTGTCAGTTGAGGAACCGAATTAAATTGAGCATGAGTTGTTAAGTGAATAATTGGAAAAGTCTCTCTACTTACTTCTTTTATAAAACGCTTATAAGTGAATTCTTCATTGAGTAACGAGAGTGAAGAATTGGTTTGCTCTTTGACGTTTGCTATTTCTTCTACCACAGATGGCAGTTCTGTCAGGTATGAAGGAGCATTTGCGGCTTTGAAGCTGGGACTAGATTTAGAGAGTCCAGCAATTAAAGCTCTTAATTGTTTTCTAAGTAAAAGTTTGGGCTGCCGAACTTTAGAACCCAAAGTCTCAGCAATGTTGTAGTGCTTCAGTAAATAATCTTTTCCATCATGAAGCAAGCCCATAGGTAAACTTTGGAAAGATGTATCTAAAGTAAACACTAATGTTCCATCTAGGGGCAAATATTTCTTTATAGGTGCAACAAGCAAATTATAAAGTGCTTGAGAATAATCAAGAATAACCTGGATTTTAGTATTAGCAAAATTCTGATCCTGTAAAGTTTGTAAAAGATGATCTGCATGAAATTTCACTAACTTTGGAGCAACAGAGTGGTGGTGAACGGATTTGTCAGGTGACTGAACAACCACCTCTATACTATTGCCTAAATCAATAATGTGAATTACTGAAGGAATGCTATCTAAATTTTTCAAATCATTCAAAGCCACAAGATTTAGCTTGCCACATTGAAGATAATTTTCCAATTTTGCTATTTGCAGTCTTTCATTAGTCTGAATTATGCGCTCCAAATTAGGATTATAATCTGTTAGGAGCAATCGCATATACTCACGATACAAAGGCTCTACTTTTTCTTTGAATGAGAACTGTAAATTTGTATTATTTGACAAAAGATTGTTGCGAACTTGAGTCACGTTTTCAATTGCGGCACTATAAGCTTGGAGAGCCTCTTTATATTTTCCCTGCTCCTTGTACAAAATTCCTAATTCATGCTGCCATTGATAGGCAAGATCCCATGCTTGAACTGATTGAGCCAATCCCAAAGCCTGTTCAAAATATGGTTGTGATCGCTCTAGTTTTAACTTTCCTAAAGTGCCAAAACTCTCTGACTGTAATCTCTGACTATTAGTGCTTTTAGCCTTTTCTAAAGCAGATTCAGCATATTCAATAGCTAGGGAATGGAACTGTTGTCCTGGAATTTTATTTAAACTTTTAGCGAAATTCAGCTTGGCATAAACAGAATAGCTGGTTGGTAGTTGAGAAAAGACAGAATTATTTTCCAACAGTAAAGCTACAGATGGCTGTATCTGTTGAGTGATTAAAGTACGAAGGGAGGCTAATTTTGTATTACCTGAATTGGACTCTACTACCAACCACTGATCAAAGTCCACCAGTAAGCTCAAGCGATGTAATTGAGCTTGCAATTTTATTTCCTTTGGAGCATTTGAGGTACTAATCACTTGTTGATAAATATCGAGAGACTCAAGTACCTGTTGTTGAATGAAAGTGACAAATTGTTTCTGGGAAATGGGTTCTTCTATTTCAGAATATTGATTCCGTGCTTGTTTGTAAATATCCTGTTTAGTACTACCTAATGAAAGCAGAATGCCACTAGTATCAATAGAAGGGATAAACTTAGCAGCAGATAATATTTCTGACAAAACTTTTTTTGATTCATCAAGCTTGCCTAACCGACGCAAGACTTCTCCTAAGTTGTGCAATCCGAGCAAATTTAGGGGTGAAGTAGTTTGCTTATTGATGGCTGCCGTCAGCATTTTTTCCATATATTCAGTAGGTTGCTGTGGCGTATTGGCGCAAAGAGAAGTATTTGCATTTAACTTCAAAGCTGACAAAAGCGTATTACATGCACGAGGATACAAACCTAAAGTTTGCAGAGCAATGTTTTCATTGATTAAGCTTTTAGTAAGTAACTTTTGATCGTTTAGTTGGCGGTAAATTATTGTGGCTTTTTGCCAAGTTTCAAGGGCTGATGCTGCCTGACCTTGATTCAATTGATCGTAACCTTTTTGAGTCAACAATTGTGCCTGCTTTTGTTGTTGTGTTGCTTTATTTACCTCCTGAGCTAATATAAAGGATGGTTGGGTGATAACTATGGATAAGCCGAGAATGACTAACAATAAATACTTGAACCAATACCGATATTTAAGCATTTTCGCTCCATTACCAGTCTTGCTTATACAAAAAACTTTTAACGACACGCCAAGGCAGATAATGAGCTATTAGGGGTTGCTGTATTGTTTTGTGCAGTTAAGACGACATTCCCATCAAGATTTATTATCCAACCCTGAGCTTCTATTATCTGTATAGGTTCTTCAGTTTGTGATGCCTTAGATGCCTCTAAGTTATTATTTTTGTGGATTGCAACAGAGTTATTTTGCTGTTCATAATTCATATATGGCATATCATCAGAATTAGCTGGCAGTCCACCGGTGCCAACATTCACAAATTTACTGATTGGCATACCTGAATTTTTTTGACAAACTGAGGCTATTTGAGGAGCTACTGGAATCGATTCTGATTTGAGTTTAGTAGGATAAATTTCACCACCAGTATTGTTAATGCTAACAGTGCCGTTAATTCCGTATTTAGAACTTGCAGAAATTTGACTGTCACGAGTAATAAAAAGTCCTCTAGTATTAATTAGCACATTTCCTCCATGCCCATAGAAAGCATTGGCAGCAATACTGCTCTTCCCCCAAGCACTTAATATATCTGCATTGATGTTCATATTACCGCCATTGCCTCTACTACCTGCGGTCGTCGTTACAGCACTGTAATTACTTAGCTGCAAATACCGTGCATTCACGAAAATATTACCGCCTTCGCCGTTAGCAGTAGTTGCTGTAATGGCACTTTTTTTGTTTAAAGAAACAGAAGCAGCATTGATTCTGAGTGTTCCAGCATCGTTAGAACCGTCATTTCTCACGTTAACTTCAGCACCGTCTGTAACACTCAACTGGCCAGTATTAATCGTCACGTTTCCAGATTTTCCAGAAGGCACTGGAGGGAGTCTGTATAACTTTTGCAAGGTTGGAGAGACGATATTAGCACTGGAGATCACCAAACTAGGCTCTCCAAAACCAAGTATCTTACCACTTACCTCTACAGATTTAAAGGCGTTAATCGTAACACTACCGCCCTCCCCACTTGCTAAAGTAGAAGCGTCAACCCTTCCTCCATCTCGAACCATCAACTTTGATGTACTGATTGTTAGGCTGCCAGCTTTGCCAGCATTGAGCGATATGGAAGATAAAATACTTGGCTGAAAGGTTATTGGTGAAGCTCCTATTATTTCTAGAGAGTCAGTTGCACTTACAGTCACATCTCCTCCTCTACCAGTTCCAAAGGTTGAAGAGGACAAGTTACCTCCATCCGTGGCAACGAATTGCCCTGTTGACACTGTAATATTGTTTGCGTTTCCAGAATTGAAAGTTGCAGTACTGATAGTACTAAAAACAGCAGGGTCAAAAGGCGAAACCCCAAGCAATTGTATAAAATCAGAGGCATTCACATTTATATTGCCACTTGTTGCAGCACCAAAGGTTAAATTATTTATTTGTCCTCCATTTTTAATAATTACCTGTTTGGTTGAAATTGCAATGTCTCCAGCTTTGCCAAATCCCAAAGTTTCGCTCCGCAAACCACCAGCTGTCCTAGCAATTGGATCGCTACCACTCACTGACAAAGACTCGGAAGCATTCACGTTTAGTGTGCCTCCTGGTAGTGTTCCTTGATTTTGATTTAAGATTACTGAGCCATCTGTAAGCGTAACTCTGCGTCCCTCTATCTGTATAGATCCACTGCCAATGCCACTAGTATTAACTAGAGCGCGTTTTGAGAGGTTAATATCTTGGAAATAAGGTACATTTTCATAGCCCAGTTTCCAGCCAGAGGTCGTAGGATTAATACTGACTGAACCATTGCTGAGGCTACCCAATTCAATTCGCCCTCCCCTAGCCGTTATCACACCTCCCTCTAAAATTACATCACCACCAACAATTGCTACAGTTCTTTCTGGTTGCACTTGTAAATTTGCGGCGCTACTACTTGTGATTAGAGGAGAAAAAGGAGGGCCAATTAGATTGTGACCTGTACCTTGGATGCGAATTGTACCGGGATTGCTATCAATTTGCAGTCCTATAGGCACACTTACTGTTAGTAAAGGATTAGGTTGGGGATTGTTTGTACTAAATTTAGTATCATCAGCAAAATGAATTTGATTTGCAGTAGTAGCTAGAAATGAACCACCAATATTTAATTTGGCATTATTACCAAAAATAATGCCATTGGGATTGAGCAGAAACAAATTAGCCGTGCCATTGGCTTTGAGAATGCCATCGATATTAGAAATAGACTTCCCAGTAATACGAGTAATAATGTTTTGGATATTTATATCGTTGTTAAAGTAAGCTTCATTTCCAGTAAGCACGGAAAATCGTTCAAAACTGTGGAACAAGTTGCTCCCTTTTATAGTGCCACCTTCTATGCGGTTAGTATTACCTTCATGTTCAACATTGGAATTAATAGGTAGTGTTTTATCTGGTATGATCTGTGCGTTAACTGGCACTGAAATGAGTAGTAAATAAGATATAACGCCGCTTTTAAAACCCGATAACAGAACAGTATATAGTTTCAAAAGACCTCTTTTATATTTAAAATAAGGTTTGGATACTTGTAGGTTAAAACTTGTAAACTCAGCCAGGTCATCTAAATGGCGCACAAGAGTATAGCAGTATTGTACAACTTAAATATTCGTAATTGAAAGAGTACAATACAGCGATAAAGGTTAATGTTAATAAGCGCTCAGTTGGGATATTCATACTTCATAAACAGCACAAAAGCTTTCGTTAACCTCTTTCGTAATTGGGATAGTCCAAACTTTGGCTTGAGGGATGGTGGTAAATCTTTAAAATTAACGGATACAAAGCCTCTTTTAATGTAAAAATTCACCAATTGATGTTTTAAGCATTTTAAATAAAGCGGTTGACTAGCTTGAGTAATTAAATGCTGTATCAAAACAGTCCCTAAACCACGGTTTCGCCAAGTCGGTGCAACAAATAAACTGCCTAGCTCTTGTGCTAAGTGAAAGTTTCGGATCTGCCCGAAGGCTACTAAATGTCCATCACATTCAATGACCCAAAATTGCTGCCATCTTAATTGACTGGGGTCTAGCCTTGCTCTAAACACAAAAAATACTATTAACCACATATCAAAAGGCTTGGCCTTACGAAGAACATACTCAGGTGGCAACGAAAAATTACACTGTATCATTTATCAAACCATAATTGGACAATCGCAATGTACCTTGAATGGTTTATTTTTTACCAAAATTATGGGTTTTGTCAACTTTTTGTGAGTGCTTTAGATGCGCCGACACTGCAAAAGAGCTACTTTTGTTTGATCCTTGAGCGCACCAATATTTCATTACTAAATTACTTTGATATTTTTTAACCACAACCAGCTTACCAACTAAGTCTGTATGGCGCTTGTTAAGTATTCAAGCGTTAGTATAGATGTTGAAGTTAGCAGTATCCGGTATCTGTAGGTTGCGATCGCGGATACTGCCTTTGCTTGTAAGCTTTAGTTTGGCAATGTTTGGAATGCCAGCAATGTATTTTTTGTAACTCATATAAATTAGGGAAACTCAGCTAAATCAGGAACACACAGGAAACACAACAGACAATTGTTCTTCATTGAAAGCAGTTGTTTGTACTATTATTGACAGCGTTGTTAACTACTGACAAAAGTAGTTATTTGCGACAAAACCTTCTTTTGTCAGAATTGCTAATTTCGGACTACCTTAGCAAGGGAAAATCATGATTTTCATCTTGAACTTAAGCTGCCAACATTTATTAGCTTGATATTAGATGTTGAATATCTTAGAAAATTTTGATAAACACGTATTCTTTTGCACCGATGTTGACCAGATGCTGCGCTAGGGCTAATTCTGCATCACCGGAACTGGTGGCTATTTCCCAACCGACTCCAGGCTGAGGGCGTTCTTTGGGCAGGAAGAAGATGATTGATGGGGACTTTTGGTTATCCTTTATAAGTGTCAATGCTGTTGGTATTGGTGAATAGAGTGCAGAGACGGAAGGCGTACCAACACAGATAATAGAAAGGGATAACACTGCAAGTAAAAGAGGATGGTTGATAGCCATATTAAATATATACTTTGATTGAGTAGCAATTGTATGGTTAACCCTCTTTTGTCACTCTAGGCAGAGGAAAAATATAAATTAGGGTTACTGAAATTATGAAAAATTGAATAAGTAAGACTATTGACAATCCTTTGAAGCGTAGAAAAGCCATCAGATAGCTGAGGAATTTTAAAGACTATTAGCCAAGGTTTAATTAAATTAAACAGTACGAAAGGTTGAATTATTAAACGGAGGTTATTAAGAATACTATTCCAACCATTCCCATTATCCCACCAGGGATGCGATGAGAAATTGGATTCAGATTGTGGGGGAAATTTAAGTAATTGTTCGGAATGAAGACTAACCAAAAGATAAGCACTAAAAACAATTTCCCACCACTTCTCTATTTGTGAATAATGAGTTAAGCGAAAATCTGCCCACCCTAATTCATTTTTACTTTGTTTTAACCCATATTCTACCCAAGTTCTTAAACCATAAAAATTGCCCACGTCTCTTGGAGTAATGTCTGGATATTTACTCATGACATACCAAGTCGTGTTTTTGGGAAGAACTTCAATATCCGTTGTTATTTGCCAATACCTGACTTCGGATTTTTTGCTACATATTATCTCTCTAATATATCTATTTTCTGAACTTAAATCTGAAAAAACACGCCGAAATGTTTGCCAGTTTGAATATTTTATTTTCGAGCCTGTAATTCCCCATGCTCTATGGTTTGAGCGAATCGCTACAATAAAATTAAGCTCTAATTCATTTAATACGCTTAAAAAATTTTTACCACTTTCACCATATAAGCTATCCGCCAGGACAAGATTGAATCTAAACCCCTTTGACCGCAATTTTCTAATCATTGCTCCGGCGATTTCAGGTTTAGTTAAATATTTTTCTCCTGGTTGTAGTCTTTCCCTTGGTTTATATACTTCAAATATTAGAGGAAACGTCATTCCAGATAAAACTGCATATGCCGTGACTGCCACAATACCATTATCTGTTTTACCTAAATTTCCAATGTACTGTCGTTTCACATAATCAGTCTTATTTCCTTTTTTCTTATTACCTGTCTCATCAATGATTAGTATGATTGGGCGACCTTGGAGTATATATAATATTAATTCTAACCTTTGCCTCCTTAATTTTTTGACATCCCACGGTGATTCTGTTAAAAAATGATGTAATTTTTGATGATTATCTAACCCGACAATTTTCGCTATTTCCGGTAGGGTTTTACGTTTTACTTCAGTTACACATCCCATATGTAAGTACTTAAAAGCTTCAAAGCTTCTCACTTCTGGAAATAGTTTTTGATATAACTGGCAGTATTCGTCCACAAATTTTACTGTAGGTGCAGCTGGGCGACGCTCAACCATACTCTCTGTCTTAGTTTTTGCGATCGCACTCAATTATACTTTGGCGAGAGTGACAAAAGAGGGTTAAGATTGTACTATCTTGTATAACTGACAATACGAAGCCAAGATATTATTCATCATCATAATCGAAATTATCATCACCATGTTCTTCATACCACTTTCTTTCTTCCTCCAAAGCGATTTCTCTCTCGATGATTTTTTTTTCTAAAATTTCCCTTTCTAGAATTTCACTTTCAAGCTTTTCTCTTTCAAATCTTTCTCTTTCTACTCTTTCTCTTCTCTGCCTTTCTTTCTCTTCTCTTTCTCTCACAAGTTGAATTAATCGCTGTTCTACTCTCTCACAGTAGAAGTCCAAGATTTTACCAGTGGCTGCTCCGGTAATCGCACCACCAGCCAAAAATATTATTACAGTTTTCCAGCCTTGAATGGGATTACCGCTCCACTCCAAACTACCCTCATTGAGCCACACTAGTAGGAAGTAAACGAGAATTCCAATAACAGTATTGATCAGTGCAAAAACTCTCGGTGTCATCTGGGTTTGACGGAGTATCAGCCATTGCGCCAGACTGAGAATCACACCAAAGATGACGGCAGCGATTGCACAAAGAATAACATTACCTGGAAAAGTGAACGGATCTACCGCAAATTTAATGATTAGCGTGATAATAATTGGGGCAGAGAGCAAAAAGCTCAGGAGTAGGCTAGCACTAATCGCAATAAACCAGTAACGACCGAGATAACCCAGGCGAAATTCTAACAACGACTCTTGTACTCCAAACAAAGTCATCCAAAATGCAATACCCGCAGTTAAATAATCAAGCATTAGCCGTTGTTTTACCCATGTGCTGAAGAGGGTATTTTCTAGAATAAGCTGAAATTGAAGTCAGTTGTCAGTTGTCACAAGTCAGAATTGAATTCAGGTTCCTGACTTCTGAAGTCTTTCTTGTTAACTGTGGTATTGGACTGATTTTCGTCAAAGTATTCTTTCATCGGTGCAAAATATAAAAAGCAGTGAAAAACCCCAACCTGTTTAAAGGATGGGGGCATAAATAAAAACTCTATATTTCCATGATGACACAATTCAATATTTGTTCGACTGCTGTCAGCCTAGAGGTGAGGCAATGAACAAACCCCCATCCAGACGCAAGAAAGTTATCCCTGGGGCATCTGGTGAACCAAAGCCAGCAACCGACTCTGCTCTCGAAAATACTTCTAGCGAAGACAACCCAGCCTCAGCAACGATTACGGTTACTGCTGTTGAAGTTACAGAGTTGACCGAAGAAGAACAAAGCTTACGCTTGCAATTGGAACGTCAGGTAGAAAGGGCATTTTTGTCAGCAGGTCAGGCGCTGATGGAGTTGAGGGACAGACGGCTGTACCGTTCCACGCACCGTACTTTTGAAGAATACTGCCGCGATCGCTTCAATTATAGTCGTGACGCGGCGTACTTGAAGATTTCAGCGACTGTGGTTTATGAGAATCTTCAAAAGTTTTTGCCGACCAATGGTCGGCAAATTCCAATGCCGACCAACGAACGACAATTGCGCTTTTTGGCGAAAGCTGAATTGGAACCGGATGTGCAAGCGGATGTATGGCAACAGGCAGTAGAGCAAGCTGGCAATAAGATTCCATCTGGTCGCATAGTGAAAGATATTGTAGATAGGATACGCGAAAGCACGAAAGTACCCAATCCTTACCATATTGGTGAAATATGCATTCTTTTGCCAAAGGATAACCCAGACTTGAGAGGTAAAGCGGGTTATTGGGGCGTGGTAACTCATGTTGGGCAATACAGTTGTACAGTCCAGACCTGGGACGGTGACTACACCGTGAAGATTGAACACCTGAAATCACTCGAACTGCTTGATGAAGATTGCCAATTCATGCAGCAGCTATGTGTGAGGTTACGGCAGTTAAATCAAGTGGACAGCCGTGACTCTTCTGTGGATTGGCTGTTGCAGGGGTTGGGGAAACAAGCTAAACCGTATCTGTCATCCTTGCAGGCAAAATTGCTGGCGGCTGTGGAACGGGAGTACAAGATCGAGTGGAGGCAACAGAAATGATGGTGCAGTTAGGAAACAATAATTTAATGCAACAAAGTTCACTTATCGAGTTTAGTTTCAAATATTTCTCGCCACAATTCAAATTCCGGACAATTGCACCAAAGGGTAACGAACCCATCAAAAAGTTTAGTTTCTGAATTTTCAACTCCTCTTGGGAGAACTTGGATCAAGATAGGAATATCCAAATCACATTTCCAATTTTCTATTTCTTTTTGAATTTGGGCAATAGTGTCTTGATGGAATCCTCGGTCGTTGTTGGAACACTGAACAAGTAAAC
>NZ_JACJTD010000094.1 GCF_014698505.1 Nostoc foliaceum FACHB-393 | reverse complement strand
TAAGCTAATTCACATTTTTAAAAATACTTGATTTATTTTATTTATCATTCCATCAATTTTTACAATTATCTATGTCATTTTGGAATCTCCCTTAGTTTTTATTAGTAAATAAGATGCGTTTGCCCTGATCCTCCTTCTTTTCTCTCCCAGGCTTTAGCTAGCTCTGGTATTTGCCGACGGATAGGTGAAGGAATAACTACTGTCTGAATACCAGAATCACCCGACTTGATCCGATGCTGTTTCACCCCCCAACCCATGTCCAGGTATTTCTGATGCAGCTGGCGATAGGCAATTTGCAAAGCGTCAGAACGCATAGCCAAATTGTAGGGAAGTAGTTCTGGTCGTTGAGCTTCAACCACGCGTTGATCTTGCAAAAATGCCCTTAAATTCCGTCTTTGTGCATCACTGTCAGCCCAGAAATAGGTGAGGAAGTTACGCAGCTGCATCCACCAGGTAATAGTAGTGCGATCGTCAATGGGAACGTGTACTCCAAAAAGAATCAACTTGGACTTTCCAGGGAGGTGAATATCCTGTCGGGTAACATTAGGCATATAAAAGGTTGCTTTTGCCTCAACCGATGCACCACCTTTGTGACGAGTGAAGTATTTCCAGAGTCCTTTGGACGGGGAGGGTTTGAGATTGACAAATAAGCTGCCGCTCCAACTTGATAAATTAACCTCAGACGATTCAAGGATCTGTGGCTCAAAACCATGAACAAATGGCAGGTGGGAGATGTCGAGACCGTTTTCAACTACGCGGGTGTAGGGAGCGTTCCATTTGAATGTGCCAGAGATCGCCCGCCAGGTAGAATCGCCGAACTCTGGAAGTAGGGGTAACGGCGGACGCTCTGCTTCCGGGAGATCGCCCAAGAACAACCAAACCCAACCATATTTTTCTTCAACAGGGTAGGCATCGATGTGGGCTAACTTAGGAATTGGGGTTTGGGGTTTGTTAGCAGGAATTTCCACAGCTGCACCGTTTGCTGCATATTTCCAACCATGATAGGGACAGCGAATACAGTCGCCTTCTACCTGGCCATCAGCCAGAAAACCGCCACGATGGACGCACAAATTACTTAGAGCAACAACCTGATTTTTAGAGTTGCGGTATAAAACAAATTCCTCACCCAACATACTGATGTGCTTGGGTTTGTTGGTGATGGCGGAACTTGACTCGGCTACATACCAGAAGTTTTTTAATCCCATTTACCTCTCCTCCTTTGCCTTAAGAAAGGGGCGAAAAGTCTAATACGCTCTACCTTTAAAGTTGGGTCATGGGCGAATGGCACGCTTGTTAAGCTGAAGAGTACGCAGCGTAAGGATGCTCCAGGGGCAGGGGTGCAAGGGTGCAGAGGTGAATTTCTAAATATCCGAACGCAATACCTAAAACTTCTTCTTTCTCCCCTGCTCCTCTGCTCCTCTGCTCCTCTGCACAAGAGCTGCCTCAACGATTTTCCCTTTTCTTAGTGCCATTCGGTCATGGGCGCTGATTGAGATAAAAGCTTTGTAAAAATATGCTTACTAGTATCGAGATTTAACTATCACAAGTGACTTTGGCAAAAAGATGTTTACACTTTAATCTTAGAAGCTTAAGAAACTCTTTTGCAGGTTTTCTCCAACTATTCCTGCCAGCTTCAGTTTTTCGATACGCTCTTGTCATGCATTAGTATCGAGAGCTATGTCTACGATTAGCTACGCCTACGCATTGCTTCCAGTCCCAATCCAATGGCATTTGAACGACAATTATGAGTAACCCTCTTTCCCATCCAGAAGATCCAGGCTTCCATTCATCTATTCAGGAAAATCTAAAACAGCTTTCTGCTCAGTTGGGATCTCCTTTGTCCGAATTATCAGTCATGGAAATATACCAGAATGCGTGCGATCTACTGAGCCACGTTTCTCCATCACCTCTTACTCTTGCCCGCGTTGCAGGGACATTACTGGTCTACCGAGTCACGGACACAGAACCGGAAGAATTTGAGTGGTTCAGCACCCAAGTGAAACAATGTCTGGATGAAGAAGAAGTTGAGGAGTTAATTGAATCCATACATCGCACGGATGCTTTGTAATCGCTGAAAAAGGTGTAGTCTCGCGTACATCGGATACCGTCGCATCATCTCTTGCAATTCCACTCGTTCACCTTGGGGCGTGTACACAGTTTCGCCAGACAGCGCAATCACAATCCTTTGCCGCCTTGCCCACTCAAAGTGAGCGATTACAGTAGACTTGGCCTGTTGTGCCTCCGGCTTCCTCCCTTCCTTGCAAGCTGCCACAAACACGGCTTCCGTTGGCTTGACTCCCTTCCAAGTGCGTAACGCTTCTTTGAGATAGGCGATAGCCAAAGGCTTAAGCTTCGCTTATCGCACAGTTTTAGGATGAGCCAGTAGTAAAGAGAACCTTATTTCTTTAGTTCGGTTCCACTCTCAGATAAAATTGTGTAGCCACAAACTTAGTATCTTTCTTGGTTGGATCTGCGTTTTCTATTACCTCTGTTATACCTACAGCAATCAAACCTTTACCAAAAATTTCGCTAGTTGCTGCATCAAGTTGCTTTTGCGTTGCACCCGTTTGGCTCAAATCGATTGACGAAACTGGAGAAATCTTCGGCTTATTCAAAACTAACTTATCTGTGGAGAAGCAAGGAGTTGTGATGCAGCGAATGCCATTGTCTTTTATGGCCACAAAAGTACCTTTTGCTGGGGCATTTGTCGCGGCATAAAAGGCTTCTTTTACTCTCAAATTCCCAAACTCACCGAACCCAGAAAATGTTATTGGAACGATGTTACCTCTGAGAATCACACGGCTACCATCATCATTTTGAATTTTTATTAGTTCGTAAGGTGGGACTTTCAGGGAACTCCAATCAATTGCAGACACATAACATTCGGAGCGAAAAACACCATCTAAGCAAGGAGTAGCTTTCAAGTTGACTTGCTTTATAAAATATCCACCGCATATTGGAGAAGCACATCTGCGAAAATCTCTGCGTATCGTGTAATATCCCCATTGAGGAAACTCTTGATTTTCGAAAGTGACGGCAACAGAGTCAGTAGTCTCTGGAGCAGAAATATTTTGCGCCGATACTTTGGAGAAAAATCCGTTGTTGACTATTATTGCACCTAATAGAGGAATAATTAAGGCTTTGTAGTTAAGCGATATTTTGTTCATGGGAGTTTTAAATTTTATTTAAGGATTCAATACTTTTTTTAAAATAAGAGTTGAGAAAAATGCTGGCAAATACAAAAAAATTATACCACTACAATCTATGTAGATTCTTTGGCGAATTGTTACAGTTGTCAGAATGGTTGAAGAAGAATTCAGCTATTGTGAATACATCTGTCAGAATGCAACCAGTGGGGATTCAGAACTGCTACTAAAGGTCATCAGACAGAATTTTCTTCGCAGAGATAAAAGTACTGTGCCTCAAAGCAGAAGTCAGAGGGAACCATAAGGATCAGCCGTCCAGCACTCCTGGTACAATTGCGACACTTCCTTAATTCAATTGCAGGAAGTATGTCCACCCTCAAAAGAAGCGTTCCACTAAATAAGCCGCATATTCCATACCATAAGGTACGCTCACCCCAGCAGTCATTTCATTAGCAAAATAGGTGCTTTGACTACCTTGCAACATTTCTAACCGTTGATAAATACCATCCTTGAGGTCTTCGGGTGAAAAATGAGAGAACCACTTCCAAATTAGGGGTTGCCCCATAAGTGTCACTTGAGTACCTCCGAGCTTTTTGACACAATCGGCTACGTTGTTTTCCAACTCTTCAACAGTTGTCGTTTCATCCATGAATGGATAAAAATTGTAGATTTTACTGCCTGGATCAACCTCGTAGATAGCTAATGGATAACTAGTTGGTAAAGGCTGATTTAAAGTATTTCTGATTACGTAGAAAATGTTTGCGGGTAAGCCCTCTACTTTACAGGTAATAACTGCTCTTTTTATTGTACGTACCCTAGAAAAAATTTCTGCTTCTTCAAGAGAGGCATCAGCTACGCCAAGAAAGTCATCTACAGGAGCAGTCCAAATTAAACGCTCGAATTCCCACTGATTTGAGGCAGTTTTGACCAGGATTGTTTGACCGCGAGAAACACGCTCAATAGTTTGTCCTAGACACAAGTTATGGGTTGCTGCTAAACGATTCCATAATTCTTGATTCCCTTCTTGCAATTGAGGCATATTCAGAACCAATTTTTTCAGGAAATTGCAACGGTTCCATAATGCTAACAGCCTAATCACATAAGCAGTAGAAGCTTCTTGTTCTAGATATCCAAACTGTCCCGCATTCGCGATCGGCATTAAAGCATCTCGAATAAAATCCAAACCCTGCTTGTTAAACCATTGAGGAGATGATTTATTCATCGCTCGGTAAGCAGGATTGATATAGCCTGGCTCCTCATCCCAAGTATACTTGTCTAATTCTTGAAAAAATTTTCTTAGCTGCCAGAGTCGGCCCAATAAAGAATATTTGGAATCTACTAAAAACGGGCTAGAAACTTTGCCAGTCCCTAAGTCAAATATTTGCACCCGTGGCATCACATGAAGCGATGGAGAAATTCCATACCTTTTTCTGTATTTCTTATATAGGGGGCTTGGTAATATCCAAGCAGTCCCACCCTCGTAAATACCACGGGTTTGAAGGCTTGCGTCTTTGTACCTAATTGAATATGTTTTCCCACCTACGCGATTTTTGGCATCAATGATGGTGATATTTTTGTATCCAAGATCACGTAATTCTTCAGCAGCCGTTAAACCAGTACATCCAGCACCAACGATACCAATACGGATTGAAGGTTCATAGGTTAAAGGATTAATTCGCATAAATTTGAATTTCAGTCCCATTTAATTGTACTAACTTTATGTTCAGCCCTTCGAGGTTCAAAGTAGTGCGATGGCCTGCGATCGCCAACGCCATCCGATAAATCCCAACTGAGTGCAGAGTATTTTGCTACTTATAATCAGCTAGAAGCTCTGCCAGAACGAAAAGCTCAGAAATTAATTGTAGAGAAAGATAGCAGTATTGCTGACTTACAAAGCTGGTAACATTGAAAACAGACCTGCTTAAAACTGCCAAAACTAACCCATGTCCGATTCACAAGACCCAAAGGAAGTCAACAACGACTTACGAAATTCACAGTTTGGCGGTGGGTCGATTGACGCTGACACAGTAAAATCTGGGCGAATTGGCGGCTATATCTACAACATTCAGCTTGGACAGCAGGCAGCATCAGGTAATTCAGTCCAATCACAAAATCAACGCCAGCGATCGCAATCCGAAAGAGACTCACTCGAAAAAGCCTACACCCTTCAAAGCCAGAAAGTTGCAAATCTACGAACAGCGTTGGTTATTGAAACTGATGTATCCCGCAAGTTCCAATACGAACAACAGCTTCAGACAGAGGAACGCACACTGGGGGAGCTTGGTGACAAGTTAGATGCAATTGAACAAGAGTTGCAAACGAGTGATAACTCTGGGGTAGCGGCAAACACGACAATATATATAGAACGACCACCAATTGAGGACAAATGCTATAAATCAATAGTGCAACCAGGGGCATTGATTCGTCTCAAAGCCCCGCAGAGAATGGGTAAAACATTACTGCTGGAGAAAACCCTAGACTATGCAAGACACCAGGGTTATCAAACCGCAAAATTAGATTTACAACTGGCTGATATTGATGTTCTGGCTAACTTAAAAACATTTCTACAATGGTTGTGTATTGATGTTGCTGACAGCCTGGAGCGAGAACCCCAACTAGATAAACACTGGCAAGAGGTTTTTGGCCTGAATAAAAACTGTACTCGTTATTTCCAAAAATATTTATTATCCCGTACTGATACTCCCTTAGTTTTAGCTATAGATAACTTTGAGCGGCTGTTTGAATATCCAGAGATTTTCCCTCAATTCTGCTTGTTACTGCGGGGATGGTATGAGGCAGCGAAACAAGGAGACAAGATTGGTAATATTTGGAAGAAACTGCGGTTAGTAGTGGTTCATTCCACTGAATCTTACCCTTCCTTAGACAGTAATCATTCCCCGTTTAATGTGGGATTGGCGATTGATTTACCTGAATTTAATCTGCAACAAGTAACAAACCTCACCAAGCAGAATGAGTTAAGGCTGGGGGAGCAGGGGTTAGCTGGGTTGATGGAGTTGCTAGGGGGGCATCCTTACTTGATACAATCTGCGATTGCCCATCTTAAAAGCCAACAAGTGACCTTAGAAGAATTGTTAAGACTTGCACCAACAGAGCAAGGAATCTTCAGTGACCACTTGCGACAACAACTGTGGCATTTACAACATAATCCTCAGTTGGAGTTAGGGTATAAAAAAGTAGTGATGACGAATGCACCCGTGAGGTTAGATACTGAAGTTACGTTTAAATTGCATAGCTTGGGATTAATAAAACTTGTTAGTAATGATTGCATTCCTGGTTGTGATTTGTATCGTCAGTATTTCTCAACTCGTTTGGAGTAGGTAAATCGTGGTTGACCAATACATATTCTCTGGAAGTCTACCTGAAAATGCCAGCACCTACGTCATACGAGAAGCTGATGCACAGTTATATGAAGGGCTGAAAGCGGGAAAGTTTTGTTACATACTGAATTCCAGGCAGAGTGGAAAATCCAGCTTGCGTGTGCGAACCATGCAGCGATTGAGAGATGATGGCGTACAGTGTGCCGCAGTTGACCTTTCTGCTGGAGGCATTCAGAATGTCCCTCCCGAACAATGGTATGCAGATTTAATTGACACACTCATTGATAGTTTTGGATTAGATTTAGATTTTGGTGATTGGTGGGAGACGAATCAGTTAAATTCACTAGTCACAAGATTTCGCAAGTTTTTGGAAGAAGTATTACTTGTTGAAGTTCAAGAGGATATCGTTATTTTTATTGATGAAATTGATAGCGTACTCAGTCTGAATTTTCCTACAGATGACTTTTTTGCACTGATTCGTGCATGTTATAACAAACGTGTTGATAATCCCCAATACAATCGGCTCACCTTTTGTTTACTGGGAGTAGCATCACCAAGCAATTTGATTGAAGATAAACAGCGTACTCCGTTTAACATTGGTAAGGCTATCTCCCTTAAGGGTTTTCAACTGAATGAATCTGAACCATTAAAAAAGGGATTGCAGGGGAAGTTTAATAATCCTCAAGCAGTAATGCAGGAGATTTTGCAGTGGACTGGGGGGCAACCATTTCTTACTCAAAAGCTGTGTCAGTTCATGGCTGAGGAATCGACACAAGAAAATCCTCGTTCAGTAGAGCAAGTTGTCAGGTTACGGATTATCGAAAGTTGGGAATCACAAGACGAACCAGAACATCTTCGAACGATTCAAGCCCGAATTTTGCGCGATGAACAGAGGGCTGGGTATTTACTAGAACTGTACCAAAAAGTCAGAGTGACTGAAGAAACATCTGAGCTAACAGCAGATGATACTTTAGAGCAGAGTGAATTACAGTTATCGGGTTTAGTAGTTAGACAGCAAGGTAAATTAAGAATTTATAACTATATTTATCGCGAAATATTTAATTCCAATTGGATAGAAAATCAATTAAATAATCTGCGTCCTTATTCAGAGAGTTTTCGCTTTTGGGCGGCTTCTGGAGGTATTGACAAATCACGGCTGCTGAGAGGAAAGGCATTACAGGAAGCCGAAGAGTGGTCGAGAGATAAGAATTTAAGTTATCAGGATAAACAGTTTTTAGCAGCTAGTAAAGAGCAAGAAATTCAGGAAGAGATTACTGCGAAAGAACAAGAAGCTGCTTTAAAAAGAGAAATAAAAGATAAAGAAGCAGCAGAGGCTAGAAATGAATTATTGAACAAAGCTAATAAAAAAGCTCAACGAAGAATCACTATAGGAAGTTCTGTCCTAGTTCTTCTGTTAATAGTTACATATTTTTTAGGAATTATAGCCAGAAAAGAAGTTGTAAAAGCAAGGAGTGCAAGAGAACAACTACAACAATCACAACAAGCACAGCAAGATGCAGAAAGAAGAGCAAAGGAAACAGAGGAGAAGACTCAACAAGCTCAAACTAAAGCAACTTTAGCAGAATATAGAGCAAAAAAAGCAACACAAGCAGTTCAACTGGTTAAACAGGACATATTTTCAACCAGGATTAAGCTAGAAAATTTACAAAAAGAATTTAAATTTACAAATCAAAATAAAAAAGTTATCGAAAAAAGCATTTTACAAGCCAAGCAGGAGATTACTTTATCGGCGACAAAACTTAAAAAATATGAAGAAGAAGCTAAAAATGCAAATCAAAATGCAAAAGCTGCTGAACAGCAATTTGAGCGTACAAAACAAGAACTTTATATTGCCAATCTTAATCTAGAAAAAGCAAAACAAATAATTGCTAACGTCTCACATTTGTCTGCTCTGGGAGGAGAACTTTATAAAAAGAATAAGCTTTTAGAAGCAGAAAGAGCTTGGAAGCAAGCTGCTATTTCTTTTGAAATTCAAAATAGTGCATTAAAAGAGGGTATGCTACTAAGCAGTATTTCATTAGCATATTTTCAATTAAATAAACTAACAGAAGCGGAGCAAGCCATTTCTCGTAGCTTGCTTTTATTAAAGACAGATTTAAAAAAAGATGCAAATCCTGATCATTTATTTATTGTCGCGCAAGCTTTAAATATTAAAGCTCAAATTTTAACAGTTAAAGGAGAGAATGAAAATGCTTTTATGATTAATAATGAAGCGTTCAATACTCTTGAATATATTAATGATAGCTTATTTAATCTAAGTTCACCAATAAAACTTTACTTTAATGAAACGGTACAACGAATTTATCGTGATTTACTTTATTCATTGTTATTTTCATGTGAAGGAAAAAACCTTAAAAAAGCTCATCAATTAATTGAATCTCTTCATTTAACAGAACTGAGTAATTTTCGCAAAATCTACCCTAAAGATATAAATCTAAATAATATTGATAAAATTGATCCAAAAGCAGCATTAATATACCCAATCATTCTTAATGACCGCTTAAAGCTTATTGTTCAATTACCTAATCAGCCTTTAATGTGTTATTCAAATGATGTTTTACAAGCAGACATAAATACTACGGTTATCAATTTTGTAAGCGAGCTTAAATATTATAAAAATAAAAATGTTGGTAGTAATCCAAAAAAAATAGAAAATTCTAGAAAATTATATGAATGGTTAATTAAGCCCTTAGAAGCTAACTTAGTAAGAAGTGGGGTTAAAACTTTAGTATTTGTAATGGATGGTTCTTTGCGTAAAATTCCTATATCAGCTCTTTATGATAATGAGAAAAAGAAGTACTTAATAGAAAAATATGCCCTTGCTCAAATTCCTACTATACAAAATGTAGAGCCTACTGTTTATGTAAGAAGACCTTTAAAAGTGTTGATTGCAGGAATTTCTAAACCTATTAAACATCCTGGCTCTAAATACGATTATTCTCCACTTCCTGGAGTTATCTTAGAGACTGAAAAAATTAGCTCAATATTAAACAGTCAAATATTGCTAAATGAAAATTTTACTAGCACAGCCTTTGAGAAAACAATCAATTCCTCTAACTTTTCAGTAATTCACGTCGCATCTCATGCTCGTTACAGTTCTAACAATGAAGATTTTTCTATTATTGCTTGGGATAAAGAAATTAATTCTAAAAACTTTAAAAAAGCATTAGATTCAATAAATAAAAGTAAATCTCATAGTATTGAATTGCTTGTTCTTAGTGCTTGCGATACTACTAGAAGCGAAAAAGAATTGATTTTAGGCTTTGCTGGATTAGCTCTACAGTCTAATATACGTAGTATTATTGGAACCTTAAACGAGGTAGATGATATGGAAACATCTGATTTAATGTTTAGATTTTATAAAGAATTGAACATAAGTGGAGTTAGTAAAGCCGAGGCTCTTCGTACTGCTCAACTAGCTTCATCAGCTTCAAAAACACGAGATTCATTTTTAAGAAATTCAGCATCTTTCATATTGATAGGTGATTGGCGATAATTTTCTATTATTTGAATAGTTTATCTTATTCAAACACGATAGCAATGGAATCCTATTGCATAGCGTGATGAGTACCTTGAACTGCCAATGCTAGACTCACTCGGTCAAATGTGGTGGAATGGTGCAGCTTCCCAGTGGGGGTACGATATACACATCGCCTTCTTGCTGATGTGTTTTACGACAATGGGCAAGAATTTATCAAATTCACTAACAGCAAGGAAATACTGGTAAAGACGGCATGGCGTTGGGAGTGGGAACTGTCCTTTGAATCATAATTTGGGAAAATTTTTGAACCATAAATCGAGAAACAGTTAACGTGATTTCGGGCTTTCTCACTAATCAGAACATAAAACTTTGAATCAAATCATGAGAGAGAGTTGAAATTCTGAAGCATAATTAAAAAATGAGTTAAAAAAACACAATTGAATGAAACTTGCACAAAAAATCTCTGAAAAAATTGCGCTAACTTAAACTTTTAATTCAAAATATGGTTCAAAATTCCAAGATATGCTTCACTTAAAACCATGACTCCGTAGTTTTTTCTTGTGTCCTGAAAGCCTAAAACTGCCTCCTGGCAAAGAGAAACACTCTTTTCTTGAATAAAAAACTCTCATGACAGACGATGAATTTGACCATTGGTGTAAGCAACAGCAACTAACGGCACAAACACTCTTACTAATCGCCGCAATTCGCGCTGCCCCACCTTCTCGCAGAGTACAAGGACGCGCCAAGAACGTCAGTGGAGTTTACCCTAGCCGCAAAATGGGTCAAACCATTCAATTTGAAAGCCACACAGTAGAACTGTGGGCGATTTATCAAATGGAACATGATCCTATTGTGCTAGAGTTCTACGACCAACCACCGCCATTTAAAATTCAGTACCAAAACCAAAACGGACGAAAAATAGGTCATTACCATACCCCAGACTTCTTCGTGCTGCGGACGACGGGTGCAGCCTGGGAAGAATGGAAAACCGAAACCGAATTAAAACGACTAGCCCAAAAATACCCCTCACGCTACCAAAAAACTGAAACTGGTCATTGGCATTGCCCACCAGGAGAAGCTTACGCCGCATCATTTGGACTCACATACCACGTTCGCACCGATACCGAACTAAATCCCGTATTCACCCAGAACCTAATGTTTTTAGAAGACTACTTTAGGTTCAGTGTCAATATCCCCCACTCCATTACAGAACAAATCTCTTCAGCAGTTCAAGCCACCCCAGGAACAACCATTGCCGCCACACTTGCAAGCATACCTGGAGTACGTGCTAACGATATCTACGCCATGATTGCCACAGAGCAACTTTATGTAGACTTGTATGCAGTCCCCCTAGTGGAGCATTGGCGAGTTCAATTATGGGCAGACCAACAAACTCATGCTGCTCATACACATTTAGCCATAGGGACAACTGGGCATCATCAACAAATCATCTCGCCCACAACACTTTTGCCCAATACCTTATTAGTCTGGGACTCACAACTTTGGACTTTAGTTAACTTGGGCGAGAAGACAACCACACTTTTACCCGAAGTTGGGCAACCAATGCAGTTGCCCACAGCATTTTTTCTGCAATTATTTGATAGTGGCACTATCAACATTCATACTTCAGAAACACACGCAACCATAAATGAAAAAGTGCGTGAATTGATGGATGCTGCCTCACCTACGGATCTACAAAGAGCCAATCGCAGATTTCATCTAGTACAAGCATATTTCCAGCACCACACAGACATATATAAGGACATACCTCAAAGCACCTTGTCTCGATGGGTCAAACAGTTTCGGGAAGCAGAAGCCACTTTTGGTTGCGGTTATGTTGGGTTGCTGCCGCGTACCGCCAGTAGAGGAAATCGCCAACCCAAAGCACCAACGGATGCAAGCAAATTATTAGATCAATTTATTACCGAACATTTCGAGACACCAAGACAAGCTCCCGCCGCTTCCGTTTATCGCGCCTATACAAGAGCCTGCTGTACTGCTAACATCCCTCCACTGAGTCAGCGCACATTTTATACTCGGCTAAAAAAGCGTCCCATCCATGAGCAGACTTTAAAACGTCAGGGGGCAAAAGCTGCATACGCAACCGAACCGATTGTTTTAGAACTAGCTAAAACCACCCCCCGGCATGGAGACAGACCCTTTGCCATCTGCCATCTTGACCACACCCAACTCGACATTGAATTACGCTCTCAAGTAACTGGTCGGAACTTAGGACGACCTTGGCTAACCTTACTGATTGATGCCTATTCCCGACGCATATATGCAGTTTATCTCACCTTTGACCCACCTTCTTACAGGTCTTGCATGATGGCACTAAGGTTGTGTGTCCAGCGTTTTAGTCGTTTTCCCCAATCCGTAGTTGTAGATGGCGGCAAGGAATTTCATAGCGTTTACTTTGATACCTTATTAGCACGCTACCACTGCATTAAAAAGACAAGACCTGGAGGTAAACCCCGTTTTGGTTCAGTAGTGGAGCGATTATTCGGCACAACAAATACGGAATTTATCTTTAACTTACTGGGCAACACCCAAGCCAGTAAGCAGCCACGTCAATTGACCAAAGTTGTTGACCCCAAACAACTTGCCGTTTGGACATTGGCAGATTTATATACTTACCTGAGTGAGTGGGCATACACTATTTATGACATTAGCGTACATGATACCTTGGGTGAGACACCATTACAAGTTTATACCGACGCTATCGTTGCTACAGGGGAGAGGGAACACCGACACATTGCATACAACGAAGACTTCCTCATGGCAACACGCCCTAGTACACCCAAAGGCAACGCTAAAGTCCAGCCGGGACAGGGAATTAAAGTCAATTATCTTTATTACTGGAACGATGCTTTCCGCAATCCGGTTGTCGAAAAAACCAAAGTCAGTGTGCGCTATGACCCTTTTGACATGGGTGTAGCTTATGCGTACTTAGAGGGAAGATGGGTCAAATGTATCTCCCAGTATTACAGCACCTTTGCCGGACGCACAGAGAAAGAAGTGCTGTTAGCTGCCCAAGAAATTAGACAACAAGATAAGCGTAATGCTGTGAGTACAAATATCTCTGCCAAACGCCTTGCAGACTTCATCGCGGCGGTGCAAGAACATGAAATCTTACTCATGCAACGATTACGGGATTTGGAAGCTGTTGGGGTACTGGAAAATTTAACGCCCAATAAGGAAGGTGTACCCCAGTTCCCCCCAGTCAGCATTCTTGAGCCGACTATGGAAGCACACAGTCAAGATGACGAACAATTGCCAGCACTGCAAAACAACGTTGAACTGTTGGATCTCACACGACTGCCGATACTAGGGGAATACCGTTAATGGACAATTTGGAGAGCCTTAATCAAAGCGGCGAAATGCAGTCGAAACTCACTCAGTTAGCACGGGTAGATATGCTCTTGATGCGTGCGATTCGAGAACCCGCCGGATTTGCTCATGTGTTGGTGTATGGGCCAAGTGGTGTGGGTAAAACAACGATGATTCGCCAGATTGCTAAACGGTTAAATAAGAATTTACCCGAACAGTTACAGTTACCCGGTGTTTCCAATTCATTGAGCTATCGTAACGGCTCTCAGCCCCCAATACCGTTATTACTGTTAGAAACACGACCACCGGATGGTGGAGTGTTTAATCGGGCAGATTATTACCGCACTGCGCTGAAACTTTTGGGAGAACCATTCTATGAGCGGCGGATGCTGATAGATATTGACGCGGAACAAACTTGGGAGAAGAAAGGACGTGGGCGGACTAAAACAGCCCAGTTCAATGATTCGCCTGAACTGCGCCACGCATTAGAAGAAGCGATGACCAAACGTGGAGTACGGGCAGTGATTTTGGATGAAGCACAGCACTTAATGAAGATTGGGACTGGTGCAAGTGCTGGTAAGCTTTTAGACCAGTTGGACTGGATTAAGTCCATGACCAATGTTACGGGTGTGCTACACATTCTGATTGGGACTTATGAACTGCTGAATTTCCGCAATTTAAGTGGTCAAGCATCCCGGCGGGGACTGGATATCCATTTTCCGCGTTATTTGTATCAAAATGAACTTGACCGCCAAGATTTTCAAGCTGCATTATTGGCACTTCTGATGCAAGTACCTATGAATGTGGATGTAAAAGAGCTAATGCAGCATTGGCTTTATTTTTATGAGCGTTCCATTGGTTGTGTTGGGGTACTCAAGGACTGGCTCATCCGGGCTGTGGCGGCGGCATTGCATGATGGACACGATACTCTGAGTTTAGAACAATTCCATGAACATACGCTCTCTCTTGCCCAATGTGAACGCATGGCGCTGGATACTACTGAGGGTGAACAAAAACTTAGTTACATGGAAAGTCGTCGTGAACATTTGTGGCATTTGCTACAGATGGGAATGGGTTCTACATCTGTGCCAAAAACTGCGGTGGATTTATCAAAGGGCGCAGCAGATGTGGTTGCATCGCCCTCGAAATCTGACAAACCACCATCCCCAACAAAGCGGACTCGTAAAAAGCCCGTTAGTTCTACGGCCGATGAAACGGCTTCCACAACACCAGATGAAATTCCTATCGAGCCAGCCCCCAAGAAAAAACAAACTCGCAAGAAGACGAAACCAGCTGATTCTTTAATTAGCGAAACACCACTAGAAACAAATATTACCGCCAGTCACACGGTAGAAAAGAAGACGATTGATGATGAAGCCGCAACTCAACAGGAAACGCCTAAAACGCCTAAAAAGTCTTCCCAACGTGTTGGGCAACGCAAACCTAAACGAGATACTGTAGGACTTCAGTGAACATCAAAAAATTCAGTAGTAAACAGTTTTTATCAAGGGTATCAGTTTTTCAATAAAGTTCGTATCAATATTAAAGGAAATTATTAATTAATGAATTTATCTACTTTACCTATAGAATTTGAATTAACAGCCGCAAAAATCCCATCAGATCATTATCCACACTCTCGCTTTAAATTAACAGCAGAAATTGAAAAAGGTTTTATAACAATTGATTTTCAAGGCTACTTTACCGAAAGTTTTAATCCGAAAAATCGTCCTCACTCTAATCCTATTAGTGAAGCTTATCGAAATAATAAGATTGATTTTCGGCTATTTTGGTCTGGGGAATATTTAGCGTTATCTGGCTGGTGGAGAACTGCAATTCTATCGCTTGAGTACACTCCAATACGACAAGAATGGTTGAACGAAGACGGTGAGGAAATTCTTCGTCCTTATCCAGATGGTGATAAGTTTGAGGCAATTGCTGCTTCTTTTTACCCGATTTTACAGCAGTATTTCCCAACTTGAAGATTATGTCTAAAAAGAAAAGTAAAATTAAAAACAATAGTTACTAAGATTGGCATCTACCCAACCACAGCATAAGTATTTCAGCGTTCATGTGACAAAAAAGGAATTATGACTAAATATTTCAACGAGAAAACAAAGCAGCCCTGCATAATTATTGAACACAGTATTGCAAACGCCCCTTATTGCTTGGTTGAGTATGCGGGCGGCATACGCACAACTGAGCATTTTGCAAATTTGAAGAGAATCAAGGTTGAAGTTATAAGATAGGAAAAAGGGCAAATAGGAATTTTATACAATGAGAATTACTGAGATTTACGTTAGGAATAATTGTTTAGTATTTTGTGCCGATGATGGATGTAAATCAATTTATCATTTATCAAATATTATTATAGATACAGGCTTATCAATAGATTCGCTCTCTCCCGAAAACCTACCAGAATCAAGAGTACAAACAATTATTGAAGCTGAAGGTGAACAAATAGCAATAATTGAAATCAAAGGCCCAGTTGGTAGATTAGAAAATGCGGAAAATTGCCTTGAGGCTAACTATAATGAAGCTACTCACAGTTGCTCTTATTGCTTTTCCGGGCAAATAAACAATATCTTAAATCAACTTTTTAGTTAACTTTATGATCAAAATGAAACACCGTGGTATAAGTATTCAAACCTACCAAGATGACATTACAGAATTTTGGTACGCTACAGCAAAACACCCCAAAGAGAAAGGCGCAAGCTTAAAATCTCATGCTGATTATCCCACCCAAGAAGCTGCACAAAAATATATGTGTGGCGTGTTAGATGCAATCTTAGATCAGTGTTCTGCTTGTGCTGGGGAGGGAAAGGTCTATCGCTGGTTGGGCGATCAGTCGCCTCAAAAATGCAATTGGTGTAATGGCACTGGCAACATTAAAAATGTACAACAAATGACATTTTAGGAACCATGAGTAAATGCCCAATAGGATTAATTTGTGAATTTTTTGATTGTGATAAGAAACAATGCTTTCAATTAGTTAAACCGTGGCCATTACCTTATTGCGATAGATCCTTTGATATTGAATGGCGTACAAAGTGGGGCTTTTTAGTGGAAATCCCTCAATACAATGATAGCTACACTGGCGATCCAGACAAGGACGAATCAATTCATAGGTACAACGAATGGGTTGGGCATATTCGACAAGAGCTTTGGTATAGCGGTTGGTGGGAAGCAATAAAAATACCATTACAGCCTCACCCAGACGGAGGTTTGTTAGTTACCGACCGTCTACGGATGGAACAATCAGTTACTTTAGCTTGTTCATTAGACTATTACCAGGAACTAGATAGTGGCTTTGAGCCTCCAGTTCCTATACATGCTTATCAACGGCTTTACGGTAAGCAATACCTTGTTGAAGAAGAGGAAGGTCATATAAAAGATCCGCCCACTCTAAAAGATTACCATTTACTTTACGCTAGTAATTTTTTAGCGGGCTTTGATGATCTCTATCCAATTGAGGGGTTCACGGGCATGAAGTAACGAAATGAAGATTTTATATATAGCTAATAATCAATTACCAGACTTGCCAAGTTGATTACTCATCGGCTAACCACCATTTCCTAACTAGCAAGTGGTTGCTGTCTGACGCAACGATAATCCCTCATCGAGTGCTGCAATTACTTGGTAGATGTGATTTTTCTACTTTGACGCCGATTTCTGAAGCATAAAATGGTTAACTCTTTTTGAAGCATATCTTGAGCTAAAAGTTTATTTTATGATTCAAATCACAGGAACGAGTGCTGGAATATGCTAGCAGTTGAGTGCGATCGCTCAAAGGGTTGTCGTAAACATTGCATGAAACCACAACATGAATGGTAATCGCTACCGATTCCAATCAACTAACACCCCATCCACAATCGCAATCCCCCACTGCGGAAACTTCGCTAGCAATTTCTTGATCACAATCTGCAAAGCTGGATCATCCCAACACTCCTGCAAGTACTCAAAGCCCGGATTCTCCCCTGAATTCGCCGCTCGATTCAGTTTTTCCCTTCTTACAGGTCGCACATTTGACCTCGCTACAATCGCCTCATGCGACCACTTTTCAGGATTTGGCGCAGAAACGGCGGAACTTTCACCCTCATGAACTGCTTTGATTTCTATACCCGAAACTGAATTTTCAGTCATCAACTCAGCAGAGAGGCGACTGTTGCCCCTTGAACTCTGCGGCTAAATAATTATCCCCATTTTATGACTAAACCCAGACGTGAATTTTGAAACTTTTGTAGAGTGCTTAATCTATCAGCTTTAATATATCTGTTAGTGCCGTTCCTGAGTAGTATTGAATATTGGGAGAATGAGTAACCTTACCCCCAACAAAGCCAATTTTCATTCCAGATGTATAAGTGACTCCGGCACGCGTAGTTTGTTCAATGCGAATTTCATACTCAACAGGTTGCCCTGGTTGAAGCCAAGAATCAAAGCGATCGCCCAAATTGAGCTGATAAGCATCGGCCCAGTGAGGATAGGGTCGATGTGGAACAAGTGGGTAAGACATCTCGCTCACTTTGGAGTTGTTCTGGGACAAAATAATTGTCAATTTAACCGCTTTTAACTCGCCTAGAAGCTTACCTTCATCTAAAAGAGTAAAATTGCGGGGATCGCGGAAGCGATCAAATCCTTTAAATTTAAAACGTCCTAAACGTTTAGGGTGAATACCTCCAGTAATCGCAATTTCGGTTTGGTTTGGCAAATTATTAAGTTTATATTCCAATGTGCCTGGAATATAAAATTGCAATTTCCCCGATTCAGTAATTTCAGCTTTGAGCGGAGGATCTCCTAAATCTTCTGGGCGTTTAACAGTTTGCCAAGACACTTTAAAAGAACTTTGAACGGTTTCTAATAAACGATAACTATCTCGGACATCCGAACCAGTGCCCAGTAGGCTCTGTAGCCCCATTTTTTTCGACAAATTTTTCTTGAGCAGCCCAATGCTTCGATCAACTAACAGGCTAACGC
>NZ_JACJTD010000093.1 GCF_014698505.1 Nostoc foliaceum FACHB-393 | reverse complement strand
TCGGCAGTAGGGGTTCAAGGATTTCCCACTCTTCGTCTGTTAGGCTGCTAGAGTACGGCATGACTGCTGGATACGGCTTTTGCGGTAACTGTACTTCAAGATAGTAAAAGATGTCAAATGGATTCTATAAAGTTATTGAAAAAGTTGCAAGTCAGAGCCAAGCTAATTGTACCAATTTTACAAGGCGATCGCCTTTGGGGTCTTTTGATTGCTCATCATTGCAGTGCCCCACGTCAGTGGCAATCTTGGGAGAGCAAACTGCTTCAGCAATTGGCAACACAAATAGCGATTGCTATCCAGCAAGCAGAACTTTATCACCAATTGCAGCTTGCCAAGCAGCAACTTGAAAATATAGCGATGGTGGATCAATTAACTCAAATCGCCAATCGCCGATATTTTGATCGCACCCTTGATTGTACATGGCAACATCTTTTACAAAAACAAGGTTGTCTGTCAATACTTTTATGCGACATTGATTATTTCAAACAATATAACGATACTTACGGTCATGCCGCAGGAGATGATTGTTTACGCCTGGTTGCCCAAGCTTTTCAACAAACTGTCAAACGTTCTACCGATTTAGCTGCTCGTTATGGCGGAGAAGAGTTCGTTGTCATTTTGCCGAATACTGATAGTGATGGAGCTTTTCAGGTTGCCCAAGAAATTCATCAAGCTATACAACAGCTAAATATTTCCCATACTGCATCAGCTGTAAAGCCTCACATCACCTTGAGTATCGGAATTGCCACAATGATTCCTACGTCTGATATAGTTTCTTTGGATCTGATTAAGGCAGCAGATCGCGCGCTTTACCAAGCCAAAACCCAAGGGCGCGATCGTTCTTGTATCAATAGACTGACTGTCTCAGAAAATGAGCGATCGCTAGTATAGCCGTATTCACACAGATTAGGACAGTATTGATTGCTCAAAGTTTTGAAACAACTGGGTTTTGACTCAGCACGTGCTAAACGCCCCGCTTCCGCTAACAGCATTGGCTAAACGACCCGCTATCCATCTAAACCTCCGGGGTACTCCCGCCACATTGGTACTCCAATTGGCGGTGATGGGGGATAGGAGGGCTGATTGAGTGGGGTTCAATACCCCCGAAATCAGCAATCAGGACTACCTTGCTTCTCAACATAAGATTTGAGTTGATCAAGGGTAACGCCTCCACATGATGCAACAAAGTATGCACCTGTCCAAAATACTGGTTTGCTGTAGAACTGATTAACGTGTTCATTGAACTCCTTGCGAATTAAACGACTGGATACCGTCTTGATGTTGTTCACGAGTTTACTTACCTCTACATCCGGCGGGTAATTAATAACCAAGTGAACATGGTCTGACTCTGCGTTGTACTCTGTTATCTTGCTCCTCCACTTAGTGCAAGTACTTTCAAATATTTCTTGTAGCCGTCTTAACATCGCTTGGTTTATAACCTTTTTCCGGTACTTGGTGACAAGCACTAAATGAATATTAAGGCTATAAACTGCTCTGTGCCCTATGTTGTAAGTCATGCCACCAAATTGTATTATGGCTATATGCTACTAACTTATCAGTTCAAACTCAACCCTGCTCCCGAGCAAGTTGTCCTTCTTGAAACTTGGGGTGAGTTGTTGCGTCGTCATTGGAACTACGCACTAGGGGAAAGATTGGACTGGTTAAGACGTACAAGGTCGCAGGTTGACCGATGTAGCTTAGTTTCTGAACCAATTGGGGAGATACCAGACAAAGCAGATTACTATACACAAGCATCAGACCTAAAGCGAACTAAAGAACTATTTCCTGACTACAAGAACATCTATGCCGACTGCCAACAACAAAACCTGATGAGGCTGGACAAGGCGTGGAAACGATGGCTAACACCTGATAAAAAAGGTAAAAGGGGAGGAAGACCACGTTTTAAAAAGCGTGGTGATATAAGTTCGTTCACGTTTCCGCGTGTTAATTCACCCAAGGCTGGCGCACATTTAGTAGGTAATATTCTTAAGTTATCCAAGATTGGTGAAATTGAGGTCATTTTACATCGCCCAATACCAGACGGGTTTGAGATTAAACAGGCGACGATTTTAAGTAAAGCAGATGGATGGTATTGCAGTTTTTCTCTTGAGGATAAATCTGTACCTAAATTGCTGCCGATTGACGAAATTAAAGCTGCTACTGGCATAGACGTTGGGCTGGAGAAGTTTTTAACCACTGCTGATGGACAAAGTATTGAAGTACCGCAGTATTACCGTAAAACACAATCAAAATTAGCCCGTCAGCAACGGCAACTTGCTCGTAAAATCAAAGGGTCTAAGAATCACAGTCAGCAATCTAGCAAGGTTGCAAAGACTCATTTGCACGTTGCAAGACAAAGAAAAGAGTTTCATTATCAAGTTGCTCATTGGTTAGTTAATTCTTATGACTTAATTGTTTTTGAGAACCTGAACATTAGAGGTTTGGCTAGAACGCGATTGGCCAAGTCGATACTAGATGTTGCGTGGGGTGCATTCCTAGAAATCATGCAAGCAGTGGCGGTAAAACGCGGCAAGCTGACATTTGGAGTTGACCCTAGAGGGACAAGTATTAATTGTTCGAGTTGTGGTGAAAGAGTCGAGAAAACTTTGGCAATTCGTGTTCATAGTTGTTCTTGCGGGTTGGTCATTGACCGCGACTGGAACAGCGCATTGAATCTTTTAAAGCGTGGATCGGTTGGACTACCGATTCCTGGCTGTGGAGGCTTAGACAGTAGTCAGCCTGTGAATCAGCAAGTCTCTTATGTGAATTTGAGATGCTCCCGCTACATTGCTTGCAATTAGCGGTGAGAGTTGTCACGTACACCACTTAGCTATACAACATGGCGTAAATAAACCACCCATTCAAAATCAATGAAACGCTTACTCTGTATTAATTTTGAATTTTGTTAGCGAGTCCGCTTACTCTGTAAGAGTTGCAAGCTACGCTTTTAGCGTCTGGCAGAGAGCGTCATTTTGAATTTTGCCTTGCTGTACTAGCTAATCAAGTGTTTGTTAATATTTTTACGATTTGTTAAGTACTTTCATTTCTTTATTAGTTTTTTATTTTTTGTTTATAAATTCAAGCTATTGGTTGTGAAGCCAAGAGTAAACTACCTGTTTGTGTTTAACTTTTTGAATAAAACAATAATTTTATGACACACTGCCCTTGCTGTTCAAACCAAATGCTTCGTCACGTTCGTTTACAAGAAATCTATTGGTTTTGCCGCCAATGCTGGCAAGAGATGCCTAACCTAATTTCTGACAAAAACAAGATAACAACTTTAAATTTTACTGGAGAAACAATATTATCACTTAGAAAGTAAATTTACTCATCTTGAAATATAAAATTTGCTATTTTATGTTACAAATTTCAGCTTTACATAACTCGTAAAATTTTCCATTGATACTATTTATTTTTGAAGATGCGCCTATGAAACTTACCCAAAACTGCGCCGTAGGAGCAATTCATGTAGACGCAAAGCGGCTTCCCGCAGGGTATTGCCCCTACGTGAATAAAGCGCAGCCTCACATAGAATTGCTATGAGCATATTCGGCAGATAGAAATTCAAATATCACAACTCGAACGCTAAATCAAATGAAAGAAGACTTTTGTACCGCTATCTTTGATGAAATACGCACACCTCTTTCAAATATTAAAATAGCAATCTCTATGCTAGAAAATATTCTAGATCAGCGAAGTATGTTCAAATTTGAGGAACCTTTGATAGACCGCTACTTGAGCATCGTACATTACGAGTATGAACGAGAGTTAGGCTTGGTGAGTGATTTGCTAAATATGCGGCTGATTGATACAGATAGCTATCTCTTAGAATTAACTTCTATTCAACTCCAATACTGGCTACCTTGCCTTGTTGATAAATTTAAAAAATTTGCTCAAATTCAACAGAAAATCTTGTCAGTTGAAATTTCTTCGGAGTTACCAACTATAGTTACTGATATAGCTATCCTGACTCGGATTATATCAGAACTACTCAATTATGCTTGTAAGCACACCCCCCTTGATGAGCAAATTACGATAACTGCTCATACCACTACTATAAATAGCCTCATCAACAAAGATATTCCACTTGAGATATCTTCTGCTATTGATGAAATTCCATGCTTTCAAATTACAATTAGCAATTCTGGTTCAAAAATTTCTGCACAAGCAAAATCTCGAAGTTTTGAACAATATGATTTAATTTATCAAAATGAAATAAAAAAAGCTTGCATTTCTGACTCGTCTTCCCAAAATCCTCAAAGCAAAATTGGACAAAATAGTGATACAGGATTAGGGTTAGCTTTGGTGAAAAAGCTAGTGCAATATCTCCAAGGTACAATTGAAGTCACAAGCACTCAGGGCTGGATAAGTTTTACAATCCGCCTGCCATTAACAGCATCGAAGTAAACGGCGTTATACTTGAACTCGCATTCATAATTTGATCTAAAAAATATTGTTACAAAATAAGCACTTATGAAGTCTAAAGCTTTAGACAAACTTAGAGTAGCGATCGCAAACGTACCTATTTGACAGTCAAATTAGCGATCGCACCCAAATTAAAATAAAACTATGAAAATTCCTGAATTATTACTTGATTCCATACTCTCCTGCACAACGATGCCCTGCACCAACGAACTGACACGACTCAAAGCAGTGTATCAGTTTCAGGGTTTGGATTCTGCACCCGATCAGGCGTTGGATGACTTGACAGCACTGGCGGCTGATCTGTGCCAAACTCCAATGGCACTAGTGAGTTTTATCGGAGCCGATCGCCAGTTGGTTAAGTCTAAGGTAGGAATCACATTAACAGAAATTCGCCGAGACCTGACGTTTTGTAACCACACCATTCACCAGTCAGATGTCTTTGTGATTCCAGATACTCTGGCCGATCCTCACTTTGCCACCAATCCCTTCGTTATAAATGCTCCTAATATCCGGTTTTATGCCGGAGTTCCCCTGGTAACGGCTGGTGGTTGTGTCCTGGGTACACTCTGCGTCATGGACATTGAACCGCGCGATCTGAGCCAGAAACAACGGAAAGGATTGCAGACACTCAGCCATCAAGTAGTAGCGCAATTGGAGCTAAAGCGCAACACCACAAAGCTGCGGCAAATGATCCCGGAAATCAAACAACTAAAACAGCAATTGATTACTCAGGAATTGGTTGGTCAACAAGATTCAATTCTGTTTAATCTGGCAAATCAAATTCGTAATTCTCTGGATCTGGACACGATTTTACAAACGGCGGTGAATGAAATTCATACTCTGTTACAAGTAGATCGCTGTGACTTTGTGTGGTGTCTGCCCAACAAAGATCAGTTCAACTTTATGGTCACTCATGAAGCAACTAACCCAGAGATCCAGATGGCGTTGGGGGAACTTTCCCTTGGGTCAGGCTCCGTTCTGGCAGAAACTATCTTAAATCTAGATATGCTCAGAATTGAGGATGTTTCTACTACCTCAGAAGCACTCACCTTGGAGGATCGCGCCTTGCTGCGTCAACTGGCAGTAACCTCGGTGCTGTTGCTGCCACTCAGAACCCATTCTGGTCAATTGGGTGCTATTGTTTGCCATCACTGTCGTGGTTCGCGCCAATGGACTGATAGCGAAGTCCGGTTACTCAAAGCAGTCACCGATCAAGTAGCGATCGCTCTCGATCAAGCAGAACTGCTTGCCCAAACACGAGCAACCGCCTTTGCCGCTCAAACTCAAGCCACCTATCTAGGGAACGCCCTGAGTCAGTTACAGCAAACTCAAATGCAACTGATACAGCAAGAGAAGATGTCGAGCCTGGGACAATTGGTAGCCGGAGTTGCCCACGAAATCAACAACCCGGTCAACTTTATTAACGGTAATATTGCTTATGCAACCGACTATGTTCGGGATTTACTGGAACTATTGCGTCTTTATCAGGGAAGTTATCCCAATGCAACTGGTGCTATTCAGGAAAAGATGGAGGACATCGACTTTGATTTCTTAACACAAGATTTGCCTAATCTATTGTCGTCCATGCGAATGGGTGCAGAACGAATTCGGCAAATTGTCTTATCTTTGCGGAACTTCTCGCGTCTGGATGAAGCCGAGATGAAACCTGTGGATATCCATGAAGGGATTGAAAACACGTTGTTGATTTTGAAGAGTCGCTTGAAATTAACCAGTGCCAAGTTTGAGATTCAAGTGATTAAAGCATACGAAAATTTACCACCTGTTGATTGTTATGCGGGGCAATTGAATCAAGTATTTATGAATCTTTTGGGTAATGCGATCGATGCCTTAGATGAAACGCCTAATCCGATCATTACCATTCAAACAGAACTGATTAGTAGAGAAAAATCGGGTAGTTCCGATCTATCTCAAGTTTCCCACGCAGATAGTGTAGTGATTCGGATTCGAGATAACGGTTCTGGGATGACAGAAACAACCCAGCAAAAACTCTTCAATCCATTCTTCACCACCAAACCCATCGGCAAGGGAACCGGGCTAGGACTGTCCATCAGCTACCAAATTGTGGTTGAAAAACATGGTGGCATTTTAAAATGCTCCTCAGAACTTGGGAAAGGCAGCGAGTTCTTGATTCAAATTCCGGTTGAGCCTCTGGTTAAAAGGACTTGAAGTGTGTATAAAATTATCAAAATATCAGTTATTCAAGTCTTTCTTTGGGAATGCTAGGGTAAACGCCAACGATGATTGACTCATCGACTGTAAAGTATGTCAAATGGTACGACAAGCTCACCGATTGTTCTCGCGCTTGATGATAGCCCTGTGATTCATCAATTGATTAAACGAGCGTTAGAACCGATCTATCAAGTAATAACAGCCGCTAACGCGGTTGATGCCCTGTCGATCATTTATCATCAACAGATTTCAGTCTTGCTATTGGATGTACAGATGCCGGATGTAAACGGGTTGGAGTTTTGCCGCACAGTGCGAAGCCTGCCGCAATTTCAGCATTTGCCTGTGATTATGGTAACTTCTCAAGATTCCCCCTTCGACCGGGTGAAGGGTCATCTGGCGGGTGCAACAGAATATCTAATCAAACCTTTTGATGCTGAACAATTGCGCGAAGCTGTACGAAAATTTATTAGCTCCTGATTACAGATATTACACAGACGATAAAACGTCAAATGGACGAAAGCATGTCTAAGAATGTCTAGAGTTGATGTAGCAGATTCGATTCAATAGCATAGGAGCAATTTCGCCGATCGCCAAAATATGTTGGGCGGCTCCCAGTGCGATCGCTTCTTTGGGCATCCCGAAGACAACGCAGGTTTGTTCATTTTGGGCAATGGTGATGCCTCCGGCTTGGGCGATCGCTTGTAATCCATCTGCACCATCCCGTCCCATACCAGTCAGCAAAATACCAACTGCCGATCGTGGGTAGCAGGTGGCAACGGCTTGAAACAACGCTGTAACAGAGGGACGATGCCCGGAAACAGGAGGGGAACTGACGGTGATTAATCGCCCTTGAGTGTCGAGTTGCAGGTGTTGTCGTTCGGGGGCAAAATAGACAGTACCCGGTTTCGGGAATTCTCCCGGTTGGGCGATCGTCACGTGCAAAGAACATTCTGCTGCTAGCCAATCTACCAAGCCTTGCAGAAATCCTTCGCTGATATGTTGGACACACAGAATGGGTACGGGAAAGTTGGCAGGCAGTTGTTTTAAGATCGCGTACAATGCCTGGGGGCCGCCTGTGGATGCGCCGATCGCCACAACTTTAGGCAGGGGGAACGGGGAATTACGAATGGGGAATTGCGAATTACTGACAGGTTTTGAGTTGAATGGTTCTGACTTACCTTTGGGATTAACAGGCTGCGTTCTAGGTTCTACCGTCGCAGTTCGGGAAGTGTGGCGAGTAAAGACTGTAACCCCTGCCAGAACTTTGATTCGGTTGATTAATTCGTGCTTGATGTGTTCATAATCTGAAAGTGAGTCGATGCTGGGTTTGGGGAAAACATCCAAAGCACCCGCTTGCAGCAGTTCAAAAACATTGCGGGAATCTTCTTGGGTGTTGACGGAGGTGCTGATCACCAGAATGGGACGGGGATAGTCTGCCATAATCCGGCGGGTTAGTTCTAGCCCACTCATTTTGGGCATGTGCAGATCGGTGCAGATTACCTGGGGCTGTGCGGCTGGAATTTTCTCCAATGCTTCCACGCCATTGGGAGCAGTTCCCACCACATCCACTTCCGAGGAACTCGCCAGAATCCGCTTGAGGATGGTTAAGGCGACGAGGGAATCCTCCACCAGAAAGACGCGAATCGGGGCAGAGTTTTTCATCAATTGACAGTAAGTTGAGATTTTACAAAAAAATTATTCTTCATTCATCCGAAAACCTCTACACTAACCGTTTGAGGGCTGACAGCAAGGCTTCTTGATTAAAGCTGCCTTTGATAATGTAGGCATTGGCTCCGGCTTCCGCACCCCGACGTTTATCCTCATCGCTGGCAAGGGATGTAACCAGGATAATCGGTAGATCGCTATATTCCTGATATTGGCGGATTTTGGCAGTTAACCCCAGTCCATCGAGATTCGGCATTTGCACATCGCTGACAACGGCATCAACGGTGTGCGATCGCAGCTTGTTCAATCCATCCAAACCATCCACAGCAGTAATTACTTGATAACCTGCGGTTTCTAAAATCCGCTTTTCTTGCGTGCGTGTGGCAATAGAATCTTCCACTAATAAGACAGTTGGTTTTGTAGGCGCAACTTGACGAGTTTGGGTAGAAGAGATGGACTGCGATCGTGATCGGGCTGACTTGACCAAATCCTGGGGATTCAGCACCATACACACATCTCCAGTGCCTAAAATTGTTGCTCCAGAAACATTGCGGACTCGTTTAAGTAACTGACTTTGGGGTTTAATCACTACATCTTGCTCATCCACTAAGGCATCTACCACTACACCCAGTTGTGCTTGCCCAACCTGGAGAATAATACAAGAAAGTGCCGTTTCTTGAGTTAATCCAGATGGCATCGGCGGCAATTCTAATAGATCAGCCAATTGCACAACCGAAATGGGTTGTCCATCCCGAATTATGGTGTCGCGTCCCTCCAAGGGGAAAATCTCTTCTGACTTGATCAAGCAAGCAGTTTGGACAAATTCCACTGGGATGGCGTAGGGCATTTGGTTCACTTGCACAATCAAGACATGGGCGGTTGCCAAGGTAATACCAAGATTAACCCGCAGCGTACATCCTTGTCCCGGAAAAGACTCTACCTCAATCGTGCCTTTCAATTTTTCAACATTGGTTTGCACCACATCCAGCCCTACACCCCGTCCTGATACTTCCGTCACCAGGGGGGCTGTTGAAAACCCCGGTGCGAAGATCAACGCCTGGATCTGGCTGGGAGTCATTGTCGCTGATTCTTCCTCGCTGCAAATGCCCCGTTTCACGGCGATTTGTTTGATTTTATCCAGGTTAAGCCCCCGACCATCATCACTGATTTCCAGCACAATGTTAGTGGGAGTCTGGTAAGCCCTGAGCCGAATTGTTGCCGTTGTGGATTTTCCTAGCCGTTCCCGTTCCTGTGGTGGCTCAATTCCGTGATCGATCGCATTTCGCAGGATGTGCATTAGCGGATCTTTCATTTCTTCCAACAGGCGTTTGTCGGCAAGGGTATCTTTGCCTTCGAGGATCAACTCCACCAATTTTCCCTGCTGCTGCGCCAGATCGCGTACCATCCGGGGGAAGAGGTTGAAAATCGTTGCAAAGGGCAGCAATCGCAGGGTACGAATACCCTCTTCTAGATCGCCACTTAGTTGTTCCAGTCGGGTTGTGTCTTCCGAAAGGGAACTCCGCAGGGTTTTCACCAAATGACCCAATTGCTCTAATCGTTCTTCAGAGTGATGATGAAAGGTTTCCAGACGTTGGAAGGCGACGTTACCCTGTTGCTCTCGGCTGAACGCAAACCGATTAGTGAACAAATCTCGGTTCCATTCTTCCCACAGATTAGCGATCGCTTCAATTTCTCTCAGTCGATGAGCAATCCGAATTTTGGTTACAGTTAACTCCCCTGCTTGCGTCATCAACGTATCCAGATGGCGAGTGCCAACGCGGATGGTTTCGATGCGGTAGCTATTGGTGAGGGATTTTGGACTTCGGCTTACCTCGGCTCTGGTTCCATCGAGCGTTCGCGTAGCGTCTCGCAGAGAAGTCGAGATGCTCGGCACAAGTCGCTCAGTCGAACGATTTTGGATTGCTCCGTTTTCCTTTGGCTCTTGATTACTATCAAAAGTATTGTTTTTTACTGTGGTTGTGACTTCAATACTGTTGACTTCTGGTTCTTGACTTGGATTATCTTCCCTTTTTCCTGGCTGCGCTCCCATCAATTCTGCCAGAACAGAAAAGGTATCAACCCTGGCAGGTTCTCCGGTGACGGCTTCATGAACGAGTTTGCGGATAGCAGCGATCGCATGAGCAAGGCGTTCATAGGGTGAGTCTGTTGTAGCATTGCCCAACGAGGATGCAGGGTTTTCTTGTTGCTTGAGTTGAGTCAAAATATGCTCAATTTGATGTGCCAGAGTGCCTACATCTTTGACTCCCAGCATATTGGCATCGCCTTTTAGGGAATGCGCCTCTCGCATCAAGGCTTCCAGGACAGCCAAATCGTCGGGATGGTTTTCCAGATGCAGCAATCCATCATCCAGATTTTGCAGGTGTTCTTCGCTGGCTACTTTGAAAACGTCTCTCAGTTCTTCATCATCGATCATCATAGTTTTAAGTAGTTAGGGGTTGAGCGACTAAATAATTGCCTTGAATGCTTGCGCTGACTCGTTTAGTTGTTGAGTACCAAAGCGGATCTGGCTAATGCCACTGGCAGTTTCACGCGCAGCAATATTCAAGTCATTCATGGCAGAGACAATTTGCTGAATGGCGATCGGTTGCTGGTTAATATTGAGTGAAATCTGTTGACTGTTGATGACAATGTTATTCACTGCACCTTCTACACCAGCAAAGGATTCTGACGTTTCCTGGGCAACTCGCGTCCCTTCTTCTACAGTTTTAGTGCCTTCATGAGTGACAACGACAGTCATGCTGATGGCAGATTGAATGTCCCTTACCAAGGTGCTAATCTTTAGGGAGAGTCCACTTGCTAGCATCACCGTGAACTTGAGGGCATTGAGCGCCTCTTGCTGCTGTTTCGCGGTGGTTGCAAAAATCTGATCTTCTCGCTGCTGCATTTCTTCAATCATGTCTACGACATCCTGAACTAGAGCACGGGCATTTCCCTTGCTCCAGGTTTCAATGGCTTCTTTGACTTTGCCCTCATCCACCTTTTCAATCAGGATGTCTTGAAAAGCAAGCAGTTTATTCAGCAGTTCTTCCAATTTGGTTAAAGATTGTAGCTCCTGTTGCGATCTGGCAAGTGCGATCAGTTTTGCTAAAAAGTCCCTGGAGTTCTTTCGTGTCTTTTGGTAGTTCTCAGGGGATTGCTGATTTTTTTCTAATAAATAGCCCCGGGTTGATTTAGAACCACTTTGCACACTAACAGCAAAATCATCAATTGCTGAATTGACCTCATAAGAAGACAGTAAATTTTCTGATCGGTGGTTCACCGTGTTGATATTGATGATTGTTGCTCCGGCAGAAATTAACAATGCCAGCACGGAAACAGCATACCCGCCAATAATCCAGTATCTTAGTCTCCAGTTTCGCTTGCTTTCCATCTTGTTATGTTCTGTGAGTGAACGAGTTCAAGGATTTCCAGATATTGCTATTACACAATTTTGGATTTTAGATTGACCCCATGCTTAAAGCTACGGTATACACACAAGTCTCTTGATCTGCACCTTTATTGCATCGACCTGCAAAAATTAACTACGCAGTAACTCTAAAAAATTTGTGTGTAACAGTAGGCTTCACAGCAGTTCTTGATGGGGTCATTTCCCCCTGCTCCCTGCCCCCTGCCTCTTCGTTGCATCAAGGGAAGATTACACAACACTCTGTAGTTTGTAGGCTGCATCATTGAGTTGGTGAGTGCTAACGCGAGTCTGACTGATGCCGATGGCTGTTTCTCTAGCAGAGTTATTGAGTGCATTCATTGCCTGTAAAATTTGCTGAACCGCAGTGGATTGCTGGCTAGCATTTAGCGAGATTTGCTGAATATTCAACACCATCCGGTTGACGGACTCGGTAACACTGGTAAAGACCTCCACCGTCTGCTTAGTTATTGCCGCCCCCTGTTCAGCAGTTTTTGTACTTTCATCTGTCATCACAACGGTTGAGTTGATGGCGGATTGAATATCATTGACCAGCACATTAATTTTTTCAGCCGATTTCTTGCTTTGGTCTGCCAGTTTGCGAATTTCGGCGGCGACGACTGCAAAGCCCTTGCCCTGTTCCCCCGCGCGGACTGCCTCTACTGCTGCATTTAGCGCTAGCATATTGGTTTGATTTGCTAGGTCACTTACCACCCGGAAATACTGCCAATTTGCTTTGTTTGTTCGTTCAGGCGCAGCATTTGGTCTGCTACTGCACTGACTCTGTGGCTCAAGGCTGCCATTCCTTCCAGGGTGCGGTTCAGTGATTGATTGCCTTGATCTGCCAAATTTAAGACCTGTTGAGCGCTGGTTGAGGCAGTGGATGCTTGCTGGGCAGACTGTTGAGCAGAGGCGCTGAGTTCGTCCATTGTAGTGGTGGTTTCGCTGACCGAGACTGCCTGTTGGTTGGCAGTGCGTTCTTGTTGCTCGATTGTGGCGGCAATTTCAGCGGTCGAGGTGGCGATCGCACTGGCTGATTCATTTATCCGTCGAGCAGTGCGGCTAATTATCCAGATGCCAGTCAAAACCGACAACAGCAAGGAAAGTCCAGTCGCGGACAGAATTGTGAGCTTGAGCCTATCAAGCGCTGCTTGCTGTTGCTTGGCAGCCACGATCACATTCTGGTCTTCTCGGTGCTGAATTTCATTGATCGCACTTGTCAGACGATCAACCATACTGCGGGCATTTTCGTTACTCCAGGTTTCAATAGCTTCCTGAACCTTGCTTTGATTCACTTTGCCAATCAAATCATCCTCGACAACCATTAAATTATTCAGCAGCCCCTCTAGCCTGGTTAATGACTGTTGCTCTTGCTCTGTTCTGGCAAGTGACATTAGCTTTGACAAAAGCTCATTGAAGCTTCTTTGAGATTTTTGGTATTCGTCGAAGGATGTCTGATTTTTTTCTAACAAATAGCCTCGAACTGATTTAGAACCGCTCTGTACATTCGTGGCAAGGGCATTAATCGCTGAATTAACGTTATAGGAAGAAACTAAATCCTGCGCTCGCTGACTCACCAGGTTGATATTAATGAATATCAGCCCCGCAGAAATTACCAATGCCAGAATGGGAACCGCATAGCTGCTCATAATCCAGTATCTCAGTTTCCAATTTCGCTTACTTTCCATCTTGTTATCTTTTGTGAATGAATGAGTTCAAGGATTTTCCAATATTTCTATCATTTGTAATCTTTGCGATCGGACTTTTGCATCAAGGAAAAATTACACAACACTCTGTAATTTGGAGGCTGCATCATTAAGTTGATGAGTGCTAACGCGAGTCTGACTGATGCCACTGGCTGTTTCTCTGGCAGAGCTATTGAGGGCATTCATTGCCTGTAAGATTTGCTGCACAGCTGTTGCTTGCTGATTGGCGTTGAGGGAGATTTGTTGAATATTCAACACCATACCGTTGACGGCATCGGTGACATTACTAAATACTTCCACCGTCTGCTTAGTCATTACCGCCCCCTGTTCAGCAGTTTTTGTGCTTTCATCTGTCATCACAATGGTTGAGTTGATGGCGGATTGAATGTCATTCACCAGCCCATTAATTTTTTCAGCCGATCGCTTACTTTGATCTGCAAGTTTGCGAATTTCGGCGGCGACGACTGCAAACCCTTTGCCCTGTTCCCCGGCTCGGACTGCCTCTACTGCTGCATTTAGCGCTAGCATATTAGTCTGATTTGCTAGGTCACTCACCAACCCGGAAATACTACCAATTTGCTTGGTTTGTTCATTCAGGCGCAACATTTGGTCTGCTACCGTACTGACTCTATTACTCAAGGCAGACATCCCTTCCAGAGAGCGACTAATCGTTTGATTACCTTGATCGGCCAAATTTAAAACCTGTTGAGCGCTGGTGAAAGCAGTCGCGGCTTGCTGGGCAGACTGTTGGGCAGAAGCGCTGAGTTCATCCATTGTGGTGGTTGTTTCGCTGACCGAGGTTGCCTGTTGATTGGCTGTGCGCTCTTGCTGCTCAACCGTAGCCGCAATTTCATTGGATGAGGAGGCAATCGCGTTGGCAACCTGCATAATCGGTCGCACAATTTCCCTGGCAATGAAGAACAATACAAATGAGCCAAATAGGATTGCGATCGTGGTTCCTCCCAAGGAAACCAAGTCTGCCATGAATGCTGTCTGCTGCGCTATCTGTTGCCTGTCTGCCAGCAAGCGATCCTCGATCTGCGTCATCTCTGCTAGTTTGCTCCGAATCTCATCCATGCTCTGCTTGCCTTTATTGGAAAGGATGATAGTCATGGCTTCCTGGCGTTTTCCCTGCTGTGTCAAATCAATAGTTTCAGTAAGTTCTGCCATTTTGTCTTTTGCCAGTTGCTTGACCTGATTCAGCCGTGTCACTTGTTCCGGGTTGTCCTGAATCAGCTTGCTGACCTCATCAAAGATTTTCTCAAAATTGGCAACGGATGCGTTGTAAGGCTCCAAATAGTTGGCCTTTTGGGTTAAGATAAAGCCACGCTGTCCAGTTTCGGCATCGGCTAGTAGCTTGCTAATATTTTCTAGATGTCCCTCAACCTGGTAAGTGTGGCTGACCCAGCCATTGGACTCTACTAACTTGTTGGTCGTGAGCTTGGAGACAATGCCAATCACAACCATGACTACAAATACCGAACCAAACCCAAAGGTAACAACTCGACCGAGCTTGAAATTATATTGCATATTAGACCATTTCACGAAAATAATGAAACAATTACAAACTCTGAAACCCAGACTAAGTAAAACCTTCTTAATTACGAATTACGAATTACGAATTACGAATTAGTATTAGACCTCTTCATTGACAACCAACACTTCTGAAGTGAGCAGTTTAGACAAATTGATGATGCTCATCATCCGATCGCGGTAAGGTGCGACCCCCTGGAGATAGTCGTCTTTGGCAGAATGCAGGGCAATTGGAGCCGGGGTCATTTGCGAGGGATGAATATACGTCACATCAAAAATGTCATCGACGGCAATCCCCGCCACTCGTTGCTCCAGGCGCACGACAACCGCTTGCTGATGCGATGTACTCCCTACCGTAGGCGATCGCACTCCCTTCATCGGCAAATCAACTACATCATTGATGTTAATTAAGGTGATAATTTCGCCCCGTAAATTGATGTTGCCAACAATGTGCGGCGGACAGCAGGGAATCGGAGTAATCTTGTGAATCTCGGTAAACTCATGCACCGTTTCCAAGCCAAACCCAAAGTACTCACCCCCCAACCCTACAACCGCCAGAGGCAAGAGCCACGCCAAATCCTCATCAGCGAGCGCACACCGCAGACTTTCAGTTCGCTCTCGAAAAACCTGTCGCTCCTGGGAATCGAAATGATCGTATAAGCCCTGATTTAGGGGTGAATCAGATGGGTGTTTTGGTGCGTCTGAGCCGTTGTGAAAATCAGAATTTGGATTGAAAGCAGTCTCTATAAGGACGTATTGCACCAACAGTTCAGGATTAAGCAATGTAACGATGCCCTCCTCAGCGTTGGCAATGCCAGTTACCAATCCATCCGGCAAACTCTCTTTTAACTCACCACAGATATTTGCAGCGATCTGATCGGGTGCGATCGCTTGCACACTATCCACCTGATTGGCGATGATTCCAATTCGTTGAGTTTGCCACTCCAGGACAATCATGCTGTCAGTCAATTGAAAAGGGGGACGTGCTTGTTCTAAACGGTGATATAAATCCATCACGGGCAGAAACTTCCCTCGCAGGTTAATCACGCCTAAAATTGTGATGGGAGTTTCCGCGATCGCAGTCACTTCTGGCAGAAAGAAGAGTTCTTGTACGGCTGTAGCCGGAATGCCATAGCGTGAGTGATTGAGTTTAAACATTAAATAAGATTCATGGCTCATAACTAGTTGAATTTAAGTGCTTAAGAACGTGTGCTTTTAATTCAGCAGGGGTTTGCTGGTTATGGTAATCGATCGCTTGTTGGGGTAGATTTTGCAAAATTTCTAGAAGCGCTCGCCAGGTTTTTTGAGCCTGTTTTTCATTTCCCTCTCGTTCGTATATAGAACCCAATTCCAGGTGAGCAATAACAGAATTAGGAGCGAGATAAATAATACGTTTTAAAAATAATTTGGCACTGTCGCGATCTCCTTGCTCTTCGGCAATTTGAGCCAACAAATGATAGGGTTCGAGCGCCAATGGGTTAATCTGGAGTGCCTGCTGACACGCCTGATTCGCCTGGGAGTAATCGCCAAAATTCGCGTAAGCTTCTGCCATCAAACAATATGCCTGAAAATGTTGGGGGGTAATAGCTATCAGTTGTTTCGCTATTTGAATTACATTGGCATAAGCTTCTTGAATTAGCGATTCCTTAGCTGCATCTAAAAGAGTTTGAGTGTTTGCGCTCACGCCGAAGCCCGTCTCCAAGCTTGGAATAGAGGGATGGTTCGGATCAGCTCTTGAGGCAGGGGGTGCAGGGGAGGGAAGAGAGTTATTAATATTGAGCAATTTCTCTTTCCCTGCTTCTGTTCTCCCTCTGCTCGCCTCAACAGATAACTTTGTTAACCGAACCGTATTGAGAGAGGGGGAAAAAATTTCGGTTTCCCTGCTCTCAATGGCAGCAGGTATTATGGTATTTAAAACTTTGCTCTGCTTGTTGAGTGAGATATGCCTTTGATAAACCGCAGATTGCGGAAAATTTTTGACCTGAAACGGTTCAGTTTTTTGCCCGTGTAATTCCGTGTGCCCTGTGAGCAGAAACCCTCCCGGTGTCAGAGAGCAGTAAAACTTTTCTATAACTTGTGCGATCGCGTTGAAGTCAAAATAAATAAACACATTGCGGCAAATAATCAAATCGAAATCGTGAATCCTGGATGCGTAAGCGGGAAAGTTATCCTGCATCAGGTTTCCAGGTTGAAATGTGACCATTGCTCGAATAGCAGGATCGATTTTCCAACCTTTTTTGTGGGATCGAAAGTAGCGATTTTTGATCTCTGGAGTGGTTGTCCGAAAAGACCAATCACTGTAAATTCCTTGTTGAGCCAGTGCGATCGCGAGTTGATTAATATCTGTGCCTAAAATTAGAGTGTCCCATGTCTGATTGTCAGGGATTAGTTCCTTCACCAGAATGGCAAGTGAGTAAGCTTCTTCACCAGTCGAACACCCGGCACTCCAAAGCCGTAATGTCGGCCGATAAAATTCTCCATTAGCAGCGTTGCACTGAGTTAAACTAAGCTCCCGTTTGCGCTCGATTAACTCTGGGAGCAGCTGATTTTTGAGCAGCGACATTTGCCCCTGATCCCGAAAAAAATAAGTTTCAGTGACAGTGAGTAAAGAGATTAGTTCTTGCCACTCTGTCGCACCAGGAATTAATTGATTTCTTGTCACCAAGAACTGATAGTAATCATTGAGTGAGCATAATCCTAGCGCCCGGATGCGAGTTAAAAGATTTTTCTTTAATGTATCTTGATAGTGGAGCTTAATGTGAATGCCGAATGTATCAGCAATCAGATCGACCATCTGTGACAAACTAAAGTCATCACTATGTTGAAAATTGGGTTCAAACAAAATGGGGCAATCGCCGCTAATCTGATTCATCACTACATGAGTTTCGAGTTGATACGCTTAGGTTTCCCATTTCAATCTCTTTATTCGGATTTGTATGATATTTGGTATCGAACCGATATACCCCTCTCTGAAGAAACACTTTGCGTAAAGCTTATGTAGCATGGTTTAGAGAGGATGAAGTATTTAGCGTAGCTGGAGAAATTGGCACAAGTTCAAGACCGAGAGCATTAGCTTTGTTCCTGAGACTTTTAAGAACTTTTTCTTGGTATTTTTGCTGGTAGTAGTCCATACCAGGGTCTAAATATTGTCCTGTGGTTGCCCAAAGTCCGATGTCTACGACGGACTGTGCCTACGCTCGTTTATTGACTTACCGATGCTCCCTGTTAATGGGTTTAGGGAAGCGATCGCCAACGCCTTCACTTTTCTTTTTTCCTATCAGAAATTTTCAGGTAGCTATTTATATAAACTACACTTATGCTCAAGAGATGCCTGCGCTTGATTCCATCGCACTTACATTCTTCAAATCAACATTACCTAGCCCAGAAGATAGATACATTTTTGAAAAGTTGAAGCACACTTGTAAGAGCAAGTTTAACTATTCAATAATGAGCTGACGATGTGGCTAAAGTGCCTGCGTTTTCTGCTTGTTACAGTTTAAAGAAAAAGTAGCGCCATAGATGAGTGGCTTTACCACTGGCAATCCAATCACTGCAAAGCCATAATCGATTAATTCAAGTATCGAATCGACTGTGAAACTTTGACTGCTTCTTGGGAAGCAACAGCTTCTGTGTCTCGAACCTGATTGACTGACAAAAGTCTGAGTACAAGAAATTGAAGCAGAGAAAAAAGGAGGCGCAGACTTCCATAACGAGTAATTTCGCCGTACTCTAGCTGGTGGCTAAACATAGATAGAGAAATAGATGGA
>NZ_JACJTD010000092.1 GCF_014698505.1 Nostoc foliaceum FACHB-393 | reverse complement strand
TACTTCTCCCAAAAATCGAGATTTGGGCATTGTTAAATCTCAACCCAAATCCCGACAACAACCCACTTTGAACTTATCTCCATATCCTGCTTGACATTTTGACCATCGCCTTAAGTTGTCACCAATAGTCGGAGACTGGGAACGAGGTAATTTATCAAAGGTTTGTCTAGTGAGGCTTTTCTTTTACTTTATTTATTTTTTTCTGTATTAACCACCGGCAACAGCGGGGACAATACTTACTTCATCACCATCTTTCAGTGGTGTATTTATACCTTCTAAATAGCGGATATCTTCGCTATCAACGTAAAAATTTACAAATCGGCGTAGCTTCCCTTCTTCATCGCACAATCGGGATTTAATACCAGGAAAGCTTTGTTCTAAGGAGTCCAACAATTCAGCAATGGTGCTACCGCTGGATTCTAGAGTAGCTTGATTATTAGTCAAATTCTGAAGAGTCGTAGGAACTAAAACTGTTACAGCCATAGAAGTACAAAGTTAAGAGTGAGGAGTTAGGAATACGGTTAAGAGTTAGGAGTCATGAATAAAAAACTCATAACTCATAACTCCTAACTAAACGAGGACTTGTTGCCATTCCAAGCGATCCAAAGTACGCGATCGCTCTAGCGCACGTTCAAAACTATCGAGTTTGGCATCAATAGTCAAGGGTTCGCCAACATAACCTTGGATTGCTTCTTGGGTTTTCAGACCATTGCCGGTGATGTAAATCACGGTAGTTTCATCTGGATCAATTTTGCCAGCTTCTACCAGTTTTTTCAGAACCGCCACCGTTGTACCACCAGCCGTTTCTGTGAAGATACCTTCGGTTTCTGCCAGCAGCTTGATGCCATCAATAATTTCTGCATCATTGACTGATTCAATGTTACCACCAGTTTTTTGAGCTAACTCCACAGCATAAATGCCGTCTGCTGGATTGCCGATCGCTAAAGATTTCGCAATTGTATTCGGTTTAACTGGTTTAATAAAGTCACGTCCTTCTTTGAAGGCTTGGGCGATGGGTGAACATCCTTCCGCTTGAGCACCGCTGAAACGGACTTTCTTATTTTCTACCAAACCAACTTCTACAAATTCTTGGAACCCTTTATAGATTTTGGTAAATAGTGAACCAGATGCCAAGGGAGCAACAACATGGTCGGGTAGTTCCCAGCCTAGTTGTTCAGCTACTTCAAAACCTAGCGTCTTAGAACCTTCAGAGTAATAAGGACGCAGATTAATGTTGACAAAACCCCAGCCATGTGTGTTAGCAACTTCCGAGCAGAGACGATTTACTTGATCGTAGTTGCCCTTGACGGCCATTAGGGTGGGACTGTAGATTAGGCTACCTAGAATTTTACCGGCTTCTAAATCTGCGGGGATGAACACACAGCAGTCTAAGCCGGCGTGAGCTGCGATCGCAGCTGTAGAATTTGCTAAGTTACCAGTGCTAGCGCAAGAAACAGTTGTAAAACCCAACTCCCGTGCCCTGGATAGAGCAACTGACACCACCCGATCCTTGAAACTAAGGGTGGGCATATTAACGGCATCATTTTTTATATAAAGCTTATTTAAACCCAGGCGACGGGCAAGACGGTGGGAACGAACTAAAGGAGTCATGCCAGTTCCCACATCTATAACATTGTCGGTTGCGACAGGCAAAAAGGGACGGTAGCGCCAAATTGAATTGGGCCCGGCTTTAATTGTTTCACGAGTGACAGTCAGACGTAGGGCACTGTAATCATACTTGACTTCTAACGGCCCAAAGCATAACTCACAAACATTACTGGCTTTGAGTTCATATTCCGCACCACATTCCTTACACTTCAAGGCTTGAAAGTAGGCAGTGCTGGCTTTGGTTTGGGTTGTGATTGCCTGAGTCATAAACTAGCTTTCCCTGTTTGTCTGTCACTGTCGACTGATAGTAACACGAGCAAAAATACCAGTCAAACATACCCGACAAAAATTATCGGGTATGTTTGGTATTGAAAGGGATGATTTTTGTTAACCTTTGATACAAGTAAGCCCCGTATCAAGCATTTACACTTACTCAGTTATTGTTATAAAAAAATAAAATAGCCTTAAATAGCCAGTAATAACACTGCTAGAGAACATGATTAAATTGCATTTAAGCTATGAGGAAATTACATTTATTTAAATCACTATTCCATTTAAGTGATCTAGACAACTTAGTCACCCTTCTATTTTTTTATCTAAATGGCTCCACAAGGTAATATGCATAGCATGACAGCAAAGATTCAAAAGCTTTTGCATATATAGGTTTTAGTGCTTTTAGCGTCTGATTAAATCGCTAAAATTGCTATGTGTGTTGCCAAAATTAAGTTAATTTTTCAGTTTTGATGCACTCATTCATAGCTAGAGAAGTTACTTATTTATACGGAAGATTTTTTCTGCTATAAAAGCTACATTTCTATTGACATCGACAATTCAGCAAAATACAGTAATAAATTACACATATTTGCGATTGCCAGCCTTGAGTCTCAAGGGTAAGAGTAAAACAAGTAGGCAAAATTTTTCTGCTTATTGCCTCAATGTAGTTTTTAAGGAGTGTCAATAATTTATTCAAATATACGCTCCCCAAAACATTAAGGTTTTGCGGAGATGTAATCGGTAATTCTTTAAGGAATTGCCGAACTTTATCCTGTCTCAAAACCCAAGATAAAAGTTCAGCAAATAAACAAACTACTTCTATGGTAAATCGAAATAAATCTGTCAACCAGCAGCGTAAACTTTATCAATCTCTAGTAGCAACAGCATTGTTAACTGGTAGCCTTTTCCAATTTCTCGCACCTGTATTAGCTGACGGAACTACTGCGGGTACATCTATCAGTAACACCGCAACAGCGACCTACGAAGATCCCAACAGTCCAGGGACAACTATAAATGCCACTTCTAACACTGTCGTTGTCACCGTGGCAGAGGTTGCTGGTATTACCGTCACTGCGTCTGGTGTAACAGATGCCACTTCTAGCCCTACTAATACAACAGTTCAGGTTGGCGACTTACTAATCTACACCTACACCCTTACCAACGTAGGTAACGACCCAAGCAAATTCCACATTCCTAACCAAGCAACAACAACTGGGCCGGGTACAGTTTCTGGCACATTACCAAATGGTGGTGCACTTAATAGCCTGCAATATAGCACCGACGGTGGTCTAACTTGGACAAACGTTCCCCAAGGTGGCATAGACACACCCTCAGTTCCAGTTGGTGGTACTGTACTGGTGCGTGTGCCAGTTACTATAGAAGCTGGTGCTCAAACCAACGACATTATTACCGTTACCCTTGGCAATACCCCTGGTGATGCTCAAAACCAACTGCGGAGTCCTGATGGTGGTGACGTGTTCACTGTAGATAATCCCGATATTGGTATTACTGGTGAAGTACCTGGGGCACCAGTTAATGGTACACGGGAAGCTAGCGCTACTGAGCAAATTAAGGTTGGTTTAACGCTGAAGACCTACGCTTTAGCCACTATTCTCAAGATTCGCAGTGGCTATAACAATGCTGGCACGACGGCGATTACAGATGACAAGCTGACCTACGATTTGAGTTTGCGAGTTGAGTCTAATGATCCCACAGGGCAGGGGATTACACCAGCAGCTTTGACGGGTACAAGCATCAATGTTGATGGTGTTGCTGGTAACTATATCTTGGTTTCTGATGCGATTCCTGCCGGTACAGATTTGGCAGTAGCACCAACTGCGCCTCCTGGTTGGCGAACTGTCTATACCATTAATCCAGTTGCAACTGATGCTAATACAGCTAGTTGGACTACGACAGCACCACCCTTGGCCTCAGTCACTCGCGTTGGTTTTATCAATAATCCAGCGATTATTACTTCTATCGCTCCTGGTACAACGGTAAGTGGCTTCTCGATTCAGCTAGCCGTTGAATCAACTGCAACTTCACCCTTAACCATTGCTAATATCGCCCAATTGTTTGGTCAAACACCTACCAACAACTTCCCAGTATACGACGAATCCGGCGACCAAAATCCCAGCAACTACGAGGGCCCACCAGGGAATATGACACCTCCTACGGGTACAGATACCAATGGTGATGGTGTTCCCGATACTCTATTGGCTGGCAACGTTGATGATGGCTATATTATTACTCCAACAGCTCCAGAAACTGGAACTGACACGGGTAACAACAACACTGGTGATGGTACACCAGGGGGTGAGGCGAATGTCTTCACAGTGCAAGCACCTGTTGCTTCTGCGATACTCAATGGGCCGCAAAATGCGCCGGATGCTACTGGCCCATCGGGTCTGACCAACGATGATTTCACTAACAAATCTTCTCTGGTTCCTGCTGGTACAGCACCTGGTAGTACACTTGATCCACAGTCAGTTGGTTTCACTAATACAGTTAAGAACAGTGGTACTGACCCAGGAGTTTTGAAGATAGAACCAACACTACCAGCAGATTTACCGAATAATACGAAGGTGACTATTACCTATGGTAGTCAGTCTGTTGTTTATACCTACAATAATGGAGCGTTTACAACACTTGGTACAGCAATTACAATCCCCAACTTTGCTCCTGGTGCAAGTATCAACTATGGCGTAGAAGTTGATTTACCTCCAGGTACGCAGTTATCTACTGATATTAGCAAAGGCTTCCCAGTACCCATAACTGCTTCTATTGATAACTACACGACCGATAGCAACGCTGATGGAATCAAGGATACTGGAAACGATAATACATTTGATTCATTTAACATCACTATTGATCGCGTGTATACTGGCTTCCTGAAATTGCTGAAAGTGTCGCGAGTCTTACAAGGAACTGGGCCTGTAGTTCAAGGGAATGATGGCACATTCAGTACCGATGCGAAGAAGCCTGCACCAGGAAACATTATTGAGTACCAAATTCAGTACACAAATATTTCCGAGCCTCAATCTGGAACCGGGAATGTGATTTTGAATGCTGACAAAGTTGTGATTATTGAAGATGGTACGCAAAGCCCCAACAATTGGGCGCTAGACAACGATAATAACACTCAAATTGATACTAGCAATATTGTTGGTTCAGCTAAGGATTCTGGGGCTGCAACTATCCAATTCTTCAGTGGTAATCCGGCTAATAGCTCTGACATCGACCAAACTGGAACTACGGTAAACACGGATATTACCAAGTATGTGGATACTGTAACTGGCACGATCGCACCGGGTATTCAAAGAACATTTACCTTCCAACGCAAGGTGAACTAATTCGTTTGATCTCACCCCCAACCTCTCTTTGCAAGCAAAGAGAGGAGTGACTCTTTTTAAGTACAAGCAGGGAAAGATAAGTCAATAATCAACATTCTGGAAGTTTTTGAGGTTATCTATATGAGGCGTGTTTCTCTTTCAGGTTTAGGAGCGTTCGCCTTTGGCGTTGGTGGAGCGATCGCACTGATTGCTACAGTTCCATTTCTCAGCCAAATTTCGGGAATTGCAAATGTATGGCATTCAGGAAGTGCTGTTGCTCAAAATATCAAAAATCAAGGGCAAATTCAATTGCGTTTAGAAGCCGAAAAGCAAGTGGTGGCTCAAGATCAGCTGGGTAAGCAAAGCCAGAAATGGGAACCTTTGAAAGGTCAAGCTGTGGTGCGACCAGGAGATGTATTGCGATATACCCTGAGTGGCGAAAATAAGAGCGATCGCTTAATGAAGAATTTGACTCTTAATCAGCCTATTCCCAAAGGAATGGTATACGCACTGAAATCTGCAAATGTGACTAATAATGGAAAAATTACTTACAGCATTGATGGTGGGCGCAGCTTTGGAGAAAATCCCACTGTTAAAGTTACTCTTCCTGACGGCAAAGTGGAAACTAAACCAGCACGGGCCATTGCTTACACCCACATCCGTTTACAGGTTCCGTCACTTCCAGCAAAGGCGACGGTCAAGGCGACTTATCAAACCCAAGTACGCTGATTGAAATTGGGGTCGTTCTTTACCTTTTCTACTAAGGACAACCCTCACGCAACATTTAATAAATCAAATCGGATTGATGTAGCGGTGGACTTTTAATAATTTTGAATTTCTACAAATAAATAAGTGTTTTTCTTAACAATAAGCTTGGCATCCCAGAGGAGATATGTTCAGTGAGCCGTCCTCAAAACCAAAAGCAAATTACTTCTAGCAGTAGCTGGTGGCGACGGTTAACAGCTACTGTTCTTCTGGGAAGTTTTTTGCATAGTACTATACCTATACCAGCGATCGCACAACAGACTAACAATCTGGCTGCGTCTTTGCCACTAATAAATCAAGCTACTTATACTTATACAGACTCTGCTAGTAATTATAAATATCAAGGAAGTTCTAGTCAGATCAATGTTAGTCCTAGCCCATTAGTTGACCCATTAGGAAGGATTCTAGGTTGCGCTGGCACAATTTTACCTGACTATACAGGTTTTTCAGTTGGGGTATACGAACCTAACTCCAGTGATCCAACTGGGACAGAATTGGGTAGCTTGGTTGCTTTGACTCGAACAGAGTTACCAGATATTCCTAATAACAACGTTCCTGGCGGTAAATCACCAAATACTGAGAATAGTAACCCTTACTTTGTTACGAATAACCCTGCGGGTGTCTACAATTTTTTACTCGATCCGAATAAGGGTCAAACTGATCCAGGTAGAACCTACATTTTTGTAGTCAATCCACCACCGGCTTCTATCTATAAACAACGACGCGTCAAAATTGAAATCCTTGCTAGCAGTGGCACACAAGGTAATGGTGTCGTGCGATATGTCGCTACTTCTTTAGATGGTCAACCAATCAGTCTCACAGGCGAAACTAGGGTAGAGCAAACAGTTGTTTTAGTTCCCAATGCAGAAGTTGTGGGACTGGATTTATTAGCTTTTGAATTCACTACAAATTTGTGTCAAGCCAATCAGTTGCAGATTATCAAAACAGGCGATCGCGCTGCTGCTGAACCCGGAGATACGGTAATCTACCGCCTGTCGGTAAAAAATCTCGCTGATGCTGGTTTGAATAATATATTTGTCACCGACGACCTACCTTTAGGATTCAACTTCTTGCCTAAATCTGTGCGGGGAGAGTTGGATGGTCAACCAGTCACTATCACCTCAGAACGGAATGGTAACACCGTGACATTCCGCACAGATGTAACAATTCTCACAGACAAAGTCCTGAATATTGCCTACGCTGCTCAACTAACAGCCGATGCGCTACGTGGTAATGGTCGTAACAGTGCGATCGTTAATGCCCAAAGAGCTGATAACCGTTTTAGTACCAAAGATGGGCCTGCAACTCACCAGTTGAAAATTCGTCCAGGAATCGTTTCTGACTGTGGGACGATTATCGGTCGGGTATTTGTTGATAAAAACTTTGACGGTGAACAACAGCGTGGTGAGCCTGGAGTCCCCAATGCCGTGATTTTTCTGGAGGACGGGAACCGCATCACTACAGATCCTAACGGTTTGTTCTCCTTAGCCAATGCCTTACCTGGATACCACACTGGTGTACTAGACCTCAGCAGTGTAACCGGTTACGCCCTAGCTCCCAACCAAAAATTCCGCGAACGGAATAGCCAATCTCGCTTGGTGCATTTAGAGCCTGGTGGCTTGGTACGCATGAATTTTGGTGTCACCCCCACATTTCAGGAGCCAGTCAAGAAATGAAACCCAGACTGCACTGTGCAACTACATTAAACCTGAGATTGATGGGGGCGATGCCGATAATAGCTCTCAGCCTCGTTTTGTATCCTGCGATCGTCAAAGCAGAAATCACCAGTGAAAAGGAGGTTTTCACTGATTCTCCTTCGCAACGAGACAAGGGTGTGGGAAACCTCTCTCCTAAAAGGGGAGAGGCTTTGAATTCTTCTCTTTCCATGCAAAGGAAGGGGGATGAGGGGTTAGGTTTCGCTTTGGTTGTTGCAGATGACGTGAAAAATCAGGTCGAAGATCAAGCCGATCAGACACCAACTACTGATATTTCAAGGCCAGATGTCCAGCCAAGTGAAACGGAAATACAAGCATTTCAACCAGCAACTTTTATTGATTTGCCTAGAGGCTTACGCAAAATAGCAGGAATCAAGAATGACAGAAGCGAAGACACAGAGACACAGTTTCAAGCTTCTCCAACGGAAATACAAGCATTTCAACCAGCAACTTTTGTTGATTTACCTAGAGGCTTACGCAAAATAGCAGGAGTGGACAAGGAGACAAGGGAACAAGGGGTGAATGAAAATCTTCTCGCATCTGCCACTCCCATCTCCACAGCAATCAAAATTCTGACTCCGACGGCTGACGGTGTTGTAGATGTACAAGCTACCACGGTGATTGTACAGTTTCCGGCTGGTAGTCAAGTAGAATTGCGGGTAAATGGCGCGTTGGTAGACCCTTCCTTAGTGGGACGGACGCAAACTGATGCCACCACCAACTTGGTAACGCAGACATGGTATGGTGTCTCGTTAAAAGAAGGTAATAACACCATCTCTGCACAAGTAATTGGAGGAACAGAACCCGCTGTAACGGTGCAAGTCGCAGTCCGGGGAGCGCCACAGCAACTAACCTTAGAAACAGTTGAGTCCCGTATCCCGGCAGATGGACGTTCTACGGCTACAATCCGCGGTCAACTCATCGATGCAAGTGGCAATCGCTCTAATCGTGATGCTGTTGTTACTTTGATACCCACTGCTGGGGAGTTGGTCGGGAAAGACTTCAAACCCGATGAACCCGGATTTCAGGTGGAGGCGAAAGGGGGACAATTTACAGCGATTTTGCGATCGCAGCTAAAAGCGCAAACTGTCCGAATTAGGGCGATCGCTAATGATTTAGAAGCCTTTACTCAACTGCAATTTGAAACAGCACTACGTCCGAGTTTGGTGACAGGGGTCATAGATTTACGTTTGGGCGCTAGAGGTACAAATTATTACGGCAGTTTCCGTGATTTCCTCCCTCCTGACAAAGACAACGGAACGCAATTAGATTTTCATTCAGCGATATTTGCCACTGGTGCGATCGGGGAATGGTTGTTTACAGGTGCATATAACAGTTCTCGCAGCCTGAATGAAGATTGCAACTGCGATAATCGCCTGTTTAGAACTTATCAATTCAGTGAGCAAAACTATCCTGTCTACGGCGATAGCTCAAAAGTTGATGTGGTCGCTCCTTCCATTGACAGTTTCTTTCTACGTTTTGAGCGTTCAAGTCGTATCCCCGGATCTGATCCTGATTATGCCATGTGGGGTGACTACAACACAGAAGAATTTGCGCGGCGATCGCAGCAATTTACTTCTATCACCCGTCAACTCCACGGTTTTAAAGCTAATTACAACTTAGGAAACCTACAAATTACAGGTTTTTATGGCAACAACTTAGAGGGGTTTCAACGGGATACTATTGCTCCCGATGGTACTAGTGGTTATTACTTTCTCTCTCGCAGAATATTACAACCAGGTAGTGAAAATGTATTTATCGAGTTAGAAGAACTCAATCGCCCTGGAACTGTACTAGAACGCAAACAGCTTAACCGAGGCCCAGACTACGAAATCGACTACGATCGCGGTACATTAATATTCCGCGAACCGATTCTTCGTACCGATATTGACAAAACTGGACAAGTGTTAGTACGTCGGATTATTGTTAGCTATCAATATGACAGCACAGACTCTGACGGCAATATCTATGCTGGTCGTTTGCAATATAATCTTTCTCGCAAACTTAACCAGGAAAGTTGGATAGGAGCAACTTACGTTCAAGAAAATCACGGGGTGCGTGACTTTCAACTCTACGGCGCAGATGCGCTGATAGCTTTGGGTGACAAGGGGAAGTTAATCGCAGAATATGCCCATTCCACTAATGATTCTGATGTTGTGGGAAAGGTCAGTGGTGATGCATATCGCTTGGAAGCTGAGGGAGAAATTGCCAATGGTATTCAAGGTCGTGCCTATTATCGCTTTGCTGATACGGGCTTCGCTAATAATGCCACTATTAGCTTTGTCCCAGGACAAACCCGTTATGGAGCACAGGTTACAGCTAAACTCACCTCAAGTACCAATGTTAGGGCGCAATACGACCACGAAGACAATTTTGGGATTGCTCCCCAACCACTAGACACCTTTGAAGAACTGTTTGCACCCCGTTATGAGTCCATACCTGGGAGCAAAGTTGATAATTCGCTGACAACGATTACTGCTGGGATTCAACAACGGTTAGGTAGCGCTACCTTTGATGTGGATTGGATTCATCGCCATCGGGAAGACCGCATCTCTACTAACGCCCTGAGTAGTAATTCTAATCAATTGCGTTCACGTTTCACAGTTCCCATTGCTAAAAACCTGACTTTCCAAGCCCAAAATGAACTGAGTTTATCTTCCCAAAAAGATACAGTTTACCCAGACCGTACCATCTTAGGTTTGAATTGGGCAGTAATTCCTGGTGTCAGCGTCAGTCTGGCCCAACAGTTTTACACTGGCGGTCAATTTTCGGGTAATTCCATCACCAGCTTAAGTGTTAATGGTGAACACAAACTCGGTACTGATACAACCTTGACTGGTCGTTACTCAATTCTGGGTGGTGCTAATGAACTTACTACCCAAGGTGCAATTGGTCTAAATAACCGTTGGACTATTGCTTCAGGATTGCGGCTGAACTTAGCTTACGAACACGTATTTGGCAACTTCTTCGGACGAACTGCGGCGGGTCAACAATATGCCCAACCCTACGCCTTTGGTCAAGCAGCATCTGCGATCGGTTTTGATGGTGGTGATAGTTACAGTGTTGGGCTGGAATACTCTGATAATCCACAGTTTCAAGCCAGTGCTCGGTACGAACATCGCTCCTCTTCTAGTGGTAGTAATTCAGTAATTACCGCAGGAGCGGCAGGTAAAATTTCTCCGGCTCTCACAGCTTTGGTACGCTATCAACAAGCAAACTTTTCCAATCAAAAACTTTCAGGATTGGGAGATACCGCTAACCTGAAGCTGGGTTTAGCTTACCGCGACCCCAATAGCGATAAATTTAATGCTTTGTTGCGTTATGAATATCGCCAAAATCCGGCGATTATTCCTGAGACCATTCTGTTAGGCAGTGGTACAGGTTCACAAGACCATACCTTTGCTTTAGAAGCTATTTACGCCCCTAACTGGCAATGGGAATTCTACGGTAAGTATGCTTTGCGTAACAGTACTTCTTATTTAGCTAACGATTTAGTTGGTACGAGTATGGTTAATCTGGGACAATTGCGAGCTACTTATCGTTTGGGATATAGCTGGGATTTAGTTGGTGAGGCTCGCTGGATTGGTCAATCTAATTACAGTGAGACAGGCTTTGTTGTAGAAACAGGTTACTATCTCACTCCTAATCTGCGCCTCTCGGCTGGATATGCTTTTGGTAAAATTGATGACCGAGATTTTTCCGGGACACGTTCCGCAGGTGGGCCGTATCTGGGTTTAACAGTCAAGCTGGACGAATTGTTTGATGGCTTTGGACAGCAGAAGCCTGTGCCACGTCAGCAACCAGAATCTACGGTGCAAAGCCTGATAAAGAGATTACGAAAGTAAGTATTAGACAGACAAAGCTTGTTTGACTTCAACTGGTTCACCCGTCAAGCTAAAAGGGCGAACTTCGGTAATTTTTACCTTTACTAGCTGCCCTTTCAATTCTTTGATGTCGCCACTGAAGAATGTCAAACGATTACCGCCAGTGCGTCCCATCACCTGGGTTTGCTCTTTAGGATTTTGGTCTTCTACTAAAACTTCTTCAATGCGTCCGAAGTAACGTTGCGATCGCTCGGCTACTTTCAAGTTTCCTAGATGATTGAGCCGTTGGAGGCGATCGCTTTTAATTTCTTCACTTAGCTGATTGTCCCACAGCGCGGCTGGTGTCCCTGGACGCGGTGAATAGGCTGCTGTATTCAACATGTCAAAGCCAATATCTTCCACCAGTTTCAGGGTATTTTCAAACTGTGCTTCTGTCTCCCCAGGAAAACCGACAATCGCATCGGCACTAATGGAAGCATCTGGCATATACCGCCGAATGGTATCGATGATGCGGCGATATTTTTCATGGGTATAACCCCGCGCCATCGCCTTTAAAAGTTCATTATCCCCAGATTGAAAGGGAATATGGAAGTGTTTGCAGACTTTGGGCAACTCAGCACAAGCTTTAATTAATCTCTCTGTAAAATAACGGGGATGGCTAGTAGCAAATCTTAATCTTTCAATCCCCGGCACATCATGGACGTAATAAAGTAAATCTGTGAAGTTGTGCAGATGCCGTCCTTCTGCTGTCGCTCCAGGCAAATCTCTGCCGTAAGCATCAATATTTTGACCGAGTAGAGTAATTTCCTTGTAACCTTGCCGTCCTAATTCTTCCATTTCAGCCCGGATAGCTGACGGAGTGCGAGATTGTTCAACACCACGCACATTAGGAACCACGCAATAGGTACAGCGTTCGTTACAACCGTAAATTACATTTACCCAAGCTGTTACCTTACTATCCCGTCGCGGTTGGGTGATATCTTCAATAATATGAACAGACTCGGTTGCAACAACTTGGTTACCCTCGAAGACTGACTCCAACAAATCTTTAAGGCGGTTGGCATGTTGTGGCCCCATTACCAAGTCTAATTCTGGGACTCGCCGCAATAGTGCTTCACCTTCTTGCTGGGCAACACAACCAGCAACAATGAGCGTTAAATCGGGCTGCTCATGCTTGCGCTTCGCTTGTCTGCCAAGGTAGGAATATACCTTTTGCTCGGCATTATCCCGAATTGTGCAGGTATTGTAGAGAATCACATCTGCATTATTCGGATCTTCTGACCATTCAAAGCCCATGTCTTCCAAAACGCCAGCCATGCGCTCTGAGTCAGCTTTATTCATCTGACAACCGAAAGTAGTGATGTGGTAGTGGCGTTTAGAAGTGGTCATGGGCAATTCTGCTTAATCAGCGTAATGTATATAAGGTTTATTTTTATTCTAACCTGCGTAACGCAGTGTCTCCTCTCTACTCTCTGTCTCAGCCGTAGTCAATTCATCTGTAAATCACTGTAATATCATGTGGGGTTAATCAACCTGAGTAAAAATATTCGTAGTCAGGACTTCAGTCCTGGTCTTGTTATGGGAATTGTGGCGGATATTATATAAATTACAATGCAGTTTTTTGCAACTTTATATACATAAAAATGGACTCATTAGTGGATAGACTGTCATATTTGCATTGTTGCTTAGTTAACCAATTAGATTGAGGTTATTCTTGAGCCTCAAAGTCAACTTTATCATAAATATCTAACAGAGAGATTTGAAAATCAATAGAGGATAATATTAGAATACTATTCTCTTCTTCATACTCTGAGAAAATCCATTTCTTTTCATCAGTTTTAGAATACTGTTCCACATGATTTTTGTACTGATCAATCAAAACATATTCTTGAAAACTGGGGATGGTGCGATAAGCCGCAAATTTTTCATCTATGTCATAGCTTCTGGTAGATTTGGATAGCACTTCACAAATAACTAAGGGATTAGTAATTGTATCTTTACGTCCCTCAGAAAACTCTAATGAACCTGCAACAACCATTACATCAGGATATGTATGAATTCGCTTTTTGGGAATCCATAGACGTTGATCAGCAACGAATACTCGATAAGGTTGTCGCTTCAAAGCAAAATTGAGGGTTGCACTCAGATTCAGAGCTATTTGGTTGTGATTTGGTGTTCCACCTGTCATAGGTATAATTTGACCATCTATATATTCATGACGATACTCGGAAATGACTTCTAGCTCTAGGTATTCTATGGGAGAATAGTGGCGTTTTTCTTGTAATTGCATAGGGCAGGATTTTTGAATTTGCATTGACCAGATACCATTAATTATGTCTGATCAATGCTATTCGTTTTTACTGTAGTGTTGTTTTTTAAGGCAGAGGAACGCTAAGGGGTTATTAGAGGATGTTTGAAAAGTCCTCTTATCGGTATCAAATAGTTTTAGATCCCCCTAAATCCCCCTTAAAAAGGGGGACTTTGATTCTGGTTCCCCCCTTTTTTAGGAGGGTTAGGGGGGATCTAAAAGTGCTTAAAGTCACAGCGAAACACTTTTCAAACAACCTCTTAGGCTGGGTTCCAAGTGCCGTGGAAGCTGTGGGGGATGACGCTAGGTAATCCTAGTTTGCAAACTGGTTCGGCATCCAGGCGATCGCTATCAAATACCCAAACTTCACTACTATGAGAATTACCATCGTAGACAACAGTTAGTACCCAACCTTGTGCAGAGTTTTGGGTGTCTTGGGCATAGATGGGTTCTGAAGGATAACGATTTTCTCCTAAGTTCGCTTCGGTGAGGGTTTCGGTCTTGTGATCAAAACGAGCGATCGCATTTACTATTTCTTGGCTAATATCTGTTCCTGAACGGGATTTTGACATATATGTGTACCGGGAAGCTTGCCCCACGTTTTGCTGTGGTACATTCGGAAATTCGCAGTGTCCGTTGAAGAGTTGCTGAATTGATGTAACTTTGCCAGTTTGAGGATGCAGATGAACTCGCGTTAGTGTACTTTTAGCTGGGGTGTGAGTTTCACCTGTAGCTACTTCCTTGAGATATTGGTTAGTTTGAAAATCTTCATAACGGGCGATATCCACAACCACTGAACCGTTAGGATCTACATAACCATTACCAAAATGCCATTGGAACCAAGGTTCGGTATCTCCACGACTCACCACAGATAGGGTTTCTCGATCAATAACTAAAATCTGAGTTCCTAATCTAGGTTGCCACTCTAGCGAATCACTATAATTGTTTATCCCGATTAGCACGGGTAAAATATTCAACCGCACTGGCGGAATGAAAAATACAAGATACTGTCCTGCTAAAACAAAATCATGCACCAATGGTACACCATCTAGCTGGTATGCGGCTTGTTGGATAATCCGGCCAGTCGAATCGCTTTTGTAAATATTCAGCGTCGCATTTTGTCCAGGGCTGATGCCAAAGTTAAAAATCTCCCCTGTTTGCTCGTCACGCTTATAATGTGCGGAATAGCTTAATCCTTTAGTTAACCCCCCTAAATCATCTTCGCCCCAAGTTTCTAAAGTTTGTAAATCGAGGGCGTGGGGTTTACCACCTTCCCAGAGTGCCAAAAGTTTATCTGGAAGTGCTAGCACCGAGGTGTTAGCAGCATTCTTGATCGGCTTTTGCCATTGATTCCAAATTGGCCCCGGTGCAGTCATGCCATAATTGCCGTAGAGTAATTTACCTGCTGCGGCTTCTTCTTGATAGCCAGAGGTTTGTACATAGCGATAAACCCCGGTTGCAACTGCATCGGTAAAATTTACAGCAAGAATTGCTCCATCTCCATCAAACCAGTGTCCCATGCGAATGCCACTGCGTTCTAGCCGTGCGGGGCCATTGCGGTAAAGTGTGCCACGCAAGCCATCTGGGATTTTGCCAGAGATAATTGGTAGTTGGGTAGAGGGAAATTCTGTAGCTGGTTTAGCGATCGCACCTGCCCAAGCTTTTGTAGTTGACTTTTTCTCAATAGTATACATATCTAAGTTTTGCTTGATAAATTATGGATGTACATAGTTGCATTCTTACATTTTTCTCTTTGTTGCAATTTTTTAATAATGCCCCTGGCTGTAGATGTATAGAGGCTTTGACATGATATTACTCGTTAACTGAGCTAGCTCATAGTAACTGCTAGGAATAACCACTAAATTGAAGTCAATCAATATTCAAAGTGGTTCAAGATACTATGATTAGCCAACAAACAATAGATATCGTTAAATCTACAGCACCTGCCTTAAAAAATAACGGCCAGCTAATTACAACTCGGATGTATGAAATTATGTTTCAAAATCATCCAGAAATCAAAGAACAATTTGATATGTCTGCTCAAGCAGATGGTTCTCAGCCTGCGAGGTTGGCTACAGCAGTTTATGGCTATGCTGCCCAGATTGATAATTTGCCTGCTTTAAAATCGATGGTGGAAAAGATTGCTCATCGTCATGTGCAGACCCATGTTACACCAGACCAATATCCTATTGTTGGAGAAAGTTTACTGCAAGCGATGAAAGATGTTTTAGGGGAAGCAGCTACAGAAGAAGTTATGGCTGCTTGGACTGAAGCTTATCAGGCATTGTCTGAGGTTTTCATTCACAGAGAACATGACATATATGAAGAAGAAAAACCACAGCTTGTGCATTCCTAACTATAAGATTTAGTATCATAACAACAGCTTGAGGGTTTGTTACAACAACTTCAACGTTTATAACTACAGCTTAAGTATTCATAACATCTGCTTAAGCTGTATTAATAACAGCTTCTATTTTACCTATAACAACTGGAGTTGTAGCAACTACACCTTAAGCATTTGTAACAACCGCTTAAGTTGTATTAACAACAGCTTCTATTTTACTTATAACAACTGGAGTTTTAGTAACTACAGCTTAAGCATTTATAATATTTGCTTAAGTTGTATTAACAACAACTTCTATTTTACTTATAACAACTGGAGTTGTAGCAACTATAGCTTGAGTGTTTGTTACAACGACTCAAATTCTGCTAATGAAAGTTTTTAGTGTAGCGACTTAGCAAGCGAGAACTCTTCTAAATATAGTTTTGATCGCTTCTTCTATCGTCTCTCCTTGGCTGGCGGTTCCCACCTCTGGACATTCAGCTACATAAACATCCTCTTCCCAGTGCAAGATTGCTGTAAAGGTTCGAGTTTTTGTATCTTTAGCCTGTTGTAATGAACTTATGGAGCGTTTATTTGGCTATCTTTTCATTTTTCGGCGTTGCTTAACTACCTGGAACCAACAACATCCGCGCCTCAATCGCTTCCCAGGTTTGGGGCGACACCCGCACTGCTGCTTGTTTGCACTGGATAATGAGGTAATTGGCGTAGAGATAATCGCGGAGTGATTCTGCTTCTTCCTTAGATAAGTTGACCATTTCTTGGGTGAGATTGAAAGCATTAAGCCAGGTTTGTTGAATGGACTCAAAAAATGCTTGATCGGCTTCCAGTGGCTGTTTATAGTCAGACATTTTAGTTTGCAATGCTTTTAGTCGGGCAATTAGTAAAGTAAAGTGGACTTTATTAAAGATAAAGATTTTTAATTTTTCAAGTTCATGAATGATGGTGTTTGCAATGCTAACGGTATCGAGAATAGAGACGGTGTAGATATAAAAATGGGAGTCGGAGATGGGGATGGTCTGTCGAGCGGCTATGGCATGGGCATGAGCATCATCGTAGGCGATAGCGTAGATGTCAAAGTCGTCGGCATAAGCATCGGCGTACCTGATGGCATAGGTTGTTGCAATTGCGTAAGCTTTGGCAATACCAATGGTAATAGCTTTTTTAGGGAAGGTGATTCCGTAGGCGATCGCAATAGCAGCTGCACGTTTACCCACACGTTTATAATTACCTTCAGATCCAGCTGTTACCTCTTCTGCCCAGTTGATTAAAGCTTTTAACTTCGGTGTATTAATGTACTTCCGTGCTTCTCTTTCCATTAACAACAGTAACTCATCTGCACCACCACGCATTAACCCAGCTACTAACAAAAATACCTCTTTCCAGCGTTGATCTGTCAGATGTTGAGTAACTAACTTCTCAACTTGGCGATGGTCATCAATATATTGTGCTGTTAAATATTCCTGTAGCGTCAGGTGAGAGAAAGAAAAGACATCCTCGGCTCGTTCTACCAAAATTCCTTGTTGAACAGCGATCGCATCCAGCACTGATTCTCCATTTAAATGCTGAGGTGCATTCAGATTACTCGCTAAAAATGTTTTAATTTGCTGAACAATATCGCGTTGTGAAAAGAATAGCCTGTCAGACTCAAAACCTGTATAAGCAATCTCTGATAGTAATATCTCTTCTAATTCTGTATGCAGTCCTTGATAAATCTCATCTCTGAGAATTCGCTTTTCTGATGCCCACTCTTCTAACAATATCCGCAGTGCCTTCCGGTAAAGAACACTGCGATTGTCTGGAAAATTTTGGGAACGGTCATAAACTAAACACAGAAATGTCAGCAATAAAGGTGTGTGCGCCAACTCTTTTGCAGCTTCATGTTCTGGTTTTTGCAGTAACTCCCAGCATTTCTCACCTGTCTTCGCCTGTTTGTCTGCTTCACAATGAAACCAGTTATAAATAAATTGCTGAATTTGGGTATCATCAAAGTCTGCCATTGATACATCACTAAAGCGACGAAAAGCGCTGCGATAAGCCGCCGTGCGGCAGGAGGCGATGAAACGATTTTTATCATACTTGTCAACAAAGTTTTGAATTTCGCTAATTGCCTCGGTTAAGTTTTTTGTTGGTACTTCATCCAAACCATCTAGGAAAATTAGTAATTTTCCTTCTTCTAAAGCTTTGGCTGCAAATTTATCTGGTGATGGAAAGCCACAAGTCCGAAACTCTTCAGCAATAAACGTTTCAATCTTGATATTGCTGGATGTAAACCTTTTCAATTCGATAAAAACTGGAATGCAGCCGTGTTTGAATTCTCCTTTTTTACCTTTGAGCGCTTCTAGTCCCATCTTTCGTACAAATGTAGACTTTCCTGCACCAGGCCCACCAATAACCATCAGATATTGCTTATCATTAGCAACTTTTATTCCTTCTTGTTTGCCACAATTTTGAGGTTGAAATCTGCGGCTGTTAGCTTGGCGATACAACTTTTCTAAATTCTCAATAGATTCAAAACTCTGAATAGCTTCATCATCTAAAAACTGCACGGCTGTATAGAACCCATTTGACATCTAAGAAGGTGCAGCAAGCCTCTTAACCATCAACCGAATAAAACAAAGATTAACCTTGGCAGTCGCATTCGCTAAAGTTCTCTCAAAGTTCTTGACGAGGATTTTGCATCTTTCCATCCAAGCATTTGACCGCT
>NZ_JACJTD010000091.1 GCF_014698505.1 Nostoc foliaceum FACHB-393 | reverse complement strand
AAACTTTCAAGTTCATCAGGTTCACTTTCTGGCTTGAGATACAAAGTACAAATTCTTTCCACTTCTTCGGGTGATATACTCTGCTTGTTGCACCAAGCTTTGATGCAAGCATCGCTCAATTCTTCAATAGTACAATAATACTATTAAGTGATTATGCGGTCAAGTGTGCCAGAGTCGTTGTGCTTCAGTTAGACGTGGAATTACTAAACCAAGCTAGTTGTTGGCCAATTCCTAATCCTCTAAGAGGAATTTCAACTGTATAACCAACTTCTTGCAGGAGTGGCACTAAATATTCTCTGTATTTTTTACCAGCGAAAAATCGAACTGTACCTTTTTCTGGCAAAACTTGTAAAATTTCTTTAAACACTTTTTCTGACCACTGTCTACGCTCAGTAGCTTTCATATTGTTCAAAGTTAGTTCATAAGGTTCAATAAGTTTATCTGTGTGTAGCAAACCATATTTAGCTGAAATAATGTACCAGTCCCACTTCTGTTGTTCAACATAAGCTCTTGCTTTTATGAACCAAAGAGATTTATATAGCTCTTTAGCATAACTGGGCTGATTATTTTTCGACTTTGCACAAGCAACGATAGTAATACTAGACATAATTTTATTTACCTTAAAAATTGGGCATCTGGTACTTTCTCTGCAAATAAAATATGCGCCGCAATTAAATCATTTTCTAATTCTAATCTTTGATGTGTAATCCATAAATGATTAATAGCCCAAGAACACTCTAAAGTTCCACTATTGGCAAAGATATGTTCTTGTTCTGTTTCAGGATTTTGTGCCTTGCATAAATGATCAGCTAGTCGTGCCTTAATTATTCCTTGCCCAATGTAAAGTAGTTCTAGTTGATTAGAACCACGAATGCGGTAGAGTCCTGATGAGTTGTTAGCCAATGATGTTAATCCTGCTTTTGTAAGAGGAACCCAATCAGACCACTGATGATCACACCAGTGATTACTTTGCAAATCTTTTTGCAATTCTCCTTTAGGAGATATACCGGGCAAATGACTTTGTTCCAACTCTGATATCAGCCCACCTCTCCGGCGCTTTCCAGTTTGTACTAACTTAAAGTCATTGGAAGTAGACATCCGATAACCGACAGGCATTCTTCCAAAATTTACTGTAGGAGATTGACTATACTTTTGTCGATAAAGGCTAATGGCTAAAGCTTCCAATCCCTTGCGCCACCGTGTTGTTCCTTGAACAGGGAGTACGGATACTTCAAACTCGCAATTAGAGCTATGGCGCAAAGCCCAAAGTGCTGGAGCCGCGGTGTGAGGGGCACGATAGGGCATCTCCTCCTTGTAAACTCCGCGTAGCATTCCCAATCGCTTTTTCAGGGTCATTGTACCTTCGCCAGTTTGCCCTATGTAGTCAAGATCATCTCTATTAACCCGGCGCATTCTATAAAGTCCAGGTAGATTTGGTATAAGTGACCCACGCCAGCATCCATTTAATGGCTGCCAAGAAGACCACGAAAAAATTTGCTCTACTTGAAGCATCAAGACTGTACTTTATTAAGTAGTATTATTTTTAGTATTCCCAAAATCAAATTTCTATACCCCCAGTTGATAACAAGCCGTTCAGGAAACCTCTACAAGTGATGTCGAGTCTGCCGTACAGTCATGGGGTTCGGCATTATGCACAATAAAGTTAGGGTCTGTAATGGTTTCGACTCTTTGGCGAAAGCATCTCTATGAAACAGGTCGAGAGTGAGTCATATCTCGTAAATCACTGGCTCTTTTTATAGAAGAAGCGAATATACGGTAGCAACCGCTTTGGGTTAATCATGTCCCAAAGCGGTTATTGAAATGTTATGCCCTATGTTCCACAGCTCCCGTCCTTGAGAACAGGGTGGGGTATTATTCGCAATTGACGACATTCGATTGAGTCATATCGTAAATTACGACATTAGATTGATTCATGTCGTCAATTGCAACAGATGATTGATTCATGTCGTCTCTGGCTTTCAAACCAATATCTCGACGAATACTTTGTAATAACTCTAGACCCGTGCGTTGAGAATTGGGGTTAGCTGACCAAATCGCGTTGACTGTAATCTCAGTACCTTGCAAGAATGCGTTTACTGCCCCCACGAAGTAATCACCATCTGAGTAGTCTAGGCGGACTAGGTAAACAAAGTTTTTGTCAGGGTAGAAGGTATTTTTTAACTCACTGGCTTTTTGATAGTCGGGGTGTTCTTCAGTCAAGTAGGTAATTTTTGGTTTGTTAGGCTGACTGAATCCCCCTGATTTAGCCCAATTGGGGTCTAACTTCTGACGGCGTTTCGCTTCTCCCATTATCTCCTCCAATCAGGTAGCTACTGAGTACTGAATGTAGTTAAATCCATCTTAATTGTCCCGGAAAACAGCGATGGGCTACGCCCCGCCGGAGGCGATCGCTCTGGCACGGAAGAGAAAAGCAATCGCCTGCCCTCTCACAAATGTTGTGCGGCCACCAACCACGATTGAGATAACACGTTTTTGGATTCAATAGAGACTCCACTCATTCTTGAGAAGTTCAAGCTTCTCACTTTTTATACTTAAGCTCTTACAGTCACTCATAAATTGTGAAACTTGGGATTCTATTAGTGTTAAATTTCCTTCTCTAAGGTTATTTATATAAGAAGCCACACATGAAGTTGTTAATTGAGGCGAAATTTCATCAAGTAAAATATCATTTCTAATTTCTTTGCAGACTAGCTCAATGTCAGAAGGAGTTAGCTTTTTACTTTCTTTACCTAATTCTTCATAATCTATTAAATTCCAAAATCCGCTTGTATCTGAAAGATTATCACCAACTTTTGATAGTGAAAGGTAATGTTTGAATAGCTCAGTTCTTTCAAGTGCATTCGGTGGCAAAATAGGTATTTTCCAATCTAATCTACCCGAACGTTTCAGGGCATTATCAATGCCATTTAGATAGTTAGTTGCGGCGATAACGATTACATCATGATCTCCAATATTATTTAATTCTATTAGTAGTTGGTTAATCGTCGCTTTTTGATCTGTATGTGCGTGTAGTTCATGCCTACTAAAGCCAATACTATCTAATTCATCAATAAATACGACAGATGGCGCTTTCTTTTTAGCTTGAGCAAAAATAGCTCTCAAATTTTTTTGGCTTTGTCCAATCCACATACTCTGAATATCACATGGAGAGAGCTTAAAAAAGTATCTTCCAGATTCGTTAGCAAATGCATTGGCTAAAAGAGTCTTACCACATCCAGGTAAGCCAAAAAATAATATTCCATTAATATGACTATTAATTCCTTTTAACTGTATTTTTAAGAGCTTATTAAGCTTACTCTTCTCTTCATTTAAACCCTTTACATATTTGAAGTCAATTACTGGTGATTCTGGAGGGACAGCTTTTGTATGTATATGTGGAGGAGCTACTGGTCTTCTTTGAAAGGATGGATAGCTTATCAAATCAAATGATACAGGAATTAGTTGATGATTTTTATAATCGGGAGCCATAATATAAAATTTAATTGATTTATCATATTTCTCTCTTAATTTTTCTTCTAAAATTTCTTGTGTTTTTTTAAGTTGATAGTAATTACGGGCAATTTCAAATCCAGGAAGTACGAGCCAGACACACCTCACTTTACTAGGCCATCCATCTATTTTTATTGATATATCTTGTATTAAATCAAGAAAAACGTTCTCTCCACATGCCTTACCTCTTAACGTTTCTACCTCAACTATTGTATTATCCTCAATATAAACATCTGGCCTTCTCTTGACTTTTGATTTCCCGTCTGTTTCATTACTATCAGGATTTACTGTTGCTTCACAGCGAATTTGGGATAGATTATAACCCTGGTATTCAAGAGTTCTAATAGCAAAATATTTGAGATATATGTGTTCATCAGACTCAGAACCATAAACCAAAGTTTTAAAATGCTCAGTTTTCATACTAATAAGTAACTGAGCTTCTGCCTGAACTTGTATTTTCTGTAATTCTAAAAAATAGTCAATTATTGATAAGCTCTCATCGTCGGAAATATAATTTGGAGCTTCTAATAAAAGACTTAAATGATGTTGTATATCTTTCCTGACTTCTGAAGGAACTGATTTATCGTCAGGATACTTACACCTTAATGTAAATACAAATGGTAACTTCTTAGCAATTGTGTCTACCAAATATCCAAACAAATCCTTCTTCTGATGCTTAGATATCTCTGCTTCCGAAGGACAATGAAATAGAATGAAAAATTGTTCTGAATAGTATTTATTAGTATACAGTGATAGCTGGTTAAATTGTTCATCAAATTTTTCTGATTCAATTAGCTCAAAACTTGTATCTCCCAGTATTACGTTGGTCATTGTTGACTGACTAAAGTGCAAAATACTTGAGAATGGGAATTGAGATTTATCGCCAGTATCTACAGATTCATTTATTTCATTTTCATGAAGATAACTATTAAAAGAGGCATTAGAGGTTACTAAATTTGGAGCCACTCCTATATATTGTTTTTTCCGAATTAGTTCATAAGTTAAGATTTTCGCTACAACATCAGAAAAGAAATCCTCTTTGGATGGAATCAGGAATAGACCAACTGGTTTATTTGAGTCTAAACAAGCTTGAAAATTCTCGTATTCTTGCTCAGAATTAAAATCAAATAAATAATAGAATAAATCATGTTTAACTTTTAAAGGGTTCAAGAAATTTAGACTATTTTTTTCTGCGATAGGATCTATCGGTTCTACTTCATTTTCTGTAGAAGTAACTCCATCAAAGTAAATAGCGACTCTTTCATCATATGATAAATCAATATTAAATGCTGGGATTATTTTTAAGCCCAAATCAGCTAAACAGTTATTGAATTTATCAATAAGTGACTGACTTCTACGCTGACAACCAAGTTGGTTAAGAATACTTTTAATTTTGAGATTTTTTCTTTGTCTACCAGTTTCCCTTAATTCATTCTTGATTGATGTTAAATAGGTTACAATTACTTGTTCCATACGCTACCTTTAATTAAATCAAAACCTGTCTTTTTAGCTAGCTGTATGCCAGCATTTGGCAAAAAATACTTAGCTTAAAAGACGTTATTAAAATAACAACTATACTCAGATAACGCTGATCCGACATCGCTACTACCACTGAGGCAATGATCGACACTATTAGTTTGTGTAGTAACTAGGGCGATATCCGCTTCTATTTTCAACAAAACTTCAGCCTGAAAAAGAAAACCTAGCCAGTGGTCAGCTAGGGTTTTGTGTCTGCTGAATATGTGTCTGTCTGCTACTCTGTCGCCTCTGTCCATTACTGTATAAGGTTTCTGTCTAATTCTGTCCGTCCTGTCCATCTGTCCGATTTTGGGGAATTTCGATGGTCGTAGCATCTAGCCAGACGGACAGACTCGCCTCTACCAGTTCATTAAACAGTCGCTTCAATTCCTCAGAACTGAACCGTTGACCCTTTACCTTAAAGTTGGGCTGTATCTCAATAATGACTGCCGATTTTCTGACGGTGCGCTGGGCGTATTGCAGCAACGATTGGGCTAGTTAGGAATATAGAGATTTTGTACAAAAATAAACCCCACCAATATCCAACTTAATCCTTTCGCTATCCTCACCAATACATCATTCATTCACAATCAAGTTATAGTCTATATAACCAAGCATCGCCCCTCTTTTTATCGCCTCATAACTGTTCTTGACGTGCCATTTACTGTACAAATCGCTGGCGTAATGTTTGACTGTACTAACAGAGAGAAACATTTCTTTGGCAATCTGTTCAAAACCTAAACCCTGAGCCAGTAAACGCAGGACTTGTATTTGTCGTTCGGTGGGAGAGTCAAGCAAGTTTTTGTCAACGGAGTTGGGGTCAATATATCTATTTTTATCAAGGCTTTTTAACAGTTTTTTAGCCAGCTTCGGGTCAAGCAGGCATTCATCAGAGTAAGCTCTCTTGATGGCTAGTTCAATCAATTCTATATCAGCACTTTTGAGCATATAAGAATCAGCCCCATGACGAAAAGCTGACTTAATAAAGTCGGAATGAGTCTGATTAGTAAAAATCACCACTTTACTATTAGTTTTCCTTTTGATTGAGCTAGTCAGTTCTAAACCACTCATGTCGGGCAATAGTAAATCAACTAACACAACATCAGGGTTGGTCTGTTCAATTAGCTGAAAACCTATCTTTCCACTGATGGCATCACCAGTAACTTCTATATCAGGAGATTGTGAAATAGCGCCTTTGATGCCCAAGAGCGTGAATGTTTCTGGTTCAACAATTACTATTCTCAGCATGATGTTGATAATCCTCTAATAATAAATGGCTGTTTATTCGGTTATTTCTTATTGGTGTCTAGCGGACACGTTGAAGACACTTGGTGTCTGGGCGGTGTCTGGGGTAGTGTCTGCTGGTGTCTGGACAGGATAAGGGTTTTGAGCTTTGGTGTCTGTGGTGTCCGGTGTCCAGTGTCCGCGAAAAAAGGGCGTTTTTGGGGCTAGACACCAGACACCAATCGCAGTCAAATTTGATTGAGCCTGATAACACCCTCGGCTATCCAGTCCGCCAATCCTGCCCCCACAATTTCATACATCCAGCCCTTGATTTGCTCAACACTAAATCTCTCACCGTTCACTTTAAAATTGCCCTTGAACTCTCTTACATCAGCTTCAATTCGTTCAGTTCTGGTGAGATATTCATACAGTTTTTGCGCTATTGGTGATAGTTTATTAGGTTCATCTTGGGTGTCACCTGCTTTGTTACCAAGATTGAATTCCAGTTCATAAATCCGCTCTAAAGTAGCTTTATCGATGGGGGGATTGGGGTTAGATTCTGCTGGGAGAGCGTCGCTAAAGTCAGATATTTTCGCTGTCATTTTGGGCAGATTAACATCAAGCCATTCGTTAGAACTATCGAGTTTTACCTTAGCAAAACCAGTTGATGAAGGCTGTAGTGTAACTGAATCTACTTCCGCCAAACATTCAACTTGCAGCATCTTAGAAACAAGATTATGTAATCCCTTAATGCCGAATAAACACGTCTGGGTATTGTTATGAGCTACAACGGTTAAAGGCATCTCTTGTTTACGGCTTTTGGTTAGTGCCAGCTTGCCGAATTTGTCTAACAGTTCTGCATCTTTAATGAAGTCGCCGTATGTGGTGGCCTCCTCACAGATTAAAGACAAAGCTTTACCTGATGCCCAAAGTTTCTGCCGCCATTGCGACTCACTCAATGATGAATTATTAAAGGTTTTTAACCGTGATTCTAATTCTTGAACGTAATCGCGGATCTGCTGTTCAATATCATCCCAGGAGTGGTAACTTTCAACTCCTCGCCATTCACTACGGTTCGAGTCGGGGTCAAGGACAATCACACGGTAGCCGGCTTGTTTTTTGAGTTGGATTACATAACGGGCTAGCCAAGATTTACCGCCTCCCTGGTTGCCCCAGATAAGGGCAGTTTGTTTAATTAGGTTTTGCACCCATGCCGTTTTATTGTCCTGTGGTGCGATCGCTTGGTTGTCTGCCCCAGTAACTTTATCGTTGGGGTCAATCGTCCCCGCTAAAGTCTGGCTACCTTGCAAATAAGGCGTTTTCATCTCACGCAACTGCTTAATATAATCTGCCTTCTGTTGCTCGGTCATCCCAGCCGTTTGCGCCTCAAAAATAGCGTCAGTTGCCTCCATCTGCGTAACTTCAATTTCCGTGTGAGCGTAAATCTCAGCTTTTTGGATATCCACAGTGCGATCATTGGCCACTAGATCCAGGTCAGCTTGTAGTTGGACTTCTGCGATCGCAACATCTCGATAGCTCTCTATTAACTCGGAACGTGCGGCCATCTCTGCCTTTGCTGCGTCCCGTTTTTGGGCAATGTCTTCAAAGACTGCTCTCTGCTTCTCCTCATACTGGCAGTGGCGCAACATCCACCCAGCAAGCGCAAACCCCAGGAATCCCCCAAACGCCCAAAACGGTTTGTAAGGGTTAGTCGCTTTCACCAGCCCGTTTACCCCCATAGCTGGGTCACGCACTACTTGGCGGGGCATTCCTTCTAACTGCCACTGTGACCAATAAAAGGGGGTCATGCGAAATGGTCTGTTATTCTTGTCCTGACATACCAATTTTTTCTGGGGAGTCCGAACGCAGAAATAAATGCGGTCGCTTGATTCCCCTTTCCACGCCATCGCCGCCGAGCTAATACCAACAGTTAAACTCAGCCCAATTGCAACAGCTTTCTTGTCCATTGGCAGACGACCAAACCACAACATTAAACCCGATTGTTGCGACTCGGATAACTGTTTATGTTTGTCACTTAAATAGTTCATTTACCTCTCCTACCACCAAATAGAAAAATCATTAATATCGCTAGAAATATGCCCACTCCTGCACCATCCATCCAACTTGAAGATTCAGCAGTTTTTGGCTTATAAACCGACTCAATTGAAGTAATAGCTGTTTGTGTAGAAGTTCTCGCTTCATTCCACTCACTAATGGGTTCATTGAGGGCACACAATAGGGCTAATGACGCACTGCAACCAGTCATTAAATTAGTAACGAAATTATTAAAACCTTCACCTGTTGCAGTGGCAGTAAAATACAGGTGTGCAGTACCCACAGCTAAGAACATTCCAACGGGGTGAACTTGCAACAGATGAAAAGTGAAAATAACTGCACTATTTAGACAACTGCCAGCGACAATCTCACAAGCATTACCAGCACGTCTAAATGTTCTACCCCGGTTGTTTTCTGGCAGTGGTGGTAACTGTTCGGGTTGTTGATGCTGATGTTGTTGTTGTGGTGTTTGTGCCAGCCCTTCCATTGAAAAAGGGCTGACGCTACGAGGATCTTCATTTCGTTTCCTTACTAGCATCAGCCTGTGTCCTTTCAACTAATAGTTATCTATCGCCCAACTTCTGCCACAAGTTACCCAACATTGCGCCCCATCCTCTCACTGTTCCTGTTGCTGAAACACTAGACGCTGGTGCAGAAGTTTGGCTAGTAACTGGTATTACTTCTTGGGGTGCTTGGTTGGGTTCTAAAGCCCTTGAGCCATACCGCGCACGGGCTAAAAGTTGTTGGCGTTTCTCCCTCAAGCCCGTAGTAATTGCTTGCCGTTCTGCTTGCACAACTTGCCTATTTTCGATGCCGCTAATCTTGTTTTCATGCCGCCACAATTCAGTTTGTAAATCTTGATGCAATTGGGCTGCAACTTCGGCTAGTCCGTGCTTACGTTTTTGGTCAATTCGCAATAAGTCGGCTCTATCTTGGGCATCTATTTTACTCATCTCTGAATCAAATTCAGAGTTTAGTTTGCGAATTTTGGCAATAGCACCCGCAACATGAGAACCGTATTGTTTACGAAGTTCGACCCAGGTTACTTGCCCTTTGGTCAACTTCTCCATTGCCTCAAAGACGACCTTGGCATTGTCCAAAAATGGTTCTAATCTGTCAGATAATTCTTGGGCATTATTCGCATAATCCGCAAACTGTTCGAGCTTGTTTATATCCGAAAGATAGCCCAGAATATCAGACTCAAATCCTCCCCAAGATTGCGCTTTCTCGTCAATATGCGAACTATGACCAACTACCGGATTGCGTATTGCAAAGTCCATTGCTTAATCTCCTAATAAGGTATGTTGTCGTAGTCGATATCGCTCGACTCTTGGGGCAATTCATCCCAGTAACCCATCTCTTCAAATCGGTTATAAATTCTCGCTGCTAATTGCCTTATGGGGTCGTCAAAATCATCAGAAATTAAATCAAATCGGTTAGAGCCAAATGCCAGAATATTTGCAATGTCCGCGTCAATACCGTTACCCAAGAACTGACCAAATGCAGCAGAGTATGGATGGTCATCGATGGTTTCATGAGTTGCTAGAAATTCCGTTCCTGTGAGGGGTAAGTTTTGGCTGCAAAGAAAACTATTTATTTCGCGCTTCGTAGCTGTTGGGTTAAGAGCCTTAAATTGCTGGAGTTTTAAAGCATTATCAGTGAAAGAACAGCGTCCCCAATCATTGGGATTTCTATAATCGAGTGCCATTTGTTAGAATCCTTTTGTACTTTCGTTTCTGCGGCGAGAGATACGTCCCGGAGTGGGGCGATTGCAATGATTGGTCGTCGGTGCAATCGCTTCATTATCAGTTCTCACGAAATTCAACAAGTTCAAAAACCTCCCTCTGCACTTGGTTTTGACTTAATTCTTTGCGCTTGCCCTTAGAGTCATTGAATATGAAAGGTTCATTGACTCGACAATTAGACCGATGGCTGTAGCGCAGTTGTTGACCACGGAATTCATAGAGGTGGTTACATTGCAAAGTTGTCGTTTCTAACATAAGTTCCTCAAACTTGAGAGTAGAACTCGATATTTAGAATCGCTTCGTGAATCTCCATCAAGGCTTGGACTGCATCGCCCATCTTTAAGTCATTCGATGTACTGAACCGCTCGGATGCTTCGATTTGCTTGTAATTGGGAGATGCTTGCACAAACCTAAGAGTTTGTTCGCAACCGAGGATGATGGTCATGATTTCGGTTGTTGTTAGCGATGCTTGTGTCTGCATGGTTTCTTGGTCGCTCATGACTTGTTTCCTTGACTTTGGGTTTTTATCGCGTAACTTCTAATTCTTTCGCTTGAGAGTGATTTTGTAAGTCTCCCCGTTTGGCTTCAAAACAGTGTGTTGCTCTAAACCTAATTCGCTAGCTGCCCTTAAAATTGGACTGACATTTTCAGACGGTTCACCATGAAAGGTTGTCTCCCCTTTTTTACCTTTATCGAGGTTTCTAGAAATCATTTCTTTAAGCGCCTCAAACCCTGACTGTGACATAATTCCTCCTATTTTCTATACAATACTCTTGCCCGAACTACTGATGATCAGAGCTAGTCCCCTTCTGGGGTTGTGTCTGCATCATGTTTGGGATCTCACAACTTATTTCTTTTCCTTTGGGTTTTCATCGGTATGGGTTGGGGTTCTGGCTGATTACTTGGGGCTTGTGGCTGGTTCGGTTTTTGAAGTACATAGCTGATTGCACCTCCACCCCCGATAGCTGCGGCGATGGTAAACATATTGTTACGGCCATTGTGCTGCACTCCGAAATAGCCAAGGGCTAACGCTGCTGCTGTTGCACCAATGCCTAAAACCGTGTTTCTAAATCTGGTTCTGTTCATGCTGCCCCTTTGAAATTAGTGACCATTGCGCTAAGTGCCGATTTATTGGGCTGTGTAGATGTTGCTGTTTCGGGTTTGGGCGTTGTTTGCACATTGCCATGTTGAAAAATCAGCTTTTCTACACCTGCTGATAATGCTTGTGTTGGCGCGTCTTGGGGTAAATCAAACATCTTGCACAATTCAATTACTGCTAGGTAGGAGATGGTTATACGCCGAGATTCATAATTCATTGATTAAGCTCCTCTTGCAATTTGAGTTAATAGCTTCAACCCCAAAGCATTGATGAATTGGGGATTATTCAAGACCACAAAGCCTAAAGAGGCGAGGTTCTGATCCACCACGGGCAAGGAAACACCCCCACCCCAGGCGACAAGGTATTTAGCGCGGTCTAGATAATTACCAGCAGTCACAAAGTTGGCGAATTTCTCAATCCTGGTAGACCACCACTCATCTAGACATTGGCTGTACTCGGTTTCAAACTTCTTACCTGTCAGGTGGTTGCCTCCATAAGTGAAAGTGGCTTCAATAATCCCTTGGTTCACCAAACTGGGCGAGTGCTTCACATCCTTGGACAGCAGACTCACTCGGTCGTTTCGCTTGTCGAGCGCTTCTGCAATCATGGTGTGCAGTTCACCGCAACCACCCTCAATCAAGTGACGGTCAATCACTGCACCGCTACCGTTGAACACGGTAATCAACCAAGTTGATGAACCAATATCGAGTGCGATCGCTAATTCTGAGGGGTCAAGCACCAGGGACGCTTCACCGAATAAGCAGTGGGCAATGCTTCCAAACCCTTCGGGATAAATGCCAGTAACAACGATTTCAACTGTCTTGGTGACAATGGAACGAGTTACAGGATGCAGATGCTCAAAGGTGTGAGTCCCTTCAACTCTGCGCTTAATCTCTTGGCCCCAGCGTTCGGGGTTGTGGTTGCTCAAACTAATCGAAAGCTTGACTCCATCGGGAATATTCAGAACTGCTAAGTCTGCAAGGATGCTTTCTAATGCCAGTTCTGCTTTTTTGGCCTTATCCTCGTGTAACAGGGTGTGGTCACTTTGCGCTAGAGCAGCACTGCCCCAGAAAAATTGAACATCTTTTAAGTCCAGCCGCGTTCCTTCTACATATCGCAGCCATGCCCCATCTTTTGAGATGGTTTCGTGGTGCATGATGTTTCGGTTGCGAACAAGTGAGTATGCGGCTGGCATCATGATCGAAAAATCACCGATGATTGCCTTCCCATACCCTGCTCCTGAATCTTTTCCGGCGATAAGGTCAGTTAGCCCAGATTTGGCTAACAAGTCTGCTTGAACTAGCCAATTTTTGGCATTGGAATATAAGGTTGTCATGGTTCAGATAATTGTTAAAGTCTTGTTTTTTCTGGCTTGGCGTTGATTTTTAGTCAAATCTAGACAAATCCAGATATCCAGTTAGGGGCAAGCCAAAGCATCACTTTCTGGCTTCTATTGCCTTTGTTGAGTGGCTGTTTTTGGCTGACAACTTTAAAGTAGCATTTTCTCAGAGAATTATCAGCACAGATAGAAGAATTAATTTACTTTTCTCAAAAAAAAATCAGACAGATTGTAGCTAAGTATCTGAGAATTAGCTACTGTCTTGACTGAGGTACACAATTTAAAGTTAAAAAATGCCAGCAGGTAAAAGACCACGAGTAATGTTTGTCACAAGCGATCATGTAAAACAAGCGCTAGAGCGATGGGCAGAGGATGAGGATAAAACTGTTAGCAGCTTATTGGACGAACTTATAAAAGAAGTCTTAGTACAAAAGGGGTATCTAGAACCTCCAAAAAAGTTATTGAGCCAGAGTCATCACAAAAATTAACAGAAGAAATCTCTTCATCTGTATCACACAGCAATTCGCCTGAATGTTATACTAATGAGCAAGGTTCGTATAACACAGCTAGCCAAACAGAGCTTATTATGAGCATTCCAATAGTTACCAGTCGCCAAGAAGGTGCAGCAGAGGTCAGGGTTTTCATGCTGGAAGATGAACGAGAGCAACTCAAGCAGGCTTGCACAAGCATGAAAACGAATATGAGCCACATTTTGAGAGTGCTAGCACTGCAATGGTTAACCGAACAGCACCAAACACCGCACGAATAGTATTAAAGGAAAACATGGTTCAAAATATATGTTCTCGATTAGAAAAAACTGAAACGGTGCTAGATGAACTAGCACCGTTGATAAAATGGCTTACTCAACTGCTTAAGCACACTACTTCAAGAGTTAACTGTCTATTGAAAGGGTGGATAGCGCGAGTGGATTTGTTTTTCAGGCAAATGCCTGAGTATTTGCAAGCCTGCAAAACAAAACAGATTAGCCTGTTTTGATACTGTCAAGCAGCTTTTCATGCTAACCTTACCAAAGTAAGTCTGCAAATCAGACTGAAATCAATCAATACAAGAAGGAGGGGGCAACGACACTAGCAGTATATTCGGATAGTCAAAATGGTAAGGGGAGTCGTTAGATAACAGTATTGATGTCCAAGACTTTGGCGGGTCAGACAGACACCAAATTGTTTGAAGAACTAACGAGGCCTCACGACTCGACCCCTGTTCGCAATCTTAGCATACAGGGTCGGATATTTTATGCCTTTTTTTGGACAAATTGCAAAAAAGGCATCTGGCGCTACAATTTTCCCCGACTCTAGATTTAAAGCGGAATGTCAGCAATAGCTACTTAGATGCAAATAATTTAGGGATGAATTTTAAGCCTAGATGCCTCGTATATGAGGATAGCATCGTGAATATTTTGTTTTTTCAATTAAAAGCTGTTTTATTTTGCCTTGAGCTAAAGCATAGGGCTGATTTCTGCATTTTTGACTATTCATAAACTAATTCCAAACATTACACCAGCCGCTTGGTCAGCTTTGGAAGCAAGTAAAAAATAAGAAATCGGCTAGCTGCCCATACGCAAGACATACGCCTAGCAATTAGGCTACTAACCGTTTATATAGCAATCTCAGTTTAACAATGTCTGCGTAGTTGAGGTAAAGTTAGCACAGCTTTAATCAGGTGACATCAACCCTATAAAACTAATCATGAGAGTTTCATGCTCTTAATTTCAGGCCTTTTAGTCAAGACGATTGGTTTCTTGTAAATCTGAAATTTTTTCTTTACTGAGTAGAGATAAAGTGGTTAGCCATTGGCACACTTGATATCAGCACTGCTACTTTAGCCATTAACAGTGGGTAGCTCCGATGAATACAACCATTATCGGAGGTTATCAAAATGGCGCAAACCAATGTAATTAGCATCAATGAAGCTAATGGGAACGACCAGCTAACTCAAAGCCATTGGCAAGAATGGGTTATTGGTTCAGGTGTTGACCCAAAGTTAACAGCTTTAAATGTCCGTTCTCTATCAGGGCCATCAGTATACGAATATCTGTTATGCGCCCTACCTCAAACTGCCAGACGTAACGATGGGCGACTGCGTGATGGCTACTTGAAACGATATGCCCACGCGGAAGCCGGTGCATGGTGGGTTAGTGGACTTGACCCGCTTAATGATTGGTTGGCGATGGACTGGGGACGGATGAAACCAGATTACCCCAGACTGGAATGGGACAAGACAACACAGCAGCAAACTCAAAAGCCAGTCAAGTACGAGTCACCGCCCAAAACTCCCAACCGAGTTACCTACTTGAGAATGCCCCTACATTTATGGCGGTTGGTATCACTTCGCTATAACGTGCCGATGCCAGAACATATTACCATTACCTCGGAGGGAGAAGCGTTAGGGTTCTGGGCTTGGGTAATGGCTCACCCCGAAATCCCTGTAATCCTTACGGAGGGGGAGAAGAAGGCTGGTTGCTTGCTGACTTTGGGATTTGTAGCGATCGCACTCCCTGGAATCTGGAATGGTCGAGTGGGCAAGGAGGATTTAGAAAGACTACACCCTGATTTAGTCCCAATGACTCAAAAAGGACGTAAATTCGTTGTTCTGTTCGACTACGAAAGCAAACCCAAAACTAAACAGCAGATTTTTCAAGCCACACGCCGGACAGCTTCTGCAATTGTAGAACTTTGTTGCCAATGTGAAGTAGCGCTGCTGCCAGGGCCAGAAAAAGGAATTGACGATTGGGTTGTAGTTTTGGGGAAAAAGGCGGATAAAGCCGTCACCACAATGATTGCTGATGCCTTGAGAATCAGCGAGTACAAGCAAAGATTTTTCATCAATCGTGCCAGGGGACTCCATAAGTACAAGCCCGATGTGACAGTTAATACCCGTTATCTCTCACTTGCGATCCACTCCCTACCTCAATCGGGGTTAGTTGGTTTGGTTTCCGATATGGGAACAGGAAAGACTGAAATTTTGGCAGTTCTCAGAAGAGAGAACCCCCAACTCAGTTTTTTGAACAATGGGCATCGGGTTACTTTGCTCAAGAATCTCAGCGATCGCTTACAAACAGCAATGTACTCCGCGATTTCTTGCGGGGATTGGGGTCAGGTAAAAGCTCTCAGCATTACCGTGGATTCTCTGTATAAAATGGCAAATGATTTACAGGCTTATGACATTCTATTTATTGATGAAGCCTGCCAGTATCTCGCTCACTTGCTCAAGTCCAAAACTTGCAAGGAACACAGGGGGGCGATTCTGGAAGTGCTGGAGTATCTAGTTTACAACGCCAAGCTGGTTGTTTTAGCTGATGCTCACTTGGATGATTTGACCATTGAGTTTTTCATGAATTTGCGACCGGCTGGTGAAAAACCCTACATCATCAAAAACCTGTATCGCTCAGGTGGTCGTCAAGTTCATTGGTACGAGGGGAAAAACAGCAGCGCAATCGTTGCCGAGTTCCACGCTCAACTCATGTTGGGTAAAAAGTTGATGATGGTCAGCGACAGCAAGCGGTTCATCAAAAAGTTGGAACGAGCGCTGAATGACGGGACATCGATGGATACGCCTGATGATAATATACCGGAATCAGCCGAAGATCGACAGCTACGGGTGTGGGCTATTCACTCCGAGAACAGTGGCAGTGAGGAAAATGTGATTTTCATTAGGGAGATTAACATTGCCATTAAGGATCTTGACGCTTTTTTAATTACTCCCAGTCTCAGTTCAGGGGTTGACATTTCCAGCTATCATTTTGATGCCGTGTTTGGCGTGTTTCATGCTGTCTCGCAGTCGGCTACAGAATGCGCCCAGCAATTATGGCGGTATCGTCCAAATGTCCCCATGTATGTTTGGGTGGCTCCTCGTCCTCCCTTTGGTTACGCCGAAACTAATGCCCGACGCATTAAAGAAAAGATTCTTCAAACAAATGAGATGACCGCTTTTCTGATTCGCATTAACCGGGAAACGGGCAAACGTGGGGCTGAGAAGGATTGGGCATTAGATGCTAGTTGTCAGATTGAAGGGCAACGCAATTGGTCTATCAATCATTTACGGGCTGATTTGCGATCGCTCTTAGAAGAGATGGGCAATACTATTGCGCCTGTGGGTGATGCAACCGATGAGGGGGCTTCCCGGTGGATGAAGGCGGCGGGTATCGCCATCGATGAGGAGCATTACCGCAAGGTGGCGAATGCTAAAGATATTGACAGAAGGACTTACAACAGCAGGCAGCATCAGGATTATCTCAAGCCAGAGGAGGTTTTGGAGTGTGAGAAGTTCCGCATTCAGGACACTTATGGCATGAGCGTTACCCCTGAACTGGTTGAGCAAGATGATGGGGGACGCTTAATTAAAAAGATTGTCGCACTTGAAGCGATATTGGCAACCCCTGGGGAAATGGTCACTGATGAAGAGGGGCGAGAATTTATTCCACCGCCTGCTGTTGTTGTGGAACGCGATAAATCGGAACGGGAGCGCTTGGCTATTTGCACTGACTGGAGCAATCATTCTACCGCGTGGCTTATGCGTCATCGGCTAGGACTGAGGGCAGTGTTGATCGATCTCATGTCTGGGGTTGAGATCAAAGGGGATGAGGCGATGATTCAGGTTTTAGCCGAGTTCTCTAAACGCAACGCATCTCACGTTAAAGGTATTCTCAATCTGACCATCCCGCTATCGGAGTCTCCGATGTGGATTTTGGGGCAGTATCTCTCGCAACTTGGACTATCCACTGAGTCACGGCGACCGCTTGAGGACGGACAGAGGGTTCGGTATTATCGGCTGAATACTGAGGATGTCAAGTTTATCCAGAAGGTTCTGGAGTATCGGCAAAGGCAACGGGAAGAGAGGGAACGAAAGCGGCAAGAGTCACTTGAGCGAGATGCGGCTTACGCAGCTAGAATGCAGGCTCAGTATGGGATTAACCCGCCGTCCACACCCCCCATTAATGAAGATGGAAGTAATAATCGGGGGGGTATGGACACAGATGTAGAACTCAGTGATTCTTGGTGGGAACGGGTTAAATATTACGCTCGGCTGGCTATTGAGCGGGTTGAATATGGGGTGGAGTCAGTTAAAGAATTACTCAGTACACTAACGATTGATGAGCGGTGGGGCGTGATCTTCAAGTTTGAGGATATTGACCCGAATAAGTTTGCTCAACTGGTGGCAGATGCCCCTGATTGGGTGGAATGGATGGCGTAAATCATCCCCTGATTGAGTTGAATACAAGTAGGTGGACAAAAATATTTACTGGAGTTGTGAGCGTAATTAAATGAAGCGTACCCCTTCGGGGATCTTGCTACGCGCAGCGTCAGAAGAGAAGCAAGGAGAAAGGCTGAATGGCACTAAGAAAACCTGAAACCTTTGTTTGAGGGAGGTGTGGGAGGTGTGGGAGGATGGGGAAGAAATCTGGCTCCCCACACTCCCCACACTCAAAAGCCAGTTAAATTACGGGTTTGCGCTTATCTTAGTGCCATTCGAGAAAGGCTTGCGATTGCTTCATTTGGCAACTTTTGGAGATGCTACTGTGCGTTCGCGATAGCGTCTGCTTTGGCTTTACGCTTCATTCGCAATGACATTGTGTAATTAATTCTGCCCAATTACTTATCGAATGAACTGTCAGGCTTTTGGTGCATTAGACATACACCAATTTCAGCAACGCCGTTATTCGGTGGCTGCTTGCATGGACGAAAGTTCTGATTCTGCGATTAAGACGCAGATCAATGTATTGATATAAAGTTTAACCACTACCTTCATGTCTTCACCACTGAAAGGGCTATAGTTTTTAAAGCTAAAATTTTTATCTTTGTGAAAAATTAGCCACAACCCTTGCATCAGGTAAATCAGAGTTTCATCCTTTGTACTAGCGCATAATTGCTCAAAATTGCTAATGGCTTTGGTGTATCCGCCTTGTTCAAGCTCTTCCTTAATAATGCTGCCTGGATATTCATTTATAATTCGATGAAGCGTATCAAGCCAGATCACACCTAGTCGATTTTTTTGTAGATATGCCAATTCTTTTTCGACTGCCCGCTCTAAGTTAAAGTTTCCGAATCCGTTGCCGTTAGACTGCTTACGTCGTTTAGCCTCTCCCATTTTTTATACCCTTCGCCAAATATTTTGACCTCTTCCATCTATTGTTATCAGAAACAGGGAACTGTTCACCCAGCAGGTATTGGATGGAGTATTGGCATCCATAGCATCACCGTGCCAAAACGGTAAACTGTACGTCCTTGGCTGAAGCTTTGTCCAGCAAGCATCTTAGCTACTGATTTTTGATGCTTACGCTATCTTCTTGACAGAAAATAGCTTTGAGCAAGCAGGCTAGAGCCTGACCCTATGTCAGGTCAGCCTAGAGATTTAGCTTGGTTAGTGATTTATGAGCGACTGGAGAGTTTTGAGAAAAGACCTCCTTAGATGGAGTAAAAAATTTGGTAAAAAAGATAAATTTTGGCCAATCACACTGTTACCTGGAAATTTGTACAAGAAGTGAACGAAGATGGCGATATCTACTCACAACTGATGGCAATTAGCCAAAAGTCTATTGAGAACGCACATTACGAAACTGCCTACCATGCTTTGTATGCTGCCCTGCACTATGCCCAAGATATTGGCGACGAGCATTGTCTAAAAGCTGTGTCAGAAGCAGCGAAAGCACAATGCGATTGGATTGACGCTCACGCTCCAAAACATCGGTTGTCAAGTCAGTCTACTATTCTACGCCAAGGTGTCAGCCTATCTGACTTTTCACGGGATGTGGAAAGGGGAAATTGGTTCGCGAATGATATTCGCGAATCACTGTGACTTTTTATATTTAGAAGCTTCCTCAACCAAATCTTTTAAACCCTGATTGAGAATTTCAACCG
>NZ_JACJTD010000090.1 GCF_014698505.1 Nostoc foliaceum FACHB-393 | reverse complement strand
AAATGATTATCTTAGGGCGAAAAGTGAATATCGTCTCTACTCAGATTCAGTTTGAGTATCTTGAACAAACTATTGAACGACTGGCGAAACTTGCTCAAGGCAATCGCGCTTTTAGAAATGCTTTTAAGTTAGGTGCTGCTAATAGACTTGTAAGTAGGATTCTTGAAAATCGTGATCAACAGAAAAATCAAGGGATTGCTGGAACTACTGAATCAGTTGCAGTACCCGCCATTATCGTGCAAGCGCTCTACGAAAAACTAGAATCTGAGTTAGAAGCATATCTAAACAAGGTGAAAGTTAAACAAATGGCGTTACCATCAATTGGTTCAAAAGACGGATATTTCTCTGGTATATCTGCGGCTGATTCTGTATCTCTTAATCGCCAAGTTAATAGCAGCCAACAGCACTATCTGCCAAGTTAATTAAGACTTATCACGTCTGCTAATTAATCTTTTGAGACATTCCTAAACTGCCCAAAATCTCCTTTGGCTATTGGGTAGTATAACCGAAAGTTAAAGATAATTTTTAGGGATTGCTCAGACGGGCTAACATCCCTAAACCTAAACCAAAAATTAAGGTAAGTCTCAAAATTAGCACAGTGTGCAACTGACTAAAAAATGGAAGTAATTGGTTTTTTACTGCGACTGAACTAAAAGCACCAGCCCAAGCGATACTTAGTACTACCAATAAAACGACATATAATGTTATTCCTCCACTAAAAGCTAAAAGTAAAATTCCAGTTATGCCTTGGCTTAATATGTAACACTAACCTAAAGTTTTAGCCCAACTGATAACGCCAAAAATTTTCCAAGCAAAAGTGCGAGTCAATGTTAAAGTCAAAAATATTAAAGTAATTCTGGATAAAGTAAAGGCACTGCTCTGCTGTAAAGCCTCACTCCAAACTGGTGTCCAAGCAAATAGCCAGCCTAGCATTACATAGCAAGATAAGCTAAACACCAGTTTTATCCAAACAATATATGTTGCAAACATTTCTGAATTAACCTTATTTATTAATAAATAATTGAATAAATAATATTTAATATGTTAACCATGAAAATAATCTGTAGTCAACTGTTATTAGTGATAATGAGCCTTATAAAAAGAATAGCAATAAGCCTCATGATTATTAATGTCTATGCTCTTTAATTGCTATTCTTTTTGCTATAACTGTTTATCTATTCTCAGATGCACCCGATAGTAGAGCAGGATTTGAAAATCATCTTAAATTTATAATTTTATTTACTTTGCCATTAGCTATGTGTTTTAGCTCAATATTTAGTATTGTAGTTTACTTAAATAATAGAAATTATTCCTTAACTGCCTTACTTGAAATTAGCCCTATAATCTATAGTTATGCTAATCACCTCGATCAGCAGCCATCATAGAAAATCAAACTACTCTTCTTCTTGAGCAGACAGTTTATAATATTCTCTAAAGATGATTAAGAAAAATGATTAAGCCTAAAAATGTGTATCGTGGACACTCAATGGAAAAAGTTGGTCATGGTAAAAGAGCGGGATTTAAAACAACTATCAATGAAAAAGAATGGTCTGCTGTGACTGAATTAGAGGTAAAAACAGCAATTGATGCTTGGATTGATGAAGGAGTAGAGCCTTAGTTATTGCCTGGAGAGCTTAAAATTTTTGTGAAAGTGTGCCAAAGTAAGCGATCGCCAATCATGCGCCCTTGTTATAACCCCCCCCTCTACATGTGATCGTTCCCTTGAGGTCAAGGATGTTGTATTGGGCTTGGTTTATTGCGTCTAATCCTTCTATAGTGCAGCTTTAAAAGTTTTTCGCTCTTTTTGCGTAAATTACAAAACTCTAGCTGAAGAATATTACATACCAAACGAATTATGTATAAACCAAGGGACAAGGCTTTAAAAGTTCCCTATTTTATTTCCATTTTCAAGTGCTGCTCTGAACTCCTTGCCCAGGGCAGTTTTTCTTATACAGGTGGGCTTCTTTGAGTCAAGCACCCGTTGGCAGCAATTGAAATTCTCGTACAGTGTGTTGTTTACTCACCATAAGCAGAATATTGCTTTCTTATACTTAGGATATAAGTACAAGAGCATATAAGAATTGTCTTAGCTTACACAGCTAATTATCTGAGGATCTTTATTAAAACTAATTAAACCTAAATGCTCCTGATTGGCTAGTATTTCTGTTGCGATTAAAAAACCTGAAATAGTCCAAGTTTGATATTTGCGAGCTTCCTTTCCAATTAATCGACCGTGCCTGCCATCGTAGTATTCTGGCCATTGGTCTTGACTGAGGCGATTTTGAGCCAATTCAATAGCTTTGTGAGCAAGTGAATCTCTACCGCTTTTCAAAGCAGCTGCTACCAGTAGCCAAAGTAAAACAGGCCAATGTCCACCATTGTGGTAAGACCAAGCGATGTTTTTTGGGTCTGAGCCAGTGACAATCTTCCACTCCAAACCTTCTAGAGCCGGAAAACAAATTTTCATCGGCATATAGCCAACTAAGTCATGCCAGCGTTGTTCAATCAACTCCATAATCATTTGAGATTCTTGTTCGCTAGTTAAGCCAACTAGGATTGCCATCAAATTCCCTAATCCAAAGAATCGAAAATCTATCTGTGAAGGTCCCAAGTTCCCTGCTAAGTAACCTCCAGTTTCTGGTAGCCATTCGGTTAACCAAGAAGGAATAGAATCTGGATAAATATTAAATTTATTTGCTACTTCCTTGCCGAATTCTTCGCTTTTATAGCAATAAATTTCGTTTAAACGCTTCAGGTCTATCCAGTAGTACTCTTTAATATGATACTCAAGAGCTGCTAAACGTCGCTTCACTATTTTATCAAGATACTCAGTCTGTTCGCTATTGGGTAAGAGTAACTCAGTTGCTGCTTGTAAAGCTGCATAAAATAAAACTTGAATTTCTAAAGGATTTCCATAAACTCCCATACGGCGATCTATCATAAAAGCACCGTCTGGAACTAACATGGTGGGGTACATAGCAAAACGATGTACCAAGCAAAAGTCTAAAATTAGCTTAATACCTTGTTGAAAATCTTGTTGATGAGCTAAGGAAATATCTTTTGTTGCTTTGACATAAGCCCTTAGCAAAATCAGCCACCAAAGGCAAGAGTCTACAGGTGGGACTCTACCAATTGCATGTTCGCCAAAATCAGCTGTCAAAACTTGTTCTCCATCTTCGACATCAACTTTGAAACTTGCCGGCATTAATCCGGGGCCTGGCTTAAAAAAGTCCATCTGTTGTTCATGACTTTGCAATTCTAAAGTTTCTACTAAAAAGTTACGGACAATCTCTGCTCTTCCTTGCATCAGGAAAATCAGACCTGAAGTAACGAAATCACGAACAAAGCAATGGTTATAGTTGAGAGTGTCTTTTGAGGAATCACAAGCAGCTAATGTTCCAATTGGACGTTGATTGTAAAAAATAATTGAGTTGTTCAGTATTTTCTTTGCTTGGTTGAGAGTGTTAGTTTCACTGCTGATTGGGCTCATGAAATTATCCTGTACTTAAGAACACATAGTATAAATAGGTTGCCTTAACTCAAAGCTTCTTGACTTCCTACTTTGGATGGGTAATTTCTGCAAATTTGCAATATTTTTAGTTGTTTAAGATGTTTTTAAACTCTAAACTTCAATCTGGTTTAACCTTGCTAATAATTACTCTTCCTATTCTGCGATTAGAGTGAACTATCAGAGAATAGACAATAAACTCCACAAGTAATCAATTCGTTTCCATACCACAGCAGCTTGCCTTGGAAAACAACTCAAGCCATAAGCACGACGGGCATCATAATTCCCCTTGATCCCCTTGGCTACTCCAACGGGAATCCCAAAAGCCACCTCACGAATGCCGGGTTGATAGCTTCGGTCTTCATGAGAGAGCCGTACTTGCGTAATCTGATTTCTAATTTGGTCTGCCCAGGGGGTTGGCTGTTGACGGTAGAATAAGCCATCGGCGTAGGCAATGATAAAGACTCTTTCTCTTTCATGTGGCAAGCCGAGGCAGTACGCGGGTATAGTTTCCCATTCGCATACGTACCGGATTTGGGAAAGGTCTTCGAGGACTGTTGCCATTCCTCTAGAGAGTAGCCCTGTTGGGTTTTCGATGAGAGCGATTGCTGGTCTACACTGGTTGATGATGCGGAACATTTCGCGCCACAGTCCAGACCTGGGGTCGTTAAGTCCTTTTTTATCTCCAGCGTTACTGGTGCCGCTACAAGGGAATCCCCCACACAAAATGTCGAATTGTCGTCGGTAGCAGTGGTAGTTAGTAATATCTGCGTGGATTGGAATTCCTGGTTGTTCATGGCGCAATTGTGATTGAGAATAAGGGGAGATTTCGACAAATTGCTGGACTCGGAATTTGTGGGATAGACCTGCGGCTGATATTCCGTGGTGGCAGAGTCCGCCGATACCGGAGAAAAGAGAAACGACTGATTTCATGAGGCGATCGCACTTCTCACAAATTCATCAGGTACTTCAAAAATTCCCAACCGGCCAATGTAAGGAATCGGTGTAATCTCGCGCGGATTCTCCAGATGCCAATGGTATTGCCCAGCCATCCCCCAGCCAGATGCAACTTGTGAGAACTTGCAATCTACTATTGTGACAATGCCAATAACTTGGCCGCGACGTAGAGAGATTAACTCTGGGATTACTACCCCCATGCTTTGGCAAAATTCTCTCGCTAGCTGGTAATCTTTTTTGGTGCAAGTTTTGGCAGCGTGAATCAGAATGTCGCCGCGATAATGAATGGGCCAGCCTCGGTTTTCAATATCCTTTAGAGCAAAAATAATTGCCCATGCCCAAGGCTGACGAACAGATAGCGCTTTCACGGTGTTTTAAAACTCCAGTAATTGAATGTATGCGTCTAATGCTGTGATCGCTGGATCTGGCTGTAAATTATCTCGCCAAGTTCAAAAATTTCGAGGTGGATAAATCGCATAACATGGTTGCAGTGCCGAGCTTACCGTAAAGCCTGTTTTTCTCAACAATCAACTCGATAGTGCGTTCTCGCTTCGAGTTGCCGAAGGCATCGCTAGGGTCTTTTGTGTAAACAGCATCGCGGTAAAGCATAATCAACTGGTCACAAACCTCAAAGATTTCACCAGAGTTGCGTAACAGATGACGATTGGGGCGTTTATTAGCCGTTGTTTGATTCCCCCGATTGATTTGACAGCCCAAGAAAACGGGGATTTTGTGAGACTTGGCGATATCCCGAATCTGGCGGGTAATCTTGCCGACTTCAAAGGCCATGTTTCCGCCTGACTCTAGAGGAATCTGCTGCAAGTAGTCAATAAACACAGCACCAATAGAACCGCCAAATTCGGTAATAGCACGGCGCACCGCAGAAGCAATCATTGCGGTTGTAGGGGAGGAATGCTCGTAAACCTTCCAAGGCAGTTCCACCATCTGTCCTATGCCTTGTGCTATTTGTTCCCAGTAGCATTGAGTATTGGTTTGAATCATAGAAGCGTCTACGCCTGTGATTCGGGCCAGCATTCGGGCATTGAGTTGATTCTTGTCCATCTCAGGAGTTACATACAGAACAGGCAAGCCAAGTTTGGTCATGATTTCGTAAGCATAAGAAATCATAAAATGGGTTTTCCCCATGTGGGATTCAGCAGCCACTACAACTAAGCTGCTAGGATAAATGCCACCGATGATATTTTCGAGGTCGTACCAACCAACTTTGTCGCCTGCCATATTCCCCATCTCCAGCTTTTGAAAAAGTTCAATGCCCATGTCTTGTGCTGAGAAAACCAAAGAGCGTTCATCGCTTTGATTTTGGGTTACAGTAAAAACTTTCGCCTCAGCTTGACCAAGGACAAGTGGTAGTTCAGTTTGCGTCTCGTAACCGAGTTGGACAATTTCATTGCCCACTTTGATTAACTGCCGCCGTCGATATTTCTCCATCACTAGATCAGCCAAAGCATCAATGTTGACGGCGGACACAGTGCGGTCTACCAAAGTTGCTAGCTTATTCCTGCCACCAATGCGATTGAGCAAATTGTGGTCAGCCAACCATGCGGTGACGCTTAGTAAATCTGTCGGTTGAAACAGAGCATGAAGCGTTGTCGCAGCTTGATAAATGTATGAGTGGGCGCTGATGTAAAAGGCTTGGGCTATTAGGCGATCGCTGACTCTAGTTATTGCTTCTGGGTCGAGCATAATCCCGCCCAAAATCGCAACTTCCGCTTCGATATTTTGTGGAGGCAAGTTGTCAAGTGACCTGTCAGGATGGAAAGAAACTACGTTGTCTTGATTAGGGTGCATAATTAGGCTCTTAGTGCTAATTTTAACTGCGCTTCAACTTCTCTCAAATTTGTGGAAGATGGTCTGGTGTTGCTCGAAACTTTTGGCTCATTTGCTTTGGCTTGAAGTTTCGCTTTTAGCTCCAGCATTTGTGGGCTGTGTTGATATTCATTGGATGGAACCTGAATAGATTGCTCTTGCTGACGGCGTATTCGGTCTTGTCGTAAAGCATCTTCGAGCGAACTGCTAGTGATATTTTTTACTTTGTGAGCCAAAGCAGTGCGCTGTTGAGGTAGGGGCTGTTTTTCTGTTTGCAACGCTTGGTTATAGCGCTGCATCAGGTTCGTCCACCCACCTTTGGTTTTCTCCCAGGTGTTCATTACTGCGATCGCATGATTTATTTCCTGTTGTGCCGAGCGTTTTGACTTAGTGGCTAATTCTTGTGCCAGGAAATCTACGACTACAGGGTTGAAGTTCTGGTACAAGTTATTTAGCTTTCGCTCTCCATTGCGCCAAGGTAAAACCCAGCAATTCCACTTGATTGTTTCTCTGACAAGCAGTGGTAGAGAATCATCACTCATAGCAGTCGGGTCTGTTAGCCAGGCATCAATCAGTTCTTTCACGTTCCGGGCTGTCTTGTAGGGACAGGTCAGTTGCGGCTTATTCGGTTGTTCGGATTTATCGGAGCCTAGACCTGAAAAACTGCCAGCCTTCATAACCTCTTGATTAACCGTATTGACAACACGACTATCGCAACAAGGCTGGCAGTTTTTTGCGGCAAATTCGTTATCGAACGACCCCGCCGCAATAGTTGATCCTCTTGAGGGGTTACAGCACTTACGGCAGCTATGAGGTACATCCCCAAATCTGAAAGCTTTTATAGGAGAGGGCAAGGAGAAAAACTGTATTGCATAATAGCCGGAAGCGCTGTATCGGGAATGGCGAGGCGATCGCAACATTCAAAGATGAAACTATATATTCTTTATCACTTTTTGATTAGTCAACTACTAATTTATAGAAAATATTGCTTAGAAAGGAGAAGAATGTAAAGAATCTGCTCGGTATTTGTATGTACATTTTTCGGTAAATAATGTTAAGAATATGCCAAGATGCATTTTTCAGCATAGATACCCAAGTAATATATTTACTATGCAATTATTTGGAGGCTATTATTTCAATCTAGACATTTGTTCAAAAGTCAACTATTGACTATTTTCTCTTCTAGTAAGACTTAAGCACTGGCAAAAACCAAATATGAAGGGTGAGTTTTAGGCATTCAATTAGGAAAAATTTGGATGATTGTTCAGAATTTCTACTGGACAAAAAGGATTGAAAAAGAATACATTCGGCTAAATTCAATCAGTGGGGGATTCAGTCTCGCCAATGATTGAAGACCACAAAACAAGATTTGGTGTGGTGTTCCACTATTTATTTATACATCAGGAGCTACAAATTAATTGGGAGAATTCTGGCAACTGACTCCTGAATTTTTTCTGATTAATTTAGCCTGAAATGGCTGATGATCCTAAATACACGCCCTCATGATTCTGTAGAGTGCTTAAGACTTAGATAGTAAGAGAATAGTTAAATAAGTCATCCTACGAGCCTTAGAATCTGGTAAATTTTCGAGATATTTACTGTTTTTCAAGAGTGAGGTATGAAGCATGCAGATTTAAGTAAATTTTTGTGCCTGAAAATAAGGAAAACTGCAAAATCACAACTGAAAGTTACTGCAAAAATCAATTTAGGTAGGTAAAAGTTATGGCAAACATCATTGGAACCAAAGGTAATGATAACCTACTGGGCAGTTCCCAAGAGGACACGATTAAGGGTCTTGCAGGCAACGATACCATTACAGGTAACGAGGGCAACGACACGTTGACTGGTGGTGGTGGTAAGGATCAATTTGTTTACAACTTGAGGAGCTTGGGGGCCTACACTGATATCATCACAGATTTCGGTGGCGTAGGAAAAGATGTAAATCCTTCGGCAGGAGTCATTGCCGAAGTAGACACCCTAACATTCCAAGGCGATGGCTTCACTGCCCGAAATCTGCTGTTGACCCAGAATGGCAGCAATCTGGAAATCATCTTTGAAGCAGTGTCTAGTTATCCCCTAGTCATCCTGCAAAACTTTGCCTTGGAAAACCTGCAAAACTTGAGCAAATCTACAGGAGCCACTGTAGACTTGGGTAATATTCTGTTTGATGGGCAAACTAGCATCACCGACAGCTTTGATGTCTTTAATGCCAACTCCACCCAAAGCACTATCTTCAACAAAAACACAGTCACTTTCCTTAACGACCTCGACAATAATGTTAAGGGCTTTGACAACTCAGATGATGTCATCAATGGTCAGAGGGGTGATGACTCCCTCGACGGCAAAAGTGGCAACGACATACTCAGAGGTGGGGCGGGGAATGATACCCTGATTGGGGGCGCTGGTGACGATACCTTGGGTGATAACTATCGCGGCAATTCATCAGGCAATAACCTGCTCTCTGGGGGCGTTGGTGACGATTACTTGATTGCTTCGTCTTCAACAGGCGATAACCTGCTCTCTGGGGGCGATGGCAATGATTCTCTTTACGCTTCTTATGCCGAGGGTAATAATACCCTCAACGGTGGTAATGGCGATGATATCCTCACAGGTGGTAATGGCGATGATATCCTCACAGGTGGCGGTGGCAAGGATAAATTTGTTTACAACGACTACTACCAGCCGACACCGACTTATACCATCACCGATTTCGGTGGCATAGGTAAAGGAACAAACCCCACAGCAGGAGTCATTGCCGAAGTAGATACCATAGCATTCCAAGGTAATGGTTTTACTGCCCAAAATCTACTACTGACCCAGAATGGCAACAACCTGGAAATCACCTTTGAAAAGGGGGGTAGTCCCAAAGTCATTCTGCAAAACTTTGCTCTGGAAAATCTAGAAAACTTGAGCAAATCGACTGGAGCCGCTGTAGATTTGGGTAATATTCTGTTTGATGGGCAAACTAGCATCACCGACAGCTTTGATGTCTTTAATGCCAACTCCACCCAAAGCACTATCTTCAATAAGAACACAGTCACCTTCCTTAATGACCTCGACAATAATGTTAAGGGCTTTGACAAATCAGATGATCTCATTAATGGTCAAGGGGGTAATGACTCCCTCGACGGCTTGAGTGGCAACGACATGCTCAGGGGTGGTATGGGAAATGATACCCTCATTGGGGGCGCTGGGAATGACTCCCTCGTTGGTGGTACGGGGAATGAAACCTGGAAGAATTATCGTGATAATAACACCTTGAGAGTTTATACGGGGAATGACTCCCTCGTTGGTGGTACTGGTAACGATATCTTGAATGTTGATTATTCAACAAGCAATAACACCCTCAACGGTGGTGCTGGTAACGATAGTTTAAGTGCTGGGGCAACATCTGGCAATAACTTACTCTCTGGGGGCGATGGTAATGATTCTCTTAACGCCTCTGACCGTTATGATAACTCAGGCGGATCAGGCGGTGCTATCTTTTCCTCAGGCAATAATACCCTCAACGGTGGCGCTGGTGACGATAGTTTAAGTGCTAATGGTTCAGGCGATAATTTACTCTTTGGAGGCGATGGCAATGATTCTCTTGACGCTTCTGGCTCCGAGGACAGATTCGCATTTTTTGTCCCTTCAGGCAATAACACCCTCATCGGTGGCGCTGGTGACGATAGTCTAAGTGCTGGTTTTTCATCTGGCGATAATTTCCTCTCTGGAGGCGATGGTAATGATTCTCTTGACGCTTCTGGCCGATACGGATACGGACTTATCCCCTCATCAGGCAATAACACTCTCAACGGTGGCGCTGGTGACGATAGTTTAAGTGCTACCCTTTCAGTAGGCAATAACTTTCTCTCTGGGGGGGATGGCAATGATACGATCGATGTAAGCACCATATTCACAGATACTATCCCCTATTTTTCTGTGACTGATTTAGTGACTCAAACAGTAGATGGGGGCAAGGGTGACGATTTATTGTTCTATAATTCTTCTGACGATGCTACCAAGGGAATCACTTCGACTTTCAACGCCACCACTAACATTGGCTCAATTACGGCAGGTAAAAATCAGGTTAGCTACAAAGATATTGAACGATTAAATGTCTTAGGTACAGGATACGATGACTTGATTGTAGGGAGCAACGGTAATGATATCCTCACAGGTGGCGAGGGTAATGATAGCCTGTACGGAGGAGCTGGTACTGACACCTTTAGTTTCAATAGTTTCAATGAAGGTGTTGATACTATTTATGGCTTCAGCGCGACTAATGAACTGATTCATGTATCGGCTGCTGGCTTTGGCGGCGGGTTGTCACCAGGTTCACTTGAGACAAGTCAGTTTACCCTTGGAGCATCTGCAACCACTAACACTCAGCGATTTATCTACAACACCGCTACAGGTGCATTGTTCTTTGACCTTGATGGCAGTGCGTCTGAGTTTACTCAGCTACAATTTGCAAAATTATCTGGTGGATTGTCACTAACCGAAAATAACTTTGTGGTTGTTTAATGTTTGATTAGTGCTTTGCTATCCAAGCGTTATGGTTTGCGAGGTGCTATTTTTAGAGCAAGTTATGTAACAACCTTGCTTCTTTTGAGCTAGAAATGCTTTCTCAGTAAGCTTCCTAGACAATAAATTGTAAAAGTTGTTTCTTGACAGGCTCTTAAACTCAAACAAGCAACTAGAGGAAATTCCTGCACAGAGCAGCAGTCCTGGAGCTAATGCAATTCGCTACTATTGCCATATTGACGCGAGTGGATGGTAAATTTTTTAGTTTTCAGAATTCTGTAGATGTGATTGCTCCTCTGTCCTGCTACAATTGCAAAAAGCCAGCCTTTCACCTCCAAGGTCATCCATCGGGGCTAGCGAGTCACCAATGACCATGAAAATTGTAAATCCCTCTAAGCGTGGGCGCTTAGAGGGATTTTGGTTATTGGTATTTGGTATTGGGTTTTTGACTGCTAGGTTAAATTATTTGCTTTCTCAACTGCTGACTTTAACTCTTCAAAGGTAATACTACCGTCTTCGTCTGAATCATAATTTACTAGTAATTCCTGGGGGCTACTGGTATTTGTTTCTGATGAGATGATTGCACTTAAGCCAGGACTTAAAAAAAGCTCATTAATGGATACTTTGCCGTCTTGATCACGATCTAATTTATTAAAAAGAGATTGAAGCTCTTGCTCGGTTGTCATAAGTTTCTATCTGAAGAACCGTTTTCAACTTAATATCTCATTAATCTCTGATTAATCTCTCAAAATCAAATAAACTTGTATCAAAAGACGTAGAAATGGCTATCGTTGGGGCTTAGATTGGGTGTACGTTGTGGGTTACAGGGTATAGGGACAATGAAAATTAATCTGCACAGTCGAGCCAAAGTTCTCATTCAACAAGAGATACAGCTAATTTTCAGTCATGGCTTAGACAATGACCGCGAGCGCTATACCTGTCCCACGACCGCGTTTTTTTATAGACACTATACAAGGCTCTGCTCCTCATGATGGCGTCAGATGGCAAGTCACTTAAAAATTATTGCAAAAAGCTATCAACAGTCATAATGTCCAGATGATTCAAGCTACCGTCACCTCCACATCAACATTGCCATGAATAGCTTTCGAGTAGGGGCAGAGCTTGTATGCTTGGGCAACCACCTGTTCAGATTTCTCTCGGTCTTCCCCAGGAAGAGCAACAGTTAATTTTGCAGACAGTATGTATCCACCATCGGCTGGATCTCTGCCAATGGTTACAGCACATGTAACTGTGGCAGTTGAAGCATCAATACCTGCTTTTGTTGAAACCAAAGCCAGTGTTCCATGAAAGCAGGCTGCATAACCTGCTGCAAAAAGTTGCTCTGGATTTGTTCCTTGCCCGTGTCCACCAAGTTTAGTAGGAAAAGCAAGGTTCAAGTCGAGTAAGCCATCGTCACTACGAGCATGACCTGACATCCGTGCATGTCCCTCTTGCCCTGGGGTTACAGTGACCACATCAAAATGAAGGATTTCCAGAAGGTACAACTCACATAGGGGCACAGTCCGTGGTTGAAGGAGTGTTTAAAGCTTTCAATAACGATTGGAAGTCATGGTCATTTGAAATTGAGCAATATCTTGATGCAGGAGAGGAAATCATTGTCATTGGTAGCTATGTAGGTTGCCATCGAGTATCTGGAAAGTCGTTTTGTTCTCCGGCGGCTCATGTATATGATATTCGTAATGGTAAGGTATGCCGATTCCGGCAATTCACAGATACTAAAATTATCTGGGATGCAATGGATTAAACCACCGCCAACCAATCGCACACCACAGACCTACACCCGTCAGCAAAGTTAACCCAAACCTGCCACTGATTCAGATATGCATTCCAGTAAGGCTCACCATCAGCAACGCCAATTGCATCACCAAGCTGGGAAACTAGCTGTTGGTAGAAGGAGCTAGCGCTGTCGAGTCCTTGATGCATTTTCAGCTTCAGCCCCTTCCACCCAAGAGTTACAGGACTTTCAACCTGATTTAATCTTTGGGAGGTTGTGTCAATGACTTGTGTCGATAACACTATATTACTAGTGCCTGACACCAAATCAGAACTGGCATTTTGAACGCTGGCTAAAACAGATGCTTCATCCCGATTTAACCACTGGCAAAAAATCGAATCACGCTCATCATCAACAGGCACAAACCGATAAACGCACTCCCGATTTTCACGCTTACCCAACCGACCAACGTAATCCAACTTCAAGTCAATCTTCGCAAGTAGTTTCTGTGCGATCGCTATCGGGGTAAGTTTTTCCGAGATAGTCACATTCAGATAATTCTTGATAACGTGCCGATGTGTTACAGCCAGTGCCTTAAACTCCACCATCTTCTCGTCGCTGCCACGTAACTGAACGTCTGGTGTAAGAAACTGTAAGAGATTCAGATTTTCGAGTAACAACACAGCAGGTAATAACTGCCCCTTGTTAAAATCCGGTTTCCAAACCGAATTCTCCCCTAATTCCAACTGCGCTTTTGCTCGTTTCGCATCACGGTTGGTCAGAAATTCCCGCCCCAGCGTCAAATAGTAGTGCATCCGCAGTTGAGGATACCAACCGTCGTCATCTTTCTCGACCAAATCAGGGGTTACGTCAATTTCGTAGCGACGGGATAATTCAGCCTTGCGTTGCTGGTGTCGTTCAGTTTTGGTTTTAGCCCTTGTGTCAAGGAGCTTCTTGAGTTCGGCATCAGAGATGGTTGGAGAATCCGCGATCGCTTTACACTCCGCAGCATACAATTCAACAGATGCCGCTTTAACCGACTCGATTACTGCCCCACTCTCATCATCATCAACATCATCAGCATCAATAATGGTGTAACCATCTTCGACCAAACCCGCAAGCACAGATTCTCGATAGCGCCGCATCTCAACGTTAATCACAGAACCACGCTTGCCCCAAGTCTGCAAAGATTCGGGCTGAAAATTCTGATCAATATAGCTCAAATCCGCATTATCCGCCGCCGACAACAGCGCAATGTTCGCTTGTGTTGCGACGTGTTGACTTCTGAGTAATCCTCCTATCGTTGTGGAACCATTGCCCACAACCGACATCCCCCACTCTCTGACCCAAATGTGACGGTCAACAGTCTCCCTAACCCTTGCCAACATCTGACGCACGGAGTTAACCGGCTGCACTCCCTGAAATATTCCCCAAACAGCATCAAAATGTCCTCGAATGTCGATGCTGACCCCAGTTTCAAGACTTGGGGAGGCGATAACCAAATCATACTGAGTCAGAATTTCGTTCAGATGAGCAATACAACCGAAAGCTGCATGAGATGGATCAGCAACGGATTCACTGTCAATTCGGAGGATTCGCAGGTGTGGGAATTGGCGACGGAACCGTTCTTCCAGAGCTTGGGTTCCCCATTTGGATTTAGCCTTTTGAGCAGAGCAGCAGAGTAAATGATGCCCCCCTTGGGCGATCGCTTTATCTAGTGCCGCGATGAGATTCTTCGGGTTACTCCCAGAATAGTTGTAACAGTTTCCAGCTACGTGCTGATAATTATTGACAATGACGAATGGGTTAACTCGATATTCTCCAGCGAGTGATAAAACATACTTTACATCTGTATCTGAGACATCCGCACTAGACAAGTAAATCTTTCCTTGACTGCTGCCCAAAACGTTTTGTACCAGTTGTTTGAGGTTTTTGAGAACAGATACCCGGCGTTTTTGCACTTCCGTACCAGAATTGAGCAAATGCCAGAATACTTGGTCACATTCATCAATAATAATCACATCATTCGCCCAGTCGTTGGGGTTAAATCGCGCCTGACTTTCTTGATGCAGCGAATCAACGCACACCCCGTATCCTAATAATGTGCCTGTTTCATTCGTGCGGACTTCGGTAACATAGTTAACACCAAACCGATTACACAACGCCTCACCCAGTTGAATACGATGGGTGATGATTAATACCCTCTGCCCTTGGTCATGGGCTTTTGTCACCTCAGTTGCCAGCCATTCGGTTTTACCAGTACCTTTGGGAGCCTTGAGGATAATCAGTTTTTCACCTTCCGGGACGAGAAGCTGGCCCAAGAAGCGTTGGTTGAGAGCGATCGCTGGAGGATAAGTCAACAGAGTGAACAGCTTTATTTCCCACAACTCCAATGCAACAGCCGTATTGTAGAGTGCGTCAAAGGCTTCCTTCCCCTTGGCAACGATAAAATCATCAACCCCTTTCTGTGCCCCTAACGGTAAATCAATCACTCGCAGCGAACAACCCTCATTTACCAGCAGCCGTCCCATGCGACTGATAGCGGTTCTGACTCGCTGTACAGTTTCAGGTTTGTTGTCCTGGTCAAAGCAGATGTTAACCTGTCTCCCCTGTGTTGCAAAGTGTTTAAGGTCTGGGATGAGGTATGGTTTACCAATAGCAGTACCATACTCATCTTGCGGTGTGCGGTATCCAGCGTTAACACCGGGGATAGCGATCGCAGCATAACCAGCAGTCAGTAATGCCCCCGCTTTTTTGACACCTTCCACGATTGTCACTGGTACATTATGCTTCCAAACCCAATGCCAGAACCCACCAGGATGCTGCAAGTCCTCTTCAGTAATAGGGATACCGCAACGTAGGGAGACTTTCACCCAAATGCGATTCGGCACTAAGAGGAAGAAAGCGCGTGTCTCTTCTCTGAATGGATGCTCGTATTTGATGAATTTGTGAATTTTCTGGCGATCTCTTCGGGGGTGGTCGGGTTTGAAACAGCCCCACATCATTAGGACGTAGTTGTTAAGCGGGTCAATTCCACTGCACCACCAGCCGCCTAGTTCAATGTGCTGGTATTTCTTTAAATCGCGATCGCGCAATCGTCCATCATTGCGACGAGAGATTTTGGGACTGTAGAGCAGATATTCGTAAGGTGTTGTGCCGGAGAGCGAACGCGCATTCAGATGAAAGATTTCTTCGTCAACTCCACTGCCCAGCCATTCCTGTAGATGTTTAGCTTGAGAATCAGATTCGATTATACGCATATTCCCTCCAGTATTTTGAAGCAATGCAAAGCTTGGGGTATTGAGTCATACCGCCTTTTAGGTTAGTTACGTAGACACAGATCAAAGATCAAAGAAACGTAGTTTTCAGTTCAGCAATCAACAGGACTTGTATTGGTAGTTGTTTTTTCGTCCTGTTGACTGCTTTTTAACTGGGACAAGTAGTACGCATGAACTAAGAAACTGTCATTTTACATGATCACTGGACTTGTCAGAATCATCTGCCACCTCCGGTGTGTGGTCGAAATGTCAGATTAATACGTGTGCCAACCACTTTGTTTGTTTTTGGAACTTGGTGCAGATGTGTAGACTGACAACCGGGGTGCATCACAAGTAAGCTGCCGTGTTCCAGCCAAAAATCAGTAGTTTTGCCATTTCTCGGTTTGATTTAGAATTTGCGACATGAACCTAAGCTGACTGATGCGATCGCTGGTTCATATCCCATCGATGCTTCGTTGTCAGCGTGCCAACCAATCGAATCCTGGCCACTGCGGTACTGATTGCCGATAACGATGCGAAACTTATAGCCAGTCAGTGCAGTGATTCTGTCCCGCAAGTTAGCCAGATTGTCTGTCCAAGTCAGGGGTTTTAAAAATACGCTATTCGAGTAAAGGTAATCACATCCTGGATCGCCGTAAATACACTCCAGGCGGGGAACAGGCATTGTTTTACCCGCGATCCTGATTTGATTCTGCTGCCACTCCAGTTTCAAGCAGTGTTGGTAGAGTTCGTTTGCTTGTTCAGGGCTTAAGAAATCCGGGTAGTAAGTGATTGGTAAAACTGGGGTTGATTCCTGAAACAAATTGAGTTGTTGCATGGTACTTTTCTCCTACTATTGAACGTGTAACTGGGAGAATTGCTGTCAGTTTTGGTTGGTAAAGAATACTTCACGTTTGTTGAGATATCTGCTCCCAATACTCAACAACAAAATCATGGGCTTGCTGTAACACTTGAGGAAGTAAAAATAAAGGGACTTCCCAAGCTGCAATAACCGTGCCAGCGAAACATTCTGCAAGTTCAACCCGAATACATTCTGGTAAATTACTCTCTAAAAACTTGAGCGAATGATCTTCGTTTTCTGGTAGTTGAACAAAAAAATAATCGTCGTGCATGATATCAGCAACAAGACCATATTTTTCTGCCAAGGTTTTTCGTAGACTGTTCATAATGAAAGGTTGATTTAGGTAGGGAATTATTGAGAGATGACTTTTACTATTTCGGGCAACCACCGCAGTTGAAAAACAGTTTGGTTTGAAGATTTGGCGACTGCGGGAACCATGCGACCCCATTGCTTACCAGATTCAGTAGGACGATAAGGAATTTTCTTGTCATCAGTTCTGTATTGCAGTCCCGAATTTAGTAAGCAGTGGTTAACAGCCCGTGCAGACATTCCCACTACCTCACCGATTTGTGTTGGGTTGAGAAATGCGTCCTCTGCAACATTGGTTTGAGCAATCGCAATCTTGAGTTCATCGGCTGCTGGCTTAAGTGCGGGGTTGACAATTGTTGCAGCATTAACTGCTAACTGGGCAGTGAGGGATTTGTCTAGTCCAGCAAATTTCCCCAACATCATTGCCAACTGTGCAGCTTCATGGGACGGAGCTAATGTATGTGGTGGTTCTTGCTGTTTTACTGGCTCTACTTGGGTTAAGAGCATCACTTTCATTAAAGTTCTATTAGCCCAGATGCGGAATTCGACAGAAACCCATCGAGCTAAATCAATGGCGATTTCTGGGTGAATCCAAGTGCTTTGTTCGCTTCCGTATCCCTGGATATCTATCACCAATAACGATATGAGGATCTTCATATCGTTAGAAAGTGCTTGTAAATACTGCTTTGTAGACTTGAGCTTCGTGTAATCAGCTAAGAATTTCCCGTTAGCTTTGCACATCTGACTTGCATTCACATAGCCCTTGGGTACAGTATATTTACTTATTTCCCCATCTTGAAGCATTTGATTAATTTCTGAGTCGTGCCAAAAATGTGTCAACATGATTCATTCCCTGGCTATTGAACAAATAATTGATTCAGGTATTTACTCGCACTAAACTTTTTTCACCAACTAATGAGAAACGATTCGATATAGTTGGTGTCTTAATTAACGTTGGTGACATCAATTCAACAAGGTAAAACCAAGAATTATGCACCAGCGCAATTCCCAAAATCAGCCGTTGTTTTGTTCCTTTATCGTGAGAACAGAGGATCACTCGTTCGCCCAAAACAAAAGCGGGTTTTTGCACAGTGATGGACTCTAACTCTCCAGTGGCGATGATTTGGTTTTGTGTGGCGTGGAGTATTTCTTTTCCGCAATCAATTGAATAAATCCAACATTCGTGTTTCCATTGCATACCTGTTGCGGCTCGCAAACATAAATGCTCCGGCTTGCAAACAAGGTAATTTCTGGCTCAGATTAAGGGTCTTGTCCACTTTTGATACTGCTGGCGAAATATTGCTTAACAAATAAGTTGGCTCCATCAAGAGTTATTTAGGATCTAAAAAGCGATCGCTTGAGGTATCATTCGATGTCACTGAATCCACAACCGGGCTATACTGTACCAGCAGAAACGGCTAAAGTTGCCAAAGCTATTTTTACGAAGGGTAACCTCTGCATCACGATGGCAGATCGCCTTGACTCCTTTGTGAGCGACCAAGATTTTAGTACATTGTTTTCTCACCAGGGACAACCTGGAGTATCACCGATGCGATTAGCTCTGGTGACAATATTGCAGTACATAGAAGGACTCACAGATCGTCAAGCCGCTGATGCTGTCCGAAGCCGAATTGATTGGAAGTACCTCCTATGTTTAGAACTAACAGATAAGGGGTTTGACCACACTGTTTTGAGCGAATTTCGCACTCGCTTGATCGCTCAGCAAGCTGAAAGTTTAGTGTTTGATCAACTCCTTAGCTGGTGTCAACAACAAGGCTGGCTGCAAGCAAGAGGTCGCCAACGGACAGACTCCACCCATGTTGTCGCAACTATTCGGGCAGTGACACGACTGGAGTGTGCTGGAGAAACGCTGCGGGCTGCATTGAATGCGCTGGCCGTTGTTGCACCTGCTTGGTTGCAAGCTCAAAGCCAGCCAGAATGGATAGAACGTTATAGCGAGCGCATGGAAGACTATCATCTACCGACTTCAAAAGCAGCGCGAGAGGAACAAGCTCATGTGTATGGCGAAGATGGAAAACAGCTGCTTGATGCAATCTTTGATGGTCATAGTCCAGAATGGTTACAACAGGTTCCAGCAGTCGAAACACTACGACGAGTATGGGTACAGCAATACTATGTATGTAATAACGAGATTTATTGGCGAACAGAGCAAGGAATACCACCAGCTACATTAATGATTAGTTCACCCTATGATTTAGATGCTCATTATTCAAAAAAGAATACAACATCATGGGTAGGATACAAAGTTCATTTGAGTGAGACTTGCGAACCTAATTCATTACATCTGATTACAAATGTTGAAACGACGGCGGCACCCATTGCTGATGGTGATGTAACTGAAGCAATCCATACTTCACGGGAGCAACGCGATTTTGTGAGGTTGGGTAAAAAAGCTGCGATCGCTAAAACTTACATTTGTGTATCAGGTGATTTTATTTGCAATTAATACACGTAATTACACGAAAAATCATCTTGATGAGATAT
>NZ_JACJTD010000009.1 GCF_014698505.1 Nostoc foliaceum FACHB-393 | reverse complement strand
TACTTCTCCCAAAAATCGAGATTTGGGCATTGTTAAATCTCAACCCAAATCCCGACAACAACCCACTTTGAACTTATCTCCATATCCTGCTTGACATTTTGACCATCGCCTTAAGTTGTCACCAATAGCAAGAGGCTGGAAATGCAACTCAAAAGCGGCAGAGCCGCCAGCAAAGGAGGCGGCAGCCCCTAGGACAGCATTCCCAGTCGGAGACTGGGAACAAGGCAACGAGACAATATCTAAAAGCTGCTTCTAGGATGGGTTTCACCTTAAGTTGACACGTATGGGCAGTGCCCCTACACCTGGCGATATAATGTTGTACCGCATCTGAGTGGGAACCGCTATATAATAATCTAATTTATCATTTTGGGCATGGTTGATTTATTTTCTTTATCAAGTCATCAAGTCTTGTGATTATCTAGATAATTTTGAGATGCTCATTTGTTTTTATTAGGAAATAAGGTGCGTTTCCCCTAGCAGAGTGAGCGATCGCGCAGCAACTGTGCAGGAGTTTCGCGATTCTCAACTGCTGTGTTAGTTTTCAGATAATCCTGTACCAACTTGCAACCATAAGTCAATGCATCTAGCTTGAGAATTTGGGGCAAATTCCAAAGAATGAGCGTGTTATCATCACCTCCTGAAGCTAGAACACTTCCATCGGGACTGATAGCAATTTGCCTAATCGCTGCGGTATGTCCTCTAAGGGTCGTTATTTCCGTACCATCAAGTTTCCAAAGCTTGACGGTTCCATCTCCACTTCCAGAAGCAAGCCTTTTACCGTCGGGACTAAAAGCTATCCCCCAAATTGCAGCTGTGTGACCAATGAATGTTTGCAGCAACTTGCCTTCAAGTGTCCACAGCTTAATGGTATTGTCGCCACTTCCAGAAGCAACCATCTTACCGTCAGGACTAAAGGCGACTGTCCATACTGCCGCCGAATGTCCGACAAATGTGCTGAGTAACTTACCTTTTAGCGTCCATAGTTTAACAGTACCATCCTCACTAGCAGAAGCAATCAGTTGACTGTCAGGGCTAAATGCAACTTCCCATATTTCGGATTGATGCCCTTTGAGAATCTGTAGCGTAGGTTGACCTACACGCCATATCCGAACATTATTGTCAGCATTAGGTATGGCGATCGCTCGACCATCGGGACTTAATAACGCTCCGGTGATTTTGCCATCAGGGTTTTTGTAACTAGCAATTAACGTACCATCTCGCCGCTTGAGTTGTACAGTATCATCTTCACTAGGAAGAGCTATTAACTTGTTATCGTCACTGAAAGAAACCTGGGAGACTGAGCTTTTTTGGGTCAAAGTTTTCTGTAATTTGCCTTGAAGACTCCAAAATTTCACAGTATTTTCGTGGCTGGCTGTGGCGATGGTGGAACTGTCGGAGGCGATCGCTATTGACCAAATCCCTCCTTTATGGGCTACGATACTCTTTTGGAATGAATTTTCACTCTGCCAAAGTCTCACAAAGTTTTCTGCACCTGCCGAAGCTATAAAGCTGCCGTCAGGACTGAAAGTAGCTCCCCAAACAGATGCACTATGTCCTCTGAAGGTTCTCTGTTCTATGCCATCAATGTCCCAAAGTTTTATAGTTTTGTCGAGACTAGCGGAGGCAATAGTCTGACCATTGGGACTAAACGCGACTCCCGAAACTCCCGCACTATGACCTTTGAGTGTTTTATAAAGACGATAACTGCCATGTGTGCTGTCTCGCTGCCAAAGTTTGACAGTTGTATCTTCACTCACCGAAACAATGATCTTGCCGTCAGGACTAAAAGCTACGCCCAGAACCCAAGATGTATGACCTTGGAGAGGTTGTAGAGTTTTGGCGTTCTGCCAGCCTGATGTGTCTCGTCTCCAGAGTTTTACTGTCCCGTCAAAACTCCCAGCAGCAATGGTCTGGCCGTCAGGACTAAAAGCAACTTCCCGAAATCCTTTTGTGTAATTTTGAAATGTTCTTAGCAGTTGACCATCTCGCTGCCAGACTTTTACCTTTGTATCCCAACTTGCAGAGGCAATAGTTTGACCATCCCGACTAAATGCAATTCCCCAAACTGAAGCTGTATGAGCTTGGAACGTCTTATAAATGCGCCACGATGCGTCTTTGGGATCGCGCTGCCAAAGTATAATAGAACCATCCTCACTCCCTGATGCAAGTATATAACCGTCAGGACTAAATTTAACTGATTTAACTGCTCCCTGATGACCTTTGAGAGTAGCAATTTCTTGGCCATCACGTCGCCAAAGTTTGATTGTTCTATCCATACTGGCTGAAGCAACCAGAGAACTGTCAGGGCTAATATCTACAGCCATTACAGCTGCGGTATGCCCCGAAAAACGGTTGTACTCATCTGCACCATAAACTGCTTGTTGCAGTGCATTCTCCACTTGAGGTGCAAGATTTGTATTTGATTTATCTAATTTTTGCAGTCCTTTTTTTGCTTTGATTGCTTCTATAAGTGCATCCAATCTGCGATTTGAGGCAAACAATCCCACAGAAGAAGATACAAGTGCTCGAATTTCACTGTTTTTGGCAATAGTTTCACTTTTGCGAGTCTGATGATACAAAATGAAAGTTCCTATTCCCAAATTACTGGAAACGAACAATCCAATAGTTACTGCAACTAGTAGATATCTCTGTAATAAAGCTGTTTTTTTCTCTTGTGCTAGTCTTGCTTCTATCTCTAAAGCCGTTTTTTTCTCTTGTATGAGTCTTGCTTCTACTTCTTGAAGCCGTGATGCCTCTAATGCCATTTGTACTTCACGCCTGTCGCATTCCGCACTTGCGGCTAAAAATTGATAATCCAAATCACTCAGACTCTTGCCTTGTGCCCAATTTTGAGTATCTTTTAAAGCTTGTCCTCGCAACAGACGCGATTCATCTTTGTAACCCGATGCCACCCAAGCGTTAAACGTTTGCGAGTAGGGACGGAGATTATCTAGTTGTCTTAACACCCATTGCGCATTAAAAACATTTCGATAGATAGGATTTTTAATTTTGAGAAAGCCGTTGTGTCTTTCTACTAAACCGGACAACAACAGTTGTGTTTGTTCTCGACTATCATCACTCGGAACAGAATGAAGGGGCAAAGGGGAAAACTCTTCTCCCCCGCTCTCTCGCTCAAGATCCTCTTCTGCTTGCAATACCTGTTGATAAATACCCAACAACCGCCCTGCCTGTTGTTCGTCAAATAAGAGGCGATCGCGAATAGTACGCAAATGCTCGGGTTCGTCTTGTGACTGCCAATTTTGAATAATCTGCGATCGCACTAATTGCTCTACCCACAATGCTTCTGTACCTGGAGATAGGGTAATCATTCCTGTGGCAGTTTCAAAGGTTACTTGAGTAATTAAGTCACAGAGTTTTTGTGTCAGAAAGGGTTGTCCGCCTGTCCAATAAATAACCTCTTGCAGTATTGCTTGTGGTTGACTGACTACTTCTTCTAATCCTAGAAGCAAGGGCGTGGCTTCATGCAGTTCAAAGCCCTGTAACTCAATTGCTTTACCAAGGTTAAAGGGCGTGCGGCGTTTATCAGCAATCAAGTCAGAGGGACTTGCTACACCAAATAGTGCAAATCCCAAACATTCAAAGCTTGGGTTATGTGGTCGTAGGTTATAGCACTGACGAATCCAAGCAAAAAAATCGTTAATTGGGAAATTTAAACTCAGCAAGCTATCAATCTCATCAATAAAGATGAAAATGCGTTTGGCTTTGCCGTTTAGGAAAGAATCACTTTTTAGATTTGGTAATAAGATATCTTCAACAAATAGCTGTAGTTTTTGCACCGAGGAAATGCCTGCTTGCATTTCCCACCAACGCTGAAAGTCAATTTTTGACCCTAAATTTAAGCTATAGAATAAGCTGATAACAATGCCCTTGTACCATTTATCTGGTGTAGTATCTTCAATACCCAAGCGAGTCATATCTAAGTAAACACAGCTATGCCCTTCTTCCTTAAGCCGATAGCTTGTGCGCTGTAGTAAGGATGACTTGCCCATCTGACGAGAGTTGAAGACATAACAGAAATTGCCAGCTTTCAAGCTGGCATAGAGTTGTTTATCTGCGTGACGGGTAACGTATGTGGGGTCGTCACTGCGGAGACTCCCCCCTACTTGATATCTCATATCTAAGTGCGATTATCAAATAAAGACATTAACATAATCACTAGTAATTTGTAGATAAATTATTAAAAGTAAATATTGTAATTATTACAGCACAGCTTTATTTTAAGATTTAAGAATAAGGAGAAAATGATTTCAATTTACTCCTCACCTAGATTTTTCTGCTTTTCAGCTTGTGTTGGGATGAAAGTCTAATTCCAAACCGTGGATCATAAAGTCGAGTAGATTGTCCCAGGAATCAAAGTAGAGATAGCTCGTAAATCATCAAAAAAGGTCTTGCACTTTGGTAAATTCTGGCGAATAAATTGGTATTTTACCGAAGTAAGTTCAAGTAGAGTATGAAACAGAAATGCCAGAGTATTAAAGAGCGCTAATAGGGAAGATAAATGGTTTTCCCCATGTCCAAAGTTGTGTTCTAAGTTATAACCCTTGGTCTTCAGTGTATTGTTATCTTCGTTTTTCACTTTCCATCTGGTGCGACCAGCCGATACAATTGCCTCAACGTTAATCTCAGTAATTTGATGATTTGTGGCAAAGTTATTTTTGTAAATTAGAGTGCCATCATCACGAGTAATAGTTAACTCACACCAGTTGACCAATAAGGCATCTTCCCCATCTATTAAGGGAATTTGATTGACGTAGCGGTAGTTATGAATCTCATAAACTTTGCCTTTCCAATGTTTGATACTGAATGTATCAAGAGGCATTCCTTCTATCCATTCATAGAGTGTTGTATGAGATTTTGGCTGGCACACCAGAATGAAATTTAGCTTTTATTGTAAGAGTAATTCACATAACCGTTGATGGCAATAAAAATCATACCCTAAGACCGTAATACCAACAGATGCATACTGTAAACCATATTTCTCAATCCAACGCTTTGTCGGCGCATTTTCACAATCTTGCTTTTTGTGTCCATCTTGAGGCACAACAAACTCTGGTATCAAGGGTATTACTTTGGAATTACCAGGACTTTGATTTTTGATGAGCCAGAAATGAGGGGCTTTGAGTAGGGGCACGGCACTGCCGTGCCCCTACACCTGGCTGCGTCACTCATTTGATAATGCTTGTTTTTACTTGTTCGTTTATCAGGAAAATCTTTTAGAATTGACCGAAAATAAAGCACTATTTCATCAAGAATCCCTGGCTGATTCAAAAAATTCCCTACGCTTACGAATTAAAGAGATACAAGAACCATATCTAAAACGTGAAATTTTGCATAGCCTTGAATGATAACAATAATTATTCTCGTATTGAGAATTGCTGGGAAAATAGCGGTAAAATTATTGATAGTTATTATCAATAATTATGCCATTCATGACAATCACCCTGACGATGAAAGAGAATTGGGAACTGTGGGCGGAAGCTAACCAAAATAGCTACCAAACACCAGAAAAAGAGCCATTTGAAATCATCAGTGAAATACCCAAGCAACTGGGTAAAGGCTATCTACGGGATATTGAGGTGCATCCAGAACTCTGGCTGACGATTTGGGATTGTGAATATCACGATGATGTGTTAATGAAAATCCCTGAATGGGATCACCCACTGCAATTTTGCGTCTACCTTTCTGGCAAAGTCATAGACGAATATGGTGGACAGTTAGGGGAAGGGTATACCTGTATTTCGGGTAGCGGAGTTCAACGCCAAATGCTTTCAGAATGCACAAAATCTCGACGTGTAGGCGTTGACATTCATATGCCTCCTGACTTGCTGGCAACTTTTTTCCCCAATGAAACAGGCGAAATTCCTCAGCAGTTGCATTTGTTGGCAAAGGGTAACGATTGGCAAACTTTGCTTTACCCACAAACTACAACGGCTATTCAGGGAATCGCACAACAAATTATCAATTGTCCTTTTCAGGGAATGACAAAGCGGATGTATTTACAAGCGAAGGTAATGGAACTAATGGCGTTACAGTTAGCTCCTATATTATCTACTCAGAATCAACTACAGCGATCGCCACGACTAAAGCCAGATACCATAGCCCGGATTCATCTGGCTAGGGAAATTTTACGCTCTAGGTTCGAGAATCCACCGTCATTGCTGGAATTGTCGCAGATTGTTGGAGTGAGCGATCGCACTTTGAGGCGTGGATTCCAAGAATTGTTTAGCACAACGGTGTTTGGTTATCTCTCCAGTATCCGTATGGAACAAGCAGAACAACTTTTACGAGATGGGAAGTTGAGTGTTGCGGAAGTTGCCAATTTAAGCGGTTATTCCCAGCAAGGACACTTTGCTGCTGCTTTTAAAAGAAAATTTGGCATTACACCTAGAGAATGTTTATCAGGAAAGAGAAATATTTTAGCTTCGTAATGCCGTTTTGCGACTGTAATGCCGTTTTGGAATAGACTCTAAACCTATTGCTTCTCTACACTATGCCTTATTGCAATTAAAAACTATATGCAATAAGTCAGATTTTTATTTGAATTTTAGTAACTGTGGTGTGATGAGCAAAATGAACGGTTGGATATTTCTGCACAAACAAAATTTATGGCTAGTACCCAGCTTAATAGGATATATTTTCAATTTTGCTGTTAGTGTGCCTGTTGCGGCTCAAGTTGAATCAGATAACCAAAAATTAACTACAGATATTCCCCAATTAAGTGAGGTTAAATTTCCAGCTTCTAATATTAAAGGTTTGCTTTCCCAATCGTCAACACCAGTTATACAAGTGACGGCAGTGCAGGCTAATCCCACAGATAAAGGCGTGGAGGTGATTTTACAAACAACTCAGGGAGAAAAACTGCAAATCACTAATCGCAGTGCTGAGAATAACTTTATCGCTGATATTCCTAATGCTCAATTGCGTTTACCCAATGGTGATGGTTTCATATTCCGTTCCCAAAAACCAGTTACAGGAATTGCTGAGATAACTGTCACAAATCTGGATGCCAATACTATCCGAGTGACAGTGGCGGGTGAAGCAGGTGTGCCAGTTGTGGAGTTGTTTGATGGGGACGAAGGGCTGATTATTGGTTTGACACCTGCTACAACTGCAATGCAGCCACCACAACAGCCTGAACCTGAGCAGCCAACGAGTGAAACATCGCAGGAAACACCATCGGCAGAAAGTGATGAACCGATTGAGTTAGTGGTGACGGCTGAACAGGATGGGTATCGTGTTCCCAATACCTTATCTGCCACAAGAACCGACACACCGTTGCGTGATATTCCCCAGTCGATTCAGGTCATACCGCAACAGGTCATTAAAGACCAGCAAGCAACTCGCTTAACAGACGTGTTAAAAAATGCGCCGGGTGTAGTGGTAGGAAGTAGAAGCCCCCGCGATCCTCTCAATGTCATCAAAATTAGGGGCTTTGATGCTTTTGGAGAGACTCTACTCAATGGGATACAAGACCGTTCAATCAGTAATATCGGGTTTGGCTCAAATATTGAGCGGGTTGAAGTCCTTAAAGGACCCGCTTCGGTTCTATTCGGTCAAGGCGGACTAGGTGGCAAGGTCAACTTAGTCACGAAGCAACCATTAAGCGATCCGTTCTACTCCGTGGAAACTTCTGTTGGTAACTACAATACCTATAGCGGTGCAATTGATTTATCTGGCCCGTTGAATGACAGTAAAACGGTGTTGTATCGCCTGAATGCTTCTGCTAGAACAAACGAAAGCTTTGTTGATTTCTTTGACCAACAACAATATTTAATTGCACCTACTTTAAGCTGGCAAATTAGTGACAGAACAAAGCTGACTCTAGAAGCAAGCTATTCTCTTGCAGAGGGCCCCTATGATTTTGGGATACCCGCACAGGGAAGCGTTCTGCCTAACCCCAATGGCAGAATTCCTCGTAATCGTTCTGTGAGTGAGCCTAATCTTAATGATGCCTCTAATAGTGCATTTCGGATTGGCTATAATTTTGAACATCGCTTTAGCGATAACTGGCAAGCGCGGAGCGTTTTTCAGACTTCTTTGTTTCGCCTCAGACGAAATCTTGTGTTTTCTTACGGATTACAAGATGATTTGCGTACATTAGAAAGAGGCGTTGAGGATTTTGACTACGATGAAAATGTTTATAATCTAGACAACTATGTAGTCGGCAAGTTTGCAACAGGTAGTATTAAGCATGAGCTAGTCGCTGGATTTAACCTGAGCAGAACAGACACTAATTCCGACGCTCTTTTCAATGACACTACTCCTCTCGATGTTTTCAATCCTGTGTATGGAACTGCTACAGAAGCTAGTGTTCCAGATTTTAATATTAAAAATAGAGCGCAACAATTAGGCTTTTACCTTCAAGATCAAATTACCCTAGCAGAAAACTTCAAACTACTTTTGGGTGGACGCTTTGATATTGCCAATCAAGAGGCTAAGGATTTAATTGCCCAAACAAATGACTTTAAGCAGACAGAAGCTTTTAGCCCTCGTCTTGGCATTGTTTACCAGCCCATTAAACCGATCTCACTCTACGCTAGCTATAGCCGTTCATTCAATCAGGCGGTAGATCTATTCGGTCCAGCTCTGCCCGAACCGGAGCGAGGAACGCAGTATGAAATCGGGGTGAAAGCAGATTTGACTGACCGATTAGCTACAACCTTGGCATTTTATGATTTGACTCGCACCAATCTCTCAACCACAGATCCAAATAATCCACAACGAACTATTCAAGTTGGTGAACAGCGCAGTCGTGGGATTGAGTTTGATATTTCTGGCGAAATCTTACCAGGGTGGAACATCATTGCTGGTTATGCTTACACTGATGCAGAAATCACAAGAGACAATACATTGCCAGTGGGTAATCAACTGAATAATGTGCCCAGACACGCACTCAATCTATGGACAACTTATGAAATTCAATCTGGCAGTTTAAAAGGATTAGGCTTCGGTTTAGGAGCCTTTTACTACGGCGATCGACAAGCCAACTTAGCCAACACGGCTGAGTTACCTAGTTATGTACGCACAGATGCAGCTATTTATTACAAGCGGGACAATTACCGGGCTGCGATCAATATTAAGAATTTGTTTGACACTGATTATTTTGTCTCTGCACAAAATATAAATCGGATTATACCCGGCGATCCCCTGACCATACAGGGCACAATTTCCTGGCAGTTTTGAGCAAATCCCCTGATATTCTACGCTTCATCCTGAGGGATAGAAGCGTAGAACATTCACTTTTTTATTGTGTAAAGTAGGCGTTCATGAAAATACCTTTACGTCACCTGACTTATTTATTATTGGGAGTCTTGACCTTTACACTCACTTTAGGTTGTAGTTTAAATATTAACCACAATGTTACAAACTCAAAACAGCTAACAGAAAATTGCGGAATTGTACAACACGCAACGGGTAAAACGTGCATTCCACAGAATCCTCAGCGAGTTGTGACTCTGTGGGGAGGTACTTTTCGTACTGCTTTAGCATTGGGTATTAAACCCATTGCATCTGTATGGATTCCAGGTGAACCTTTCCCAAAACATTTGGGAGACAAAGCAGACGGAGTTGAAAATATTGGATTTGAGCCAAATTTAGAAAGACTCCTGCTACTGAAACCCGATTTAATTTTGTCAAATACTCGGTTGCAGAATATTTACACGCAGCTAACCAATATTGCCCCCACAGTTGCATTAAATCATCCATCTCCACCTGCTTCTTGGCAGAAAACTTTAGAAGATATGGCCAAGATTCTCGATAAAGAACAGGAGGGTAAACAGTTAATTAAGGACTATTGGCAGCGAATTGAACAACTTAAACAAGCTTTGGGCGTTGGCGTAGCCTCTCCAAAAGAGAATCGCCGTCTTCAGATACAAGTATCAGTTGCCACAGTAGATCAAACTTATGGAATATTCACGTATGGAAGCAAACATCCTACTGGTAGACTTTTGAGTGACATTGGGCTACAACGCCCACCTGGACAAAGCGGAGATTTTTTCACAAGAAGTAACATTTCTTACGAGAATTTATCTGAAATTGATGGTGATGTTTTGTTCCTTTCTTACAAAGATGGAGATGCTAAAAAAAATTTGGAAAAGTTGCAGAAATCTCCTTTGTGGCAAAAGCTGAAGGTGGTTCAACAAAATCGGGTTTATTTTGTCGATTCTGATCATTGGTATGCTTTTGATGTTCTAGCGATAAATGCCGTTATTGATGATTTATTTAAATATTTAGTTAATACACCTTGAACTTATGCCTAAACATACTATATTGGTCTGCAAATCCTGCCATCGTTCATCTGAAGAACGGCCAGAAAAGCCGCCTTTTGATGGGGATATTTTGCTTGACACATTCAAGGTTTTACTATCAGTTAGAATTGGCATATTTGCAGTCATAGTCAAACTAAATAATTTTAATGAGTATTTAGTTTGTAATAATCTAATTTATCAATCATTTTGGGCATGGTTGATTTATTTTCTTTATCAAATCATCAAGTCTTGTGATTATCTAGATAATTTTGAGATGCTCATTTGTTTTTATTAGGAAATAAGGTGCGTTTCCCCTACTGTATTCTGTCCTTCATAAAGTCCCGGTTATGGGACTTTCAAATCCGAGGCAATATCAACAGGATACTTGGATGTTATCTCGTAAAACTACTTAGTTGTCGTAATAAGTCGTAATAAATATTGCTTATATAGGAATCATATTTGATTTCTGAAAAAATCTAAGTATTTGTAGGGTGTGTTAGGCGTAAGCCGTAACGCACCAAAGCCTTAAGAATGGTGCGTTACGCTGTCGCTAACGCACCCTACGTATCTTTTCAAAAATCAAATACTAGTCCTATAGATGTTTAGTTATTCTAAATATTCGTAATAAATAAATTTAGGCAAACATATATTTTAGTCACTAAGGTCTTGAATTTTATTTATTGCCGTGCAATACTGCTAAGTTAATCACCGATAAATCAGTCGATGATTAGTATTTTGTCGAAAAATGTCTCTATTACCTTACAAATAAGTCTTTCAGGTCTTCTAGAAATTATGCACAGATGTATTATGCCTAGTCATGTCTGTGATCTTAAAAAATATTGCTATTTTATGAAATGAAGGAGTGAGAGCTAGTGAGCGCGAATCAATTAGCGTCTGAGCAATCATCTAACAATGACTCTGATCTAGAGTTAGAAGCCGATGTCTTGGTTATTGGAGGAGGCCCGGCTGGTGCTTGGGCTGCTTACAATGCGGCGGCTGATGGAGTCCGGGTTGTTTTGGTAGACAAAGGCTATTGTGGCTCTAGTGGAGCAACTGCGTCTGGTGGAACTAGTGTGTGGTACGTAGCAAACCCAGAGCAACGAGAAACAGCTATGGCTAGTCGGGAAGCTCTAGGAGGGTTTTTAGCAGAGCGTTCTTGGATGGAGCGAGTTCTAGATCGAACTCATGCAAATCTGTATGAGTTAGGTAACTGGGGTTATCCCTTTCCCTCTGACCAACAAGGACAACCTTACTATCGTTCCCTCCAGCAAGGCGCAGAATATATGCGTCTGATGCGTAAGCAAGTCAAGAAAGCCGGAGTGCATATTCTTGACCATAGTCCTGCTCTGGAATTACTGGTAGATAAAGAAGGAGCAGTAGCTGGAGCAAAGGGAATACGTCGTCAAGCGGGTGGACGTTGGACAGTACGAGCCAAAGCAGTAGTTATTGCTACTGGTGGTTGTGCTTTCTTGAGTAAAGCCCTTGGTTGTAATGTCCTGACTGGAGATGGTTATTTAATGGCAGCCGAAGCTGGGGCGCAAATGTCAGGCATGGAATTTTCTAATGCCTATGCTCTCACTCCTGCCTTTGCTTCTGTAACTAAAGGAGCTTTCTATCGTTGGGCAACATTTACTTACGAAGATGGCACAGTAATTGAAGGTGCTGGTTCTCAACGGGGACGCTCTGTAATTGCCAAAACATTGCTGACTCAGCCTGTATACTGTAGCCTGCATAACACCCCAGAAGAAGTAAGGGTTTGGATGCGAACCATCCAGCACAATTTCTTTTTACCATTTGACCGCAGAGGAATTGACCCATTCACTCAACGCTTCCCAGTAACTTTGCGTTTGGAAGGCACAGTACGAGGTACTGGCGGCATTCGGATTGTGGACAATTCTTGTGCGACCTCAGTACCAGGACTTTATGCGGCCGGAGATGCAGCCACACGAGAATTAATTTGTGGTGGATTTACAGGTGGTGGTAGTTACAATGCTGCTTGGGCAATGTCTTCTGGCTATTGGTCAGGACAAGCGGCGGCTGAATATGCTCGTCAATTGGGAGCAAAGGCCAATCAACGACAAGTGTATTCAATTGGACAGGCAGCAGTTACTTCTGAGAGTAGCTACACTTTCAATGCTCAGGAAGTTATCCGCGCTGTGCAAGCCGAAGTATTACCTTACGATGCCTGCGGCGGGCTACGCCAACGCAATCTCTTCCGTACTGAACGAGGCTTGAGCGATTCCCTGGAAAGATTGCATGGTTTGTGGCGAGAAATCCGCCATAGTGCTGCCCCAACAGACAGCCAAGCATTACCAGCTAGAGAAGCAGCGGCAATGATAGCTACGGCACGTTGGATGTATACTTCAGCACAAGCTAGAAAAGAAACACGTGGAATGCACAAGCACCAGGATTATCCCCAGCAAAACCCTAACCAGCAATATCGGTTAATTAGTGGTGGATTGGATACAGTTTGGGCAAAGCCTGACCAGGAAGTAGTGAATAGGGAGTTAGTAACACGATGATTGAATTAGTAAGTGAATCTCGCTGCATTAAGTGTAATCTTTGCGTCACTGCCTGTCCTACTAATGTTTTCGATGCAGTACCAGGACATGCGCCCAAAATTGCCCGCCAGAGTGATTGTCAAACTTGTTATATGTGCGAACTCTACTGCCCCGTAGATGCACTATATGTTGATCCTAACGCTGATGAATCAGTCACTGTGGATGAAGAGACTTTAGTAGCATCTGGGTTACTTGGTAGCTATCGAAAAAATATAGGTTGGGGAAGGGGACGCACACCTGCGGCTAAAACAGAGAAGTCTGCCTACTATTACCCAGTTATGCAGAGTAACAGTAATCTCGCTACAGATGCACAAGGCAGAATTCTTCCTTGGGGAACACAGCAAACTAATTCGTAATACTCGCCTCCGGCGAGAAGCAAGCTACGTAATTCGTAATTCGTAATTGATAAAGTTCTTAGTCCCTAGTCTCTATCTATGAGTTCCCAAGTAATTGAGTGCAGTTTTTTGCATCGACTTTTAGCTTCAGTTGCAACTGTTGCGCTTTTATCGAGTCTTACCAGTTGTACTTTTCAACAAAGCCAGTCTAATAACTCAGCAGTAGCTTCATCAAATACTGGAGCAAATTCGGCAGAGGTAAAAACCCTGGTTTTACGAGTTGGTTTCATCAGTTCGGAAAGCAAGTTGCCAATCGGGCCGGAGGGTTGGGCGTTGCAAAAAGGGACGTTGACTCCTGCGCTCAAAAGCCTGGGTGTGACGGAAGTGAAATTTATTCCCTTTGTAGGAGGCCCTGCACTTAATGAAGCCTTAGTTAGTGGTCAATTAGATATGGGTTTGTATGGAGATACCCCAGCTATAGTTGGTAGAGCAGTAGGTCTGCCAACTAAATTGATTAATCAGACAAGGGTTGGTCAGAATGCCTGGCTACTTACCAAGAAAAACGGCCCTCGTTTAGTATCACAACTAAAAGGTACAAAGGTAGGAGTTGCTAAAGGTACTTATCCGCATCGATATCTGATGGGTTTGCTCGAAAAAGAGGGACTGACCAAAGATGTGAGTGTAGTGCAGATCCCTTCTGCTGATGCCAAACCTGCTTTAGAGAGGGGAGATATTTCAGCTTATCCATTTGCTATGGGGGCTGGACCAACGTTAGTTTCTCAAGGATTTTCAGCAATTGATCAAGCCAAAGATCATCAGGGATTAGTTGGCACCGGGGTAAGTGTCGTGACGGAAAATTTCCTCTCTCGACACCCAGAATTACCGCAAAAATGGAACCAAATTAGACGACAAGCATTGCAGGAAATCAAAGCTAATCCAGAAGAATTTTATCAGTTTGCGGCTGTGGCAAGTGGGAATGTGCCGTTGGCGATCGCTAAAGAATCCTATCCACTAGACCTTTATCCTACTCAACCTTTTACACCGGAAGGATTGAAACTCTTAGATTCAACAAAGCAGTTTCTCGCTGATCAGAAATTGTTGAAGTCAGATTTTGATATCAAAGATTGGCAAATTCCCAACCCTTAAAAGTTTTCACAAGAGTTACCCTCGCATTTTTGGGGAAGCTCCGCCCTTCCCCTTTTCTTAATTCTATAAGGAGTAAATTTCATGAATAGTCATATCCATCAAGATCCTTCTAACCTAGATTTAGTCACCGATGTATTAATTATTGGAGGTGGCCCGTCTGGTACTTGGGCAGCATGGAGTGCAGCAAATAATGGAGCAAAAGTCGTTTTAGTAGACAAGGGTTACTGCGGTACAAGTGGTGCAGCCGCATCTGCCGGAAATGGTGTATGGTATGTTCCACCAGACCCAGAGCAACGGGAAGCTGCAATGGCAAGTCGGGAAGCTATGGGAGGTTTTCTGGCAGACCGCCACTGGATGACTAGGGTATTAGATCGCACCTATGACAACATTAACTCCCTCGCAGATCAGGGGTATCCTTTCAGCGTTGATGCTAATGGACAAGTTATCCGTCGCTCTTTACAAGGCCCGGATTATATGCGTTTCATGCGGAAAAAGATTAAGCAAGCAGGGGTGAAAATTTTAGACCACAGTCCGGCTTTAGAGTTGCTTGTAGATACAGAAGGCACTGTAGCCGGGGCTAAGGGTATCAATCGTCAATCTGGGGAACGTTGGACAGTTCGAGCCGGAGCAGTTGTGATTGCTACAGGGGGCTGTGCTTTCTTGAGTAAGGCTCTCGGTTGTAATGTCCTGACAGGGGATGGTCTGTTGATGGCAGCCGAGGCTGGTGCAGATTTCTCTGGTATGGAATTTTCCAATGCATACGCAATTTCCCCTAGTTTTTCTTCTGTCACCAAGACTCGTTATTACGATTGGGCATCTTTTACTTATGAGGATGGCACGGTAATTGAAGGTGCAGGTTCTAAGCGCGGTCGCTCGGTGATTGCTAAAACATTGCTAAATCAGCCCGTTTATGCGCGTCTGGATCAAAATATGGATGAAGAGACAAAAGCCTGGATGCGAGCATCTCAGCCTAATTTCTTTATCGTTTTTGATCGCGCTGGGATTGACCCCTTTACTCAACGATTCCCGATAACTTTACGCTTGGAAGGCACTGTACGCGGTACTGGTGGGATTCGGATCGCAGACCACACCTGCGCTACCTCAGTTAATGGACTCTATGCGGCGGGAGATGCGGCTACGAGAGAGTTAATCTGTGGTGGATTTACAGGCGGAGGTAGTCACAATGCAGCCTGGGCAATGTCTTCTGGCTATTGGTCTGGACAATCTGCTGCTAGCTATGCACTAAGTTTGGGAGAGCAAGCAACCCAACGCAGTGTGCAGGGAGTTGGCGAAGCTGGATTGCATGGTGAAGGTAATAATAGATTTTCACCAGATGAAGCGATCGCCACAACTCAAGCTGAAGTTTTCCCCTACGATCGCAACCTCTTCCGCACTGCTACAGGTTTAAGTACATCCCTGGATCGACTGGATGACCTTTGGCGAGAAATCCGCAATAGCCAAACACTAGATGATAGCCAAATTGTGCGATCGCGCGAAGCGGCGGCGATGGTTGCTACTGCGCGTTGGATGTACAACAGTGGTTTGCAACGTCAGGAAACTAGAGGAATGCACAAACGCGAGGATTACCCGCAACAAGACCCCAATCAACAATATCGTCTACTGAGTGGTGGGTTAGATAAGATTTGGGTCAAACCTGAGTCAGTAGTTGCTACGCGGGAATTAGTAACTGTGTGATTTTCAATTAAAACCTTTGAAGTGGGAAGGAATAAGGTTGTTGCCTTGTTTCTTCCTCTTTTCTGTGCTTTTTTAAACGCAGAGGTAGGCTGAGGGAAGCGCAGAGGGGCGCAGAGTGTTTATTCGTGATGAACTTGTGAAATTTTGTACTTAGTTGATGAAATTATTATCTAAATTTGGATTCAAGTTGAATCTTGAACTACCTGCTTTGCGATCGCGCAATTATCGCCTCTATTTTATGGGACAAGCCTTGTCTATGACAGGCAACTTCATGACACAAGTAGCGATTCTCTGGCTGATTTACCGATTGACTGATTCGGCTTTACTGTTGGGGTTTGCAGGATTTTTTGGACAATTGCCAGTATTTGTACTTGCTCCAATTTCAGGAATTTTAGCCGATCGCTATGACCGACATCGCCTGTTGCTGCTATTTCAGGTTATAGGTATTTCTATGTCTGTAACTCTGACAGCCATCACATTTTTGGGTTGGGCAAATTTTTGGACATTGCTGACTCTGAGTGCATTGTTAGGTTTTCTGAAGGGTTTAGATGTACCTGTACGTCAGGCATTTGTCAGTGATATGGTTAGTCGTGAACTGATGGGAAATGCGATCGCACTAAATGCAGCTTTCCTCAATGGTGCGCGTTTGATTGGCCCTGCATTGGGTGGCGTTTTTATCGCTCAGTTTGGCGCTGGATTCTGCTTTCTTTACGATAGTCTCAGCTATCTTGTAGCTATCTGGGCAATCTCAGCAATGGTGATTACACCCCGAACAGTAGAAATACAGACAAGTAATAGTTGGCATAAGTTGAAAGAAGGGTTTCAATATGCCTATCATTTCCTGCCTGTGCGTTCTATCCTCCTATTACTGGCAGTAGCTAGTTTAGTAGGTATGTCATACACGACACTTTTACCCATCTTTGCAGTTGAAGTTCTACAGGGAGGAGCAGAAACATTGGGCTTTTTAACAGCCGCAGCCGCAATGGGATCGGTGTTTGCCTGTGTTTACCTCAGCTTTCGGCAAAACGTAGTAGGTTTAGAGAAACTCATAGCCTTCTGTCCAGCCATCATGGGGATTGGCTTTATCTTTTTCTCTGTTTCTCAAGTCTTTTGGATTTCTCAGTTAGCTTTGGTTTTGATTGGCTGGAGTTCTACGCTTCAGGTAGCTGCTAGTAACACAGTGCTGCAATTTATTGTTGAAGATAGCAAACGGGGTAGAGTAATGAGCTTCTATGCCATGTGCTTTATGGGTATGGCTCCTTTCGGTAACTTAATAGCAGGAACTCTGGCACATTATTTGAAAGCTCCAAATACACTGATTTTGGGCGGTGTTGTTTGTATCGTAGGTTCGGTGCTATTCATGCAACAATTGTCCCAAATGACGAAGTTAATTCACTTGGATACGAAGCAAGTGGCAAGTAATTAACTTCAATTTTATATTTACCAATGCGTAAGCGTAGCTTGCTTCCACCTTCGCGTAGGGCAGAGCTACGTGATCATCGTAGACATCGCTCTTTTAAACTCATTCTGAATTAATCAAGATAAACTCACCTAAAATCAACGACACTAAAATATTAGACGAATCTACATCCTCTACTTGAATCAACCACCGTTGGTTTGCTGGATTATTTGAGTTTGACTCTCGACCACAAACTATCCCATATTTTCCGGCTACATAAGTAGGACGTAAAATTAGCACCCTATCTTTTACTTGAATACGTTTTGAGTTTTGCAATAATGCTCCTAAGAGGATGTTTGAAAAGTGTTTCGCTGTGACTTTAGGCACTTTTGGCTATAAATCAAAGTAAATCAGGCAGTTGATACATAGAGTAAAAAACACGCGCTCCACATTCTTCGAGTTGAATTGCTTCACTTTGACTGCTGTAAGCTAATACTTTCATGCCAGCAGCGATACCTGCACGTACACCCAAAATACTATCTTCTACAACAGTACAAAATGAAGCGTTAACTCCCAAATGTTTAGCTGCATATAAAAATAAATCAGGTGCAGGTTTCCAACTACCAATTTCATAGGAGCTAAAAATACGCCCTTCAAATCGTGACAACAAATTAGTCACACGCAGTGCTAACTTAATTTTTTCAATTGGGCCACTGGAAGCAACACAAATAGGTAAATTAATTTTGTCTAAAGCCGCTTCTATTCCTTCTACGGGAAGCAGTTCACGCTCGAATGCTGTGGCAGTACGGGCACGAAGTTGAGTCACAAAATCTTGTGGCATCTTTCTCCCCAGTTTTTGCTCAATAACAGCAAGACAATCAGCCATTTTGCAACCTTTAAATAATAAAATGGCTTCTTCAAGTTTCAATATCAGGCCAAACTCGGCGACAAATTCAACAAGAATACGATTACCCAATGTCTCGCTGTCTACCAACACTCCGTCACAGTCGAAAATAACCAGTTCTGTTTGCACTTGTATGTATTGTTATTAATCAAATGTGGATTTATCAGGTTTTACATTAGTGCGTTCCTTGAATACTGACTTGACTGGAAAAAGCAGAGTGAAGGTCAGGCTCAAACGTGGTGTTACCTGCGGGTACAAGCAAGCCAAGACGGATCTGCCTATTAGAGTCAGCTTTCGAGTCCATATAATACCTCTTTTTGACAAGCCTGATTATGTCTATATTTTTATTTAGTTACACTAATAATTAGGTATGCATATTTTCACAAAGACTGTATAATATTTAAAATACGATAAATCGACCGACAAACTGTAATATAGCATCTAACTGACGTAGATACCTGCCAATCAATTATTTAACTGCACCAATCAACACATCTCGCTTCTGTCTTATTGCTTTAGTTGGAGTTGTGCAATCTCAAATAGTCTGCATTCACAATGATTACAAGGAAAAGATTTTATGAGCAACATACAACTGTACTTCGCCAAAGCCTCTACCTTCTCTCAACGGACTCGTGTAGTTTTACTGGAAAAAGGCATTGACTTCACCCCGATAGAAATTGACTTACAGAACAAACCAGATGGGTACACTCAGATTTCCCACTATGGTAAAGTCCCAGCTATCAAACATGGGGATGTTGTAATTTACGAGTCCGCTATTATCAATGAATATCTAGATGAGGTTTTTCCAGAACCACCTTTATTACCCCGCGATCCCGCAAATAAAGCGATCGCTCGCATCTGGATAGACTACGCCAATACTCGCCTTGTCCCAGCTTTTAACAAATTGCTGCGCGGTAAAGATAGCCAAGAACAGGAACAAGGACGAAGAGAGTTCACAGAAGCACTTCTATATATTGAACAAGAAGGATTAGGCAAAGGTGATTATTTGTTAGGAGATCAGTTTAGCCTAGTTGATATCAGCTTCTATCCTTGGTTTGAACGTTTACCACTCTTAGAACACTTCCGCAAATTCGCACTACCAGCAGAAACACCTCGTTTGCAGACATGGTGGAACAGCTTAAGCGATCGCTCCTCAATTCAAGCAGTAGCAAATCCTGTAGACTTCTATTTGCAAAGATTCGCCAAAGTTCTTGGTGAACCTGTTCCTGTTGGTGCAGTTCAAAAATAGGGCATAGGGATTGACATAAATTAACCAAAATCCAAAATGGGATAACCTATGAGCTTAAATAACCAAGTTCTAGACAAACCAATTTCCGCACAACTGCCATTCGTAGAAGCTAACCTCAGTTACCTGGTTCCAATGGCAGAAAAACCTGTTAACTATACTTACGAACCACCACCAGGGATTCCTCGCACGAATGCAACTTATCAGACGCACAAACTGCCAATTTACAATGCTCGTTCTATCTCAGAGAACATCTCGTTAGATCGAGAAGGTTTCGCCTTTACTGCACATAATACTAATGTCCGCAACTTTTACGATGAAGACGAAGTACGCCGCGTCTACTATCCAGAAGCCGAGCAATTGTTAAAAGAAGTGACAGGTGCAACGAAGGTAGTGGTATTCGATCACACCTTGCGTAATGCCAGTCAGTCAAAGCCAGGTGAGAATAATATTAAAGAACCTGCCAAGCGGGTACACAACGACTTCACCGCTAAATCAGGCTATACTCGCGCCCGTTTGGAATTAGCAGCGCAAGGCATAAATGACATTGATGCGCTACTAAAACAAAGATTTGCCATCATCAATGTTTGGCGAGCGATCGCACAACCAATTCAAGAGTCACCATTAGCAGTGTGTGACGCGCAGAGTATCGCACCCACAGACATTGTAGCTGGCGATCTTGTGTACCGCGATCGCATCGGTGAAACATACGGAATCACGTATAATTCCAAACATAAATGGTTCTACTTTCCGCAAATGCACAGAGACGAAGCACTATTTATTAAATGCTTTGACTCCGCAGAAGACGGACGCGCACGCTTTGCCGGACATACAGCCTTTGAAGACCCCACCAGCCCAGGCGACGCTCCCCCACGAGAAAGCATCGAACTACGAACATTCGCCTTTTACCCCGCATAGATCGCAAAAACTTCTCTCATACTCCTACTAGTCTGCCAACCCAAAAATGCTAAGTGAGGACTGGGGAAAGAGGAAAGGTTAAGGGATTTAAACCCTTTCCCCCTTACCCTTTACCCCGCCAAGTGAACTTGGCGAACTACTACTCTCTGCCTGAAATAAATTAACTCTTGGAGACACAAATATTATGACTTCCCAACACTTTGACATCAAACCAATCGCCGGACGTATCGGTGCAAAAATCATTGGTGTAGACTTGAGCAGTAACCTCAGCAATGAAATCATCAGCGATATCCGTAAAGCTTTAGTCAAACATAAAGTCATCTTCTTCCGGGAGCAAAACCTCGACGCTAATGGACAAGTAGCTTTTGCCCGTCGCTTTGGGGAAGTCACCACAGCCCATCCCACCGTTCCCTCATTGCCAGAAAATCCAGAAGTTCTTGACCTGAATTACGGCAAGACTGTAAGCCGTGCCAACACTTGGCACACCGATGTCACATTTGTAGATCGTCCCCCTCTTGGTTCTATTTTGCGGGCGATCGCCATCCCGCCATCAGGAGGTGATACGATTTGGGCAAACTCCGTAACTGCCTACGAAGATTTACCAACTCATCTGCGTAATCTTGCTGACCAACTCTGGGCAGTACACAGCAACGCCTACGATTATGCAGCAGCTACAATTGACTTGCCAGAAGAAGTCTTAAAGTATCGGGCTGTTTTCACCTCAACTTTATACGAAACCCTGCATCCAGTTGTCCGCGTCCATCCTGAATCCGGTGAACGTGGGTTATTTATTGGTGGGTTTGTGCGCCGTCTGCGTGGTTTATCACAGAATGAATCGGATGAAATCGTGAAATTGTTGCAAGCTTACATCACACGTCCTGAGAACACAGTTCGGTGGCGTTGGAAAGTTGGCGATGTGGCTTTCTGGGATAATCGAGCTACTCAACATTATGCTATCGCAGACTACGGCAATCAACCTCGCCATGTTCAACGAGTTACACTTGTGGGTGATATTCCTGTTGGTATTGATGGTAAGCAGAGTGAGGCTATTAAGGGAGATTCTTCTGCATATAACCGACGTGAACCCGCTTTAGTTTAGAAAAAGGGTTTTTATCTTTGTGTCTTTGTGGTAAAAATCTTGAAGCACTAAGACACAAAGCATTTGCCAAACAGCAGAAAAATCAGTACCAGAAAAAACAGTGGTTTTAGCAATACAATCGGGTTGTCCTTTAAAAACCTTTTAGCAAATTGGGCATTCTGACGGTTCTTCTATCCGCTTTTGTTTTATCGTTTCATAACGTTACTGTGCGAGTTTTGTTTTCAGAACATCTCGTACTGGGTTTATTTGTACTCGGTGGATACGTTAAACCTGATTTGCAGAACTCATTATTGCTAATGTTCATGCGAATGCTACTAGTGGTTCCACTAATGGCATCTTTAGCATTCAAGTTATATCCATCTGCTGGAAAAGAATTCCAAGATTTATTCAGGCGCAATCGCACTGATGTTTTGCTCCAAGCATTGGGCTGTGGAGTACTGATGTTTGTGTATATTGCGTTACTCTACGTTGCTATTGGGTTAATTCCTACTGGAATTGCCATGACTCTATTTTTTACTTATCCCGTGTTTACAGCGCTGCTTGCTTGGAGGTTTTTTGGCGAACGTCCTACACTTTTCCGTTGGCTAGTAATGGTGATTATTCTAGGGGGCGGCGTACTCACAATTCCTCAATCTTCTGCTGCTTACACCAGTGACACTATTACTACTGGCATTTTCGCCAGCGTTGGTTCTGGAGTTGTTTATGCGTTTTATAAAGTCCTAGCCCAAAAATGTTTAGAAAAATTCCATCCAGTTCCCTTTACCTGGATTAGTTTTACCTGCACTTTACTGCTCTCTGGTGTAAGCTTACTGTTCTGGCCACTTCCCAGCACCCAACTTGATTGGACACCCCTATGGATTGGCAGTATTTTTTCTGGTTTAGTTAGTTTCATGGGACACACTTTCAATAATGTGGGAATTCGCATGATTGGCGCAACTAAGGCTTCTATCATCGGCGCAAGCAGTCCAGCATTAACAGCATTAGTTGCATGGGCAACAATTAGCGAAACTTTAAACCTAATTCAAAGCTTAGGGATTGGTATTGTCACATTAGGAATTGCACTATTGAGTGGAGAAAGCTTTGTACATAGACGTAGCCCATAAAATTGCTCAAAAATAAGAGTTAATTAGTGATTAATTTGTAAAGTATTTAATTTTTTATTTCATGCATAACAGGACACTTACGTAGGGGATTTTCCCGATTTGTACCTCTATGGCAAGCTACGCACAGCGTCTCCGTCAAGAAAAGGAAATGTCCGTCGCGCAGAGGCATAGAGAGTAATTAAAAATGTTATTAATTACGAATTACGAATTACGAATTACGAATTATTAAATATGTCTACTTATGCTATTATGTTTGATTTAGATGGGACTTTGACAGATCCCAAGCCAGGTATTACTCGCTGCATTCAGTTTGCTTTATCTGAACTCGGTTATAGACCACCCGATGCTGATGAATTGCATTGGTGTATTGGCCCTCCAATCAAAGACAGTTTTTCGCTGCTACTGAAGACTTCAGATGACACAGTTTTAGAGCAAGCCATTTCACTTTATCGCAGTCGCTTTGCCACGATAGGATTATTTGAAAACTTTCTTTATCCCCAGATTCCAGAAACCTTAGATGCTATTCGTTTTGCTAGTTATAAAATTTTTGTTGCGACTTCTAAACCACATATTTATGCTACGCGCATCATTGAACATTTTGGCTTGTCGTCACTTTTCAATGGGGTTTATGGGAGTGAACTTGACGGCACGCGGAGTGTAAAAGCTGACTTGATTTATCACATCTTAGTCACAGAACAGCTTTCACCTTCTCATGTGGTTATGGTAGGCGATCGCAAACACGATATGATCGGAGCCAAGCACAATCATGTGACTGCAATTGGTGTCACTTACGGCTACGGAACTGAGGAAGAATTAAAAACTCATGGTGCTGATTTGATTGCCCATTCTCCAGATGATATTCCCAAATTGCTTGTTCACGATTATGTTACATCCCAAAATTAGAAAAGCAAAAGAATCAGATGCACAAGCAATTTTTAAAATTATTAGAGAATTAGGTTGGTTTGCATGGGTGAATTTAACGTCCCAGGAAACAACTGTCGGCCAAATTCAGCAGCACCTTACTCAGTGTGATCAAAATGATAGCCACTCTATTTATGTGGCTGAAAATGCTGAAAGTGATATCATCGCATACATTACTGTTCATTGGCTACCTTGCCCATTCCTTCCCAAACCCCAAGGTTATATTTCTGAGTTATTCATCCAAAAAGCTGCTCGTGGTCAAGGTATCGGTAAAACTCTGCTAGCAACCGTCATATCAGAGGCAAAAATCCGAGAATGTTCAGTACTAATCTTGCTGAACCACAAAGAGCGAGAATCCTATCAACGAGAATTTTACCGTAAGCAAGGCTGGCTCGAACGTGAAACAGTTGCCAACTTTATCTATCCATTAAATGCGCGATCGCAGGTGAGTTATTCACAGAAGTGATGTCTACAACGGGCTGTGACGTTCGCGGACTCGCCTCAACAACTTTAAACTTGACTAAATACAAGTAGATACCGGAGAATAAACATTACTTATAAAATTTACATCTTGTTCAGGGAATAACACAGATCATGAGTAACTCTGCAACACTCAAAAAGATCAAGAATGAGATCAGTGGAACTGTGTTCTCATTGCCGTATTATGTAGCTCGCGATCAACGCTACTTTGCAGATGAGGGGATTGATATTGAGTTCGTTAAACGCAACTCTAGCGATCGCGCACCCGATATTAAACTGATTGAAGATCATCAGCAAGTGAACTCTTTCGGCGGCAAATCATTATTTGAGCAGGGAGAAACTACCCTTTACCGTGCTTGTGAGTGGGGACAGGTGCGACGCACCTATGATAGTTCTCGCGGTGGTCAGGTCGTAGCCAAACGTGCTGCCATTGCCAGCCAAGCAATCATCGTGCGACCCGATTCCCCCTACAATATCCCTCAAGACCTAGCTAACGTACCAGTCGGTGTCAACTTTCACCACGGCTCCCACTACATCGCTATTCAAACCCTTGAAGGTTTCCTACCGAAAGAAGAAATCAAAGTGGTACATATCGATGGTGGCGGTCAAGGAAAGCGTTTCAACCGCTTTGTCGCTTTGCGTGACGGAGTTGTTGATGCAGTTGCCGTCATGGAACCGTGGATTACAGTAGCAGAAAAACTTGGCTACAAAATTATCGCCGAGGCACACTATGTAGGTCTAGAGATTGGTAGCCCCGATTTGGATGAAGAGACATTCGAGGCGATCAATAGGGCAATCCGTCGAGCCGTGAAAGACCTACAAAAAGACCCTCTCCAGTATGTGAAGTATCTTATCGACGATGTAGCAGAGGATATCGTACACCTTGAACCCTCAGATTTCCGTCGTAACCGATTGCGCTACACCGACCCGGCACCATACTCTGAAGCTGACTTTCGTCGTACCTACGACTGGATGGTGAACTGGGGACTGATAGAGCCTGATGCCACTTTCGAGCAAATCGTCAATAACCGAGTTGCTTCGTTATCTGTCTCTTAGCTGACTTGAACATAGAGAGTAGGGAGTAATACCAATTCGTAATTAAGAGAGTCGGATATAACGCAATACAGTTCAGAATGAGCAAAAAAATCCTGATGTAGAGACGCGATTTATCGCGTCTTTAAAGACCAATTATCTACACCAATAACCCTTAACCCAAGCGTATTGAGATTTAATCTGGTTTTTCAGGTTTCTATCTGTAGCTTTCATTTGCAGAATTGGTATAAGGCATCTTTTTTGCACTTTGCACAAAACAAAACTCATCCCATCAATCAGCAACGCCAAAAATACTACTCCCTACTCCCTTTTTCAATTCGTTCTGGATACGCAGTTCCTAACGGATATATCTGAAATAAACCTATGCCTTCACGTAGAGACTTTTTAAAATACACTTCTATAGGATTAACAACTGCTTTAACTACAATCTCTTGTGACAATAACACTGTTAGTCAATCTATCGCTGATCAGGGAACTATTAAAGTCAGACTGGGAGCAGTAAGCGGGATTAACTCCATTGATGTTTGGATTCCAGAAGATTTGGGTTATTTCAAGGAAGCAGGCTTAAGTGCAGAAGTGATTCAATTTCAAGGTGGTGGGAAAATGCGAGATGCTCTAATTGCCGGAGAAATCGATTTTTCTGCCCAAGCGCCTTTACACGTCTATCTTTCTCAGCTTAAGGGAGTTCCTCTGAATGTTGTAGCCAATCGCCGCAATCTTGTAGATACTTCCTTAGTAGTACGTTCTAATTTGCAATCCCAAATCAAGACAGTTAACGACCTTAAGGGGAAAAAGTTTTCGGTCGGTGAGGTTGGCTCTTGGGGCTGGGCAGTATCAGTTAAGTACCTACGTCAACATGGACTGAGTGAAAAAGATGTTGAATATGTGCAAAGTAGCAATGCTACAACTTATACATTACTCACTAGTGGTCAGGTAGATGCGGCTGTGACTGGTGCGCCCGACTTGCATAAACTGCTCAAAGAAGGAACAGTTTTTCAATTGGTTAATGCTCTTGAACCGGAGACTCATAAAAAATATTTTGGCGCTCCTGAAGCAATGACCCGTGCTTGGCTGAGTCATGAGCGTGTTACTTCCCAGAACCCTGAAGCCGTTAAGAGATTGGTTGCAGCAGTAAACCGCACGTTTGAATATATGCATAAAACCTCGCCCGAAAAAATTCTAGATGCGGTGGGAAAACGTTTTCAAGGTGCCAATTTAGATGCCATTCTGACCGGTCTTAGGACTGAATTGCAACAATCAGTTCCGAGAAATGCCTCTATTAGTGAGGCAGCATATGTTGCAGACCAGCAGGTATTCATTGATGCCGGAATTATTAATAAATTAGTTCCCTACTCTCAAGCAGTGTTTGATAAGTATGCAGGTCATAGGGCTTAATTCGTAATTCCTGCTGTGAATTGAAATATTCTGTTTTTCATCATATTCACATTAAATGTAATTGATAATTCGCAATTTTCGAGTTTAATTTTCCCTTGGGATTTTTAAAGATGTCAACCCCTATGATCACTACCCAAAATCTCTCCATTTCTTATTGGAGTAAGAATAAGCGAGTTGAAGCATTACAAGATATTAGCTTGACTATCAATGCTGGTGAATTTGTCACGCTGATTGGGCCAAGTGGCTGTGGTAAGAGCACTTTACTCAATGTGATTGCGGGGTTAATTCGTCCTGGGACAAATGTGAAGGGCACTTTTAATAATAGTGGTATCAAGGAAATTGGCTACTTGTTTCAAAAGCAAACCCTACTACCCTGGCGAACAGTCCTAGATAATGTCACTGCTCCTTTAGAAATTCGTGGTGTACCGCGAAATGATGGACGGAAAAAGGCTTTGGCACTGTTGGCAAAATATGGCTTGTATGGTTTTGAGCAGAGTTTTCCTAAAGAATTGTCGGGCGGAATGCAGCAGCGTGTTTTGCTGATTCGGACGCTGATTTATGAACCAGATGTTGTTTTACTTGATGAGCCTCTTAGTAGTCTTGATGCTCAAACACGCGCTCTTTTACAGGATGAATTCCTACGATTATGGCGCGATACGGGATGCACCTTTATTTTAGTAACTCACGACCTTGATGAAGCGATCGCACTTTCGCAAAGAGTATTTTTATTGAGCTCACGTCCTGGCAAAATTGTCAAGGAATTTAAAATTGATTTACCAACAGAACGTTCTGCGATCGCAATTCGCACAGATCCGCGATTTCAGAAAATCCAGCGTGAGATGTGGTCAGATTTAACCGCACAGGTATTGCAACAGCAAGATCGAGGATTCGGATTCGCACTCTTTAAAACTTAATAGAGAATAACATGAGCAATATCCGCAATAGAACCTTAAGTATCGGGCAATCTGCTCTCTCTCCAACTAATGAAAAGACAAACCTTTCGGGTTCTAATCCCCAAAAGACCAACTGGCAAAAACGTTTAATACAACTAGCGGTGCAGCTAACACCACTCGTCGTAATTTTGTTGGTGTGGGAACTGGGTACCGGAGCATTTGATATTCCTAAGTTTATTGAACCAGCACTTGTAGGTAAACCAAGTAACATTGTTCAAGAGTTAAAGCAACTATTCTTGAGTGGTAGTATCTTTCAACATATTTTTGTCACCTTTCAAGAAGCGATGGGTGGACTGTTTCTGGCGGTAACTGGTGGTATCAGTCTGGGAATTATATTAGCTTATTCTCCAGCAGGGGCAAAGATAACTCTTCCTTACGTCCAGGTATTTAATTCTCTACCTCGCATTGCCCTAGCGCCCTTTTTTATTATCTGGTTTGGTATTGGATTACTCTCTAAAGTTTTTCTCGCAGCTTTGAGTGCTTTTTTCCCCATTTTTTTTACTACGTATCAAGGACTCCAGAGCATTGATCGCGAATTAATTTCTGCTTTTCAGGTTATGGGTGCTAATCGATGGCAAATGTTGTATATGGTTGTACTACCTTCGGTGATCAGTTGGGTAATTGCGGGGATTCGTACTAGTTTGGGTATGGCTCTAGTAGGGGCGCTTGTAGCTGAGTATGTTGGTTCAACTCAGGGTTTAGGCTATCTGTTGATGTCAGCACAGGGAATTTTGAACGTTGATCAAGCTTGGGCAATACTAGTAGTCTTAGCAGTCATTAGTGTTTTCCTCGATTGGGGTGTTCGCGCTCTAGAAACCTACGTTTTACGCTGGCGACCCAACCCTGGGGAATTATGACAACTGATGCTGGAAAAATTAGCAAATAGTCAGCAGTGACAAGAGCGATCGCAAGAATCATCTGGGGCAACTTTTGTCACCCGTTCCATTCCATCCATGACACCAAAAGCACATCGTTGGATAGGAGAAATGGAAGAGATTGCTGAAACCTTTAAAGAGTTAGGTCTGATTGAGCGGATTTTTTACGGAGCCGCCGACGTTTACCACTTGGTGAAAGATACATCTTTGGGTAAGGAGACACCAGAAGAGTGCGATCGCGAGAGTGCTTCGCACACGCTTCGCGAACGCCCATTGAGCGAAATCATTACTATTCTTTCCGACGAGACTGCACCAAACTAAAGCTTGTAAATTAATTCAGGTTTGGTCAAGATGAGTAAAATCCGTGCTGTTATTGACTTTGAATTTTTAGTAAATTCATGAACAAATTTAATTTAGTTATTTTTGATTGTGATGGTATTTTGATAGATAGTGAGCGAATCGCAAATACTATTTTGTTGGAAATGCTCAAAGAAATAGGACTATTTCTAACTTTAGAGGATGTGTTCGATATTTTTGTTGGCACATCAATGACCCGCTGTTTAGAAATAGTTAAAAATTTGCTTGGCAAATCTCCACCAGAGAACTTTGCTACTGAATTTGAGGAACGAACCATGCAAGCTTTCATGACTGATCTACATCCAGTGCAGGGAATACATGATGTTTTAAGTAAGCTCAGTCTTTCTTATTGTGTTGCTTCAAATAGTAGCCCTAAGTGGATACAAAAAGCTTTATTTGTAACAGATTTGCTTCCTTACTTTTCAGAAAAAATATTTAGTGCTACAGAAGTCTCACGTAGCAAACCATATCCCGATGTATTTTTATATGCAGCCGAGAAAATGGGATTTTCCCCAAAGGATTGTGTAGTTATTGAAGATACACCCACAGGTGTCAGAGCTGGAGTTGATGCAGGTATGACAGTATTTGGTTATGCAGAACTGATTAACCCAGAAAAACTACGAGCAGTTGGTGCATCTGTCGTATTTAATGACATGAAATTATTACCAAAACTGCTAGATCAGCAAAATCAACCTTTTATTAACAGTGGAAAGTAAAAGCACGATATCTAATCGCTATTGATATTTTATTCGCACTGTAATGACAGACAGCAATGAATTCTGGCACAAACTAGATCGGCTAGTAGCCACTAGCAATCTCAAAATTGCCCAGATATCCATCTTTTATTTACCCTTTGGACTATGGATATTTGCAAGATACTCAAGCTGGAGATATGGCTAATATTGACGTTTGGATCGGAAGTTTATCTGCTAAAAAAGTAACTGCCATTATTTGTAGCGTGGACTTAGAAAAGCGTGATACAGAAATCAAGATACTTTTAGACTGCACATCTGGTGAGAGTCAAGGCATCTTGAACATCCACAATACAGATTCTCAATCAGCAATATTATTAATTCGCGCCGAGTCTAATTTGATTTGAGTCTGAAATTCAAACAATTAATATTTTCAACACAGGTAAATAATTATGAGCTTAGACCTACAACTATCAGGTAAAACAGCAATTGTTACAGGTGGAAGTGCAGGCATTGGGTTGGCCACTGCTAAAGCTCTCTACACTGAAGGTGTGAATGTAGTGATTGTTGCTCGCAATCAAGAAAATCTAGAGAAAGCAGTAGCCGATATCCAATCCTTACCGACTCCAGGCGCTAAAGTGATTGCCGTCAGTGCCGACTTAACTCAAGCAGAAAGTATTGATCGGGTTGTAGAGACAACCCTGGCACAATTTGGTCAGATTGATATTCTGATTAACAATGCTGGTTCAGCGCGTGCAGGATCTTTCTTAGAATTGGGTGATGATGCTTTTTTAGATGCTTGGAATCTGAAATTGTTGGGCTACATCCGATTAGTTAGAGCCGTTATCCCCCATCAAAAAAATCGGCATGATGGGCGAATTGTCAACATTATTGGTGGTGCAGGACGCACACCTCGTCCGTCCTTCCTCCCCGGGGGTACAACCAATGCTGCTTTATTGAACTTCACGCGAGGAATTTCTAAAGAGTTAGCCCAACATAATATTCGCATCAACGCTATTTCACCTGGTCTAACTGGCACAGAGCGTGCCGAACGTTTAGCAGAGCAAAATGCTCAAATCCGTGGTGTGAGTGTAGAAGAAATCAAGGCGGAATCATTAAAAGCAATACCTCTAGGAAAAATCGTTAAGCCAGAAGAGATTGCTGCACTGGCTTTATTTTTAGTCTCTGATTTAGCCTCTTCTATCACTGGAGCAGAAATTCTGGTTGATGGTGGCAATACTCCAGGTGTTTAACCTGATATAGCCTTTCTAAATTATTTGTGAAAAACAAGATACCCGATTTTTTAGAGAAATCGGGTATCTGAGCCTTAACTTACATCTTGCACCAGGCGTGAGAATTGCCTGGTGCTTTTAATTTTCTATTCAATAACTTCATTTTATCATTTTAACAAAAAAGAGTATTTGCTCTTATCCGAGTCAGCCCATAATATTAAGTTCATAAGCTACTAAGCTTACCAGTTGAAGGACAAAATTAAATCTGTAATTAATTGCGATCGCTTCAACCATCTTTTAAAAGAATTTTGCTAAATTGTTGCGGAGAAAAATATGGCTTGGCTAATTGGTACATTATTTATTGCAATATCTGTGGCTTTTGCAACGACATTTGATGATAATTTATACTTAACAGCTTTTTTTGGCAAAGTAAATCATAGCTTTCGTCCCAAACATATTATTATTGGTGAATTTGTGGGATTCACTACATTAGTAACGGCTAGCCTTCCTGGTTTTTTTGGTGGTTTAGTTCTTCCAGAAGCATGGATTGGATTACTAGGAATTCTCCCAATCATAATTGGTATCAGCCATCTAATGAGTAGAGAAGCAGAAGAAGAGACTTTACAAGCGGTATCAGTTAACTTTACCAATCCAGCGAAACCAAAACGCCATAAAAAATCATTATTAGCAACGCTCAAAGATCGTCAAACCTATCGTGTTTCTGCTGTTACCATTGCCAATGGTGGAAATAATATCGGTATCTATGTTCCGTTATTTGCTAGCAGTAACTTTCCTAGTCTAGCAGTCATTTTATGTGTTTGCTATTTAGCGATTGGAATGTGGTGCTTTGTCTCTTACAACCTAACGCGGAATCCTGTCATGGCTTCTGTTATGACTCGCTATGGTCGGAAAGTCTTTCCCTTTGTATTGATATACTTGGGATTATCCATCATGTTTAAAAGTGGAACTTATCAACTTGTACCTAATCTAGCAATGCTTTTTAAATAAGTTATTCGTCGTACATAGAAGCTTAAATCAAACACATGAAAATTCTCAAAATAGCTTTAATGATTTTAATACTTTTAATAAACTTAGCGATTGCTGCTCCCTCTTGGGCAGATGTAACATCACACTTAAGCACAAATTCTGACTATTTCGTAGGGCAAAAAATTATCTGGCTTTATAAAGCTCGTGCTGACTCTGAGAACACCCAGAGGATTCCTGGCGAAGTCGTCAAATTAGGCTCTAAGAAAGTGCAAGTCAAAGTGCAGAAAAATAAAAATGAGTTCGTTAATCGTTGGGTAAATCGAGACAGACTAGAAGTTGATAAAAGTGACCATTTTTTTAAATAGTATACAATAAAATATATTTATTTTAAAACTAACTAATGTTGATTGCAGATTTATAGTTTGTATGACTAACCTAAAACTAAACATCATCTTTATTTATGGTTATACAAAATAATAGTATTTGATTTTGAAGATTGATTAGCATTAAAGTAGAATCAACATTAAACAAAACAAAACACGATACTAAATTCAAGGAAAGTAAACCAATGAAAAAAACAAACTCGAAAAAAGTAACTTCTTGGCTTTTAGCTGTTATATTTCTGGCATTTATGACGGTATTTTCTCTTTTTGATCAGCCCTATGCTTTAGCTCAATCAGAAATACCACCAGTAACTACAGAATCCACATCAACTCCAATAGTATCTCCCCCTCCTGTCATACCTCCAACAGTATTGCCAGTAAATACTGTAGCTGCAAATGTTCAACGTCTATTAACAACCAATGAATGTGTTGGATGCAACTTAGTAGGAGCGCAATTAGACAAGGCAAATCTGCAAGCAGCTAATTTGGCGGGTGCAAACCTACAAGAAGCAGAATTGGAAAAAGCAAATTTACAAGGAACAAACTTGGCATCAGCTAATTTACAGGGAGTAGATTTAAGCAAGGCAAATATAGCTGGGGCAAATCTGCAAGGGGCAAACTTATTTGATGCAGATTTAGAGGGGGCAAATCTGTTAGGGACTGATTTACAAGGAGCAAACTTACAAAAGGCAGATTTACAAAAGACAAATCTCACAAATGCCAATATCCAAGGTGCAAACTTGCTAGGGGCTGATTTGGAAGGTGCAATAGTACCCCCAGGATTCACGAATCAGTATCAGTAATTCAATTTGCAAATATTAAAAGGCTCAGATCCCCGATTTTTTCAAAAAATCGGGGATCTTTTTGTCCCATTTAAAATAAATACGGTAAATCTATCAAGTTGCAGTACAATAGTTTTTGGCTACGATCGCTTCCTTCGAGATATTGCTGGTATTTGATTGCAATACGAAGGAAGTGAACGAGTGCGAACACAGCCATATATTGGGTAAAACCCTGGAGATTTATATGAGCAACAACCATATTGAAGTCAAACCAGTAGCAGGTTTCATCGGTGCAGAAATCAGTGGCGTAGACTTGTCGCGTCCTCTGCACGATGAAGCGGTTGCCGAAATTCGGCAAGCATGGTTGAAGTGGAAAGTTATTTTCTTTCGCGGTCAGAACATTGATCATGCTGCACAAATTGCATTCACATCTCGTTTCGGCGAAGTAACTTATGCACATCCCCATGAGGATGAGCCAATCGAAGGCTTCTCACAAATACTGCCGATTGATCGCAGCCGCTATGAACGTCGCAATGGACTGCGCCGTTCCAGCTATGAAAGCCGTTGGCATACCGATGTGACAGCAGTTGTTAACCCACCAGCAGGGTCTATTTTGCGTGCGGTGAATGTCCCCAGCATTGGCGGTGATACACAGTGGACTAATCTAGTTGCAGCCTACGAGGGTCTATCAGAACCTCTACGGAAGTTAGCAGATACATTAAAAGCAGAACATCGGTTCAATGCTCGTTTACGGATACCAAGCAATAGCAAACTCGCCCAACGCATTGCAGCTAATCCACTGGTTTCCATTCACCCAGTCGTGCGGGTTCATCCAGAGACAGGTGAACGTGCATTGTTCGTCAATCCTGGCTTCACTTCCCATATTCTGGACGTGTCACCACAAGAAAGCGAATTATTACTTGAGTTGTTCTTCAATCAAATCACCAAACCTGCTTACACCACCCGCTTCCGTTGGAACAATGGTGATATCGCATTCTGGGACAACCGCGCTACCTCGCATTTAGCCCCACAAGATTTGGATCATATAGAAGTTGAGCGCGTACTCTATCGCACTACCATTACAGGTGATGTTCCAGTTGGGCCAGATGGTTTCCGTTCACAAGTGGTTGAAGGTGAGCCGTTAACCAGTGAATTACCGACTGTCCTCAAGCAGAAAGCTGAGAAACTAGAAGCCCAACCAGTGCTGGCGTAAGCTAGATAGTTTTAAACTAGGCTGTGAAATATCTACGCAGCCTGGTTTTTAAAAGTTGCATTAAGTGATATTGCAATTTTTCTAAAAACCTCACTGGCTGGAGAAGCTTGTTCACTAATTGCGATCGGATTTCCAGTATCTCCACCGCTACAAATGCGGGGATCAATGGGAATTTGTCCCAATAGAGGTGCTTGCAATTCTGCGGCCAGTTGTTCGCCGCCACCACTACCAAAAATCGGTGTGCGTGAACCACAATCACCGCAGATTAAATAGCTCATATTTTCAACGATACCAAGCACAGGAACACCCACTTGGCGAAACATATATATATTACGTCGTACATCTGCAACAGCCACTTGTTGAGGAGTTGTCACTAAAATGACTCCGCAAATTGGGCTTTCTTGGATAATTGTAATTTGAGCATCACCTGTACCAGGAGGTAAATCTATCAATAAATAATCTAATTCACCCCATTCCACATCTTGCAGAAATTGCGTGATAATTTTGTGTAATACAGGCCCTCGCCATGCCAAAGGACGATTTGCTTCTGCAAGTAAACCCACTGACATTAGTTTTATTCCTTGAGCTTCTAGAGGCAAAAACTTATCACCTGTGGGAGTATTAATCACTTGAATATCAGCTTGTCCTAAACCCAACATTTGGGGAATATTGGGGCCATAAACATCAGCATCTAATAGTCCTACTTTTGCACCTTGTAATTTTAAAGCTGCGGCGATATTAACGGCTGTTGTGGATTTGCCTACACCACCTTTACCACTAGAGATTCCTAGAGTTGTTTTAACACCGGGAATTGTACAAATTTGAATATAAGTTTTTTTACACCAAATTAAAGATGATAATACAGATTCAATTTCTGGCTGTAATTGGTGCTGATGAGAACCAATATATAAACGTAAATAAATATAGTCATCAACTACGCGTAAGTTTCGTACCATTCCCAAAGTAATGATGTCATTTTTTAAGGTAGGTTCGATAACCTGTTTGAGTAGTTGGACTATTTCTTGCTGATATGAATCAGCCTTTGATTCTACCATTATTGTCAATTCACTTAACTCAATATAACTTTTTTATCTGTTTTAATCTTCTGAATTGCCCGTTGCGCTTGGATGGACACTTCTTTGTCAGGGTCATCTAAGGCTTGTTGCAGTGGGTTAATAACATCAGGATGAGCTAAATTCCCAAGTGCGATCGCAGCTTCTTTACGCACATCTGCATATTCATCTGTTAATGCTTTAATTAATTTCGGCATAACTTGAATATCTGGGATTTTTTGCAAAGCTTGTGCTACTGATTTTCGCACTTGCCAATGTTCGTCATCTAAAGCTATTTCTAATGCTGAAATTGCTTGATGATTTTCATGAATAGCCAGAGATTTGGCAGCATTACGACGAACTTGCCAGTCAGGATCGTTTGTAAGTATTTGAGAAAGTATGCCAATTACTTCTGTATCTTGTAAATGTCCTAAAGTTAAAGCAGCAGCACGACGCACGGCTGCTGATTCATCAAAGATCAAATTCAAAGCTTGGGGACATTTTTCTAGTTGATTTATATATCGCAGTGTAGTTACTGCTGCTTCTCTTAATTCAGCATTATCTGATTCTAAAAATGGCATAATATACGATAAAGATTGAATATCATGTATTTGTCGTAGCAGGACTAAGATATTTAATTGAGTATTGAAATCATTACTTTGCAACTTATCTAATAAAATTAGCAAATCATCTTGGGTAACCAACTCATTTAAAGCTGATACAGCTTCAGTACGAATATCTGCATCTGGTGAACTGAGGCATTCAATTAAAGCAGGAATTGTTACAGGATTGGCAATTTCCCAAAGAGCAGATATTGCTATTTTTTGAACAGCAATATTTTCATCTTTGAGAGCAATAATTAGTGCATCTATCGTTTCTTCATCGCCCAGATGTTGTAAGGTTTTGACGGCTACTAAGCGGTCATTTACATCAGGCGATCGCAACATTTCTAGCCATTGATTTAATTCTGCATTAGTACTTGTGGACATTTTAAATCCTATTCGCAATGGTTGTTATCTACTACTATTAATTTTGAAGTAAGTAAATCAATAAAAAATCAATCTATTATGAATAAAGATAAATTATTTGTAGGGTGTGTTATGCCGTAGGCTAAAGCACCTTAAATTGTTGAGTACACTTAATTTATCTTTTCCTAGCAAGTTAATAAGTTTATCAACTACCGCAACAAAAAAGGAATTTGTACCGTAATTGCATTTGTAGGACATTCCTTTTCACAAGGTAGGCAAAACCAACACTCATCATATTTCATATACGCTTTCCCCGTTTCTGGATTTTTCGCCAACACATCTAACGGACAAACTTCAATACAAGCAGTACATTTTTCTAAACATTTAGATTCATCAACGATGACAGGAACATCTATTCTTTGATTGATTAAAGCCATAAAACTACTCCATTTTTAACTTGCATTAAAATACGTCTAATTCCACTACAACGATAATTTTTATCAATAACTAACCCCAAAATAATCGCTTGAGTTGGAATAATTAATAAATCACTAATATGAGCGTGCGCCCAACCAATTACATATTCATTCACTAAAGCTGCAAGATATACAATATGAACATTATTATACTGAATTTTAGTAAGTCGCGCCTCTATTTGTTGATTTGTAACATCATATTCAAGCTGCTCAGAAAGATTAGCAATTTGTTGTGCATCTTTAATATCAGCTTGTCTAATTTTAATTTGTTTGCCTATAAAGACTTTATTTGGCATAAATTTAAATTAAAATAGTTTAATTATCCAAGGTTGTGCGGATAAAACGATAGCCTAAATCAATCTCTGTCAACTTATAAATATCACCATATTTTTTAGTCCATTCTCCACTACTTAAATCTGCTGTTAATAACTGTAATCCTTGTTCTATTAAATCTTGATTTGCTAAAGCAAAAGATGATATTCCCGCGCGTACTTCTGGCTGAAGATATAACTCTGGTCTTCTCCAGGCTGCTGCTGCGAACAAATCAGATAAATCGTGTGGTACTAAAAGTGGTATCACTTCAACACGCCTTTTAGTATTATTCTCTATTAAATTAATTTGTTCGTTAAGCGGTAAAAATCGTAAAGCATCTTCCCATAAAAAAGGGAAATAATCATAAAGCCATATCTTCTGAGCAAATCTAATATCAAAACTTAGCAAAACCATTGTTCCATCTCTAATAACTCTTTGCATTTCTTGAAAAGCTTTTTCGAGATGACTGAAGTGATGAATTGCCAGGGTACTAACAACGCCATCAACAGACTTATCTGATAGAGGTAAATTTTCTGCATACCCAGTAAACCACTTAATTTGTGGATGTTCTACTGCTTGTTTTTGCATCACCACAGAAGGTTCAACAGCATAAACAAAAAATCCTTGGTTAGCTAACCCTAGACTATAACCTCCAGTACCAGCACCAATATCAACGATAATGCTACCTTTGGGTAAATTAAGTAAATCAATTAGTTGATTGACAATGCGAATATCAGAAACGCGAGTTTTTGAATATTGTTGACCAATTGTGTTATAAATAGACATTTTTATATAGAAAAAATATTATTTTAAGTTGAATACTTACCGTTTATATCTATATAACCTTCTGAAAGGTCGCAACCCCATACAGTTGCAGCAGCTTCGCCAATATTGAGGCTAACATGAATATTTACTTTTTCTTTGGACATAATTTTTTTTAGCTGCTCTAATTTTTCCTCAGAAGAAGCATCAGGATAAACTTGAATATCATCAAATCTAATTTGCACTTTCTCCTGATTTATCTCTTTATCTTGTTCGCATTTGCCTATAGCCATAGCTACTCTTCCCCAGTTGGGATCGGCTCCATAAATAGCTGTTTTTACTAAAGGAGAATTCACAATTGCTTTGGCAACTCGTTTTGCTTGTTTATAGTTAATAGCGGAATCTACATTAACTTCAATAACTTTAGTAGCACCTTCTCCATCTCGTGCGATTTTAAGCACTAATTCATGGGCAATTTCTTGTAAAGCCTGACTAAATTCTTGTTGTGAAACTTCCCCGGCTAAACCATTGGCAAGAATCACAGCAGAATCGCTTGTAGAAGTATCAGTGTCTACACTCAGGCAGTTAAAAGTTTTATCTATAATAGGTCGAAAAATAGCAGAAAGTACATCTTTTGGAATGGCTGCATCAGTGAAAAAGAAAGTTAACAGAGTTGCCATATTAGGCTCAATCATACCAACGCCTTTAGCAATTCCGATTAACTTAGCATTGCCAATTTTTCGCACAGCTAGTTTAGGTACGGTGTCAGTTGTCATAATGCCTACTGCTGCTTTTTCAAAATTCGCAGTAGCTAATTTTTTTCCTATACCTAATAAACCATTTCGGATTTTTTCTATGGGGTAACGTCTTCCAATAACACCTGTAGATGCTATAACAATATCTTGAGCAGCTATCCCAGTTTCAGTTGCGACGAGTTGAATAATTTCTTCTGCATCAGCAACGCCAATAGCACCATTAGCAACATTGGCATTTTTAGATATGACTATAATGCCTTGCGCTTGAGCATCTTTTAAATTTCGGCGGCTGATAGTCACACTCGGCCCTGCAAATAGGCTTTGAGTAAATACGCCATCAGCAACACATGGAACTTCTGATTTAATCAAAACAAAATCATCAGTATTATCTTTAATACCTAAGTTGGTAACAAAGCTGCTAAATCCTTTGGGTACATCATAAGTAGTTAATTGCATCTTTTTTTTACTATGTTAATGCTCGGTGCATTTGAATAAATTAATTGTTTAATATTTTACCTCACAGTGACATCATATAATTCTTTGACTGTATCTACATCCACAATGTAAGGCTCTACAGGACGTTTAAACAATATCATTTGCCCTGAATCATCTTTTTTTAAGTTGACATGGCAAAACCACTCATCATCATTTTTTTCTGGATAATCTAAGCGGTAATGATAAAGTCCCCAACGAGTTTCTTGACGATATAATGATGCTCTGGCTGCCATTTCTGCACAGTCTCGAATAAAATGTACTTCCATAGAGCGCATCAATTCATGAGGGTCGCGCGCACCCATTAAATCTAATGTTTGTTCGTATTGAATAAAATGTTTCAAACCAATTTCTATTTTTTTACCTGATTTTGGTGGTTGCAGATAATCATTAACTAAGCGTCTTAATTTATATTCGACTTGGGTATGAGGTACACCATTCGGGCGAGTTAATGGTGCATAAATTCTCGCTTTTTCTATTTCTAAAAAACCTGTATCTGGTTCTATAAAATCTAAATCTTCAATATATTCAATGGCATGAGTCCCAGCTATACGACCGAAAACAAATGCCCCAATCATATAATTATGGGGAACGCTGGCCATGTCTCCGGCTGCATATAAACCTGAGACAGTTGTTTGCGCGTTTTCGTTTACCCACACCCCAGAAGCACTATGACCACTACATAAGCCGATTTCGGAAATGTGCATTTCTACGCCGTGGGTGCGATAATCTTCGTTTCTGCCTTGATGAAAGCGTTCTCTACTTGGTCGTTCATTCGCCCAAAGTATGGATTCAATTTCAGCGATTGTATCTTCATCAAGGTGGGTCATTTTTAGTTGGACTGGCCCTTTCCCAGAGTTTAATTCTTTCCAAATTTCCAACATCATTTGACCACTCCAATAGTCGCAACTAATGAAGCGATTTCCTTCGGCGTTGGCTGTATGTGCGCCAAAAGGCCCAGCAACGTAGGCACAGGCGGGACCGTTGTAATCTTTAATTAAAGGATTAACTTGAAAGCATTCAATATTACTAAGTTCTGCACCTGCATGATAAGCCATTGAATAGCCATCCCCGGCATTAGTAGGATTTTCATAAGTGCCGTAGAGATAGCCGGAAGCGGGTAATCCTAATCTGCCACAAGCACCTGTACATAAAATGACTGCTTTAGCTTGAATGACAATATAATCGCCGTTTCTAACATCAAATCCGACTGCACCAATAGCACGTCCTTCTTTGACTAATACGCGGGTTGCCATAACGCGATTTGTCACTTTGACTTTGTGGCGTTTGACTTGGCGGGTAAGAATGGTTTTGAGGTCTTTGCCTTCTGGCATGGGTAAAACATATTTACCCACACGATGCACTTGTTTTAAGTCATAGTTGCCTTGGGCATCTTTTTGAAATTTTACACCCCAACTTTCTAATTCTTGGATAACTTCATAACCTAATTTGCCTGTTTGATATACGGCTTTTTGGTTGAGAATACCATCATTGGCTAGGGTGACTTCGCGGACGTATTGTTCTGGGGTGGAATGACCGGGAATAACTGCGGTATTCACTCCATCCATACCCATTGCGATCGCACCACTCCGTCGGATGTTAGCCTTTTCTAAGATCAGCACCTCTGCATCTGGATTCGCTTGTTTGGCTTTAATTCCAGCCATTGTCCCAGCCGTACCGCCACCGATGACAAGTACATCAGTTTTTATCTGTTGGGTATTGATGTCCATAAGCTTTTAGAAGTGGGGAGGAACTTTTAAGATTTATTACCGTTCCAAACGATTTCTTTGATCTGGATTTGCTTGGGAACTAGCTTGATTTTATGAAAAGTATCAGCAATGTTTTGTTGCTGAGTGATGACTTCATCTGTTAGCGGTAAAACGCCATACTGTCGGCGTTTTTCAGCAATTTGCAATGCTGCTGCTTTAATACCTAATTCTGGTTCTAGAAACTTGGCAACTTCTTTTGGATTACCTGCTGCCCATTTATCTATTTTGCTGATTTCATCTAAAAGGGTTTTCAACAAATCTGGGTGAGAATTGACAAACTCTTGACGAGCAAGATAGTAACCACGATTTGGTGCTAAATTTGTCGCATCTGTTAATATCCTGACATCTAGATCGTGTTCAACTGCTGCTAGGTAGGGGTCCCAAATTGCCCAAGCATCAACGTTACCGCCTTCAAATGCTGCGCGGGCATCTGCTGGTGTCAGATGTGCTGCTTGAATGTCACTATAGTTCAATCCGGCAGCTTCTATAGCTTTGACTACAAGATAGTTAGTGTTTGACCCTTTAGCAAAGGCTACTCTTTTCCCCTTAAGGTCAGCAACACTTTTAATTGGTGAGTTTTTCGGTACAACAATTGCTTCGGCTTTAGGACTCCAAGGATCATAAGCAACGTAAAGCAAGGGAGTACCTGCGGCTTGGGCAAATATTGGTGGTGATTCTCCTGTGTAGCCAAAGTCAATACTACCCGCGTTCATTGCTTCCAGCATAGGTGGGCCTGCGGGAAATTCCGCCCATGTCACTGAAGCACCAGCAGCAGTTAAAGTTTGCGCTAAACTGCCTCGGTTTTTGAGAGCGTTGAGAATAGTAGCCGCTTTTTGATAGCCGATACGAACTACCACACCTTGATTTGTTGTCTGCGTTGCAGCAAAGTTACTTGTGTTGTTGGAAGAACAAGCCGAGATCACAAGAGTTAAACTTAATCCGACAGCAAAGAATAAGGCAAATGTGCCAATTCTGGATATTTCATAATTCTGAAGAAAGCTGCTGACAATCTTCATCAGTCGATGTGGTAAATACTTACTGAACATACGTACATTAAGCTACAAGCAATACCAATACTACGATAAATTGAGCAATTTACCGTATTTTGCTGATAGAATATTCACATAGATAAGCCGCAAATGCAAGAGCCGAAAAAGTATGCCTATAAGGAAAACTATTATGGTTATTACGAATTAGCGCATAAAAATTTAGCGGTTTTTAAACGCATAGGCGCTTTGCCTTCCCGCAGGGTAGGTACGCAAAGGTATGCAGAGGATTTTTAAGAGGCGTTGGGTTTGATGCGTTGTAGAAAATCGATGTTTAAATATAGCTTATTTCCTAGCCATAAAGAATGTGCTGTATGATCTGTGACATCATCACCCGTCTCAGGGTGGACGAGAATATCTAACCCTTCACGGTTGAGCATTAACCAGGAGACAACTTGCGTAAATTGGTTTGGTGAAAAGGCAACTTGATACATTGCTTGTGGATGCGGCCCAATGGGTTGATCGTGCCAGCGTCCAAGTTTTACTTCAAATCTAGCTCCTAATCCTTCACGTATACGGGCAGCAGTCTCACGAGTCTCGGTATCGTAGTAGACATGAGCATGAAAACCAGTGATAATACTATTTTCTTTCATTACCGTTCTTGCTGAGTCGGTCGAATGAGAATTTCATTGACATTAACGTGGGGTGGCTGAGTTACAGCATAAGCGATCGCCCTAGCAATATCCTCACTTTGCAGTGGTGTAATTGCTTTGATTCGTTCTTCAACATTTTTTTTGGCTACAGGATCAGTGACATGATTATTGATTTCTGTCTCTACCAAACCAGGTTCGATGATGGTGACGCGGATGTTATCTTTCAACACTTCTTGCCGCAAAGATTCTGAAATAGCATTCACACCCCATTTAGTTGCGTTGTATATCCCGACACCTGCACGCGCTAAACGACCTGCCACTGATGAAATATTGACGATATGCCCACCACTTTGGGCTTTGAAAATTGGTAGAACGGCATGGGTAGCATAAAGCAATCCGAAGACATTAACATCAAACATCCGCCGCCAGTCTGATGTGTTACCGCCATCAATATTACCTGTCAAGGCTATACCTGCATTGTTCACTAAGATATCGACTCGCCCTAACTCTGCATTTGCTTTTTGAATTAGATTGTTGGCTTGAGTTTCGTCGGTGATATCAGTAACAATAGGTAAAGCCTGACCACCACTGGATTCGATTCGTTTTGCTACTGCTTCCAAGCGATCGCTTCTTCTGGCTGCAATTACCACTTTTGCCCCTTCTGCGGCTAGTGCGATCGCTGTAGCTTCGCCAATTCCCGAAGAAGCTCCCGTAATAATTGCTACTTTATCTTCTAATTTCCCTGCCATAACTTAATCCTTTTTCTACGAGTCTCATTACTATCTAAAAGCATCTATAACTGTTTGCAGATATTGCATAGAAGCTGTTTCTGCTGAAGAATGCACAACCAACTCTGGTTTGTTTAATCCTTCCCGAAACTGACGATATAAGTAAATGCTGTGTTGAAACGCTTTGGCAATCTCAAAACTATCGTATTTCATCGGAATAATCTGCTCTAAAAAGCCTCGTTGTGGTTCGGGAATGGGCATAGTAATCCATCAAAATATTGCTGAATTTCGTTAGTTTAGCCTGTGCTGAGTGAAGTCATAACTATTCAGACATTTCGCACTTTTTATGTGTGCTATCTTATGGAGATGAGCTTTTAACTCAGCACTCTTCATAGTAATTGAAGATGGCTAAAATTACAGCAGTCTTTTGATTAAGAAACTATATCTATCGAACTGCGATACCTTCTCTACGAGAGGCTAGGCCAACGGTGAGCTTCTCTACGAGACGCTACGCGAACGCTAAGGCAGAATTCTTATAATAAACAGGTTCATTACCTGGCTTCCATTTGATATTACAACCAATACTAGGCTTTTGTTCCCAAGTCACAGCCCGACCTCTCAAGACAGTTTCAATTGCAGCCCGCAAGTCTTTTCCGGTTACAGGTATTCCGTTTTGTGGACGGCTATCATCTAATTGTCCTCGATACACAAGTCTGCCGGTAGCATCAAATAGAAAAAAGTCAGGAGTACAAGCTGCAAAAAAGTTCTTAGCAGCCTCTTGAGTTTCGTCAAAAAGCAAAGGATAAGCTAAATCTAACTCTTGTGCAAAGGCTTTTAAAGATTCCGGTGCATCATCAGGATGGGTAGTAGCATCATTAGCACTAATTGCCACAATTCCTAGATTTCTGTCCGTATTTTGTATATAATCTTGACCTAGTTTTGCTAATTCAAATTTGATGTGCTGCACGTATGGACAATGACGACTTAAAAAAATTACTAGTAAGGCTTTTTCTTTGGCAAAATCAGAGAGTGAAATCGTTCTACCTGACACTACATTTGGTAAATTAAAATCCGGCGCTAAAGTACCTAAAGGTAACATTGTTGAAAAAGTCTTTGCCATAAAATAAAAATCCTTTAATTATTCAAAACAACAGTAAAAGCGGCACGTTGATTGTACATTTAATCACGAATTACTAATTACCTAAAATCCTATTTCTGACTAATCATGGTTTTAGGTGTGATAGCTGCATATTGCTCAGGTGTCAGCATTGCTTCTTTTACATCTATGGATTTAGGAATTACTTTCTCTTGGGTAAATAAATCTGCAATTTGCTGTTGACCTGCCATAATTTCTGGAGTAATAGCTCTTAAGCCGTAAGTTCGTCTTTTAACCATTTCTGCAATAATATCCTCATCAATTTTGAGGTGAGGAGCAGTTATGTTGACAACTTCGGCTTGGTTTTGTTCAGCCCATTTGTCTACTTTACCTATCTCCTCAAGCACTAATCGCACTAATTCTGGATTCTCTGTAGAAAACTTTCGTGAAGCCATGTAATATCCACCCTGAGTAGCGATACCCCCAGCATTTCTCAAAACTCTGGCATTTGCAGTTTTCTGCGCTAACGCTAAATGAGGGTCCCACGTTACCCAAGCATCAATTTGCCCTTGAATAAAAGCACCACGCGCTTCAGATGGGGGCATACTCAGAGCTTGAACATCACTATATTTTAAACCGACTTCTTCTAAAGCTTTAACTAGTAAGTAATGAGACGCTGAACCTTTTTGAAAAATTATTTTTTTCCCTTTAAGGTCAGCTACGCTCTTAATTGGTGAATTTTTTTGAACTACGATACCACTGCTTTCACCTGTGCCAGGGCTACGGTTAGCAATATAAACTAAAGATGTACCAGCCGCTTGGGCAAATATAGGGGGAGTCTCTCCGACAGAGCCAATATCAACTCTACCTACATTCATCGCTTCCATTAATTGTGGGCCTGCTGCAAATTGTGCCCATTCCACAGAAACACCCAAGGGTTGTAGACGTTTTTCTATTCCCCCTCTCAATTTAATGAGGTCTCCAGCACTTTGATATCCGATGCGGAGAGTTGTTGTTGTAAAGCCATTTGATTTATTTTCTGTAGTTGGAGTTTCGACAGAGCAGCTAATTAAAGTTGTCGAAATAGCCAATAATCCAGGCACTATCAAAAATGAGAATCTCTGAAGCAGGTTAACTTTTGGAAATACTTTAGATGAAAATCTCATGAAATTTTGGTTCGTTATCACTTTGATGGGAATGGTTAAAATTCTTCTGTGGCGTAAATGCAAATAATAGTGATCCTTTACTCCTCATTTTTCAGATAGCTAATCACGATAAAATCTGAAAATAAACGATGAAAAAGATTTATTTTCTTATTGCAAATTCTCTTTTTCAAGATAAGAAGGTGGACATTAACCACCTTCAGGGTAGATAGCAGAGTGAGTCATTGCATTAGGTACACAAACTTGTCTTAAACGCGAGTATTAGCTATTAAATATTCTTCTGCTGCTTTCTCGATCGCTGTACCCTTGAAAAAGTCACGATTGAGACTGGTGTACAACTCCAAAGGATGGATAGATAAGAAGTGTCGCAAATCTTCTTCGCTGAGGATACCGCGTTCTACCATGCTGTAAGCGTTGGAGGTAACCGCTGTAATATCAGGTACATCCCAGTGACCAGAATCAGAACCCAAGAAGGCTTTTACTCTGTCGCCAAAGGGATTGGCTTTTTGATGGAAGGCATAAGCCACACGGGTATCGTCTGATTCTGTACCAAAGTAGAAGTGATTGAGGAAGCGATCGCGCACATCTTCAGCTTTGGTAATCCCCGCCGCCGCAAATTCGTTTAATTCGCCAGGATCTTCAGGTGCAAAGTATTTACCGTGGAAACCTAAACCACTACCAATTTCATCGAAGCGATTTTGAAATTCTTTGCCACCATACTGAATGAACAATTCCCGTAATTCTTCCCGATTCACATTACCAGGATGATTGTTTTGTAAAATCTCTGGGTTCCGAGTTTCCCAATGCCAAATAATATCTGTATAAAGGCTAGCTCCCCAAGCAGAACCACCTTCTAGAAAAGCAAATCTGAGAGAGGGGAAACGATTAGTCACACCACCAAAAAACAGTGCTTTACAAAAAGCTTCAGCAGCCGAGGCAAAATGTCCAATGTGATTATATTGGTAGTTGGAAATCGAACGGCGAGATGTCCAACCCATACCAGAGGCGTGAGTAGTGGGGACAACTTTTAGCTCTACGCACTTCGCCCAGAAGGGATCATAATCGTATGCACTATCCAAGGCAAAATTATCAATCCAGGTTGCTTCTCTTTGTACTTCTTCAGGGTATTTCTCGAAGCCAGGGATAACGCGGGTAACATAACCGGGAATTTGAATTGCTTTCAATCCCAGTTCTTTGACTGCATATTCCAATTCTTCTATCCCTTCTTCTGGCGTGTTGAGAGGAATAGTAGCAATGGGAGTTAAGCGATCAGAGTATGGCCGGAATATATCTGCATGATAGAGGTTGGCTGCACGGCAAACTGCCCGACGCATTTCTTCGTTTTTAATTTGCGGTGCTAAGGTTGCCAAGTTGGGATATAGTACAGCAAAATCTGTCCCAGCTTCTTGCAAGCGTTCATGTAGTAGCTTCGGCAAGCTAATAGTAGCAAGGTTTAAAGTATCTTTCGTGGGACGACCCCAAAACGGAGGACGAGCAGTGCGGTAAGTATGACGTTCTTCCCAAGTTTGCTGGAACCAACGATAACGTCCAGCACCGGGTAAATGGTCTCGGAAACTATCCGCAAGTTTAGCACCACCCACCTGAGCTAAATATTCAAGAAAAGCTGGTTCAAATTCCTGGGTATGCACATCGGTATCAATGATGGGATAACCTAGTTGCTCCCGAATTTGTGCTGAACGAGATTTTTTAGTAGGACGTTCAAGTGCAATTGTCATAATTACGCCTCCATAGTTAAGATGACCGTCAACTTTGAGCAAAATCAAGCTAGCTTTACGACCAAGCAAAAATCAAAATTTTCAACTCGATATCAACTGGAGTTGTATTACTGTATTCGCGTTCTCACTGATTACTCTGTGTGTACAAGACTTGTACCAAAAGCCATAAATACTATTTATCTACCGATTTATCGTAGATTTAGTTGGTATTATTGCACAGTCACAGCTACAATACAAGTGCTTAGGAGCTAAAGTATACGTAATCCGCAATTTAAGGTACACTAATTCTTAGTAAAACTAAATATATTATGAACATAGACTGGGAATGAGGCTACACAAGCATTTTGGCTTTTCTTTTCTTAGTGCCATTCGTCTCAGCATCCTTCTCAAGATATATTAAGCCTGCTAACTTTACGTTTAACTAAATTTAAGTATTCCTAAATTATCTGAATAATTGCGAAGAAAATAGCAAAGTCAGTGAACTTTTCATCCAAAAATTGGCTCAAGTCTCTTTAAGGAAAATATTGATGCAAAAAAGTAATAAAAAAATCTCTGAAGTCAGCAAACTATTATTTACTTATTGGGATATTCCACCTGCTTTAAAATCTCCAAATGTTTGTTTTTTCGTAATTGGAGAGAGTGTATCTTTTTTTGGCTCTTGGATGACTCAAATCGCTCTTGTATGGATGGTTTATCAAATCACTAATTCAGTCATGTTAGTTGGCATAGTTGGATTCACCAATCAATTTATGGGGTTAATTATTACGCCATTGGTAGGTGTGTATCTAGATCGCTGGAATTTACGTTATGTATTATTAACCACTCAGTTAGTATCCATTTTACTATCTTCTACTCTTACTGTTCTCACTATTAACAGTCATATTACCGTTACGTGGATTATTATCATCGGTATCATGCAAGGAACTGTCAAAGCGTTTGATCTGCCAGCACGGTTGGTAACTATTCCTAGATTGGTGGATAACAAAGCAGATACTTACAGTGCTATTTCTATTCATTCATTCTTAATTAATACAGCAAAGTTTGTCAGTCCTATGATAGGAGGTTTCTTACTTGCTAGATTTGGAGCAGCTTCATGTTTTTTAGTCGATAGTATCAGCTATATACCCTTTGTTTTTGCTATATTAGCTGCACAAATTAAATCAGTTTCTAATAAATATTTACTAAAAAACACAAATATTTTCCAAAATTTAAAAGAAGGTTTTACTTTTGCTTATGATTTTCTCCCCATTAGGTATGTTTTAACTTTACAAATTTTGATTTGTTTCATGGTCATGACCCACGTTAACCTCATACCTGTTTTCGTCAGGGAAATATTAAATGGTAATGCAGAAACTATGGGATTTTTAATGACTGCTTCCGCACTGGGTTCGATAATTGCTGGACTTTATCTGATTTTAAGGAAACAAGCTACAGGATTAGTAAACGTCATAGCGTATTCTGCTATGGTTTTAGGTTTAGGTTTAATACTGTTTTCTCGCTCTAATAATCTACAGACTTGCTTAGTATTAATTTTCATTGTCGGAATGACGAATACGCTTACATTGGCAGCTATTAGTAACTTTGTGCAATTAATTTTGGTAGATGAAAATAAAAGGGGTAGAGTCACAAGTATATTCACAACAGGCTTTTTGGGAATATTACCTTTTGGTAATTTATTTTTTGGAGGATTAGCAAGTAAAATAGGAGTTGATAATGCTTTATTTTTCGGTGGTATCTGTTGTTTAATAGGAGCTATCTTTTTTGTAAATAAATTACCAAATATAAAAAATTTAATATCTCAAGTTTATGTAGAATTGGGTTTAATTACTCAGCCCAATAGAGATTAAAAATAATATAAATAATGCTATTTGACTAATTTAGGTTTTTACCTCTGTGTTCTCCTTTTAGGCACTCTTCCCTTTGGCACGCTCCATGTAGCTTGCTTCTCTGGAGGAGAACGAGAACACCTTCGTCTTTGGAGACGCGATCGCGCGAATTGCGATCGCAGTTTTTACAACGGAGGGAACCTCCGCAATGTACTAGTCTTGCCAAGATTAATGTATTTCATGTTTTTTACTCCACTAATGTTGAATTTGAATGATGTCTGTCAGCAACAAAATTTCACATCACTTTATTTTATCGATTTGAACAAAAATAATATTTGTTTTTATTGATCAACTTACTTTACAGTAAATATCAACCACTAGATGAACAATTTCTATAAAGCTAAAGTCGAGATTGTGAATTTGAATAGCGAGGCACTCATGAAGAAATCAATTTCTCAGAAATTAACTAATTGGATAGTAGCAGCCGTATTTTTGATACTTGTGGCAGGATTTTCTCTGCTCGAACAACCTACTGCTAAGGCTCAATCACTAACACCACCCACAACTATAGAATCTGCACCAGCTCCTGTAACATCTGTAGTTGAGAACGTTAGACATTTACTAACAACCAATGAGTGTATTGGATGTAACTTAATAGGAGCAAAACTGAAGGATACAAACCTGCAAAATGCAAATTTAGAGAATGCGAACTTGCAAGGTGCTGATTTAGAACGAGCAAACTTACAAGGGACTAACTTGCAAGGTGCAAATCTTCAAGGTGCTGATTTAGGCAAGGCAAGCATCATAGGCGCAAACTTAGAGAATGCGAACTTATTTGATGCGGATTTAGAGAAGGCCAATCTTACTGGTGCGAATATAGTCGGAGCAAACTTCCAAGGAGCTGATTTGGAAAAAGCAATTACACCACTGGGATTGATGACTCAGTAAAAAATCCTTAGTTATGGTACAAAAAACTAAGTTAATATCTCTCTTTTTGACCCCAATTACCACCCTTGGTAGTTGGGGTTTTGTTAATTTACTAGATGAGATATCCACTTAAAACTGGAGTATTAATGACTCATTTGCAATAATTGATGTGCGTGAGTACCTTCATTATTCATAACTTGTTCTAGTACTGCTTCCCTAATATTTACAAATACTTCACTAGCTCTGTCTCGTGGACGCGACAATCTTACAGGTAAATCTAACGCAACCCGTCCTTCTTCAATTACTATCACTCTGTCTGCTAGTGCTACAGCTTCTTCCACATCATGGGTAACTAAAAATGCCGTAAAGCCTCTCTGTTGCCACAAATCTTCGATTAAATGTTGCATTTCTAGGCGAGTTAACGCATCTAATGCTCCTAAAGGCTCATCAAGTAGTAATAAATGTGGTTGACTTACTAATGCTCTGGCTAATGCTACCCGTTGTCGTTGTCCCCCAGATAGTACATACGGCCATTCGCCAGCTCTATCTTTGAGTCCTACTTGTTCTAATACCCACGCAGCTTTTGCACGCCAATTTTCTTGCAAACCCAGACCCACATTATCTATCACACGTTTCCAAGGTAGTAACCGGGGGTCTTGAAACATCACTCGTACAGAATGACTGAGCTTGCGTAGTGGTTCCCCATCTAACAATATGCCACCTGTCGTGGGTTTATCTAACCCTGATACAAGGCGTAGTAGAGTACTTTTACCGCAACCACTGCGCCCTACAATAGCAATAAACTCTCCTGGCGCTACTTCTAGATTCAATGAGTTTAAGACAGTTTTATTTCCAAAAACTTTGCTTAAACCCAAAATTGTAAGTTGTGAACCTTGTATATTTGAAACCATTTTGATTTTTCCTTTTTTTAGAGATTATCGAGCGATTCAATTATTGAGTATTTGGGACTTTTACCCAGCAGATGTGTAATTGGGATTCCATGATAAAAACTTATTTTCTAGAGCCTTAGCAATGGAATTTGCTAGTTTACCTAGTAGTGCATAGATAACAATACTTAACACCACAACATCCGTTTGCATAAACTCACGGGCGTTCATGGCCATATAACCAATGCCGGAATCGGCTGCAATTTGTTCAGCAACAATCAACGACAGCCACATAATACCCAAGGAAAACCGGACACCAATTAAAATCGAAGATAAGGCTCCTGGAAAAATAATTTGCCACAAAAGCTGGGATGTATTTAAGCCATAAACTCTGCCCATTTCAATAAGTTCGGGATCTACACTACGAATTCCATGATAAGTATTAAGATAAATTGGAAAAAATACACCTATAGAAACTAGAAATAATCTAGCTTGATCACCAATTCCAAACCATAAAATTACTAGCGGAATTAATGCCAAGTTGGGAATAGTACGCAGCATTTGCAAGGAACTATCCAGTAATTGTTCTCCAATGCGAGAAAACCCAGTGAGTAATCCCAAAATAAAGCCAATTCCGCCGCCAACGATAAAACCAGATATAGCGCGTGCGGCACTGATTCCCATGTGTTGGAAAAGCTCTCCAGTTGAGGCTAACTTAAATGCCGTAAAAACTACGCTACTTGGTGCTGGAAGAATTCTGCTGGAAAGTAAACCAGTTCTGGAAGCAATTTCCCAAAGAAGTAGCACTGTAAAAGGCACTAACCAAGGGATGATTTTATCGGCGAATTTGTTGTTGAATATTGCTTCTAGGGATTTTTCGCTGCTTTTAGTCTTTTTCAGAGTAATAGTCATAAGCTACCAATTAGTTGTTTTATGAAGTTCTCATTAACGCCTATTTCGTGAATAGGTTTGGTGTTATGTATGTTTGTTTTACCGAGACAGGGACAGGAAGCAAGGAGAACAAACCCAAAAAATTACCTTGTCGTTTGGGTATTTCTTCTTTAAACTACTACATATTGAGCGAATTACCGTAGATTAAAGACATCTTACACGAAATTAAGTAAAAAGCAACTCCCAAGAAGAAGTGGGGAATATTCCTTTTTCAGCTTTGGCTATGGGATTTTCCTGTGAGTTGCTGACTAGAAAGTAAAGGTAGTGCGGAGAGAACCCACCCAAATCTGATCGTTAGTATCATTATGTTCGGGCTTGGTAATTAGATACAAGCTAGGGATAATTCGGATGTTGTCATTTACCCTATAGGAATAAAAAGTCTCTAAATGCAAAGAGGTATCTTGGTCTTGTCGGAGAGGGGCTGCGGGTGTTGGGCGATAATTACTGCTAGTCACCTTAGGCGGTACACCAACGATAATTCCACCTACATTGCCTTCTTGAAACAAGTCTGGAAACGCAAGAGTGAGCGCACCATTAATAATAGTTGCATCACTATCACCATTGGCTAGCTGATTAGCTAGGGTATAACCAAACCAACCACCTAAATGAAAGCGACGACTAGCTCGCCAGTTAAATTGCAGTCCGAAGTTATCAGTAGTGGTAGCGTTTTGTCCAAAAGGATTTCTAGCAAACACACTACCTGTCCCACCAGTAAGATTAAAAGCTCCAGTACCAAAGTATTTACGGGCGTAGGTAAGACCAATATCTAGCTGACGAGTAGGTGATATGGTCAACTGAGCTAGTGCGAGATGGTTGCCATTGAAGAATCCATTACTGTCACCTTCTGGGATATTGGCTTGATCATCATTAGTTATGTAACCTGCGTTTAATTGCAATTGATCGCTGAACTTGTATGCGAAAGCTGCGCCAGCACCATCAAAACCAGGCCGGTAGATAGTAGGGTTGAATGCTGCGAACCTGGAAGCAGCACCATTTAGCCCACCAATTGAGGCGTTTAAGGTTGGTGTAAAAATGGCTGGTTGCAGCGCTCTAGCTCCTACCCAGACAGTACCTTGGCTACCTACTGGAAAACGATATACTAACTGACTTAGATATGTTCCTTCTCTACCATCGCTATCAAAGGTAAAACGGGTCATTGCAGTTCCCGTAGAGCTTGTCAAGTTAGGGATGGCGCTACCAAGTGTCAATAGCGTTGTGAGTTGATCTCTACCAGTAAAACTAGTTTGAAAATTTAATCTGGCGCGGTAGGCAAGAAAGGTGTTAGTGCTATCTTCTGTATCATTGGCTGGGGTATTGTTGGCCTGATCGCCAAATGTATCAGCCACCAAAAATATCGCATCACCTACCAATTTGGTGGTTGTAGAAAACTGATTGGCTTCTACCTCAGATGTACGTTGTTCCAAGGTATCAAGCTTACCTCGCAACGCTGTCAGTTCGGATGCAAATTGTTCTCGTAAATTTTGCAAAGCAGCCAAGTCTTCTTTTGTAACTAAGTTTTGGGTGCTAGTAGCAATCAACTCGTTGATGCGATCGAGACAAGCATTCAACCCAGCCGCAAATTCGTAGCGTGACAAGGCGCGGTTCCCCCGGAAATCACCGCTTGGGTATCCGGCTATGCAACCATAACGCTCAACTAAAGACTGTATAGCTTGAAATGCCCAATCTGTAGGTTGAACATCAGATAACTCAGAAACAGATGTAACTTGTCCTAGAGGTTTGTCTTGATTTGTTAAAGTCCGCTGGGAGAGTAAACTTTTTTTTTGGGATAGGGAAAAATCTGGCGTTTTGATTATTTCTGCATTGGCAATTTGATTAAATCCAGCCTGAGTCGGTTTAATAAGGAGAGTTCCGCTGTTTGGGGAAATTCCTCTAATCTCTGATTTTGGTTCAGATATATTTGGCATTTCAGCAGCAAGTGCGGCTGACGAAAAGATAAAAAATCCATTCAAAAAGGCTGGGATAACTAGCCCGTAATTCCACAAAACATTAAACATTAGTTCTTGAGTTATGCACAGAAAATTAATAAATCTTTGATCGCTAGCACCCCACAGGATTTTTACATCCCGATTACACATCTTTTTGCGGACAATATTTCTCAGATAGATTGCTTTACCGAGGTTTATTGATGAAGAAGAACTCAGAAGTCAGGAGAAATTCTCTACCAGTGACTGATAAATTCTGGTTGACAATTATTCTTTTTTAAAACTCCATCCCTTTATGGATGGAGTTTTCATCGATTCTGAATTCTGGTTTACGAACAGCTTTTGGCAAAGATAAATGGTGTTAAAAGATTACAGACGAGGCAAGAAAGGCTCACAGTGGGATGTTCTGAGAACTGTGTCAACCTAAATTAGTAGTTACCAGTAAATTACTAAAAGCTTATCGGTATTTAGGTGTTTCGCTATTAATTCTGGATATTTGCATAAAACAAAATAAAAAGCAAGTCTCTTAAGACATATTTTTACAAGATTTTATTGGCAAACTTGTGTTAAGGGCACTTGCATTTTTCTGGGAAGTATGAAAAGCTTTGTTACAGAACAAAATACGGTAAATCAATCAAGTTATAGTATTTTGTGAGAAATCCACTACAGCATTTCATTTACTGGCTGACTGAAAAGTAGACTTTCATCTAATGTATACAATTGATGACGACTACTTAGCCAGAGCCACAGAACAATATTGATGGGGTAAAGATTGATCGTGTACTTAGCGCAAGTAGTAATGAAACCCCTTATCAATGTTCTAAATGGTTTAAACAAACTTGAGAAGAACGTCGGAATTATCGGAATACGCGGACTCTTTTCTGGATTTGTCTTACCAACAGAGACTAGAGAAATCTTAAGAATAATTTTCCCAATCCCTAAATATAGATTGATTAACCAAAAAACCAACTTATGACCCAACTGAAAACACTTCCTACCTATGACCCAACATTATTTGAGGGTGCTGCTGAGGTTTACGCTCAATACAGAACTAAATACCCACCTGCTGTATTCGACAAACTAACCGAAATTTTTCATCTTAATGGTCAGGGACGACTGCTTGATTTGGGTACTGGGCCAGGTTTAATTGCCATTCCCCTCAGCACAAAATTTCAGGAAGTAGTTGCGATCGATCCCGATCCAGAAATGCTCAAAGAAGCGCAACGCCAAGCAGCAGTTGTAGGAGCAAATAATATTACTTGGCTAGAACAAGGCGCAGAACTGATTAACCCTAGTTTAGGGGTATTTAAACTAGCTACCATTGGCAGAGCCTTTCACTGGATGGAACGGGAACTTGTACTAGAGCGCCTTTATGAATTGTTGGCAGATGATGGTGCTGTAGCACTGCTCAATACAGGTGATAATCCTTGGGTAAGTTCTCTACCCTGGAAACAGGCTGCCATAGAAGTAGTGAAAAAATGGTTAGGTGAGGAGCGACGAACTGGACAAAGAGGACAAGGTACTCGTAAACCGATTGATCCTCCCCATGAAGTTGTAATTGCCAATTCAAAATTTGCCCGCCAAGAAGTGTATGAAGTGCCATTTGAAAAAGCCTGGACAGTCTCTAGCTATCTTGGCTACTTGTACACCACAGCCTTCTCTTTGAAAATTTTCTATGGCGACAAAGCCGAAGAATTTGAAGCAGATATCAAAGAAGCATTACTAGCAGTTGAGCCTTCTGGACAGTTTACAGAAGAACTCACAGCAACAATCCAAGTCGTTTGGAAGCATTAACTTGTATTCATTTCGACTTTTGACTTCCGCCTTGCAGTACTATCTATCCAAAAAAATAAAAGCAGATGAGCAAAACACGTAAGTTTCGTTTAGGAGCATTTATTCAAGCCACTGGACATCATGTTTCTGCCTGGCGTCATCCAGATGCACAAATAGATGCGGGTTTTAATTTCGAGCATTACAAAGAAATTACCCAAACCGCTGAACGTGGCTTGTTCGATGCAGTTTTTCTGGCGGACAGCCCAGGAGTTTGGGGTGGCGATCCTCAAACGCAAAGACGCAACGGTAAGCTTGTCCATTTCGAGCCGGTGACACTCTTTTCGGCGTTGTCTGCTGTAACTCAAAACATTGGTTTTATTTCCACTGCTTCGACTACCTATGAAGAACCTTACACTCTGGCACGGAAGTTCGCCTCGCTAGATCACTTAAGTAAAGGCCGGGCGGGGTGGAATGTAGTCACCACAGGTAACGAGAATGCCGCACTTAATTTTGGTCTTGAGCATCACCCGGAACATAGCCAACGTTATGAACGTGCAGAAGAGTTTGTAGAAGTGGTGAAAGGGTTGTGGGATAGCTGGGAAGACGATGCTTTTATCCGTGATAGAGAATCTGGTATCTATTTCGACTCGGATAAACTACATATACTCAACCACAAGGGTAAACATTTTTCTGTCAAAGGCCCCTTGAACGTTGGTCGTCCACCTCAAGGTTATCCGGTGATTGTGCAGGCTGGAGCATCGGAAGCTGGACGGGATTTAGCTGCGCGTACTGCTGAGGTAATCTTCACCGCCAATCAAACCCTAGCCGATGCCCAGGAATTTTACGCTGATGTCAAAGGTCGGTTGGCGAAATATGGACGCTCTCCAGACGATCTGAAAATCATGCCTGGAGCTTTCCCAATCATTGGCCGGACTGAAGAAGAAGCCCAAGAGAAATACGAATTTCTGCAATCGTTGATTCATCCTGATGTAGCTTGGGGTATTTTAAGGAACTATTACAAAGGTGTGGATCTGTCGAAATACTCTTTAGATGATATAGCTCCTGAACTACCAAGCGACACCAACAATAATAAGAGTCGTCTGAAATTAGTCAGGGATTTAGCTACTCGTGGGACTCTCACACTACGTCAGTTGTATCTGTCTCTGGCTACTGCACGAGGTCATCGCACCATCCTTGGTACTCCTGAAAGTATTGCTGATCAACTAGAGGAGTGGTTTAACAACGGTGCAGCAGATGGTTTTAATATCATGCCGCCCATCTTGCCTACAGGGTTGGATGACTTCGTTAACTTGGTCGTTCCCATCCTCCAGAAACGCGGACTGTTCCGTACTGAATACGAGGGTAGTACTTTGCGGGAAAACTTGGGGCTACGTCGTCCGAGTAATCAATTTGCTGTCAAACAAGCGAATGAGAGATTGGTTTTGGCGTAAATAAATAGGATTCGTTCGTAGTAAGAACTTTAGTTCTTACTTGCAGACACTAGGTTAACTTAGGACTAAAGTCCTTACTACAAGCAAAAAGAGTAGTGAGTTTCGAGTGCTGTAGATGCTCTTGTGGTGAGTCAGTGCGCGATAAATATCAACTAACTCTCGTTTGTTTTGTTCTACTCAGCACCCATAACTCATTTCTCAGCACTACTTCTGTCATTTATTCAAGGAAAAAATCATGACTGAATATAGCAGATTAAAAACTTCCCGTTCTGCGGCAATCAAAGCAAACCTTGATTATCCGATAATTGACACTGATGTTCATACCAATGATTTCACTCCGGCGCTTGAGGATTACATTGCTAAATATGGTGGCTCAAAACTTGTAGATGAATTACGCAAGGCGGAAGCTTCTCGTCTTAATTCCAAGAGCAATGGTAAAGACTGGTATCAACAAACTCCACAAGAACGCCAGTACAACCGCACAATTCGATCGCCTTGGTGGGCGAGAGTAACCCGCAATACTTTGGATCTTGCTACTTATACTCTTCCTGAACTCTTCTATGAGCGTCAAGCGGAGCAGGGATCAGATTATTCGGTACTGTTTCCTAACAATGTTCTTGCACCAGCTGGAGCAAGTAAAGAGAACCGTCAAGCACTGCAACGGGCCGTCAATCACTATCATGCTGACTTGTATCGGAAATATAGCGATCGCTTGACACCTGTAGCTGGTATCCCGATGGGTAATCCTCAAGAAGCTGTTGAGGAGCTAGAGTTTGCAGTGAAAACACTAGGACTAAAAGTGGCGAATATTCCTGGTGGTGTGAAACGGCCAATTAAGGCGATCGCTGATAAATATCCAGCAGATCAATATCCTGAAATCGCCAAATATGCCTCCTACATTGACTTTTACGGATTGGATAGTGAATACGACTACGATCCATTCTGGGCAAAAGCAGTTGAATTAGGTGTACCCATTACTACCCATTACGGCAGTCAAGGTTGGACAGGACGCTCCTCCATCAGTAACTACATGAACAACCATATCGGTCATTTCGCCGATGGTTCCCAAGCATTTGCCAAAGCATTGTTCTTTGGTGGTGTTACCAAACGTTTCCCTCTGTTGCGTGTAGCTATGCTCGAAGGTGGTGCAGACTGGGGCGCACACGTCTACATTCATTTAGTAGATCGTTTCTCCAAGCGCAGCCTGAAAGGACTACAAAACTACAACCCAGATAACGCCAATTCTGATGAATTGTTCGTATTGTTCGAGCGTTTTGGTAGCGAGTTCCTGCAAGAACATCCTCTGAGTAAAGAGGAACTGAAAAAGAGTGTCTTAGGTTCTTCCTTCAACCGTCATAGCCGCTCACCCGTTGGTAGTGAACTAGAAGATTTTGCCGCAGCCGGGATTGAAACAATTGAAGACATTCGCGATCGCTGGGTAAATAGTTTCTTCTTTGGTTCCGAGTCTGACGATCGCACCATCGCAGCTGCATTCAACGACAAAGCCAATCCCTTGGGTGTGAAAATCAACGCCATTTATTCCTCAGATGTTGGTCACTGGGATGTACCAGATTTGACCGATCCACTAGCGGAAAGCTGGGATTTGGTACAAGAAGGTGTGATTTCTGAAGCGGACTTTAAGGCTTATGTATTCAATAATCCTTACAAGTTCTATACCCAAGCCAATCCTGACTTCTTCAAGGGTACGGCGGTTGAATCGAAAGTACCTACTCCCCAAGAAGACAAGAACCTTGTAGTAGCTTAAATCTTTGCCAAGGCATTGAGATGTTACGAGATACCCGACTTCTTTAAGAAGTCGGGTATCTGACCACCAAACATACAGAGGAATTATAACTATGGCTATCGAACACCGTTCTGGTTTATTTCCTTATTTATTATCCCGCGTCTCTGATGATGCCAACAAACCCGCACCCCTTGTATTGTTTTTGCATGGCGCACGCGATTCTCTACGAGACGCTTCGCGAACGCGGTAATGATCTAAATGTGCTGCTCAAATGGGGTTTACCTCGTTTCGTAGATGAGTCAAGCTCGTTACCTTATGTCTTTGTAGCTCCCCAACTTCCTGAAGGACAAACCTGGGTAGATCGAGAATCTGACATAATTGCTTTGTTGGATAATCTCATCACCTCCCAACCCATAGATCCGTCCCGTGTGATTTTATCTGGATTCAGTTTAGGTACGGCTGGGGCATGGCATATCGCTGCTTCTCACCGCGATCGCTTTGCTGGTCTGGTAGCAGTATCTGGTCGTGTACCCAAAACATTAGAAGCAAGCCAACTAGCTGCCCTGAAGGACATTCCTATCCAAATATTCCAAGGTGGAAAGGACGAAAAACTGCCGATTGAGGATGCACAGCAGATTGTCGATATCTTGCGCGGACTGGGGGGAACAGTAGATTTTACCGTCCTGCCGGAAGGCGATCATTTTATTGCCGATGAAGTATACAGTGACCCGAAATTGCAAGAATGGCTGATTTCACAGAGCCGTCGTCAAGCGTCTATAGTAGCCCAAGTAGAATTCCTTTCCTCTTCTAACATGACATTAGCAACAACTAAACTCGGTCAAACTGGATTGACTGTTTCCCGTCTCTGTCTCGGTACAATGACTTTCGGATTCCAGACAGATGAAGAAACTTCCAGACAAATCCTTGACAGCGCCGCCGATGCTGGCATTAACTTTCTCGATACAGCCGACGTTTATCCTCTTGGAGGTGGACTAGCTACTGCTGGAAGTACCGAAGAAATTATTGGGCGCTGGCTCAAAGGCAAACGCGAACATTTTATTTTGGCTACCAAAGCTGTAGGTAAGGTTGGCCCTGCACCTTGGGATCAGGGTGCTTCGCGCAAACACATTTTGGATGCGATTGATGCTTCCCTCAGACGGCTGGGAACGGATTATGTTGACCTATACCAATTGCATTCTGACGATGCCTCAACCCCTCTTGATGAGACTCTGGAAGCATTGGACACGATAGTTCGCGCTGGCAAGGTACGTTATATCGGGGTTTCTAACTTCTTGGCTTACCGACTCGCCCGCGCCTTGGGTCGCGCCGATGTGCGAAATCTGACTCGCTTTGTTTCGATTCAACCCCGCTACAATTTGTTATTCCGTGAAATCGAGCGAGAACTCTTGCCTCTAGCCAAAGAAGAAGGATTGGGTGTAATTTCCTACAATCCCTTAGCTGGCGGTCTACTCACTGGCAAACACAATCTCACTCAAGGCCCCGCCACAGGGACTCGTTTCACCTTGGGTACTGCCGCAGAACGTTATCAAGAGCGTTACTGGCGCGATCGCGAATTCAATACTGTCGAAGAATTACGTACAGTGGCGGAATTCGCTGGATTGTCACTCACTACCCTAGCGGTGGCTTGGGTACTGGCTAATCCCATTATTACTGCTCCCATTATTGGTGCTAGCCGACCGGAACAACTTGCTGATACTCTCAAGGCTGTAGAACTCCAACTCGATGACAATTTGAAACAAAAGCTAGACGACATTACCGCCGAATATCGTAGGGGAGATTCTCTGCGTTAAGGATTATCGGCCTAGAAATTTGGTCGTTCAGACATGATAAATCGCAGTACCACATGAAGGATTTCGGGCTGTTCTGAATTGTATAAAGTTTGCAAAGCAGAATATTTAAGCATTTCAACGCCCGAAGTTTTTGTAAAAAATAACCAGAATTCTTTCAAATCAGAAATATCTCATGGATAAAATAGCTATGATTAAACGCCGTCGTTTTCTCAATTTTGCTACATCGGGTCTATGTGGTTTTTCTATGGCATATCTGTTAGGAAGTTGTAGCGAACAAAGCCCAAAGAATGTGGCACAATCTTCTTTTATAAACAGTACTAATGCCAATCTAGATTACTCTGGTATCAAAACGAAAGTTCTCCGCATGGGGTATCAGAGTGCAGGGGATCTCTTCAGAAATCGCAGAGTTTTAGAGAAACGCTTGGAACCGTTGGGGATTAAAGTGGAATGGGCGCAATTTGCCCAAGGGCCACAACTTATGGAAGGGATGGCTGGGGGAAGAGTTGACGTGGGATCGGTGGGAGAAACACCACCAATTTTTGCCCAAGTAGCTGGGTCAGACCTTGTTTATGTCGTCGGTACACAAAGAACCGCAACGACAGGGACAAGTAGTGTGATTGCTGTACCTCCAGAGTCTCCCCTTCAGAAATTTGAGGATATTAAGGGGCAAGAAGTTTATTTTCAAAAAGGCTCGGCATCGCACTATTTTATTCTTAGAGCTTTGCAGTCAATCGGCTTGACAATCAAAGATATTAAAATCAAAAGTATGGCGACTATCGAGGCGCGTGGTGCGTTTCTCGAAGGGAGAATTCCTGTTTGGATGACAGGAGATCCCCATTATGCGATCGCTGAAAAAATGGGTCGAATTCGAGTCATCAAAGATTCTGTGGGGCTAGATTCTCCTGGGGGCTACTATATTTCTGACAGGAAGTTTGCCCAAGAAAATCCTGGCTTGCTAAAAATTATTATTGAGGAGCTTCATGCTCTTGATAAGTGGGCAGACGTGAATCGAGACGAAGTAGCCAAATTGATGATCACTGAACAAAAGCTCGATGAAGATGTAGTTGCAAGGGTGATGTCTCGTCGCTCTTTTGCAGGACGTAGAGGACTCAGCCCTGCATTGATCGCGGAACAACAACGTGTAGCAGATTTGTTCTTTCAAGAGGGTGTCATACCAAAGAAAATCAACATTCAGGATGCGTTACTTCCACCTGATTTGTATGCTGCAATCACACCATCAGAAATTATGGTCTAGTGCTTTGTTTCAGTAATTCTTAGGACTTACGCACTGTACAAATGCATCACTCAATTGAGTTGTTAAGGAGAAGCCTAAAAAGATAAGATGCTACGAAATTGACTCTCATGAAGAAAAAGTCCAAACAATCGAAATCCTTTCAACGTGCTGCTGATGCGCCCAACTTGCCAGCAACTCCATTTCGGTTCATTTGCTATTTCGTTAACCAGTTCCGCTGGTGGTATGTGGCAATGGTGATTCTGGAGGTAATACACGCAACCTGCGGCATCATGTTACCTTATGCCATTGGTGAGATCATCCGGGGTGTGACGCGACAGGCGGCCGACAGCAAACCCATTCTTGATGCCATGAGCCAACCCCTGATGCTTTTCACCGCCTTGAGTGTGGGTGAAGTGATATTCGGGCGAGCAGCTGGACTTTTGCAGACTATCCTCCATCCGATCCACCGACAACACATCGTCCGTTCTCTATATAGCTACTTACAGCACCATTCTCACCGTTACCTCAGCAGCAGTTTTTCTGGGGCATTGGCACATCGGATTAGCGAAACTTCTCTGGGTGTGACTCAGACGATGCAAATGCTGATTACTGAATTTATGCCAGTAATCATCGTCTATACTGTCACGACGATATTACTGTATCGCGTCTATCCTCCACTTGCTGGATTCGTGGGGATGTGGGCAGTTCTTTTCATCAGTATTTCGTTCTGGCTGGCAACTCGCTGCCGAATTTACTCCCGAAAAGCCGCAGCAGCAAGAAGTGAAACAACTGGCATCATTGTGGATGCAGTCACAAATCTCACCAGTAGCAGACTGTTTGCTCGCCTGGGTTTTGAACGACGCTATTTGAATGAGCAATTAAGGGACGAACTCAAAGAGGTGAGAAAATCCAACTGGTACTCGGAGCGAATCCGTTGGTTTCAGTTTATCTCAGCAGCAGTCCTGAAAATTGGCACTTTGTATTACTCGCTCTCACTTTGGAGTCAGGGGACGATCGCAACGGCGGATTTTGTCGTAGCAACCAGTCTGTCGCTGTTAATCATTAGTGAAGCCCGCAATTTAAGTAAACGGTTTCTAGAATTTTTTGAACATATCGGCAATATTGCCAATGGTGTCTTCACTATTGTTCAACCCCACGAGATCATTGATCGTAATAGTGCGATCGCCCATTCAATTACTCAGGGACAGATTGAGTTTCGCCAAGTAAATTTTAGCTACTCCCTTGGTAAAAAAGTATTCGACAACCTGTCTATAACTATCCAACCAGGCCAGCGTGTCGGACTGGTTGGCTTTTCTGGCTCTGGGAAATCCAGCTTCGTCAATCTGATTTTGCGTCAATTCGACCCCCAATCTGGACAGATTATTATTGATGGGGTCGATATTCGAGACATGACGCAAGATGCCCTACACTCCCAGATCAGCTTAATTCCTCAAGATCCGTCTCTGTTCCATCGAACATTGATAGAAAATATTCGTTATGGACGACTGGATGCCACCAATGAGGAAGTGGTCGAGGCAGCACGCCAGGCCTATGCTCACGATTTTATCGCTCAGATTCAGGAAGGGTATGATTCTTTGGTCGGTGAGCGCGGTGTCAAACTTTCTGGAGGGCAAAGACAAAGGATTGCGATCGCGCGGGTTATCCTCAAAGACGCACCAATTCTGATTCTAGATGAAGCTACCTCCAGCCTCGATTCCATTACCGAAAAAGCGATCCAAGACACTCTAGATTTAGCGATGGATGGAAAAACGGTGATCGTGGTAGCTCATCGACTTTCTACTATTGCCCATCTAGACCGCATTCTGGTATTTGACCAAGGGCGCATTATCGAAGATGGCACTCATACTAAACTGCTGGCACGCCGTGGTGCTTACTACAGGTTATGGAAAATGCAGGCAGGTGGATTCTTACCTGTAGAAGCCAATAATCAAAATGCCTCCGAACTACAAACAGGATAGTTTCGAGTAAGTTTTTCTTTCTTTGCAAGTTATGACTAAAGTATTCAATACTCACCGCCGTTTTATCCGGCTTGGTACAGCAGGCTTGTTGGGTTTATCAACTGCATTTACCCTCAATAGTTGCAAGACAAATACCCAGCAAGCAGAAACATCTGCTACTACTACAAGTGCATCAGCTAATGGAATTAAAGGACATCAAAGGACAGAAAGTGAACTACCTACATCGTACCGCAAGGTCGATGTAGGTAGTTCACAAAAATGGCTTGTTACCCAAATCTCTTGATATTCAAGAAACATTGCTGACTCCTGAACAATATGCTGCAATCACACCAGCTTCTCTCACTAGTCAGCGATAATATTGAATTTTTGGCAGCATACCGTCTTTTACTCCTTATGTTCAAACTCTTGTAATGCTCCTAGCTTGGCAATTCCCGGCCAAATTGCAGCTACAGCAATTACCACTGCAATTGTACCAATTCCTCCACTCACTACTGAGATAACCGGGCCAAATAAAGCAGATGTCAAGCCTGATTCAAAGCCGCCTAACTCGTTAGAGGCACTAATAAATACACTATTGATCGCCGCAACCCGACCGCGTAAATTATCTGGCGTTCTAATTTGCACTAAGGTATGGCGAATTACAACGCTAATTGTGTCTAGTGCGCCACTTAGCACCAGCATCAATAATGACAGCCAAAACCAACGCGATAGCCCAAAGATAATTGTCACAACACCAAAGCCAACTACTGACCAAAGTAAGGCTGGCCCAGCCTTGCGTAAGGGTGGTAAATATGCCAGTAAAACCGCCATAAATAAAGCCCCAATGGAGGGGGCTGCTTGTAGGTAGCCTAACTCTAATGGCCCTACCTGCAAAATATCTTTGGCGAAGATGGGTAGTAGCGCGATCGCACCTCCCAACAAAACTGCAAACATATCTAAGGTAATGGCTGCTAAAATTAACTGATTTTTCCAGACAAACTTAGCGCCGGCTGAGAGTGCTTTGAGTGAGATTGGTTCTGTAGAACGAATGGTTTCTTGTTTTGAGATTGCCGCCGTTAAGACAAAACACAGCAAACCTGCGATCGCAGCCAGTACATATACCCCTGTAGCACCTCCCAAAAAGGCTATACCAAATCCTCCCAAAGCTGGGCCGATAACTGAGGCTAACTGAAAGCTACTACTATTCCAAGTGGCTGCATTTGTAAATGCACTGATAGGTATCAATTGCCACATCAAGGCATCACTAGCAGGTTTTAAGAACGCCCTGCCAATCCCTGTGAATACCAAGCAGGCATAAATCAAAACTACTGTACCTTGAGTCCAAGAAAGTACAGCCAAACCTAGAGAACATAAGACTAACAGCAGCACTGACAACAACATTGTCAGTTTGCGATCGCGGCGATCGGCTATATGTCCACTAATCAAGGTGAGGGCAATCATGGGCAAGACTTGGGCTAGCCCAACACCACCTAATGCCAAAGCTGAATTTGTGCGATCGTAGAGTTCCCAGCCAATGGCCACAGTCTGCATTTGTGACCCGATGAACAAGAGTACACGCCCAATTGTAAATAGGCGATAATCTCGAAACCTCAACGCCGCAAAAGGATCGTGTTGTGCAGACTTAGCGTTGCTCCCGTTTAATTTCTGTTTGCTCGAAGACATTTTTCAGTAAAGCCAACCCTTCTTCAATATTGGAAACTTGTTCTGGTGTCAGACCTTCCAAAAGGTCGGCTATATGAGCGCGAGTTTGGTCTTGAGATTGCTTTAATTGATGCTTTCCATCTTCAGTAAGATTCAGGAGAACTCGCCGCCTTTCATGAGGATCATCGATGCGTTGCACTAAGTTGCGCTGTACTAGCCTTTCTGTTGTTGCTGATGCTGTTGCACAGGTGACACCTAGATGCTCTGCCAAATCGGATAATGAAGCACCTGGACTGCGGTTAAGAAATGCTAGCGATCGCAACTGTGGTATAGATAAAGCAGCAGCACTGTGAGCTCGCATATCCGCTCGGATAAACCGCATCACTAACGGAATTGTATCCATTACTCTGGCAGCACATTCTTGGGAAGTTGCGCCTTGCGTAGGTTTTCCGAGTTTCATCAGCTATTCTTTCTCCTAATTACATTGCCACCCGTGGATAAAGTCGTCCACAAATCAGGGTTAAGCCTATTAATGTTAACAAGAGAATTGTACAGTCCCAACCAAATCCATAGATACTAGTTCCATTTGCTAGCATCGTCCCGCGTAAGGCATCCACTTCGTAAGTTAAAGGATTAATACGAGACAAAAATTTTAACCAGTCGGGCATCATGGAAATGGGATAGATGGCATTACTAGCAAAAAACAACGGCATAGTTAACAACTGCCCAATTCCCGTCATTCGTTCTCTAGTTTTTACTAAACAGCCAATGATTAAGGAAAATGTGCAGAAACAACCTGCTCCTAGCATAACGACTAATAGCACTTGCAAAAAAGCCAAAGGATGAAGATTAAGTTTGACACCTAATACTAATGCCAATCCATAAATGACAAATACCTGTGATAAACAGCGCACTCCACAGGCTAGGGATTTCCCTAACACCATCGCTACTCTTGGTGTCGGACTAGCTAAGAATTTATGCACAACTCCTAAGTCTCGCTCCCAAATTAGCGTCATACCGCCTGTAAAAATAGCGACAAACAACACACTTTGCGCCAGAATACCGGCAGCCATAAAATCTAAATAAGGTAAGTCGCCTGTAGGAATTGCCCGAATCTTGGTGAAAACTTGCCCGAAAATCAATAGCCACAGTGATGGTTGTACGGCTCTGACTATTAAATCAGTGGGATCATGCCGTAGTTTCCGCACTTCCATCTCGGCAATCACGAGGGTTTTCGTAAATATCTGAATAATTGCAGAGATAATATTAGGTTGGCGAGGAGGTTTTGCCTTAACCCAACCGTTGAGCTGTACGTCTGGTTCTTGCTGTATCACGATAGCTGACTCCTGATGTTAATTGATCCCCTGTGTAGTGAATAAAGACATCATCCAAAGTTGCATTTGATTTATCCAAAGAAGCTTTCAAATCACTTGGTGTGCCTGTTGTCACAACTTCGCCTTGCTGCATAATTGTCACTCGGTTACACAGGCTATCGGCTTCTTCTAAAAAGTGAGTAGTTAAAAATATGGTTGTGCCGTAATCTGCGCGGAGCTGTTGCACCAGTTGCCATACCTGAGTACGAGCAATGGGATCTAGCCCTACAGTCGGTTCATCAAGAAACAAAATCTTGGGTTGGTGCATGATAGATTGAGCAATTTCTAGCTTGCGGATCATGCCACCAGAGTAATTACGTACCAAGCGATGGGCTGCGTCTTGCAAACCCATAAAATCTAGAACTTCGCTGATACGCCTTTGCCTATGCTTGACAGGAATATCGTATAGCTTGGCAAATATTAAGAGGTTTTCGTAGCCTGTAAGACTGCCATCGGCAGAAAGAGCTTGGGGTACATAGCCAAATAGTCGTCTGACAGCAGCAGCCTGATGAGTTACATCATAGCCAGCTATAGTTGCTCTACCTGCACTCAGGGGCAATAGAGTTGTCAACATCTTGATGGCTGTGCTTTTACCTGCCCCATTTGGGCCGAGTAAACCAAAGACCTCACCTTGTTTTACTGTGATACTCAAATCATTTACAGCAACTGCTTTACCGAAGTAACGTGTCAGTCCTTGTGTTTCTAAAATCACTGCTTTAGGGCTACTAGCAAGTGATTCAGACAAATCAGCGTTTCCCGTAAGTCTTGTCACGAGTTTGATGCACTTTTAATATTTAGTCTATCTAAATATTAGCTTCGCATATTTGTTTAGAAAGTCAAGAGTCTATTTTGTGTTGGATAAATTCCAATACAGTTCAGAATGAGCAACAAAACCCTCATGTAGAGGCGCAATTTATCGCGTCTTAAAACACCAATTATCTCCACCAATAACCCTTAACCCAAGCGTATTGGGGTAAATTCCGCTATTTCTATGCGATTACCACCAGGATCGCGGATAAAAAAGCGATCGTATACAGTTGGGAGGCGATCGCTACGCTGGGCGGTTGTGCGATCGCTAATAATTTCTACCCCATGAGCTTGCAGATGTTTGGCAAATGCTTCTAAGTCGTGGACTCGAAAACATATATGCCGTCTAGATACTTGGTTATTTGCCTGCTTCTCTATACCTACGTGGATTTGAATATCCCCCAGCACATACCATGCGCCTCCATTAGCTTGGAGAGCAAATGGTTTAGTAATTTCAGTGAGTTTCAAAATTTGACTGTAAAAAAACAGCATCGCGTTTTCCACCTCAGGTGGTGATGTCACCTGAATATGATCGATTGCTGTGAACCACACTTTGATTTCCTCCATTTTTTATTGCGAATTGCGTTAGCGGAGCGGGGCGTTAGCCCATTGCGAATTGGATTTATGGTGGCTGTGAGCAAACAGGGTAATGCTGAGGATTCAACAATTACTGATAATCATTGAAGCTCACAAGTTTTCTTCAAATTTCAGAACTAACTTTTTTCTGCCTGCTTTTCGGTATATCTCTCCAGCAAAAATTGCTTCAGGTGTGGCTGATCTAAACTAATTCCTAAATCGGCGAATTTGCTCATAACTCAGACTTTCCTAAATCGCATTAGCAATCAAGGCAATTCCCGATGCTCTAGCACCAGCAGCACAGTGAATTAATATTGTCATCTTGATACACTAAAACGATAGATTTACCGTATTTTATCAGCAATACCATCAAAATTGCCCTTACCCCTGTTTGGGATATTGGTAACAGCACTTGTTTTTCTTACTTGGTTGTGGAATGATACTTTTATAAAATACGGCAATTTAACGTATTTACCGTAGTATCTCTATAGATATCAAAAACAATCAACTCTCAACGAGATTGTAGGCTACATCCTAAAATGGCAACCACAGAAATTCGCACAACTAAAGTTAAAGTCCCAAACGGTGATTTGCAAATTGATGCTTACCTAGCTGAACCTGCAAAACAGGGAAAATTCCCCGCCGTTATCGTGATTCAGGAAATCTTTGGAGTAAATATTCATATTCGGGAAGTTGCCGAGAAGTTTGCCAAGGAGGGATATGTAGCGATCGCTCCCGCACTTTATCAACGTACTGCTCCGGGGTTCGAGGCTGTATACACCCAAGAAGATATCCAGCGTGGTAGAAGCTATAAAGAGCAGACCACAGCAGAAGAAATATTGAGCGACATTCAAAGTGCGATCGCTTATTTGAAAACTTTACCAAATGTCCAAAAAGATGCGATCGGCTCGATTGGTTTCTGCTTTGGTGGCCACGTTGTCTATTTAGCAGCCACTCTGCCAGATATTAAAGTTACAGCCTCTTTCTACGGTGGCGGGATTACCAACTCTACACCTGGTGGTGGTGAACCCACTCTCACCCATACTTCCAAAATTAAAGCCCCCATTTACGCGTTCTTTGGCACTGAAGATCAAGGCATCCCGCTAGAACACACAGAAGAAATTGAAGCCGAATTAAAGAAACATCAAATTTCTCATAAAATCTTTCGCTATGAGGGAGCAGGGCATGGATTTTTCTGCAACCATCGTGCCAGCTACAATCCCGAAGCTGCCGCTGACGCTTGGCAACAAGTCTTAGAATTATTCCAAAAAAACCTCCAACTGCAAACAGTCTAAATCTCAAATAGTCTCCTTTGACTTTGTAGAAACGCGATTAATCGCGTCTCTACTTTTTCATCGCAACTCAAAACCCAAATTTTTCAAAGCTTCCTGCAAGCGATCGCGTCCCGATAGAGATTCAGCAAACGCTACTCGTTTAGCTGAGTGTTCCGACCAATCACCAGCAACATTCATCTGTTGGGAACTGTAGAATGCTTTCATGATTTGGTTGTAAAGAGCAATTTCCTGGTCTTGTTTCTCTAATTGATAAGTCTCCCGATGCAATACTGCTGCTTGAGGTAAACGCGGTTTAACTTCCACATTTACGGATGAATCTGCATAACCAACACACAGGCCAAAAACGGCAAAGACATGAGGCGGTAAATTTAAAACCTCTGCCACCTCTTCTGGACGGTTACGCAATGCACCAATATAAACTGTTCCCAAACCCAAGGATTCGGCGGCGACAACAGCATTTTGCGCTGCTAATGCTGCATCTATAGCCGCCATCAGAAACATTTCCAGATAATCTAAACCTTCATGGGGTAATCCTTGACTTTCAGCGACAGATGTTAATCTCGCCAAATCTGCTAACCACACCAGAAATAAAGGACACTGGCGAATATGCGCTTGGTTATTCGCCAACTGCGATAACTTCTCTTTACGTTGTAAATCTTCTACTGCAACTACACTCCATGTCTGGAGATTTGAGGAAGTCGATGCAGATTGGGCTGCTGCTACCAAAGTTTCTAGAGTATTTGATGGTAGGGGATCGCTCAAGTAAGCGCGGATTGAACGGTGGGACAGCAAATTAGATATTGTCTCATTCCAAGGAATATCTGCATTGAACGCGTCTACGCCATAACGACGATGAAATAACTCAGTAGGATTGGTCATAATTACGAACTACTAATTACGAATTATTTAATTTTGGGTGAAAAAGCTGCATATTGCTCAGGTGTAAGCATTGCTTCTTTGACGTTAATTTGTTTGGGAATCAATTTCAATTCATAGAATTTATCAGCAACTTGTTGCTGAAGAGTAATTAATTCTTGAGAGATTGGTGTGATGCCAAACTTTCTTCTGTTAGTAGTCTTTTTCATTGTTTCTAAATCTATGCCCAAAATGGGGGAAAGACTTGCAGCTACTTCATCTCGATGTTGCTCAGACCATTGTTCAAAATTTTGAATCTCTTCTAATAATGTCTTAATAATTGCTGGTTGTTGGCTAGCAAATTTTTGGCTGGCAAGGTAATATCCTCCCTGTTTATTAATTCCTGTACCATCAATTAATACACGAGCATCGCTAGATTTTTCGGCCGCTGCGTAAAATGGATCCCAAATTGACCAAGCATCAATACTACCTCTGATAAAAGCAGCACGAGCATCGGCTGGTGGTAAATATATGGGTTGAATATCACTATATTTTAAACCATATTTTTCTAAAATTTGTACTAGCATATAATGGGCACTAGAGCCTTTTTGCAAAGCAATCTTTTTCCCTTTGAGATCGTTGACTGTTTTGATGGCAGAATTTTTAGAAACAAGAATTGCTGAACTAGCAGGACTTGGAGCGATTCCTGCGATATATGTGATTGCAGCACCTCCTGCTTGAGCAAAAATTGGTGGTGATTCTCCAGTATGCCCAAAGTCAATACTGCCAACATTCATAGCTTCTAAAAGCTGTGGCCCAGCCGGAAATTCAATCCATTCAACAGATACACCTTCAGGTTGTAATCGCTTTTCTAAAAGCCCTTTGCTTTTTAGGAGAATTGCTGATTTTTGATAGCCAAATCTGACTACTGATGCTTTGGTTTGAGTGGAATTATTGGCAGATACAGTTGTAGTATTACTTGGATTATTTGCTGTACAAGCAGCAAATAGCAAGCTGAGGCATAAGCCAGTAATAAAAGCCCCAGTAACTTGTATAGGAACAGTTGATAATAACCGGGTTTGACTAGCAAATCTGAAAATAACCCATTTTTGACAATAGATTATTATGCGCTTAAATAAAAAATTAAACATTAATCTTTACCTCTTTGTTTAGGGAAAATGCTAAGTTTATTCATTGCCAAGATGTTAGACCAAGTAATTGATGATAATTTGGCTAAATTTATATGTTTATTTAATTTACATCAAGTCGGTCAAGTTACAGTATTTTACTTTTGATAAGATAGTAGCATCCCATAAAAACTTTAGTAAATGGGTAGTTACAGCTACAAATTCAATCTCAAAATATAGTTGCTTGTGTTAACAAAATCTGGTATCATTAATTTTTTAATATCAAATCGCAGTAAATTCGCAAAATTGCCGAATTTTACTAAGATTGCCACAGATTGAAGTTTTTCGGCTCGATTCTCTGAAATAAAGCTTTTTGCAGATCGGCAAGCTTTTGCTATTCATTACAACTTGATTCAATCGGTTTTAACTTTTATTAAGATAGCTCTTGATTTTTTGAAAAAAGTGTGTAAAGCTCTTTTATGTGTAAACTACGGTAAATCGACCAATAATTAGTAGTAAATATTAAAGTGCGATCGCAGTTTGCGTAGCGTTCCGCAGCAAAGGTGGGGTGTAAGCCCATCGTCCCAACTTTGGCGCTGTATTGGCACACAGTCATCATTGCTGCTGAAGGCTGTGCTTTTTTGAGCAAAGCACTAAGTTGCAATGTGTTGTATGGGGATGGATACCTTTTTGCAGTTGAGGTGGGTGCGAGAATGTCATGGATGGAATTTTTAAATCTAGGCGATCGTCGCACCTGCTTTTTTATTTATCAACAAAGGTGTAGATATAAGCAAGCAGAAAGAATAGAGGCATCGCATCTTCCTAATTTCTTATCTCCAATTCAAAAGGTGAAATGACATATCTGCATTATTTTTTGCCCGAATAATATCTCCAACCAAGTGCCCAAATACACTGCTTAAAACTTACCGACAAAGTGATTGTTAAGGGAGTTATCAGCTTTGAAAATTATTCTACCAATAGACGTAGCCACAGAACTTGAAGCTCATTTACCTGATGACACAGTAGTTGTACGTGTTGACAGCGAAGGTAAGTTGGATGGTGATGCTACAAATGCCGAGGTTTACTTTAGCTGGTTTTTCCTCAAACCTACAACATTGCATCAAGTTTTAGAATCTGCGCCACAATTGCGTTGGCATCATGCACCAAATGCGGGTGTAAATCACATCGTTACACCCAAATATATAGAACGTAACCTCATTTTAACCAACGGTGCGGGAGTTCATGCGGTTCCCATAGCTGAATTCGTCATTGCTTATATGCTTTCCTATGCCAAACAACTATCCAAATTACACCAACAACAGACTCAACACCGTTGGCAAAAAGGTCTGCCAATTCAAGAATTGCTAGATAAAACATTATTAATTATCGGTGCAGGTGGAATTGGGCAAGAAATTGCGTCTCGTGCTAAAGCTTTTGGGATGCGGATTTTTGGGAGTCGTCGTCACCCGCAACCACTACCTAACTTTGACAAAGTAGTAGGTGCAGATGAATGGAAAGCACTTTTAGGCGAAGCTGACTATGTTGTAATTGCCACACCTTTGACTTGGGATACTAAAGGCATGATCGATGCTGAGGTACTGCGCTTGATGCGTAAGAGTGCTTATTTAATTAATATCGCTCGTGGTGCAATTGTGGATGAATTTGCACTGGTTAAAGCCTTAGAAGATGGTGAAATTGCCGGGGCTGCTTTAGATACTGTGTTCACAGAACCGCTACCACCAGAAAGTCCATTGTGGTCTTTGCCTAACGTTTTTATTACACCCCACTGTTCTGGTAATTCTCCCAGAGTTAAGGAGCGATCGCTAGCTCTGTTTCTAGATAATTTCACACGTTATCACCAAGGACAACCTCTACGTAACATCGTAGATCAAACAGTAGGTTATTAATTCATTTGGACTACTTTGATGATTCCTCTCCTCTCTCACAGTCCAGATCACAACAAATCAGTAGCTTTTTAGTGACAACTCTGTTTATCAGTTTTCTAGTTGCTGGTTGCACTCGCACTAGTAAAAGTTCTACAGCCATACCTGTAATATCGTGTCCGGTTAAAGACTTATCATTTAGACCGCAGGGGCCAGGGGGAAAGACGCTTTTGCGATTGTTGCACAGATGCGGGAATTATAACTAATTAGGCGGACATGATACAAGTAATCAAACTTCAAAAAAACCTCAAGTAATGCGATTGAGGTATCAAAAAGGTGGGATTATTCCTATTGCACGCCAGCGTGGCGAATTAGAGCGCCAACTACTAACTCAAAATATCAAAGTAGAGTGGAGTGGCCCCTTCGGCGGCTTTTCGCTTATTTGGCCGTTTTGGCTTCAGTGAAGGAATAGCAGGAAATATTACAGCCCGTGACCCAGAATTACTTGCTGTTTCTGATGAAGCGATAAGCCTGACGGCATAGCTAGCGCTTACCGCATCTCAACAACAGGTTGCTGATACTTTTTTCTAAGCGGGTGTAATTCCTTTACAAGTTGATGTCAAACAACTATGGGACAGTAGTTTTAATGAAGATATCGCCAAATGCAATTAGCACTGTCTCCAGTAGGTAGGAATTGAGCCAAATGTCACAATCACCTGTTTTAGAAGCTAATACAGCAGTATCTGTTGATTTGTTTAAGCTTGCCGAGTCGCTGGCGGCTGATTTTGCCACTCGTGCAGCCATCCACGATCGCGACAGTTCTTTCCCTTTTGAGAATTTTCAAGCTCTCCACCAAGCACAACTATTAAGTCTCACGGTTCCCAGAGAATTTGGTGGACAAGATTCAGGGTACGCTACCGTCTGTCAAGTAATTGAAAAGATAGCCAGTGGTGATGCTTCTACAGCTTTGGTGTTGACCATGCACTACTTACAACATAGTAATGCAGCCCGGACTCGTCGTTGGCATCCCGCAGTTTATGAAAGGCTGTGTCAGGAGTCAGTTACAGGTATTGCTTTACTCAATGCTGCCCGTGTGGAACCAGAATTAGGTACACCCGCCAGAGGAGGACTACCAGCCACAATTGCCAAACAAACAGATAGTGGTTGGCTGATAACTGGGCACAAACAATACACCACGGGCAGTCCGATCTTAAGTTATTTCGTCGTTTGGGCGCGAACAGATGAAGAGGAACCACGAGTAGGCAGTTTTCTTGTCCCACGCGATCTTTCTGGTATGAGGATTGAGAAAACTTGGGATCATTTAGGGATGCGAGCTACTGGCAGCCACGATCTAATTTTAGAAGATGTCTTGATTCCTCAAGAATACGCTTTGGATGTGCATCCTCTGAACACTTTTTTAGCACCAGACCCTCTAAAATTAGCAGGTGGTAGTTTGTGGTTGAGTGCATTGTATCAAGGAGTAGCCACAGCAGCGCGAGATTGGTTAGTTGAGTATTTGAATAAGCGATCGCCTACTAATTTAGGTGCAAGTTTAGCAACTCTACCCCGATTTCAAACAGCCGTTGGTGAAATCGAAGCACTACTATACGCCAATCAGCGACTAATTTACAGTCTGGCGAACGATATTGATCGAGGTGAGTTTGACACCAAAATTGATTTACAAGCGCAAACAGTGAAATATCTAGTTACAAATAATGCCATTCGTGCTGTGGAAATTGGACTAGAACTGATTGGTAATCCTGGTTTATCCAAGAAAAATCCTCTGGAAAGACATTATCGAGATGTACTTTGTAGTCGCATTCATACACCGCAAAATGATGCAATTTGTTTGTCTTTAGGGAAATCAGCACTAAAAGTTACAACCTAAGGGACTTCCAAAAAATAAATTATCCCAAAAATTTAAATGTATGTCTCAGTTTGCGAATGATTTGCCTTTGCATTACGACTTGTCCAATTTCGCAACGCCCAAAGGCTAATTAAAGCTGCTAATCCAGCGCCGAGAGTGTCCATAACTAAATCAATAATGGTGTCATCCAAGCTTTCAATTACTTGAGTACTGAGAATTTTACCAGCAGACCATTCCGTGACTTCCCATAAAGCACCAATAGCAATTCCAAAACTAGTGATTGTCACTAAATACAAAAGTGTATGATTCCGAAATATATTCAACATTGAACCATAGACTAAAAAACTAAGTGCTAGGGTAATTGCAGAAGTCGTATAAGCATGAACAATTTCGTCATAAGGCCCTGGCATCCCAAATAAATCCCATACCCAACCAGTAGCATTGAGCAATGCAGCCAAGACAAACAAAAAATCAAATAAAGTGGGTAATTTATCATCTCGGATGACAAATATAAAGGATATAACAAGAAATAATGCAAGCCCCAAGGCATTTGACCATTTACCTTGAACTGCTGCGGCTATGACAAAAATTGTTAATACAGCCTGTCCTATCCATGCGATAGTTCGATAACCTTTCCAATTCAGGATTTTCATAATTATTACCTCAAAAATATTAATTTAAAACGCCATTATTCTGATTAATCCCAATCCTTATTATTGTCATCATTATTTAAGTTTTTAATGACCTGATAATAACTCTCTTCTACATCTTTGTAGTCTTGTTCTTGTGATAGTCCTTCACGGCTATCTTGTAAAATCATGTCAGCATGATGGCGCAGGCTTACTTGATATTTAGAATTGTTAGTGTAGGTGGCAATAGTAGATATAGCTTCTAACAAACGAATAGTTACTCCCGCATCCGACTTTCCATACTGGCGAATTTGGTTAAAAGCACGATCAACCAATCCTTGAAAATCTACTCCTTCAGCAATGAAGCGCAATTTGTTATTTTTATCGTAGCGGTAGGGCGAAGGAAAATCTCTTTGAACTAAGTGGCACAATCCAGCGTTAATTCGGTCAATACAGCGAATTGCAGTAAATGGATCATTTATTCCAGGGGAAATGGCACGCAGAGCAATTTCTACTAATTGATCAATTGGAAACTCTATATCCTGTTGTTCTGTACGTTCTTTGCCCAAAATAAAAGCATCATTAATTTGTTTGGTAAGTTTTTTATTTACTTTTTTTCCAGGAAAAACCAAGGCTAAATTGCCACCTTGAATTAGAAATTTTCCTGGTCTAACCTGAAGGCGTACTAGCAAATTATGTTTACAAGCAATTTTCATCAATTCTTCGTCATCAATTGCTTGTAAATAACCAGTGCCATTAGCTCGAATCGGTAAAGCCTCTTTCTCAAAAGACATGGGAATTTCTTCAATTCCAAGGCTATGTTCTGGTTCACCATGCCCAATTTTTTCGGGAAATAGCCGCTTAATTGCTGAATGTAAATCCTCGCTAACATTTTGGATGACGTGAGATGCCTGAATTATTGTTGAAGCATGATGGATAAAATAAATTAATACACCAATGCTAATAATTGCGAGTAAAATACCGACTGTAACCGAAAGTTGTGGCACAAACTGGCTATATCCATCTCCCTCTCCACGAATTGTCCGCAGTACGAGCAAGCAGTAGATGAAAGTACCAATAAATGTGCCAAGTGCAACTTGATTACCAGTATCCTGCATGAAATTACGCAGAAGTCGCGGCCCGAAATTGGAAGCAGCTAACTGAAGCGCCACAATTGTAATTGAAAAGGCTGTAGCAGCAACGCTAATCATGGAACCTGCAACCGATCCTAACAGCGATCGCGCTCCATCTGCTCCACCTGTATAAACCCACCAATAATTAATTTCCACCTTGTCTGTACGGTCAAGATTAAGCATTGTGAAAGCTAAAGCAGTAGCTACTACCGCCATAACTGCTGGTATGAACCAGTAACTTGAATGGAGCTGATCCCACAGTTTGCTTAACTTGACATTTCTCATTTTTCGTTGGTTTGAGAATCTACTTTACCGTTGTTATCTTGTGAGGAGCGCACTTGAGCAAGTAACCTAAGTGAATCACTGATGCGGCGAGGCTTCGGTACTTCACCTTTACCAGATGGCGAACCTTCACGCTGACGGGAGCGATCGCCATCTGTCTCTTCGGTCTGGTCGTGGAACAGAATTTGTTGAGTTGGGAAGGGCAAATCAATGCCGTTTGCAACAAGCGTTTTCTTAATTGCAGTAATCACTTTATCCCGCGAAATAAGATTATCTGCCCGTCGTGGTGGATGAACCCACCAACGCACACGGATGTTAACAGTGCTTTCGGCAAGTTCCATTACTAGTACATCAGGAGCCGGATCTTTTAAGACTTCATTTACACTATGCATTGCATCTAGCATTAACTGCTTGGCACGGTCAATGTCGTCGTTGTAGCCAATGCCCACATCATACTCTAATCGCCGATTATCAAAGGCAGTGTTTACAGTTACAGAATTAGTAAATAATTCCGAGTTCGGAATGACAATCCGCCGACCGTCATAAGTTCTGATTGTTGTTGCGCGTGTCTCAATATTTTCGACTGTTCCTTCAAAGCCTTTAAAAACAATTTGGTCATCAATTTGAAAAGGTTCAGTCAGCAGAATTAAAATTCCAGCTAAGAAGTTTTGCAAAATATCGCGGAAAGCAAAACCAATTGCTACACCGCTAATTCCCAATAGTTGTATCAAATCACCCGCTCTAAATGTAGGAATAACAATGGAAAGGGCAATAAACAACCCAATTAAAATTGTTAGCCCTTGCGCTAACCTTCCTAGAACTAGTCCCAGATTTCGGGCAGAACGACGATTGCGAGTTAACCGCTTTACCAGTACCTTAATTCTGCTAGCAACAAACAAAAAGAAGATGAAGACAATTAACCCTAATACAATGTTCGGTAGCAAAGCTATGAACCCGTTAATCATACTTTGAACCTTATCCCAAGCTGCGGAGATTTCTGCATTCATGAATTTTCCTCACTAATTAATCTTTGCTAAGTCAATGCTTTGGATTCTGATACAATAATTCTTGAATTTCCTCCCTCAATGCTGCGATTTCACTCTGAAGGAGTTGAATCGATTTCGCTCCAGCTAACTCTGCTTCGTCATCATCGGCATCACGACCAATAAAGAATGTTGCTAAAGTCGCAGTGACATAGCCAAACACGGCAAACGCATACAATGCTAAGAAAAAACAAAGTAGCCGTCCTTCGGGCGTTTTGGGCCAATACTCAGAACCCATCGTTGTTATAAGCATTGCTGTCCACCATAAAGCAGTACCGTAGTTGTGTAACCCTGATTCCACAGGAACTTCGTTTTCAAACGCATACATCCCTGCTGCTCCTATTAAAGTAACAATCATTGTTAATCCCACAACATAACCAAACCCTCGACGGCTAATACTTGCTCCTAAAACCCGCATTCCTCGGTTAGCACGAGTCATAACTCGCAACAGTTGTAGCCCTCGCACAGCCCGCGTTGTTCGTAGTATTCGGATGACTCGTATGATGCGAAAAGTACGCAACGCTGGCAACACCAAAGAAATAGCTGTTAGCCAGTTGCTTTTGATATAGGAAAATTTATGAGGAGCGATCGCTAGTTTAAGTAGAAAATCTAATATAAAAATAATCCAAATAGTGATGCTAAAGGCTTCCAGTAAAGAGTTTAATCCCCAGATAATCTCGATGATGAATAGTGCTAGCCATACAGAGCCAAGCACCAGCATTGGAATTTCTAGCCAATCTTCCAACTGTTGCAAGACTTCATTACGTTCTTTTTCTAGGGCTTGTTTTTCTGAAAGCTTTGAACTACTCATAAATGGTCTTATTATTTGCTCGCAGGTGTTTCTAGCACATTGACATCAACTAAAGGTGTCACATTAAAGTCCTGTTTTAATAATTGAGTTTGAATTGATTGGGTGAGGCGATCGCGTATTTCTTCACTAGACGCTGTAACTCCCGGTTGACGCTGCACATAAATAACAGATAGTAGGGTATCCTGCCCTTGAATGTTGGATCGTGTAAAGCGCACATTCGACTCGACTAATTTTGCTAAACCAACTTGCTCCACAGTTTTCTGAACTTGGGCGTTGGCACGTTGGGCAAGGCTAGAGCGTTGTAAATTGGGAGAATGAGAAAACTGCCAAGTCAACAAACCTGCCAATGCGATGACAGTTATCACCAAGGCAGAAAAGAATACCCGTTTTTTACCACGCCCATAGCGAGTTTCTTGAGCAGACAGCCCAAATATTCGGAACAACAAAGCTGCTGAAAAATTAATGCCGCATAGTTGCAAAAACAGTAAGAACAGTCCCGAAATTGCCATGTCCCATCTGCCAACTGCACTAGCCATACCGACAATTCCCGCAGGTGGAGCTAAAGAAGCAGCAACTAGCATTCCAGTTGCTGCTCCAGATACTAAACTACTCCGTTCTGATTGAACCAAGTTGAGCGCCCCTGCGGCTCCTGCTGCCAATGGTAAAATCACTGCCACTGCTGAAACCTGGCTGCTATCTACCATTAAACTGGTGGGAATTTCTTGCCGTAATATCAGGCTAAGTAGCCAAGTAGTGGCAATTGTGACTGCTAAAGCCGCAAAATATCGTAAAATACTCCGCCCCAGGAGTTTGCGATCGCCCCATGCAGTAGCGATCGCTGTATTCATCGCCGGGCCTGCAAAGGGTGCAATCAGCATCGCCGCCACCAGCAAGTAAGCTGTATTAGTATACAAGCCAATCCAGACTACAAAGCCTGCCAGTGCTGCATAACCAAGAAAACCTCGCCAAGAGCCAACACTTTGTAAACCAGAAAGAAAAATCTCAATCGGACTGCGTTCTTCCACATCTACAACTTGTTGCGGTGCTTCCGATGCAGGGGGTTGCAGAGTCATCACACCAGTTGGTATGAGCGTAATTTGTACTTTGGGCAAGTCTTGCAACTTGTCCAGAACTTTGCCAACTTCTCGATTAGAAACATGAACAATCACTACATCAATCGGTTCTTCTGCATTTCCTTCAAATCGAGCCAGATTTGTGCCGTTATGAGATTTGGCAATATCGATAACAGCTTTTCCATTTCCCTGTGGTACTTGGATAATAAGTTGACGCATTCTACCCTCCTACCGCTAACCATCTTGTTTTTTCAGACAATAACTCTACTACCCAAAGAAAGATTTTTTTAAAGATGTATCTCATATTCAATTAACACTTGATTTCTGTCCGTAAAATTGGTACATAGCGAAATAACTGATAGTTAAGGTTAACTATAAGGAAAATTTCATTAATTTATCGTTTAAGACTTAGATTAAATCTAAATAGTGGAAAAGCCGTGGAGAAGTCCGCTATATTTTTCTTCTCGAAAGCAAGCTTTAGATTTTATTACTTTCCTTGTATTAACATAAGCCGTTACTAAAACATTGACGTTTTTGATATTTTCATTGTTGCGTTATCTATATCTAAAGTAACAAGCATAGTCAGTCTTTAGTAGTATTTCAAGCTGTAGAATAAATTTCTCCACTAAATCTCCACTATTTGTTAATAACTTAATAACTATTGAAGTATTAGAAAGAATAAATAATTGAAAAAATAAGGGGCATGGATCATGACACAGTTAACTAAGTTACTGTCAGCAGGTGTATCTTTACTAACTTTAAATTTAACGGTACTTGCCGCTGGAGCATTGGATACCTATGCTCAATCTTCCCCTACAACTACCTTTAGTGATGTTCAACCTAATTACTGGGCACAGCCATTTATTCGAGGTTTGGCTGCAAGAAATATTGTGACTGGATATCCTGATGGTACATTTCGACCAGAACAGCCAGTAGACCGAGATGAGTTTGCAGCAATTATTCGTAAAGCTTTTGACCAACCACCAACTCGCCAGATACAAAGTGGTGCTGTATATAAAGATGTTCCTACAAACTATTGGGCTAGTCGTCCCATTGAAGAAGCATATCAACAAGGATTTATGACGGGTTATCCTGGTGGATACTTTCGTCCCAATCAATCGGTTTCTAAGGTTGAGGCTATAGTTGCTTTAAACAAAGGTCTGAATCTAACTACTGGTACATCAGCAGTTACTGTGCCCACAGTCATGCAGAGAGTAGTTCCTCAAAAAACCGCACAAAAACCTGTAAAAAGACGTATAATGCCATTAGCATTTACTAATTTAATGCAGCCTTTATTAATATCAAAAGCCCCAGCCGTAGCAGCTAATGCTGTAAATATTAACCGTCCTGCGTCATTCATTATTACTAACACTTACGCAGATGCCAATAATATTCCGCAATATGCAGTTGGAGATGTAGCAGCCGCAACTAAAGCAAATATAGTGGTCAACTATCCAAATCCTAAAGTTCTTAATCCAAATAAACCTGCAACTAGAGGAGAGATTACGGCTTTAGTTTATCAAACTTTAGTTTCCCAAGGGAAAATAGAACCAATTGCTACTAATTCACCTGCCAATCAGTATATTGTTCGTACTCCTATCAACAATCAAAACGCTCAATAAGTGCGAATTCCTCAAATACTTTTGCTAATTTCAGGTCTAACGACTTAGTTATAAGCCTCTATAATATTATGTTATGCAGATATGCAGAGGTTTACTTTTGGTTTAATTAACCCGAATTTTTAAAACCATTAATTCCACGGTAATGATTTTTTAGACATTAATATCTTTCTTGAGAAAGAAGGAGTAAAAAATTATATCTTTACAATTGAAAATATAGATGTTGGAGGAAAAAGAATATGGCTTTATATAAACTCGAAGACTTTGCTGGTAACTATGGTGATGCAGATTTTGATAACTATGAAGTTAGGGATTTTGATGTCTATTCAGACATAGATGACGATAAAGTTGGGACTGTCAAACACATCTTGGTGGATGATTCGGGTCATTTCCGCTATTTAGTTGTTGACACAGGTTTTTGGTTCTTTGGTAGACAAGTATTGTTACCAATTGGACGTTCCCGAATAAGCTATAGCAATCGACGCGTCTATGCTATTGGGCTGACGAAGGAGCAAGTAGAAAATTTACCAGATTTTAATGATTTGGAACAGATTGATTACGATTATGAGGAACAGGTGCGTGGAGTTTATCGGACTCCAGTAAGACAAGCACCTTTAAGTACCTCAACACCTGTAGAGACATCAACACCTGTAGATGCTCCACCAGTCTCTAGAAATCGTAATGCATACAGGTATGAAGATGAACCAAATCTTTACGATATGAATCAGCAGGATCATCAAAACCTGAAACTATACGAAGAACGTTTAGTTGCCAATAAATCCCGTGTTAAGACAGGAGAAGTATCTATTGGCAAACATGTGGAAACTGAGACGACAAGGGTTGCTGTACCAGTTGAAAAAGAACGCATAATTATTGAACGCACTACTCCACAAGAAGCTGGTAGAACTGTATCGCCTGCTGAGGCTGACTTCCGTGAGGGAGAAGTTACTCGCATGGATCTTTATGAAGAAACCCCTGATATTCAGAAGGAAGCCGTTTTGCGTGAGGAAGTGAAAATTAAGAAAGTAGTTGAACAGGATACAGTTGAAGCCGAAGGTACTGTTCGTCGTGAGGAATTAGACATTAATAAGAACGATGAGCGATTACGTGACAGAAGAAGCTAAATGGCTTTGAGATAACTCCTAGTGAAATATCCCCGTACTTTGAGAAGCTAAGTGCGGGGCAATTTTTGACATTCAAAGTTAATTTGGAATAGGTTGTCATCACCTATGGTGGGGCGTAGCCCATCGCCATCTGTTAGGAAATGGCAAAATATTAAAATAAATTAATCCTTCAAGAATACCTGCGGCACCAGGGTAGTGAGCTAGAAAGTGCCAAGGGTAATGTGTTTTATAATACCACCACAGAAGTTCGGTCTGGGCATTAGCAACGATAATCCCAGCTGATGGCTGTTGAAATAAACTGATGTCATTTCCAGAACCTCCACAGATAACGGTTGTATCTGATTGCCCTTGCAACAATTGTTGCAGATATGCAGTTGCTTTACCCTTATTACTGTTCTTGGGTATGATATCAACATCTCGCCCATTGCTGAAAACTACCTGAGTCTGCAATCCAGTAAAAGCTAACAAATCTTCTAAATCATGGATAACCTCAAGCGACGCATCCATATCTAGCCAAAAGCTTAATTTATAGGGAGTTTGTTCACTGTCGGGTTGAGGTATCAGTGCAGAAAAGTAGCTAGCAATTGTCCAAACTGCATCCCAATCCCAATCTTTTGAGATTTGATTTGCCCAATCATTTTCTAAAAGCACACCCTGTTGATAAATCTCAGTACCTACACTAGCAATCAAATAATCGGGTTTCAAAAGCTGTGCTTGTGTTATCACCCGATGACTAGAAGCATAAGACCGACCAGTAATATAGACTAAGTACATCTGGTTGCGTATAGCTTCTAGCCTTTGGTTTAAAGCGGCAATAGCTCGATTGTTACCAACCAAGGTATTATCTAATTCAATAACTAAAAGTAGTTTCATATTTGCTTGTTTCCACTTGTTAAAAAATTACATAAATTTAAAGATGTGTAGATAACTTATATATTTCAATACGGAAGTATAGCCTTACCACTGTATAAATAATACTAGCGTTAGCGTTGTATGTGCTGTGCTAAAAGTCGTTACACTCTCGGCTTTAACACTAAATGAAATATTGTTTCTAGATATTTTATAAAACGTCAAGTAGAATACTCTGTAAATAGACTAATTAAAGCTTTTTGCTCAGATTCAAAAACTTCAAACACTAAATTAGCGACTATCTCAGCTTTTACTTTGAATTTAACTCGTTGCCCACTTCACAATACCATTATAAAAAGAGTCAATTAATTTTTCTAGAGCTTTAATTTCACGGGATTTTAAAGCTTTCGATTTTAACAAATTTTGGATTTGCTTTTCCAACTCTGGAGTTAAATTTTTAGTTTGAATAATTTCTTGAACAAACGTATCAAGTGTTAAAGATTGGTAGAGTTCGTGAACTTGAGCGGCAACTCCCTGAGTGCTAAAACGAGACTGAACCCAATTCTGTGCAGCATTGCCATAGCTCTCTTTTAGAGCCGGATTTTTTAACAGATTGTGAATAGCGATCGCTAATGCTGTAGAATCACAGGGAGGAACCAAAAGCCCAGTTTCACCATGTACCACCGTATGCTGTAATCCTCCCACATTACTAGCAATTACAGGTGTTCCGGCTGCCATTGCTTCAATCGCAACTAAGCCAAAAGGTTCGTAGTAACTCGGTACAACGCAGATATCCCCTGCGGCGTAGTAAGCAGGTAATAGTGTTTGAGAGATTCGTCCGGTGAAAACTGTAACTGCTTCCAATCCCAGTTCATTCACCAAAGTTTGAATGCGTTGTTGTTCTTGGAAGTCTGCTCCATCTTCACGGCTGCCACCAACTAGATAGAATTGAAATGTATTAGGCAAACTGGCGCAGGCTTTTACTAAGGTTTCAACTCCCTTGCGAGGGTCAAAGCGTCCTACATACAAGATAATCTGAGAATCTGAAGCAATTCCCAACTGTTGGCGAGCAACTTCTTTACTTATAGAACCAAAGTGTTCAGTATTAATTCCACAGGGAATGACTTTAATACGTCCATGTTGCGAAATTAGCTGACGTAAATCTTCTGCTTCTTGGGGGCTGGTGGATATTACACAATCTGCTTGTTCTAAAATTGCCTTCTCTACACAATGACGAATTGCAGCAATCTGCGGTGGATTTTTCACATTACCGTATTTAACTGCCCCTATAGAATGATAGGTATGAACTTGGGGTAGTCCCAATCGAGATTTAAGTTGCAATCCCACCCAAGCAGAAAGCCAATAATTAGTGTGAATCAGTGCATAGTTGCAACCTGTTCGTTGTTGAAAATTCAGCCAAGCTTCTACAAATTCCGGTAGATATTCAAATAAATTATTTCTAGAAATAAATTCTGTTGGCCCAGCATTTAAACGAATTGCGCGACACCCTGGTGCTAATTCCACAATTTCTTCTTGGTTAGGGTATTCGCGTCGGGTAAACATATCAACCTGACAGCCGCGTTTTGCTAATGCTAACCCCAATTCTCGCACGTAGACATTTTGACCACCTGCTCCTTCTTTACCAATTTCAGCTGTAGGGTCGCCATGAACTGAAATTAGTGCATAAATGGGTTGAGAATTTGGCGTTTCTTGAGCAGAATTTTCTGGACATTTAACTAAATTCAAAGAAGCAGGAGTATTCATAATTAAAATTTATTTGTTTGTAGATGACAGAAAATTCCACAGCTAGGTTATTTATAGTAAAAATTTTTATAAGTTACCTATCATCCAAGGAAACGTGTAAAAACCTTCTAGGAAAAATAAACGAATAACTTCGACTTAATTTTTTGTTCGTTTGGGAGCATTCTGGAAGAGAATCAATTAATAACCGAAGTGCTTCATTAATTGATATCTGATGCTCTCCTGCATAATTTTTAAGCTTGCGATACTCTTCGTTGGTAATAACAATATTAGAAATATTTACTGAAAAATGAGACATAAAAATTTCCTAAAAGCTGAAATTTACTTTCCAAAAATACTTTTGTTCTGGATATTACACTTTAGAAGTTTAAATATCGGTTAGTAATTGGGTAAAAATCGGTTATTAAAAAATTAGCATGAAAGAATTCAATTATGAATTCTGATTCAACGCTATTTAATTTAAGAAGAATTTGAGCCAAGATTATTGTAAAGTTGTATCTTATTTTGAGATGCTATTTAATAATTAAGGTTTAAAAATAAAATAATTATGTATTTTTTGCTTTATTGACGTAAAAATTAAAATTCTCCAAACCAATAATTAAATTGATTTGGAGAACTCTAGTGTTCTGGTGTAAAAGAAGAGGTTAATTACATTAATCTTAGTTTAACAATCAGTTGTAAAGATAAAGGGTAAATATCAGGTAGAAATCGGTTAGTTTTCTAAAGCTGCTTTAAGCGATAGCCCAATCCATGAACTGTTTCAATAAAGTCATCAGGCGCACCTGCGTCTTTAAGTTTATACCGTAAACTCTTAATGTGAGACTTAACAGTTTCTTCGCTAGGAGGGTCATCAAGTGACCAAATACGCTCAATAATTCCGGCTCGACTTAGCACCCGCCGACCGCTAGAAACCATTAGTTCTAGAAGAGCAAATTCTTTGGGCGTTAGGTGTAAAGGCTGGTCAGCGTATGTGACTTCATAAGTACTGGAATTTAAACACAGACTACCCCAACCAAGGTCTGGGAATGATGCTGCGGAACTATTGCGGCGCAACAGTGCGCGAACACGAGCCATTAACTCTGGCATTTCAAAAGGTTTGACCATATAATCATCTGCCCCAGCATCCAACCCGGTAATTTTGTCACTAAGGGTATCGCGTGCTGTTAACATGAGGACAGGTATTGTGCTATTGCGCGATGAGCTACGCGCTGATGTAGGCGATCGCAAGCGTTGACATAAACTCACACCATCCAACTTTGGTAAGGTAACATCTAACACCACTAAATCATATTCCAACACTTTGATGCAATCCCACGCTTGCTCTCCATCCTGGGCTATATCCACCACATATTGACGGTCAGTCAGGGCTTCCATCAGCATCTCTGCTAATTGGACATCATCTTCAACTACCAAAATCCGCATTGTTTAGAATATTTATCAATTTAAAAACTTGCCACTACCATCAGTAACACAGGCAATAATCGTTGGAGGTGATTGCCAACCGTAATTAGCAAAAGTCGCATAAGCACTAGCCATTTCTAGCGGTGTCACACCGATTGCACCTAGTGGTAAAGAACTCACAGGTAACATTGGACTCATAATTCCCAAAGTACGGCAATAAAATTAAAATTCTCCAAATAAATCTAATTGTTTATTTGGAGATATTTTAGTGCAAGAGAGTTTTAATTTAGGTGGTATTTTAACAACTGGTTGTGGAGATAAAAGGCAAAAATCGGGTAGAAATCGGTTAGTAAGAAAAATAATTTTGAACTAAGCTTCTATTGGAAAATCTTTACTTTGATGTAAGGTCTTGGATAAGATATGGACTCTGAACCATTAATTGATTTTTTCTATGAAATGGTCACTGGAAAGGAAATGGATTGCCTCTGGCTTTGGCTTGAGCTTATTCTTAATGGGTACAGCTAGTCTTATTTCTTACCAAAATGCTACCCAGTTAATTGCAAGTAGCAATCAAGTGAAGGACACACATGAGGTAATGAAAAATGTTATTGACATCTTCGCTACACTAACTGATGCAGAAGCCGGACGCAGGGGTTATATTCTTTATAGAGAGCAATCAGAACTCAAACGTTACTATCAGGCAATGCAAAGCCTGGATGCCAAAGTCGAAAAATTGCAGCAACAACTTGCTGATGATTCTTATCAACAGCAGCAAATAACGAAGCTAAAATTCCTCATTGCTCAAAGAGTTCAATTATCTAAACAGTCGATTAACCTCAAAGAAGCAGGTAAATCAAGCTTTGCTATTCAAGCACCTCTAGTTACTCAAAGCAACCAAAACCGTAATCAAATTCGCGAAACGCTTACTCAAATGCAAGCTAGGGAGGAACAGTTACTACAAATCTCGGTCAGACATTCCCAAGAGAATATCCGCAACCGGATGTTGATTGAATTCCTCAGTACTTTCTTGAGTTTTGCCATTTTATTAGGCGTTTATGCCTTGCTTTATCAACAACTGCTTAAGCGTCAGCAAGCAGAAGCTAATCAACAAACATTAGCTCAAGAAAAAGAACTTAGTGAATTGAAATTGCGCTTTTTTTCAATGGTATCCCATGAATTTCGTACACCATTGAGTATTATTTTAGGATCGGCTCAACTATTGTCTCAAAGTAATCAGCAGTGGAAAGAAGAGAAGAAACTTAAAAATCTCTATCGTATTCAATCTTCAGCTAGGTCAATGAACCAGTTATTGACCGATATTTTAACTTTGACTAGAGCAGAAGCCGGTAAATTAGAATTTCATCCAGAACTGATGGATTTGGAAGCATTTTGCATTAATTTGATAGAAGACCTTCAATTTTGCAATCAACAACAGCATACTATTAAATTTCTCACTCAAGGTAACTGTACTCATGCCAAATTAGATGAAAATTTGCTGTATTCAATTCTGAGCAATTTACTCTCAAATGCCATGAAATACTCACCTCCAAAGGGAAGCATTTTTCTAGTACTTAGTTGTGAACTAGATGCAATATTTTTCCAAGTTCAAGATAATGGAATAGGAATTCCTTCGGAATTTCAGCAGCATTTATTTGAGCCTTTTCATCGTGCCAAGAATGTAGGCAAGATTGTTGGCACTGGACTAGGACTGGCTGTGGTGAAAAAGTGCTTAGAAATACATCATGGAGAAATTTATGTAGATAGTAAGGTAGAAGGCGGAACAAGTTTTACGGTAAAATTTTCCCAACAGGGAACAATGACATCATCCAGATTAGTACCTCGATAATTATTTTAACTGGTGGTGCTTTCTGGATTTTACCTCCTTCCATTATCCTAGTAGTAATGCTGCCAATGCCATTTATTGTTTGGGGTTCTTTTATTTATCAAAAAAGAAGCCAAATTTGAAATTGATGGGGTATTTTTACCACCGGAAACAGTTTAGTAAAACTTAAAGTTTACGGGCAGGAAGAAACCTATATTCGCTGGTTAATACCAGATTTTAATATAACTTATAACGATTTGCTGAACTTTCGTATTGTTATTTTTTTAATATTATTGGCTCCTTTTGCTTCATGTAGTATTGAATTTTTTCAAGCTATAGATAAAGGTAAACTAATAGGAGTAATTACACTAATCAGAAATATAATTTAATTTTTCCCAATATTTTTTGGAGTTAATGGAATCCATTATGCTGTTGCTTTTGTAGACTTACTGGTTTCTTTAGTTTTTTTACATGAGTAAAATTTAGAAAAACTTTCTTTAAAACACAGTTAAATTTTAATGATAAACATGGGTGAATTTATATCAAAATTCATCATTAAAAAGTGTTTGATTTCCCTGCTTTTAAAAGCAGTGCTGTTTCAAGTGGGGTTTAAATGCATTTTTTGTTACATCCCATATTCTGCGCCTTCAACTGGCACATAAATTTTAGTTATTTGGCCTTAGCCTGTCTGTGCCTCAGTATGGCCGTTACGGATAGCCCATGCTAGTTCTAACAGTTGAGTCCAACGTTTTTGTAGCTGTTTGGGAGTGCATTTGATGGCTTTAGCGATCGCTTGGTCGTTTTGTCGTGCAGTTTTCAACTCTAATATTTGCTGTTGCTGTTCTGTGAGTTGATTCACAAAGATTTCCCACTGCTGGGAAGATAAACCCAATTTTTGCTCTAAACCCGCACCTAGCCATTGATGTACTAATTGCCAATGGTGTTGCTTGGCAAACTTTTCTACATGGTATTTAAAACGCTGTTGGAGATAATCGCGCTGACGGCTAGTTAAACCAAGAATTTGGTCAATTTCTGGGGCTGAGAGGTCTTGGAGTTTCAGACTGAGGTAGTTCATACAGTCAGATTGACCTTGAGACTCCAGGTATTTCATCAATTCAGTGATGACGCGATCGCGTTCTGACTCTTCAGATGGATCGAAATTAGTTTGGGCTACCATTTGCGATCGCAGCTGTTGCACCGCCGAGTTACGCTGGTAAGATTCTGCCTCTTCACCCTTAGCAGACTCTACCGCCATTTCGATATCTACGGTAGTTTCTTGGGGCTGACGACGAGCAAAACCTTGGGCCCGTAAGATAATCAATTGCTGATTTGCACCACCAGGTAAATTGATCCGGCGTTTAGCATACTGTTCTGTAAATGCCATATATTCAGCTAATTGCAGCTGAGTACGCGGCGTGTGGTCATTAGGTAGTTCGTTTTCTCTGCGGAAAGCTTTAATAGCTTCGATATAAAACGCTTGTAGAAAATCTTCAATTAGGCTGTAACGAGCCTCAAAACCCAACTCAGAGCCAGATATAGTTACATGGCGGTAAACCATAGCACCCAAATTGCTATGTAATTCCACGCGTCCTTGTTTGGAACCTAGTTGGTAGTAACGTAAGCACTTTTGCATCCGATGCCTTCCCAACGTAATCTGCCAGGACTTGATTTCCCCAGATGTTTGGATACGGGAGCTTTTATCGCAAATGCGTTCTACTTCTATGGTTATGCGCTTTGCTAAAGCTTCTACGCACCTCGGTGCTGCTTTTACTTGCGCTTGCATTTCGTGACAGAGCAATTCAATTAAGGTTTCGCTGCTGCTGTCTGAAAATTCTTCAGTCGAAAGGTGGTTATTAAAAATGGGTGTAGAGTTTGGTAGATTGACGACGTTAGCTTTCATGACTTTTCCAGGGAGTAGTATTGCACCGTAATTACAACGCAGACACAGCAATCAAGGCTAGCCAAGACTTGTGAATCTTTGGGCATTCATCCATTAAGGCTTGCCGTATATAATGCTCACATCTAAAGCTCATATATAAAACTGTAGGAAATACGAAAGAGTTACGGTTATGGCAATGTGTCGGTTTTTTCACAAGCCACCAAATTGACATGGGTACTTATGTCCCCACTATTGTCTCAAAGTTGTCAAATCTCTTGCTATACCGACTTTTACCCCATCCTGTTATTGCATCTGTGCCCGTCGTAGACATGGCCTTTAAATATGACAATTTAAAAACTGGAGTCGCTTTTATCACAATTTCCGAAACGGAGAGGTGCGCCTGTGAACGTTTAATTCTTATACCCATGCTGCTGCTGCTTCCCAACCTAAACCCCTCCGTATAATCATTGCTTCATCTCCGGTCATATCCAAGATGGTAGACACTTCATATGTAGGTTCCTCGCCAGTATCTACAATGATGTCGACCAACTTGTCCAAACGGTCAAATAGCTCTACCCGCGACTGAACAGTTGCTGGATCTATCCGAATCATGCCATCATCTGCTTCATCTGGTGGCAAATGTGCTGAAGTTGAAATAATCGGATTGCCCAACGCTGCCAGCAATTCCAAACACACAGTATGGTTTGGAACTCTAATTCCAGTAGTTTTCCGCTTGGGGCTTTGCACCAATCGCGGTACTAATTTAGTTGCTGGGAGCAAAAACGTGTATGGCCCGGGAATTAAGCGTTTCATAATTCGATAGGCTGTGTCACTTACGAAGGCATAAGTTGCCACATTTGAAAGCGAGGGGCATAAAAATGTCAGTGGTTTATCATTTGCTAGCTGTTTAATTTGCCGCACTCGTTCTACCGCCGACTTGGCATTCAAATCACAACCGATCGCATAAACTGTATCAGTAGGGTAAAGCATGACTGCGCCACTAGAAAGCGCCGACTTTATTTCCTCTATTCGGCGACTCTGAGGATTATCCGGATGAACTGGGAAAATTTTTGCCATAGGACAAAGAGTAGGGATTGGGGACTAGGAAGAAAGTTACTAACTAATGACTAAACTTATTATGAATAAAATTGCTTATCTTCAATGTCCGACAGGAATTTCTGGTGATATGTGCCTGGGTGCTTTGGTAAGTTTGGGTGTTCCTGTGGAGTATTTAATTGAAAAACTCAATGGGTTGGGTATTGAACAGGAATATCAGTTAAGGGCAGAACTTGTCCAACGAAATGGTCAGCAGGCGACTAAAGTCCATGTGGATTTACTGCACGATCATCATCACCATCACGACCACGAACACAGTCACCAACACACACGCCACTTACCAGAAATAGAGCAGATGATTCTCAAAGCGGGTTTGCCATCACGGGCAGAAGCTTGGAGTTTGGCGGTATTCCGGCAGCTAGCAGTAGCAGAAGGGGCGGTGCATGGCATTTCTCCTGAAAAAGTTCATTTTCATGAAGTGGGTGCTATAGATGCGATCGTAGATATTGTGGGTACTTGCCTGGGGTTGGATTGGTTGGGGATTGAGAGCAATGAAGAAGGATGGCCCCTACTTTACTGCTCGGCGTTCCCGACTGGTGGCGGTACTGTTCGGGCTGCACATGGGCAGATGGCGGTACCAGTACCAGCGGTATTAAAGCTGTGGGAAATGCGGGGTTGTCCAGTTTATAGCAATGGGATTGATAGAGAACTGGTCACACCAACAGGAGCTGCGATCGCTACTACTTTGGTAAAAGATTTTGGTTCACCACCTGCGATCGCTATCAAGCAGATAGGACTAGGAGCAGGAACCATAAATTTACCCATTCCCAATATTTTACGCCTCTGGTTCGGTGAAAGCGCAACTTTACAGCCAAATTTCAGCGATTCTGAAGATAATAGCTCAAATTTAGAAACGATATCAGTACTAGAAACCCAAATTGATGATTTGAATCCGCAAGCGATCGGCTATGTGTTTGAGGCGTTGTTTGCTGCTGGTGCAGTGGATGTATTTACCCAAGCGATCGGCATGAAAAAGTCTCGTCCAGGGATTTTGCTGACTGTGATTTGTCATCCAGAAAATTTACTCACTTGTGAAGCTGTTGTATTCCGCGAAACCACTACTTTAGGGATTCGGCGAACAACTCAGCAACGCGCCATTTTACAACGGGAAATTCAAGAAGTGGAAATTGAATATGGCAAAGTGCGTGTCAAACTAGCATGGAAAGGACAATCACCAGAAAAAGTTATTGCAAATGTGCAGCCAGAATATGAAGATTGTGCAGAGTTAGCCCGAAAACATAATATTCCCTGGCGCGAAATTCAACGGCTGGCGCTACAGCGTTGGTATTTAGTCAATAGCTGAATCTCCTCGTTCCCAGTTCCTCGTTCCCAGTTCCTCGTTCCTCGTTCCCAGTCGGAGACTGGGAACGAGGGAATTGACTAAGTTAGAGCTTTGATCAAATATTGTGTCAGTGTAAAAGCATCTACACCCAATTCGGTACGCTCTTGGGCTGCTAAAATACCGGCTTGCGAATGCCACCAAGCGGCAGTTGCCACAATATCTTCTACGGGAATCTGTTTAGTTGCTGCTTGCGCCAACAATCCACCCAGTAGCCCAGTTAACACGTCACCGCTACCGCCACGCGCCAAGGCGGGTGTACTTTCAGGAACAATCCAAACAGCACCTTGAGGGTTTGCGATCGCAGTTCTTGCCCCTTTCAACAACACTACAGCCCCACTTTGCGTAGCTGCTTCCCGTACTGCTTGCACCCTGTCATGTTTGGCATCGGGGACATCAGGAAACAATCGTTGGAATTCGCCAGTGTGGGGTGTGAGTACGGTTACTGGTTGACGTTTTTTTAACGTCGCGATCGCTCCCATTTGTGCCAAGATATTTAAACCATCGGCATCGAGAATTAAAGGGCAATCGCTTTTTATGACTTCTTGCACAATGGGAGTCGCATCTCGTGTTAAACCAGGGCCACAAGCGATCGCATTAAAGGAACTCAAATCGGTGTTTTCTGGTAATTGCAATTGGGCGATCGCTCCAGTTTCCGTCTCTGGACAACCGACAATTAACGCTTCTGGCAAGTGTGACACCAAAAGAGATTTCAGCGATTCGGGTACAGCGATCGAAAGCATCCCCACACCACTAGCCCGCGCACCCAAACCAGTTAAAATTGCTCCACCTGCATAGCGCCGTGAACCGCAAATCAGCAGTAAATGTCCTTCCTTATATTTGTGAGTGACTGGTGGACGGGGTAGGGGTAAAGTAGCAAGTGCTGTTGCTCGTGTAATACGTTTTATTCTGGGTGCATCTTTTAGAACAGCTTCTACATCAGCTAAAGGAATATCGAAATCGATTAACTCAGCTTTGCCGAGATATTCCAGCGCCTGATCTTGGAAGAAAGCTAGTTTCCATAAACCCAAGCAAAAAGTGTAAGTGGCGCGAATGGCAGTTCCTAATACTTCGCCTGTGTCGGTGTGTAAACCTGAAGGTAAATCAATACTATAAATCGGCACAGACAATTCATTTAGCTGATTAATTGCAGAGGCGATGGGATCGGTGAGGTTTCTTTCTAAACCAAACCCAAACAAGCCATCAATCAACAAATCAGAATCTGGCAGTTGCTCAATTGTTTGATAAATTGGAATACCCAAACTCTGAGCATACTGCAAGTGCTGCGAAGTTAATTCCTTAAGCTTAGAGAAAGGAGAATAAATCCAAATCTCATACCCACGAAAGTGTAATTCACGCGCTACTACTAAAGCATCCCCGCCATTATGACCTGGGCCGACAAGAATTCCGACACGAGATCCTCCCGCTTGTGGCGACTCCCTTAAAAAGGGGGTGTTTAAAGGAACAGAGTAAGCCTTTTTAACGGAGGTTGGGGGGATCTCTTGAATACGACGGGCAATTAATCCCGCCACTTTTTCCATCAAAGCTACTACAGGCATTCCCGCTGCAAAGATCCGCTTTTCAATATCGCGCATTTGCCCAGCAGTCACTACTACTTGCGAAATTTTTTCTTGCCTGTTCTGCATCAGTCCTGAGTCCTGTTACCGGATAGCTATGGTTTAGCTCGTGTTGAGTTATAAGTTTTAGGGTAACTGAAACTTTATAATTTTTTGTAAAAGCAAGAAAATAATTGGTGATTCGTCATACATCTAAGATTGATTTTTACTTTCTAAAAAATCAATCCTAGATGCAATCTTCATCACCCGCCTTGTATCTCACCACTGATTATAGTTACAGAATTCAGTGGGAGACTTACGGCCTAAAAATTAAAGGTTTTTTGTTGTAGATGCCTCTCCCTAATCCGATCAGGAATCCCAAGCACACTTTACTGGGGAGCAGCGCCAAAAAAGACGATTTCCTCAACATTCAATACATTAAGGGTGAACTCATCACGTTTAATAGTGTAATTGTTGGAGCTGCCTAAAATGGTGTAATCACTTTTGGAATCAGACAGAATTAGCTTGTCCCATCCCCAGCCACCATTGATTGTGGCATTACCGTAACCAACATCAAATATGTCGGCTCCACATCCACCCTTAATCAAGACATCGGCGATCGCGCCCCCTTGGTCTGAAATAGGATTACCGCTATCATCAATTCGACGGGCTTTGAAGTAATCGTTACCGTTTCCGCCATCAATCGTGCCACCTTGGATACCAATGTTGGCACCATACCCAGTAAGGGTATCATCTCCTCCTCCTCCACAGATAATGCCATTAGTATTATCGATACCTATGCCTTGACTAATGCCAGTACCGATGATGGTATCCTTGCCATCGCCTAAACTGATGATGCCACTGTTAACAATGCCTATACCTACACCGGGTTCATAATCCCCCCAGGGCGTATCGTAGCTCCCTTCACCGCCGGTGCCTGTGCCAGAGATGAAGTCGTTTCCCTGCCCTCCACTGATCACGCTACCCTCGCTGTTGGAGATGCCTATACCGTTAGCCGAAGGACTATCGGCAGTAGGGGCTGGCTGGGCATCACTGCCTTTGCCGATACCAACAATAGAATCGTTTCCTTTCCCTCCACTAATCACGCTACCACCACTGTTGAAGATGCCTGTACCATCTCCTGTATAAGAAAATCCACCAGTTGCAGTTCCGGAGATGGAATCGTTCCCTTCTCCTCCATTAATATTGCTACCCTCAGTGTTAGAGATTCCTGTACTAGGCCCGTTACGAACTCCAATTCCAGTTCCGGTGATTTCGTCGTTACCTTTTCCTCCATCAATGCGGCTATCCTGAGTATTATTAATTCCTATAGCAGAGTTAAGGTCTTCAATGGAATAATTATTATCGCCTCCTTGTCCGGTTCCGAAGATCGAATCTTTTCCATCTCCTCCATTAATGTAGCCGCCCTGAGTGTTAGAGATACCTATACCAGGTCGAGTGTAACCCCGATAGCCTGAACCGCCAGTGCCTGTCCCAGAGATAGTATCGTCTCCCCTGCCCGCATTGATGATGCCACTGTTAGCAATGCCTGTGCCTGTGCCGCCACTTCCGCTGGTATTCTGCTCTCCGCCAATACCTGTGCCAGAGATAGTGTCGTTTCCTCTACCTGCATTGATAATGCCACTGTTAGCAATGCCAGTGCCTGTGCCGCCAAAGTCGGTGTTACTCTCTCCGCCAGTGCCACTACCCTCAATAGTGTCGTTACCTCCTTGAGTATCAATGACTCCGTTTTTTAGAACCTCAATTCCAATTGCTGGGAATGCATTATCCTCTTGGCCGACTACTAGATCAGAACCAGAGGTGCCTATGATCGCGGGAAAAGAAACAATTAGTCTGGGCATAATATTAACTCTCCTCAATTGAGTGTGATAGAGCTTTAACCCCTGAAAGTCTTGCTCTTTCAATAAGTGTGAATTCTGATCTCAGAAGTTCACACAGTCAGAACTAGAAGTTCCAGACTTGACAAGTATTGATTAACGAATTATTTGTCATGATCCCAACAACCTTTAAGAGTGTTAATGACAAAAAATAATCTGTTATTCGATTCTTGAAAAGAAGAAACAGTTAACAAATTGATAGTACTTACGTAGCGAAAATTTACTTAGATGTCTATATTGAAATCAATATCTTTGCAAAATCTTCATGTTTTTTGTTGAAAAATGTATAGTAGAATACTGTTTTTTATGTATTCTTTATATTTTGATCCCACCGTTGGCATAATAACCGAAGTTGCGGGTTATAAAATTCTGGATGCTTTGTAACCCTCGGTTCAGGCGATTGTACATGACAAGTTGACAGTTGTTTACAGCAGATTGCGACTTAGTGAGGTACAGATAATCGTAGGGGCACAACATGTTGTGCCCCTACCCATGTACTGAAATACTTAGAGTCAACTGAATACTAAGAGTGTTAACTCGTCTTCCAGTATTAAAATTAACTTATTAAATAAATAAATATTTCTGGAGAGTTAAAGCCCTGCAAAAGACAGTCTACAATTTGGATTTGTCCACTTAGACTGCACCCTCGATACATTAGTGTAATTATCTTAATCTCTGACAAATGGTACTAAATAAGGGCATCAAGATTCATTTTTCTGTTTGTCATTTGTAAATAAAAATGACAAACAAAAAATTCTGAGCGCCGGAAATTGGCACTCAGACGGAGACAAACCTTGCGTGTAAATATGCAATGTTTATTTGCCTAACAGCTTAAAAGCGATAGTTGCGATCGCGCACCCACATACTAACTGGGACTGCCTTACCCTGTGGATCTACTTTCGCCTTCACCACAATAGGGGGTACTTGCCCTCTGCGGGCGCGTTGGGCTTGCAAATCATTCCTAATCTGCTGCCGTTGGTTTTCTGGGATGTAATAGGTTTCTAAGCCGTAGTTAACAGAACCATCCTGATAAACACCTTTTAAGGCTACCTGATTGGCTCTAAGAGTTGTGGGGCGATCGCTAGTCACTCGTAACGGTCTCCAAGCTCTAGGAACACCTCGGCCAGAGGATATTTGCTCTTGCAAAGTCACGTAAATGTTGGTTCCTTCAGGTAATCGTCTGCCGCTTCCACGACCTCTGCTAACTAATGTTTGCCAACCCGGCAGTCTGCTCAAATTTGCGGTACGGGATATGTTGTAATCTAAGGCTAAGGTGTTACCTTCTAGCACATTGTTAGGGTCTACAGGTACGGTTTGCAAAATCACCGTCTTACCTGTCACATCTGTATAAAGCGCTTGGGCTGGTACTGCCATAATTAGCCCTGTTTGCAGCGCCAGGGGAGCTAGTAACCGCCAAAAAGGTAAGGGCTTATTCGATTTTTGTTCAGTAGCAATCAAGTAATCCCGAAAAGTCACCTTACTGGAGAATTCGGCTTCGGGAGACAAGGGTTTATTTTTAGATTCAGAAGAACTATTAGTCATGAGCGTAGTCCTAAAAAGCAGAGGTATTGAGGAGGTCAAAAGTAACGAGATTAGGACTAACGCAGAGAAACTTTAAAAACTTTGACGCACAGAGATTTTTAGTTAGGAGTTAGGAGTTAAGAGTTAGGAGTTAGGAATCATTCAATTTTAGATTTAGTGAACTTTTCCTGAATTCTGACTCCTGAATTCTGACTCCTGAATTCTTTCGTCTTTTGCACTACTTCTTACTTGTAGAGCTACCACCAGGTAGGCGGCGTTCAAACCAGAGTCCAGCGCTAATTAAAGCAGAACCGCACAAAACAAAGACTAGGGACTTGAAAAGTAAATCGGTATCGTACTCTTGCACCCGACTGATAATTTGCAGTGTTACTAACAACATACCGCCCCAAAAGGAACTTCTGTTGCTTAATTTCAATCCTTCTTGAATTAGTCCCCAGGCTAATGTTGCTAGAAGTACATTGAAAATAAAAACACCGAGTTCATCAATCCGGCTGATAGTTTGATGCCAAAAAGGTACTATGGCAATAAACGCAAGAAAAGTACCAATAACAGCTGTCGTGAAAATCACTTCGCGACGCGGTGGGTTATTTCTTTGACGCAGTAGAAACAACCATTGCAATACGGCCAAGCCACTGAGAATTCCCAAATCGATGATCGGCAGAGACTCAAATAAGTTTGTCAAAGTCGTTGGCTGATTATAACCATAATCTGGAGATTCCCAGACCCAACGAAAAGACAGAACGTAAAAGACAATCCCGAAGCTTACCAGCGCTAAATTACGGGCCAGAGATTGAAACAACCTGTAATTTATGGTTGGAAACAGCAGATCATCATAACTCCAGAATAATGCAGGTGGGAGTGCAAAAGCAAAAGATGCCACCCAAGGGGCTATATCAGCATAATTCAGCAGTGGCAGAGGATTGAGGTTGGCTTGTAAGGAACTAGCAAAAACAAAGGCTGCTAGACCAAAAATCCAACGTGAGCGACAGAAGTAGGCTAAGGGTACAAAGACCAGCCATGCCAATAAAGGCATATGCTGCACCACTAGGCGCGACCAAGTTAACTCACCTGAAGAGTACCACAAGTCTTCTAGTCCAGTCCAGTACCCGATTTCTACGAGAACAATTGACAGAATTCCTAAAGAATTTAAAGACAAACCGAAGGCCATCACCACAACACCCAGCCCCCAGGCGAGAAAAAGTTGGGAAGCTGAACCGGCAATATTGAACATCTGGGCCATCAGCAGTAAATTTGCACCGAAAATGAAGGCGCTTAAAATTAGCAACCCCTCTCCCAGTAGACGTTTGCTTCGTTCTGGCTTCTTTCCTTCAGGTGGTCTCCAGGTGTAAAAACCAGTAATAGCGATCGTAAAAAACAAACTCATCAGCAGAATAAACTTGACTTCTCGCGATCCTGCTTGCCAGTTTGCTGCTACAAAGGTAATTATGCCTAAGCACAAAAGGATGCTACCCACAGCTATTGCGATCGCTTTATTGCGATCGCGTGCAGCAGCTTCCAGGTTTTTAAATTGATAACGTTCTGCTATTTGCTCATACAGCGAAGAACTAATTAATCCTTCATCCCTCCATAGTTGTGCTTCTTTGCGTAATTTTTGCGGAAAATTATCTAAGAACATGACCTTCTCCGGTGCAGTGGGGTAGCTTGGCCATTGCGTTCTGAATGGCGGTCATTATATTTTGAGTATGAAGCCAAAAGCCTTAATTACATTGTTCTTGTGTAACAGTTTTATTTTGATTCTGATACAACCTAATTCGTAATTCGTAATTCGTAATTTACATGGAAAAACCTTCTAATTTATTACTTAAAGTCTCGCGGCGTTTGTTCACTAATTTAGATGAACAAGAAAAATTTATCGAGGCATTGATCAATCCTCAGCCTTTTTCACCTAGTATTCTTTGGTGTCAAGAAAAGCCCAATGTTTCGCCTTTGGCAGTAGAAACACCAACCGATTGGCAACCAAAATTTACTGACCGTTTGTGCTTGGGAGAAAAACCCGGTCAGCATTCCTTGCATCAACAAGGATATTTTTATTGTTTAGATTTTTCTTCGGTGTTTGCAGCTACTACTTTGTTAGCTATTCCTGTGCCAGTAAGTTTAATTTTTGATATGTGTGCTGCACCAGGAGGTAAAAGTATGTTCGCTTGGAAAGCTTTACAACCTGACTTACTCATCAGTAACGAAGTAATTGGCAAACGTCTGGGAATGCTAATTTCTAATTTGAAGCGTTGCCAGATCAGCCCTAGTGCAGTGGTTAATAGAGATTCGAGTATATTCGCTGAAATGTTTACTGGCTCTAGCAATTTAGTAATAGTAGATGCTCCTTGTACTGGACAATCTTTACTTGCTAAAGCTGAAAAAGCGCCCGGTTGTTTTCACCCGACTGCTATTAATAAAAGTGCAAATAGACAAAAACGTATTATAGCTAACTCCGCTAAAGTTGTTTCACCACAAGGCTATCTTGCTTATATGACTTGCACATATTCACCCGAAGAAAATGAGCAAGTCTGTGAATGGTTTTTGGAACGTTTTCCCCACTTTCAGGCGATGGAAATTAGTAATTTAGCTAAATATCAGTCGCATTTAACTACGATAGCTTGTTATCGAATGTTTCCTCAGGATAGGTTAGGTGCTGGTGCATTTACAGTATTGTTTAAAAATACCAATGACGATGAAGATGAACCTAAAGAAGTAGATTTAAATACAATATCTTCGTTGTATATCTATCAAAATATGAAAAAGTCAAGTTAGTTAGATTGGTGGCAGATATTCTGGCATTAAGCCAGACAGAGTATCTGATGTTTTTAATAGTGCTGCATTTGTCAATCAGTCATCAGGAATACACATTTTACAGCAGTTGATTTTATATTTGTAAAGTTACAAACCTAGCCATTCTCATACCCTGCGGGTTTGCAGATGTTCTCGTAGAGTGAGCCTGACTCACTACTACGCGTCTTATTGCAACACATAGTGGGGTGCATAGATGTGCGGCCGTATTTAAACAATCAAAAATTTTCAATAATTAACTCTTACTTATGGGCAAAAATTTTTTAACCTTTTCATAACCTGAAGTTAACTAAAATTTATCCGGTATCAGCTCTCGACTTTTTGAAGTAAACATTGTACAAAAAAGCTAGGCCTACAGGATGCAAATTAGATGAGTCGAAAAGTAAGCAAAGTGTTTAAACAATCTGGTGTGATTCCTTATAGAGTGAACAATGGCAAAGTCGAAATCTTGCTAATCACAACCCGTAACTTTCAACACTGGGTAATTCCGAAAGGAGATATTCCTAATGGCATGAGTCCACCCGCTTCAGCAGCCAAAGAGGCGTGGGAAGAAGCAGGGGTGATTGGACAGGTAGACGGCAATAAACTGGGAACTTATAAGTACCGCAAACGAGGCAAAGTATACCGGGTAAAGATGTATTTGTTACCAGTAGAAATGTTAAGTGAAGATTATCCAGAAGCAAGCAAAAGAAAACGCCAGTGGGTAGAAGTGACTAAAGCTATCAGGCGAGTTAAGTTTAATTCACTCAAACGAATCCTTAAAGGTTTTTTCCAGGTTAAATCTCAATTTTGTGCATTTCGATGTTAGTCAGACATAGAAATACACATTCATCCTCTTAGCAGGCTAAGTATTTAACCGAATTTAATATTATCTGTTGCCTCAATCAAGGCACTGCGGATTCCTGGCTCACTCATCGAATGCCCGGCATCAGGAACCACAATAAATTCTGCTTCTGGCCAAGCCCGATGTAGTTCCCAAGCTGATATCATCGGGCAAACTACATCGTAGCGTCCCTGAACAATTACAGCCGGAATGTGGCGGATGCGGTCTACATTTTGGAGTAATTGATCTTCTGTTTCAAGAAATCCCTTATTCATAAAGTAATGGCATTCAATGCGGGCGAAAGCTGAAGCAAATTCACTCTCGCCAAACTTTTGCATGAGTTCTGGGTCTAAGAAAAGTCTACTAGTACTAGCTTCCCAAATTGACCAAGCACGCGCTGCTGCTAATTGAATTTCTAAATTTGGACTGGTCAAGCGTTTGTAATATGCTGCGATCATATCATCACGTTCTGCGATCGCAATTGGTTTAAGATATTCTTCCCAAGCATCAGGAAAAATATAGCTAGCACCTTCTTGGTAGAACCATCGCAACTCTTTTTGCCTCAGCATGAAGATTCCACGGAGAATTAGCCCCGTGCAGCGAGAGGGATGGGTTTGACTATAGGCTAATGATAAAGTGCTACCCCAACTACCACCGAAGACCGCCCACTTTTCTATACCTAAATGTTGGCGCAGTTTTTCGATATCACTGACTAAATCCCAAGTTGTGTTTTCTCGTAATTCTGCATGGGGCGTACTTTGACCACAACCGCGCTGGTCAAACATCACCAACCGCCATTTTTCTGGGTGAAAATATTGCCGATAAAAAGGTGGACATCCACCACCAGGGCCCCCATGCAGTAAAACAATGGGTTGACCTTGGGGGTTACCTGACTCTTCAAAATGAATGGTATGAAGGTTGGAAACCTTTAAACTACCTTCTAAGTAAGGCTCGATCGCTGGGTAAAGTTCTCGCATTTTGGATATTTTAGCAGCAATGTAGTCATAGCGATCGCGCCAGCCCTGAGTTATTAGATCGTTGGCGCGATCGCATTACACAAGGAAGATTATCTTCTAAAAATTCCTAGTTTTACACTGCTGAATATAACTAATGATGCCAGGGTAGATTTTGGTTAAAAAAATCCAGAAAACAAAGCTGGCGATTGCACCTGTGCCAATACTGTACCAAAAAGCTTGTGTTTGGTAGAATAGGATGTTTTTGGGTGGCTCTTGTTGAGCGATAATGACAGAGGATGCAATTTGGCTTGTTGCTAGTCCAATACCTACAATAGCAATATTAGTGTTGAGGTTGCGATCACGCTGTGTTTGCTGTTCCTCCAACTCTGCTTGCTTTATCTCCACCATTCCGCGAATTGTAGCGGTCAAGTTTTCTAATATTGCTAATCCTGGATTTAGACCGAGATAGTCTTTTTCTAATTGTACCCGATATTTGTCTTTGACTATCTTGCTGAATTCTTCTAAAAATTTCTCGGTTGTAAAATTTTTTTCACACTCTTTTTCATAGTTACGCTCATTAACTTCAACTGTGTGCTGTTGAGTTTGCAGGAGGTTTATATCTTGGACGTAATTAAATATAGTATTAATGTTTTTTTGCAATTCGCTTTTTAGCTCTTGCAATCCTTTGGTTGATAAACTTTCTAAATTCTTCTGGTTTATTAAACTATGCTTATATTTCTCCAACAGCCTTAATTTTAGTTCCCGTCCCTGTTCATAAGCCCAAAGGATTTTATGTCTACAGTAAAATAGGTATCTCCATGAATTAGAAGATTTACTAGCTTCTATAAATTTATCTTGATCGGGATAGAAAACAACTATTACATGACTGTCTTTTTCAATTTTGTCCCAACGCCCTTCACCACGCCACATTTCATAGACTGTAGCGCCTAAAAATTCTCCTAAGTTTTGATGTTGGTGTCCTTGTGGAATTATGGCTTTGTAAGCTTGATGAGCGTTTTCTTCAGAAATTGGGTTATTAGCTGGGACTGTCCAGCCTGATATCATCCAAGTTTGCCCTAAGTAGCCATTTTCTGAAAGTCTTCCAGGTGCTAAATGTCCAATTTTTGGTAAAAGGGCTAAATCTTTGATTTGAGTTAACGTCTGCTCAATATTAGATAATTCAACTTGCTGATCCACAGAGCAGCTATAGCGTAGGCAGTTAGTATCATCAAAATTCGCTAGACTGTAAGAACCATCAACAGCAGTTGAAATTGTGTTCCAAAAATCAAAGCGTTGTCGATCTTCGTCGTTGGTTTTAGTTGAGAATCCCTTTTGTTTAAGTTGTTCTGCAAGCTTTGACCAATAATCTTGCGTATTACTTGAATCATCTGCAAGATTATAAATGAATAAGTCTAGGGTGGGATACTCTATTTTACACATTAAGAATTTTGTGGGATAATTTCTGATTTGTGCTTCTTAGCTTCAACGCTAGAATCAGGAGCTTGAAGAATGGCGATCGCAATATTGCTAAGATGTTCTTCGGGTATTGGGGGTTGATTCTGCTGACTGGGTTTATCGAATTTGTTGAGTTCTTGAGTTGTATATTGCGTCTGAATATTCATTCGCGCATTACGGTAAGACACCTGAAGACAGTCGTTTTCTGCCAATTCTATTAAGCGGTTAAGAGCATCATCCTTTTGTGCGTTTGCAAGCATTTCACCAACTTCATTGATTTCGTGCTGTAAAGCTGTTGGTAAAGAAGAATCTAATTCTACCAAAGCTGTTAAAAAGGCGCTGAGGGTGACTGTTTGTGGTTGGTTAAGCATAGGATGGAATAGGGGGTAAAGGAAATAAAGCTAACACCTAAAATAGGTAAAAAGCGCTGGCTTTCCAACGAACTGGCTCATTTTACCTTGTTGTACTTGGTTTACCAGTCAAAATAAAGCCAGCCGAATAATAAGGATGAGCATAGGGAAATTCGGTAGATTCCTTATTCTTTGTGTCATTTTCAATAATTTCCGCTTCTGTTTTCAGATACTCTTTCAATTGGGGTTCATTTAATTTATTGGCTAAGTCTCTATACCACTTAGCTAAATCTATATAGGTTAACTGACGTAGCCAATCTTTTGCTTGTCTCAGTGCTATGGTAGGTGTTTGTCTTTGCTTGAGTAACTGGTAAAATCTAATTATGAGTAAAGCAGTGGAACGTTCATCGACTCTCCACAGGGTACTAACAACGTGGTTTGCTCCCTTAGCAAGAAACCCACTTACTAAACCAATATATTCATCGATTATCCTCTCTTTGCTGAATTTCTGGCTAGTGACCCCAGTTTCGCAAGCAGAAAGACAAATTAGGTGATACTTTCGTAAGTCTAATTCTAGACACTCAAAAATGTCACCCAAAGTCAATTTCTCGGCGTTTGCTAACGCCAAAGCTGATTCTCTTGGGTTTTCTAAAATGTGATACCCATGTCCTGTAAAGTGAAAGTAACCTTCATACTCTCCTAAAGCTTTGATCAAGTTAGTTTTTGTTTGAAGTGGGTCTTGCAATTTACCATACTCAGGATATAAATGGTAAATTGCAGCAGATTGAATTTCTGTAAAGGGCAAGTTATTGGAAAGATTATTTAAAGGCATTTCTATATTCACAAGTTTTGGGCTATCAGTATTTTCGTTGTTTGATATTGATTCCAATAACTGCAAGCCAATCTGAAAACTTGGTAAGTAAGTAATGATAAAATCTTTATCCTTATCTTTAAATAGGTAATCTAGGGGTAATAGGTGTAATTCCCGGTGGGGAATGAGAATCAAGTTATCAACATCTTGGAGATTTTCTTTAACAATGCGCTTAATTTCTAGAATTTCACCAAGAGTTTCTAACATGGATTTCATATTTTTCCGCCAAGGAGTCGTTTCTTTATTTGTGTAAGAAACTTTACAGTAATCCTCATAAGACTTTTTCCATTGCTGCATCCAGCTTTCAAAACGCCGAAGCTGATAAAAATAAGGGCTATAGCCTCCGTTTTGTAATTCCCTTGGTAATTGTGGTGACAGGATTTTTAGGGGTTCATTATGTTTGATAATGAAAGTAGTGATAGCAATAGGGCTGAGATGCCAGTAAATTGCCGCAGTTTTGGAATTAAGTAGTTTTTTTGTCTGTTCAAAGTCAAACTCGGTAGGCGGTTGATAAATTGACCCTTCCTTCAGCCAAGCAAGGCAAATATTCTTGCGTATCTCTGCTGTTTCTAAAGCTTCTATGTGTTTCTCTGTAACTTTTGACTGTGCAAGGATATCTACCCGCATTTGATTAAAAGCCGCTAATTTGCTGTCTAGCTTTATTCTCTCTTGCTCTGATTTGGGTTCTCTCAGCAATTTTTCTAACTGCTGAGTCCCTTTCTCCAAATTTTTCTGGAATTCTTCAGGGTTATCCGATGAATATACTTTCAGCAATTCTTGCAAGAATTGCAAGTGTTGCTCTGGATACTTATCAAACGTCAGGAACTCAAGGGCTTCTTCATAGCTTTTTTTTGCTTCAGATAAATCTGAGAAAAAACGTGGTTGTTGCATCATGTAATCTTGCAACTTTTTCCATGTTTCAAGATGCGATTTGCTGCTACTCCCTTGATCATCAGGTGTTAGTATATGTACGGTATTTATACCGTCAACCAAAGTTTTTACAGCAGCTTCCTTACTTAGAGCATATATGTTTGCTAAACTCTGATTTTTATTCCAAGCTTCCCACCACTGAGGATCTATACAGTTAAGAGCGCGATTATAAAATTCAATGGCTTCTGTATCTCGCTTTAACTTAACGAGTACATTTCCTTTGTTAACCAAAGCTTCATGCTTATCTGGCTTGAATTTAATAGCTTTGTCGTAGGATGCAACAGCTTCTTCGTAGCGTTCCAAGACCGAAAGCACAATCCCCCGCGAGTACCAAGCCAAATCGTTATCTGGTTTAAATTTCAGTGCTTGGTCAAAAGATGCAACAGCTTCTTCGTGGCGTTCCAAAGAGTCCAGCACCATCCCCCGGTAGCACCAAGCCTCATCGTTATTTAGATTAATTTTCAGTGCTTGGTCAAAAGATGCAACAGCTTCTTCGTGGCGTTCCAAACGCGAGAGCGCTAGCCCCCGGAAGTTCCAAGCCAGACCTTTCAGTACTTGGTCGAAAGATGCAATCGCTTCTTCGTAGCGTTCCAAATTCAGCAGCGCATTCCCCCGTAAGTACCAAGCCGAGTCGTAGTCTGGTTGAATTTTCAGTGCTTGGTAGAAAAAAGATGCAACAGTTTCTTTGTGGCGTTCCAAAACCAAAAGCGCATTTCCCCAGAAGTTCCAAGCCGAATCGTAGCCTGGTTTAAATTTCAGTGCTTGGTCGAAAGATGCAATCGCTTCTTCGTAGCGTTCCAAATTCAGCAGCGCATTCCCCCGGAAGTTCCAAGCCAAATCGTTATCTGGTTTAAATTTCAGTGCTTGGTCGAAAGATGCAATCGCTTCTTCGTAGCGTTCCAAAACCAAAAGCGCATTCCCCCGGGAGTACCAAGTCGAATCGTCGTCTGGTTTAAATTTCAGTACTTGGTCGTAAGATGCAACAGCTTCTTCGTAGCGTTCCAAAACCAAAAGCGCATTCCCCCGTAAGTTCCAAGCCGAATCGTCGTCTGGTTTAAATTTCAGTACTTGGTCAAAAGATGCAACAGCTTTTTCAAAGCGTCCCAAAACCAAAAGCGCAATCCCCCGTAAGTTCCAAGCCGAATCGTCATCTGGTTTAAATTTCAATGCTTGATCGAAAGATGCAACAGCTTCTTCGTAGCGTTTCAAATTCAGCAGCGCATTCCCCCGGGAGTTCCAAGCCAAATCGTAGTCTGGTTTAAACTTCAGTGCTTGGTCGTAAGATGCAACAGCTTCTTCGTAGCGTTCCAAAAACCCCAGCACAATCCCCCGGGAGTTCCAAGCCGAATCGTAGTCTGGTTTAAATTTCAGTGCTTGGTCGTAAGATGCAACAGCTTCTTCGTAGCGTTTCAAAGACTCCAGCGCCATTCCCCGGTAAAGCCAAGCTTCATGCTTATCTGGTTTAATTTTCAGTGCTTGGTCGTAAGCTGCAACAGCTTCTTTGTAGCGTTTCAAAGACTCCAGCGCCATTCCCCGGTAAAGCCAAGCTTCATGCTTATCTGGTTTAATTTTCAGTGCTTGGTCGTAAGATGCAAGCGCTTGTTCGTAGTGTCCCAAACTCCCCAGCACAATCCCCCGGATGTACCAAGCCTCATCGTTATTTGGTTTAATTTTTAGTGCTTGGTCAAAAGATGCAATAGCTTCTTTGTAGCGTTCCAAAGCCCACAGGGCAATCCCTCGGTTGTTCCCAGCCAAATATAAGTCTGGTTTAATTTTCAGTGCTTGGTCAAAAGATGCAACAGCTTCTTCGTAGCGTTTCAAAAACCCCAGCGCAATCCCCCGCAAGTTCCAAGCCAAATACAAGTCTGGTTTAATTGTCAGTGCTTGGTCGTAGGATGCAACAGCTTCTTCGTAGCGTTGTAATTCCTTTAATGCAATTCCTCTACCTCGCCAGTCTTCTGAATCTTGGGGGGTAAGTGCGATTGCTCGCTCAAAATCTGCTTGTGCTTGCTGCGCTTGGTCAATTTCTTGGTAAGCCAATCCTCGCCTTACTAGCGCCAAGATGTAATTTGGCTTAATTTCCAAAGCTTGGTTCAGGTATCCAATGGACTCGTGGTATTCTTCCAGAAGATCAAAAGTTACACCCAACCCATAACTTACTTGGGGGTTTTCCGGTTCCAGTACAGCAGCTTGCTGAAAAATCTGTAAAGCTGCTTGATACTCTCCCCGATCCAGTTGGTTATGTCCTTGCTCTAGTAAACTTGCTACGCTAGGATTTGGCATTATTACCCAAATTCCAATAAGTTTGATTGGTATTATAACTTATTGGCTGAGTAATAGGCTGTTTATAGCAGGACTTACGCAGTATCACCGCATAAGTCCTGTTTATCAAGTAGTAGCCTCTTGCTTAGGCTGACGCACCGGACGCTTGCGATCGCTTCGACGAACGCCTCCTGCCATTTTGTACTCATCGCTATTCTTGCCATACTTTGCAGCTACACTGAGTAACATGTGTTCTGTTAGTTCCATTAGCGATTTTTCGGTAACTTCTAAGGCTTCCTGAGTCATATCCACGGTGGAGAGGCTTGAGTTATAAGCTTCCAATTTGTCTTGCGTTGTTTTAATGACGGCTGCAAAGGAGTCAATTGTTACCCCATTGCCTAAGTCTAAGGTGGGATTGATCGATTTCAAAGCCGCAATCCGACGCTGCGCTTTATCAATTACTTTAGACCCGCGTTTTGGACGTGACATAAATCACTTTCCTATTATTAATAATGCGCCAGGATAAAAACTGACTTATACCCTGAACTGTACAGCACTAGGATAAACAGAACTAGGGTTAATTGACACCCGCATTATCCAGTATATGTTGATTTATTTATCACAAATATCTTGAATGGCTTTATGTAAATTCTTGTAGGTTGCCCGAATTCAATTAACAACTGCCCGAATTCAATTAACGACTGTCCGAATTCAATTAACAACTGCCCGAATTCAATAAACGACTGCCCAAATTCAATAAACGACTGCCCAAATTCAATAAACGACTGCCCGAATTCAATATAGGAACTTAGCAAACTTGCTTTTATAGCGCTTCTCGTTTGGATGCGATACACTCTGACCTCACTTCCATTCCTCTCTACGGTGTACACACAGGTCGGAAATAGTAGTTTGTCAAGGAATAATTGACGAGTACATTCTTTGTAGAGACGGCGATTTATCGCGTCTCTAAAAATTGAAAAAGAATGCAGAATTCTGAATTCTGCATTCTTCACGCTTTTGCTGTAAACCTTTAGAAGGTGAAAGTTGTTCTCAGCGTACCGATAATTGCATCGTCGTTAGCGCTGTTTTGACCAGGAGAGGTCAACCAGATTACACCAGGGGTGATTGAAATGTTATCTGACACGCGATACTTGTAAAAGCCTTCAAAATGATAAGGTATATCATTACCAGTAAAACCTGCTCGGTTAAAGGCATAGGGTTCTGCACCAGCAAAAATACCTAAAACGTTACCCTGTTTACCGAAGTCAGGTAAGGCTATGCCAACTCCGTAGCTCCAAGCTTCATAATCATCACCAATACCAAAGCCTGTAACATCGTGATAAGAAATGAAGCCACTGATTGACAGTTTGTCACTGGGTCTAAAGGCTGCCGATATCCCATAGGAATTACTAGAAGATGCGTCTAGAGCACTTAGGGTATTAGATTGACCAGTACCTACGACGCGGTTAGTGCCAGCTAAACCACCACCTGCATCAAATAAATTCCCACCTCCAGCACCATGATACCCGTGAACGTAGGTAGCTGCGAAAGCCAAGCGATCGCCAACACTAAAGTTCAACTGTCCCAGGGCTGCATAGTTACCTTCAAGCAAACCTTGATTTACTCCAGGATTATTAGCATTTGATGCCAAATAACCGACAGTTAGTGAACTTGGTTTGAAAAAGCTGCCACCGCTACCAAAGGGTAAAGTTAGGGCTGCACCGGCACCACCACCAATGCGATAGATGGGACTTTCAGAAGCAAAGGTAGACAAAGCACCATTACCACCATCAAAGTCCTCAAAGTAAGGGTTGTTAGTGGCAGCATAATCGCTATGAATACCTCCGGTGGCCGCAAAGTAAGCTTGGGCTGGGCCTATAGGTACGTAATACGCCAGCCAGTCTATAATGACACCGTTGTTACCAGTGCTGCCGACTTGAAATGTTTGTGTACCTTCAGCAGTATTGATAGGAAGACCACCATTATCCACTTGACTGAAGGCTGCTGCATTACCTGCTGCAAGACGGGTGTGTAAAACGTCTTTACCCGTGAAGCTGGTTTGCAAGTCTAAACGTACCCTATCTTGGAAGACAGTATTGTTAGCATCGCCAGTATCACCGCCAAACACATCAGTAACGGCAAAAATAGCTTCACCCACCAATTTTGTGGTAGTGGAAAACTGATTTGCTTCAAGTTCAGCAGTCCGTGCTTCTACAGCATCTACTCGACCACGTAGAGTTGTTAGTTCTGCCGAGAATTCCTCTTGCAAACGTTGGAGGGTTGCTAAATCCTGTTTTGTCACTAAATCAGCGGTTGCTGTCGCAATCAGTTCATTAACCCGATCTAAACAAGCATTCAAACCTGCGGCAAACTCATAACGAGTCAATGCGCGGTTGCCACGGTAAGTACTATTGGGGTATCCAGCAATACAGCCATAGCGTTCAACTAGGGATTGCAAAGCTTGAAATGCCCAGTCAGTCGGCTGTACATCAGAAAACTGAGAAACTGATGTGACTTGAGATAGTGAATTCTGATTCTTGCCTTCGCTGCTATAGCGGTTAACTTCTTCTAAAACTTTATTATCATCAGTCTTTGCCTGGGCAATCAATTGCTGATTAACTTTTGGTTGCTCTGTTTGGAGCAATATTGAAGCACTAGAAGCTATTGGCGCTTCTGCCTGAGCAACTTTTGCCTTTATATCTTCAGAAGAGCTAGGTACTTTAGTAGCCATAGCTCTAGCGGAAACCAACACCGTCACTCCCAAAACTACTGGGCTTAGTACCAGAGTTTTCCACAATAGATGAGACATTTTTTTATTTTCCTTTCCCAAAAAAGACCTGAAATCAATGGCTTCAAGAAAAAGAGAACAAGCAGTTATTGTGCTTGTTGGAAATCTTATCAGATTACAGTGACTTAAATATATGGCTATGGGCAGTGAATCTAATTGGAGTAAAAATTATGGAAAGGCCCCGCCTGAAAATTTTGTATAATTCCGTCCCTTCAAGATAATCATTCTCACAAAATAATTATTGTTAAAAATAATTCGGAAGACACATACTTGACCCCCAAAGCTTAAGTTAGATTTAATCTATTGTTAACCTTTTGACTTGATCTAGCTATTGGGTAATCCGGTAAATGGCTAAAAATATTAGTAATCGTGAAAAATTAAATATTTCCGCTAAAATTTCTACTGATTTAATCCCTACACAACAAAGCAACGAAGTCAATCAAAGTACAACTAAGATGGCACAGGCAACGCAGTCACAGCCCTCAGGTGCCTTACAAATAGTTCATGTAACTACCGGGCGTGTGCGATTGCGTACCACTGACAGTAGTCTTAATTCGATACTAGCCAGCATAGCCCAAGATTTACGCTCCTTAGAGGGAGTCAGGGAAGTTACTGTAAATGAGCAAACGGGTAGTTTGGTAGTTAATTTTGATGAAGATAAGCTGTCATTACCGCAAATTTTGGCGCTAAAATTCGGCTTTGAGATCCAACAGCCACAACCTTCCTCTGATTCACTTAGCAAAACCGATCCCTTTGCAGCTTGGAAATCGGCTTCATTTTGGAAAGAGCAAGGTATTTCCTTAATTCCGATGATGACAGGCTTGGCGGTAACAGGAGGGTTGGGAATTCATGGCTGGGTATCGATTCCAGTTTACGTGATTGCGGCGGATGCAACCCGTGGTGTAATTGGTTATCTTGGCTCTCAAGTTTCGATATCAGAAAAAATCAAAGGTAACGATACCAGTTCTGCGATAAAAAGCAACATAAAATCTGATTCGGAATTATCAAAAGACGATCGCAAATCTTCTATCCAACAAGAAAAGTCCATAAATAATCTTGAGAAGGCTAGCGAGGCGGTAGCACCTGCAAAGATTGACTACAGTGTAGTCCATGCAATTGCTGGGCGTATTCGGTTGAATGTGCCAAAAATCGCCCAAGATAGAGCTTATGGACGACGACTTGAGAGAATAGTGAAAACCGATGCTGAAGTTACCAGCGTGCGTGTGAATTTTGATGCTGCATCAATCGCGATCGCTTATCAGTCTCGTGAGATTCCATTGTCTCATTGGGTGAGTTTGATGGAATTGGCATTGGAGACAAACCCACCAATAATAGTGATGACAACGGCTAACCAACCCCTCGAAGAAGTTAGCCAGACGGCTGAAATTCCAGACGCAACAACGGCAAATCTTACTACTCAGGTTACTCAGACTGCTGAAGTTATCAACTCAACAACAGCAAACCAAACAAATTCAGAGTTATCCAGTCTGTGGAGTAACCTAAAATCGCCTGCTATGTCATTGTCATTAGGTATTATGGCGAACTTACCCTTGGAAACCTAATATACAGTTTCAAATTGCGGAATACGGGAGGGGAATTATGGCTGGTTTAAATTTAGCAAGGGTAGCAGATTTAGACAAAAAACAAGAGCAAACAGTCACAGACGAGATTAATTACCCAGCAACACCGCCTTCAAGGGTAGCATATAGCATTATTTGTGCATTTCCTGGACAAGTAGGATTTTGCATACCTCAGATTAGCGAAGATCCAAAATATGTGGAACGTCTTCTCGCCTTGCTTGCTAATGAGCCTTTGGTCATCAATCAGCAAGTCAGTAATACTACGGTAGGGTCAATTGCCATTACCTACAACACTGATGTAATGTCAGATGTTGAGATGCGATCGCATTTGGCTAATTTGATTCAGTTGGCTGGCAATGCAGAAGTGGTACCAGCAGCTGCAAACCAATTCAAACCATACTCAGCGGCGGTGACAACAGAAGGTAGGCAGGATAGAAAGCCAAGCAGAGAAGCCCAGAAGCAGAAATCAGCAACATTCTCCTTATCCTCTGCGGATACGTCAGTCTCTAAGACTAAAAGCAATTCGGTATCCTCTACTCATTATGTAATTCAACAAGCAAAAAAACCTGCAAAAGTAGCTTATACCATTGCTCATGCAATTCCCGGAAGGGTGCGGTTTCGTGTGCCTCAAATTGCCTGCGATCCAAAATATGTCCAACGCTTAGAGACTTTACTCAAATCAGATTCTACAGTTACCAGTGAGCGAGTTAATAGCGCTGCAAAATCAGTTGTCATTACCTATAAAACTGCAATGATGCGGGATTCTCAGAAGCGAGTACAAAACTTTTTGTCAGCAGCAATATCTCATCTAGCCAGTCTAATTGAATCTGCCAATGATCCCGCCACAGCGATAAGTTAGCTAACGAATTCAGCAAATGACGAATAACCAAACTGTTGATAGCTAATCAATCTTGCAGGATTGGTGGTCTATTTGATCTTTTTACAGAGGTAAAGAGCCTGATTTTCATTGTGAAGTGTACCAACTTTGGATCAAAGAAAAGTAATGGCAAAAGTAGCACTGGAACTAGCATCACCCTCAAAATCTCAATTCACTGTGTTAGAGGGGAATGGTAAAGTTTCTATAACTGACACTAATGGACACTCTAAAAGAGAGTTTCCCAAGGTTACCTACAGCGTTGTCCATACAACTCCGGGAAGACTGCGGTTTCGCATACCTCGCTTACGCTGTGATGCAGATTATGCCAAGCGTCTTGAAGTATTGTTAACAGCAGATGCGCTGGTGAACAATGTCCGTGTCAAGCCTGCGGCAATGTCAGTTGCAGTTACTTATAAATCTGAGAAAGTTTCCGATGCGAAGATGCGATCGCACCTTCACGATTTGATTCAAGCTGCAAGTGTTGTAGTCGTTCTCAAAAACTCTACATCATTATCGGAAACTGAAAAAGAGACATCTTGGCCAGGTTTACGACTCTCGGCTGTTGCCACTACTTTAGCAGTACTGGGAGGGCCGTTAGGATTACCGATCCCACCTTTGATAGTCGTGCTTCCAATCGCCATTGCTACACTACCCGTTGTCCAACGAGCCTGGGAAGGTATTCGGGTAGAGCGAAAATTGAATATTGACTTTTTGGATTTTATGGCGATCGCTATTACTACCTTCCAAGGTCATTTTCTCACACCATCGCTCATGCTCAGTTTAATTGAAGTGGGCGAAAATATCCGCGATCGCACGGCTCGTTCTTCTGCTCAACAAACTCTAGATTTACTTAGTTCTTTGGGACAATTTGTCTGGGTGGAACGCAATGGCGAAAAGCAACAAATTCCCATTCAAGATGTCCAACGTGGCGATACAGTAATTGTTTACCCTGGCGAACAAGTGCCGGTTGATGGTAGCATTTTGCGAGGTAAAGCCCTGCTAGATGAGCAGAAGCTAACTGGCGAGTCCATGCCAGTACTGAAGAAAAAAGGACAACCAGTTTTCGCCTCAACGCTGGTACGAGAAGGACGAATTTATATTCTTGCCGAATGGATAGGTAATGATACCCGCGCCGGACAGAGCATTAAGTTAATGCAAGAAGCGCCTGTCCACGATACGCGGATGGAGAATTATGCCATGAAATTTGCTCAGAAAGCTGTTGTGCCAACTTTGCTACTTGGTGGGGCAGTATTTGCCACAACCCGCAACCCTTCACGGGCAGCCAGCGTTTTAACTCTAGACTTTGCTACAGGTATCAGAGTATCAGTCCCCACAACAGTTTTAGCAGCATTAACTTATGCTGCACGGCGGGGAATTCTTATCCGTAGTGGACGGGCGTTAGAACAACTAGCAGAAGTTGATACCATAGTTTTTGATAAAACGGGGACGCTGACTAAGGGAGAAGTCGATGTTGTCAGTGTGGAAAGTTTCAATCCAGCAACCTCAAGATTGCGAGTGTTGGAATTGGCAGCCGCCGCCGAACAGCGTTTAACTCATCCAGTCGCAGAAGCAATTGTTCGCTATGCCCAAGCAGAGCAAGTGGAAATTTTGCCGCGTAGTAAGTGGGATTATCAACTGGGTTTGGGCGTAAAAGCTCAGATTGATGGAGAGACAGTTTATGTCGGGAGCGATCGCTTTTTACGTTCCAGTGGCATTGATACCGAAGCGTTAAATGGTCAGCAAAAATTTGTAAATTCAGCGATTTATGTAGCCAGCAACGGTCAACTTCAAGGTATTATTAAATATAGTGATCTTCTCCGTCCCGAAAGCCGGGAAGTCATTAGGGCACTTTCGACGGTCGAAGGTGTAGAAATTCACATGCTAACGGGGGATAATAAGCGAACCGCTACCGCTGTTGCTACTGAACTTGGTATTTTGCCAACGCATACTCACGCAGAAGCTTTTCCAGAACAAAAGGCAACAGTTGTCCGCCAACTGCACGAACAAGGCAAGACAGTTGCATTTGTAGGCGATGGAATCAACGATTCGCCAGCTTTAGCCTACGCCGATGTTTCCGTTTCCTTTGCCAACGGTTCTGAGATAGCCCGCGAGACAGCAGACTTAGTGTTGATGCAGAATGACTTGCATAGTTTATTAGAAGCGATCGCGATCGCTCGTCAAGCCAAGCAATTGATTCGGCAAAACACAGGACTAGTTGCTGTTCCTAATTTAGCAGCATTAGCGATCGCTGTTCTCTTTGGTCTTAACCCCTTAGCTGCAACAGTAGTCAACAATGGCTCAACCGTAGTTGCCGGAGTCAACGGTTTACGTCCAATTCTTAAAAGTCGCCACCATAAAACTCTACCATCGGCAAGATGATACAACTATGCCGGCAAGAGTATCTTAAAAAGCTTTCTGAGATTTCTTAATTAATAGGAGGAAATTGAATATGGCTAAAATTAGTGATTTTGTTGAAGATGCAGGCGCTCCCGGTATTATAGCCGGAATTGGTGCAGTCCTCTTAGCACCTGTTTTGCTGCCCATTGTCGCTGGAGTTGGTAAACCCTTAGTCAAGTCAGTCATCAAAGGCGGAATTGGTCTTTATGAAAGAAGCAAAGGAACCATTGCAGAAATGGGCGAAACCTGGGAAGACATGGTAGCTGAAGCCAGAGCAGAACTTGCTGATGAAAAAGAAACCCCCGTCTTTGAAGCTACTGCCAGTAATGGGGATAATGTCACCGATAATGGTGCATAATTTCATCTACCCATTAGCAAGTTAAATTCTTCGCCATAGGCGACTTCCAATTACAAAAAGAGCAAATTAGTAGGGCGCGTTATGGTGTTCTACCTAAGAGGATGTTTTAAAAGTCTTCTTGTCGGTATCAAAGATTCTAGATTCCTCTAAATCCCCTGATAAATTGGGGGACTTTGATTCCGATTCCCCCCTTAAAAAGGGGGGTTAGGGGGGATCTTTATACAACTTGATACTTTACAAACATCCTCTAACACACCCTACGAAAATAGATCGTTTATTTTTTGGAAGTCCCTTAACTCACAAACCCACAATAAAAAATCCGCAATCATACAAATCAAAAAAGCAGTTGTATGTTAAAAAACGGCTATAGCACTTATAATAAAATGCCAGAAATTATAGACAAAGCCAGCTTAAAAACATCACCACAATCGATATCTACAAAAGTTGTAAGTTCGACTCCCGGAAGATTGCGGTTGAGAGTCGCTCATTCCCATCGTCAACCAGAAAAGATGCAACGCATCGCCAGTGCTTTGTCAGCCAATTCTCACATTAATCGAGTTACGACAAATGTCCATCATGGCAGTATTGTGATCAATCACGATGGTAACGATGGCAGCCTAGAAAATGTGCTAGCAACACTTAAAGATTTAGGAATAGTTTTTGCCGATGTTACCGAGGGTAACACCGAGGCAGCAGCAGGAGTCTCATCTGCGCTTGTTGACTTAAACCAGCGCGTAAAACAGTCAACGCATGGTGCTTTTGATCTGCGGATTCTTTTTCCTTTGGGATTAGCTAGTCTTTCAGTGCGGCAATTACTTAATAAAGGTTTGGAGTTAGAAGTTATCCCTTGGTATGTTTTAGCATGGTATGCTTTTGATAGCTTTATTAAGTTGCACAGAACGAGCCAAGAACAATCAACCAACGAGTAACCAAAGCAGTAAAAAGCTTAATTTATCTGCCAAATTTTGATGGTTTTATCAGAACTAGCACTAGCAAGAAATTGACCATTGGGGCTAATAGCAATAGAGTTTACAGCCCCTGAGTGTTCTGTGATAGATTGCAGTAACTCTCCCGTCTGCAAATGCCAAATTTTGATGGTTTTGTCTGCGCTAGCACTAAAGAGAATTTCCCCATCAGGACTAACAGCTAAGGATTTTACCTCTTCAAAATGTCCAGTCAAGCTGTGTAATAGTTTACCTGTAGCTAAATGCCAAATTTTGATAGTTTTGTCCGTGCTACCGCTAACGAGAATTTCTCCATCAGGACTAATGATTACTGATTTCACCCCACCTAAATGTCCGTTGAGGGTGCGTAATGGATCTCCCGTGCGTGGGTTCCACAGCCTAATTTTATTATCAGAACTACCACTAGCAAGGATTGTACCATCGGGACTGATAGCAGCGGCATTAACTGCGGATGAATGCCAAAGGGTACAAATGCGTTGGCATAGCCCGCCGCAGGCATCGCCTTTATGCAAGTTCCAAATTTTGATTTTATGACTGCCACTGGCAATAATTTGTCCATCAGGACTAATTGCAATGCAGTTAACCGGTTTTTGATGTCCTAACAGAGTGTGGAGGAGTTTGTCAGAATTGAGATTCCATACTTTGACATTACTTCTGGGGTGTTGGCAACTACCAACGGCAAGAAAATGTCCATCAGGACTAATCGCAACAGATGAAATTTCGCCTAAATCTTCTGTGATGCGGATAAGTTTGCCGGTCTTAAGATTCCATACTTTGATGGTTTTATCTGCACACCCGCTAACTAAACTCTCAGAATCAGGGCTAATGGCGACAGATGTGACTTTTTTTGAATGTCCAGTTAGGGTGTGGCTGAGAACAATATGTTGTAGGGTTACTTGGTGTTTGAGGTTGGCGACGCAATTTAAAATTTCTTCAACATCAGCAATTCTCTGACTATCACCTACTGCGACAAAATATTCTCTTAACTTTTTGACATATTCCTCATCTTTGACGCTGACGGCTGATTGCATTGCCTGAAGCGGGTTCGTAGAATCTTGTGGTGATATTTGGCGTAGTTGCAACCAAGTATTCACAGAATAATCAAGCTGTTCGTTTGCCCAAGAGCAATCGCTTAAATGAGATAAACTCTGGGCTAATTGCAAAGCCAATTCTGGAATCCAGTAACAACGCTCATTTTCCAGAGCTTGGTAAACTTGTTTATAACCTGAGGCTATAACCTGTAATGATTGTAAATCAAAAGTATCTGACAGTAAACTCGGCAGCAACTCTGGTAATAGCGGAGGTACACCATGATCAACTAGGTGGTAAGCATCAGCTACCCAACCTGCAACCAAACAGTGATAGGTAATCAAAACCTGGCAAAGTTTTTCAAAGTCTTGACGATTGACTTGATATTGTAAGGATAACTTACTAATATCAATTCCTTTTTCATTCCATATTTCTAGCTTTTCTAAAATTGCCAAATTAATAACATTTTCTTTTCCAATGTGGTTAATTTCCTCTAAGTCTTCTCCCAATGCTAGCAGTTCATCTCTAATCTTTTTCCATTCTAACGCCCGTCTTTTAGCAGACTCTTCCAGAATTTGTCGATAAGGTAAACGGGCAATTGTTTTATAATAATAATTTCCTTGTCCCAAACCCCAGTAGGCAATTCGAAAATTCAAATAATCACCATCATTTTCTGACTCCAAAATCAAACTTGGCTCTGTTTTCAACATTTCAAACAGAGCCTTAATACTTGATTCACTGTGAAAACGTTTACTATCCCAAGCTCCTGCCAATAACTCTGTTGGTCTAACTTGGCTGTGTAGAGAGTAATGCTTGTTAAGAAAATCCCGTAATCCTTCAGCCAACATTAACTCAATTTGGGAAGTTTTATCATCTTTATTATCGTCAAATTTGTCAAAATGTACTTGAGGAGGAGCAATCAAAATTTTCAGTGGAATGTGTCCATTATGTGTGGAGTCTAAAATTTGTGAAGGGTATAGTCTTAATGGCCAGCTATCAAGAATTTTATGAACTTCTGGCAACTTAAGCGCCGTTTCTCGCTCTTGCGAGGCTATTCTTAATCGCATTTTGTGATTGTAAGCTACTAATTGCTGCTGGGAAATTCTTTCTTGTTCAAAGTCCTCAACGTAACTGCTGTTTTTATTTGAAGAATTCAGAGCTTTGACTAATTCCGGAATTGCTTCAATCGGTTCATATTTACTTAGAGATAAATTGTCTTGATTTCTCCTCTGTACTAGCTCTGCAACAACAGGTGCAAACTCTAGTACCAGTTGAATTAGTAACCTTAACCCTTGCTGCATAAACACATACCTAGAAACTAAATAAGCAAGATTTGTATGAAATCAGGGCAATCCTGCCATCCATTAAATTCATACATCCTCTTGATATTACTAACTGAAAGTATAGTAACTCAACCGTAAAAGTTTAAAACCCTTACATGTCAATAAGTCTATGTAATGAAATACCTGTAAATAGAAATGATAATCATCTAATACCATTTTTATATGAAGCTGCATATAATGGAGAAAACAAACTCGAGAAATTAAAATAACCATGAGCCGCCCTTTTAGGATTGAAATCACAGAGAGCGAAGAAGAACTTAAAAAACGTTTACAAACAGCTAATTTGGGAAACCAAAAAGAAAAACTTATTATGCTGTGGTGGATAAAAAGCGGACAGGTTCAGGAGCAGCAAGAAATTGCAAAACGCTTGGCAAAAGATACCTCAACTGTGACAAGGTGGTTGCAAAAGTATAGATCAGGTGGGCTATGTGAATTATTGTCAATCAAAAAAGCTCCAGGAGCAGAACGGAAAATTCATGACGTAGCGATCGCAGCACTCAAAGAGGAATTAAAAACAGGAAAAGGCTTTAGTAGCTATGGTGCAATAGTTGAGTGGTTGAAACAAGAACATGGACTAAATATCGAGTATGCAACGGTTTATTCCTGGGTTCGATATCGATTAGGAGCAAAGCTAAAAGTTCCTCGTCCTCAAAGCCACAAACAAGATGAAAAATTGGTGTCTGAGTTTAAAAAAAACTCGGAATTATTCTCAAGTGTCTAGAAGAATATCTAGCCCAAGGAAAATGCGTTCATTACCTATGTCAGGATGAAACTAGGGTGGGATTAAAAACTCTGACAGGAAAAGTTATTACGGCTTCTGGAATCAAGCCAACTGTATCTGTTAAATGGGAAAGAGAAAATTTTTGGATTTATGGTGCAATTGAACCATTAACAGGAAAATATTTCCAACAAGAATACCCCAAACTTAACGGTGACTATTTTCAACAATTCGTAGACTGGCTATCTCAGCAATTAGGCTCAGATTATGCAATTTTACAAATTGACCAAGCTCCTGCTCATGTTAGTTATGCAATTAATTGGCCCGAAAATATTATTCCTCTGCTTCAACCACCTTATTCTCCCGAACTGAACCCGATTGAAAGGCTTTGGCAGTTCCTCAAAAAGTCGCTTAAAAATGAATTATTTTCTTCTATACAAAATTTACGCGTAGGCGTAGCCCGCCGTAGGCATCGCATACAGCAATTGTTCGAGCAACTTACATTTGAGCAGGTAATTTCTGTTTCCTCTTATAACTTCATTTTAGAAGCCCTTTTCTATGCAGCTTCATATTAAATTGGTATAAGAGGGCGTTTTAAAAGTTCTCTTGTTGGTAGCAAAGCTATGACTAGCCCCAATACTGCTCGGTTAAAGGAAATATAGATGGTAGAATCAAGAATAATTTGTTCATGTAAATTATACGCGAACAAAATGATTCAACAAATTCAGGCTTCAGGGGAAGTAGCATTACTTAGTTGTTGTATTTTGCGTTACTAAGCACACGAAAAAAGCAAGCTTATTGGTGGTATAAATTACACGCTACCAAACCAATTTTTCCACAACTCAACCCAACAAATTGAGCAAATATAAGCATTTGGGTAAGGCTGGAGGCCTTGCTCATATTGATACTGTCCTCTCCGTAGCTAGAAGAACTCAAATCAATCACTTAACTTCGTGCATCGACTCTCTTCGTCAAAATTGGGTGGACTTGTACGATAGCCTCAAAGAGAAAAAGTAAGTCTAATTATCCGATTTGTTGTTCACGTAGTTCTTACGCGAACACTATTTTCTTTGTTTTACCCTCTATTTCCCCTTAACCGAGCAGTATTGTCGCCGCTAGTCATATTCCTGCCATTATCCTCACTGGGAGTAATCATTAAAACAGTTTTAGTGATAAAATCTAAAAACTCAATTATAAGCAAAATCAAGCTAAAGATAATTCTAAAAATTACCCAAAATATAAGTTTTTCAAATATCAATGCTAAGGATTTCATGAGATTAAAGTCAATGTACAGTAAATTTTTTCACTAGAAGATAGCCTATAAAATGCCTAAAGTTAGAATTACTAAAAACTTATTAATATCTATTGTTTAGAAAAACGGGAGTCGTAAAATAAATCTACTGAAACTCATTTTCTCAACATTAATGTAACAGAATATTACGTATTAACTGCTAAAGTTTAAATAATAATGAATGACAATAATGGACAACTTAGTATATTGACTCGAAATTATTTTAAAAAAAAATTTCCGTTACTATATGATATTTGCTATGAAAACTATAAAGGATTGGTTAGAAATCCCCAATGGCTGTTAATGCGGAAATTAGCGAGATTTCGTATAGGGCGATTTCTAAGAGAGTTTTTCTTAAAAGCTACAGCTAAATCATCTAATTTTTATGTAAGTGAATCTCCTACTTTATTCCCATATATCGACGTAAATTTAGTAGTTGAAAGTCTCAAGAAAGATGGGTTTTATTTAGGTATCAATCTACCTCAAAATATAGTAGAAGAAATAGTCTCTTTTGCACACTCTAATCCTTGTTATATCCATCGCCAATGCAGATTGGGATTCTATTATTCTCAGAAGGAATTAGCAGAAATTGCTTATGGTGAACCGTTGACTTTAGCTGGTTACTTCAACACAGCTTTGCTTTGTCCTGCTATTTTGCAACTGCAGAACGATCCTAAATTATTGGCAATAGCTGCCAAATTTTTAGAACATGAACCTGCACATCAATGTAATCAACTGTGGTGGAGTTTTTCTGGAGAGGTAACAGATGAACAAAGGAGACAAACATTTCAAATGTTTCACTATGATATGGATGATTATCGATTTTTAAAATTTTTCTTTTATTTGACAGATGTTGATGCAAATAGCGGCGCTCATATCTGCATTCGAGGTAGTCATAAACAAAAGAAACTCTCACATTTATTGCTACCTAAATCAGAAACTGATGCAGAAATTATTAATTATTATACTAAAGGCTCATTAGTGACTATTTGTGGTAATGCAGGCTTTGGATTCGTTGAAGATACATTTTGTTTTCATAAAAGCAAAACTCCAATTAATCGAGACCGTCTCATATTACAACTTGAATATGCCATAACTGACTATGGTATGCAGCATGATACACGAGACATTTCAAGTTTGCGATTCCTCGTTAACCCGAAATTATAATTTCAAACAATCAAAATAAATTAAACACCCATCTGCTAAGGTCGTATAGCCAATTTAGCAGGTGTCGCGTACCGCGGTATTTTACCCTGATCTTCCCACGAGATCCCACGAGATGTGATTCATCCTCTTATATTTCAATACGCCACTTGCTCCAGTTGGGCGAAACCCCGAACTGGAGCAAGTGGCGTGGGTTAGAGGAAGAGATCAATAACTGCCTAAAATCTTTTTCGCTACTGCTAATTAGAAGTATGTACGTGTTGAGGTTTCCCGTCTTTAGAAGCGTTTGACACAATCTGTTTGAGTTGCACCTTCAGCCCGTTTTCCGGGCGTAAGGTGATTGAAGGCTGTGGCACGATTGGGTATCCTGGCACTAAATCTATTTGGAAGCGTTGAGCAATAGTCGCCAATAACAAAGCCGCTTCCATCTGAGCAAAACCTTTACCAATACAAATCCTTGGTCCATCCCCAAAAGGTATATATACTCCTTTAGGAAGTTCTTTTTCAAACTCCTGTGTCCAACGTTCTGGTTGAAAAGCTTCAGGATTCTCAAAATACTTTGGATGACGGTGCATTACCCATTGGCTAATCATGATTGCCATGCCTTGGGGAATTTCGTACTCACCAATCTGGGTATCTACTGCTGCTTCCCGCCCCATGAGAGGGACTGGAGGATATAATCGCATTGATTCTTTGATAATTTGCTGTGTATAAACTAACTGCCCAAGGTCTTCGAGTGTTGGTAACTTTCCTTGCAGAACTTGATTTAGCTCTAATTCTAATTTTTCACGCACTTCGGGATTTTGTGCCAAGAGCAACCACGTCCAGGATAAAGCATTTGCAGTAGTTTCATGCCCTGCCAACATCAAGGTAGCGACTTCATCTCGCAGCAGTTTATCATCCATCTGCTGAAGAGTTTGTTCGTCTTTCGCTTCCATTAGCATTGTCAACAAATCATTGGTTTTTTCCCCACTGTTGCGACGCTCTTGAATCAGTTTGTAGATAGCTTCATCCATTTGGGCAATGGCATGACGATAACGGATGTTTTCAGGTCTTGGCAACCACTCCAACACCAGAAAATTCTGCCGTCGCTTACTTTCAAACCACTGCATTGCCACATCTAGTGCATTGGCAACAACTTTTGTTTCTCCTGCATCTACATCAGTGCTAAATATGCACTTCATAACTATTTGCAGCGTCAAATGCATCATATCTGCATGAACGTCATGAGTTTCACCATCGTGCCAAGTTTGAAGCATTCGGTTGGTGTACTCTACCATTATTTGGCTATATCCATTAATCCGTTTTTGGTGAAATACTGGTTGGGCAAGACGACGTTGCCAAAACCAGGATTCTCCTTCTGCGCTTAACAACCCTTCTCCTAGTAAGGTTTTTAAGGCGCGTAAGCCTCGGCTTTTAATAAAATCGTTGCGGTTTTTTAGAACTTCTTCTATGTATTCAGGATTAGTTACTAAAAAAGTCGGAGTTAACCCTAACTGTAGGGGAATAATATCACCATAGTCACGACAACGGGTAAGAAATCCTAATGGGTCTTGTCCAAGTTCAAATAAATGTCCAACAATAGAGTTAACAGGTGGTGCTGATAACTCGAATACATTGAGAGCCATAGTAAAAACCCTCTAGGTTCGTGTGTATTCAAGAACCTTAATTCACCATTAATATTGAATTCTTCATCACATAGAGAGATTTTTTGGTAAATACACTTTGTCAGTTAACCGAAAAGTTCTCGCATTAAGTGCAGTTTCCGATCCAAAAATGCCTATTTTATTAGCCCAGATTTTGCCAAGCCTCCTCCTTTAGGTCATATTTACCCAGGTTCTTCAGGCGTTGATCCCTGGTAAATTAGCAAAGGTGTTGCCTATATGATGTGCTTATTCTATAATCTCTTGTGACCAACCCTTTTAAGACTTAAGGAAAAAAGTCAGATTTACAACCGAGTAAGTTACAGCTTTCACATAGCTTGGTAATATCTTTATCACACAAAAGTACGATAGTTGAAGTGAGCCTAAGTAAATAAACATTGTTCTATCGACTCTTTTAGGGAATCTGATACTTGAAACTTATTGCTTAATAGCTTAAAAAGCTTACAAGAAAAGGCTTGCATGATTTCCAAGTGCATTATTATCAAATAATGCACTTGGAAATTATGAAAGAAGCGTTAAAACCCAACTTTTTATCCATGTAAGGTGGAACTAAAAATAGTTAGAGTTATGTTTGTATGCTTATTATTCAGGCTCCTAGAGGTATAAAATATCCTGTTATTCCTTTTGTAACAATATCCCTTTTTACTGGGGGAGAGTCAAAAAGGATACTCAATCAGTCGAGGTAACTTTTCGTTACATATTTTGAAATTTTCCCACTCACCTACATAGTCTGGAATTCAATGTCGTGAATCCTAAAGTATCTGTCATTATCCCTGCTTACAATACTGAAGCTTATATTGCGAAGGCAATAGAGTCAGCCTTGGAGCAAACGCTCAAAGATATTGAAGTTATCATTGTCGATGATGGTTCAAGTGACAAAACTGTAGAAGTAGCTAAAAGTTTTACAGACCAACGTCTCAAAATAGTTAATCAACAAAACCTTGGGGTTTCTGCTGCGCGTAATCGTGCCCTCAAAGCAGCCCAAGGAGAATGGATTGCTGTTCTTGATTCAGATGACTGGTATGATCCCGAAAGATTAGAAAAGCTTGTATTGCTGGCAGATGAAACAAATGCAGATATGATTGCTGATGATCTGTATTTAATTAAAGATGGTGCAACATCTCCTTGGAGTACATTGATTGAAGAAAGTGGAGAACATATAGATAAAATTCTCCAAATAGATATAGTTTCTTTTGTAGAAACTGATGTCTATGGAAAACCAGGGTTACATCTTGGTTTAAGCAAGCCTATATTTAAACGAAAATTTCTGATTAAGCATGGCATTTTGTACGACGAAACTGTCAGCATAGCTGAGGACTTTTGGCTTGACATGAAATGCTTAATCAATGGTGCTCGCTTTTTTCTTGTGCCAAAACCCTATTATTTCTACCGTTCACGCCCCGGTTCTCTTGTATATAAAAGCCCATTGTTACGTCTAAATCAATATTGCAAAGCTACTAATTCTTTCATGCAACAAGAAGCTGTGAAAAACAATCCAGCTTTAATGCGTGCTCTTTTTTATAATCTTGAAGTCTATAAAAAAAATCTAGCTTATTCTCAAGTTGTAGAGCCTATCAAACAAGGAAAATGGTTAAAGGCATTAACACAAATGAGGAAAAACCCATCCTTTTTTTATGATTTTCTTTCCCGATTTAACAATATTATCAAACGTCGAATTCAATACTATGTGATGGGTAATAAATCAGTTTTTGACATTTCTTATAACCTCCAGAGAAAACGAAAAACTAGCAATTAGTACTATAGCAATCCGAAATGAAACGTGGATATCTCTCAATTTTTCAACTCTTGTACAGACAGAATAAGATTCTGGGGAAACAGTAGTAGCTCAGTAGCCTGATATTTGGTAATCTGATCTTTCATAGCTGTCTCCCCAGAATCCTCAGAATATTTTACGTTCTTCTAGATGAGCAAGAATATCTGAGCGCGATCGCCATACAGGACGCAACTTTTTGTTAGCAAACATCTGTAACTGATCGCCAATGTGAGGCGATCCGGGTTGAGATGCATTACCGTAGCTGGTGAGTGCCATTGCCCGTACAGGGTTAGAAAATTCAATTGCAGCCACATAGGAATCACCTGCAAAGGCTTGGAACTGACCATTTTCTCCTGGAGCAGAATTCAGTACACGGAAAATTCCCAGGTTGCCATCCCCACCATTACTAGGCAAATCCTTATCACCCAATTTTAGCCGAAAAACCTGTCCCCACGGTACATCAAGCGCCCCATAGGTCTTTTCTACCTCTGCTGCGACTGCTTGCAGAGTTGCAACTGCACTTTCAGGATTAGCTAAACCATCGGGTGTGGTGCGTGGAGAATTTTCATTCCAGGGTTTACTAAAGGCCTTATCTAAGTCCATCTGTTGTACCCAAAAGGCAAATAATACGGCCCCGCGACTATCTGCATTGGCTTGCCGATCCCAGGCTTCTAGGACATTGGCTGCTTTTTGCCCTACGTCCTGACCGTACTTGCGTGCAGCTGGAATTAAATCATCCAAAATCCGATCAGCCAGTTCCATACGGGTAGAGTGCTTGTATGCAACCATTTCATCAAAAGAGATTTTGTCATCCTCAGCCAACATCCTTACAGAACGTTGGGAGCGGAAATCCATAAAACGAGGTGCCATGTAAGGTGGGTAATTATCTGCTTTAATGGCGGCTGGAAAGGTAGTTGTCCAAGGTGGATCATTTGTATTTTGTAACCAGCCACTCTTAGGGTCAACTATGCGCGGTAAATCTTGGTAAGGATGAATTTTTGTCCACAAGGTTTTAGATGTATTGCCTGGGATTATGCTTTGCCAGTATTCAAAATCACCCTTAGAGCGCACTGGAACTTGACCATTGAATAGGTGCATAATATGCCCTTCTCGATCTGCATACATCACCGTAAACATTGGTAGTTGCAAGCGCTTAAGTACGGCTTGGAACTGGCTAAGGTTGTTTGCTCGTGCCATATCCCACCATTGCTGGAGTACGCCTGGCCGGTCAAGACCTGCAACTCTCAGCGCCACGGCTTTACCTGCTTTCTCAGCTATTACAGGCCCATGAACAGAACTTTTTACTACTAATGGTTGCTCTTGCAAGGGGCCATCTTTCTGTTTCACCTTCAAGGAGAGGGTTTTTGTCTGGAAATTACGAACTTTGTCATCAAAGCGGTACCCATTACCTCCCAGTGTGAGTTCATAAAGATCCCAACCATCATAGGTGTTAACTGTGTGAGTCCAACCTAAGTTGTTGTTAAAGGCGATCGCTAATACAGGAATACCTACAAGTGTTGCTCCATAAGCATCAATTCCTGGTGCGGTGATTTGGGCTTCATACCACAAAAATAAATCTGACCAAGGTAAGTGTGGGTTTGCTAGCAACATTGCATTCCCATTAGCAGAATGACTTGGTGCGATCGCCCAACCATTAGATCCTGCTTGCAATTTTTCTTTGCTCAGATCTAATACTTCCTCTGGATTGACTACAAAGGTGAAATTGAGCACCCGATGTAAGTGAGCCATGACATCTTCTGCCTTGACTGGTAGCACCGCCTCAACTTGATCATCAATCAAGTTAGGATTTTGTTTTGCATAAGCATTGATCCCAGTGGCAAAAGCATCAAGATAACTACGAAAAGTTGGACTCTGTGCTTTGTACCAAGAACGAGCGCGTTCTGGTACTCCCGCAGTCTGTACCCAACGATCTGACTCTAGGTATTCCTCTCCCCAATATTCGGCGGCGCGTCCCCGTGCTTGACCATAGAGACGCAAAAGCAAATCTCCATGACTTTGCATTTGTGCCCAACCAAAGGCATAAAATGCACTCCGCTCATCTTTGCCGTAGATGTGCGGCACACCATAGGTATCCCATAATATCTCTGTGGATTTTGTTGGTACAGCTACGGTGCTGCTTCCGACAAACAAAACCATTATGAAACTGAGTATTAAGGGTAAAACGCGTATTGATTTTCTTTTGTAAACCCTAAGTAAAAGATCAATCCTCATGAACACCACCATTTACAGATGTAACGCCTGGTGACTGAAACTGCTATTGGTCAAAGAACAAGCAGGGGAGAAGAGTTTTCCCTTTGCCCTTCTGCACATCTGCAAAGGAACTTCCAAATAAAAAAACATCCAACTCTTTTTGTGGGGTAGGCCAAAGAGCCAGACCCTCAATAAGGGTGGACATCTTGTCCGCCCCACAAGTAGTAGTGATTTATTTCTTGGTAATCCTTAGAGCAGCCTCTTGATAACAAGGTAAAGCTGCACGCAAGTGACTTTGACAAAGCAGATTTAAGTTGATCTAACAATACCACTTTGTTGAGAAAGTATATCAAAGCTGGAACGGTATCCTTTATTCCGTTTAAAAAATCTGGAAAAGACTACGCGATCGTGTAATCTATATATTTATCAAGAAAGATTATCAACTCCAATGATTAAAAAGCTGTTAAATATTGAGAGTGCCTATTGAAAAAACAACCTACCAGCAGAGCGTAATATTTTCAAATAATGGCAGGATAATGATAAAAGCGACCACAGTATCACTTAGAGAATTGAAAAAGCCACCAATTACAGCCTTATTTGGTCTGGTTTTTGGACTGTGTATGCTGCTAATTTGTTTAGTATACAGTGTGACGCTAGGTGCAGCAGAAATACCTGTTAGCAAGATTTTGACATCTTTTATAGCCTTTGATGGTTCCTATGATCACTTAGTTATTCAGACTGTGAGATTACCGCGATCGCTAATTGCTATCCTTGTAGGTTCAGCCCTTGCTGTATCGGGAGCATTGATGCAGGGTTTGACGCGAAACCCCTTAGCAGATCCAGGTATTTTAGGTATTGAGTCGGGAGCCGCCCTTTTTGTCGTTGTGGCAATTTTTGTTTTTGGCAGCTCATCCCTAAGTGTTTACGCCCTTGTGGCATTTCTGGGCGCGGGAGTAACAGCGGTGTTAGTTTACATCCTTGGTTCTCTGGGACGGGGAGGAGCCACCCCACTGAATCTGACAGTAGCAGGAGCGGCGTTAACTGCTCTGATTTCTTCCTTCACCACCGGTATCCTCATTGTCAGTCAACAAACCCTCGAACAAGTTAGATTTTGGTTAGCTGGTTCGTTATCTGGTCGAGATTTTAATTTATTCTTACAACTACTACCTTTCGTCGGCATCGGATTAGTAATAGCTTTTGCCCTCGGCAGACAAATTACCACTATGAGTTTAGGTGAAGATGTCGCCAAAGGGTTGGGTCAACAGACAGCTTGGATAAAAATATTTACCGCTATCAGCGTAGTCTTACTAGCAGGAAGTTCCGTCGCTCTTGCAGGGCCAATCGGCTTCATTGGTTTAGTCGTTCCCCATATAGTGAGATTTTACATTAAAGCCGATTACCGTTGGATATTACCTTATTGTGCAGTTTTGGGTGCTATTTTACTCTTGGTTGCAGACATTGCCGCCCGTGTATTGCTCAAACCGCAGGAGTTACCTGTGGGTGTAATGACAGCAATAGTTGGCGCTCCTTTTTTTGTATACCTAGCTAAATCAAAGGTGAAAAAATGAGTTTTGATTGGCTAGTCATTCGTTCCCAAGCGATATCTTTCCGCATCGACCGACGTGTACCAATCATACTGCTATGTTTGGCAGTAGCGATCGCAGCGGCGATAGTGATGAATGTAGGGCGGGGTGAATATCCAATCTCGCCTTTAGATATCGTGAAAACTATATTGGGTTTAGATACAGGAAATCCAGACCATTCATTCGTGATTCAGAATCTCCGTCTACCCCGCACCCTTGTAGCTTTTATGGTAGGGATGGCGCTGGCAATTTCTGGGACTATCTTTCAAGGACTGACACGCAATCCATTGGCAGACCCTGGTATTATTGGCATCAATGCTGGGGCGAGTCTGGCGGCAGTTACAGTAATTGTACTATTTCCATCAGCACCAATTTACACATTGCCTCTATCAGCCTTTGCTGGTGCTTTGCTAATGGCAATTTTAATTTACTCGCTAGCTTGGAATAACGGTAGTTCCCCGATTCTATTAATTTTAATGGGTGTTGGTTTATCTGCGATCGCCAGTGCCATAACCAGCTTGATGATTACCTTTGGCGAAATTTATGACGTTAGTAATGCTTTGGTTTGGTTAGCTGGGAGCGTCTACGGCCGGACTTGGGAGCAAGTCTTTTCCTTACTACCTTGGTTAATTGTTTTTGTGCCTATGGCTTTGACACTAGCAAGGCATTTGAACGCTCTTAACTTAGGAGATGATGTCGCCAAAAGTCTAGGTAGCCAGGTGGAATGGCAACGTGGTTTACTGGTGCTGGTGGGTGTAGCTTTAGCAGGTGCAGGAGTTGCCACCGCCGGAAATATTGGTTTTGTTGGTTTAATCGCACCCCATTTAGGACGACAGTTGGTAGGTGCAACCCATGAAAGCTTAGTTCCTACCTCCGCACTGTTGGGGGGAGTGATTGTTGTTATGGCAGACTTGCTAGGAAGAACGCTATTTGCACCTATTGAACTTCCTTGTGGGGTGGTAACTGCTGCTGTTGGCGCTCCTTATTTTCTTTATTTATTAATTCGTAATCGCAAAAAATAAAGCTGAGAAATATCACCTATGAAAGGACTGTCAACCAAAAATCTGTCTTTAGCCTACGATGGTGCGCTGATTATCCGTGACCTGAATTTGGCAATCCCTAACGGACAAATTAGTGCTTTAGTTGGTGCTAATGGTTGTGGTAAATCAACGTTGTTAAGAGGTTTGGCAAGATTGCTTAAACCCTGTGGCGGTAATGTCTATCTTGATGGAACGTCTATTTTTAATCTTTCCACTAAAGAAGTAGCGCAGCAGTTAGGTATTTTACCCCAAGGGCCAGTAGCACCGGAAGGGTTAACAGTACAAGATTTAGTAGCACAAGGGCGTTACCCTTATCAAAATTGGTTGCAGCAGTGGTCGGCAAAAGATGAAAAAATCGTACAGCAGGCACTCTTAATTACAGATTTGTTGGAATTAGCAGATAGAGGATTAGATACTTTGTCTGGTGGACAACGACAGAGAGCTTGGATTGCAATGGCACTAGCGCAAGATACAGATATTTTACTTTTAGATGAACCGACTACTTTTTTGGATTTGACCCACCAAATAGAGATTTTGGATTTGTTGTATGAGTTGAACCAAACTCAGGGGCGAACAATTGTGATGGTGCTGCATGATTTAAATCAGGCTTGTCGTTATGCTGATTACTTAGTTGCAGTTAAAGATGGTCGAATTTTTGCTGCTGGCGAACCAGAGCTAGTCATGACTCAAGAAATGGTTCAGGAGGTTTTTGGATTGAAGTGTCGAATTATTCTTGACCCAGTTGTGGGGACACCGATGTGTTTACCTATAGGACGCAAGGGTAAAGGAAGTGAATTATCCCACTCTGCCAGAGCCTGAGAGTTGGGAGAGAAGGGTAAGGCGCAAAGGAAGAGAAGAAAGAGAAGAAAGAAATGCTTAACTGAACTGTATTGCAAGAAAATCTGCCGCCGATTTTGCTAAAGTTGTTCAGAATTCAAGTATCAGCAATATTGATTCTGACAGGAGGCGGAGCGTCTCCGGCTCCGCTCCTGAATTCTCCTTTGATTTTAGTTTTCTAAATCTTTGCTGCTAACAGTTGTGCTGATCATTTGTTCTCGCAAAATTGCAACTTGAGAAATCATGATTTTCTCTAACGCACCATCTTCCATTGCTCCCATCCAACGAATCATTGACGAGAGAAATAGTTCTTTGAGGTAGGCAAAAGAAAAGCCTTCGGTTAATGCAACCATCTGACTCACAGCCGGCTCAGACAAGCCCATAGCAGTTTTTAATTTATCATTCCATAATGTGATGTAGGCTTCTCGTTCTGGGATAGCTGGCAAGTCAAAATGATATTTGCGGTCAAAGCGACTGGGGCGATCGCTAATTGCTGAATCTAAACGTTCTGGATGATTAGTGGTTGCAATGGTCACAATTCCTTCATTAGAGGCAAAGCCATCAAGTTCATTTAAAAAGAAAGAGCGATTTTCATCATTCAATAGAGAATCAATATCTTCTAATACCAAAATACAAGGGGCTGACTGCCGTGCCTGTTTGAATACATTACGGATATTTTCGCTATCAGTTGCATACTCAGATTTAAAGCTTTTAACATATAAACAAGGCTGCTGCATTTGATTAATTAATGCTTTAACTGTATGGGTTTTACCATTCCCAGGCGAGCCAATTAATAAAATACCACGTTTCCAAGGAACACTATAATTTGTGTAAGTTTCGCGGGATGCAAAGAAGGTTATCAGGTCATCTTGAATGTCTTGTTTCAGAGTGCTATGCAAGACGAGATTATCAAAATTTGCGCTTTGAATAGATTGAAACAACTCTGGGTTTTTATTCCAGTACCCATCTTCAAAAACTAAAAGTTCATCACGAATTTCTGAGTTCCAATCACAAACTGCGGCGAAAAAGTTTTTAGCTAATTTTGTGCTGTTAGCTAAAATCCAAAAATGGCGAGTTTTGCAATAACCTTCATGCCAACTCATTAAAAGTACATTAAGTTTTTCTCCTTGCCATGAAACTTCAAAACTGGCATTTTCAGTAAAATTGTAAATCTCGTTCTCCATACCATTCCAACCAGTGAGGATTTGGTTATGGATATGAGTATCATATTGAATTTTGCAGAGGTTTGCCTCAGCGTACTTTTCTAAATTAAACGAACTATCATTACTTCCTAGCAATGTTTTTTTTGGGTAAATAGCTGCTAACTGCTGACTAACATGATAGGAAATAGCATCATTAGGTAAGCTAAGTGCTTCTGTAATTAGTTTTTGAATTTTCATGTTTATTTATTCTTCTGGTTAACTGGCACTTAGAAAGATATCAAATTAGGATAATCTAATCTAACATTAAGATGTCAGTAATGTGTGCAGTCAAGAGATTAGCAACGCGATCGCCTAGATTTAAACTATCAGATGGATACACTGTTATAGATGCAGCCGATGCCGATGATCGTGAGAGTGGGGCAGTTATGGAGTCCCTTAAAGCCGCGTCTCTGGAATTGGATGCAATCGAGTGTCAATTCATCAAGGACACTGACCTTTCAGGTTTAGTAAAAGCTTTCTTGCTAGTACAAATAAATTAACAAATAAAACATGAGTGCGATAGCACGATAATGGAATTTGGATTTATATAGAGATTCTGTCTTCAACAATTTTTTACAATTGGACAAAATCTCCATTCTTGGTAAACCTAAAAAAATCAAAGAGTGTTATTATTTATAACAACAATTAATATTTATTTTGTAAAAATTGTTTAAATTTTTAAGAGAACTGTTACTTTTTACATTAGCCCTTTCGGCGCTGAGTTCTTTTATTTTTGGAAAAAACCATGTCCTCGCCGAAATTAAAACTGATACCACCTTGGGAAGTGAATCATCAATCTTAATCCAAGAGGTTGAGGTTAAAGAAGCAATAGGCGATGTCTACGACGGGCTACGCCTACGCATCGATGGTGGTGCAGTCCGAGGAGCAAACCTATTTCACAGCTTTGGCGAATTTAGCATTGGTGATGGACAACGGGTTTACTTCTCTAACCCCACGGGAGTAGAGAATATCCTCACGAGAGTCACAGGTAATAACCGCTCCAATATTTTGGGGACATTAGGGGTTTTAGGTAATGCAAATCTGTTTTTAATTAACCCCAATGGTATTGTATTTGGAGCCAATTCAAGATTAGACATTGCAGGTTCTTTTGTAGCGAGTACAGCTGATAGTTTGAGATTTGATAACAATTTTGCTTTTAGTGCTAGTAATCCCCAAATTCCTCCCTTGTTGACTGTCAATGTACCTCTTGGCTTACAATTTGCCGCAAATCCAGGTAGTATCCTTAACCAATCCACTGTTAAGGATAGTAATGGTGAAATTGTCGGACTCCAAGTGCAACCGCAAAGAACCCTTGCACTTGTGGGAGGCGATATTTTTCTAGAACAAGGGAGGATGAAAGCAGATGGGGGACAGATAGAATTGGGATCTGTCTTCGGTAATGGTCTTGTCCAGTTGAACTGGTCATTTGCCTCTGATGCTATTCCTCTGACATTAAGCTATGAAGGCATTGAAAATTATCGGGATATCCAATTGTCTCGTAGGGCTGAAATCATTGCTAATTCTGACACCATTAGTCAAAGTATAGGTAGCGTTCATCTCCAAGGTAGGCGAGTCACTCTCAGCGAAGAATCAGGAGTTTTTAACCGCAATAGAGGTTCTGGAAAGCCAGGAAGTGTCATTATCAACGCCACAGATTTGGTAGAAATGAGTGGAGGTTCCCCGATTGACGAGAACAGTCTAATCAATGTCGCTAATTCTGGTTCTGGAGAGGGAAGCAGCGTAATTATTAACACTAGCCGATTGATTATGGGGGATGGCTCAGGTATTTTTGCTAACACCAGAGGTGTAGGTCAAGGTGGAAGAATAATTGTGAATGCCTTGAATTCTGTAGAACTCTTTGGAACTTCATTCAATGGGTCTTCTACTGGTCTTTTTGCCACAACTCAGACCCAGGGAAGAGGCGGCAATATAACGATTGATACTGGACGGTTAATCGTTAAAGATGGAGGAGTCGTATCGGTTTCTACTTTCAACACGGGTCAGGGAGGAGAACTGACAGTGATTGCGAAAGAATTTGTAGAGCTAAGTGGAATATACGGGGGTGGACGGAATTCCAGCGGCTTGTTTGCTCAATCTAATATAGGTGCTACAGGTAATGCTGGAAATTTAACAATTAAAACTGGGCAGTTAGTTATCCGTAACGGCGCACAGATAGGAACATCCACTTTCTCTTCAGGGAATGGCGGAACAATGATTGTGGATGCCTCTAAGTCTGTGGAAGCCAACGGTACAGCCATAAGAAGCGATGGTTCTCAAGTAAGTAGCGGCATATTCAGTTCAGTTGGAAGGCGACCAGACATTACACAACCGACTGGCAAGGGAGGAGATATAACAATCAACACTAGTCGCTTAGTAGTTCAAGATGGAGCACAAATCCAAGCTAATACTTTTGCTAGAGGAGCGGGAGGAACATTAACTCTCAACGTAGAGAATTTACTGATTCAAAACGGGGGAGAAGTTGGCGCTAGCACTTTTAATGAGGGTTTAGGGGGAAAGGTGACTGTGAATGCCTTGGAATCTATAGAAGTATCTGGTTCTGGAATAGGAGATACTGGGTTGGGAAATTCTAGTATTCGTAGAGTTAATAGTATATTGTCTGCTGGTTCACAAGGGTTCGGAAATTCTGGCAATCTCACAATTGCTACAAAGAATTTGGTTGTGCGAGATGGAGGTCAAGTTACTGTTAGTGGTTTGGGAGTAGGCAATCCAGGTAATTTAGATATCACCGCCAAGGCTATCTTACTGAACGAAGGAGCGCTCTCTGCTACCACAGCCTCTGGTAGTGAAGCTAACATTCAGCTTAGAGTATCCGATTTGGTAGTATTGCGGAATAATAGTTCAATTAGTGCCCAAGCCTTCGACAAAGGTGATGGCGGCAATATCAATATTGATACAAGTTTTGTGGTCGCTGTCCCCAATGAAAATAGCGACATCATTGCCAACGCCTTCGAGGGTTCGGGAGGCAAAATTAATATTACCGCTCAGGGTATTTTTGGATTGCAATTCCGTGAAACTTTAACACCCCTCAGTGACATCAACGCCAGTTCAGAACTGGGAATTAATGGAGTTGTAGACATTAACACACCCGATGTCGACCCCAGTCGCGGACTAGCGAATTTGCCCACAAATATAGTAGATGCTTCCACACTCATTGCCCAAACCTGTAAGAGTGCTGGGGGAGTAATAGCCAATCAACAAAGTGAATTTATAGTCACTGGGCGAGGTGGTTTGCCACCTAACCCCATTGAGCCACTTAGCACTGATGCCATCTGGCAAGACTTGCAACCCCACGCATTGCTTAATGAACAGATCAGTGGCTCTCAACAAAAGGTAAGCTTAGTTTCACAAACACCTGCTGCGATCGCCGAAGCTCAAGGATGGGTAACTAATGCTGATGGTACTATTACCCTTGTAGCTCAAGCTCCCACTACTACTCCTCACAACTCTTCACTCACACCTATTAATTGTCCAGTTGCCCAAAACTGATGTTGGACTCTCAGATGGCAAAAAAACAGCCAAGATTTTTGCGTAAAGCTCTAGCTTTTCTGCTTTGTGTGCTAACGGGGATGAGTCTAACTCTGATGCTCAAATTCAGGCAAGTTACAGCCTCTTCTGTTCAACCTCTGCTTGTAGAAGAGAAAATAGAGCAGAGATCAACACAATATTTATCGAACTCAAATTTAATTAAACAAGGTAGAGAACTGTACCAAGCAGAACGATATGCTGAAGCTGTAAATATTTGGCAATTGGCACTCAAAGCAGAAAAGAATTTATCGTCTCAAGCTATGTTGCTAAATTATCTCTCCTTGGCTTACCAGCAGTTGGGACAGTGGCAGCAGGCAACTAAGACAATTAGCTCTAGCTTGAATTTAATCCAAAACTCCAAACAGACAACAGCACAAACAAAACTTATCCTTGCCCAAGCGCTCAACACTCAAGGAAGTTTGCAATTAGCTCAAGGTAAAACAGAAGAAGCTCTCAATAGTTGGCAACAGGCAACTGCCATTTATACCACAGCAGGCTATACACAAGGCAGAATTGGCAGTTTAATTAATCAAGCTCAAGCCCAACAAGCTCTAGGGCTTTATCTCCAAGCTCGTAAAACCCTAGCAGAAGTAGAACAAACACTAGAGAATCAACCAGACCGGCAGTTAAAAACTACAGGATTGCGTAGCCTGGGCAACGTTCTTAAATCAGTGGGCGCTTTCGCTGATTCTCGCAGAGTTTTACAGCAAAGTTTGCAAATGCTACAGGGTGGCGCTAATGCGTCACAACAAGAATTGAGTGCCACCTTACTCAGCCTGGGTAACACAGCTTATGCCCAAAGCAATACAGATGCAGCATTGGCATACTACGAACAGGCTGCAACTACTGCCTCTGCAAGCAGCATGACGCAGATTCAGTCTCAAATCAATCAACTCCAGCTTTTGATAGCAACTGGACAAACGAAAAAAGCCGAGAATCTCTTGCTAAAAATCCAGCCAAAGTTTAGTAATTTACCTCCCAGTCGCTCAACAATTTACTCTCGCATCAACCTTGCCAAAAGTTTGGTGAAACTGGGAACTAAAGGAAACGCTGAATCTGCTAAACTACTGGCGATCGCAATTCAAGAAGCTCAAAACTTAAGTGACCAACAAGCAGAATCTTATGCTTTGGGTTATCTAGGTAGACTATATGAACAAACTCAGCAGTGGTCAAATGCTCAAGATTTAACCCAGCAGGCTTTGCAAATAGCTCAAGCCATTAATGCTCCACATATTAGTTATCAGTGGCAATGGCAATTAGGACGCATTTTAAAAGCCCAAGGGGAAATCAAGCCAGCAACATCTGCCTACGAAGTAGCTTTCACAACATTAAAATCTCTGCGTAGCGATTTGGTGGCGATTAACAGTGATATTCAATTTTCCTTCCGTGAAGCTGTAGAGCCTGTATATCGTGACTATGTACAATTACTGTTAAATCCGGGCGAAAGCGTAGAACCTAGTCAGGTGGAACTAAAACAAGCTCGTCAAGTAATTGAATCACTACAACTAGCAGAACTCGACAACTTCTTTCGTTCAGCTTGTCTACAAGGACAGATAGTACCGATTGAGCAGATTCAACAATCAGAAGCAGCGGTAATTTATCCCATTATTCTCCCAGACCGACTAGAAGTAATTCTGAGTTTACCTCAGCAGCCACTACGCCACTATGCCACCAAAATAACTCAACACGAAGTAGAAGAAGTTATAGAGCAACTTAGAGAAAATTTAGAAAAGCCTTTCACAACCCCTGAAGGGAAATTATTATCTGCAAAAGTTTATGACTGGTTAATTCGCCCTGTGGAAGCAGAACTGTCTGAAAGTCAGGTGAAAACATTAGTTTTCGTCTTAGATGGTGCTTTGCGGAATGTGGCGATCGCAGCCTTGTATGATGGCAAACAGTATTTGGTAGAGAAATACAGTATTGCCCTTACGCCTGGGTTAGAGCTATTAGGGCCCCGTCCTTTACGCCAAGGTAGGCTAAAAACTTTGGTCGCTGGACTCACAGAAGCACGACATGGGTTTAGTTCCTTACCAAATGTCAGTGACGAATTAAAAGCAATTGAGTCGGAAGTCCCTAGCGAAGTTCTCGTGAATCAGAAATTTACTAGTTCAGAATTACGAAAACAGATTGACTCTGTGCCCTTCTCTGTAGTGCATCTGGCAACTCATGGTCAATTTAGTTCCAATGCTGATGAAACCTTTGTGCTGGCTTGGGATAAACCGATTAAACTCAACGAACTAAAAGATTTGCTTCGCAGCAGAGAGCAAACTACACCTGAGCCAATTGAATTACTCGTTCTCAGTGCTTGCGAAACTGCCGAGGGAGACAAACGAGCAGCTTTAGGACTGGCTGGGGTGGCAATTCAAGCAGGTGCACGCAGTACCTTAGCTTCTCTTTGGAGTTTGGATGATGAATCTGGTGCTCGCCTCATTGGTCAATTTTATAAAGAATTGGCAACAAAGCAGGTGACAAAAGCAGAAGCACTGCGGCAAGCTCAACTCTCTCTTTTAAAAGACCCAGATTACCGCCATCCTTTACATTGGGCATCTTACGTCTTGCTGGGAAATTGGCTCTAGTGGGTTGTTAAAAAATTTTTTGGCTTTGTTCTTATTTGAGTGCATAAACCTCAAAAGTTAAACGTGTAACTCTGTGGAGGGTGAAGTAAGTAACGCCAACCAACAAATTCGAGGTTGCGATAATCCAAACTACTTTAACTACTCTCCACAGAAGTTGAAGCCAGGTAGTCATTATTTCTGCCCAATGCAGATTTGTACAGTGGCAGCAAATCATCAGCATGATGAGCGATTTGCCCTGTTAATTTTGCCTAGCTCAACAGCAAATCAACTTATAAACAATCATACCGTTAACTACTCAACAAAGGAACGTAAACCATGACTACTAATTACACCTCTAAATCTGCTTTTTCGTCTCACCAATCTACTCGTAAGGAAAAATTTATGTCCCGTAAACCATTAGGTCTACTTGCAGCACTTATCAGCGTCGGTGCGCCACTATTTTCATTGAATTTTGCTCAACCTGCAATGGCACAAGATAAGGCTAATTGCATAGATGTTAAAGGTGTAGGTGTATGTGTTGAAGAAAAAGGTGCTGGTTACGAATTTTATGCCAAGCTTGGGCCAATCACCAGTCAGAAACAATATATAGGTCGTGATGGTGGTTGTGCGACTTTTGGTACTGTTGATTTTGCTGGCTCTTACGCCCAAGTACAAGGTTGTGTTAAGGGAAGTCCACTAAGATTTGAAGGGAAAGCAGAAGCATGTGCATTTCGCCGTTGCAAAGGTGACAATTTTGCCATCAATTTACCCAATTCAGGCAATACTGCTTCTCAACCAACCCAAAATCCAAACGCTTTAGGTAAATACCAACTTTTCTGGGATGGAGTCCAAGTTGGCATGGAACCCAGTTGGACACTGCAACAAGCGATCGCTAACCTAGAATTCAATAAGAAAAGCTATCCTGACAAGAAAGTTGAAGGTTTATTCAATGGTCAAAAAGTCGGATATGAATTAATCTGGGATGGAACGAGAGTTGGCTTTGAACCGGGTTGGACACTCCAACAAGCGATCGCTAATTTAGAATTCAATAAGAAAAGCTATCCCGACAAGAAAGTTGAAGGTTTATTCAACGGTCAAAAAGTCGGCTATGAATTAATCTGGGATGGAACGAGAGTTGGCTTTGAACCGGGTTGGACACTCCAACAAGCGATCGCTAATTTAGAATTCAATAAGAAAAGCTATCCCGACAAGAAAGTTGAAGGTTTATTCAACGGTCAAAAAGTCGGATATGAATTAATCTGGGATGGAACGAGAGTTGGCTTTGAACCGGGTTGGTCACAAGAGCAAGCGATCGCTAACTTAGAATTTAATAAGAAAAGCTATCCTGACAAAAAAGTTGAAGGTTTATTTAATGGCAAACAACTCTAATAAATTAGAATTGATGCGATAGCCAATAGAATTAGCTCTAGCAAAACTGCTAGAGCTATTTTAATTTCCTGAAGAAAATTGCCAAGACAAAGTAGTAATTTTTTATATAGAACTACGGATAATACCATTTCTGATTTTGGATTTTAGATTGTCAAAGATTTACTGATAATCTCTTTGAGTATTTTATCTGTCCCAATCGTTGTTCAAATTGGTATATAGCGAGAAAAAAATGATTAACCACAGATGAACACAGATACTCGTAGGGACATGGCATTGCCCATACGTGTCAACTTAAGCTAAAACCCTTTTCAAATCTCGTTTCCAGCCTCTTGCTGGAAATGCTGCTCCTAGAGCATCGATTCAGTAATCAAAAACCTAACCCCCCTTCCCCCTTCCCTGCTAGGGAAGGGGGAGCCAAACTCCCCTCTCCGGTTCGGAGAGGGGTTGGGGGAGAGGTTCTTCCATGTCCTCGCGGTCTCCTGCCTTCTGAAGATTTGTGACTACTAAGGAGCCTTTCTAGTTTCAGTTGGTGAACGTTGAATTTCGCCCTCGCTGTAACCTAAGTCATACATACTCGCCGCTTGAGAATCTTGTTCTGGTGAAATTTTGGGTTTTCCAGCCCAGGCATCAGATTTTCCTAAGCTAAACCAATCTTCATCAGTCATTTCAGAACTGACTGTGTTCCCCTGTGTGTTTTTTATGTAGACATCCCTACTTCTTTTAAGCTCGTTAGTTCCTTCCATAACTATCTCGGAGCGCTTGTACATTACCCTATTGCCATGACAATTGTCTTGGCGATACATTACCTCTTCCGCAAGTATGAAAGCATATATGGCAAACTTTTCTCGAAATGTTTATTGGCAGATGCCGATCAATTATTTGGTAATACAGCAGGATGCGATCGCATCTGTATTAGACTTAGCTAAATCTACCTGTTTGAGTAGCTCAACCCAAGCTGATGCAATTTTTGGATCTTTGCGTTTATTGCTTTGTAAATGTTCTCCTAAAGTTGTTAAGGCATCATACCAGACACCATGTTTGGCAAAAAAAGTAGCTCTTGCCAACGGTGTTTTAGCTGCCTCAAGTTGTTGTTGCGATGATGGGTTGAGGGCCACTTGTGTCATTGAGCCTCGAACATAAACGGCAGCAGAGGGCTTCTGAGGATCGCAATAAATCGAAAAAGTCCAACGATAAGTTTTACCTGCCTCTAGAGTTGATGTAGGTTGTACTGCTAAACTGATAATTCCTGCCGATGTTTGTGAAGGATTAAATTTTTTCTGATACACATAATTGTCTGTTTCATCCTGAAGCACGAACTCTACAGGAACATTTGCAGTTAATTTATCAGGCACAAAGAACCAAAATGTTGGGGTTTGAGATGCTGACTGTCCCCAAACTAAATCTTTTGTACCTGTTTTAGTTGTAGGTACTAAAGCTGTCAAAGTCTCATACTGCTTACAGGAACCACGACTACCTCCACCTCTACGCCTTCCTGTCGGTTCTCCTGGCTTTTCCTGCACTCTTGGTGCAACATACCTGATTTCACTTGTTGATGTTAAGGTTTCAGCCTGTACAGGCAAATTTCCAGGTATGTCAAAAATGCCTAAGGTCAGTGCAGGGATGAGGGTGGCAGTGTGAAACCAAAGTAATTTTTTCATAAAAGAAATTAATTAGCGATCGCAGAAGTAATTTATTAGGATTTTTGATTCTTGAAGATTAATACCTAATTTATTACTACACTTCCGTTCTCTACAATTTCTGTAATTTTTTGCTGATAGAGATAAATATAGTGCTACTAAGTAGCAAAGACATCATCGGTGGTACTAAGGGTATCCAGCCGCCCTGAGTGAACAGGATTAAACAAAGTCCAAACAGCGTACCTGATGCTACGGTTACAGCAATACTGACATAAGCTATTTTGCGAAGATACCAAACTAGTAGACCACCTGTTAAAGACCAACCCCAAATCCAGCAAATATCACCCCATTGACTCCAAACCCATAACATGGGTCTTTGGTCTAAAGCGGCACTGAGTATTTCACTGACCATTTGTGCCTGAATGATTATGCCTGGAATGATTTCTGAAGGGTTTTTACCATAGGGTGTATACCAGTAATCGCTACTACTATTACTAGTGACACCAATCAGAATAATCCGGTTTTTTAAGGCATTTGGGTTTATTTGTCCGTTCAAGACTTGGCTGAGGGTAGCTTGGGGTGCGATCGCTTGCACTGAGGGCGAAAAACGGTAATTTAGTAAAATCTGACTGCCTTGGGCATCTATCGACTGATAACCACTAGTCCGATTTTGTAACCGTGGGAAAGTCTTATTTCCTAGTTGCAAATCCCAATTTGGGGTAAATTTGGCTAGAATTCCCTGTTTTTTCAGATAAAGAAATGCTAGCTGCACGTTAAAGGCAGAAGCCGGAGTACAACTTGACGAAATCGGGTTGGGAGTCATCGCCAACAAATGACGGCGGAGTACACCATCATTGTCCTCAACAAAATCGCTAAAACCTAGCCGTGTTTCTGGTATTTCCAGTGGGGGCGAAATGCCTGTGGGGTCGTATTTTGGGTCAGCACGTTTACAGATTGCAATTAAGCGATCGCTTTGTTGCATCCGCTTGGCTAGTTCTGGTTGGTTGGCACTCACTGGAAAATCTCTGTATATATCTAGACCAATAGCTGCTGGTTGATATTGTTCCAGTTTGGCTAGCAGAAGATTGAGATACTTATCGGATAAGGAACCTTGGCGCGGTTCCTGTCCTTGGGCTTGAATATCTTGGTCGGTGATAGTTACTACCAAAAGCCGCGAGTCTGGCTGTTCTTTGGGTCGTAGTCGCATTAATTGGTCAAATGCTTCTAGTTCTAGGGGTTGCAGCCCACCGAATAACCGGATTAATCCGATAATTAAAGTAACACTTAAGCTATTTAAAAAAACCAGTGGTAACTGCCTTAAATTCGGGCGTGGCAGATATAAACCCAACCTCTGACCGCACAGATCCTGCCAAGTAGGCGAAATTTCTGCTGGGTTTTGGCAAATGACAGGTAACCAAGTAGCGCAGGGAAAATCATGTTCTAGAGATTGTAATCTTTCTCTGGCCTCTCTCACGGCTGCATACAGAGTTTTTCCTTGAGAAAAAAGTGCCAGGAAGTGCTTCAAAAATTCCTGTGCTACCCGGTCTGGTACGGGTTCGCGCATGACAATCACTTGGGGTAAATGCAAATCAGCTAAATCTTGTGCTAATCCCAAACCATCACAAGAGTTAAAAATTGCTAGCTGTAACCCTTGAGCGATCGCCTTTTGTAAACCATACTTTAATTGGTCAATAGTTAAAGTTTCGCCAGAATTCAGCAGCATTCGTCCTTTACCTTGGCTGGAACTATGCCCCGCAAAAAAAAGAATATCCCAACCTGACTTCCATAATTGTTCTGTGAGTTCGGAACGGTTGGGTTCGACTAAAAACTTGAGTTCAACATTAGGTAATTGGCGAAGTAAATTTTGGTCTTTTTCGAGATCGATGCCCTGGCGATCGCCTAAAATTGCTAAGATTCTGACTTTACCTTGAGTTTTTTGAGGATTTGTTTTCACAGAACGGGTATATTCTGGCGGACTCAGGGCAATTTCTGCTTGGGGGTAATCAGTAAAAAAATGCCACAGACACCAGGGAAGCTGCAAAACTTGATCTGATTCAGCAGTAATAATGCAACGAATTTCCTCGTTCGGTAAGAGTTGAGTCCGCAACTTCCGGTCAATATTCAGAAACAGGGAACTATTCAGCCATGTGTTCAGATTTTGTTGTAATTCTTGAGAGAGGTTGTCAAACTCCGTTTGGGAAATATGGGTAACGTCTTCTTCATCAATTTCAAAGTCTGCAATGTTGCGACTGCGCCAACCCAAACTAGTATACAAAGCTGTATACATTTGTTGCCAACGTTGATAAAGATGTTCCAATTGTGGTGCAGCAGGTAATCCACCTGTAAATTGCATCGGAGTAGGAACATCCGTTTGCCAAAGTTGAGCAATGACCGTGGGAAACCCTTGCTGTAAGTTTCCTTTTCCTAAGTTTAGGACGATCAGTTTACTCATGGCGATTAATTTCTAAAACTAACTGATAAACTCTTGTGTGAAATTGAAATCATCTAAACCAACCTGAAGACTAAAACTTGTATTTTCAGGACATCGGAAGCCTTTGAGTTGGATCGAGTTATCTGTTTCTCGTGCTTGTACTGATTGCACAATTTCTCCAGAAGCAGAAATCAATGCCAGGCTAATATTTAGAGGTAAATAGAAATTGCGCTCCTTGGGATACAATTGGACACGGATTCCTACTTTATTATCTATTTCTGTGGTTAATGTCAACATTAACACTACATCTTGATTTCTAGTTGGTAACTCAATTTCCTTAACTCGTTGGATTGATTGTTGAGCCGAATCATTTTGGCGAAAGCTAAAGGCGAAATCTGGCTGTGTACCCAGGAAGTTTTCTATTGTTTGCCAACTATCTGCAACTATATTTTGGAACCACTGACGCAAGTTGACAAGTGCTGGTTTCTGTCTAAATCTTTGTGACCAATCTTCCCTATCTAACAATGCTCCCCAGATTTCAAAGGGCAATTCCAGGCGAGGATTAGTAATTGTGGGACTTGCTAATCTTTGCCACAAATTTTCTACTTGAGCAGCTGATAAAACAGGCAAAGGAGCGATGACAGTTTGTGTTTGTTCTTCAGGATACAGTTGACGTACTACCCAAAGCACATTTAGATCCTCAACCATTTGATTAGCATCTAAAGAGTAAGTCCGTTCTTGGGAATCGTAGCTACCTTGATTTTTTAATTGCTCATGAGTGGTATAGCCCCAAATTCTCATCCACTCACCATCAGGACTGACTTGTACTGCCAAGTAGTAATCTCCTGCCCATTGAGGAATATCTATCCATTCTTGTGGTACAGAAAATTCTCTAGTTTCTAAGCTTTTATCTGGAATTAGAATCAAGCGTTTTGTATCTAGATTTATAGCAGTGCCGTTGACAAGTTCCCAAGTTATTGGAAGTGTATTAATAGTAGCTTCTGGTACATATTCTGCTTGCAACCAAGGCAGAAAAGTACTGAGGCATACTTGATTTAGAAAAGCATTCCAACGACCACAGGGACTAACACTAGACTGGCTTTGCTGCCAAGATTTGTCTTGAACTTCAGGAGACACCTCTAACCACAGTTGAGTTGGAGGAACACAAAAAGATGACATAGCTACTGCTCCTTTGAGGAGTGAGGTTCCAAATTACTGAAATAATTTTGTAACCATTCCTCTAATACTGCACTAATATGTTTAACCACGTTGGAAGTTGGAGAAATATGCATTGTTTCTTGACTCCACTTGGCGATCGCCAGTAGTAGAGATTCTCTTGTTTTAGCCAATTGCCGTGATATTTGATATTGCTGGATTTGCTGTTGTTTAGCAATTTGTTGTTGAGTAAGTCCTTGCTGATAGTAGAGTTGCAGCAATTGTTGTGATTGAGGAGAGAGTTTTGCCAGAGTATTAATTAATAGATTATGGATTTCTTGTTGTTGGTTTTTTTGAGTCTCTGCTTCTTCTCTGGCTATTAAATCTGCGAGTAAAGATTCATTTTGAGTAGTATCTGGTAAATCATCTTGTAATTCACTATCGGCTTGACCTGTTTTAGGGGCGTTGAGTGAAGAAACCACAGGATATAAATAAGAACGTGCGTGTTTGGCGGATAACAGTAGCCATTTTTCGAGAGTTTGGGCGTTGCATTCTGTCCCTGATGGGTTGAGTTGTGTTAAGCGATCGCGGTTGTAGAGTTGAGCGATCGCTTCCCAAGTATCTTGATCAGGTCTTTGTAACTTCCGCACTCCTGGCGATTTACCCAGAATGTAACCATCTGCAAAACATTTCCAAGCTAACAGGTAACGGGTAATAGTTTCATCTGTTAGCCCAGCATTTTGTAATGATTGCTGTAGTCGCTTGCGGCTCAACTTTAGCAGCAATGCCCAATCGTTACAAAAATCTATTTCTTGTTTTTGCCGCAAAGCATCCCGAATCACATTGCCAAAAGCCACATTACTGTAGCTTTTCAGGCTGGCTTTTTGGTCAGGATCGCAAGCTTTGAGAATTTTTGGCACTTCTGCGATCGCTATTTGAAAACAGTCAGATAAGGTGCACTGCACACTAATAATTTGAGGGATCGTCCTTTGCGCTGACCAATAACAAGTCTCTTGCAAATAAGCTGATAGATGCGCTTCAGCTAGAGAGTTAGGCTGATTTTGCCAGTTCTTATGCCAGTAAATCGCCCAAAAATTTTCTGAGTATTTCGTTTCTGATATCTGTACCAAGCAATTTTGGATACTGCGCCGTAGTTTGGCATCATATATCCAACAGTTGAAGCGATCGGCTTCAAATTGGATGAAAGTCGAAAATATTTCCGAGATGTTCTGGCGAGGACGCATGAATTCAAAAGGATGAACCTTCAAAAATAAGTATATAGGAGTTACGGTGAGATAACACGGCACTGCCTATACGTGTCAACTTAAGCCAAAACCTTATTAAAACCTCGTTTCTAGCTAGAGGCTGGAAACGAGGAAATCTCTCAAAATTTATATGACCTAAGTATTTACTGTTGCTTCCAGGGAATCCTAAAATCAGGAAATCTTTTGGAAAATAATCAGGATAAAAATGACTCAAGGTGCAAGAGCAGTTACTTCTGGCAATGTTTTGGAAAAAGCTGTAGAAGGGACTTTACTGGGTCATGGATATGTGCAAGTGGGCTTTGATTTACCAAAGAAACAGCGTCTAGGATGTCTTTTAAGCTTGAATACTATACCAAAAAGATATGCAAGGCAGGTTTATATCGGAGCAGGAATTTATGGGAGCTATATATATGTAGACTTTTACATTATTGGCGCTGCATCCGTTTCTTCCGGGCTGATTATTGAGTGTAAATGGCAGCAAACTAGCGGTTCAGTTGATGAAAAACTTCCTTACCTTAACTTAAATATTCAAAATTGCTATCCTGCACAAGCAGTTGTATTAATTGACGGTGGAGGTATGAAACCGCAAGCTGTATCGTGGTTAAATAAACAAGTTCTTCTCAATCAAAACCTTCTCTCTGTTCATAATTTAAGTTCATTTATTGCTTGGTCTAACAATAATATTTAATAAGAAGTTACTAAAACTTCTGTGATCTTTCCACGCTTTTTGGCGTTAGAATTAATTGCCCTAGATGCTGATATAGTGTGGATATTGAAACTGCTGTAAAGGTTGCGAATAAATTCACAATCTGAATTAGATAGCATGACTTTTACTCCACGTTCAGCTAATTTTTCAAATATATCTTTGAGTTGAACTTGCTGTTCTTCAGCAAAGCGATCGCTACTGTAAGCTGTAAAATAGCTAGTTTCACTTACAGGATAGTATGGTGGATCAAAATAAATAAAATCATCACTGCTTGTGGCATAATTTAGTACATCAACAAAGTGTGTTTGTTTAATTTCAGATGTAGAAAGTGCTTCTGAAGCTGTTCGCAGTAAAACCTCCGAACAAATATTTGGATTTTCGTATCTGCCTAAAGGCACATTGAATTTACCCTGTGAATTGACTCGATAAAGACCATTAAAACAAGTTTTATTCAGATAAATTAGACGAGCAGCTTTTTCTATATCAGTACCACCAGAGTTATTCCTGACACTATAATAATAATCTTTATCATGTCGGTTTTTATGCTCTTTCAATATAGAAATTAATTCTTCAATATGATCTCTAACACAACAATAAGTGTTAATTAATTCGGCATTAATGTCAGTTAAAATTGCTGCGGTTGGTTGGAGATAGAAAAAAACAGCACCACCACCTAAAAATGGTTCATAGTAATTTTTATAACTCTTGGGAAAATAAGGAATATATTGCTGTATCAACCTACTTTTACCCCCTGCCCACTTCAAAAATGGACGCGGGCTAGTTTCTTTGGGGATTTGAATTACCATTTACTTCCGATTTAACTGAAAATAATCTTGACTAAATAAAGCCAATATAAGCGACGAAGCATATTTTATATTAACTGGGTAATTTTCCAGCCGCATAGATTACAATTGAGTAGATCAACATATCAAAACAAACGTAAGTATATAACAAGGCAGTTTACATTCAGATGTTTGACGGATTTTGGGATAACGTCTTTCGCTACCCCCGGTACTTAATTAGTATCGTCTTAGGCCTGTTTTTGAACACCTTTGCGCCATTAATGCCACTGTTAAAGCGCCCAGTTACCTTGATCGCCCTCTTGGGTTTATTTGTGAGCAGCCTAGTCTTCCTTACTCTCACCCTACGTGCAATGCTGGGCTTGAGTACAATCTAGACTAGCGCTATATCGGGGCTGTGCCCCACAGACGGTTGCTCTTGGCGTTGCTCCCGCTAAGTACTGTCTAAACCAACTTGCATATATTTTTGTGTACAACCTCTGTGAGGAGGCGAAATTTTTATGGCTACAAATCGCCGGGTTTCCCGCGTTGCTGAACTGATCAAACGGGAAGTTAGCCAAATGCTGCTCAACGGCATTAAGGATGACCGTGTGGGTACAGGAATGGTAAGTGTTACTGATGTTGATGTTTCTGGTGATCTCCAACACGCCAAAATCTACGTCAGTATTTATGGTACAGATGAAGCTAAGGCAGAAACAATGGCAGGCTTAAAGTCAGCTACGGGTTACGTCCGTAGTGAACTTGGGGCGCGGGTGCGGCTACGTCGTACACCAGAAGTGCTGTTTCTGGAAGATCGCTCCATAGAACGCGGTAATAAAGTACTGGCACTACTAAGCCAACTTAACCATGAGCGTCCTCCAGAAAATCTGTTACCAGTAGAAGACAGCACAGATCAAGATGATGAATCATTTAGTGAATAAGTAACTTAAATAACAATGTAACTTCAGAACAATTAATCTCAGCAAATCCGCCAAACAGTTTACAGACGTGACTAGATCGCGTCTGTTTTAATGTGACCATAACCTACATCAGCGATCGCTAGTTGCATATATACGCTTTTTGTTTGCCTTGGCTTTCGTCCTTACTCTACTATTCCTCTTTCCCTCTACCCCCTCTTGCCTATTTGTAATGACCTTTAAGAGAAATCCTATTAACGTGAGTTCGATGGCTCATTCAGATGTCTGCCTAACTAGCTGCAAAAAAGACCTCTCCCTGGTTTTACTACGCAAAACCGTCCCTCTCCGACTCGGAGAGGGACAGACTCGAACGAAAGTTCAAGGCAGGGAGAGGTTCGTCGAACTCACGTCCTATTAAGGGAACTCCAAAAATCCAATTATCCAATTCTTGCATCCAATCCAACTATCAGATTCTGCTTCGCCTGCAATTGGATATTGTTTTATTTGGAAATCCCTTACTCTACCCTTGTACAGATGTTTATCCAAAGAAAGCTGTGTAACATTAGTGCCGAAAATAACCAAGATATTACGGTTTTACTTAAGAAATTGTTAACAGATCCTGGGTAAAAGCCTTCGTAGTGTACTTTAGCCGTTATGTTTTGCAACACTTTATACCCAAGTATCTGACAAATATTCTTGTGTTGTTTACCCTTAGATAAATACCAGCAGTTCTAGATCCGGGTTTAAGGTGATTATTTGATATGTAAGCGATCTTAATGTGAATTCTTCCCACCCACAAAATCTTGCTTAAATACAGTAATGGCAAGACTTTCAGACTTGTGGAATAAAAGTCATACAGCTACCCTAGCAGGTTAAGTTAACTACTCGGAATTTTTTTTGTAAAGCGAATTTTCGAGAAATGTCAGGATTCGTTGACTTTCTTAACATTTCTTGAGATAATTTCAGGATATGTAGCGTCAAAATAAAAATAGTTCCGTATAGCAAACTACAAAATCCTAGCCACAAGTCTAATTTCTGTAATGTTTGTTCCTAATTATTAACGGGAACACTATCGTAAGTGTTAATTTGTGAGTAAAAACCATGAGTGTGAATACGGTGCCTTCTATCAATTACTACTCTCTCGATGTGATTCAAGACGAAGCACGCCGACTGGTGCAAAAGGGAATGGTTAGCAGACAACAGCCAATATATACCCTCTGCCAATACATTCCAGCGAGAGAGTGGGTTTGCGTTGAATGTGAATTAGAAAAATGTGACTTTTTGTTACGCGATCGCATTGGCGACCTAATTGGTCGTGAACAGTGGGACAACGACTAATCAATGTTTGATTTCAAATTTGGGATTGGGAGTTTATTTTCGATGTGTGGATGTCACAATCAACCATTGAACGCTCAATCTAGGGGATAATCTCTGGTTTTTGATGAGCATTGCCCCATACAGAATCTTGCGTTTTTCATTAACACAGAAGCATTGGAGTCTGGATTTATACAACTTTTCAAGTGAAAGAAGGCATCGGAATTAATTGTTCTGTATATCTGGTGCTAGAGCTTGAGTCTAGTATGTAGATTCCGTGAAGTTCCTACATTTATCCGATAGATAAGTGTAGGAACTTCACTATCTAAAAGGGGATGGGATTTTACGTTGACTGATGACTGATGACGGTTAACAGTCATCAGTCATCAGTCAACGGCGACGGGGCGGCTATCCCGGACACCCCTTGTTCGCACAGCGTCTCGTAGAGAAGAGGTGGACTTCCCGCCGCCTTGGTAAATTATTAACCTACTTGCTCTAAATACTGATTAATATCTTCAATGATGCGGGTAAGTTCAGCTTCAGTAGTCAAGCGGATGTTGACGTTACGGACAGTCAGTAAAACTTTGGCTGCAAAGGGCGTTGGCCAGATATTAGGATTACAGAAAATTTCTAAAAATACTTCACCCGTATAACGATATTCCAGGGGTGGTTGGGGAGTGACTTTACCGCCGCCAGGAGTGGGTTTAGAGGCGACAGCTTTCAGGCGCTCCATCAGTTGATCCGTCGCTGTCTTTAATTCTCGTGCTGCTTGGGGTGAAAAACTAAAGGAGACAGAACCTTCAATTAGGTTCAATGTTAGAGGAATTGAAGACATCTCTTTTTTATTAAAACTTCTTGATAAGTACTAATATTACCGGAAGAAGAGACGAAGCCGCCGAGATCGACGGCGGCGAAGCCAATTTTAAGGATGCGCCCCAGCTTTGCCTTGGTGCTGGGATCGTCGTCAGACAGATTTGCATGATCGGATTCTTGGTTTTACTATTGCCGCCGAATCAGGCTGCGAAGCCGCCATCAATCTTCAGGTTCGCACCGGTGACAAAATCAGCTTCCGCACTGGCGAGATAGGAAACCATGCCGGCGACTTCTTCGCTTCGTCCATAGCGCTGGAGGGCGATCATGCTTCTCATGGTGTCGGAAAAGGGGCCTTCCGCTGGGTTCATGTCCGTGTCTACCGGGCCGGGCTGGATATTGTTCACCGTGATGCCACGAGGGCCGAGATCGCGGGCAAGACCGCGCGTGAAGCTGGCGATCGCACCCTTAGTCAAAGCGTAGATGGAGCCGCCAGCAAAAGGCATGATGTCGCTGTTGACGCTGCCAATCATGATGATCCGTCCGCCCTCGCCCATATGGCGGACAGCTTCCTGAGTTGCCACAAAGACACCCTTCACGTTAACCGCAATCAGCCGATCAAAATCCTCCATTGAAAACTCGTCGATCGGGGCCAAAGCGGCGACCCCTGCATTGTTCACGAGGATGTCGAGGCGACCAAAGGCTTTCACAGTCTCGGCGACAGCGTTTTTCACCGCTTCAACATTGGCACTATCGGCGCGTATAGCCAAGGCTTGCCCACCTGCCGCTTCGATGGCAAGCACCACCTCGTCGGCTTTTTGCGGCGAGGTGGTGTAGGTGAGAGCAACAGTTGCACCATCGTCCGCGAGACGTTTGGCGATCGCTGCCCCCAGACCGCGTGAGCCGCCAGTGACCAATGCCACTTTACCTGTGAGTTTTTTGGTGCTCATAATATTTTTTTGTCGTTGGAGTTTGTCGTTACAATACAATTTTGTATCGTCTGGCATAGATATAAAGCATGGGGGCAAGCCTGTCAAGAAATTATTATACTGATAAGTATGAAACAGGAAAAAACCACTGCGGCCATGGGCCGACCCCGCGAGTTTGATACCGATGACGCGCTGAATCAGGCAATGCATGTGTTCTGGCGCAAAGGCTACCTGGGGACATCCCTTTCCGATCTGACTGAGGCTATGGGCATCAATCGCCCAAGTCTCTATGCCGCCTTTGGCAACAAAGAATCTTTGTTCCGCAAAGTACTTGATCACTATGCCGATGGGCCGTCAGCCTATATTCGTGAGGCTTTGAAAGAGCCGACCGCGCGCCAGGTCGCCGAGCGGATGATGCACGGGGTCGTTGAACTGGGAACCGATCCGGGCAATCCACCGGGATGTCTCTGGGTTCATGGCACACTTTCATGCGGAGATCCGGCCAATCCGCTCCGGCAGGAATTGTCTGCACGCCGAGCCTCAAGCGAAGCCGACCTGTGTAAGCGTTTCGAGCGGGCGATTTTGGAGGGCGACTTGCCGACCGATTCCGACCCAGCCGCTCTCGCCCGTTTGGTGGTGACAGTCAATTGTGGAATGTCAGTTTTGGCGGCGACCGGAGCCACTCGGACGGAACTATTGCGGGTTGTGGAGACAGCGTTGCAAGCTTGGCCAAAGTAGGACAACACCTATACCTATTTGGTGTCGCATGGACATTTGAGGTGGAAATCAGAATTCGCTCTTCAAATCTTAATCATTTTCTGAATAAAGCACGGGCTTCCTTATCCTTTAAAATCTGTCAACGCAGACAAATAATTTGGCAACCGACACAAGTTAATCCAGATTTTGCAGCCCCATCGCAATCTTACTATGCTTCTCAATTTGCCCCATCACTTGTTTTGCTCGTTGAATAACTACGGCTGGTAAACCTGCCAATCTTCCCGCCTCAATTCCATAAGACTTATCAGCGCCTCCCGGTTGAACTTGATGCAAAAAGATAATTTGGTCGGGTAATTCTTTCACCGTCACTTGATAATTAGCCACATTCGGCAAAATGCTAGCTAGTTCATTCAATTCATGGTAATGAGTAGCAAAAATCGTTCGTGCCCGAATATCCACTGCTATATATTCTGCCACCGCCCAAGCTATAGAAAGACCATCAAAAGTTGCCGTTCCCCGGCCAATTTCATCCAATAAAACCAGCGACCTAGATGTGGCATGGTTGAGAATATTTGCCGTTTCATTCATCTCCACCATGAAGGTAGATTGACCAGTTGCCAGATCATCCACTGCACCTACACGGGTGAAAATGCGATCGCATATTCCTAATTTTGCAAACCTAGCTGGTACAAAACTACCAATCTGCGCCATTAACTGAATCAATCCCACCTGACGCAAATAACAACTTTTGCCACTAGCGTTTGGCCCGGTGAGAATAATCAAATCGGGGAGTGGGGAAATTTCTTCTTCACTACTTCCTAATTGAGTCGAATTCGGCACAAAGAAACCCGCAGGTAAAGACTGTTCCACCACCGGATGACGGCCATCAACAATATTTATCTCCCTTCCTGGCAACATTTCTGGACGACAATAACCTTGATGCACCGCCAACTCAGCCAAACCACACAACACATCCGCCGCCGCCACTGCGCGAGAAAGATTGCGAATTACTTCCGCCTCTTGTGCTACCTCTTCCCGCAACGACGTAAAAATTTCATACTCCAACTGATTTAAATCATCCCGCGCCGTGAGAATCCGGGCTTCTCTTTCCTTCAAATCTGGGGTAATGTAACGTTCCTCGTTTGTCAGGGTTTGCTTGCGGATGTAATTAGCAGGTACTTGGTCAGATTTGCTGCGGGAAATACTGATATAATAACCAAAAGTTTTGTTAAATCCTACCTTCAGTGTCGAAATTCCGGTCTTAGCTCTCTCATCAACTTCCAAGTTGGCAATCCATTGTTGGTCAGCTTCTACAGTCGCCTTCCTTTCATCCAAGAGGGGATTTACACTAGGGCGAATCAATCCGCCTTCTTTGATTAGTATGGGTGGCGACTCCACAAGATGCGCATGTAACTTTTGTGCTAATTCTTCCAATACACTTGGAACTTTCTGCAAAGCCTTGAGGAATGGAGAACGCGCCTCAGTTACTAAGTGGGATAATTCTGGTAAACGTGAGAGGGAATCTGCCAAAGCTACTAAATCTCTGGCATTAGCTGTACCAGAACCTGCCCTTCCCGTCAGGCGTTCTAGGTCATAAATTTGGCGTAACAACTGCCGTAAATCTTGACGTAGGGGCGTATTTTCCATCAATTCTTGGATGGTATCAAGACGTGCCCGAATGCCTTTAATATCGAGTAATGGTTGTAACAACCACCGCCGCAAAGCACGCCCACCCATCGCTGTACTAGTTCTATCCAATGCCCAGAGTAGGGAACCGTGAAAAGTTCCATCCCTGACAGTTTGGGTAATTTCCAGGTTACGGCGGGTTTGATTGTCAACAATTAGGTAGTCGGTGACAGTGTAGGTGCGGAGTCTTTGGAGGGTAACTGGGTTTTCTTTTTGGGTATCTTCCAGGTATTCTAGAAGGCCACCAGCCGCACGAACAGCGAGGGGAAGATGATCACAACCGAGTCCTTCGAGCGATCGCACCTTAAATTTCTGCAATAATCTAGGTCTAGCTTCGCCTTGGGAAAAGGGTACTTGCGATCGCAAACTATAGCAAAATGATGGTGGCAAACACTGGGGGAGATGTGGCGAAGTTTCTCCTGGACGCAGCAAACTACCCAAATCGGGCGCATTTGTCGGAACTAACACCTCTGAAGGTTGCAAGCGCATTAATTCCTGTGTCAAATGTTCTAAATCGCTACCTTGAGTGGTGAGAAATTCCCCTGTGGAGATATCTGCATAAGCTAAACCCCAATGATTTGCGGCAATTACTACTGCTGCAAGGTAATTATTACGACTAGATTTGAGCATTCCCTCTTCTAGCAAAGTGCCAGGAGTTAAGATGCGCGTTACTTCCCGGCGTACCAATCTACCAGCAGCTTCTGAAGCATCTTCCACTTGGTCGCAAATTACCACTGCATAGCCTTTTTCTACCAGCATTGTGGTGTAGCGTTCCCAAGCGTGGTGTGGAACACCAGACATCGCCACTCGTCCCTGTTCCCCAGCTTGCTTGCTAGTGAGGACTAATTCTAATTCTTGGGCTAGTTTGACAGCATCTTGGAAATAGCATTCAAAGAAATCTCCTACCCGATACAGCAATACTGCGTGAGGATATTTATCCTTCGTCTCGACATAGTGCAGATACATTTGACTTAACTTGCTGCGGTCTACCTGTCGATGGTCGGAAATAAAAGTACTCGCGTCGGGTTTAGTAGATGGAGTTTCAGAGTGAGAAGCGGTCATAGATGCTATTGGGTTACGCACAGAAATTCCACAATATCCGATGATAGCTTGATGTTAGAGGTGAATTGCGATCGCTCAAGAATTTTTTACTCTTCATTAGGGTTGTTGGTTGATACACCCATTTTTGTTGTTAGTGTGGTGAATAGGCGATCGCAGTGTGGCGAAGCCTTGCGTACTTTGTCCACATCTAATAATTCTAAAAGTTTCGAGACATGTTTGATTTTTTGGTACTCACCTTTTTTAGTAGAACGAGTAGCAGCTTTTAAGCTTGGTTCTAAACTATCTTTGTCAATAATCTCCACATTAGCATTTTTGGGAATAGCATTTTCTTTAAATCCCTGCCCGTAAAATTTTTTTAGGGTTGCTATATCACTAATAAACCAAGCTTCCATTGCTTGTACCATTAAATGGCAATGACTATCATCAACACCTGATGGTGCATCCCAATTATCCCTAAACTTCAGATGCTTCCAAGGAGACTGTGTGGTAACAGATGCTTCTGCATCAACAAGCAACACATTAAAGGCTTCTGGATGAGATTTTAAAGCATTCCTAAAATCACGGAAAGCGTTATTACGAGAACCACAGATAGTAATATTCCATTTAATTTTTTGACTTTTAGCTATTTCTACAAGTGGTTTTAAAAAGTTACTAAATCCTTGTCTAATTAAAGCTTTCGTATTCTTTCCATCTCCACCACCTTCTATATAAATTCTAACCTCTACTACCATCGATTGCCCCCAATTTCACCCATCCGCCAGAGGTCGCCAAGAGTATAATTTTCAAGCCAATTTTTCAGTTTATCAGGTTCAAGGCGGCGGAGATGAGATCCTTTTTCATTGCGTTCACACACCAGTATTGATTCAGGATATTCACTCAAAGCAGAAACTAAAGCATCAGAATGGGTAGTAACTATTATTTGAGTTCGCCCTGATGCTTCGATTAACATTTCTGCAATAGTAGGTAAAATATCTGGATGTAAACCAATCTCTGGTTCTTCAATACATATAAGTGGTGGTGGAGTTGGGTCAAGCAGTAAAGTCATTAAAAATAAATAACGGAGTGTACCATCAGATAAACGATTTGCAGGAATTGGTTCAAGAAGTCCTTCTTCACGAATAAATATCTGTACTGTACTACCATATATTCTTACACTCACTTCTTCGGCTGCTTCATAAAACTTTTTCAGTTTTTCAATAACTCTTCTATTCCCTATTTGGTGTTGTAAGTTATTTAACATTAAACCTAAATTACTGCCATCTTCTAGTAGAGGATGTTCAGGTAAGTCAGTTTTTTGAGCATTTCTTGGTTCTGAATATCGCCCCATCTGCCAGTAACGATATAAACCAATATTAGAAAATTGTGTGCTGAGATAAGAAAGCTCTGGATACAGGTCTGGATCTTTTCTCTGAGATAAAACTGACTGATCTGGAATCAAATCTTCTCGGCGAAGAGAGCGTTTGAATGGTTCTCCATCGTTCTCTATCTTGGTGATATTTAAAACTGGACGACCACTTTGGTAACGATAGTAAAAATAGACATCGCTTTCACCGTGATATCTTTGTTCATTTTCTACAGCTTCGTCTACTAGCTCTAGTCTTTGACCAATCGAAGTCAAATTAACGTAATAGCGCAAATTTTGGAGTCTTTGAGGATAATTTAAAGTTACTTCTATTTTAGCTACCGGAGTTTCCTGTCCACCCTTCCACAGAAACTCGCTAATGCCTCCCCCTTGACGAAAAGGTGCTGGTAAATCTGTGGGTGTTGCGCGTAAAATACCCATTGCTTCAATTAAATTCGATTTACCCGAAGTATTAGCCCCAATTAAAACATTGAGCGGTTGCAGTTCAATTTCTTCACCCTCACTTCCATAGGAAATGAAGTTTTTTAATCGCAAGGTATGGATAAATCTTTTACCTTCCATTATATTTACCTATTTAGCTAATCATAGTTACCATTAAACTTTACCCATCAATAATGTAATTAAGAATAGCCAATGTGGTTTGTCAGCAGAACAAACAATTAAACAATTTAATTGAGATCATATCAGTAGCGATCGCACAAGGATATTTTACCCTTTTGGTACGATGGGATAGTTGGTTGATAAACCTTTAGGGCAGATTCTGATAACTCTACTGACTAATAGCCAAACAATCATTTTCTGCCCACCAAGCGTAGATAGGCGTGTTGCGGTCTGCTAAAGGGCCAAAAGTATTAGGTTGCAACACATTTATGCTAATACCATTTGTTAATTCCACAACATAATTAACGTGTGTGCCCAAATACATAACATTGATCAGCCGTCCTTCAAAGCAGTTAGCTGGCAAATTGGGTGGATAAAGCGAAAGCTGTATTTTTTCTGGGCGGATGCTGACTACCACCGCTTGCGATAATTCAGATGGTGTATCTTCAGCGCGGCTAATGACAATTGATAGACCCGTTTTGGTCGAAATTCTAACATTAGACGAGTCTACCGCTACGATTTCACCGCTGAATAAATTAGTATCGCCAATAAAATCAGCAACAAAAGATGTCTGAGGACGTTCGTAAATTTGGCTGGGAGTGCCAACTTGTTCAATTTTGCCTTGGTTCATCACGGCAATGCGATCGCTCAAAGACAATGCTTCTTCTTGGTCGTGTGTCACCATCACAAAGGTCACTCCCAAATCTTTGTGTAAATTTGATAACTCAACCTGCATTTCCTTACGTAGTTTCAAATCTAACGCCCCTAAAGGTTCATCCAGTAGTACGACGGTGGGACGGTTGACTAGGGCCCTTGCTAAAGCGACTCGCTGCTGTTGACCACCAGAAAGTTGATTGGGAAAGCGCGATCGCAAACTTTCCATTTTTACTAGCTTTAAAGCTTCTTGAACTCTAGCTTCAATTTCCGATTTGCGGATTTTTTTTAACCGTAGTCCAAAGGCGATGTTATCCCAAACATTCAGGTGGTTAAATAGAGCGTAACTTTGAAATACAGTATTGACGGGTCGGCGGTAAGGCGGCACATTAGTCATAGACTGGCCCTGAATCAGAACCTTGCCAGCGTCAGCGATTTCAAACCCAGCAATTAAGCGCAGTGTTGTTGTTTTACCACAACCGGAGGGGCCTAAAATACTAAAAAATTCTCCCTGTCTGACATCCAAATCTATTCCATGTACTGCTGGTTCTTGGTTAAAAAACTTGAACACGTTACGCAGTTCAACATCAAGTGGCTGAAAAGTTGTTATCCCCCTCTGATTCTGCATGACAATTTGAGCCATAGTTCTGAGTAGAATGCCGTGATATTACGTAATTTTGTCAGTAGTCTTTTGGGCAGACTAGATTTGACACTTTGGTTTATTGTATCCGCCAAAAACAATTGTTCAAGAATATACTTGCCCGATTCTTTTATACCCATTATTGGGCATGAGTTTAGGGTAATTGTATACAGATAATACCGCTCTTGGTACTCGCTATCCTAGCTCTGTATATTTGTGGTCGATGGCACATACTAAGCCTTTCTGGTCTGTAGTTGACCCGCGTCAAGCACAAATTCTCAACATCCTGCAAGATGAAATGGAAAAGAAATATGTCAATTGGTCAAGGTGCTTTGCAAGTGACACCCCTGCAATCAGCGATTATGTTTTCTGTCCCTGCTAATGGCGGGTATCGAGTTCAGCCTTGGTTTGGTGCTTATGCTCCCAGTAATAAACCAGAAATTGTGGTTGTGGCTTTTGGTGAAAACTCCGGCGATCATGCCGATGGTTTTACAAGTGCTAGAAGCTTATTTTCAGCATAAATATCCAGGTAAGTATCAAAAACCTCAGCCTGAGCCATCAGAAGCAAAAACTCATAATTCAGGACATGGCACTGGAGACTAGTACTCGACCAACCCAAAAATGATGAGTGAAAGTAGACAAGGGGAGAAAAGAAATTAATTTTCTTACCATAAACCCCGTAAAGTTTCTTTGGGGGACTACTAGCGTGGGAAATTAAAAATTAAAAATTCCCTATTTCTAGGCATTTTAAGCATTTTCAATGCTATTTTTATTTCTGCTGTTATGTAATAGTGTGCGGAGTTTAAAATTCAAAAAGCCTTTGGGTGACGAAATCGAAGATATGAGCTTATGGTATCTATTAAAAATAATTAATCACTCTCGATTAATTTGCTATCAAATCCCTGCTAGGAATTTAGCAGAATTGTTTACAAATAATCTTAATTTTGAAATCCTCTTTGTCTTATGACTTTATTCAACCCATCTCCACTTGGCGGACAAAAAAATACACGTACAGTCGGACGGAGTTTCCAGCCGATATTTTTAATTATATTTACTCTACTGATGATGACTGGGATCAGTGTTCGTTTGGCATATTTGCAAATTACTGAAGGAGCAAGCCACCGAAAACGAGCCGAGTCAAATCGAATTCGGATGATCCCTAAACAACCAGAACGAGGCAACATCTTTGACCGCAATGGCAAACTTTTAGCCAGTACTCGCTATCCTCGCTCTGTATATTTGTGGCCGATGGCACATACTAAACCTGCGTGGTCGGTTGTGGGAGCACGTCTATCTGAAATTCTTGACGTTCCTCAAGAAGAAATGGAAAAGAAACTAGAAGAAGCAGGCGCTAACTCTTCTTCACTCATAAGGATTGCCCGTGACTTGAACGAAGCACAAATTACCGCATTGAAAGAGTATGAAACTGAACTCCAAAACGTAGAAATTCATACAGAAGCGGTTCGCTACTACCCCCACGGTAAGCAATTAGCACATGTATTAGGATATACGCGAGAACTAACCGCCGACCAGTTAAAAGAAAAGAAGCAGGAAGGCTACAGATTGGGTGATGTGATTGGTCAAATGGGAGTTGAAAAAGCTTATGAGAAAAATCTGCGGGGCGAATGGGGCGGTCAGCAGGTAGAAGTTGATGGTGCAGGTCGCCCGCTCCGGGTTTTAGGTGAAAAGCAGGCAAAAGCTGGTAACGATTTGCACCTAACTATAGATGTGGATATGCAAAAGACAGCAGAAAAAGCTTTGGGCGATCGCGACGGTGCGATCGTGGCACTTGATCCAAAGAATGGTGCCGTTTTAGCAATGGTATCTCACCCCACCTTTGATCCAAATATTTTCTCGAAGCAGAAACTCACCCAAAAAGATTGGGAAACTGTCCAAGGTGCCGACCATCCTTTGGTAAATCGCGCCCTCAGCGCTTTTCCACCTGCAAGCACCTTCAAAATTGTCACCACCACAGCCGGTCTAGAATCAGGTAAATTCTCTCCTAGCACAGTTTTGCAAACCTACGGTTCCTTAACTTTTGGCGGTACCCGATTTGGTGAATGGAATCACGCTGGATTTGGCCCATTGGGTTTTGTCGGTGCATTGCAATGGAGTAGTGATACTTTCTTCTATCAAATTGGTCGGGGAGTCGGTGGCCCAACTTTAATTGAATGGACTCGCAAGTATGGATTTGGTAAAAGAACTGGCTTTGAGTTTGGCAACGAAGAAGCAAAAGGTTTAGTGCCAGATGAGGCATGGAAGCAGAAAGCTTGGAAGATACCTTGGACTGTAGGTGACAGCATTAATATGTCAATTGGTCAAGGTGCTTTACAAACTACACCTTTACAAGTCGCCGTTATGTTTGCCGTGCCTGCTAATGGTGGCTATCGAGTCCAGCCACATTTGCTTAAAGACAACGAAGAAGCAAAAAGCTGGCGAGAATCTTTAAATATGAAGCCGACAACCATAAGTGTTCTCCGTCAGGGACTACGAAAAGTAGTAGCTGAAGGCACGGGTAAGGCTTTGAAGCAGCCAACAGTTCCCCCAGTCGCTGGTAAAAGTGGCACTGCTGAAGCGTGGAAGGGCCGTGTTAAGCAAAATCACGCTTGGTTTGGAGCCTATGCACCTGCTGATCAACCAGAAGTTCTGATTGTGGCATTTGCTGAACATTCCGGCGGTGGTGGTGGTAGCATTGCTGCGCCGATGATCTTACAAATTATGGAGGAATATTTTCAGCGCAAGTATCCAGGTAAGTATCAGAAACCAGTGCCTGTGAACCCAGGAAACAGCAGATGAAATTGGTCATGGGGCATTGAAAAGAGGCAGAGGGGCGGGGTGTAAGGGGCAGAGAGGAAAATTCTACTCCCTTGCTTCTTCCCATCGCCAAATAACAATGAGGTCAATCGTGATTGACGACTATGATAATCATGCTGGTGGAGCAATGGAGCATTTCGCTAGAAGAAGCGATCGCAGTACTAATTACAAACTACGCACAATCTCTTAATTATGAATCAATCCAATAATAGTGGAATACTTGAACAGTTTGTCAATACAGTGATGGGGGTAAAAACTCTTAATCAACAACAGTTTCCACATACATCAATAGCTACTACACAAGAACTAGATATCAGAGCAGTTTTAGTTTATACACTAGGGACTATCCTACAAATAGTAGTTATGATTCTTGTGTTGCTGGGAATGGAAAAATTAGTAATGTTGATTGATAGCAATTCTTCTTTTCCCAGTTGGTTTAGCACTTTATTGACTGGATTGTTTTTTGCTATATTAAGTATCCGTTCACGAATTTTTTCTCTTTTAGATAATACTCGTTCTCGTCAGACTTATGACCAGGTGATCAGACCAAGCTGGTCTCCTCCACCTTTAGTATTTCCCATAGTTTGGATGATAATTGCCGTTTTGCGGGTAATTTCTTCTGTATTGCTTTGGCAGCAAATGAATCACCAATTTTTAGTGCTGCCTTTAATTTTGTTTGTGGTTCATCTGGCTTTAGGTGATACTTGGAATACGATTTTTACTGTAGAACGGAGATTAGGTGCTGCTGTACCTGTAGTTATTTTCGGCCCTTGGTTATCTGCTGTAGTGGTGACGGCAATTTATTGGCAAACTAATCCTATAGCGGGAATGACTTTATCATTTTCCTGTGTATGGCTAACTGTAGCTGCTGTATTGGTATTTAGAATTTGGCAATTAAATGGATCTGAGCCATTGTACCCTTTAAAACTAACACCTGTGGAGAAATAAATACTCAAAATTCACCTTGATATGAAAGCAAGGAAAAATATTACTTGACTTTTGAGTACCGTATTCAACATACATAAAAAGCGGTAGATAAATCAACAATCTACCGTTTTTTAAGCTCTTAAATCTGAGACTTAATTAATCTTAAATCTAACCTGTATATTGCCTTAATTAACATCAGCTAGAGCGACATTACTATCTTTGATGCAACCGCTATGATTAGTCGCATATTACAGACCAAGCACATTTATAAGCGACTGCGGTCTTGGGATTTCCCCAAGTACAGCAAGTGGCGTGCCTGGGGTAATAATTACGAATTACGTTAACGCAGCGTAAAGCCTTCTCTACGAGAGGCTGCGCCAACGCTTAGAGCGACGCAGGAGCGTCATTACGAATTACGAATTACGAATTATTTTGACTCCAGTCTCCTATGGTGATATTTGAGCGGGTTTCAAATTTCTGGCTTTGTAGAACATTTCTAAACTATTGCGATCGCCTACAAAACGCCAGTGCCAAGGCTCATAACTCACACCTTGAGCATTATTTTTAGGAAATGACATTTCAAAGCTGAAACGTGCTGCATTTGCTTGCAGCCACCGATAAGCCTTGGTATTGTCAAAGTTAGTTTGGAGATTAGTTGCTGGTACTGATCCGTCTCCAACATCCACAGCATAACCTGTGTGATGTTCGCTATGACCAGGAGGAGCGCTGAGGGCAGCTCGTTCTATTGGTGTTTGATTTCGCTGGGCACCGACACCAAAAAACAATGGCTCCTGGTCTTTGACTGAGCGAAAGCCAGAAATTGGTACTAAAATTACACCTGCACTCCGCGCTGCTGCTACCATCTCCTCAAACTTTTGGGCAGCAGATTTTCGCATTCTAATGCCCCTATTTGCGGAGATGGTTACTAGTTCTGACTCAGGCGCTTCCGGGTATGCCAGATGTCCTAACAAAGTATTGACATTATCAGATTCTGTAGTTGATGTAGGTGCAGAACTAGTGACCGAGGGTTGAGAATCAGCGATTTTTTTGGGTGCAGTGACGAAAAACAAAAAACCGCTAATTAAAGCCAGTAAGACAAATCCCGCAACTCCCCCAATAAGGATAATTCGGGGTTGCAACCAGATGTTAGGTGCTGCAACAGGGGTATCGCGTACAGCCACTGGAATATCATCACCAAGGTCATTCGATGAGTTTTGCGGTTTTCCAGAAAACCCAGCCTTATTCAAGGGTAAACTCCTGTTTTTGTGGGATAGCCATAACAGATTTTGCACTGGACAAAAGTAAACGTAACAGGTAGCATTTTACATCTGTGGTTCTTAGGCGCAATCTTGACAAACCTTTTAGAACTATACGTCAAGCTGGGAGGATTAGTACTGGTAGGTTTTATTCTCGGACGCAAACTACCTGTAACAGTTCCTACACGTTTGGGACAGTATCTTTTTTGGGTGGGAGTACCCATAAGCATAGTATCTTTTTTGCGTCAATCTAGTTTATCAGGGCAAATTTGGATTGCACCTGGAATAGCTTACCTAGCCATTTTACTCGGAGCATTTTTAGCTTGGTTAGGGATTAAAGCACAAGCCTATTTTAGAAAGACTGTCCCCCAAGCACCAACCCAGGCTAGCTTGATCCTAGCGGCAACGCTGGGTAATACAGGTTATCTTGGCTTTCCCATCACCTTAGCAATATTAGGCAAAGAATACTTTGCTTGGGCGTTATTTTACGATTTATTAGGTTCATTCCCAGGAACTTATGGCTTGGGTGTTCTACTAGCAGCCCGTTTTGGCGGCGGTGTCCAGAATCATTGGCAGACTGCGAGGGTCATCTTAATTAATCCTGCGCTATGGAGTTTTGGATTTGGCTTGTTGGTTCGAGAAGCAACAATTCCCACAGTAGTAGAATTCTGCTTAGAGAAATTGGCTTGGAGTAGTGTAGCTTTATCTCTAGTGTTAATAGGAATGCGAATAGGACTGCTCAAATCTTGGCGTAGCCTACCACAAGCAGGGATGAGTTTGGGAATCAAAATGTTGTTAGTTCCCTTGATATTGGGCAGTATATTGCCACTGTTTGGATTAACTGGTTCCACAGCAAAGGTAATTCTCTTACAAATGGCTATGCCCCCAGCTTTCGGCACACTGGTAATTGCTGAGACATTCAATCTCGACCGCGATTTGGCGGTTACTGCTTTAGCTACTGGGGCTATAGTATTGTTGGTTACTCTCCCAGTTTGGCTGTGGCTGTTCTAATTTTAGATTTATGTACTGTGACGCGAAGGAATTGACGCATATCAGTTAAAGTTCTACAGGATGTTGCCCATAATATGGCAAAGCCTCTGACCAATTAGGACACTTGCCCTCTTGCCAATCGAGATTAGCTAGTTCCAAAATACTTGTCACTGTCGCTGCTAGACCAGATTGGGCTTGAATCAACTGATAATTAGTGTTCCAATTCGCTAAAGTTTCTTGCCATGCTTCTGGTGTGAACACTCTGTCTGGCAAACACACTTTGAGTTTAGAAGCATCTGGCTCAAACTGATAAATAGCAGCGAAAATTTGACCTCGTTGGGCTGGCATTTCCACAGCAATCGTTGTTGGATTTTGACTTTTGCTTGCTTCTGACCAAGCTACCGCAGCCAAAGTTGAAATCGCAAATACAGGAATATCTAACTGTTGCCCTAAAGTACGAGCAGTAACAACACCAATCCGAGTTCCTGTAAAGCCGCCAGGCCCTTTTGCAACTGCGATAAATGACAAATCTCCCCAAGTTTGCGGTTTGATAAATTCAATTAAATATTGATGTACTAAGCTAGATAAATCACGTCCCAAATTCCAAACCTGAGAGCGAGTTTCACCAGCAAAATTACTAATTCCCAAACCTAATTCTGGTGTGGTGGTATGTAGTGCCAAAGCGTATTTATTTGTTACAAGGTCTTCTAGTTCCGTTGTCAAAGTTACTTAAAATATCTATTTTTATAAAGTTAACGTGATTTATTCAAGCATATAACATAGCGGTTCTTAATTGAATAGACTACATTTCTTTTCTTATGCTTTGCACAGAAGTCTTAGGGTAAATGTTTTACTGTTTGAGCAAAATCAGAACGCGATGGCGCAAGCGCCGGCCGTAGGCGATCGCAAATCTTCCCTTGCTGTTCACTTTCTCTGTTCTTCCCCATACCATAAATTCGCGATCGTTTAGATAAACAAAATCTCATTACAGCAGAAATCATGTATTTGAAGCACATCTGTCGTAAGGGCACAGCAATGCTGTGCCCCTACCGAGTGGTCTATTTACCAGAAAATAGCTGTAAGATACACCAATCATTTTCTATCAAGTCGGCACTAATTCACCAGGACGCAACTTCGACCACTTACCCGTTTCCCGTTTGAAGCTCAGACAACCAACAACATCCCATTCCATTTCAATTACATCCTCTTTAGTCCGAATGTTGACATTGATAGAAGGTTCATTCGGGTCAAAATTTGGTGTTTCGGTCAAGTGAGGCTGTTGGTGCTGTCCTTCGACGGCATGATAGGTAACACATCGGTCTACATAGTGGCAGTTCACGCAAATACACATAATAGAACCAACTCCAGGGGCCTTTATTGTTAATCTAACTTAAGCCCAACTGTTATTCATGAGTTGCTGGGTTGATTTTTATTACAATGCACGAATCAATTCCTTCTACCCTAGCTCCCGAAAATTGGCCTTTTAGCTTGGAATTACTGCCACAACCTGCTTACATGGTAGGTGGCGCTGTCCGAGATGCTATCCTTGGCAGAACTCGCGAATATTTGGATCTAGATTTTGTTATACCATCCAAGGCGGTAAAGGTAGCAAGAGCGATCGCTCATCATTACAAAGCTGGTTTTGTGTTGCTCGATGCCGAACGGCAAATTGCTCGTGTGGTTTTTCCTCACGCCACAGCTGACTTTGCCCAACAGGAAGGAGATAGTTTAGAAGTTGATTTGCACAGACGGGACTTTACAGTAAATGCGATCGCCTATAATCCCCATACCCAAGAAATCATTGATCCTCTGCAAGGTTATGCAGATTTACAACAGGGCATTTTGCGAATGGTATCACCCGCGAACTTAGAAGACGATCCTTTGCGGTTAATGCGAGGTTATCGCCAAGCCGCCCAACTAGGTTTTACTATTGAGCCAGCTACCCAAGCCGCAATTCGTTCTTTAGCATCACATATCAGCAAAGTTGCAGCCGAACGAGTTAGGGTAGAAATTGGCTATCTACTGGCAAATTCTCAGGGTACTCGCTGGATCACAAGTGCTTGGGAAGATGGTTTACTTGCCCCTTTCTTCAAAAACACCACCCGTGAAAGCTTGATCAAACTAGCAGCAGTTGACAATGCAGCTGCCTTGCTCACCCAAAATTGGCAACAATTAGGGGCACAACTGCAAGAATATGTCCGCGATAGTATCAAAACTACTTGGTTAGGTATTGCCAAACTTGCTTGTCTTGTCAACCCAGATCCAGAATTAGCAGAAATAGAGCTACATCAACTAACTTATAGTCGTGCCGAAATCCGGGGTGTAACCACTGCTTTAAAACTGTTACCGCAGCTTCAAGTAGTCGATATGTCCTTGCGAGAACAATACTTTTTTTTCCATGACGCAGATATTGTCTTTCCCGCTACGGTAGTACTCGCTGTAGCACTTGATAATTTGGTAGAGGCGATGTCTGGTGACAAGCCACTACACACAGCAGTGGAAACCAAAGCAAGATGCTGCCTTATTTGGGCACCTTTGATCAACCGCTACCTTAACCCTGATGATCTGGTCGCTCATCCCACTCCACTAGTAAGCGGGAAGGAGTTGATTATAGCATTAGATATTCCAGCTTCGCCAATCATCGGCCAAATGTTGACAGAAATTGGCGTAGCACAAGCTGAGGGGAAAGTCTCAACACCAACAGAGGCAATCGCTTTTGCACGTCAGTTACAACAGAGGACAGCAGGTAAGTAAGTATAAAAGGAAAACTTTAGTGTAAGTTTAGAGACGCGCTACGCCAGATACAAATCATTGGGTCAATTATTGCAAGTATACTGTAGCAAATATGCTACTATCTGCTTGCTATCATGACTTTATGCTCTTACCTAAAATTTAGCGCAGATAAACAACCTAATGGATTATACATCAGCCTATTCATTTCATGTCCTAGTTAGTCGCCTGAAACTACCTAAGTACATTTGCTTAAGCATTTATAATAAAAAAAGACCTCTAGGTTTTCCTGATGGGCGGAGTCTTTATGCCTAGCCTTTCTTGGACAGGACTAACTGCTGATGAATGGACAGCCTTTAATTTTGGTTGTAGAACAGAGTCTACATGATTTAGAACTACTTAATTCTCATCTACGAAGATTAAATTTTTCATGCATTTGTACCAAGCAAGGGGTGAGGGCTGTGATATTGGCACAAACTCATCAACCAGATTTAATCCTGCTAGATATGATGCTAACTAATTTGAGTGCGAACCGAGTTATTAATTACCTCAAACACGACTCAAAAACCGCTACTATCCCAATCATTGCAATAACACCTCTAACAATGGCGCGACATTATGAATCTGCGATGCTCACAGGATTTGATGATTGCATTACTAAACCCTATGATTTTATTCAATTAGAAGTGGTAATCAGTCGCCACATCAGTCAGCTAAGTTCTTTACATTCCCCTTGGGAATAAATTCAACATTACACAGATCAGGTAATTGATTGAAAACTACAATAATTCCAGTACGACCTGTTGCTAAATTTGTGTTGGACATAAGTTCTAGGACTGGTTGACCAATAATTTCCTCAATCAAATTTTTCAATTCTGGTTTAATTATTTTGTCTAAATATAATCGTATTTGTTCAGCTAAAATCGCATAACCTCCCTTCAGTAGAGTTTGTTCTGCTTGGGTCACAGAGTTTTCTATAGAAATTACAATTTCAGTATCAAAAAAATGGCAAATAATTAGGCTAGGAGACTTGCCTAGTCTCTCACTATATAATTTTATGATTTGCTGTGATATTTCTATTTCTAATTGTCCAAAAGTCGATTTTTCCATAATCATCTACAATGTAATATTTAACGTTCGAGTCTATTAGTTTAAATATCCAATACTATATAGATGCTTATATAGTCCGAGAAAATCAATATTTTATATGAAGTTAGTTTATCAATTTGATGTATTTGCTATGATTTTATTTTAGAAATTTATCAACTTTTACGAATGTAAAAGTTGTGAATCAAGTATTCGTGCAGTGTCCAGTTAATTACTGCATTTATCATCATTTGCTCATGGTTAATCAGCTTATTTTGTGCCAAATAAGCGATCGCCTGCATCTCCCAATCCAGGAATAATATAACCATGTTCATCCAAATGATCATCAATGGCGGCAGTATACAGCGGCACATCAGGATGTACATCACGAAAATGCTCGATACCTTCTGGTGCAGCGAGTAAGCAGACAAACTTAATTGATAAGGGATTAGTTGATTTCAGCCGTTCCACAGCTGCCACAGCCGAATTACCAGTCGCCAGCATTGGGTCTACCACTAGCATATCTCGCTGGTCAACATCATGAGGAACTTTAAAATAATACTCAACAGGAATTAGGGTTTTTGGGTCACGGTATAAACCAATATGCCCTACCCGTGCTGATGGCATCAACTCCAGTATACCATCCAAAATTCCTTGTCCTGCGCGCATCACAGAAACTAGCACCAACTTTTTATCAGGAGCAAGCATTGGTGCATTCATTGGGGCTAATGGTGTTTTAATCTGTTCATATTTCAGTGGTAAATCCCTTGTGACTTCATAAGCTAACAAAAGGCTAATTTCTTTAAGGAGAGTACGAAATTTAGTTGTGCTGGTTTCAGCTTTACGCATCAGCGTTAGTTTGTGCTGAATCAATGGATGTTCAATTAATGTTACTTGGTTGTGCATATTTTAGTCATTTTGAGCTACAAAACCTTCTTCAAGAATTAAGTAATTTTCTGAAAAAATTATGGCATTTTTGTATCCAGTGTATACGATAGCCACTTTGGAGTTGGTGATCTGAGGAATTAGTTTATATGAACTTAACAGTTAGTTGGGCTATGGAAGTGTAGACGCATTCGCAGAGCGTCTCCTAGAGAAGCGGCTTGTCGCTAGACATCGCTTGATATAGAGGTTACTTAGAACATCGACATAATAAACCCGTTGGTATCCAGGTACTGTGGCGGGGCTGGTTAAAATTACTCATAAAAGTAAGAGTTGGCTGCGATCGCTCTTGAGAGATTTAACGCGATCGCTCCTAATCCACGACTTGGGGGAGACCCCAGACGCTGCGCGAAGGGAGCGCACCCCTAAAAAAGGGATGGATCTTATTTAGGGGATTGGGGGATGTGTTCTGCGGAAGTCCTAAGATGTATATATCTTGAGTTAGTTTCAGTAAGCTTGTCTAAGAAGTACAACTTGAGGATTTTTGATGGCAAATCAAGTATCCTTATGCTGTGCTTTGTTAAAAACTCGCCATATGATGATTTGATGCTATATCGGCACAAAATAAAAGTTGGTCACTAAAGCAAGCAAAAAAATCTGAATCCAGAATTTATTGGCAATATGAAACTCAGTCTGTGCATGATTGTGAAAAATGAAGCAGCAACACTGCCTAAATGCCTGAACAGTGTCAGAAAAGTAGTCGATGAAATGGTAGTCTTAGATACAGGCTCAATCGATCGCACTCCCAATATTGCCCAACAACTCGGTGCAAAAGTCCATCATTTTAAATGGTGTAATGACTTCAGTGCTGCCCGCAATGCGGCTCTCAAATATGTCACTGGAGATTGGATTCTGGTATTAGATGCTGATGAAACTCTGACACCAGGAATTGTACCGCAAGTGCGAGAGGCGATCGCAAGAGACGAATACCTGCTCATCAACCTCGTCCGCCACGAAATTGGTGCAGAACAATCTCCCTATTCTCTGGTTTCCAGGCTGTTCCGCAATCATCCAGATATTCATTTTGACCGTCCTTATCATGCTTTGGTAGATGATAGCGTGTCAGAAATTTTAACTAAAGAACCTCATTGGCAAGTGGGCTATTTACCAGGGGTGGCACTTTCACACGTAGGATATCAAAAAAGTGCGATCGCTCAAAATAACAAATATGCCAAAGCAGCTACGGCGATGGAAGGGTTTCTCGCTACTCATCCTGATGATCCCTATGTTTGCAGTAAATTAGGGGCATTGTATGTGGAAACTGGGAAAGTTTCCCAAGGTATGGAGTTGCTGAGACGAGGAATCAGCGCTGCTGAAGAAAACTACGATATTTTATATGAACTCCACTATCATTTAGGCATTGCCTACAGTCGGTTGCAAAAATTTCCACAAGCTATTTCTCACTATAAAACTGCCATCAAATTGCCAATTTACCCCATGCTCAAATTAGGAGCATACAATAATTTGGGTAACTTACTCAAAGCAGCAGGAGATTTAAACGGTGCAAAAGCTGCTTACGCCACAACTTTGAAAATTGACCCTACTTTTGTTGTTGGACATTATAATTTGGCGATGATATTTAAGGCTTTGGGTTTATTTACAGATGCGATCGCATGTTACCAAAATGCAATCGCGTTAAATCCCAACTATGCCGAAGCGTATCAAAATTTAGGCGTAGTGTTGCTCAAAGCTGGCAATCATCAAGATAGTTTAACAGCTTTTAAAAAAGCGATCGCTCTTCATGAAAGGTATAATCCCGATGAGGCGAAGAGACTACGCCAGGGGTTGCGGGAGATGGAGTTGATGTAGATTTAAGAAGGCATTGGGGAGAATAACAAAAGTTTCAAGACTTGTCTCCCCTAGTTCTACCCGATTGTTACCTAATCTAAAAATATCGACCTAAAAGTTGAAATCAAAACTTTTGGCTATATCGAACTTTTGAAAATTTTATGAATGAAGATACAAAGTTCTTTCGGATATTTGGTTCAATATTCGGCGGTGTTGGCAGCATAATTGCCGTCACGGGCATAATAATTGGGCTGAATACTCGTTCCTTTGTGGGCACCGCAGTACCAGCACAAGGGACAATAATCGATTTGGTGCAACGTTTATCAACTGATAGTAAGGGCCGTTCCTCTTATGTCTACTATCCAGTGGTGGAATTTACCACTCGTTCTGGTGAACCAACAGTTTTTGAAGCAAATTCAGGCAGCAACCCACCAGAATTTACTAAAGGTCAGCAGGTAGAAATATTATACAGTCCTGAAAAGCCAAATTCTGCCATGATCAACTCTTGGTTAAGTTTATGGTTTTTACCTATTATGTTTACCAGTTTAGGATCAATTTTTGCCTTGGTTGGAGGAGTTGTCCTAGTCAGGACTTTTCCACGTTTGATAAGTTTTAAATAGAAGTATTTTGAGAACAAAATATACTTATTTTTTTATATTGCATCAAAGTTACCAGTCAAATCTATATTAAAAACAGAAAAAATCCGACAAGGTAGATTTAATAAATATTTGAGGCAGTAATAACTATGCTTGAACCCTGTCCGATCCTCACCAAAGCTGATTATCGTGCTGCACTTGATGAAATTGAAAGATTGTTTGATGCAGAACTAAATACACCAGAGTTTGACCGCTTGAAAGTTTTAACTACGCTTGTGGAAGCATACGAGCATAGGCATTACCCAATTGAAGCACTAGACCCTATTGAAGCAATCTTATATTATCTTGAATCCCGTGAGTTGTCTTTAGATGGATTAGAGCCAATTAAACAAGTGATGTTTTACTAAAAGCGTCTGGAACTTCTAGCTCAGAACTCGGAACTTCTAACTCAGAACTCGGAACTTCTAACTCAGAACTCGGAACTTCTAACTCAGAACTCGGAACTTCTAACTCAGAACTCGGAACTTCTAACTCAGAACTCGGAACTTCTAGCTCGGAACTCGGAACTTCTAACTCAGAACTCGGAACTTCTAACTCAGAACTCGGAACTTCTAGCTCAGAACTCGGAACTTCAGGTTTAAAAATGAACTCCACCCGTTCTGAGTTGAAAAGGTGGAGCTAATAAGTTGAAGAGTTGATAAATTCTCCTCACAAATGACAACTAACTAAATACGCGACTTGACAAATTTCTCTAATCTATCCATTCCCTTTTCAATCGTCGCCATATCTGTGGCGTAGGAAAGGCGAATGTTGTCATCAGCGCCAAAAGCAATTCCGGGAATGACTGCAACTTGATGTTTTTCCAACAAAGCGTCACAAAATTCTAAGGATTTTAGACCGGTTTTGCTGATATCAGGAAACAGATAAAAAGCGCCATCTGGTTTTGCGGTACTCAATCCGGGAATGGCGTTGAGTCTGTCTAACATAACTTGTCGCCGCTTGGCGAAAGCTTGGCGCATTTCTTCGACACAATCTTGAGAACTTTCTAAAGCCGCGATCGCACCATATTGGGCAAAGGTACACACGTTAGATGTACTATGCCCTTGGATGGTACTGGCTGCTTTAATAATTTCCACAGGCCCTGCTAAATAACCAAGTCTCCACCCAGTCATGGAATAAGCCTTTGCAAACCCATTACTGATCAAAGTGCGGTCAAAAATTTCCTTCCCAAGCGAACCGATGCTGATATGTTCTGCACCGTCGTAGAGAATCTTTTCGTAAATCTCATCAGAGACGACAAAGATATCTGCATCAACTACTACCTGCGCCAGTGCTTTGATTTCATCTGGCGTGTACACCATTCCAGTGGGATTAGATGGGGAGTTGAGGATAAATAACTTTGTCTTGGGGGTGATTACTTTACGGAGTTGTTCGGGAGTAATTTTATAACCCGTCGTTGCATCTGTAGGCACAATCACCGGAACTCCACCGACCAAGGTTACCATTTCGGGATAACTTAGCCAGTAGGGTGCGGGGATAATTACCTCATCACCTGGATCGATCAGCGCCACCATCAAGTTGTACAGAGAATGCTTACCGCCATTGGTGACGATGACATTCTCAGACTTGTAATCAAGACCGTTATCAATTTTAAGCTTATGGGCGATCGCTTCCCTTAACTTTGGTTCTCCGGCTGCTGCACCATATTTGGTTTTGCCTTCATCCAAAGCTTTGACTGCTGCGGCTTTAATATGCGCTGGGGTATCAAAATCTGGTTCTCCAGCGCTAAAACTACAAACATCTATTCCCTCTGCCTTCAGTGCCTTAGCCTTGGCTGCGATCGCTAAGGTTAATGAAGGTGTTACCTGACTTACTCTTGCTGCCAGCTTCATTCTTACTTTTTTTTGGCAAATCTTTCACTTATCTAAGGATATCCCAGAATCCCTACCAAGATTTGCTTTCTCAGAATTCCTTCGCTGGTTTAGTTAACCAAGATTTGCAATTTTACATAGCAGCTAAGTGTCTATAGATGCAAGGGCACACAGCTAGGCTCATCAATCTCACCAAGCCTTCTTTGGAGGTAGAGTGTAAGGATAATTATTTTTGTTGGATTTGGATTGTAGCGAAGTTAAGTGACTCAATCAAAATCCCCTTTAGCGGCTCGGCTTTATTTTGGGTAATTTCTTTTTCAAAATTACTGCGATCGTAGCCTTTCGCTCTAAATTAACTGCTTCCTCACCGCCTCGGTTCAGCATAACTTCTGGAATTTCTTGGCCGATTTTCACTTTCCGAGTCTCTAGGAATCCCTTCTGTTGCACGCCTTCCACTATCGATATAATCATCGCCAGTTGCTGGTATATTAACTTTTACCTTCTGACGTTCTTTGGTGGCGTAATAAGGTTTGGAAGATTCAGTTTGTGCTACCCGTCGGTCTTTGGTGGTGTAATAAGGTTTATTTACTTCTACCTTGTGGTTTTTTTCCGAATAATAACCCTCCGCCTGAACTGAAGTAGCAGGTAAGCTAATGAGCCACACTAAACTTGCCAGCATGACTATCGCAATTTTGCGGCGCAATTGATTAAATATTCTCTGGATTTCCAACATTGGAGATATTCGCTCCTCAATATTTAACAAACGATTAAATATTAGAGAACTGTTATGGAGTGAACGTCTTCCCCTAGGTTGGTTATCTATATATAAAAAGTAAGGTGGGCATTGGGCATGGAGAAGAGGCAGAGGGGCAGGGGGCAGAGGGGAAAATTCTTCTCCCTTGCTCCCTGCTCCCTGCTCCCCTGCTTCTTCCCCACTCTCCATTCCCTAAGCTATTGTCACATCCGACGACAAGTAAACATCTTGAATAGCGTGAAATAGCTTCACACCTTCCTCAAAGGGACGCTGGAATGTTTTTCGCCCAGAAATTAATCCCGAACCACCAGCCCGTTTATTAATTACAGCGGTGCGAACTGCTTCAGCGAAGTCATTTTTACCAGTCGCGCCACCAGAATTAATCAGCCCGACCCGCCCAGAGTAGCAATTTAGTACCTGGTAACGAGTTAAATCAATTGGGTGGTCAGTTGTCAACTCTGTGTAAACCCGCTCATCTGTTTTGCCGTAACTCTTACCACTGGCTTTGGCAATTGCACCGTAACCATTGTTATTTTCAGCTAACTTTTGTTTGATAATGTCGGCTTCAATGGTTACACCCAAATGATTTGCCTGTCCGGTGAGGTCAGCAGCAACGTGGTAATCTTTATCTTGTTTAAAAGCGTTGTTCCGCAGATAGCACCAGAGAATTGTGACCATCCCCAGTTCATGGGCGCGTTTAAAAGCTTTGCTAATTTCTTGAATTTGTCTAGTAGACTGGTCTGAACCAAAGTAAATTGTCGCACCTACCGCCACTGCCCCTAAATTCCAAGCTTGTTCCACATCAGCAAACAATACCTGGTCAAATTGATTAGGGAAAGTCAGCAACTCGTTGTGATTGATTTTGGCAATAAAGGGAACTTTGTGGGCATACTTACGCGAAACAATACCTAATGTCCCCAAAGTGGTAGCAACTGCATTGCAACCTGAAGCGATCGCTAGCCTGACAATATTTTCTGGGTCAAAGTAAATCGGATTGGGTGCAAAAGACGCACCTGCTGAGTGTTCAATCCCTTGATCCACCGGTAGAATAGACAGATATCCAGTATATGCAAGACGACCAGTAGAATAAAGTAGTTGGAGATTACGCAATACTTGAGGGTTGCGATCGCTGTTGATCCAGATGCGATCTACAAAGTCTGGCCCAGGCAAATGTAGTAAATCACGAGAAACTTTTGCTTTGTAGGTAAGCAGGTCTTCTGCCTCTTTACCTAGCAATGACTCTATAGAAGTAGCCTCTATGAGCGTTGTAGTCATAGCGTTTTCCTCAAAAATTGAGCAAATGACCTTTGCCCTTAAGATAGCATTTTTAATACTCGTAACCTGCTTAAGCTCGCATTAACTAGATATATATTCCTTTGGATATAAAAGTCTTAAATCATTCTTTAAAAATCGATAAAATCAATGATTATCTGAGATATAACCATGATTTGAGCCAAGATACACAAAGCAAAAATAGTAATTTTGAGGATTTTGGTGAATTGCAGACTGATAATTAATTTGATATATTGCGGTTCCCATTCAGATGCGGTATAACATTATATCGCTAGGTGTAGGGGCACGGCACTGCCGTGCCCCTACGGGTTTACTTCACGTAAACGAGAACCGCTATATTTCGATTCTGATACTTATAATCTGACAATAATAAAGTTAGAAAGTAATCTCAATAGACCCCAATTGTAGTAATAATCGTTGGAAGAACAAAGACAATTCTATGAGTAAGTTTCAAATTGATATCGACTTCAGCAATATAGATTTAGCTTCCCTTGAGACAGAAGAAGATTTTCAAAGAGAGGCAAAAATATTACTACCAAAGGTACTAGTCAAAGTAGGTGAAAGTGTGGGGGAAAAGACTTGGGAAGAATTACAGCAAAAGCTGCAAGGAACCGGAGGTAAACTCAAATCTTCTCCAAGCGAAAAACGCAGGTTTATGCAAGAAACCGGAAGAACTTATCAACGAAATGCCAGTAAGAGAGAAAGGCAGGAACTAGAAGATTATATAGTAGAGCAATTACGCCTGCACAAGCAGTAAATAGCTACCTAAGTCTGATGTAAGTGTATTCTAACTTCTATCTCTGAGTAGCGATGTCTACGACAGGCTATGCCTACGCTGTGCCACTGACATGGCTACCGTCGCTAACGCCAACAGACCGAAGTCCTCCTGAGTGGACTTTGTTTTGTAGTACCTTTGTAAATCTTAAATTTACACAAAATCTATTTTGCATTATTGTATAAAAATCATCCTTGTATTAGAGCGGTATCAACAATAATGCTTAACTGGGACAGAACACTGCTAACTACTAGTTCCTTATGCCTACTTTTGTTCTCTGCAATGCTGCCAGTCCAGGCTAAACCAGTCCAACAGAAGAAACCAGCACCCACAGCCACAACATTTTACCAGCAAGCTAAAAAAGAATTACCTGAAGATTTTTATACTCTCTATCGCGTCATAGATAGAATAGCACGTGCCAACGAATTAGATAATCGTCCTTGGCGAGTTGTGGCTGTTCCCAAGTATGATGTCAATGCATTTGCAAGTGACGTTAATTTGGTTGCGATTTACGATGGCATACTTGACCAGTTAGCTGGTGATTCCTCAGCATTAGCTTGTGTAGTTGCTCATGAAATGGGACATCACACCAAGCGTCACATCGCTGTTGGCGCAGCTCAAAGAACTGAGTTGATTGCCAAAATTCAGGAAGAAGCAACCAAAGAAGTACTGGGAGAAAGAGAAACTGCAAACCAAGAGTCAACAGCTGCTACTGTTGGCGGTGCCGTTTTGGGTGGTGTAATCGGGGGAAATGTCGGTGGTTTCCTAGGTTCCGTTCTTGGCAATCAAGGTACTCAACGACAAGTAGAATCACAGCAACGCATCAATGAGATTGTCGAGAAAAAGAAAAAAGAGTTAGAACAGCGGTTAGCAGAACAAGAACGACAACAAGAGTTTGAAGCTGATGAAATTGGCTACATAGCTTCCGTGAAAGCAGGCTTTGAACCAGAAGGATGTTTGAGAGTCATGCAGGTTTTGGCTCAAACTCCTGGTTCTGAATTTGATACAACTCATCCAGCAGTACCCAAACGGATTGAGGCAATTAAAGCTTTAATTATTAAGTATCCACCCCAGACTTTGGTTAAAGAGGGTGAAGCACGAATATCTAAGACAAAGCCTTTAACGTATAACATTTCTAAAGATAAAACTTCGTTACGGATTAACTCAGTTCGCGGCGGTTCCCAAGCAGATGATATAGAACGTCGCTTTGGTAAATAAAAATACTGGGTGACAAATAGTTAAGCTCAGATGAGTCTTTGATACTCGTAAATGAGTCTTTGATACTCGTAAATGAGTCTTTGATACTCGTGAACGAGGCTTTGATACTCGTAAACGAGTCTTTGATACTCGTGAACGAAGCTTTGATACTCGTGAACGATTCTTTTGTATCACGTACAGTTAAAAGCTTGTCATTGCGAGCGAGGCGAAGCAATCACAAGAATGTTGGGATTGCTTTGCTTCACTCACAATGGCATGTCATAAGTTAATTTATCAAGTTCAGCTTCTATAGAACTAGTATTTGATTTTTGAAAAGATACGTAGGGTGCGTTAGCGACAGCGTAAC
>NZ_JACJTD010000089.1 GCF_014698505.1 Nostoc foliaceum FACHB-393 | reverse complement strand
AGTTTACTGTAACAGGGATCGACCTGAACATAGTCCAGATTAAATATGCTGATGAGCGTACTGAATGCATTAGTTTGGCACAGGCGCAAAACTTAGACTATGCCCTTGTGAGTACAACATATAGTAGCCAGGGGAAAACTGCGGATCGGGTGTTAATTTCGGCAGATTTCACTATTGGACAGGAAAGTTTTTATGTTGCTGCCAGCCGTGCAAGGCATGAATTAAAAATTTACACCGAAGATCCAACGCGATTGGTAGAGTTGGCGCAACAGTCGAAAGCCAAAGAGAATGCTTTGGAATTGCTACGAAAACAAATTCAGAAATCGACGATTGAGCAGCACCAAGCAATAACTATAAATATAAGTGCCCCTTTTGAGAAGCCAGTACTAAAACTAGAGACGACAGTATCTACTCCTTTTGTCGGGCCAATTGTGAAATCAGTCGCATCTAGCCGGACAACAAGCCATGATTCATCAATAAAAGTACCGAAAGTCTTGCCCGTCTTGAAAGAGACACCAAATTATAATACTCTTGAATCGGTTTTCTCTAAGCCAGTACTGAAATCTCCTGTCCCCACAGAACCATTCTGGACACCCAATCAGACTGAAAAAATACCTAATTTCATTGAACCAAAACACTGGCAAGAGTTTGAATCAAGTGCCATTCATCCTAATATTACAGCGTTGAACTTTGAGAGTCTTCAGTTTAACTATGCAGGTGGTGAGCATGAAGCCTGGGAACGGCTCATGGTCAGCGAAAAACTGAATCGAACAAATACAGGACGGCTAACAGATGGTTTTATAAGGGCATATTCGCATCTTGATGCTGGTGGATGGTGGTGTGATGCTGGAGTTGATGCGCGAACATTTGCTAACTTAAAGCCAGGTGAGAAACCGCCGATTAAACGATGGGGATGCTACAAGCCAAATCAACCAAGACCCAAAAAAGATGAGAATAATCAAATAATTGAAGGGAAATTCATTAAATATGAGCATCCCCCAAAAGTTGAATTAAGTATCTTCTTGCTAGATGTCCCTGACGATATAGCCGAGAGCATTTACTCCAAACACAAGGTGAACCCCAGTGATAGCGATCGCCAGTCAGGATTTTGGTACTGTGTATGGAAACATAATATCCCGTGTGCGATCGCAGAAGGAGCTAAAAAAGCAGCCAGCCTGTTGAGTCAGGGTCATGCTGCCATTGGGCTACCTGGGATTTCGGCGGGATACCGAACTCCCAAAGATGAGTTTGGTAAGAAAATTGGCAAGTCTTACCTGCATGAGGAGCTAGCGGTTTTCGCCACACCTTCTCGAGAAATCAAATTCTGCTTTGACTATGAAACCAAGCCCGAAACAAAACTCCATATCGAACGAGATATTTCCGTAACTGGAAGATTGTTACAAAAAGCTGGAGCAAGAGTAAAAGTTGTCAGCTTGCCAGGGCCAGATAAAGGTGTCGATGATTTTATAGTCGCAAGTGGGCCACTAGCTTACGAGAAATTGAGCCATGAAGCAAAGCGTTTAAGAGACTGGCAACAGCAGAATCAGCATTCAAAGGCTGCGGCTTTTGCACCACCGCCTCATCTGACACCAGAACAACGTTCTATACAACTTGAGGGAACAGGCAACAGGAAACGGGCAACAAGGAATGACAAATTGGATCTCTTACCAACACACAGGGAAGAGGAAATAGAAAAAACTGTTGCCTGTTCCCCATTGCCTGTTCCCTATCTTTTACAAAATAAACCACAGGTACAAACCCATGACATTAACCAACGACAACAACCCAACACAGATACAGTTGCTAACCGAGAAGATAGAGCAATTGACCCAGAAAATCGAGCAGTTACAAACCAACAGCCAGCAATTGACCCAGAAAATCGAGTTCTTAGAAACGAGCCAAGCCGAGAACCTAATCGAAATAAGCGCGAATCAGTCGAACTTCTTGCAGCAATTAACCGAGATGCTGAACTCGAAAAAGTCTTCGAGCATGGAGACGATATTGCAGGAATTAACCAAAGCTCTACAGATGATGGGCTTCGAGGTCAACGAACAGAGAAACTCTCAAGACAAATTAACGGACAAGATTCAACAATTTTTAATAGAGAAGCAAGTTATGTCCATTCTTCACAACAAGCCACCAGACAACTCTTAAATACAATCTCTGATTATATTGAGCAATCAGCTATCGAGTCTGCTTTAAACCAAGCAGTATTAGGATTGACAGAGCAAATTTCTCAATCTCATCAACAACTTCTTGCTGCTAAAAGTACATTCAATGACTTTGAAACAGCCTTGACTCAAGAGTTAAAATCTCATGCAGAAAAAGGAGCTATTTTATCAATCTCTGATTATATTGAGCAATCAGCTATCGAGTCTGCTTTAAACCAAGCAGTATTAGGATTGACAGAGCAACTTTCTCAATCTCATCAACAACTTCTTGCTGCTAAAAGTACATTCAATGACTTTGAAAAAGCCTTGACTCAAGAGTTACAATCTCATGCAGAGAAGAAAGCCATTCTGTCAATCTCTGATTATATTGAACAATCAGCTATCGAGTCTGCTTTAAGCCAAACAATATTAGGATTGACAGAACAACTTTCTCAGTCTCATCAACAACTTCTTGCATCTAAGACTACATTCAATGACTTTGATGAAGCGGTTACGGCTGAGTTGCAATCTCATGCACAAAACAAAGCCATTCTGTCAATCTCTGATTATATTGAGCAATCAGCTATCGAGTCTGCTTTAAACCAAACAATATTAAGCTTAACAGAGCAACTTTCTCAATCTCATCAACAACTTGTTACTGCTAAAAGTACATTCAGTGATTTTGAAACAGCCTTGACTCAAGAGTTACAATCTCATGCAGAGAAGAAAGCCATTCTGTCAATCTCTGATTATATTGAGCAATCAGCTGTCGAGTCTGCTTTAACCCAAACAATATTAAGCTTAACAGAGCAACTTTCTCGATCTCATCAGCAGTTAGTTGAAGCTCAAACTGTATTTAATGACTTTGATGAAGCGGTTACGGCTGAGTTGCAATCTCATGCACAAAACAAAGCCATTCTGTCAATCTCTGATTATGTTGAGCAATCAGCTATTGAGTCTGCTTTAAACCAAGCAGTATTAGGATTGACAGAACAACTTTCTCAATCTCATCAACAACTTGTTACTGCTAAAAGTACATTTAATGAGTTTGAAACAGCATTGACGGCTGAGTTGCAATCTCATGCAGAAAATAAAGCTATTCTGTCAATTTCTGATTATGTTGAGCAATCAGCTATCGAGTCTGCTTTAAACCAAGCAGTATTAGGATTGACAGAGCAACTTTCTCAATCTCATCAACAACTTCTTGCTGCTAAAAGTACATTCAATAAGTTTGAAATAGCATTGACGGCTGAGTTGCAATCTCATGCACAAAACAAAGCCATTCTGTCAATCTCTGATTATATTGAACAATCAGCTATCGAGTCTGCTTTGACCCAAACAATATTAGGATTAACAGAACAACTTTCTCAGTCTCATCAACAACTTGTTGCATCTAAGACTACATTCAATGACTTTGAAACAGCATTGACAACTGAGTTGCAATCTCATGTAGAGAAGAGAGCTATTTTATCCACCTCTAACTCTGTTGAGCAATCAGCTACTGAGTCAACCTTAGCTAAAACATTACTAGCAGAATTAAAGTTGCATCTCAAACAGATGATTCAGGGTTTAGATATTGAAAGATTGGCAGAAGTAGTTATGGAAGTAGGAAAATATGTCAAAGGTGAAAAGGTAACAGGAGCAAAGGTCAGCGAGTTATTTACGAGTGTTACAACTGATGCTTTAGCTTTGACTTTTGAGGAGAAAATGAACATCGTTAGGCAACTGATTAGAGATGACAAACCATCGATTCTGAAGAGATTGAAAATAAACCCTCAACAATCAGATGATAACGGGGAGCATCTACAGTTTCGACGCTAACTTATCAGTTATCAATTATCAGCTATCAGATATTTCCATTAATTCATTCATTCATAGATTAGTTGTTTACTGATAACTGTTCACTGTTTTAACTGGTATTGTTATTCCCACTATTTTTAACTGCTTACCTAAGACAAAATTTACTAGTTTCTGACCGCTCACTAAGATTATTTTGTCGGAGCGACGAATCAATTGTTTTGATAACTGTCCAGTTATGGCAGTATGCACGAAGAATCCACCACTAGCTGCTTCTCCTTCAATACAGCACAGGAAATCTTTGATGTGTTTTGGGCTAATGTAATCAGCATAACGCTTAACCTGGATTACATAAAGCTTTCCCAAAATCAACACGCGACCATCTATCCCGCCGTCACCGGTGTACCGAAAGTTGCGTTGAATTTGCCACCCCTGTTCAAAGCAGCAAGTGAGTACCAATTCCTCAAAAACGTAGGGTGATATCCTACGCAGTGTGGCGATTACTACTGGCAATTTGGCTAATTGAGTTATGCTACGAAGCTCAAGTAATACTTGACTAGCGTACTCAATATTATTCAAGTGTTTTTTAAGATTTTTAGGTAATCTAACCCTTGGTGTTCGCGCTGGGCTTGGTAGTAATTGCTTCTTAAAATTTTTAGCTAAGAAAGCCTTTTGGGTTGCTACTGGGCTTTGTCGTACAAAATTTTGAGGTGAAATGTCAGACGATTTTGTACTCTTGGGTGGTAATGGCGATTGCTTAAAACCTTGGGAGCGATACTTTGACTTTGGCGTTGAAGGTGGAAATAATACAAACAGCCAAGCTAGAAAAATTATTCCACCCAGTGCAAACAACAAACCAATGATTAGGATTAGTATCATTTTTACGCTCCCCTTTGATCATGGAACAGGGAGGCAAAGGAGAGTTCAATGTGCCAAGTTCAATCCCCTCTGCCCAATATCCCCTCAAGCTTGTGAGAAATGCGGGCTTACCTGTGCATATTTCTAAATTGTGATTCTTGTTGAAAATCCTGCTGAATTTGATGATGCATATCAACAACAGATTGAACCTTATCAAGTGCCTGTAACTGTTGGTCACTTACGTTACGTGATAAAACTCCATCAGTGAGAACAGTATCGCCGTTTTTGGCACGAACGATTACATTATCGCCAAGACGTTCAAAATCAAAAGTTGTACTTTTAAAACTCTTGGAACCATCAGGGTTATCTTTGCCCAAGATATTCAGCATTGCTTTGACACTCTGTTCAATTGCTTGACCTTTAACATCCTCAACAGCAGCCCGTAGTTCAGTTCGAGTATTATCAATGGCTGACTGAACACCCATAAGGCTTTGATCAGCCGTGTTTTTAAGACTATCTACCTGTGTACGTATCTCTTGAGTTAAGTTACCAACTTGTTGATTGAGTTGATTTCTTACACTGTCAGTCTGATATTTAACTTCATCCTTGAAGCTAGTAATTTGTTCATTAATTTGAGATTTAAGTGAAGTAATTTCCTTTCTGAGCTTCGTTACTTCGGGTGTCAGCACATCTTTAATCCGCTCAAAAACATTCTTGGCAGTTTGTTTTACCTTGTTCTCAACCGTACCCACCCAATTTTGAAGAACCGTATTTTGAACTTGTGGTAAAAACCGTTCATTTACCTGTGACAATGCTTTTTGGGTGTTTTCAATCAACTGTTGCTGCTTCTCCAAGGATTTACTCATTTCGGCAACTTGAGCAGCTAGTTGTGATAAAGATTCGGGTGAAAGCTGTTCTGATTTGATACTATCTACAAGTTTTTGTTGTTCGCTTAGTTTTTTCTGCAATACTTGCACTTGTTTTCCTAAAGCTTCTACATTGTAGATTCGCTCATTACTTACAACTTTATTTTTCTGTGATGCCGGAGCTAAACCTAATTTGTCAGTCAATACCTCTCCATTTTTAATATGGAATACTTTTTCATTACCAATTTTAATAGAAATTGCACCTTGAGAATTTTTCGGGTCAGACAGAGCTTTTTTTAAGTTCTCTACTATCGTCGGCGTTAAGAAGTTTTTAGAGGGTGATTCTCCCAATGTTCCTTGATAAACTTTCCTAGAGCTAGAGTAAATATGAATATCCTTGCTGGGATCTAATCCTTTTTCTTTAGCTTTCGCATGGATGAGTTTGAGGAGAGATTCTAAAATGTCTAGATAATCTCGCTTAATCTCTTTAGCTTCGCCATCATCAATCATTATTTTCACCTTTGAGAATTGACTGAATTAACAGTTCAGGATTAATCGCTACTTCTGGTAAAACTATTCCACCGAGTTTATTAAGAACCTGTCTACCCTCAACTTCTATGTAAGCAAATTCTCCATCAATCATTACTGTTATCGATGATGTATTTTTTTCAGCATAAGATGGGACATAATCTTTCAGAACACCATTTAACACAAAAATATTGGCATCATCTGCATCGCCGCTATAGACTTCAAGGCACTCAGGAAAATAGTTAGCATCAAAAGGCAAGTTATCCCAACTATCAGCAGTGTTTAAAATCTCACTTGGATATTTATCTGCTAGGGCTGCTATATCAGGAGGGAGTTTAGCAAGTTGTTTTCTGTCATAATCAGAGAACGGGTAAAACTTACTTGGCGACATGAATTTTCTCCAGAGAACAGGGAACAGGGAACAGAATTTATTGTTGTAGCTTTTTAATAAGAGCAATAATCATCCGGCTCTCTTCTCGTAGTAAAAAGATAATTGATTCTATGTCAGTTTGGCTACATAATCCTACTCTCTGAGATAAAATAATATGTGTTTCTAATTCGTTAAGTGAACCTTGGGCAATGTTAAGAAATCTTATATACTCAGCCGTTGATCTTCTTCCATAGCATAAGTGCTATGTTAGCTGGAATAGATGCCGCAGACCTTCTGATTTGTTGTACCATTCCATACAACTCATCTTTAGGAAAGAGTTTGGTCAAAAAATAGCATTTCTCAGCTATATCTATCCCTTTTTGCCAAATCTTTAAGTCTTTAAAATCATTAATTTCTGACATATAAACCCTTCATTTATTACTAATTTTTTCTATTCCCTGTTCCCTGTTACCTGTTCCCTTTTTCTTGCCTAAATCAGACTTGCATATTCTGATAACTGCTCTTGGTTTTCTATTAAAGGTAACAATTTTATCGCGGAGGCTCGGCGAATTTTCATTTCTTCATCTGCTGGAGTTAAGAGAGTAGATTCTTTAGATAAAAACTTTTGAAACTCGTACCAAGCTTTCACACTGTCAGCTTCAGATTGGATTTCATGCTGAGGAATCTTAATTGATTCCAAGATTGGCAAACTTATTTGACCACGAGAACGAAAACCGGGACTAATAATTACTGCTTTTCCCGATGGTAAGGTGTTAAATTGATTGACATCAAATAACTTGCGAGTACTGTTTTGGTCAGAATTAGAAATGCTTGCACCACCCTTGCCTCCTGATGAGCGAGAACGTTGCTTGTATTTAATTTCCTCTTCACCTAAAAACTTACTAAATCGTTCGGCGGCGACATCATCTTGGGGGTTAAAGAATGCTTTGGTAGCACAACCACCAAAGATGGCATTAGTTGTGTTTTCACCATAGGATTCAATCAGCATTGAGAGATTTTGTAATCCCAGTATTGATACCAATCCATCTTCCCGATTCTGATTCAGCCAATCAACCAGTGCTGGTAAATAAAGAGTAGGTAATTCGTCAATCCCTAATACCAAAGGACAAGTACGTTTGTTAGCTACATTCCGACTCACTAATAGATGCAGAATCGAGACTAGCAAGGGTGCAATTACATCACGCTTCTCTTTGTTCATCCCGAAAATCACCATCTGCCGCCCCTTCAAATCCAAAGGAATGTTAGTCTGACCACAGAAGGCAGCCAAGGCCGAGGGAACCATGAATCGGCTGAACAATCCGCTAGCTGTACCCACAATACTAGCCGCTGTTTCTGGCGACCCTGCAACAGATACAAACTGTGCGAAAGCCTCTCTAACCATGAAGTTTAGTTCGGCGGCTTGCTCAATGCGCTTAACTAACTTTGGCAAACCCAGGATTGCTTGGCACATCATGATATCTGGATACTCTGTGCCCTTCGCCAGCATAAAGACGGCTTGGACTAACTGATCGCCAGCGTTGGTAAAGAAGCTATTTCCAGAGTCTTTATCACCGAGTTGGAAATTGCGATTGAGTGTAATTGCAAGTTGCCGCGCCATCTCTGAGTCTTCATTGCTACGAAGAAAGTCGATAGGGTTAGCAACAGCTGATTCTGGAAAGCCTGGAGCAAGCACAGTAACCTGATAACCGCGTTCTATCGCATACCCTGCAAGTATTGGAGCTTGCCCTTTAGATGGAGAATCAGCTGATTCCTGGGAGGCGTATTTGAAATCATATAAAGCCAGAGGTAAGCCCTGATCAATTGCAGAGCGAATCAGGGGATTAATCATTGAAAATGACTTTCCACTCCCTGGGCCACCACAAACTAGGATGCCTCGCTGTGCCTCTGGAAAATAAAGGGTTGTTGAATCTTCAGGGATACAAGTTCTACGGACACCATTAATAACCTCGCTCGTTGTATTCTTGGGAGTTCCCACATACAGCGATACTCGGTTATGCAAGCGTTGCTGGATTTGTTTACACGCCAACTGACGAGCCGCTGTTTTCTCTGTTGTCCCGCCCCACCGCGCTGTCGCTAGCTTGGCAATACCTCCCCTACTATCGATGATTTTGGCGATTACGATCACCGCACCACAGGCGAGTACCCCTAAACCTGCGGGGGAAAACAGAGCCGATTCAATACCTGGGGGAATAAATTGATTTGGCTTAACCTCTGTCTTAGGAGTCCCTCTCATCGTCCAGTGCCCACGATAACCAAATCATTCTCACTCACGGGCAACCAGGGAACTGGCCCAATGAAGTAAGGGGTGCAAGTTTTCTGCTGAAATGGCGGTCGCGCACAGATCCTAAAGAATAAGCCAAAGTCGGCAGTCCCAAGGGATTCATTAACTCCAGTTAGCGCCACTTTGAACCCACTACCATACACTAGCCGCCCCGTGGGTTCCTTGCCCCCATTCACGGCGGCAAGAATTCCATAACCGCCCTTAACTTGCTGAGATGAGCCAGATGCCCAGCGCTTGCCATATAAGCCCCCTTGTTCGCCAGCAAAATCCCCCATCTCTAAGTATGAGCATTCAATGCTTGGAGGACAGGCGACCTCTTCAGTGCGGTCGCCTCTGACAACGCTGCCAGACACAAAGTAATTATTCCCAGCCCTTCTGTCGCCCTTTTCTGCCGTACCAAGTACAACAGATGCGATACCCACAACACCAATGCCAGAGCTAATAGGCTGAGGCATTTTATCAAAGGGAACTTGACTTAATTTAGGAATTTGATTGACATAAGCTTGCTGCCATGATTTAAACTTTCCTAATTGAGTTTTGTCCAACCCAGGAATTGAATCAAGCGAATATTTGCTTAGGTCAATCTTATCTAGTGTCAGGTTTGCGGCTTGAGGATTTGAGGCTATGGCTTGAGAAATAGTGCTGCTACCCAGTCCAGCACCATTCTTAGAAAATAGAGCCGCTAATGGGGGAACTTCTGATAGGCTCAAATTGCTTAATTCAGGCATTGCTTTAACTAATGTTTTTGGCGTTTGCCATTGCATTAATCCAAAGTCTTTGAGAGTGGGTTTGGTGGTTGTGGCTGTAGTGGGCAAAGCCACCGTACTAATGGACTTTAAGCTCAATAGAGACATCTTAAAAGCATCATCGGCATCGCCCAGCATCACAACAGAATCTACTTTTTGCCCTGCTGTCCACGAACGCGAGGGATCGTATCCAAAAGTCGAAATCAGGTTTTTAGGTATCTTTAAAAATCCTGGCTGCTGAACGGGTGGCAAAGTATCCCATGTGATTTTTGACCAGTCGGGGGCAGCAGTTTTGTAATTCCCTTGGGAATGCTCAATTGTCGGGGTAGTTCTCGGTGTCTCTGCGATTGAGGCGGAAAGTGGAACCAGGGAGGCGAAAGCAGTCAGTAGAAAGAGTTTAAACTTCATGATTTTAACAACAGTAAGAGTTAATAACTAGGCTGTTACGGAAAGTATCAACAATTCATTTCCCCACCTACACAAATAGAGAAACTTGTCTAGTTTTTTGCGAAAAACTTTTAATAATTCACTCACAATCGTCCCCATTCAAGTAATTGATGAAAAGTGGTTTTATCGACCTGAGAAAGCGAAATTGCCTCATCTATAGTCTTGCCACGCCGTAACAATTTAATTGCATCTTGTACCTTGTTCCAGGTGGTAGATCCGGGTTTAACTTGACCTTTCCGCCCCGCCTCTGCTAGCCCAAAAACGAGAGCATTGGCATCGTTCCTCTGAATCGCACCATTTAGCGTAGTCCCAGGATTGGGGCGTAAAACGGCAACAGGCTGAGGCGGGGGGACTTTTATTGTTTGTGGTGGCGGCGAGGGCTGCGGGAAGTCTGACGGCGCTGATTGCGGCTTTTGAACTGTTAGAGGAAGTGGCGTTCGCGGACGCGTAATTGGCAATGGGCGCTCCGAATCCGATTTAATCACCAAGCTTGTATAGGCTGGGTTGCCAGTAGCAGGGACTATCTTAAATTGATATTGTTTTTCATTGGTAAGTACTGTAATTTGAGTGCTTCCATTGCTACTAGAGGTAACAGGGAAGTTGATCGGGTCAATCTGGCGAAGGAAAATTACAGTCGCTTTGCCTCCTGTGCAGTCAGAATCGCCGCCTGATGACGGGCATAAAGCACCATTTGAAGTAAAGGCGAAGCGACTTGGATCGCCTATCCAAACTTGCTTGATAGTTTCCCCTGTAGACATCAAATTAATAGTTAGCCCGTAGCCCTTCCACACTTTTAATTCGATGGCATTGGAGTTTGCGTCGTTCTGGTAAACCGTTCGGGCAGCTATCGCCGTTGCTTTTGCCGCGCTAGTTAAGATTAAAAATGCTGCAATAATAGTGGTTTTCTTTAACATTTATATCCTCAGTTACCGTAACGTTATTCTGACTAGAGCGATATTGTTTGATTGATGAATATTTGAACTGACTTGCCAGCATCGATCACAAATACTTCTTCTCTACCGCTTAACTGTTGAGAACGGGCGACATTTGAGCTTTTGATATTGTCGAGAATGCTATTAAATGCACCCTCTCCAAAAGCGGCGGATAAATCTTTTTGCTCGTTGGTAGTGGAGCTAGTAGAGAAGCCATTAGAGTTCGTACTAACTTGAGTTACAGGGCTATTCTGTACCTGGGCAGCCTTCGCAACTCCCGCGACGATCGCAGAAATGAAATTGTTACCCAGGTTGCTACCTCTGCGAGACTCTGCTTTTAAGAAACCACCATCCTTGCCCATTATCAGAACGGCATTTTCTGGGAGTTGCTTTTCTTGCGTATCGCCGTTTATATTGACCAATACTGAAACACCGCGCAGCTTGGCGAAACCCGAACCATTGGACTCTGCTAGTTGAACAACCAGATAAGCGCCCACGGGTAGTACGTCCCTACCATCTGAGGCTTTTAAGGGTTTTGTTAGTTTCACCAAGTAATTCTGGTTGCCAGCGTCACCAGTGCCCCAAGCGATCGGCGTTTCTAGCCTCCCCTCTGCGGTGCTGCCAACAAGTACGCGAAGAGCGTTGTAATTAATGGTAGTGTTCTGGGCGACTTGTGTAGCTCCTCCCGTACCTCCTTCAATTCCATTAATCTTGATGGGTTTTTCGCTATCTGATTCATCGACTGAACTCCTGAAACTGCCAGCGTTTGCAGCGAGAAGCCATTGCTGAGTGGGGTCTTTGGTGGGGGCGTTGGTTGCAGCCGTTGGTAACGCCAAAGGAGATTGTCTGATCGGCTGGGCAATTTTGGGCTGGGGTTGCGATCCTCTAGCCTGGGGGAAAGTTCTCGGCAAAGCTGGCTGACTGGCGACTGGGTAAGAACGTTGTCCGCGCTGCACTGGTTGCATCGGAGGGGTAACGGGTGCGATTGGGGCTGGGGCTAAGGTTGCGCTAGGGGTAGGCGTTGGGCTAGGCAAGCGATCGCGAATCTGCTTTAACTCGTAATTTTGGCTAGTCAGAGCAAGCGCTGTTTTATCCTTGCCCGTCTCATTTTCCGGCTCTGCTAGGGGCGTTTGCTCTTCTGTAGGCGGTTGCACAATGCCCTTAGAAAACTTCAGCACATTCATTGAGTTGCCTAGCATTGCCCCAATGAGCGCCACGAAGATAAAGCAAATTAGGGCAACAACGCCCATTTTTAAGAGTGGAGATTGCGAGACTGTTCGAGCAGTAACAATTTCTTCTGGAGCGGGGTTTTCTTCTCTTTGATCTGAATCATTAATCGAAGAGGTTTTAGCCCCGTTCATCGCGGCAAAATCTTGCGACTCTATCTCAATAGTTGCCTCTGGCAAAGGCTCTTGCTGTTTCTTTTTCATAAGTCTAAATCTTGGATTTTGTAAATTTCCAACCCCGCTTTACGAACCCTTGATGCGGTTTCTTGAACATCGGACGCAAATCTAGGCAGGGCAGCCGTATCAATCGCCCTGACAAATACAGTTTTGTTAAAAGCGATGGGCTTGCCAACTAAATTACTGCCTTGAAAAACAACAATCTCTGCAACCATATCTACTTTCCATTGCCCATCCTTAATCCGAGTTGGCTGACTGATTAGGCTGACTTTTAGGATTGATTGCGTAGACCCATTAAAGACATCGGGCGGCGTCAAATTACTTATCTCCTCAAGGAATGGTGCGCGAAAATCTTCTGACAACGCAAAACCTGAAGCCCATACACTAGTAGTAATCTTGCCTTTTGATGTTGATACCCCAGGATCTAACTTTAATTGTTTGGTCGGGTCTATCTTGTAATCATCGCTTGGCTTTGGTAGAGCATTCCAACTCAAGAGCTTGGTCATTGTTTGCCCGATAAAATACGTAATAGCTTGCGGCGATCGCTCCAAGCTACCTATAGGAAGAACTCTGATAGATTCGCCGTCAGACAATTCTACCAAGGTCGAAGCTTTCGTTTTAGAAATTGTTGCTATCCGAGCAAAATTGACAATTTCTATGAATAATAAAAGCGTTAATAAAATAGCATTGACTATTAAGAAAATTGGGGTAAAGTTTAACTCTTTTCTCTCTAATAATTTCATCTTCGTAACCCCACCGAGAATTTAACCCCACTAGTGAAAGCTGAAAATACAGCCATTCCGCCACCAGTACCTATGGCTACTGCAAGCAATGGCGAGAAAATGGCTTGCAAAAGTTGCAATAATAAAGGATTGCTAGAAGGCTTGGAGACTATTGCGCTGGCAATAATGCCTACTGTTATCGAGTAGGAAATGAGAACTAATGTTAGTCCTAACCAGCCAGCCAGCCAAGCATAGATAGGCTTGCTTTGGAAGGGCAGCAAAGATAGAACTAGGAAGATTGGGGCGGCGAATGCAATCATTAAGAATGACAGTTGGACGATGTATTGAAAAGCTGCCGATACCCCACTGAGAATTACGTAAACAAAGCCTTGAACTGCACTATTGATTAGTTCGCCACTAAGGTCTAAGGGGTTCCAACTTCCTCCTCCAGAACCCGCGCCAGTCTTTTCTCTAGCTTTCTGCGCGTCTTTTCGCGTATTCTCCACAGCTTTTTTAATGCAAGCTTGCTTCTGGCTTAATTCTTCACCTTCCTTCTTCTCTTCACTTAGTTTTTCGCAACTAGCTAAGGCTATCTGCGCGGCTAAAACAAAGCTTTGGTCAGCGTTTACATTCCGTATGGCATCTCTCAAATTGACCCCATTTCTGGTAATATTTAAAATGCTCCTGTTTAGTCCGGTCGATACGTTTTTTAATGCGACTGTTGTATTGGCGAGAAGGAACCCATTATTACTAAGCATTACAATTACTAGCAACGGTAAAACCATCTCAGATATAAAATCAAAACCAAACCCTTCTTCTGCAAACTTCCTGTACCAGCCGAATGAGGCAAAGCCAATCATCACAACAGCCGTGAGAGTAGAAACAGCGACAACAGCCGTATAAATTGGGCTTATTCCAGATGCTAATTCCAACCAATCATTCTCAAACGATTTATAGATTATGTCTGCGCCTTCGATAGCGCCTTCGACTATTTCACCTGAGTTTGTAGTACCCGTATTTTCCCCGGCTTGCTGTCCTGTAGTTTGAGCAAAAAGAATAGTTAAGAGCGCTATCATCTCAGTTACCGTAACGTTATTGAAACAGAATTCAGGAGTCAGGAGCCAGAATTCAGAATGAATTTTGAACTTCATAGTGGATGAATCCAGGGCGTTTTTGCACCCCCACTAAATCTTTTATTTAGTGGTCAACAAGACAGTGGCGGGTCTGAATCCCCCACTGATTCATTCTGACTCCTGAATTCTGACTTCTGAATTCTTCTTCAAGTTGACTTGATTATTGATTCTTCCAGAAGGAATCGTTAGCGGCGGCAGATTGAATGATTTGCCGAGTAGCGGCATTAGATTCCTGATCCTTCGCTGCCGCTTGCTCATCCATGCGACTAGAAATATCAGCAAGATTGATATTTGTAACAGCCAAGGAACGAGATTGTTTTTGCGCTTCTGCATGGATAGATTTGGCAATTACAACACTTTGTAAGTTTTGAATAGCGACCTTTTTGAGAATGTCTTGGGTAATGACATCATCCTGCGCGGCAGCAGCATTTTCGCTTGATTGGGCAGTGGCATCATTAGTTATTGCTGCCTCTTGCGATTGCACTCGTTGACCCTCAACTCCTAGTACTGATTCTGACTGACCGCGTGTATATTGCTGGTTCCAATCCTTAATAGCATTGTCGGCTTGAATGCGAGGGTCTAATATCAGCAACGCGCCTTCTTGTTTCTCAATCACTTTCTCGATATTCTTGCCAGCTTTTAGGGGATCGGGAATACCCAAATCACCAATACTAGATTCAATTGCCTGATTTAATTCAGCTTCTAACTTGCCCAAACTTTTAGTAAATTCTTTCTGATAATTACTAATGTAAGTCTGCAAGCTGCTATAGATTTGTTGGAATTGAGTTAAGAAAGATTGGTTTTGACTAGCTTGAGCATTGGCAGGGAGGCTAGAAAAGGATATCAAAATTGCTGCGCCTGAGATTACGATCAATCGGTTGGTATTCAAGATACAAGTCCTCCAGGTCTACTACAAAGGGTTTTTTAGTGCAGAGAGATTTTACAGTGGCCTGTTTTTTGGGTAAATCAAAAGAAACAACATCAGCCATTAACGTTTTAGGTGATTCTTCCTTATTTAATAAACTGGTAAAGAACGGATCATCGATAGGGTTAGCATTAGGCGGAAGGGTAGAAGCAGGGGATTGAAAAAGCATAACGTAATGTCCTGGGCTGGCGGATTCAGAGCCAATCCCCGGTTGCCTTAGCTCACGTAGTCGTTTATTTTGATACTTCAATGCCCTCAAACTAGGACTGTTTTTAACTGCGTTTTCGCCCAATTCCAAATACACGCCGCAGTCGTTCTTCGCATGAATAATAAATTTTGCGTATTGAGCTTGATTGTATTGCCAAACCTGGAAGCCTCCTATTGACACGACACCTGCTAGTATTGCCACCAATAGCTTCGTATGAATGACTGATGATAGAACCTTCATAATGGTTTTCCCTGTTTGATACACTCGACATAATATTTAGAAAATTCTGCCACCCATGTGAACTTGTCGCTGTGAATTTTCTTGAATTTATCTCGCGTGGCTTGTTCTTCTCTGCTATTGGCAACCAATGCCAACAGTGGATACGAGGGATAATAGCGGCAGCGCACATACTTGTTGTTATAGTCGAGCAACCACAACGTATATAGCTGCTGAATATTGGGGACAAAGCTTTCGTTTTTATCGATAATTTCTCTAGGGATGCCCAGCAACTCAGAGAAACTATTAGCCGCGCCTGGGACAATACGCCCAATCAACCGTAATGGCATATTTTGTAATATTTGTTCTCCCGCTGAGGATTTGGCGATAGAGATAACGTCCTGCGCTGCCAGAAACACCCGGCAGCCTTGCTTTCGAGCCGTAGCGCATTTACGACCCGCAAGCCGCGACAATGCGGAAAATCCCAGCAATACGCTAGCCTCATCCATAAAGAACACGCTGTTGGGCGAGGAGAGGGATTGACGGGACGCGGCGATATATGCACTCATCCCGAACACTTCTGCATCCTTTCCTGATTGCAGATTAGTCAGTGCAAAGGTAATCAACTGGCTATCTGCCTGGAAGGTTGAAGGCTTACAGATAGCGCTACCGATACTACTAGCTTGCCAGTACTGTAACCGCAAGCGGATGTAATTAAGTGCTTTTTCTACATTGTCGTCCTGATAGCCTAAATAAATATACGCAAGCGAGAAGAATTTCTCCATATCTGCTAATGTCGGGGTATTCGCCCATTCTGGGGTGTTTATCCCTGCTTTTCGTGCTAATTCAAATCGCTCTTGGATTTCAGCATCTTCGTAAAAGGCTTTTGTGCCTAGAGGTATAACAGACTCGATAGTTTGTGATAGCAACCCATCAAACTTTTGCGTCCCTAAAACTAATTGAAGCACGATTAAATTAATATCATTCCGATGGGCTTTTGTTCTTTCCTCCCACTGCGACTCAGGAAGCTTTGATAGGTCTAGCGGTTGTACAAGGTTGTTTGATTCCTTAGAGATATCAAAATAAAACCCATTAAAGTAGGGCGTGAAATCTCCAAAGGTTCCTGAACCATCATCATTGGGCAAGTCAATCATTAATACTGACATTCCCAACGCCAAGCATTGATAAATAATAGAGGCAATTATTACCGATTTCCCACTCCCGGTAGTGCCGATTACCATCATGTTTTTCGGCTTTGATAGGTCAATGTGAACCGAGGATTGACCTTCGTCAGCAACTAATTCAAAACCTTGTTTATCACCGTGCGCTGTTTGAATGACTGGCGTTAAACCAATTACTTCACTGGCAAAGAAAGTGGCACGTCTGTTGAAAGGAAAAGTCAGCTGCGGCCGCTGTCTCAACAGCAAACTGTCAAGCCAGATTGACCATGTATATTGCATTTCCCTAATCAACTCAGCCGGTTGATTGATATACCCTGAAATCAGCCTGCAAGCGTCGTCGATTTCGGAAGGAGAATTGCGATAAACAAGGATTATGACAGCTACATTTTCCGGGACATCACCCGTGTAAAGCTGCTTCTGAGCATCGACTGACCGCTCCGTATTAATTTGCGCTCCTACGTCAATAGTCTTTTTGCTGGCGATCGCCTCGGCATTTATTGACCGCCTCGTAATCAATTGTTGGGTAAGCCTAATCATTTTTTGATCGGCTGGGCTAATCTCTGTTATTATCTCGACATCATAAATAACCTCGCGTGAGAATACGTCCCATAAAAAGCGTACTTGCTGATAGGTTGAAGCAAATACCTCTGGTTTTTGGGCAAGCGTCATCACGCCGATATATTTCTTTTTGTCAGTACTCTGGTGGGGCAAACATACCCAGCGCCTATCAGCGTGAGGTATGCCGTTATTCAGAAGTACGGATGTAGCGTGTAATTGATCGTTATACCGCGATGGGTTGGGCGCGGCTTCGCTAAATTCCTCCCTTAATTCACCAGTATCATAAACCAAGGTATGGGGCACTTTTACAGCCTTCGCACCCATTCTATCAACTAGGTCGTCCCACAATTGCTTGTCTGATTTTGGCGAGGGGAACAAGCCCATCTCAGATAGTATTTGTTGATGCCGCAAAGAGACTATTATCGCTTTTTCAAGAACTTGAATTAAGTTTTGAAGAGTGAGTTCGGTTGCTCCTGTTGGGGTGAATTTGCGCTGTAAAAAGTTCGCCAGCTTAACTATCGCTCTATCTACCGCGTCACCACCTTCGGTTCCTCCTGGGCGGACAGTGAAAGTCGTGTAAATACTGAGCTTAATATCCTTGCGCTGATGGTTACGTGTGAGTTCCTGCATTCGGGCAACCTGCCCCCAATCAAGAAACTCACTCTCAGGAGATACAGGGCTAGCTAGCCTCTGACGATAGTCTTCAATTACTTTGTCTTCGTCGCAAAACGAAGACCAACGAAATGTGAATTTCTCACCCTCGGAGAAATCTTTACAGCCGTTCTCAAAAGCCTTGGCAATTCCCTCTAGTCTCTCTGATGAATTAAACAGTGGGTGAAAGCCAGTGCATTCATATCCGAATACTAATTGCAGGGTGTTATTAGTGTCGCTTACTTGTTTTTTACTCAACAAGTAAGCTCCGATTTGATAGTTCTCCTTTTTTAATTTTACTAAGGTTGCTAAGTCTAAAAAGTCTTCAAAGGGAACTATTTTTTGATTACGAATGCTGCTTTTTACCATAGCTTAGGCATTTTCTTGAAACCCGCCCTTTTTTTGTTTTGGGGCGAAGTATATCTGATATAGCCGCGTGTGAAAGTTGGAACGCTTGGGAACACTCTTGACCAGAACAAGTAAGGACGCTTCCCAGATAAAACTATCACCGTGGCACTCAACCAAACCCCAGCCAGCAGTCCCCAAACTATTCCCGCCCCAAACATAATCGCTATGATGAAGCCCACGCCAAACATAAATAAGGCGACTGCAAACTGAAAGCCAGTAAAAATGCCTATTGTTGCATTTTGACCAAGTGACTGATTCACCCGTTTCATGGGCGATTTATTAGACTCGCTCATCACTAACAAGCGGCTGTAACGCCGTTAAATAAGATACTTTGAGCAATCCAAAGCACCAGGATTATGAAAAACACGCCTACGGGCTGTTGAACCATCTGCGTTACTTCCTGTCCTTCACCAATGCCGTTGGCAACCTTAAGCCCAGAAGCTACAAAGTATACAAACAAAAGTACTGTGATGGTTGCATTGATCACTGCCGGAAGTGCTTGAATGGCAGCCGCGCCGCCAGCCGCACCACCACCAATACCGCCAGCGCCGCCGAACATACAAGTCATTGCCACCTGGGCCGAATCGAACAAGCCCCACCCATAAGAGGGCATTGACTGCATGACAATGATTGTCGCCGTACCGGCAGCGTTTATGTGATGCTGATACTTGCGCCCAATCGCTGCGAGTGTCTTAGCAAGAACTTGAGATTGTGTTCTTCGCACAGAATTGTTGGATGCCAAGGCAATTACTCCTTTTTTCATTGTTCTAGGAAAAATCTAAAAATCACCTTGTTGGAAGCAACAAAAAATCTACTTCCAACTTCCCACTTCTGACTTGTTTAATGCTCGTTGTTGAAATTCAATTTCTATGTCAGCTAAAGTATGTTCCCTAGCTAGTGAGCGAATTTCCTGAAGTACTGTAATGTGACACTCGTATAGCTTTGCATAGCCATCTAGACCACCTGTTTTTTTGTTGGTGAATTTCTGGAACTCTGGCAAGTACTTCCGAGCTATGTTCAAGTATGCTTGTAGTTGTCTTGCAGAAACCTTTGGCTTTAACATCGCCGCAACTTCTGGTCTTGTTAGTTCTTCATTTTGCCAGGTAAACCTCCCTATCCCCATGACTCTGAGAACTTCTTGGAACTTCTAACTATACATAAAATACCCGCCTTTTTCGTGGCGGGTAATTGGCATTTGCAAAAATAGAGAAAATTATGCGGCGCTGTTCGGAGTATTAGCCGGAGAGTGGTTCTTGTTTACAAAACACAAAAGCCTTTCGCCTTTAAAGTATCTGCCTTCTTCAATTGGTCAGCTATTTTCGGTAATTTCTTTACCCAGTAAGCATTTCAGAAATCAGATGTCTTTGTCCTGGAACTTTACCTTGATTTATCCATTTTTCATCTAACAGGGCGCAAAGTTGGTAGACGACAAAATGGGGATTTCGTTTCGCTTTTCCTTCTAGACCCCAGCTCCGAACAGTAAAATCTGCGTATCCTAAAATGCGTGAAAGTTCGGGGTCTGACTTTTCACGGGATGTGGGAAGGGGAGTTTGGTTCGCGAAT
>NZ_JACJTD010000088.1 GCF_014698505.1 Nostoc foliaceum FACHB-393 | reverse complement strand
CGGTTGAAATTCTCAATCAGGGTTTAAAAGATTTGGTTGAGGAAGCTTCTAAATATAAAAAGTCACAGTGATTCGCGAATATCATTCGCGAACCAATTTCCCCTTTCCACATCCCGTGAAAAGTCAGATCAGCTACTGAGTCAACCTTAGCTAAAACATTACTAGCAGAATTAAAGTTGCATCTCAAACAGATGATTCAGGGTTTAGATATTGAAAGATTGGCAGAAGTAGTTATGGAAGTTGGAAAATATGTCAAAGGTGAAAAGGTAACAGGAGCAAAGGTCAGCGAGTTATTTACGAGTGTTACAACTGATGCTTTAGCTTTGACTTTTGAGGAAAAAATGAACATCGTTAGGCAACTGATTAGAGATGACAAACCATTGATTCTGAAGAGATTGAAAATAAATCTTCAACAGTCAGATGACAACGGGGAGCAGATCCGGTTTCGGCGCTAACTAATCAATTGGAAATGAAAATTAAGACTTACCACTTATTGTTATTCCCACTATTTTTAACTGCTTATTTAAGACAAAATTTACTAGTTTATGACCGCTTACTAAGATTATTTTATTGGAGCGACGAATCAACTGTTTTGACAACTGTCCAGTTATGCCAGTATGCACGAAGAATCCACCACTGGCTCTTTCATGCTCAATACAAGACAGGAAATCTTTGATGTGTTCTGCATTAATGTGATTAGTGTAGCGTTTAACCTGGATTACATAGAGCTTTCCCAAAATTAATACGCGACCGTCTATACCGCCGTCACCAGTGTACCGAAAGTTGCGTTGGATTTGCCAGCCCTGTTCAAGGCAGCAAGTAAGTACCAACTCTTCAAAAACGTAAGGTGATATCCTACGCAGTGTGGCGATTACTACTGGTAATTTAACAATGGGAGTTATGCTCCGAAGCCGTTGCAGCACTTGAGAGGCGTACTGAATATTTGCCTGCTTTTTAAGCTTTTTAGCTAATCTAACCCTTCGCGTTGTTGCTTTGCTTAGTGGTAACTGCTTTTTAAAATTTTTAGCTAAGAGAGTCTTTTGCGTTGGTGCTGGGCTTTGCCGTACAAAATTTTGAGGTGAAATGTCAGACGATTTTGTACTCTTGGCTGGTAATGGCGATTGCTTAAAACCTTGGGAGCGATACTTTGACTTTGGCGTTGAAGGTGGAAATAATACAAACAGCCAAGCTAGAAAAATTATTCCACCCAGTGCAAACAACAAACTAATGATTAGGATTAGTATCATTTTTACGCTACCCCTACCTCAAGAGCGTCAAGAGCCACACCTGCTTTATCTGTGCATACTTCTAAATTGTGCTTCCTGTTGAGAATCCTGCTGAATTTGATGATGCATATCAACAACAGATTGAACCTTACCAAGTGCCTGTAACTGTTGCTCACTAACGTTAGGTGATAAAACTCCGTCAGTGAGAACAGCATCGCCGTTTTTGGCACGAACGATTACATTCTCGCCAAGGCGTTCAAAGTCAAAGCTTGTACTTTTAAAACTTTTAGAACCATCAGAGTTATCTTTGCCCAAGATATTCAGCAGCGCTTTGACACTTTGCTCAATTGCCTGACCTTTGACATCATCGACAGCAGCCCGTAGTTCAGTTCGAGTATTGTCAATGGCCGACTTCACACCCTTAATACTTTGATCAACAGTGTTTTTAACACCATCTACTTGTGTACGTAACTCTTGAGTTAAGTTACCAACTTGTTGATTGAGTTCATCCCTGGCTTCATCTAGTCGGTTAGTAACTTGTTGCTCTATTTGAGCTTTCATCTGTGCAATTTCTTTCCTTAACTTCGTCACTTCAGGGGTCAGCGCATCTTTAAGGCGCTCAAATGCGTTTGAAGCCGTTTTCTTTACTTGACGTTCAACTGACCCAACCCAGTTTTGAAGAACCGTATTTTGAACTTGTGGTAAAAACCCCTGATTCACCTGGGATAAAGCTTTTTGGGTGTTCTCAATCAACTGTTGTTGCTTTTCTAAAGACTTACCCATTTCGGCAACTTGAGCAGCCAGTTCTGACAAGGATTCGGGTGAAAGCTTTTCTGATTTGATACTATCTACAAGTTTTTGTTGTTCGCTTAGTTTTTTCTGTAATACTTGCACTTGTTTTCCTAAAGCCTCTACACTGTAGGTTCGCTCCTTCGTAGCAACTTTATTTTTCTGTAATGGGGGAGCTAAACCTAATTTGTCAGTCAGTACCTCTCCATTCTTAATATGGAATACTTTTTCATTGCCAATTTTAATAGAAATTGCACCTTGAGAATTTTTCGGGTCAGACAGAGCTTTTTTTAAGTTCTCTACTATCGTTGGTGTTAATAAGTTTTTAGAGGGAGATTCTCCCAATGTTCCTTGATAAACTTTGCTAGAGCTAGAGTAAATAGAAACATCCTTGCTGGGTTCTAATCCTTTTTCTTTAGCTTTCGCATGGATGAGTTTGAGGAGAGATTCTAAAATGTCTAAATAATCTCGCTTAATTTCTTTCGCTTCACCATCATCAATCATTATTTTCGCCTTTGAGAATTGACTGAATTAACAGTTCAGGATTAATCGCTACTTGTGGCAAAACTATCCCACCGAGTTTATTAAGAACCTGTCTACCTTCAACTTCAATGTAAGCAAATTCTCCATCAATCATCACTGTTATCGATGATGTATTTTTTTCAGCGCGAGATGGGACATAATCTTTCAGAACACCATTTAACACAAAAATATTGGCATCATCTGCATCGCTACTATAGACTTCCAGGCACTTAGGAAGATAGTTAGCATCAAAAGGCAAGTTATCCCAACTATCAGCAGTGTTCAAAATTTCGCTTGGATATTTATCTGCTAGGGCTGCTATATCAGGAGGGAGTTTTGCAATTTGTTTTCTATCATAATCAGAGAACGGGTAAAACTTACTTGATGACATGAATTTTATCCAGAGAACAGGGAACAGGGAACAGGGAACAGAATTTATTGTTGTAGCTTTTTAATAAGAGCAATAATCATCCGGCTCTCTTCTCGTAGTAAAAGGATAATTAACGGGCAACAGGGAACAGGGAATAGGGAACAGGGACTGTCTGTGACGGGGGATTTAAGCCCCCGTCAAGACTTACCACCTATAGGTGGGGGACTCAGACCCATTGGTGGGGAGAGGGAACAAACGGACGAACTGTTGCCCGTTGCCCGTTCCCTGTTCCCTCTCCCAAAGGGAGTTGATTCTATGTCAGTTTGGCTACATAATCCTACTCTCTGAGATAAAATAATATGTGTTTCTAATTCGTTAAGTGAACCTTGGGCAATGTTAAGAAATCTTATATACTCAGCCGTTGATCTTCTTCCATAGCATAAGTGCTATGTTAGCTGGAATAGATGCCGCAGACCTTCTGATTTGTTGTACCATTCCATACAACTCATCTTTAGGAAAGAGTTTGGTCAAAAAATAGCATTTCTCAGCTATATCTATCCCTTTTTGCCAAATCTTTAAGTCTTTAAAATCATTAATTTCTGACATATAAAGCCTTCATTTATTACTAATTTTTTCTATTCTCTGTTCCCTGTTCCCTGTTCCCTTTTTCTTGCCTAAATCAGGCTTGCATATTCTGATAGCTGCTCTTGAGTTTCTATCAAAGGCAACAATTTTAATGCCTCTGCCCGACGAATTCTCATTTCTTCATCTGCTGGAGGTTTCAAAATAGACTTCATGGCTAATGACTTTTGGAATTTATACCAAGCTTTTACACTCGCAGCTTCCGAATTAATCTCATGTTGAGGAATATGAATATTTTGCAAGATTGGTATACTTATCTGTCCGCGAGAACGAAACCCTGGACTAATAATTACAGCTTTCCCTTCTGGTAATGTATTAAATTGGTTGATATCAAATAACTTGCGAGTACTGTTTTGGTCAGAATTAGAAATACTTGCACCACCCTTGCCTCCTGATGAACGGGAACGTTGCTTGTATTTAATCTCTTCATCACCTAAGAATTTACTAAAACGTTCTGCTGCTACATCATCTTGAGGGTTAAAGAATGCTTTGGTAGCACAACCTCCAAAGATGGCATTAGTTGTATTTTCTCCATAAGATTCAATTAGCATTGAGAGATTTTGTAAACCTAAGATAGAAATTAGTCCATCTTCCCGGTTTTGGTTCAACCAATCCACCAAGGCTGGTAAATATAATGTTGGTAATTCATCAATCCCAAGCACCAGAGGAGAAGTGCGTTTATAGGCGACATTTCTACTTATTATTAAATGCAGAATGGAGACAAGCAACGGTGCAATTACATCACGCTTTTCTTTGTTCATTCCAAAAATCACCATCTGCCGTCCTTTCAAGTCCAGTGGAATATTGGTTTTTCCGCAAAAAGCCGCCAATGCTGCCGGAACCATGAATCGGCTGAACAATCCGCTTGCTGTTCCCACTATGCTAGCTGCTGTTTCTGGCGACCCGGCTACAGATACAAACTGTGCGAAAGCCTCTCTAACCATGAAATTCAGGTTCTCTGCAATTTCCATGCGCTTGACTAGCTTCGGTAATCCCAGAATTGCTTGGCACATCATGATATCTGGGTATTGTGTTCCTTTCGCCAGCATAAAAACAGCTTGCACCAGTTGATCTCCAGCATTGCTGAAGAAGCTATTCCCCGAATCATCCGAACCGAGTTGAAAGTTGCGGTTGAGTGTGATTGCCAACTGCCGTGCCATTTCCGAATCTTCATTACTACGAAGAAAGTCTATTGGGTTAGCAACTGCCGATTCTGCAAAACCTGGAGCTAAAATGGTGACTTGATAACCACGTTTTAGGGCGTACCCTGCTAGTATTGGTGCTTGTCCTTTAGGTGCATCTGTGGCTGATTCCTGCTCTGCATACTTAAAATCATAAAGTGCTAAGGGGAATCCTTGATCTATTGCTGAACGAATCAACGGATTAATTATTGAAAATGATTTTCCACAACCTGGGCCACCACAAACGAAAATCCCCCGTTGTGCGTCTGGTAAGTAAAGGGTTACTGGATCTTCGGGAATGCACGTTTTTCTCACACCATTGACAATTTCACTTTTTATATTCTTGGGAGTCCCCACGTACAGCGACACACGATTATGTTTACGTTTATTTATTTGTTTGCACGCTAGTTTCCGGGCTGCTGTCTTCTCTGTTGTTCCACCCCATCGGGCAGTAGCTAGTTTAGCAATACCTCCTTTAGCATCAATATATTTAGCCACCACAATTACTGCACCACAGGCTAGTAATCCAAGTCCAGCAGGTGAAATTAGTGCAGAAGAGAGTCCTGGTGGAATGAATTGGTTAGCATTGACTTGCGTGTTGGTCGTTGTTGTCATTGTCCGCTTCCCACAATAACTAGATTATTTTCATTTACTGGTATCCAAGGCACTGGCCCAATAAAATAGGGCGTACAAGTTTTTTGCATAAAAGGAGGACGCGCACATATCCGAAAGAATAAGCCAAAGTCGGCAGTCCCCTTGGATTCATTAACTCCGGTCAGCGCCACCTTAAAGCCACTACCATATACCAGCCGTCCTGTTGGTTCCTTCCCGGAATTGACCGCAGCCAAAAAACCATAACCACCTAAAACATGCTGTGATGACCCAGAAGCCCAGCGCTTACCATATAATGCACCCTCTGAGCCGGAGAAATCGCCCATTTCTAGATATGAGCATTCTTTACCAGCAGAACAAGCACTAGGTACAGTTTTATCGCCCCTTACTACACTGCCAGAGATAAAATAATTATTTCCAACCCTCGCATCACCTTTTTCAGAAGTACCAAGAACTACAGAAGCAATTCCCACAATCCCAACACCAGAATTAATTGGTTGAGGCATCTTGTCGAAGGGTACTTGGTTTAATCCAGGGACTTGGTTAATATAACTTTGCTGCCAAGACTTGAATTTTCCCAAGGAAGTTGATCTTAATCCTGGTATAGAGTTTAATGAGTACTTGCTTAAATCAAGTTTTCCTAAAGGGAGATTCCCTGCTTCCGGGTTTGACCGTAAAATTTGAGAAATCTTTCCACCACTTAATACCCCATTCCTAGACAATAAAGCAGCTATTGGTGGGACTTGTCGAAGACTTAAGTTTCCTAAACTAGGAATGGCCTTTACTAACGATGCTGGTGTCTGCCATTGGATTAATCCAAAATCTTTTAGTGTCAGTTTGTTATTACTTGGTGCAATTGAACTTATTGATTTCAGGCTCAAATTGGACATTTTAAATGCATCATCCGCATCACCCAGCATCACAACAGAATCAACTTTTTGTCCTGCTGACCAGGAACGTGACGGGTCATATCCAAATAGCGAAATGAGATTTTGTGGAATACTAATATATCCCGGTTGTTGCACAGGCGGGAGATTATCCCATGTAATTCGTGACCAGTCAGGAGCTTGGACAACATATTGACCTTGCGAATAGGTAGTTGTCGGAGTCTGTGCCTTTGATGGCGCAGGTAAGATAAATGGAATTAAAGATATAGCTGTTAATAAATATTGTTTCAACTTCATTTAATCTCCTGATTAATTAACTATTAATTAGTCCAGATTCTTTGATGCCTTTTTCACAAATACAAATAATAAAACCGATAATTATTTGAGTAAAACAGGGCAAAACCTCAGTAAATCTCTAATTAGATTTATAATCTGGACAGTTATTGTCTGACCTGACATCAGCATGTAATGCACAAACTAAAAAATTGCCCACATCAGCTTGTCCATGACAATACAAACATTTTCTACAAAGAACAGATGCTTTCTCTCTTTCTGCTTGAATTCTTTTATACCCTTCTGCATGATGTTCGTAATCTGGACAGTTTTGAGATATTAATTCTTGGGGATGCCTGCTACAAATTATTTGTTTTCCTTGTTCATCAGTTAAGGCATTGTGCCGAAAATGAGTGCAACCTTCACAATATTCCGGTTTGAGCCGTTCACGTTTATAACTAATTATATCGAATCTGATTTCGGATTCAATTCGCTCTACTTCTGGTTGACTTAGTTTATGCCAAGTATATAAAGCTGGCAAAGATAATGTACTGAAAATAATTGCTATATATGAATTCCAGCTTTTGTCATTTTTGAGCGCACCTACCACTCCAAATACTAATATTTCACATACTACAATAACAATACCTATTTCTGCTAATAAAGAAATATAGCGATAGGGAATCACTACTCCAAATAAATTACCTAACTCTTTCAATAAGTCACGCTTTTTACTCATTATTTTTGCCCCCACTGAATTAACTGATTAAAAACTTCCTCCTTAACACCAGAACGCGAGATAGCTTCTTCTTTGCTCTTGCCCTGACGTAGCATTTTAATCGCATCCTGAGTTTTTTTCCAAGTTATTGAACCCTCTTTGATTTGACCATTACTATGAGCGATCGCTAAACCATAAGCAAGAGCATTAGCATCGTTTCTTGGTAAACCCCTACCAGGTAATATAGAGTTTATAGCTGCTGGTTGTTGGGGTCTTGTTACTGGTGTTGGTATCTTATCTAAGCTAGTTGGGACTACTTCCGGTTTAATTCTAGCTACAGGTACTACAGGCAATGGACGAGCCGAATCTGGTTTAATCATCAGACTAGTGTAAGATGGACTTCCTGTAGCAGGAATTAATTTAAATTGGTATTGTTTTTGTCCATCTGACCCACTCGTAATAATGGTTATTTGTGTATTCCCATCCGAAGAAGAAGTTAAATTAGCGAACTTTATTGGTGTGATTTGCCGCAAGAATAAAATTGTGGCATTTCCTTGGCTGCAATTTGAATCATTAGAATTATCATTGCTTTTCTGACACAAGTTTCCGTTTGAAGTAAAAGTAATTCTAGAGGGATCGCCAATCCAAACTTGCTTGATAACTTCTCCGGTAGACATCAAATTAATAGTCAGTCCATAACCTTTCCAAATTTTCAGTTCCAGGAAATTAGAATCAACATCTTGAGAGTAAACAGTTCTAACACTTCCAGCTAAAACCTGATGAGAGTTAATTAACAATAATGTTGCAGCTAGGGCTAGAATCTTTTTCATAACGAAATCGTTTGATTAACGAATACCTGTACTGTCTGACCAGCATCAATCACGAACACTTTTTCTTGGCTATTTAATTGCCCAGACCGGCTTTGATTAGATGCTTTAATACCTTCGAGAACATTGTTAAATGCACCTTCACCAAAAGCAGAGGTGATATTTTTATCATCATTAGTAGTTGTAGTACTAGAAAATCCATTAGTATTAATGTTGGTCTGACTTCTTGGGCGATTCTGGATCTCAGCAGCCTTGGCAACACCGGCGATTACGGCCGACATCAAATCACCTCCTAAATTACTACCTTTGCGAGATTCGGCTTTGAGAAAACTGCCGTTTTTCGACATAATTAAAACAGCGTTTTCTGGCAGTTTCTTTTCTTGGGTGTTCCCATCGGAATTAATTAAAACTGAAACCCCGCGCAATTGGGCAAATCCTGAGCCATTTGAATTAGTCAATTGAGCTACCAGATAAGAACCCGTGGGTAACACTTCACTACCATCTGATGCTTTCAATGGAAGGGATATCTTAATCAGGTAATTTTGACCGATATCATCATTAGCCCCCCAAAATATTGGTGTCTCTAACCGTCCTTCTGTAGTACTACCAACTAAAATACGCTTTGTATTATAATCAGTTGTTTGTGCAGTAGTTTGATTTTTAACTTCTGTACTTGACCCTATTCCCCCTTTTATCCCACTGGGGTTTAATTGTTCATCATCAGAGTTAACTGAACTACTGAAACTACCAACGTTTGCAACAGCAAGCCATTGTTGCATCGGGTCTAGAGGTTGAGTTTTTACAGCCGAACTTGCATTGGGGATTATTCGTGCTACTTGTTTTGGTTGAGATTGATGTTGAATAACTGGCAACGAGCGTCTAACCGATGTATTAATTCTCGGTGGAAAGGGATTTCTAGAAACTGTTACTGGTTGTGTACGCTGAGGTATTGTTCTTGTCGGTGGTGGAGCTACCGTCACAGGTGTGAATGTGGGACTAGGTGCTGCTGTTGCTTCTGCTTTTTGATCGCGGATTTTCTTAAATTCCACATTCTGGCTAGTCAAAGCTAAAGCTGTTTTATTTTGTCCAGTCTCATCCTTGACTGGTTCTTCTATTGCTTCAAGACTTATTTTTGGTGATTCTATTTTTGTAGTAGAAAAGTTCAGGGCATTCATAGAACCATTAATTAGTCCGCCAACAATCATTATAAAAATCAATATTATCCCACCGATAACAGCCATCTTTAAAAGTGGGTTTTGCGGAATTGTACGAGTAGTTGTGATTTCTTCTGGTTCAGGAGCTTCTGTATCAGCTAAGGATTGAAGCTGAATACTTACCCCATTCATCGCGGCGAAATCTTTATCTTTCTTATCCAAAGAACCTGGGTTAGCTAGGTCATTCTCTACTCTCTTGTCTGACTGTTCTTTTGCTAAAAATTCTGCTTCATCCTCTAGGGGGTGAACGTTTCTTTCATTTACTGCTGGAGATTCTTGCGTTTGTGTCATAAATTCAAATCTTGAATTTTATATATTTCTAAACCTGCTTTGCGGACACGATAAGCTGTTTGTTGAAACTCAGATGAAATCTGCGGTAATGTCGGTGTGTCTATCACTTTGACAAAAACACTTTTGTTAAACCCTATTGGTTCTCCAACCAGATTATTACCCTGAAAAACTATTACTTCCCCTACCATATCTACTTGAAACTTTCCTGATTTTACTTTTTTAGGTTCGCTAAGTAAACTGATTTTTAAAATTGATTGAGTCGTACCATTAAATACATCTGGTGGTGTGAGATTTCCTATTTCTTTCAGAAACTCAGCACGGAAATCTTCTGATAACGCAAACCCTGTAGCCCATACATTCGTTGTAATTTTGCTATTCCCTGTTTGCACACCCACATCAAGCTTTAATTTTTTAATAGGGTCTGCATCGTAGTCACCAGTCACTTTTGGCAATGTATTCCAACTCAGTAACCCTGTCATTGTCTGCCCGACAAAATACCTGATGGCTTGAGGCGATCTCTCCTCACTATGTATCGCGCTAACTCTTATAGATTCTCCATCATTTAATTCTACTAATGTCGGTGCTTTCGAGTTAGCTATAGTTCCGACTCTCGCAAAATTTATGATTTCTATTAACAGTAGTAGGCTCAGTAATACTGCATTCCCTATCAAAAATATTGGAGTGAAATTTAATTCTTTTTTTTCTAGTAGCCTCATTTTCTTAATCCCACAGAGAATTTAATTCCACTAGTAAAAGCTGTGAATACTGACATCCCCCCTCCTGTGCCAATGGCTACTGCAAGTAATGGCGAAAAAATTGCTTGTATTAGTTGCATCAACAATGGATTGCTTGAAGGTTTGTCAACTATCGCACTCGCAACTATACCTACTATTATCGAGTATGAAATTAGTATTAGTGTCAAACCTAGCCAACCGGACAACCAGGCATAAAGAGGCTTGCTTTCAAAAGGCAGTAAAGATAATGCCAAGAATATAGGTGCAACGTAAGCAACTAACAAAAAGGATAATTGCACTATATATTGGAAACCTGCGGATAAACCACTCAGGATCACATAAACAAGACCTTGAATTGCACTATTGACAAGTTCACCACCAATATCTATTGGGTTCCAGCTTCCCGTACCTGAACCAGTTCCCCTTTTCTCTCTGGCTTCGCGCGCGTCTGATTGAGCTTTTTCTATACTCTCTTTGATGCAAGTTTGTCTAGGATTTGTTGTGTTGCCCTTACTATCCGTTTGAGAAGTTTCAAGTTTTTCGCATTCAGTCAAAGCTGTCTGTGTAGCTAAAATGAAACTCTGATCTGCATTCACATTCCTTATAGCATCTTTCAGCTTTACACCGTTTCTAGTAATACTTAGGATACTCCTGTTTAGATTAGCCGACACATCCTTGAGAGCGATTGTGGTATTAGCCAATAAAAAACCATTGTTAGTCAGCATTATAATTACTAACAAGGGAAAAACCATCTCACTTACAAAATTGTAAGAAAAACCTTCTTCAGCGAACTTTCTATACCAACCCAAGGAGGCAAAGCTGACTAAAACTACTGCAACCAACATTGATACAGCCACAACAGCTATATAAATAGAACTTGTCCCAGATGCTAGCTCTGCCCAATCATTAGCAAAAGATTTGACAATCAAATCTGCCCCATCAATAGCACCATCAACGATCTCACCTGAATTAGTAGTACCCGTATTTTGTCCAGGTTGCTGACCTGTTGATTGAGCTAAAAGAATAGTTAAAAGCATTTTATTTAATCAGCTATTTTATTAAAAAGGGGGAAGGGGGAAGGTGGGGCCCTCTCTGGGGATAAGGGGCGGGGGGAAAGGAAAGGAAAAAAAGAGTAAAACTTTTCCCATACGATGCAAAGCAAGTATTTTAAAATATGGAGAATATTACAAGAGATAATACTCACCACGTAGTGCGATTGCAGCGTAGAACCACTCTTACTCCATTATTTTTAAATATGTATCGGGCTTCTTTTCCCCTTCCCCCTCTTTATTGATTTTCCCAAAAAGCATCATTGACGGCAGCAGAATGCAATATTTGTCTAGCTGCTGCATTAGATTCTTGCTGCTCAAGTCTTGCTTGTTCATCCATACGGCTAGAAATATCAGCAAGATTAATATTTGCAGCAGCTAATGAACGGGATTGTTTCTGAGCTTCTGCATGAATTGATTTGCTAACCACAGCCGTTTGTAAATTTTGGACAGCCATCTTTTTTAAGATGTCTTGGGTGATAACATCCTGCTGGGCAGCATCAGCGTTATCTGAAGATTGCGAAATCGCATCATTGGTTATTTGGGCTTCTTGAGCTTGTACTCTTTGACCCTCTCCACCTAATACTGATTGAGATTGACCGCGAGTGTATTGCTGATTCCATTCTCTAATAGCATCCTGGGCTTGAATCCGAGGGTCTAATACTAGTAATTGAGTTTCTTGCTGTTGTAAAACTTCCTCAATGTTCTTGCCAGCTTTTAAAGGATCGGGAATTCCTAAATCACCTACACTAGATTGAATTGCCTGATTTAATTCCGCTTCCAGCTTTCCTACAGCTTTAGTAAATTCTTTTTGATAGCTATTTATGTAAGTTTGTAAGCTATTGTAAATTTCTTGAAATTGCAGCAAAAAAGATTGATTTGAATTATTGCTAGATTCGACATTAGCTGCATTGGCTGGAATACTAGAAAAATAAATTTGAACTACTACCCCTGAGATCACGATCAACTGGTTGAAATTCTTCATATAAATTCTCCAAACGAACTACAAAAGGGGTTTTTGCACAATACGAACTAACAGTTGCTTGTTGATTTTTCAAATCAAAAGAAACAGCTTTAACCAGCAATGACTCAGGAGGATAATTAGCCTTTGATAATAAACTTTTAAAAAAACCATTCTCATAAACCACAGTATTTGGTGGAAGAGTAGAAACAGGCTTGTTGTAAAGTAAAAGATATCTACTGTCTACTTCGTATTGAGAATTTATTCCAGGCTGCTTTAGTCCGGGAGTCACTATATTATTGTATTTGAGGTTTCTCAAACTCGGACTCCGTTTAACTGCATCCTCTCCCATTTTCATATACACTTTACAATTATTTTCTTGACTAGCAATAAACTTCTCATATTTCGCTTGATTGTCTTTCCATACTTGAAAACTTCCAATTGATACTACACCTGCCAATATTGCCAATAAAATCTTGTTTTGAATTAATAATGCAAGAATTTTCATAATGGTTTCCCTTGCTTAATGCACTCAACATAATACTTTGAAAATTCTGCCACCCAAGTGAACTTATCATTGTAAATTTTTTTAAACTTGTCTCGTGATTCTTGCTCCTCCCTACCATTCACAACCAAACCCAAAAGGGGAGATGAAGGATAATAACGGCATCTTATATATTTATTGTTGTAGTCCAACAGCCATAACGTATATAGCTGTTGGATGTTTGGCATGAAAGTTTCATTTACATCTATAATTTCTCTCGGCATACCAAGCAATTCCGAAAAACTTCTCGCTGCCCCAGGGACAATTCGCCCGATTAATCGACAAGGCATATTTTGTAATATTTGTTCCCCTGCTTCTGATTTGGCAATCGAAATCACATCTTGAGCAGCTAGAGCAATGCGACATCCTGATTTCCGAGCCGTAGCACATTTACGGCCTACTAACCGAGATAACGACGGGAACCGTAGCAATACACTCGCCTCATCCATGAAAAACATACTGTTTGTCGATGATAGTGATTGTCTCGATGCCGCAATATACGCTGACATCCCGAACACCTCTGCTTCTCTATCTGATTGCAGATTCGTTAATGCAAACGTAATTAGCTTGCTGTCTGTTTGGAAAGTTGAAGGTTTACAAATTGCATTTCCTATTGAGCTTGCTTGCCAGTACTGTAGTCGTAAGCGTATATAATTGAGCGCCTTATCAACATTCTCATCCTCATAGCCTAAATCAATACAATCGGCACAAAAAAACTGTTCCATATCAACTAGAGTCGGCGTGTTATCCCACTCTGGGGTTCCGATTCCTGCTGAGTGTGCCAACTCAAAACGTCGTTCAATATCTGGATTCTCGTAAAAAGCTTTTGTCCCTAAAGGTATCAACGATTCTATTGTTTGAGCAAGGAACCCCTCAAACTGCTGTGAACCCAGAACCAACTGCAACACTATTAGATTTACATCATTGCGATGTGCTTTTACCCTGTCTTCTCTTTGTTCTAATGGGATTTTTGATAAATCTAGCGGCTGAACAATATTATTTGATTGTCTGGAGATATCAAAGTAGAATCCGTTGTAGTATGGCGTAAAATCTCCGAAGGTTCCTGAACCGTCATCGTTTGGCAAATCTATAATTAATACCGACATATCTTTTGCCAAGCACTCCGCAATAATTGACGATACTAATACTGATTTCCCACTCCCTGTAGTCCCAATAATCATTACATTTTTCGTTTTTGAGAAATCTATCCAAACTGATGAGTGCCCTTCATCTGCAATCAATTCAAAGCCTTTTTCATCGGCTTTCATATTCTGTATTACTGGCGTTAATCCGATTATCTCGCTCGTGAAAAATGTTGTCCGTCTGTTGTAAGGGCTGGTTAGTTGGGGTTTTTGTTTTATCAGTAAAGTATCTAACCAGATAGACCATGCATACTGGGTTTCACGTATTAACTCCGTTGGCTGATTTATATAACCTGAAATCAGTCTGCAAGCATCATCAATTTCTTCCAGCGAGTTGCGGTATACAAGAACAATTAATGCTAGATTTTCTGGCGTGTCACCTGTGTATAACTGCTTTTGGGCGTTTACAGACCATTCAGTATTAATCTGTGATGCTACGTCTATAGTTTTTTTGCTGGCACTAATTTCCGCATGACGCGAACGCCTAGTTATTAACTGTTGAGTTAGCCTAGTCAGTTTTTGATCCGCTGGGCTGATTTCTGTGATGATTTCAACATCATAAATCACTTCACGCGAAAACACATTCCATAAAAAGCGCACCTGATCCCTAGTAGAAGCAAATGCTTCTGGTTTTTGAGCCAGCGTCATCACTCCTACATATTTTTTCTCTTTATTTTTACTTGGTAGGCATACCCATTGCCTATCAGCGTAGGGAATCCCATTGTTTAAAAGTACTGAAGTCGCGTGTAATTGGTCAATATATTGTGATTTTAATGGTGACGCTTCGTTAATTTCTTCCCTCAAACCCGATTCATCAAATACTAGTGTATGTGGCACTTTTACACTTTTCGCTCCCAGGCAATAAGTTAAATCATTCCATAGCTCCTTTTCTGTTTTCGGTGATGGGAATAATTTCATTTCAGATAATATCTGCTGATGTCTCAATGATACATTTATTGCTTTTTCCAGAATCTGGATTAAATTTTTCTTTGTCAGTTCAGTTGCCCCCGTTGGTGTAAACCGACGCTGTAAAAAATTCGCCAGCTTCACTATCGCTCTATCTACAGCATCGCCTCCCTCTGTCCCTCCTGGTTTAATAGTGAAAGTTGTATAAATGTTCAATTTTATATTTTTACGCTGCCGTCGCCGCGACAGTTCTTGCATTCTCGCTACTTGCCCCCAATCCAGAAACTCACTTTCAGGAGATACTGGATTTGTTAATCTCTCTCGATATGCTTCAAATACTTCTGATTCATTACATAAAGAAGACCAGCGAAAAGTAAATTTTTCTCCCTGGGGAATTTCTTTGCAACCATTCTCAAAAGCTTTCGCTATCGCTTCTACTTGTTCATCCGAATTAAACAACGGATGAAACCCTGTGCAGCTATATCCAAATACTAATTGTAAAGTATTATTCGTGTCACTTACTTGCTTTTTACTTAACAAATACGCCCCAATATTATAGCTGCCTTTTTTCAATCTAATTATTGTGGTCAAATCCAAAAAATCTTCAAAAGCCGATACTTTTTTGACATTTGGAGAATTCTTAATTTTCACCATGATTTAGGAATTTTTTTAGAGCCTGCTCTTTTCTTGTTTTGAGGAGAAGAGTATTTGACGTATCCTCTAGACCATATTGGAACACCTGGGAACACTCTAGACCAAAATAAATAAGGTCGTTTCCCTGATAAAACTAAAGCTGTAGCACTTACCCAAACACCTATCAATATGCTCCATATCATTCCTATGCCAAATAAGAATGCTATGAAAAAACCTACTCCAAACGAAACTAAAGAAATCGCAAACTGAAAACCCGTCAAAATCCCTATTGAGGCATTTTGACCTAAAGATTGATTAACTTGTTTAATTTGTGGTTGTTGTTTCATAAAATAGGGAATAGAGAACGGGCAATAGGGAACAGAATTAAGGATGAGAAAGGAGTGACTAAAAAGGAGGACTGGGAAGGCTGGAAAACATTTTCTTCCCCTGCTCTTTTAAAAAGACGTTCATTAAGTGTGTTCCCTGTTCCCTGTTCCCTGTTCCCTGTTCCCTGTTCCCTGTTCCCTGTTCCCTTTTAATTAACAAGCTGCTGTGACACCAGCAAAAAGAATGTTTTGGGCGATGAATAACACCAAAGTCACAAAAAATATGCCTATAGGTTGTTGCACTATCTGCGTTACTTCTTGTCCGTCTCCCAGTGCATTAGCCACCTTCACTCCAGACGCTACGAAATAAACGAATAACATCACTGTTATTGCGGCGTTTATTACTGCGGGTAAGGCGTTAATAGAGGCATTTCCTGTAGCAGCTGCTGTTCCAAACATACACGTCAATGCAATTTGTGTTGGGTCAAATAGTCCAAACGCATGGGCTGGCATTGTTTGAAAAGCCACAATCAACGTTGTCCCAGCTGCATATATCTGATATTGGTATTTCAAACCTACTTTGCCAATCAGCTTGGCAATTACCTGATTCTTAGTTTTAGCTCTTTGGCGTGACCCGTGTTCGTTTCTATTACTTACCAAAACAATCGCTCCTTTGTTTGTCATAAATAGTCAGATAAGTCTAATTGTGTTACCTCGAAACTTAAGAGAAGAATACATTCGTCAGAATCAAGAGTATGGCGATTCATGTCCTTGGTTCCATAATTTATCCCTTCATCCAGAGAATAACTTTTGACATTACGCATCTATAACCGCTACTTAATATTAACGATTGCCAAAAAATAGCAGTGCAAAATTACAACACTAAAGCAGAATTTCTTTGAGATAAATATTCACCATATTTATTTTCTTTCTACTGTTAGTGACTGCATCATACTATCACATCAACTAAAGCTTGAGACAAACTTAACAAGTTTTTTTGTGAACTTTTTTCACAGGATGTAAGACAGAATTCAAAGATTATCGTCCTACTTTATTCAGTTATTCATTGATGAGCTTACTCAATAATTAATTTCTCTCTCTCTAATCAGCCTTTTGATTGTAGTTGATAGACTTGTACCCCAATCAGAGGCGATTTTCTCTAATCTTTCACGTTCAAACTCATCTAGATAAACTGGTAGAGAAGCTTTTTTCTTTTTGGAATTCTTCATAGATAACTTGTCTCTTACTTTTGACATATTATGCTGATTTATCGATTTTTTAAGCTAAATATTCTGACTTCTATAATGTTTTTATGATATTATTACAATATTACTTTATTCTCAGGTTATGCGATTACACCCATACTTGTAGGAGCATATTATAAGGGGAGTCAAATTATGCGTTCCAAGTCAAATAAACATAATTCTGCCAGTGTTACACTTCGCGTAGAACCAAAATATGTGAGTGATTTAAAGCTCTATTCACAGGTGGTTGGAAGAAATCAGTCTGAGATTCTGCGGGAATTACTTATATCTGCCCTCAACTCCATCCCTGAACATCAAAGAAGAGCTATGGAAATTATTGCTCAGTGTAGAACCTCTAACTAATTGCCAATTCTCACTTGTAGCTCTACTACAACCCTCCTAAGAAAGTGAGGGTTTTATTATTAGTTAAAGGGAAGGGAAAGGGAAAATTCCATCCTTTCCCCTTTACACCCGCGCCTCATCCCCAGGCCCCACCTGACCCTTTCCCCACAAATACCAAGAAGTCTATAGCATGAATCGCTTTGACAACATGAAAAACAAAGCGAAGCTTCAACTTACTCAAATACTTTACAATAGGTGTGAAACTGTCAATTCCTCTCCAATTCACTCGATGTTGTTTCATAACTATACGAGTGTCGCAAAGTTTAGTTAATTTCAAACTTGATGAATAGCCCCTTTCCTTTATCACCTCCCCAAAAAGCAATCGAGTCATTATTAGCATTGCGAGATTACTACGCACCTCTTGTAGAAGAGTACGAAAAATTATATACCCTAGCCAAAGCCAATCTGACTCATGTAGAAGCTCTATTATCTAACTGGTCTTTGACTGAGGAGGTAGATAATGATAATGAAGAATTCACCTCTGAAAAAGGAAAAAACTTCTTCTTATTCTTAAGTGAGGAATCTGTTAATGACGATGTTGAACCTATTACCCATCCTTTATTAGACGATTCACAGGACACATCAACAGTCGCAACACAATTGCTTGACTCTACTCAACAAAATATATTCACACTTATACAAGCTTGGTCAGGTGAAGAATCTGATGCAGCTACAGATAGTCCATTCCTCCTAGAGCCACCAATAGAAACATCAACTCAACAGCGACCGCAAGATGGAACCGAGACGGACATGCTGCCTATTTTCCAATCGCTGTCTCGCCCGGAAGCTATTGAACAGGTTTTGGCACAACACATTGGCACAATTGTTCACATCGATTTTATTGTCAAAATGCTTTATGGGGAGTTAGAGCCAGATGCCTTCAAGCTCATCAAAAGCAGAGTTCAATCATCCCTTACTCATGGCTTGGAAACTAACAAATGGTTCAGTGTCCCTACTAAACCGGGATGTTATACTCTGTCTTTAACTTTGCTACCCAAACCGGAGACGAAAAATTCGTCCACCAGAGTCAAAGGCAAAAATAAGAAACAAGTTTTGCCGCCCCAGCCCAAAGACATACCAATGCTCAAAGAATTTCAGGGTCAGTTTTTAATTGATGCACTAACAACTTTTTTAGAAAATAATTCGGGTAAAGTTTTCGGGGTTTCAGAAATTATCAACCGAATCTATGGCGAACTCACTGCGACTGAGATTAAAGAAGTGAAAAACAAGGTATTGAATGAGTTATCACGGGGTCATCGCACAGGGCGATTCACTAGGGTTCCTGAGCAGATTGGTTTTTATACCTGGGACTTAGAGTTGCTCAACAAGTAGAAACGATTAATTATCGAACAGAATTCAGGAGTCAGGAGTCAGGAGTCAGAATTCAGTTGGGTATTCTGTTGATCCGGTATTTAATGAATTAGGCGATCGCATCCAAGATAATCAAGTTCAGGGCATCCAGTCGTTGGAAATCTCCGTTGGGCAAGTGATAGCCTACCGCTTGATGATGGTTTTCCCTATGTTGATAAAGCTACTTATTTATGCGGATATTTGAAGTAGCGTTAAAAGTAATTCCACGCATTGGTGATGAAAAGAAACGCCTGACTGAAGAAAAAGCGTTATTAGATTTGTGGTTGGCTATGGATGAAATCAAAGCGAAAGTGTCTTATGTGCAACCTGAGCTATCCTTAAATTATGGACAAATGAGTTTTAATTTAGAGATTGATGATTGGGGGCTGTTCACCGTTAACAGACAACTGTTAACCGTCAACTAATAATTACAGGAGATAATCAAATATGAAGGTTAGAGGGATAAAACGTGGTCAAAATATTGAAATTCTAGAACAACTTAATAATATTCCAGATGGGACAGAGATAATCATAGACGTAGAATTTATTGCCAATCAAATTATAGAACCACAGCCACTATTAACAAACGAGGAGAGACTAGCTAGACTCAATCAATTATTTGGGATTTGGAAGAACCAACCGGAATTAGGAGAAATATTTACAGAGATTGACCAACAGCGCCATGCTTATAAAGGCAGAACCATAGACTCACTTGATAATCAGGATTTAGGCTAATGTATCTGCTAGATACCAATATTTGCATTGCACTGCTGAACGAAAATCCCCAAGCTGTTACTAATTTTAATCGCTTTTTCAGCCAATGCTATCTCTCTATCATTGTAGTTGCAGAACTATATAAAGGCGTTTATTGTTCTCAACAGGTGGCCAAAAATCTAGATATATTAGCGCAGTTTACTGAATTACTACCAGTAGAACCATTTGGAATAAAAGAAGCTATCGAATTTGGCAAGATTCAAAGCGAACTCAGAAAAATTGGGAAACCAACCGGAGAATTTGATGCTTTGATTGCTGCTGTAGCTCGTTCTCGTGACGATATTCTTGTTACTAACAATATCAAAGATTTTATTAATATTCCCAACTTAAAATTAGATAACTGGTTAGAAAGTTGAAAAACCTGCGTGAATATTCTTGGAAAATTAGTTACACCAGCAACACCCACAACACCATCACTGATTTTTACATTCCTGCTTTAGAGTGCGCCATTCAATATGACCGTAAGGCACGTTTTTTTTAGCAGACCATGCACGCCGTAAAACTCCTCAAGACCGCAAAAAAAACGCCCAATCGCTTGTTACAGTTAATACTAACTTGCCGGCTGATATAATCCCGTATTTTCGTTAAATTCCCACCCCAACCCTGCTCTATCTTTGCCCTTACACCATGCTACAAAAAGCGGTGGGGGAAGATTAATTCGCTCCTTGCGTACACTTTCTTCACTTACACCAAGTCTCTTGGCTAAACCTTCTTCAGTTAACGGTTGCATTCGGGGAGTATGCACTTTGAAGGATGAATTATTGTAGTACGATTTCTGTCCCCGCTTTTGTTGGTTGTTGAGATAGTCTTGAATTTTAATGATCGCCTCAGCCAACTGTGTCATTCGGGCATACATCTTCTCCACTTTTTGTTCTAAATTGGCGAGATTATCAATTCCTGTGGCTTGGTTGCTATTAGATTCATTTGAAAACTCTGACTCCAACTTATCAAGTCTTTCGCAAATAGCTCTTATCGTTTCACTGGTTGAACTGCTGTTATTATTATCACTTTTAACTAAGTACTTCTCAACACTTGCCTTAATCTGAGAATCTAAGCGTTTGTCTAAATTATTACCACCTATTGCATCAAGCTGATCTTGAGAATCGTCTAAGTAGAGTTCGATAAATTCGAGCAGCGTGGCTGTTGCTGTTGTGCCTTTCGATTTGCATCGGGCGATAAACTCCTCCCAAATCCTTTGATCGCAGTTGAAAGATGCCAGTTTTTTATTACGCCCTGTCTTGCTCATGTTCACGTGTCATCTAGGTAAACTTGGACTCTCCACGCTTATTAAATCGTGTGATTTGTCATGATGAATTACCTTGATACTATCATCGCCAAAAGCGTCAACGCATTTGGCGATCGCTTTTGTGAAGAGATATTACCACCACTGTCCATTAAAGAATTATTTGTCAGTTTTAAAGAATTAGTGTCCAGGCACTCGATTTTTTGAGTCATTTGGAATTAGAGTCATGGTCTAGTTCGGTAAATTCCAGTTTTAAAGAATTAGTGTCACCT
>NZ_JACJTD010000087.1 GCF_014698505.1 Nostoc foliaceum FACHB-393 | reverse complement strand
AGTTAATTTTTATGTCTCTAAACTATCACTAACTATCTCAAAGCCTTATGCCTCCGTTTTTACGAAGATATCAAAGTTTTGCCCCAAAGCTTTGAACAGTCTGGCTTTGGAGTTTTCGGACAAGTCTAATGTCCCGTTATGGTGATATCTCCATTGAAACTGCAACCCAACGCCATTGGATGCCAATTTGCCGAAATTGTTTAGGGTGTTATCTCTCTGCCATATTCAGACTCCAAAACACTCAACAATTTCTCTTCCACAGCAGTAAGATAAGGTCGATTCAGCTTCCCCAACGACTGCAACAGACTTTTAACTGTCTCCTCCAGCGAATCGGAATACACTCGACTGATGCGATCGCAAATCACCCGCATCTGCTCACACTCGGCAGGCAGGTAATTGTAAGATTTGAGGTGCTGCAACCCAATGGCGTACTCGCCATCCCACATTCTCACAGTGCAACTGAACTCATTTGCTTGGCTGACAATCCCCCAACAGCCACCCTTGCCTCTCAGTTCAGGATTGTCTTTAACAAGGATTTGGCACACTTCGCCGATTTGGTAGGTATTGGGTACTTTTGTACGTTCCATGATGCGTTGCACTGCATCTTTGACAATGCGATGAGATGGTACTTTCCCCTTGGCAGACTCTACAGCTTGCTCCCATGCTTCGGGCTGAATGTCCGGGTCAAGCTTGGACAGTGGCCTGATTTGCCACTCATTAGTCGGCAAAATGTGATCGTTCCGATCACATTTTTGCTCTAAGTTATCAAATATTACTGCTGCATCCATTAGAAGATAAGACTGGCGACGATTATGGCCAAAGCGATCCCGGCAATACTCCTCAAAGGTTTTGTGAGTAGAGCGATATAACTTACGATCCCGTAATTCCATTAATGCCTTCCCCGCCTCAAAAAATGCCCGTTCCACTTTCCTCTCCAGGAGCAAGCGATCGCTAATTTCCTGCTCGGTTAATTCGGGAATTTCAACAGCAGTAACTGTAATCGTTGCTGAACCTGGGTCTTCTTGCTGGGAGATATCCTCGTTTACAGAGTTAGCTGCTGAAGTTGAATCGGTAGATGCGAGAGAAGTGTCTTTTTTGCGTCTAGAAGGTGGTTTAGGCATCATTCCACCTTTCTAATTCAATGAGATTTTCTCACAGTCAACTGCAACGTAAATTCTGGATGTAACTGATAACTGCATAGTTGTAGCCCAACCCAGGTATCGCTTCTCTAATAAGACACAGGGGAGAGCAAGAGGATTAATAGTATGAAGGTCAATCATCAAACTGTACCCCTAAATCTACACCCAGCACCTCTTCAATTTTCCGAAGAGTTTCTTCTGCTACACCACCTAAAACAGCTTCCGCCTCTAACTGATACCAATAGTTACGAGATATTCCAACTTCTTTGGCCATCTGTGTAACTGGCCGTCCCCTAGCTTCTCTGGCCTGTTTAATGCGATCGCCCAATCCAGGAACATCAACTTCTAGCTTAATAATCCGTCTTACTTTCACAGTCATAGTCATAATTCCAATTCTAAAAGTATATGTTAATTGTCAACTAAACAGTTGACAACGTGTTAATTAACAGATTACACTATTAGGTATAAAGAAAGCGCCCCAGACTGGTAATCGAAGCGCTTTCCGTCCCGTTAGGAACTGATTTATTATGACTTACATTATCTACAGCCAACAACAGCTGCAACTGAAATCCATTGCACGGCTAAAGCAAATCTACAGCGAAATCGCCTGCACAGTCGAAGTAAACGACAAACGCTGTAAGGATTCTTGGATCACTGCGATCGCTGATTACCAAGCAAGCAAGGTTCAGAAACTCACCTCTGCTGCTCCCGACGAACAAGCCCTCGCCCAAGCCGAACTCGACAACTACATCGCTGACCAAGCCCAAGCCATAGCTCCTGAACCCCTCAGAATAGTCGAAATCTCATTTGACCATCACGAATATTACGCTGATGACAAACTGGTAGCCAGCATCAGCCATGACGACAACCATTTAACGCAACGCTGGGTAGTAATGGTCAACGACAAAGAATTATTTCGTGCCAACACTCTAATGCGTTGCGATCGCTTCATCTGCACTCATTACAAAGACGGTTCATTACCTGTGCAGGATAAAGAAGCAACACCCCCCACGACCGAAAACCAAATCATGGCGCATATCTTCAACGAGTGCCAAAATTACGGGTTTGAAATTCTCAATGATGGCATTTACAACAACAAGGGCGTGAAACTGGGGCAAGTCGGATGCACTGACGGTAACTGGTGGGTGAAGAGGCGTTATTCAGTCCAGCAGCAGTATTCTAACTCCGTGCTTGATGCTGTGCGCTCATTGTCGATGGTGGACGTGTCTACTGATGGTAAATCCATTTTTGATGAATATTTTTTAGATCAACCGTTAGAACAGCTAAATGGCGATAAATTGCAACGACTGCTGGAGAGAGCAGAGTTAGTCACAGCGTAAGTCTTGGGCTTCACCTGGGAAAAGGTTTTTGGGGTTGGGGGAAAGGTAAATTTCTTCATTCCCTTCCCCTTTGCCCTTTCCCCCTTTCCCTAATTATTTATTCACCAATCCCCAATTAAATCAATGCAAGCCACAATATCAATCCCCCAACACTGGGACTACCCTCGCTTTGGTTTGGAGCAGCGCACAGAACAAGGCACGATTCTAGGACTTTACTACTACCCATCTGGTACAGAGTTGGCTGAACAATTTGATGATGGTTGGCGCTATGTGCTGATGCCTAACAAGAATTCTGATGAAATATCGTACTTGAAAGAGGATCAAATCCAACCGCTCACACCAGAAGAATTATTTCAGCAAATTACCGCAGAGATTGACTTTTATCAACAGCAAATCTCTATTCTGCAACAACAACTAGTAGCCATCACTGGAGGTAGTACCAATGGCTAATTCTACAGATAGCTTTGACCACAGAGCAAATCATTTGCTGCGTGTGCTTCAGTTTTGTGGCGGTTGTGTGCCTCTGCACCGTTTGCAATTCCAATTCTCCGATTCAGTTATTCAAACTCTGTTGGATAAAGAACTGGTGCAAGTGCAGAACACGGGACGCGGCTTTTTGTTGGAGATTGCCAAGGATTTTTAGGTTATTAATCCCAGGGAAGAAAAGCATGATTGACCACATTAACGCCTTGAAAACAAGTTGGTATCTTTCCCCACCTTGGCGTGGAACAATTCCACCCGTTGAGGTGAATTTACTGGAGAGAGTTTACTTGAGAACCACGAGAACATTTGGCTATTGCTGCGGTATGCAATGGAAGCATGAGTGCTGGATTTATTCAATTGACTGCCGTAATGAAATACTGCACGCCACACAAAACCAAATCATCGGGACTGGAGAGTTAGAAGCCATCAGTGTACAAAAACCTGCTTTCGTTTTGGGCGAAAGAGTAATGCTCTGTTCTCACGATCAGGGAACAAAACAACGGCTGATTTTAGGGATTGCACTGGTGCATAATTCTTGGTTTTACCTTGTTGAATTAATGTCACCAACGTTAATTAAGACACCAACTATATCGAATCGTTTCTCACTGGTTGGTGAAAAAAGTTTGGTGCGCGTGAATGTCTAATTCTCTCTAATCAACAACGAAAAATTATCACCCAACGAAAGTTATGTCACAAATCGAAGTAGCCCAAATTATTGAACAGATAAAGCAAGAAATCACTGTTGACTCTAATGGACAAGGTAAAGCCAGTATTCGGGCAACTGCAAGATTAGCTGATGTCAACGATGCCGGATTGCTCAGAAGTCTCAAAACTGCTGCTGATAATTCTGGTTCTAAATTGGTTGAAAAGCTTGTCCGCAAAGGGTTTGAAGGTGCTGACATTTTAGGGTGGTCGCAGTCCGGTATCCCTGATATAGCTGTTGCCGCAATACTTCATTATTACGGCTACGAAGCGGGAAAAAGATGCAGCGAACAAGCAAGATTAGCCTGTGAAGCATTTGAAAGTATCGGTGTTCGTGCCTGGATGCAAGACATTATGGGCTGGACAAAACCTGCTACTCAACCACAAGAACAACCCTCCACACCAGCCCTCCCCCCAGTTGAACAACGATTGCATACTCTTGTCCTGGCCATGAAAACTTTAGCTGAGTTAACTGGTGGCAGACTCAACCCGTACATGGAACAGCAATTTAAAGACTATGCCGGGAATCTTCTAGCAGAACACAACAGAAAATTGTTAACCCCTTCGGAAGAACGCTGGCTCGGCGTGGTCAACTTTGCAGAGAGCGAACTTGGAAAGAAAGTCCCTATCAGTGGCCCTCACTATCGCGGACACTTAGGCACATGGGTGAGAACATTCTACCCACACCTGGGCGATCGCCAAGAGACACGATTGGTTAACGGTGTGCAACAGCCCATCTATGTCTACGCTTGCCACGATCCGGTTGTTGCGGCTGGGTTGGACAAAGCTGTAGAAGAGTTCTTTGCTCATCCCAGTCCTGGAGCAGCGCTAAGGCAGGCGGGGGCTTTCGCTAGTAAGAAAGCTGTAGTTATTGCTTGATGGTCATCGGTCATCGGTCAAGGAGAGCGATCGCTCAGTAATCAAGAATTAAGACTTTTACAACAAAGGTAAATTTTACCTTGAGGGGAAAAGATATGGAACTCGGCTATTTCCAGAAAGATGTACTGATTGAAAAACTAGCTAAGAAATTCTACGCGATCCAAGGTTATGTAGTCCCCGAATCATATCGAATGCAATCAGCTACACATCCAGCAGAAAGAGCGTGTGTGGCTATGGCTATTTTCGCAGTCGAAGAATTTGAATTGATAAATGATTCATCAGGATCTGAGGATGATAACGAATATGAAACCGATTGTTTATTCGCTAAGTAACATTTTTTACCAAGGGTTCAATTGAAGCACGAATAATGCACCAGGGAATATTTTCTTACAAATTACAAGATGGAGGAGTGTAAATGAAAGCCATAGTCACAGTGGTTGAAAAAATCTTATCTGAAGCTCACATTAATATTCCTGACGGTTTAGCAGAGTCAGGCATTAGGCAGCACGTTGTAGATCATTACAACAGTGGCGAAATGCTTGCCTTGTTGAACATTTTCCACGTTGATTTTGAATCTATCAGCGTTCACATTGGTAAAAAATCCCAAATAACTTGGCAGCCCGGAAAATCTTGGAGTTCAAAGCGTCCCTATTACTTTTGTAAACTTGGAAGATTTACTTTGACTCTATTAACTGATATAGAGCAAAACTTAACTCGTACAGAAGTTTACTTTGGGCATCAGAAGCAACTTATTTATACGTCAGAAAAAGAGATATCCAAAGAATTGGCAACAGTCGAACTCCAAAATTTCTTAAGTGGATTAGCTGTTGAACTTCAGACTTTAAGCCACATTGAATTTAGTGAGGATAAAGTATGACTGTCACACAACTCCTGACATCACAACCACATACAAGTGCATCTATAGAAACTGTTGGTAGGCATCTACTGAACTTTTACGAGTCTCCATCGTGGTTTACTACTGAGTTATTGCGTCATGTCAGATTATCTGGTGTGATTGGTGAGCCATGTGTAGGACATGGAGCGATCGCAACATTACTATCGGTGTGGCCCTACACCAAGCAAATGTGGACGAACGATATTGATCCACATAAGGCAGCTGATTACCATCTGGATGCAACACTATCCGAGTCATGGACTAAGTTTCCTGATTGCGATTGGATTTGTACCAATCCACCATTTTCAGAATTTGCTGCACCAATCATCAGAAATGCTTACCAGAAAGCGCGTGTGGGTGTCGCCGCATTCCTTCTGACCAGCTTTCTCGAACCCTGTGATGACCGGGCTAATTTCTTACAACAGCACCCGCCGTCACTTGTACTGATTCTGCCTCGTTTTTGTTTTCGCAAGGACAAGAAAGGTAAACGCTGGGCGACAGATAATATCACCATTTCATGCTTTGTTTGGGACAAGCGCACTACAGAGCAACGAATTATTATCCGTCCAGCCAATCAAATTGTTGGCTTTTATAAGACACCAGACAAAGCGATTAGTCCTCAATCCGCTTTATCAATTGTGAGTGCGATCGCGTCGGGTGAGATTAGTAGATATTACTCAATTTCTAAGTAAAAAACCTCAGTTTAGGAGCAAACCGAGGAAAGTAAAACTTTGAAATGTGGTGGTGTTATTTCTATGAGTATAACAGAAGAAAACTTACCTTTCCCTGAAGAAAAAGAAACTATTCAAGCAAAGTCTCTTTCTGGTAAAGCGCGTCGATGTTGTGAATTTATTTGTTCGCTTATAGAAGACGGGTCTACTTTTAATACTGATGAGCTTGCCCAAAAAGCGCGACAATATGGTTTTGGTGATGCTGCACTTAAATCAGCCAAAACTTATCTTTTGACGACTCAGAAGCTGATTAGATTTCAACCTAAAATTTCTTCTACTGCTTTATGGATGAGTAAAGAAACTTACTTATCGCAAGGACACTCTCAAGACAGAGTTTGGGAACAAAGGTGGCAATTAGAATCACGATATCGATATTTACCTCTAGTCCCTAACAACCCTAAAGGTGGATTTGTTTATTTTATTAAAAGATTAGGTGATGGCATTTACAAAATTGGACTAACAGCCTGTCTTCGCAAGCGTATTCAAAATATTGCTTCACAGTGTGGTTCTCATGTAGATGTCATTTTCTATCTGGAGTTTGACTCCTATGAAGCAGCTAACTCTTTAGAAGATAAATTGCATGAACAATACCACTATCAACGCTTAATTGGTGAATGGTTTTCTTTTTCTGATGCGGATGTTGAACAACTATGTTTAGGCATGAAACGGAGGTATAAAGTATGAATACAACAAGGGATCGCAAAAACTTTTTACCCGTTGTTCCATCTTACTTTGATGAGTACGGGCTAGAGCCAATGGAATATCGCTTATATTCCCACATCGTCAGACGTGCTGGTAAAAACGGCTGCTTTGAATCTATCCCTAACATGGCTCAAAGCTGCTTGATGAATGAAAAAACTGTCCGAAAATCATTGCGGGTTTTAGTTGCTGCCAGATTAATAAAAGTTGTACAAGAACGCAAAGGTAGAACATCCATTTACGAACTTACTCAACCAAGTGAGTGGCTTGACTCGCAATCTTTACCAGCGATTAGGCAAGAATTCACGACAAATAGTGTTAATAAAAACTTGTCACAGAATGGTAATACTCCTGGCAATAATGGCAGTGGTACCAAATCAGGAGGGGGTAGTGGTACCAAATCTGGTAGGGGTGTGGTTCCTAATTTGGTAGGGGTAGTGGTACCAAATCTGGTAGGAGTAGTGGTACCTGATTTGGTAGACGAAGTATATCCCAATAAGGTAATCCCATCTAAGGAATTTACACTTAATGCAACACCCCCAACTCAAAACGCCTTTCCCACCCAAGAATCGTGTGTGTGTGAAACTGAACAGCTAAATCTTGAAGAACCAACTCCAGAAAAACCAAGTTTAGAAGAATCAACCCCAGAAGAACCAACCCCACAACAACCAACCCCACAACAACCCACTTCGTTGTTAAAAAAATCCGAGTCTTCGCAAAAAACCGATAATCCCTCAAGAGGATCAACTATTGCGGGGGGGTCGTTCGAGAAACGCGAACAAGCGAATAAGCCGCAACTAACCTGTCCCTACAAGACAGCCAGGAACGTGAAAGAACTGATTGATGCTTGGCTAACAGACCCAACTGCTATGAGTGATGATTCTCTACCACTGCTTGTCAGAGAAACAATCAAGTGGAAGTGCTGGGTTTTACCTTGGCGCAATGGAGAACGAAAGCTGAATAACTTGTACCAGAACTTCAACCCGATAGTCGTGGACTTCCTAGCACAAGAATTAGCCACGAAATCGAAACTCTCGGCACAACTTGAAATTACTCATGCGATCGCAGTCATGAACACCTGGGAAAAAACCAAAGGGGGATGGACGAACCTGATGCAGCGCTATAACCAGGCATTGCAAACAGAAAAACAGCCCCTACCCCAATTGCATACTGCTACGACAAAAAGCCCAAGTAACACCACTAGCATCACGCTCGAAGATGCTTTAGTACAAGACCGAATGCGCCGTCAGCAAGAGCAATCCATTCGGGTTCCATCCAATGGGTATCAGCACAGCCCACAAATGCTGGAGCTAAAGGCAAAACTTCAAGCCAAAGCAAATGAGCCAAAAGTTCCGAGCAACTCCAAACCATCTTCCACCACAAATTTGAGAGAAGTTGAAGCGCAGTTAAAATTAGCACTAAGAGCATGATTATGTACAGCAATCAAGACAACGTAGTTTCTTTTGCCCCTGACCGAAATCAAGTCAACTTGCCCCCACAAAACATCGAGGCTGAAGAAGCGATTTTGGGCGGGATTATGCTTGACCCAGAAGCGATGACTAGAGTTAGCGATCGCTTGAGCATTGAAGCCTTCTACATCAGCGCCCACAAAGATATTTATCAAGCCGCAGTTCAACTTCATGCTACGTACCAACCGACAGATTTACTAAGCGTCACCGCATGGTTGGCTGACCACAATTTGCTCAATCGCATTGGTGGCAGGAATAAGCTAGCAACTTTGGTAGACCGCACTGTGTCCGCCGTCAACATTGATGCTTTGGCTGATCTAGTGATGGAGAAATATCGACGGCGGCAGTTAATCAAAGTGGGCAATGAAATTGTCCAACTCGGTTACGAGACGCAAACTGAACTACCACTTGTCCTTGGTCAAGCTGAGGCGAAAGTTTTTGGTGTTACTCAAAATCAAAGCGATGAACGTTGCAAGGTTTTCTCAGCACAAGACATGGGCATTGAACTTTTTCAAAAGTTGGAGATGGGAAGTATGGCAGGTGACAGAGTTGGCTGGTACGACCTCGAAAATATCACCGGTGGCATTTATCCTAGCAGCTTAGTTGTAGTGGCTGCTGAATCCCACATGGGGAAAACTCACTTTATGATTTCTTACGCTTACGAAATCATGACCAAACTTGGAAAACCAGTTCTGTACGTAACTCCAGAAATGGATAAGAATCAACTCAATGCCCGAATGCTGGCACGAATCACAGGCGTAGATGCTTCTATGATTCAAACCAATACGCAATGCTACTGGGAGCAAATAGCACAAGGCATAGGACAGATGGTGGAACTGCCTTGGAAGGTTTACGAGCATTCCTCCCCTACAACCGCAATGATTGCAAGTGCTGTGCGCCGTGCTATTGCCGAATTTGGTGGTTCTATTGGTGCTGTGTTTATTGATTACTTGCAGCAGATTCCTCTGGAGTCCGGTGGAAATATGGCTTTTGAAGTCGGCAAGATTACCCGCCAGATTCGGGATATCGCCAAGTCTCACAAAATCCCTGTTTTCTTGGGCTGTCAAATCAATCGGGGCAATCAAACAACGGCTGATAAACGCCCCAACCGTCATCTGTTACGTAATTCTGGCGAAATCTTTGAGGTTTGTGACCAGTTAATCATGCTTTACCGCGATGCTGTTTACACAAAAGACCCAAGCGACCGCACTATCGAGTTAATTGTTGAGAAAAACCGCCTTTACGGTAAGCTCGGCACTGCGACCATGTTGTGCGATTTATCGACCTCGAAATTTTTGAACTTGGCAAGATAATTTGATGCAATGAACTTTTTTTAAGTCTTAGAGGTCGATATATGAAAGCGCTATCCGTCCGTCAGCCTTGGGCATGGGCAATAATTTATGCTCTTAAGGATATTGAAAACCGAGGCTGGCCCATTCATTATCGCGGCGACATTCTGATTCACGCTGCAAAAACCTGCACCAAAAAAGAGTACCAGTCAGCGAGAGAATTTTGCCAAGGGATGGGGATAGTAATCCTAGAATTAATCTCTCTACGTCGCGGTCAAGTTATTGGCATTGTCACAATAGTTGACTGCCAATTTTCACAAGTTGCGTCTGGCTGGGGAATGCCCATGCAATATCACTGGAAGCTGGAGAATCCACGCGAGATTAGACCGATTCCTTACATTGGGCGGTTGGGGATTTTTGAAGTACCGGATGATTTGGTCATGGAGGTGGCTGCATGACTAAAACAGCCCGAAGTCATACGCTACTTCCAAAGCCAAAATCAGTAATAGTTGAGTTATCTGCAACACCCGAAAAATTCTTAGAGGACGACCTTGAAAGCTCACAAATTCATAGCCAAGGATGCCTCTATCCGTATCTCGAAAAGAAAAAGCTACTTGATGGCTCAATAGCTTTTTACCCACGAGTTATAGGTGAGCGTGACCCAAACAACCCGACTCTATGGCGATGGGGATACAACTGGGAAGAACGAGTTGATGGAATATGGAAAGGGCGAAGTATCGGCTCAATTCCCCCTGGCGCTATTCCAATGATTCGTCTAATGCAACAGCAGGAGGCAACTAAGGAAGATATTATCGCCTTTATCAAAAAAGCGAAAACCAAAAAGCCATCACCAAAATCAGATGTCTGCAAAAATTTTGATAACACAAAAATAAAACCAGTTCTTCCAGATGATGCACCGATCGCCATAGTACTTTTCGCTGGTGGCGGCGGGATCGAGGCCGGGATGGTTCAAGCTGGTATTCGCCCAGTCATTGCAGTAGAGTTCGACCCAAGCAAACCAGAACTGAGCAAGGCGATCGCCAAAACTCATCACCACAACTTCAGCGAGTATGGCTGTAGAATAATCCAGCTAACAGTCCAAGAAGTAGCGCAGTCAGGATTTCTAGGTTTTCCCCGCCGCCCCGATTACCTCCATGCCTCCCCAGTATGCGCCAACTTCAGCCAAGCCCACACAGCCAAAGCAGGTAAGGGTATTGAAACGGCTGACAATCTGACGGCTGCGATCGCTGTGGCGGAAGCCATCCGACAGTTGCAGCCACGGGTGTTTACGCTGGAGAATGTGCCGCGTTATCAGAACAGTCAGAGTTTCAGTATTCTTTTAGAAGCTTTAGAACAAGAAGGATATCTGGTCAATTACAGCGTGGTCAACATGGCCGATTTTGGACTACCCCAGGCACGTCGGCGGTTAGTTCTGATTGCCAGTAGAGGTTGTCGCCCTGCAATACCCGCTCACAAAAAACCAATAAGTTGGTACGAGGCGATCACTCCATTAATTCCCACAATGCCCGATTCCCAACTACTGTCCAAACAACGGCAAGCGGTAGAACAATTTTTAGTTTCAAATGACCCCGCACCACTTTTGATTGAACGAGTTGGTGGACGCAACAAAGTGAAATACAAACCTGCACATTTACCCTGCAATACGATACTGCGATGCCTGCGGCGGGCTGCGCCTACGCACTTCACCGACCACAAGGGGTGCAATCGGAACAAGTTCGCTGATATTTGGTTACCGGATGATACGGTCAAATCTTTGTCTATTGAAGGGGCTGCTATTTTACAAGGATTTCCTGATTGGTACGAATTCCCCCAAGAGACAGCAACGGCTGGGTCAATCATTGGTTATTCCGTGCCTCCCAGTTTTGCTACTCAATTATTTATATCTGCACAGAGTAAATTACTTTTAAGAACATCTGTATGATTCCTCAAATCCACAATCTAGAGTACTGCTGGCATCTTTCATCACCTTGGGGTCAACAAATCCCACCAGTAGCTGTTAGCCTGTTAGAAAGAGTTTACGTTACTACTACCAAAACCTTCGGTTACTGTTGCGGTATCGAGTGGAAGCAACAGGGATGGGCTTATGAAATCGCTACTGATAACGACAATATAACTGTTTATGAGAGCAAAATTATCGGTACAGGTCATTTAGAATCGCTCCCCATTCCAAAACCTGTTTTCCGGCTAGGTGAATTAGCTAAGTTCCGGTTTCATGGCGATGGTCCTCCACTTCGGCTTGTCCAGGGCATTCAGTTGATTACCAATTGCTGGTTCTACTGCATCGAATGGATGTCGCCAGCCATATCTGAAAATTGTGAGGTTTTTAGGTCTGATTCGGCGATCGCAAGAGTCAGCGATTATGATTTGGAGCGGGTGAAGCTATGACAGTCTACACCTCGTATTACAGTGGTCAAATACTGGGTGAGGCTATCTCAATCTCGCTATATCCTCCCCAAAACTGGAAAGGCAAGCATTTACCCTTGTTCGCTCCTAAAAAAGAACTACTCGATTGGTGGAAGAATTCGGCTAAAGATGCTGAAGCTCAGGAAGAGTATGAGAAAGAGTTTGTCTTGATTCTACAATCTCGTCAGCAACTAATTGATATCTGGGTGCGGAAACAACAAGACAACCCAAATGATATAACTCTGTGCTGCTATGAAAAAACCGGGGATTTTTGTCACAGGCATATTGTCGGGCAAGAAGTGATAGCGCGATCGCTACCGCATTTATGGGGCAGCGAAGTTAGTTTATTGCCTGTACCCTTGTCCACAAATAATACACAAAATAGTTCAATAACAATATAATCAAGTAAAGGTATCGGTAAGCCCGATACCAAGACTACTGTTATCGCACGTGGAAAATCTTACGCTCACAACATTGAGTTAATCAACTCACAAAATCGAGCTAATTCCGCAATTAACTCCACCTATCCCCCTGTTATTCAATCGCTGTTAGCCAAATGGTACGACGCTGGGTATTTTGTGAAGTGCGATCGCTTATCTTGTGGCTATTATCAAATTTCCTTGGGCGATGAAGACCTGGGTATTTGGTCATAACTTGGTGTAGCTGGTGTAGTATCTGGTTTACGGCAGGAGTTCTATCGGGGGCGGTTGGTGGGGTCAATTGCAGCAAACCCGCATAATTTATTGCAATAACTTCTTCAGTTCTTCATCTGTAAAGGGATTCTTGCCAGCTTTTAATTCTTTCACCCAGCGTTGCCGTTGTGCTTTAGTATCTTTATCATCAACCTGAGCAATATACGCTTCAAAGTCTGCTATTGCTCCTTTGGTATCACCTGTCAACGCTCTGGCTAGCCCTCGGCTATCACGAATACTAGCACTATAAGGCTGAAGTTGAACGGCTTTATCACAAGCAAATATTACCAAATTAGCTTTTTTTCGCAGACTACCTTGGCGGCATAATGTGTTCCAAGAATCAGCAGAAATCTCAATTTGTGGATCTAACTTTTGCGCTTCGTTATAATATTCTACTGCTTGCTGAACTTTATTCTCTTTCACAATTCTTTCACCTTCCTGTATTAAGCGTTCAGCTTTACCCTTGTTAGCAAACTCTGCTGCTTTCACCTTGGGGTCAAATTTTAAGTTAGGATTCCATTGAAAGGCTGTTTGGAATGTAGCGATCGCACTTTCAGTACTACCTGCTCTGGCATCATTTTCACCTTCTTTAACCATAAATGGTGCTGCTGCCATTAAGTTTGATTTATTTTGACACACCGTTAAAGTTTGTAAGTCCTTAGGATTGAGTACTAGATAATCGTTCAGCCATTGACAACCACGAGATAAAAGTACATCAAGGCTATCAACTCGCCATACCCTCGCCGTTCCGTCAGTAGAGAGAATGCGGTTGTTGCCAGTGACGATACGTTTTCCATCCGGGCTAAAACTGGCATAGCTTACACTACTAGTATGCCCTTTGAGTTCGGTTAGTAGTTTACCAGATAAATCCCACACCCGCGCCGTTCTGTCATCAGAGGCAGTGACGATGCGTTTCCCATCCGGGCTAAAACTGGCACTGTTGACACGTCCGGTATGTCCTTTGATTTCGGTTAGTAGTTTACCAGATAAGTCCCATACCCACACCATTCTGTCATCAGAGGCAGTGACGATGCGTTTCCCATCCGGGCTAAAACTGGCATTGTTGACACGTCCGGTATGTCCTTTGATTTCGGTTAGTAGTTTACCAGATAAGTCCCATACCCGCACCGTTCCGTCATCAGAGGCAGTGACGATGCGTTTCCCATCCGGGCTAAAACTGGCACTGTTGACACTGCTAGTATGTCCTTTGATTTCGGTTAGTAGTTTACCAGATAAGTCCCATACCCACACCCGCGCCGTGTTGTCATCAGAGGCAGTGACGATGCGTTTCCCATCCGGGCTAAAACTGGCACTGTTGACTGTGCCGATATGCCCTTTGATTTGGGCTAGTTTTTTACCAGATAAGTCCCATACCCACACCGTGCTTTCATTAAGCCATGAGGCAATGAGGATGTGTTTCCCATCTGGGCTAAAACTAGCACTGTTGACTAGGGCGGAATCTGCTTTAAATTCGGCTAGTTTTTTACCAGATAAGTCCCATACCTCCCACATTCCGTCCAATGAGGCAGTGACGATGCGTTTCCCATCCGGGCTAAAACTAGCGGTGTCGGCACGTTCGATATGTCCTTTGATTTGGGCTAGTTTTTTACCAGATAAGTCCCATACCCCCACCGTTCCGTCAGATGAGGCAGTGACGATAGTGACGATGCTTTTCCCATCCAGGGTAAAACTGGCGCTGATGACCTTGCCGATATCCTCTTTAAGTTCAGCTAGTTGTTTTACAGATAAGTCCCACACCCGCGCCGTTCCGTCACTTGATGCTGTGACTATGCGTTTCCCATCTGGGCTAAAACTGGCACTTTTGACTAGGCCGTCGGTATCTGCTTTAAATTCGGCTAGTTGTTCACCAGATAAGCCCCACACCCGCGCCGTTCCGTCAAATGAGGCAGTGACGATGCGTTTCCCATCCGGGCTAAAACTGGCGCTGATAACATGGCCGGTATGCCCTTTAAGTTCGGCTAGTTGTTTACCAGATAAGTCCCATACCCGCACCGTGTTCTCTGATAACATTGATGAGGCAGTGACGATGCGTTTCCCATCCGGGCTAAAGCTAGCAGTGTCGACCATGCTAGTATGCCCTTTAAGTTTGGCTAGTGGTTTACCAGATAAGTCCCACACCCGCGCCGTGTTGTCATCAGAGGCAGTGACGATGCGTTTCCCATCCGGGCTAAAACTGGCACTTTTGACACGTCCGGTATGTCCTTTGATTTCGGTTAGTAGTTTACCAGATAAGTTCCACACCCGGGCCGTGTTGTCCGATGAGCCAATGACGATGCGTTTTCCATCTGGGCTGAAACTGTCGCTTGTAAGTTGCTTAGTGTGCCCTTTGAGTTCGGCTAGTGGTTTACCAAATAAGTCCCACACTCGCACCGTTCCGTCAAATGAGGCAGTGACGATGTGTTTCCCATCCGGGCTAAAACTGGCACTGTTGACACTGCTAGTATGTCCTTTGATTTCGGCTAGTTGTCTACCAGATAAGTTCCACACCCGGGCCGTTCCGTCAAATGAGGCAGTGACGATGCGTTTCCCATCCGGGCTAAAACTAGCGGTTTCAACATTGCTAGTATGCCCTTTGAGTCGATTCTGCTCGTGAATGTTATCCAAAATTGTCTGTAAAGCTAAGTTGGGGCTAGCTGTAGGATATTCTTCTAGCGGGCGTTTATCTTTGACTAGCTGTTGTAACTCTTGTCCAGCCTGCATAGCTAGCAGTAATGCTTCTATTTCTTGTACTTGAAAGTTCTGCCACGCTGTAATTCCTTGTCTTTCTAGTCTTGCACCTGTCTGCGCTTCTTGGCTGGTGCGATATGCTTGGTTGGCAAAAAAGGCAGTAATTCCAGCCAACACAAGGGAGATACCTAAGACCCCTGAACCAAGACGAATACGCTGTGTTGCTTTGGTGTTCGCTGCTGCTAAGATTTGCTTTGCCTGCTCAGATTGCTGAAGTTGCTCTTGGGCTAGTAGACGTTGCTCTTGTTCTAACAGGCGTTGCTCTTGTTCTAACAGGCGTTGCTTTTTTTCCCTTTCCAATTCTGCCATCAACTCCTGGAGCTTCGGCTGCTGTTGCTGGCGAATAAAAGTTGCTAAATAATCATGCACCAACTGATAACGATCAAATGGGTTTTCTGGTAACAGAACTACCACACCAGACTTGACAAAAATCTCTAATACCAAATCTAATCTATTACTGTTTGTCGTGGCATCTGCGGCTAATGGTTGTAGCTCTCGTTCTAGTTCCACACGAGTTTTTAAAGGACGAGTCCCTTTTTCATCTGTCAGCAAGTACAACAATATCTCTGCTATTTGCTGATTCTCAACACCGCAATCATTCACTACCTCTGCCAAATAGCGTTTTACCAGTTCTTCTCGCGTACCACGCTGCTGATATTCTCCCAAAGTTGTGATGTTATCTGTTTGCAGTTGCGCTCCCACTATCTGCAATTCAATAGGACGTACCTCACCTAGTTCATTAGCTAAATCATTTACTAATTGCTCAATTAAAGCTTGTTCTAATTGAAAACTAGTAGTCTCGGTCAAACGCTGGATGATTGACTTGGTATCATCAGGTGAAAAATTACCTAACTCATAAAGAATATTGTTGCTAAGAAGATCGTTACCAATAATTGTCATACTAGACAAGCGATTACATTCCAGTAAATAATGCAGGTAATCCACTCGCAATGACAAAATTACTTTCACTGACAGAATATTTAAGCATTCTCCCAGAAATTCGAAAAACTGCTGTCTTTGCTTTGGCTTAGTATAAACAAAGAAAAACTCTTCAAACTGGTCAAAAATTAGTACTGTCCTGAGATTACGCTGTTCGTTCTCTCGTAGTTGAGAAATTAATAACGTCAGATCAGCAGGAGATGCTTGAATTTTTGAGCCAGGAACCTCAAGCTCTTTTGGTTCTTCATTGCTAGCTCTACCTTTCTGTTGCAATGCCTCCCGCATTAGCTTTCCTAGCTCTTCTGCCCAATTGGTGTAAACTCGCATTGCTACGGGTAGATAGTCTTGAATGCCTACGCTTTTATTTTTTAAAGCTGGGACTAATCCCGCATTTACTAATGAACTTTTACCAACCCCTGACTGTCCATGAATGACTATCAGCTTGTGATCATGCCGTCCCAGGCGTTCAATTAATCGTTCAATATCTAGTAACCGACCTGATGCAGCGATTTCAGGAGCAATGCTTTCTTGAGTTTCAGTTTTGGTAGCCGCAATTTGAGCAACCTTTGTTGACTGTAATCGACCTGCACCGATAAACGCCCGTAAACCAAACTGCTGTTCAACAGACCTCTGCTGCTGTTTTGTATTGTATGCTTTGAGATATTCTTTTTTCTCAAAGTACAGCCGTTGCAAGTAACTGAGAATATCCAAGTGCAACTGCAAATCTTTTATAGGACTGCTAACATCTCTTGCAACTTCTAAGTTTTGAATTGCCTGCTGGGGTTCGCCTAATTCATATTCAGCCTGCGCCAAAATAAAGTGATACAGGCTTAAATCGTATGGAATATTTGGTTCTTCTGCGAGTTTAGACACAACTACTGAAATATCTGTTGCTTCTATGGCAGAAGTTACTGGTAAGATATCTTTTGCTTTTTGTGCCAACTCTTTAGCTTCGCTCCAGCGCGATTGAGCCAGCGCAACCTGGGCTAAAAACCCGTAATCTTTCGCCAATTCTATTGGCTGATTGTTAGCTTGATGTACTTCTAAAGCTTGTTGTGCTAAATATTTGAGTTGCTCCCACTCCTTCAAATCACGCAAGATATTACCAAACTTAGCAATAGAATTAGCAGTTAATTCTTGATTATTAGCTTCGTTGAGAAATGTAATGTATTCTTGCGTATACTGCCGAGTAGCCTGCCAGTCTAGATGAGTAGTATCTTTAGTTTTAAATGCTTTGAAATAATAACAATAAGCTATTTCGCCAAGAACTCTGACTTGTTTTTCTGAATTATTCAGTTTTTGGCATAGCACTCTTGCTTTTTGGTAATACTCTAAAGCATCGGCTATTTTATTATTAGTCTGTTTTACAAAACCTAGCACAGAGGCTAAATTAGCTTCTGTTTCCTGATCATTGCACCGTAATTCTTTCTGTGCTGCCTCTAATTCTAACTCTAGTATAGAGTAATCATTTATACCCAATTTACCATTAAAATATTCATCAGCCAGTTGTTGAATAAACTCGCTTAAATCAGGCTGTGCGATCGCAAAACTTCTGCTAGTTCCCCAGCTTTCCAGGTCAGGGGCAATCTCCATGATGGTGTGGTGAATTTCTTCACTAATCCATACGACTACGGGAATAGACAAGTTTTTGCGAAATTCTTCGCGTACCTGATTAGCACTTGTCAACATCTGCGGTAAATCCTGCAATGATTCCCAGCCCACAATCATCAGAGCTTGAGTATCTGGCTGTAATTCTTCACGGATTGCAGTAAATAGCGTTCTTTCCGATTCTTTGAGTTGCAATACCTGAATTTTAATTTTACAGATTTCGCTTAACCTTTCTATCAAGCGAGTCCGTAAATTACTGTAGTTACACCGCGCCCAAATCAGCTTAAACTTCCCCACAGAAGCTTGAAGCGTCCAAGCTAGCTGCTGTAGCGATCGCTCGTTGTCTATGGGTTCATCTGATTGGCGCTGTGTATCCATAAAATTGAAGAAGGGGAAAGGGTAAAGGCTTCGCCGTGAGCGTCAGCCGAACGGTAAAAGGAGAAAGGGAATCAATTAGTTAACTCCGCGGCCTCTGCCAATATCGGGTTTAAATCAAACCAGGATTCGCCCCCATCTCGGTATTCAAACACAAATCTACTACGGATTAGCTTTTGGTATCCTTGATCATCACTGACTTTTTTTCTTTGTTTAACATAACGCAGTAATTCCCACTCCAAATCTGAAATCGGCATCGTCATCTCATTACGTCGAGAGCGAATCACTTGCTCCAGGGTATTACGAGACAGAGGAAGTGTCATTTCCTCCTGTATCCAGGTATTGAGCAATCTGAGCAAATCTCGCACATGACCACCACTCGCTCTGCATAAGCGCTCTAGCGTTTCTGTGCTGTCGAAGATTTCACTAATGTAGTTTAACCGCTCGTCTGGTTGTAAATCAGGAAATGCCCTAGCCAGTACCATCTGCTGCATCAGCGCCAGCCCCTCAAGATGTACGCTTCCGTCTGGCCATTGCACTGGAACCATCGGCAGTACCTTCGGGTCTTCTGGGAATCTTTGGGTCAGCGTTCCATAATCATTGGAGAACTTCAGCGCCAGGGGCATTGTAAAAACTAGATGGCAGTTGAGCTTTGTCAAAAACTCTCCCTGATCCACGAACATATATTCCTGTTGTGGACGACCCCAAGGTTTAATTCGGTTGTCTATGCGGTCTAAGTTATCTACAATCACCACCAGTCCTTTTTTCCCCTGCTGCTTCAGTTTGGCGATCGCTGGCTCTAGCAGTTCTCGATTAATCGCTTCCAAGAGTCTCGTTTTCTGTGGCCCCAGGTATTGATTCAGCTTCTCCCGCAGCATTGGGTTACTTTTCGTCTTCGCTGTGATTTCCCCAATTCCTAGTGCCAAGGAGAATTTATCCTTTTCAGTAGATAAACCAACATCACCTGCTGGTGTTTTTACCTTAAACGCCGTTACTTCGGAGTCTAGCGCCCTCAACGCCCCTTGCAGCAGTTCGTAGAATTTGTTTGGTTCAGAGAGCGTGATTTTCTCCAGGCTTTGGCTTACACGGTGGGCGATCGCTAGCAACACATCGGCAATGTCTACGTCCGTCATTTCTAAGTCTTCACTCGACTCAAAATATACTACGTGATAACCTGAATCTTCTAATTCCACCTGTAGCCTTACTAGCTCTGTCGATTTTCCACAGCCGATATGACCAGTGAACAGGGTGCAGGTGGGTTCGTTCGCCTTGAAGAACGTAATTTTCTGCTTCAGCTTGCCAATAATATCGCCACCCCTGACTGAAGAGAAATCAATGTAGTACTTCTTATCTAAACCTTGATTGACCTGTAAAGTCCGGCTGGGGTCTGTTCGCTGGAAAAACTCTAGTAAATCTATAGTCATAAATAAGTAATATAATGGTTTTTAATATTTCTTAGAAAAAGAATAATTATTAGACTTTATTAAATAACACTACGCTGATTTTTACTCCTACATTTTAAGTGGTTATTGCTCAACGTGAATATTCAAATACTTGCAGTCATAGGTTTTCCCCAATAGTACCCTTGAGGGTAATATTCCGTAAATTACCAAACTTGACCAAGTGTGTAGACGCGCAAGCAGTTTGTCAAGAAGAAATCGCTTGCCTTGTGGGTACTACAAGGTATCTCTGCATGACGAGGATTTGGGCGTGTGGTCTGAGCTTGGGGTACTATCGGGAGCGGTTGGTGGCAGCGGTGAGGTCAGGCTGACGGTGGAATGTCTTGTGGGGGCGAGGGGTGGGCGGTTGGGTTTAATGATTAAATAATCTCTTAAAAAACTACTAATTAAGGTAATTTAGAAGCTTGCTTAGAGCAACAAACAGATACTTAAATATAATTTTAGCTAAATATTCACTTCGTGTTTTGTAGTCTATTGAAGCAGTGATGAATCCATTTGTCTCAAAGAGCATTTTCATGTTGGGGATAGTCTTCTGGCTGCTGATTAGAATTCCTTACCAACAAATACAAAAACAGAACATAATTGTTGATCAACGAAAAACCCTCCAGGAAAAGATAGTGCGCCTTCTGCTATTAATTGGGATACTGCTTCTTCCTTTGATTCATGTTCTATCTCCTTGGTTAAATTTTGCTAACTACCATTTACCAATTTGGGCAAATGGATTAGGCACTGCTATTCTTGCGCTTTCCCTTTGGTTGTTTTGGCGCAGTCATCACGACTTGGGTCAAAATTGGTCATCAACACTGCAAATCCGAGCCGGACACACTCTCTCCACCAGTGGTGTGTATCAAAACATCCGTCATCCTATGTACACCTCTGTTCTGCTACTGTGCATTGCACAAGCACTCTTGCTTGCCAACTTGATTGCAGGTCTATCAGGATTCATTGGCTTTAGTATTGCGTATGCAACACGAATTGGACAGGAGGAACAGATGCTACTTGATACCTTTGGTGATGAGTATGAAGTTTACAGGCAATGCACGAAACGATTAATTCCTTACCTATTCTAATTTGTCCACTTCATATACCCTCTGAGTCGCAGTTGAGGCTCAAGCCGACCCTTTATCAAACAACCTTTAAGGATAAAAGCGCAGCCTACGTTGCCAAGTCTACTGAATCTTTGCCATTGCTTAAATCCCTGTACTAGGAGTTTTAATGTGATGAAATCTTATGCTTCTTATAGCTATGTGTTAACTGCTGCCAAAATAACTCAATTTGCGGCGTTGCTGAATCACAATATGAATTATGCGATCGCCATAACCGGACGCAGGATGATTTTTTACGCTCAATTAGGGTGTCAAAATAGCGATTATCCCACAGATCCTAACTTATATTCTATACATTAGTTCAGAGAAAACTCTATTTTTGAATCGTGTCGAAGCCCATACCGATGGATCTATTTCTTACTCTTGAGACTCTATTTTTTGGATAAACTTCTGAATTGCTTGTAAATATGAGTTACTTCCAGGTTGATAAATTTGGACATGTTTTCCTTTTGGAATTAATAAAAGTTGTTTGGGTTGAGAGGCAGCATCATATAACTGCTGACTCATGTAGGATGGAACAATGCTGTCATCAGTTCCATGAATAAATAAAACAGGAAGACCTAGAGAACGAACTTTAGAAAGAGAATCAAACTTTTGTGTTAGCAACAAATCGATGGGAAACATCCGTAACCAATCTCT
>NZ_JACJTD010000086.1 GCF_014698505.1 Nostoc foliaceum FACHB-393 | reverse complement strand
CTACGAATTTATACAGTTTGATTTCCGAAATTGAATCAGTCTGCTGTCTGCTTTTTTTGACCTCTAACTCTTTGATCTCAATGGGTTTTACTTTCTTGTAATTTGCGATCGCCCCGTGGTCGATTACTCAATATCAAGGGAGTAGCGAATATAATTCGCCATTTCGTACCAGCAATGGTGAAAAAGAAACGGGGTATTATTGTTAACTTTAGTTCTGGCTGGGGACGTTCGACTTCGGCCCAAGTTGCACCATACTGCGCTTCTAAGTGGGCAATAGAAGGATTAACTCGTTCTTTAGCACAAGAATTGCCAATTGGTATGGCAGCCATACCCCTCAATCCAGGTATTATTCATACAGATATGCTTTCTATTAGCTTTGGGGAAGAAGCTGCCAATTATACACCCGTGTCCGATTGGGTATTGAAAGCTGTTCCATTTATTCTCAATTTAAAACCCAAAGATAACGGAATTCCCTTAACCATTTCATGAGATTGGTCGTGTGTGAATTGTTTTGACTGTATATTAACCAATGCAATAGCGATGTCTACGACGGGCTGCGCCTACGCAATTGGCTTAACGTGGTTCAGTTAAGAAAGTTTTTCCTAAAACGGCAAAACTAACTCCAGAGGTGAGACTAAAGGCTTAATTACGTATGCGTCTTAGAAAATATCAAACGAGTTTACTATGCTTCCAACCTACCTCTAGCAAGTTTTACCGCTCTAGAGTTTTTCTGTGAAGGCAAGGGAACAGTTACGAAAAAATAGGCTGATTTCAACTGTATTGGTTTATCGCCCAGAGGCTCAGGAAATTAGTACAATTTTTGGATACTAGAGTTTTCAGCAAGAAAAAGCATTTGAGCCAAAGTCTACCCAGCCGTTTCTCTTGATTTTTTTGTAAGACCCAAGTATTGTGGCAATGAAAGCCCTTCTCCCAAGGGAAGACGCTTGCGAATAGAGCTTTCATCGACGGCGCTTGAATTTGATTACGAGTTTGTGCCTTATCAATCTTTTTCAACAATCGCTGTAAGTATAGATGCAATCGCCCTTTCAATACGTTGCCATCCGGTCGGTGAGCTGAAATCAATTCCTAAGAATGTATCGCTGACTTTGGTACGCATAACCAGATAAACAATTCCAGCAATCAAAACTGCACTGATGGCAGGAATATCTTTATCTGGAGGGAAAGAATACTTCTGCTTGAGAAATTTTAAACTCTCAATTGCCACTTGATCGCGCACACTAGCCAACTCATGGGTTAATTCATTGGCTTGAAGTAATTCCCAACGCATAATTTCTTGAGTAATAGGTCGTTTTTGCAAGTCATACAGGAAGTGCGACAGTAACAAAACCATGCAATCAGCTAAAGATTCAGCATCAACTACTGTTTGATCTGCAATTAGCTCTTGAGTTGTAATCCAGTAGTTACCTTCTTTGCCAAAAGTTTTTAACAGCGAGGGAAGATCCTCAAAATATCGATAAATCAATACTTTATCAACTCCAGCTTCACGGGCGATTGCATTAATTCCTAGTTGTTGAAAGCCTGATTGTACCAAGAGTTTAGCAACTGCTGCCAAAATACGTGCCTTCGTTTCTTCTTTGTCTCGTGCCATGAATCGTTCTCATTTACTTGTCACCGGCTAGTGACTATGATACTTTGTCACTAGTCGGTGACAAAAAAGATTAAAAATGCCAAAAATTACCTTCGAGTTACAGGTTTATCCCTTTGACATCGATTTCATTGGACACGTAAACAACAGCGTCTATATTCAGTGGATGGAGATTGGACGCACAAAGCTGCTTGAAGCTATTGGAATGCCAATCCAAGAAATTGTTCAGCAAGGATTTGCGCCAGTACTAGTTGAAACGAATATCGTTTATAAGACACCACTATATTTAGGCGAATGTGTGCAGGTAGAAATGTGGATATCACAACTGAAGAATGCATCTGCAATTATGCAGTTTTGTTTTTATAACCAACAGAGAATACTAGCAGCACAGGGATGGCAGAAAGGATTATTTGTAGATAAACAAACACTGCGTCCAAGGCGGTTAGGTTCAGAAGAGCGGTCTTTATTTTTGCCCTATGTGCATTCATCGGTGGATGCTCAAGGTACTAACTTACTGATTAGTGCGCCATAAAACGATGATATTTTTGAGATATTGTTTGGTTTAGTAAGTCCGATTTCGTTTATTGCTCTCGCCCGAATTTGGTCAAACGAAGAATCACTTCTCCTAGCAATTGGGCTTGTGGTTGCAACACTAATCTATATTTGCTTTACGATTGAATGCGGGGAAAGCAAATTATCGCTAGTGATCGAAGTCGCTAGTGTCAGAGTTTTTGCTGCTTGCCTTATTGAGACTGTCTTATTCAAACTGGTGGTTAATGTTAGGTTGAATGGCTTATTCGCTCTGAGACGAATGGCACTAAAAAACGTAAATCCCTGTTGGTTCTCTAAATTAACCTGCGATGACATCAAGTTTTGAAGCTGGGGGAATCCCTAGTGCTTCGCCACATAAACTTTGCGTGGTGGTAAGCAGAGGGGCAGAGGTGCGGAGGGGCAGGGGTGAAAGAACTTGTACAAATCTCTCCTCTGCTCCCCTGCTCCCCTGCACAAGCGCAGGCTTTGAGAGGTGTGGTGAGAAATCCGGGATAATCCCCTGTGTGGAGTTATTCGGGGTGATGATGGGATACCGCAGAGTGGCGAATGATTATATAAAGTTGTGACATAGAATTGCACGTTATTTTAGCAACAGTCTCCAGTCTGAACAGCCTTTTAGTATTAGACTATTAGTTTTGCTCAGGGCAAAAAGCATAAGATGACATCTATAAGTTGTGCTTCTCTCAATTGTAATCGTTGCCATTAGGAGCAGACAGTTGAATCACCTCAGTAAAACGTGAATACTTAACCGTATCAGTAGGGAGATAATCTGCCGACACTGCAATTAACCCAATTTTTATATCCTCGAAATAAATCACACCCCCAATACGTCCTTCAAGAAAGAAAGCGCCATGAAAAAAATGATATGGAGCGATGTAGATCAGCAGAAAGTCACTAATCTTTATTGCCCTATCAAACATCTGCTGACAAGTTTTTTGGAGGACAGCATCTAGATATTCATTATAAGCAGGCTCACCCATGTCAGTAAATTCTGGATGATCCGCAAAATGATCCATGTAAAATAGCCAAATATCGGACAAGTCTGCGTCATTCGCCAGTTTCTGTTTAAGTTCTTGCAATCGGTCGATATTCATATTGTGGATATTGAGGAGATCGGGCAAACAGACAGTTAAAAAGTATCAATAGTCAACTCTCTACGATTTTTGAGTTGAGATAGCCAAAGCACAGTTTGAGCCACGCTTGCTGAAGAACCGCAGCATCAGGCTACTAGGCATTTCCTTGTCCAACAGTTGCTGCTTGTGTGGTGTGCCAATTAGAAGCCAGAGAGCGGATTTTTTGAAGTTCCGATGGCGAGAGGCGCTCCAAGTTACGCAGTATTTGAGTCATGCGTGGCTGGTTTTTAAGCAAGTCATAATGACGAGCCAGAAAGTCCCAATAAAAAAAGTTGAAAGGACAAGCATTATCCGTACTGCGCTGGCGATGGTTATAAGCACAATTTTTACAATAGTCGCTCATGTTGTTGATGTAGTTAGCAGAAGCAGCATAAGGCTTAGATGCAATCATTCCACCATCAGCAAACTGCCCCATGCCAATGACATTGGTTTGCATTACCCAATCGTAGGCATCAATAAAAGCAGCATGAAACCAGTCTTCAAGTTCTTGGGGGGAGATACCTGCTATCAAAGCAAAGTTGTTCAGCACCATCAACCGTTGAATATGATGAGCATAACCTATTTGTTTAACCTGAGTTAGAATTTGGTGCAGACAATTCATCTGTGTATCGCCAGTCCAATAAAAAGCAGGTAGTGGATGAGTGTGGTTAAACCAGTTACGTTCTGAATAGTCATCATCTAGGTAAACATAAACACCGTGCATATACTCTCGCCAGCCAAGCACCTGACGGATAAAGCCTTCAATGCTGTTTAGCTCCCAGTCGCTGCTGTTGTCTAAATATGCAAGTTGTGCCGCCTGAACAACTTCCAAGGGATGAAGCAATCCAATGTTGAGATAAGGCGAAAGCATCGCGTGCCACATTGTCTGTTCGCCAGTCACCATCGCGTCCTGGTATGGTCCGAATGAAGACAAACGTGTTTCGATAAAAAACTTTAGTACAAGTAGTGCTTGCTGTCGGGTTACACCCCAGCGAAATGGTTCAAGAAGCCAGTAACTTTGATTGTCCTGGAATGCCTCAGATTGCTTAATGAAGTCAATTACATCTTGTGTAATTGAGTCTGGTTCAAACCATAAAGCTTCGGGTAAGGTCAGTTTGCCTTTTGGTGGTTTGCGATTTTGTTTGTCAAAGTTCCATCGACCACCAACAGGTTGGTTGCCGGACATTAGAATGTTGAACCGCTTTCGTCCCTGGCGGTAAAAGTCCTCCATGATTAGGCGTTTGCGTCCACTTGCCCAGTCAATGAACTCCTGATCACTCCAGATAAAACGGTTATTTGGTGTAAAAGTGACTTGAATTGTCAAGTTTAACTTTTGAATTAATCTAGCAAAAGGGCGATCTGTTGGAGTCATCACCCGCAGTTCGGTAATTTGGTATTGTTCAATCCATTGGAGTAAAGGTGTATTGAAGTCTTGGCTTTGAGCGTATGTTACCGGGAAGCCAAGCGATCGCAATTCGGCAGCAAAGTGACGCATGGCTGACCAGACCAATACCAGTTTTTGCAAGTGATAAGGAAGTTGCCCTGCATGGGCAAGAGATTCGATAAAAATCACAGGAGTCTGTTGGTGTTTTTGTAGGCAACTCTCTAGCGCTGACTGCCCAGCCCAAAGTTGATCTCCGAGAACCCAAACACCAATAGTCAAGTCGCTTCGCTCCAATTAAAAATTAAAAATTATGAATTAAAAATTGCAAGACGCGACGCTCCTGCGTCGCTAACGCTTCGCTATCGCGGACTCGCTTGCCGCCGGCGCTATCAGTCGGGGCTTGAACCCACCATTCATTGTAGACCACTGAAATCAAAGATTTCAGTGGGGGCTTGTACCCCAAATTAATTAAAAATTATTATTCCTCTTAATTTTTAATTTTTAACTTTTAATTTTTAATTAAAAAAAGGTCATGCCCTTGCTCCCTCTAATACCGTGCGTTGGCAACGTGACGACAAAATTCTATTCAATCAAGTGTAACGTCATTGTTACAAAAACTTTCTCAATGAAAAAGCTTATGAAAGCCTAAAAGCGCTAGTGCTAATGTACTATTATGATGAGAAAATTCTCAAATATCCAGATTGAATCATAAATTTACCAGAGAATAGTCGTTCCCGCCGCTTGCTAGAAATGGTAATACTTCAACAACAATGCAGACGAGGAAAATAGTTCACGTAGACATGGATGCTTTCTACGCATCGGTGGAACAGCGAGATAACCCTAGCTACCGAGGTAAACCGTTAGTAGTCGGTGGCAGCCCGAATCAGCGAGGTGTGGTTGCAGCCGCCAGTTATGAAGCTCGTAAGTTTGGGATTCACTCAGCAATGCCGTCAGTAACAGCGTTCGTCTTTGACGTTGCCGCAGGCATCGCTAAATGCCCCGGACTGATATTTGTCAGACCGAGATTCGACGTTTACCGAGAGATTTCCGCAGCAATCCACGCCATATTCAAACGCTACAGTGATTTAGTGGAAGGGGTTGCACTAGATGAAGCATATCTAGATGTTACTGAGAATAAGCAAAGTATCCCCTATGCTTCTACTATCGCAAGACACATCAAAACTGCGATTTTCCAGGAAACCCAGTTGACGGCAACCGCAGGTGTGTCAATTAACAAGTTTCTTGCAAAAATGGCATCAGGTCAAAATAAGCCGAATGGACTAACGGTGATTTTACCGGAGGAAGCGATGTCTACGACAAGCCGCAAGCGTCTACGCTTTTGTAGAACAACTGCCGATTGAAAAGTTTCACGGGATTGGTGAGGTGACGGCGGCTAAGATGCACTCACTCGGCATTCACACTGGCGCAGATTTGAAAGAGCGTTCGTCTCTGACGTTGCCGCAGGCATCGCTCTTGGAGCTAACACACCACTTTGGTAAAGCAGGGCAATATTACTACAAGATTGCCAGAGCAGAAGATGACCGCCCAGTTGAAGCAAATCGAGTTCGCAAGTCCATTGGTGCAGAAACCTCATTTGCTAGAGATTTAAGTGACCATAGTGAAATGTTACAAGAACTCGAACAGATTGCCCAAATTGTCGAGCAACGGTTGGAGCAGCATGAAACGCGAGGACGCACATTAACTCTGAAAGTCAAGTTTTCTGACTATCAGCAGCTAACCCGCAGTAAGACAATGCTTGCTCCCATCAGTGAACTCTCTACGATTTTTGAGATAGCCAAAGCGCTGTTTGAGTCGATTGACCTGGAAAACCGCAGTATTAGGTTGTTGAGGATTTCTTTGTCTAACCTGGATAACGTTAAACAAACCCAAGTAATTCAATTGCCGTTATTTCAGAATGCAGGCATTATATTTTAGCGTAGGCTAGCAAGAACCGCAGGCATCGCGCTGTTTAAATACTGACTCACCCACGACAAAAATCATCAACTCTCAACTCGCGCCACACATCGGACGGTTGCCACCCAGAGTTACCCACAGAGCGGGGGCGATAGTGTTCAGAAATATATTCGGATTCGGAAACGTAGTCTTCAATGTATACAGGTGGGTTTGGTTCAATCACTGTTTCAGGAATATTTTGGCTCTCAGGAATCTCAATGGGTTCAGTCGGTGGTGGAGTTAGTTCTATTTTCTTGCGAACTGGGTTAGAGGTTTTTTTGATGAGTCGTTTCATATCTATAGGAATCATTCGGCTTTCCAGAAAGAATGGATATCCCAGAATACAAGAACTTATCAACGACTCAGAGGCATTTTGCCATAAAGTTAGTTGTATGGGCGTGGATTGCTTTTTAGGGACAAGAGCCAGCTTGATTTGGCATTGATACAACTCGATTGCTGTACCCCCCAAATCACCCATTCAGGTAATAGTTGCTCAAAACGACCATTTTTTCTTCTCTGTATATAAAGGCGAAAATGAGAAGTTGATTGTGTCTTGGGTTGCGATCGCTGCCATTGAGCAGTCCCATTAAATTTATATATTCTATTGAGATGAATAACTCATTGCCTGGCTAAAACGATTTATTTACTTTTCTCTGACTTGGAAAAATCTTTAATTATTTTTTAATATTTCTATTAGGTCATGCCCTCAAACCCTCACAGCCTCTTACTACTCTAAATACAAATTAACTATTTCCTCTCAAGTATCTTTAGGTAGAACTTATAAATTTATAGAATTCGTAGGATTTGAAACGGAAACTTATTTTAGTTGATGTAGTTTCAAAATAAGACTCATATTATTTGTTAAACAATGCCAAGTGGTTATTTTATATCAATAGAAGAAAGAGAAAAGATATTTTGCACAGAACTGGTTAAGTACGGTGTGGAGTATGAAAAAGCGGTTATAGCAGCTAAAATTATAGCTTCTGGGCAAGGGGATGAGCATTTATCACCCTCAGAGATAAAAATTGTTAAAGATGCTTGCAAAAAGTGGTCAGAACAAAATCAGCGCTTTAAGCGTTTGAAAGTTGTTGTAAATCAAATTTAGTTTAAGTTGACAATAAGCTTCATGCAGTACCCAGGAAGCAATAGGAACAATCAGCCCAATTTCATCAGCATAATAAACAGTTAGACATCAATAACAAGGTGTTCGACTATGAGAGTTCTTGAAACAGAGCGTTTAGTTCTTCGTCGGCTAACAGTTGAAGATAGCGAGTTCATTCTTGAGATATTGAATGACCCTTTGTGGTTGCGCTTTATTGGTGATAAAAGTGTGAGAACTCTTGATGATGCTCGTGAATATATTTTGAAGAATCCGGTTGCTATGTATGAGCGTCTCGGCTTCGGGCTGTATTTGGTTGAGCTAAAGGGGAAGAGCGTCTCGATTGGAATTTGCGGTTTGATAAAAAGAGATTCCTTGGAGGATGTGGATGTTGGGTTTGCCTTTCTTCCTAAGTTCCGGGGAAAAGGATACGCCTATGAATCTGCTTCTGCTGTCATCATGTATGGGAGAAGAACCTTCGGCTTAACTCGTATTGTCGCTATCACTACACCGGACAATTATGGTTCAGCAAAGCTGCTCAAAAAACTAGGACTAAGCTTTGAGCGAATGATTAAACTATCTGATGATAGTAAAAGTGTTAGTTTGTTCATTTCTGATGTCTAACAATTGCGGTGCAGCGGATTGAAGAAAGCCGCTCGTGCTGAGTTGGACTTTTTAGCAACCTCTGACCGCAGCCGTTATGCCGCGAATTTCAGTTACCGTCATAAGCATTTCACAAGCTCATTAGTGATTGCAATTGTGTGTCTGAATTATCTCCCAATTCCTGTTGTAATTGGGATAGTTGGTTTTCTAACGCTTCAGCAGTCTGAATGAGATTCGATTCTTGGGCTATTTTTAGCTGGGTTTCCTTAATAGAGATTTTTCTCACTAGTTCATTCACTGCATCGACTGAATCATCATTTTCAGTAATCATGGCTTCATCACGAATATCCGTTTTTAGCAGGAATAATTGCTACAAAGCTTGCTATGTATGAATAAAAATTAGCTACATTTTTCATTTTACACAAGTATATTAAAAAAGATATTTCCTTTCAAAACTTGCTTAAGTGATACCAATGCAGACACAGGTGTTAGAACTAGAAAAAATCGCTGACAAAATTAGAAAACTATTTGCACTTAGTCAATCTCCCAACGAAGCAGAGGCAAGCGCCGCCGCAGCTAAAGCCCAGGAAATGCTAACCCGGCACAATTTATCAATAGCCTCACTCCAAGATTGGACACCTCAACCACTAGAAGAAGAAGTGGTTCGCCAGTTCAAACGCATGACCTCATGGAAATTTATTTTACTAAGTGGTGTTTGTTGGGGGAATTATTGCTCTGCGATCACCAGACACTACCATAGCGGGTCTAAAATGATTATCTTAGGGCGAAAAGTGAATATTGTCTCTACTCGGATTCAGTTTGAGTATCTTGAACAAACCATTGAACGACTAGCAAAACAAGCCGTAGGTAATCGCGCTTTTAGAAATGCTTTTAAATTAGGTGCTGCTAATAGACTTGTAAGTAGGATTCTTGAGAATCGCGATCAACAGAAAAATCAAGGGATTGCTGGAACTACTGAATCAGTTGCAGTACCCGCCATTATCGTGCAAGCGCTCTATGAAAAACTAGAATCTGAGTTAGAAGCATATCTAAACAAGGTGAAAGTTAAACAAATGGCGGCACCATCAATTGGTTCAAAAGACGGATATTTCTCTGGTATATCTGCGGCTGATTCTGTCTCTCTTAATCGCCAAGTTAGTAGCAGTCAACAGCACTATCTGCCAGGTTAATTAAGACGTATCAGGAGATAGCGGCAGTGATGAAAGTAGATTTTGGAGTGATTGACCTCATGCAGTGCTTCATGCGATCGCTGTAAGCAAGGTTTGCAGTACTTGTACAGAGGTATAAATAGTTGCCAAAGTATAAACTGAATTTGGAAAAGATGATTATAGTAAATTTATATACTCTATTGATGTGAATAACTCAGTAGAGTATTTTTGTGAAAGTGCGCCTAATGTAAGCGATCGCCTCTTCTGTGCCCAACTAACAACCGCTCTCCACAGCCTACGATTGCTCCTTGGGGTAATAGTGGATTTATGTTTGTTTGACCAAATTTTGATAACCATTGGTTAACACGCATTCAGCCAAGAGTGTTGCATTGGGCTTGGTGTATTGCGTCTAATCCTTGTATAGTGCAGCTTTAAAGTTTTTCGTTCTTTTTGCATAAAGTACAAGACTTGAACTGAAGAGTATTACATAGCAAACGAATTATATGTAAAACGGGGGGCAACAGTTTAAAACTCCCATATTTAATTTTTTTACAAGCACTGCTCTGGACTCCTTGCCCCAGGGCAGTTTTTTATTGCACTGGTGGCTGAGGGTCTTGCACCCACTGCCAACAATCGAGTTACTGTAGTGCGTTGTTCACTGGCCGTAACCGAAATATTACGTCACAGTCTCACAGTCCGTAAAAGCGTTAACCTCAAATGTAGCAAGCATAAACCGTTAAAATTCCTAGCACAGGCATTTAAGCAATGGCAAAGATTCAGCAGATTTGGCAGCGTTGGATTCCTGGACTCCTTGAGAAAGCAGTAAAGCGTGGAGAAACAGTGGAGTCGGGAGTAGAAGTTACTAAAGCTGCTTTGGAATTTGCGATCGCATTGGGTGTGCTAGCGAGTGTACCATCAGCACCAGTAGTTGCGGCGGGGTTGGCATTTGTAGGAATTGGACGGCAAGGCTTGGCATTGTTACATGAGAGAACAAATCAAAAATTTGAGATAGAAGAATGGGTAGCTTTTGCTTGTCCATTAGCTTATATAAATAGTTTTAATGCTTTAGTTGAGAGAAACGTTTGGTTACAGGAAAAACTGAATGCAGAGTTAAAAGAGCAGGAAGTTAAGCTTCAGTTTCACCAATTGGGACAGTTAGAATTAGACAATAGTAAAGCTGAAGAAGCACTAAAGCAGTTTCCAAATTCAACATTAGGACAAGCTTTAAATCAAGAGTTATCTAGTTACTTAGAAACGAAAGGGATTAAACCAGAGATTGCATCTCTAGTCACAGGATGGGTAGCCTGGGATACATATAATTATATCAAGCAGCTTTTCTCTTACGAATCAGAAGATGTACGCCAAGCTTTAAGCTTAATGATAACAGCAGCACAAGAAATAAGAGCAGATGAGAAATACGCCAGCATTGAGTCATACCTGAAAGAGCAGATATCGCCCTTACCCAGCGACCCGTTACTAATGGAAAGATGGAAGGTAATAGGTGAAGAATTTAAAATTACTGAAATTTATGTGCCACTGAAAGTTCAGTTGTTAGATAGCAATGGCGAACTTAAAGAAGAAGATACTGTTGATTTAGAGAATTGGGTAACAGAGCAACTGAATAAATCTGAAACAAATAGGCAAGTTATTTTTATTCAAGCAGGGCCAGGGCGAGGCAAAAGCGTCTCTTGTAAAATGTTTGCAGAGCGGGTAAGAAAAGAACTTCACCCAATTTGGACACCAATACTAATTAGGCTAAGAGACATAGATACTTTTGAGCCAAATATCGAAAATACTCTTCGCGCGGCTGTTAGAGAAAATTTTGCTAACCGAGATGATTGGTTAAGCGATCGCAATACTCGATATTTATTTATACTAGATGGTTTTGATGAACTACGTTTTGAAGGAAGAACCGCGAAAGGAATTGAAGATTTTCTTGGACAAGTAGGAAACTATCAAGCGCAAAGAGTATGTAAGCATCAATTCATAGTGACTGGTAGAGAATCAGCGTTGCATGGAATTGAAAATCGCCTACCAGCTAACTTAGCTAGGTTAGAAATTGGATTAATGGACGACGAACTACAAAAGCAGTGGTTATTAAATTGGGGAACACTAGTTGAACAAGATAAAGCATCAGAATTTCAAAAGTTTCTCAAGGCAGATAATTGCCCTAAGCGTGTTAAAGAATTAGCGCGAGAACCACTTTTGCTATATCTTTTAGGGGCTATGCACCGAGATGATGAGTTAAATATCCAAATGTTTGGAGGTGCTAATGATGCTCAAGCTAAAATAATAATCTATCAAAAAACACTAGATTGGGTTTTAACGAAACAACGTCCTGAAAAACTTAATCAAGAGCTTACAGAATTTGATACAGAAGATTTGCGCCTGATTTTAATTGAAGCGGGGTTATGTGTTACTCAGTCTGGAAGAGAATGGACTTCAATCAAAGCAATTGAAGAACGGCTTAAGAATGATAAATCAGCTAGAGATTTACTGGAATCAGCACAAAATAAGCTTAGTGGTGAAAATCCTTTAAGGAATGCGTTAGCAGCATTTTATTTACGCCCAGCAAAAGCATCCTCCTCAACAGAGGGTGCTGTCGAGTTTATTCACAAGAGTTTTGGTGAATTTCTCTGCGCTCAGAAAATAAAAGAGAGCTTGAGACATTGGACAAAAATAGATTTTGAAAGTAGACGTGAGAGATATGTTATTGATGATGACAAGCTAGCAGAAGAAATCTATGATATATTTGGCTACGGTGGATTGACACAAGAGATTGTAGGGTATTTGATGGCTCTGCTTGATTCTGAAGAGAAGTTTCAATACTTAAAATTATTTGAACGATTAGAAGATTTCTATATTTATTGGTGTAAAGGAGAATTTATTAGTGGATTTCCTAAAAATCTTCCTCTTAATCAAATGCAAAAACTCCATACAGAAAAAATATTCCTCGACTTAAGAGAAGTTGATATATTTACTGGCTTAAATGTAATGATTCTTCTCTTAGAGTTACACCGTTATGCTCAGACTCAAGATGAACTAAAGGATAATATTGTCTTTTATCCTTGCGGTAAAAAAGACAGCGATAATTTTGATGAGCAGCGATTGTTGCGTATCATAAGTTACAGCAACAGCGTTAGTTTAAGTACTTTTCTGTTTACTATTGGTTATTTCCTCTCACGCGCTAACCTCGAAGGTGCTAACCTCGAAGGTGCTAACCTCTCAGGCGCTAACCTCGAAGGTGCTAACCTCGAAGGCGCTTACCTCTATAGCGCTAACCTCGAAGGCGCTAACCTCTCAGGCGCTAACCTCTATGCCGCTAACCTCTCAGGCGCTAACCTCGAAGGTGCTAACCTCGAAGGCGCTTACCTCTATAGCGCTAACCTCGAAGGCGCTTACCTCTATAGCGCTAACCTCTATGGCGCTAACCTCTATGGCGCTAACCTTCTCAATATTACTTGGGATGAAGATACAAACTGGAACGGCGTGAGAGAATTAGATAAAGCACGAAACAGACCTGAAAGCTTGCTCTCCCAATTAAACTCAACCGCCCACCCCTCGCCCTCAAAAGACACTCCACCGTAAGCCTGACCCCCCGGCAGCAACCGCCCCCGATAGAATTCCTGCTGTAAAAGAGACAGAACACCCAAAATCCTCAATTCCGACCAATCCTCCAAGTCTTTGCCATGCAAAGATACACGGTAATACCCGCCTTTATGCGATCGCTCCTTGCAAGACACTTTGTGCCGACATGAATAACTGCGCGGCGAAACTGGGAGGCACAGAATACCCGATAATTGACCCCGCCGTAGCAGTTTCGTTGGGGAATTCGTACCAACTGGGAAACCCTTGTAACCTCGCCACACCTTGAATTGACAAGGATTTGACCGTACCATCAGGCAACCAGAGATCAGCGAACTTACTACGGTTGCAACCTTTGTGATCTGTGAAATGCGATCGCAGAATGGTATTAGCGGGCTGCGACCCTGGCTTGTACTTGGGTAACTTGCGTCCCCCAACCCGTTCAATTAACAGTGGTGTTGGCGCATTCCCGGCTAAAAATTTCTCTAAAGCTTGTTGTTGTTTAGGTAGAAGCTGTGAATCAGGCATCGTGGGGATGAGATGCGCGATCGCCTCGTACCACCCACAAGGTGTAGTTCCTGAAGGTAAGGCAACGCGCAACCCCTTACTTGCAACCAGAACTAACCGCCGCCGCGCCTGGGGTAGCCCAAAGTCAGCCATGTTGACCACGCTGTAATCGACCGAGTATCCCTCAAGTTCCAAAGCATTCAGGATGATGGCAAAACTCTGACTGTTCTGATAGCGCGGCACATTTTCGAGCGTAAACACCCGTGGCTGTAACTGTCGGATGGCTTCTGCTACTGCGATGGCGCGAGCGCCCGCCGGAGGCGATCGCAGCCGTCAGATCATCAGCCGTTTCAATGCCATTACCAGCTTTTGCAGTGTGAGCTTGACTGAAGTTGGCGCACACTGGGGAGGCATGGAGATAGTCGGGGTAGCGTGGAAAACCTATGAATCCTAACTGCGCTATTTCTTGAACTGTTAGCTGGATTATTCTACAGCCGTACTCGCTAAAGTTGCGGTGATGGGTTTTGGCGTTCACGAAGTGTGCCGAAGGTATCGCTCGACTTAACTGCGGTTTGCTTGGGTCGAACTCCACTGCGATGACTGGGCGAATCCCGGCTTGAACCATCCCCGCTTCAATTCCACCGCCACCAGCGAAAAGTACTACAGCGATTGGGGCATCATCTGGAAGAACTGGTTTTATTTTTGTGTTATCAAAATTTTTGCAGACATCTAAAATTTTTGGTGATGTCTTTTTGGATTTCGCTTTTTTGATAAAGGCGGTAATATCTTCCCTGGTTGCCCCCTGTTGTTGCATTAGACGAATCATTGGGACAGCGCCAGGGGGAATTGAGCCTATACTTTTGCCTTTCCATGCCCTGTTTATCTTCTCTTTCCAATTGAATGCCCATCGCCAACAAAAGGGGTCATTTGGGGAATGGCACGAATGGCACTAAGAAAAGCTATAAACCATGCTGCATAAGCATTACAAGTATTAATGCGTTAATAGCAGTGGACACTTGGCTGCGATCGCTATTTTTTGTAGGGGCTGTGAAATGGAAGCGGTAACGGTGGAGGGTTGCCCGAAAAGTTTTTGAAGGTAGAAAAAGCTTACTCGTTCATGGAATACTTTCTTTGAAACGAGCAAGCACATACGATAATTACTACTGTGACATTACGAGTACAAATCCTCTCTTGATAAATTTAACCAAAGTTTAGGTTTACCTTTCAAAGAACTATTACCAGAATCGGTGATTAAACAAACAATATCTGAGCTAAAAATCAAATATAAAAAGCGATTATTTGACCCATTTATAACGTTGTGGGCGTTTTTATCGCAGGTTTTAGATACGGATAAAACTTGCCACAATGCTGTAAGTAAAATAATTGCACATCTGGCAGAATCAGAAGTAGAAATTCCGTCAACAGATACGAGTGCATACTGTCAAGCACGAGTAAGATTACCAGAAAAATTACTAGAGAAGCTTTTCAATTATTCTGCACATAATTTAGAAGAAAGAATAACTCAAGAACATTTATGGTGTGGACGGGATGTGAAAGTAATAGATGGCTCGACTGTCTCCATGCCGGACACTATAGAGAACCAAACAGAATATCCTCAACCAAGTACTCAAAAAGCTGGATGTGGCTTCCCAATTGCTAAAATTGGTGTGATATTCAGTTTAGTTACAGGAGCCGCCGTTGCTTTATGCATCGATGTCCTGAACACTCACGATATTAAATTAGCAAGAAAACTGTACAGTTTTCTCAAACCCAGTGACGTTCTTTTAGGTGATAGAGCTTTTTGCGCTTATGCTGACATGGTTTCTATTACACAACTCGGTTGTGATGCGGTATTCCGCAAGCATCAATCTCGGACAACAACCATACGAAAAGGCAAAATTGTTGGAGATTGCGACAAATTAGTTACTTGGTATAAACCTAAACGATGCCCACAAGGATTGAGCAAGGATGATTTTGATGCTCTACCTTCTACTATAACTGTAAGAGAAATTTACTACTACATTGTTATTCCTGGTTTTCGCACTCAACAAGTCAGCTTAATTACTACTCTTTTAGATAAATCTTCTTATTCTACTCTTGAAATTGTTGGACTTTACGGTAAACGTTGGGATGTTGAATTGGATTTGAGACATATAAAAACTACCTTGGGTATGGATATTTTACGATGTAAAACTCCTTCAATGATCCGCAAAGAAATTCATGTTTATTTACTGGCTTACAATTTACTTCGAAGCTTAATGTGGTCGGCTGGAACTATTTACAATACTCCTCCAAATCGCCTATCACTGCAAGGTACTCGCCACCATTTAATTAACTTTATTCCCAAATTATTAGCAGCAACTTCTCAAAAACGCCACCAAATTTATCGCAATGCAGCTAAAAGTTATTGCTCACAAAGCTGTGAGCGATCGCCCCGGTAGAAGTGAACCACGAGTCCGTAAACGTCGCCCGAAAGCTTATCCCTGAATGACCAAAGCCCGGCACGAATTACGAAAGCAGTTGCAAACTGCTTAATCCACAAGCGTTTCGGCTTTTCTTAGTGCCATTCGGGAATGGCACGCTTGTTAAGCTGAAGGGTAAACGGCATAAGGATGCTCCAGGAGCAGGGGGGCAGAGGAGAATTTCTCTTGCTTCTTTCTGTATGCTTCTTCCTTCTTCTTTCTCCCCTGCTCCTCTGCTTTGGTTGTTGAGCGTAGTCGAAACACTGCACAAGAGCTGCCTCAACGATTTCGCTTAACAAGCGTGCCATTCGGTCTTGAGTCAAAGGTACGTCCAGGACAACTCAAAAAATTCAAGAGTCTAAAAAACCAATTATTAAGCATCTATTAAATGTTTACTGAAATGTCTTAACTGTCTTAACTGTCCTTGCATTGTAAATGTATTAAATGTATGGTGCTACGTATCCTTAAATCTAGTAGTCTGCCAACCCAAAATTGTTGGGTGAGGGCTGGGAAAAGTGGAAAGGTTAAAGAGTAAGGGATTTAAAACATGAGTCCCTTTGCCCTTAAAAGAGCTAAGTCACGAGAGCGAACTACTAGCCATACTGATAATGGTTGCCCTCGGCAGCCCAGAAATTAAAAATCAGTATTTGAATAAACCTAATTATCGGTCATGAAAAAGTATGTGCTTTTGGCAATCTCTTCATGACACCTGTTTTTGTTGCTGTTGCCAAATTGTTAAACAAACTTGGGGTTAAATCGAATGGCACTGTATCAAGTCACTCAAACCACTGAGAACGGAAACGGAGACACGGTAGGCACTCTCAGCTATGCGATCCTCCAAGCTAACCAACTACCACGAGATAACACCATAAGTATTAATTATATAGGACAAAGATCCAAGTTTTGACTAGGATCTTTGTTCGATGCGGTAATTAAGGCGATCGCTATATAATCCATTTCACGCCAGCAAAATGTTAATAACCGCCTGGCTCATGCAAGCAAAACACACAAGTGGCATTCGCTTCTATGTCAAGGCAACAAATAAAAGCCGGTTAATCGTTATGACTGCCAAAATCCACTTTATTTCCGGCTTACCTCGTTCCGGTTCCACCTTACTCGGAGCCTTACTGCGGCAAAACCCCCGGTTTCATGCCAGCATGACTAGCCCCGTTGGTAGCCTGGTGAACCGAATGCTAGAAGCGATGAGTGAAGAGAATGAATATTCAGTCTTTATCACCCCTGAGCAAAAACGGGCATTAACCTTAACTATATTTTCCACATTTTACGAACCCGAAGCTCAAAAAGAAGTTATCTTCGATACTAATCGGCTGTGGTGTAGCAAATTGTCCTTAATTCAAGAGCTATTTCCTGGCTCAAAGGTGATTTGCTGCGTGCGAAATGTCGCTTGGATTATGGATAGCATCGAACGGCTGATTAGAAAAAACGCTTTTGATGTGTCGCGGATGTTTAATAATCCTGGCGAACGCTCCACAGTTTACACCCGCACCGAAGCTTTGAGTCAAGGGGGACGGTTAGTGGGGTTTGCTTATAACGCTCTCAAAGAAGCATTTTATAGCGAACACAGTGCCTCTTTGCTTCTGGTGGATTATGACTTATTGACCCAAGCACCTGATAAAACCCTGTCGCTGATTTATCAATTTTTGCAGGAGGAACCCTTTGAGCATGATTTTGCCAATGTGGAATACGAAGCTGAGAAATTTGATAATCGGCTGAATACTAAGGGACTACATCAGGTGCGTCGCAAAGTCGAGTTTCAGCCGCGACTGACAATTTTACCACCAGATTTATTTACTCAGTATGATGGGTTGTCTTTTTGGAAGAACCCTAGCAATAGTTTGGCTAACGTGATTGTCGCCCAGCCGCTAGAAGCGGTGAGTAAGTGAAGCTTTCAATCTTAAGAGGTTATTTGAAAAATGTTTGGCTGTATCTTCGCACTTACCGATCCCCCCTAACCCCCCTTAAAAAAGCAGGGTGGTTTCATACAACGAGAGAAAAATTAAAAAAGAACCCAGAAGTCAGAATTCAGGAGTCAGAAGCAATTAGTGGGGGATTTAGACCTGCCACTAATTGTAGACCACCCTCACGGGTTCGCCAGTTTCCCATCACAGGCATTGCCAAGACGGGAACTGGACTCACCAAATCGCCCGATTTGGTGTGGTGTTTCACCATCTATTCATCCCTTGGCTTCGTACAGAATTCGCGCCTGTATTCTGACTCCTGACTCCTGACTCCTGAATTCTATTTTGTTAAAACCAAGTATCAAAGCCTCTCTCCTCGTGGGGAAGAGGTTTGGACAGGGGTCTGCACCTTTAATGCATCGCCCTGCACCTTTATTGCATTCACCTACAGCAAAGTTACAGGCCAATGTAACTTTGTTGCACTGACCTGCAAAAGCTAACCCAAGAGATACAAAACCATGAATAAATTATTTTCAACTCTAACCCTAACAACAGCTACAGCTTTAACCGTAATCAGATCCCTGACTTCTTGAAGAAGTCAGGGATCTAAATCTAGCGATTTAGTTTAAGTGACACTCGACTCTACAAATAACTCCTCATTTACCTAAAAACAAAGGAAAAAATCAAATGGCAAATTTCATCGTTAACCAAGCCACCGATGACGGCACCGGCTTAACCACAGGCACCCTCAGCTACGCAATTCTCCAAGCGAACCAACTAGCAGGAGATGACACCATTGCAATCAATAACGATGTCCGTTTCACTGGGGTAGTAAAGACGCTGGTGAACAGCAACATCACCATTGTGGGCAATAACTACAGCATTAGCGGCGATGCTAATAACAACGGCATCAACGACAATGGCGACGTGCGCCCCTTGTTCATTTTGTCGGGAACAGTTGGTATTTCTGACCTCACCATCACCAACGGACGAGCTAAAGGCGGAGATAGTCTAGCTGGTGGCGGCGGCGCTGGTCTGGGCGGCGGCTTGTTCATCTATGATGGCAATGTTTCCCTCACCAATGTTGCCTTTACTAACAACGCAGCACAGGGCGGTAGTAGCGGTGTCAGTGGACTGGGCAACGGCGGCGGCGGTATGTTCGGCAATGCTGGCGGCAATGGCAATGGTGGCGGCGGACTGTTTGCTGGTAGCACTGGCAACACTGGCGGCTACGGGGGCAACGGCAACTACGGCGGCGGTGTCGAGGCCTTCGGCGGCGGCGCCAACTACGGCGGCGGCGGCGGCTTCGGCGGCGGCGGTGGCGGCGCCATCCGCGGCGCCAACGGCGGCTTTGGCGGCGGCGGCGGCCGCGGCAACTTACTCAGCGGCGGCGGCGGCGGCTACGGCGGCGGCGGCGGCCGCGGTCTCGGCAGTGGCGTAGGTGGTAACTTCGGCGGCAGCGGCAGCGGCGGCAACCCCAACATCGGCGGCGGCGGTGCTGGACTAGGGGGTGGCATTTTTGTCCGCACAGGCTCTTTAACCCTCAACAACACCAGCTTTACCAGCAACACCGCTACAGGCGGTACGGGTTTTAACCCAGGTCAAGGCTTAGGTGGCGCAATCTTCATCATGCAGTCCACCACCAACACTAATGGCAACAACCAGGGAATGCCCACCGTTTTACCAACTGTCACTTCTGTGGGTAATCCTACCTTTAGCGGTAACAGTGCAGCTAACGACGCGGGAACTGCTACCAACAATGATAATGTTTACGGCACAATTAACACAAATAACAATCCAACAGCTACAGACGACATCTTTACCACCGACGAAGATACTGCTGTTACTGGTAACATCTTAGCCAACGACACAGATCCCGATGCAGGCGATATCTTGACAGTCAGCGTTGTTAATGGTGTGGCTGCCCCCTTCTTCAGTTATCCGAGTCTCCTACCGTCCGGTGCTTTATTAACTGTCTTCACTGACGGCAATTTTGAATACAATCCCAACATTCTTCCCGGCAATCAGTTTCAATCGCTGGCAGCGGGTCAAACTGCCACTGATAGCTTCACTTACACAGTCAGCGACGGTCAAGGTGGGACTGACGATGCTACTGTCACCATTACTATTACTGGTGTTAACGATGCTGCAACGATCGCAGGTACAGCCACAGCCGCAGTCACCGAAGATACTAACGTGACCAATGGCAGCCTCACAGCCACAGGCAACCTCACCGTCAGCGATATCGATAACGGCGAGGATATTTTCAACACCAATGTCACCTCTGCTACTGGCAATCTGGGTAGCCTAAGTATTACCACAGCCGGAGCCTACACCTACACCGTTGCCAACAGTGCGGTGCAATACCTGGGTGCAGGTGTAACCAAGACTGATACCTTTACCGTTGAGTCCTTCGACGGTTCTGCCAGCCAGGATATCACCATTACCATTACTGGTGTCAACGATGCCCCAACAGGTTCACCCACTGCGACGTTAAGCAACACACCAGAAGATACAGCCATTAATATTATTGCGGCTGACTTATTAACAGGTTTTACGGATGTCGATGCGAGTGATATTCTTTCTGTTGCCAACTTAACTGCCACTAACGGGGCATTGGTCAATAACAATAATGGGACTTATACCTTCACCCCAAATGCCAACTTTAATGGTACTGTTAACCTCACCTACGATGTCACAGATAGTGTAGCAACCTTAACCGGGCAAACTCAGACTTTCTCTGTTACTGCCGTTAATGATGCCCCTGTTGCTGGTGATGACAGTGCTTCCACATTCTTTTTAACTACCGTCAACATCCCAGTTAGCACCCTACTAGCCAATGATACCGATGTTGATAGCACCGGACTCAGCATCACTGGTGTCAGCGGTGCTACCAACGGTACTGCTGTGCTAAATAATAACGGCACAGCCAGCAACACCGCAGATGATTTCGTTTCCTTTACTCCAAATCTTCTATTCGTTGGTAATGCCAGCTTTAACTACACCCTCAGCGATGGTAGCCTGACTGATACTGCTACGGTGACTGTGGCTGTGGGTCGTAACATTTTAGGCACTGTTTTTGCTGATTCCCTGATTGGCACCCTTGGTAACGACTACATTAATGGCGGTAATGGCAACGATACCATCTACGGCGGCGCGGGTAACGATACCCTCAACGGTGATAATGGCAACGACATCTTGTATGGCGATGGTCTGATGGATGGCGGCGCGGGTAACGATACCCTCAACGGTGGTAATGGCAACGATACCCTCTACGGCGGCGATGGTGTTGATTACCTCTATGGTGGTAATGGCAACGATTTACTCTATGGTGGTGTTACCAGTGATATTCTCACTGGTAACAGTGGTAACGATACATTTGCCTTTGCGGCTGGGGAAGGTACTGATACTATTACTGATTTCTCTGACGGTCAAGATTTGATTGGACTGTATAGTGGTTTGAGCTATGGGCAACTGAGTTTCTCAGGTAACAATATCCTGGTGACTTCCACTAGTGAAGTTTTGGCAACGTTGACTGGTATTAATACCATAACGCTGACGGCTGCTGATTTCGTAACCCTTTAATCATCTCGATTCATGCAACGCCGACTTTAGTTGCATCAAACAAGCAATGTCAATGCATCCAAGAGCAACTTTGATGCATTGGCTTGCATCTTTTGTACAAGCGTCATAACCTTAAAAAGTCATAGCAATTTACGAATAATATCAAGTACGTAAGCGTAGCCCGTCGTAGACATCGCACTTTTCGCTCTTATAAACAAAGCAAATTATGCATCATCAAGGTCTAATTCTTTGGCTGACAGGGTTAAGTGGGGCAGGTAAAACAACAATCGCCTTATCTGTTGCCCAAGAATTGCGATCGCGCAATTACCAAGTAGAATTACTTGATGGTGATGTCGTTCGCACCCATTTATCTCATGGACGGGAGCAACGCGATTTTGTGAGGTTGGGTAAAAAAGCTGCGATCGCTAATAAATATATTTAAGTACAATACAAATATTTATACACTTAAAGCAGTGCTAATACTGCTTTAAATTTCCGGTTCTATTG
>NZ_JACJTD010000085.1 GCF_014698505.1 Nostoc foliaceum FACHB-393 | reverse complement strand
TTGTTTTGTTCTATGAGGATACTTTTGAATATAATCAAAAACCATAACTAATTGCGAAAAATAGTAGACACTTAGTTCACCATTTTATCATTTTTCTTTTCCTCAGTTAATATTTCGGACAAGTCTATTCAAGAAGTTGTACGAGGGATAGGGCAAAACTTTCCGCTTCTAGTGTCGTGCTATGCCAGTTGTCAAAGGAGTGCTGTAGAGACGCTCTACAAAATTGATACAGCGCTCAACAGAGTTCAGTTTCCACTCTACAACTGGCTAGAAATGAACAAAACCAAATAGGATTTCAAAAGATGTAGATAGTTAGCATTGCTTGTCTGTGATCATCAGTTGAGTATTCAGTATATTAAGATACTTTGCAGTAATATATGCAGAAGTTTTTGGAGTCGTTGGGGAAGCTGAATCGCGCTTATTTGAATCGGTTGGAAGAGAAGGTGTTGAGTTTGCTGGAGTCCGAACTGGAAACGAAATAATTTACTAAATCTGAGTTTAGATTTTCTGCCACCTGATAGGCGCATCAAACTTTATCTTTACTTACGTTGAAATCAGATAGCAATTACTGTCAGGCGCAGCGAGATGATACTTATTCAATAGCTTGAATGACGAGGATATAATTAATACATCAAATTTTTTAGTATGTATTTATTATGTGTAAATAATACTTCTGCTGTTACATTTTTCTTCAAAAAGCTGTTTCTTAAACCCTACTTTAATAAATGATTATCTTTAGATAATGCTCGTATATTAATTAGTAAACAAGGAGACTTAATATTAGTTTTTCGATTTTTTAGAGAAGAGAAATGAAGAAATTCACCAGTTTGATGGTTGTTGGGGCAGTATTGTCGATGAGTGCGCCGGCATTGGCCCAAAGTCGTGCGGTTAATGTGAGTATTGGCAGTATTGGTGGTGCATTAGATAATGCTGCTTTGCGAACAGTTCGCCAAGTTATCGGGTTTGCTGTCGGTGCTGGCACTGTCGATAAATTTATTGTATATAGTCCCAGGAATGGTTCTCCCATTCCTATCGAAGGAGGTTTAGAAGCTTGTGCCGAAGCTGGCTTCGGGATAACTGATGCCAGATTTAATGCTTTTATTCAGCAGTTGCGTTCAATTACAGCCCGCGAAGGAACTTTCTTAAATGTAGAACTTACTGCAAGCTGTAGACTCAACTAAAAATGTTGGTACTTAACCCTCTTGTGTTACTTTTGGAAAACAATATCAAGGCTTAGTTCTGAAACTGAGAGCGATTGGGTTCTCTCCATTTGGTACAAGAGGGTTAAAGGTAAGGGTGGCTGTTGGTGCTTGTAAGACGCTAGGATCGTGAACTGACCAGTTGGACTAAAGCATCTCAAATCTTATGATTACTTGCCTGCTGAATGTCAACAGATGCAGTTAATCAGCGATGCCTGCGGCGGGCTACGCCTACGCATCAGTAGATTACGGGAAAACGAGAACTTGGAAGATGCCCCAAGTGCTTTGCTGAAGCATTTGGGGAAACTGAAGCGACCGTATTTGACTGCTGTTGAAGAGAAGCTGTTGAGTGTGATTGAGCGAGAATATGGGATTATAGATTAATCAATTAGCTAAAATCGCAATTTGAGCGCGTTGTAGAGCTTGGCTTTAGTTTAATTTTCACTGTATTTATAATTATTCAGTAATCTTGACGTTGTAACTAGTGGATATACTTAGTTACGTTGAAGACAAAATTTAGATAACAAGATTACTGTGTTTAATCTGGAAGATTTCTTCAACCTTTCAACTGACCTATTTTGTATCATCTCAAGGGATGGTTGCTACCAGCAAGTCAATCCTGCATGGGAAAAGGTATTGGGATGGAAACCAGAAAACTTAATTGGGCATTATTGGTTAGAATTAGTACATCCAGAAGATATTGCAATCAATCAGCTACCAACTGAACCACTGCAAAATTTGCACTGGGATAACCGTTATCTTCACAAAGATGGCAGTTATCGGTGGTTGTCTTGGAGTCTTTCTACTAGCCAACAGGGACTCATCTATGCAGTAGGGAAAGATGTTAACCAGCAGTTGCGCCAAATAGAAGCACTCTCAACGGAACGCCAAAGCCTTTATAACCTACTGAATCAGCTACCCGCTTTCCTTTATCTGCAACCCAATGATTATGGCGTAGGATTTTATAACCAACGCTTCCAGGAGGTATTTGGAGATCCTACAGGGAAACGTTGTTATGAGGCGATCGCTGGGTTGAAGCAGCCTTGTCCAGTCTGTCCTACCTTTCGCGTCTTTGAAACTAATGCTCCGCAACTTTGGGAATGGGTTGATAGTAAAACAGGCAATGTGTATCAGATTTATGATTATCCGTTCAAAAATATGAACGGTGAACCAATGGTTGTGGAAATGGGTTTAGATATTACTGCTGTGAAAAAGGCAGAGGTAGCCTTGCGACAGCGCGAGAAGGAATTAACCGAAAAAAATCAACAACTCCAAGATGCACTAAAACAATTAAAAAAGACGCAAGCGCAACTAATTCAAACTGAGAAGATGTCTTCTTTAGGACAACTAGTGGCTGGAGTGGCTCATGAAATTAACAACCCTATTAGCTTTATCAATGGTAATGTTACTCATGCTAAAGAATATGTTCAACAATTACTAGAAATACTACAACTCTACCAACAAGAATATCCTGACCCTCCACCAGTAATTCAGTCAGCCATTGCAGCGAACGAGTTAGAATTTATTACTGAAGACCTAAAAAAATTGCTCGATTCCATGAAAATGGGAAGTGAGCGCATTCGTGATATTGTACTATCCTTGCGGAACTTCTCTCGACTGGATGAAGCCCAAATGAAAACCGTAGATATCCACAGTGGTATTGAAAGTACACTATTAATTTTGCAAAACCGCCTCAAACCTAAATCCAATCAGCCGTCAATTGAAATTATTAAAGAATACGGTCAACTGCCTTTAGTAGAATGTTATGCGGGTCAACTTAACCAAGTTTTGATGAACATCATCATTAATGGAATCGATGCTTTAGAAAATTTGTCTATTATTAATCAGCCAGACAACCCACAAATCGTTATCCGCACTCTCGTACTCAACTCAGATTGGATTGCGATTGAGATTGCTGATAATGGCATAGGAATGACACCAGAAATTCAACAGCGTATATTTGACCCGTTTTTTACGACCAAACCAGTAGGTAAAGGAATTGGTTTAGGAATGTCAATTAGCTATCAAATTATTACAGAAAAACATCAAGGACATTTAAACTGTATTTCATCTCTAGGAGCAGGAACTAAATTCATAATCGAGATTCCCATTCAACAAATTAAACCTATACAAACAAAGATACAAGAAGCTCATAATATCCCAGTTATATAACTAGTGTCTTTTTAGGAACAAAATAGCAAGGTTGTCAATAGATAATTATCCTGCACTAGCTGGACTGCAACTGAAAACCAATATAGAGCGATCGCACTACCAATTCTGACACGTAGATATGGATTGGAACGTAGCCCATTGCAGTAGCAAATCTATTCCCAGCTTTCTCCTTCTTCACCATACTGCGCTGGCGGTTTACCATGAGATTCAAGAATCTTGGGCTTTTTCATTTTGTCATTAGCTGGTTCAATTTTCTCTACATATAAATCAAATTCCCATTCTTGCAGTAAATCAAAGATAAATTGTAAATGACTGCCTACCTCTAAGGATAAGCCGCCTAAACGAAAATCGCAGGTATCAGGGGGAATTTCGACAACAGGATGATTAAATTCCAAAGTTCTTCCTAAACGGTCTTTGTGAATAAATCTGTAGAGGTGTTCTGGATCAAAATCAAATGCTTGCACAATTGCGGCAGCGACTTCATCTAAATTGAAGTAACTAGGAATAGCAATCCGTCGCCAAGCATCCTGTAAAGTGGCTTTAAATATATAAACACCCTCAGTAAAACCGCCTTCAGCAATCACCAAAGTTTGTGACCATTCCGAGAAATAGGGTTGGAGATAAGGTTTTAAATTGTCAAAAGCTATGCGAAAATCCAACCGAAAAGTGGCGTAATCTTCTATTTGGATATTTGAGCGACTTTCTGTTAATACAGCCATGAGAGCATTACCCCAAGGCTTGGGGTTTACATGAGTAAAACGCCAGCCTTTAGCGGCTTGTGGTTTGACTGATGTCAGTTCAATTAATCCAAATAAATGTAAGAGAGCGAGATTGTGGAAACCAGGATAATAAACTAATTTATTTTGTTCTGAGTAATTATTAATTTTTAATCCTGATGATGGGAGATTGTTCCAAAATAATAAACAGCGATATGCTTGGTCAAACATATCTCTTTGGTCGCCTAAGAGTTCGCTTTCTCCCCAAACTAACCAAGATTCTAGCAGGGTAAAATATTGTTCTGTGTGGTTTAATCCTTGCCAAATTTGCAGAAATTTTTGGTCTAAAACTAACTTGCTCTCTTTACCTTCGGTAATAACTTGAGACAGTCCAGAGGTGCGGAGGAGGAAATAAAGACCGTGAATATAAGGATAGGATTTTTGGACAGGACGTTTGAGGTTAATATCTATGGGATAACTCAATTGTGAGTTAAGTTGTTGTAGATACTTAAGCGATAATTGGTGATAAGTACTACTAACTTCAACGCCGTTGGGTTGGAGAAGTTCTAAAATAGTTTGAAAATCCCGCAGAATTGTTCCTGGGATATCTTGAGTAATGGTTTGCTGTTGAAGTAGTTCTTTTTTATCTTCAGTCAGTGGTAGTTTATCTCGGATTTGATCTGGAATGAGGGAAAATAGGTTACTCATCTGAGTTGAGAGGAGGAATTTGTATGCCGGTTAATCTCACAACTTGGCCATTTTGCCAAATGCTAATAGATTCTACTAAACGGCGGTGTCTTTCAATAGCTTTTTTCATAGCGAGTTTAACACCTGCGTCGATTTGGCTAGATAATTTCTCAGGAATTGGCTTATTCATCCGAATGTCAGCAGATGCAGTTAATCAGCGATGGTGCTATTTCTCCCACAGGAAGCGATGCCTGCGGCGGGCTACGCCTACGCATTCATAGGCTATGGGAAAATCAAAACTTGGAAGAGACTGCCCATGCTGTCTTAAAGCACTTGGGAGAGTTGAAGCGACCGTATTTGACAGCTATGGAGAAGAAGCTATTGAGTGTGATTGAAAAAGAATACGGCATTATAGATGAGATACCCCGTAATTTTCAGTCAACCAAAGACTAGGATAAAACAGTAATGCAGAGTATAAAGTTATGTTCTCATGTTGGGGCTGATGGCATTTTGCACCTTGAGATTCCCGTTGGCATCACAGACAAAGAAATGGAAGTCGTGGTGATTTATCAACAAATAGAACCATCAACACCTACAAAAACATCAGAAGAACTGGGATGGCCACCCGGCTTTTTTGAGCAGACTTACGGTAGTTGTCAAGACGATCCAATTGTTATTGACTATGAAGGTGATTTTGAGACAAGGGAAGAAATTGTGTGAGGTACTTATTAGATACCAATGTTTGCGCTCGTTATCTCAACGGTAGGTCACTCTTAATTCGAGAACGCTTACGCTCAACAAATGTAAAAGAGATTGCTGTGTGTTCGATAGTCAAAGCAGAGTTGTTTTATGGCGCAATGAGAAGCAATAACCCAACTAGAACGTTAGCAAGACAGCAATAGTTTCTTAACTTATTTGTTTCTTTACCATTTGATGATTCTACAGCACTGCTTTACGGGAGAATTCGTGCAGAATTATTAGCGAGTGGAACACCGATTAGCCCCAATGATTTTCAAATAGCAGCGATCGCCTTGACACATAACTTAACATTAGTCACACACAACACCAGAGAATTCAGTCGTGTTAGTGGGCTGGTGATTGAAGATTGGGAGCTTGAGCAATAAATAATATCTTTTGTGGACTTGAATGAAAACCAATGCTGCTCGACTACTTGATAAACTAGGTATTCCCTACGAAATCCTGAGCTATGAGGTTGACCCTGACGATCTGGCTGCTGAAAGCACAGCCCAAAAAGTAGGGCTTCCTCCAGAGCAAGTTTTTAAAACTCTAGTAGTCAGAGGTGATACAACAGGTATCTGTTTTGCTGTTGTGCCAGGAAATGCTCAGTTAGATTTAAAAGCTTTAGCTCGAATTTCAGGAAACCGCAAGGTTGAGACGGTTGCCCTCAAGGAAGTGCAGCCACTAACAGGATACATCCGTGGGGGTGTGACAGCTTTAGCTAGCAAAAAAGACTATCCAGTTTACCTTGATGAAACAGCAATCCCATTTGAGCAGCTCACTGTTTCTGGTGGAATGCGAGGAATGCTGCTTCTGCTATCCCCATCTGATTATTTACGTGCCGTCAGTGGCACTTTGGGAGCAATTGTACAAAATTAAGGGTCAGTGGATGGATTTGTTCTAGGTTATAAACTTGCTAAAACAAGCAATTCAGTTTGCCAACCTTCATTATGGCTTAGGGTAACAGGTAAAGGGCTGCATTAGCGTTACACACAGGCAGAATAACTTTCAGCCCAAGTCAAAGCCAGTGCCCGCGACGTCTCTACGCCAATACCTAATGCTGCTCCAGAATGATCGCTCGCTTGCCAGAGAGATCGATTCCTTTTACTACCTTAGCAGAGGTGGAATGCCGTCCGAAAGGTATCGTGGGTGCGATTTCAACCTCATCATTGCTTCGTTTTCAAAATGTTAGCGATCGCCTTGAACTTCAATAGTTTGTCAATTCTTTTTACTTACAGAAATGCGTTGCCACAGATCGGTAAGCTCAATAGTATCGAAGAATGCTACTACCTTGACAATACGCCCATTTTTCATGGTCATATACCAGGAATAGGTGTTGGTATAGGGTTTGCCGTCTTTGGCTGTTGCTGTTCCATCCCATAAGGCAATTACCATGTCGCCCTCGGCATAAATACCTCGGACACTGGGTACTATTCTGGCGCTCAATCGCTCGTTAATTGGTACTATGGCTTCCTCCAAAAACTGCTTGCGGCTGGTGTAAGTTTTGGAAATCGGACTTCTGCCTGTAATCGTCCATTCCACATCATCAGCCAGCAGATCGAAGAAACTACCAGTGTTATTTGCCCATTTAGCAAAACCTTCGCGTACTATTTCTTTATTCTGGCTCTGATTAGATTGGACAATCTTGCGAATCTCTGCTTGCTTTGGCTCGGCTGTAGCACTGGCCACAGGTGCTGCGGTGGCTATCATCAAACCAAAGCCAATTAATCCAAAGCTAATTAGTAATTTACGGTGGGGGGCAGTGGTGTATTTTTTCATAAAACCTGTTTCTGGATTAAGTCTGTGTAGAAAACGCTATTTTGTCTTTGTTATCGAATCGAAACGTCAGGCCGCCTGATCTATCAGTATTTCCCATGCAATCAAAAACACCAGAGATTAGGCTGTCTTTTTATGGCTGAGTTTTCCACTCGTTATCTGAAATCGGTAGACTCAGCTAGAGTTCGCCATTTTGCCGTCTCTTGCTCGACGTAAGCGTTCTTCTCGGCTATTGTCTGAAGTGTATCTGTGCCTAGAGGTAACCGCAGAGGTGGTTCGTCTGTGTTGACAATCTCCAAGATGGCTGGGGCGAGCTTAGTGGGATCTCCTGGCTGTTGGTAGTTAAGTCCAGCCGCTACGTCACGGATTTTCCCGACCGTCTGGGCATAATCAGGGATTTGCACTGCACTCGGACGTAGCGAACTGTTATCAAGAAAACCGGTGCGGAAGTATCCTGGCTCAACCACCGTCACGTGAATTCCCAACGGGGCTAACTCCCCATGCAGGGCTTCGGTAATGCCTTCGACGGCAAACTTGGTTGAGCCATAGATGCCCCATCCTGGGGAGGAGCGATAGCCACCGATCGACGATAAATTAATGATGTGTCCAGAGCGGTGCTGACGCATACTGGGTAGCACAGCACGGGTGACATTTAGTAGCCCGAAGACATTGGTGCGATAAACGCTCTCAACCTCTTCGGCACTGCACTCTTCGACAGCTCCTAGCAAGCCGAATCCAGCATTGTTGACCAACACATCGATTTGTCCAAATTTTTCTAGACTTGTGGCGATCGCTGCTTTTACCTGAGCCTCATCGGTGACATCCATGCTCAGTACTAATGCATCTTTACTGGTTGCGAATTGTTGCAAATCGTTGTGATTGCGGGCGGTGGCAATTAATCTGTCACCTGCTGCCAGAACTGCTTTCGCAATCTCGGCACCAAGGCCCCGTGAAGCACCAGTAATCAGCCATGTTCTCTGAGTCATGATTTATCTCCTTAAAATTATTAGGCTTATACCAATTTTGTATGAAGATGCACATAACAAGACCCCCCTGAGTCCCCCCTTGGCAAGGGGGGATGGCGACAGCCGGGGGTAAATATATGGAGCTTCACATTAAATTGGTATTAGTAGCAAAGCTTCGATATGCAATATCTCGTATCCAGCAAACTTGAATTTTGTAACGGATTTGCTATTGGTGTTTGCATGAATTCAATATAGGAAATTGACTCGAACTTGTAGTCAACCCAGGGTTGACTGTTTTACACAATAGTATGATTGATGAATTAGTCAATCTAAAGATGGTAGGTGATTCCAACTTAAGTTGGAATCAAAATTCAACCGAAGGCACAACTTAGTCACAAAACAGGTGCTTCAGGTTTATTTCAAATATTTCTCGAACCATCTCAAGGCAGTTGTACTTGCAATCTCGAAGCCCTCTCCCTCGAAGGCATCAAAGTGTCCACCTTTCAAGATTGTGAGAGACTTTGGCTCCATCGCACGTGCATAGACAGAGGCGGCCAAGTCGGCAGGTGCAAGAAAGTCCTTTTCGCCCACAATCAGGCATAGGGGGGTGGGAAAGATTGCCTCAATGTGAGGAATCGGTTCGTAATAAAGACAGTGTTCAACCGATTCAAAGGTGAGTCGATTCTCCCATCTCCCCTCGCTGGCACTCTTAGCCGATTCAACCCAATTGAATGCGTCGGGTGTCGGTAGCACGCTGGGTTGACCGGGTGGAGCAACTAACGGGAAGTAGTTCACCTCTTTGGTTTGATAGCGTTTTATCCGCTCTTGTGAAAGCAGCTTCGTGAGTTCTTCGAGTTCAAGTGGAGAAGTCAGGCGGCGGGAGTTGAGAAAGCTACTCACTGTAGGCATTTGTGCCACAACCGCTTTCACACGCCGATCGAATGCGGCCAGATGCAGTACATGACCACCGCTATAGGAGAAGCCCCACACACCTATGCGCTCAGGGTCAACTTCACTTTGTAGTTGAGTCCAAGTGATGGCATTGCGGTAGTCTTCATGCTGCTCGGTAGGAATAATTTGCCCACGAGGTTCTCCCTCACTAGCCCCAAGGTAGCGATAATCGAACAGCGAAACGACAAACCCAGCTTGAGTGAATTTTTCGGCAAATTGCGGCAATCCCATTTCTTTCGTCAAGCCAATTCCATGAGCCATAACAATGGCGGGAAGGCGATCGCCTGATACGACTTGATCTGGAGTGTAAAAGGTGACGGAACACTTTAGCCCTTTACTTTCAAAACTGGTTCTTCTTTGCATAACTGCTTACTTTCTGATTGTTAGTTGGGTTTCAAACCCAGGAACATTAATGGCTTGCAGTAGCAATAGCTGCGATCAACTCTTTAAGGTTCCAGCGATCGCTATACCGAATCCCATTAATAAACAAAGCTGGGGTAGCCGTTACTCCACTGTGGATGCCACTTTCGATATCTTGATTGATGCGCTCAAGATGCACATGCTTACACATATCTTGGAGAAATTGGAAGATATCAAGTCCTAGATCGTCGGCATACTCTACTAAATAACCATCTGCTAAATGTTGTTGATGGATAAACAAAATGTCATGTATTTGCCAAAACTGACCTTGAACAGCCGCCGCTTCCGCCGCTTCTGCCGCACGTAGAGCTTGAGAATGAATTTGTATCTGCGGAAAATGGCGGAAAATAAAGCACAAATAATCCTCTCCCAACGAAATACTCAGTTGTCGCCCAATGACTTTCAGCAACCGATAAACATTCGCACTCTCTTGACATTGATAATCTCCATACATCACCAGTACCACAGTGGCACTTAACATCCCCTGTTTACGATCCTGGGTTGAAGGTGGGACAAATAATAAACGGTGCTTACGGTCATTGTTCACTGGTACCTCCGAGGGGAAGTATGTTTACCAAAAGTGATGTCTGCGGTGGGCTACGCCTACATCCCTTTCTGTGCTATCTGTATTTAGCAAACTTGAATCTTGCAACCCGATTGCTATCTGTGTTTGCATGAATTTAATATATGCAATCGGCTGGGATTTGTCGTCCACTCAAAGTTGGCACTTTTATTTAGTCGAGTGGACGATCTTTTAACCCATCTCACAATGGAAGACTAACTCCAACTAAAGTTGGAATCCAACAAAATGCCTCAATTTAATCTTCAATCAGCTGGGGGATTTTTAGGCAGACTAGCTGGACAACGCCAAATCGTGGTCGGTAGTAGTGGATAGTGGCAGCCATGCTTCAATTTGCTTTGCCATTTTCGCGGCATTGTTCTGGAGGCGATCGCATCCTTCCCAAGGGGTTTTCATCTCCTGTGTTGGTTTTAGGTGTTATTTGGTGTGCTGGCTTTAGCTCTTGTGGCTTTATTTCGCCATTGAGCGATCACTCAAGCTTTTTGAGTTACAACGCACTTTAATCGTTTGCAGCCTCTTTAGCTGGCGGACAGAGGAGATCCGACGATCCAAGTGTCATGCTGAGATGAAAGATCAGTCCAACCTTCTGGCGGCGTTTGACCTATTTGGGGGAAGAATTCGTCAATATCGCCGGGTACGAAGATGAAAAGCATCCGAGCCGCTCCCGGCCCCAGGTTCACGAATCCATGCACGCTTTTACGGGGTACAACAACCGTTGTTCCAGGCCCGACCTCGAACTCTTCACCCGCGCAGTGAAAGCGAAATCTGCCTTCAAGTATTTCAAATATCTCCTCTCTATCTTTGTGATAGTGAAGTGGCGGGCCTGAGAACGCTGGGACACGCACTTCGAGGATTGTGAAAGCCCCGCCGACATCTGTGCTGGGTACGCGGATAGCCATTTGCTCACCAGGCATTGTATCGAACCAATTGAGGTCTTCGCCTCGGCTGACAATTGCAACTTTATTTTTACTCAATTCGGTGTTCATCATTTTAGGTCTTAATAATTGTGGGATTGAGGATCAAAGCACGTCATTATTTGCAGCAATTATCGCTGCCATCAACTCTGCTGACGATCCTGGGTTGAAGGTGAGACAAATAATTAACAGTGTTTCTGAGGAGAAGTATGTTTACCGCAAGTGATACCTGGGTTAGACTACACCTACATTCCTCTGTGTGCCATCTGTATTCAGCAAACTTAAATCTTGCAACCCGATTGCTATGTGTGTTTGCATAAATTTAATATAGGAAATTGACTCTGAGTTGTCGTCCACTCATAGTTGGCACTTTTATTGAGTCGCATGAACGATCGCATAACCCATCTCACAATCGAAGATTAACTCCAACTAAAGTTGGAATCGAAAGTTAACCAAAAGAACAGCCTACAAACTAACAATCCCGCGTTTGACCGCAATAATCACAGCTTGAGTGCGATCGCTGACTCCCAATTTACTGAGAATGCGATTAACGTGAGATTTGACAGTACTTTCGCCAATAGTTAGAGCAGCTGCAATATCTGAATTACTCATTCCTTGCGCCATTAAACCCAGTACCTCTAGCTCTCGTTCGCTCAGTTCTGGGTTACTCATACGCTGCACTAGCTTTGCCCCTACCTCTGGCGGAATGTATTGCTGACCGCGATTAACCATGCGAATGGCATTGAGAAGTTCGTTAGGTTTTGCATCCTTGAGCAGATAGCCTTTTGCACCTGCCTGCAATCCGCGATAGATATCTTCATCGCCATCATAAGTGGTTAGCACAATAATTTGGGCAGGTTTAAATTGGGTACAAATCGCAGTAATGGCTTCCACTCCTCCCATCTGCGGCATTCGCAAATCCATCAAAGTCACATCCGGTTGATGTTCGCTAAAGAGAGCGATCGCCTGTTGTCCATCTTCTGCTTGAGCAATTACCGTCATTTCAGGATCGCGGTTAATGATGGTTGCCAATCCTTGTCTGAAAATGGAGTGATCGTCAACAATTAAAACGCGAATTGTACTGGATTGGTCGATCATAGTTCTCATCCTTGATTGACTATGACAGTAATTTCTGTTCCCTGCCCAGGCTGACTTTCAATTCTCAATTGCGCTCCAATTCGCTCTGCCCGTTCGCTCATTCCTAATAATCCAAATCCGCCAACAGAGGGAACGCTACCTACTCCAAAGCCTTGTCCATTGTCTTTGATACACAAACTACATTGTGCATCCCCATACACTAACTCAAGGCGAATTTCCTGAGCCTTTGCATATTTAATTGCATTTGTCAATGCTTCCTGCCCAATTCGTAGTAAGTTATTCTCCACTTCGGCGGGTAAAGGATAGGCTGTACCCTGAATTTCGTAAATCAAAGCAGTATCATCGGTAGCAGACCTCATTTGCGTTACAAGACGATTGAGAGCGCTAGATAAATCGCCTTGCTCTAACAACTGAGGACGGAGTGCTGTGACTGAGCGACGAGCTTCACTCAGCCCGATTCGTGCCAATTCATCGATCATGTCGAGATGTGCCTGTGTTGCTTCTAAATTATCCGTTAGCACTTGGGTTGCTGCACCAACTTGAACCAAAATGCCTGTAAACGCTTGAGCCAGCGTATCATGAATTTCCCGTGCCATGCGGTTGCGTTCCTCTAAAATCGAGGCTTCCTCAGCACGTTTGAGTTCACGTAGTGCAGCGTTTCGCTGTTCGCTGATGTCTGTGTGTAGACTATAAAATCCTACAACTTGAGCATTGCCATCGAAATGGGGTATCAAGGTAGAAGTAATATACTTTTTACCGGATGGCAAGAGCATTTCTAGTTCCAGGGTTGCAGTTTGTCCTGCTAAGGCTTGATTGATATACGGCTCAAGAATCTGATAACTCATGTCCCCCACGAGTTCACGAACAGACTTACCCAAAATCTCATCTCGACTACAGTTAAGCCACACCTCATAGGTGCGGTTGATAAATCGATGACGTTGATCGGCATCCACATAACTGATACAAGCGGGCAGAGCATCTGTGATCAGCCGTAATTCTTGTTCTCGTAAGCGAAGCTCGTCGTAGACATCGCGCAATGTGGCTTCGCTTTTCTGTAAAGCTGCTGTTCGTTGGGCAACCTGTTGCTTTAAGGTGCAATTGTAATTGGCTAACAGTTGCTCGGCTTGTTTTCGCTCGGTAATGTCTTGAAAGGTGGCGATCGCATAAGTTACATTGCCCTGCTCGTCAAAGACAGGAGTTCCCCATACCTCAACGGGAATTGTGGCGTTGTTGTGGTGAATTTCTGCATCATCAACTCTAGTGCGTTCACCTCTTAGTGCTCGGATAATTGGCATTTTCTCAGTTAGATATTTTTGCTCCGTTCCAGCTAGATAAATTTGATACTCCTGTGCAAGTTGATTGGGTGTCAGAGAAGGATCAATATCTTTAGCCAATAGCTGAGTTGCTCGCTGGTTGAAGTAATAAGGGCGACCCGATGTATCTAAAATTGCAACACCGACTGGAATTGCTTCCAGAAATTGAGTCATTTTACTTTCGCTCTCACGGAGCTTTGAGTAGAGCCTAGCATTTTCGATGGCAATGGCTGCTTGAGTTGATAGTAGATGTAAAACTTGCGATCGCTCTGGTGTAAATGCCCCAGCAGCTAATTGATTTTCAAGATACAACACACCAACTAGCTTACTTTGATTCAGCAGTGGCAAACATAAGATTGATTGAATTTTATTGTGCTGAATGTATGGCTCATTGATAAAATTACCTTGATGAGCTGCATCATTTAAAATAATAGGTTCTTGGGTACGAATAACATAATTAATAATTGACTCAGGAAGGTGATTTGCAGTTGGAATCGATTGCAATACTTGCGTAGCATAGACATTTTCATCATCACCATCATTTAGTTCACCACAAGCTTCAATCACCCATTGTTTGGCGTTTTCCAAAATTAGGAATCCGGTTCTTGCACCAGCATTTTTGATTAAAATCTTCATCAAGGAATTGAGTAACTGCTCCAGTTCAATTTCACAAGCGATCGCTTGTGATGCTTTGATCACTGCTGCTAAATCGAAAGCGATACCTGGACTATTAGAGGTGGTTTGAAAATTTGTGCGGTTTGATATGTCAGCCATGCCCGACGACTGAGGCAATAGTTGTGGATAGCGAGTTTCTAAATCTCTTACTTTCGCAGTTGCTCCCCACCGTTGATAGCAGTAATGAGCTTCTTTCATGTAAGTTTGGGCAAACTTTTCTCGGCCACGAGATAGATAAAACTTGGCAGCTAATTCATAGGATAAGGCTTCTTCTCGAAGATAGCCATTTTCTTTCGCTCCAAGAATTGCTTGTTCGTAAAACTCTTCTGCCTCAAGCAACTGACCTAAAACCCGTGCAGTCTCGGCTTCTACTAAATGATATTTATGCAAATAATTCATGGGCGCGTAATGTGCCCACTGCTTCATTTTGTCCTGACTAACCGCAATTTTTTTGAGAATTTGTTCCTGTACTTGCGTGCTACTTTCAGAATATATTGCAAGTCTTGCCAGAGCATCATAGAGGCAGTAGAAAGGAGCAATAGGGGAGCTTGTTATTAGGAGCAAATAACGTTCTGCTATGGTTGAGATTTCAACAGCCTGAGCATACTCCGAAAATAGGTAGTACAGCAAAATTTTATTGAAATAGACATTAAAAATTGCACTTTCATCATTTGCTGCTTCATGTTTTGGTAATCCGTTCTCCTCATTGTAGAATTTGCCTACTAGACGGGTTGGATCGACCGAGTGTCCCATCAAATTTGCGATCGCCTGCTGAAATATCAGATTCCAGGTTAGTGCTGTTTCCTGTTTTATTTCATGGATTGCTGCATCATATATTGTCATATAGTGGTCAACCTCCACCAGTTCATTTCCGACAACATAGGAGTTAAAGCAATAAGAGTGAGCAGCATAAGAGGCAAACTCTAAATCTCCTGTTTCTAGCCCACTTTGGTAGGCTTCTAGTAATGGCTGCAATGTGTCTCTTACATGCTCTTTCCAATGAATGATGAAGGTATTTACGATCACCAATGTTCTAGCTTTGAGTGAATGGGGCTTAGGTGATGACAATAGCTTTAATGCTAACTGTCCAAACTCATAGCCAGTCTCAATGTCTCCTACATTCCCACACAGAACTAATCCAAAATTGGCATAAGCAAAGGGAGACGTAAAGGCATTTCCATATTCAAATGATAAGCTGACTTGTTTAGCTACCAGTAGCGGCATTAAATTGGGAATAGCAATCCAGGCCGCAACCGTAATTCTGGATAGTATTCTCATTGCTGCTAACTTATCCGGCTTGCACATTTGGGGCAAATGAATCAAGTCTTCAATCGATTTTTCACTTAGAAGGCATGAGATTGCGTCTAGTTCAAGCTGAATATCTGACAGACTTGGCTGTTCGGGAAAATAAATTTCCAGTTGGTGCAACACTTGTAATCCAGTGTTGATCGCTTTTAACGGTTGATTTTGTGCCATGTCAGCTTGAATTTTGACTTCGTATACTTTTGCGCTATCAAGAACCGTTTTAGCCTGTTGCAGAACAAGCGCTGCCCAGTAATTCACCTGCTCAAAATTGCCACACAAGTACGCAACTTCTGTTGTTTCTGTGTATAGTTTTAAGCTCAGGTCATAATCTGTTTGCCAGCCAGATGCTGCCAGCCAAACTCTTGCTGTAGCTAAATATTTTTTTGACACACCATAAGCGATCGCTGCTTTTGCTTTCTGACTTGCGATTAAATTTAATCTGGCAATTTCATCCCGTTCTGTTCGCTCGGTGACAAGCTCAATCCCATAATTAAGATGATCGACAATTTCAAATAGTCGCTCTGATATTCGCTCCGGCAAAGTCTTTTTGAGTAAATTACGACCAATTTGGAGATGAACAACTTGTTTGTGCGACTCATCAATTAAGGCATAAGCTGCTTGCTGCACGCGATCGTGCAAGAATTTATAATCCTGAACCAAGAGTTGTTCATCTAACTGGGATGTCGGCACAATTAAACCTGACTGAGCCGCTACTATCAATTGCGGGAAAATTTCTCCAGATGAGCTTTCACAAATGATAGAGAGGGTGTTTAAATCAAAATCAGCACCAATACAAGCGGCGAATTGTAAAACTTGCTGGGTTGCTGGAGGCAGTTTTTTCAGTTTGCCAAGCATCAACTCAACCACATTATCGGTGATGTTCTTACCTTCAATGTGAGTGATATCCCATTGCCAACTGAGATTTTCAAAACTGAAGCTTAACAAGTTTTCTGCATAGAGCGTTTTCAGAAACTCATTGACAAAGAAGGGATTTCCGTCGGTTTTCTGCAATACTAATTCTGCCAGTGAGATGATTGTACTGTTGTCACTCTGTAATGTGTCTGCAATCAGTTGTGCGATCGCGTTTAGTCCCAACGGTGCTAACGTAATTTTGCTGGTAGTTGCTCCCTTTTGTCTGAGTCCCTCCAGCATTATCGTTAGTGGATGTGAGTAGTTCACCTCATTATCTCGATAGGCTCCAATCAAAAACAGATATTGCGTCTGGGCATCCGTCATCATCAACTCGATCAACTTGAGTGTTGCTGAGTCTGCCCATTGAAGATCGTCCAGAAAGATCACTAAGGGATGTTCTGTTGAACTAAATACCCGAATGAACTGCCCAAAGACTCGATTGAAGCGGTTTTGAGTTTCCGTTGCCCCAACTTCCGGTACAGGCAGTTGCTTGCCAATAATCAATTCAACTTCTGGAATGACATCAATGATGATTTGCCCATTGCTTCCCAACGCCGCTAGAAGTCGATTTCGCCACTGTTGCAACTGCTCGTCAGGTTCACCCAGCAGTTGTTGCACTAATCTTTGCAAGGCATGGGCGATCGCGCTGTAGGGAATGTTGCTCCCAAATTGATCAAATTTGCCTGAAATGAAGTACCCACGCTTTGCTGTGATGGGCTTGTAGAGTTCCTGCACTAACGCAGATTTCCCCACTCCAGCATAGCCACATATCAACATCATTTCGACATTAAATTGAGAACTTTCTCTGCTTTTCTCTCCTTGGCAGTAGGCTTCGCTAACATTGCCTATTGCGGCTACTCTCTCAAATGCCGTCAATAATGTGGCAATCTCCGCTACGCGTCCATACAGTTTTTGCGGAATTTGAAATTGATCTCGAACGTCTTGAGTACCTAATTGAATCTCATCAATTTGTCTTATGTCTGTAAGTTTTTGAGCGCACCATTCTAAATCTGCCTTAATACCCCAAGCACTCTGATAGCGATCCTCCGCATTCTTTGCCATTAGTTTCAAAACGATATCTGAAACTGCTTTGGGAATCGTTGCCTTCAGTTCATGAGGCGGAACAGGTGATTTGGAAAGATGACAATGGACAAGTTCAAGAATGTCTGTTGTGGCAAACGGTAACTGTCCAGTGAGCAGTTCGTAGAACGTTACGCCAAGGGAGTAAAAATCAGTACGATAATCAAGCAAACGGTTCATGCGTCCGGTTTGCTCTGGAGATAGATATGCAAGAGTGCCTTCTAGAACATGAGGGTTTTTGAAGGTTGGATTGGTGCGGTTAAATCGAGTAGCAATTCCGAAATCAATAAATTTAACGACCCCAGTATCTCGATTGAAGACAATATTGCTAGGGTTGATATCTTTATGAATGACACCAGCAGCATGAATTCTGCCGAGAATTCCTGTGATTTTAATGGCTAGGGATAGAAAAGCTGATAAGGGCATAAGGCAAAAATCTGGACGCTGCTGTATCCATCTCTCCAGAGACTCTCCACCGAAATCTTCTAAAAGAATAATCAGTGTGCGCTGATATTCCTGCTGACTATATGCCTTGATTACGCCTTCTAAGTTAAGCGATCGCGTAATTTCATATTCCTGTCTGTAGCGGGTGAGTTCTGATGCCGTAGGATAGTCTTGTTTGAGAACTTTGAGAATAACAGGCGTGCGATCTGACAACTTGATGCCACGATACACCACAGAATTATTGCTGGAATATATCTGAGCATCAACCACAATGTCAGGTAGCGCAATCATTTTTATCACCTTGTCAAAGCATAGAAAGAACCGCAAACTCAAGTAGAATTAATGCTTATTATTCAAGTTCTACTTTTAGAAGTCAATCTACCTATTATCTATGTGCTAGGAACTCCAAACGCAGTTTTTGCCCGCTTTTTTTATCTCTTTGTGAGGAATCCGGGATTAACATAGCCCTTGGGTATTGTGTATTTGGCTATCTGCCCAGACTGGGGCATTTGGTTAATTTCTGAATCACGCCAAAAGTGTGTCAGCATTATAATTGGCTTACTTTTTGTAAATGAGTTTTGCAAAGCGATCGCGTTGCTTCCTGGCTGGCGATCGCTTTTGCGTTATCACTACCTCAGTGTAATCAAAAAACTCTAAGAACACAAGTTGGTGTTGTAAATTAGAGGAGAGCTAAATGACAGAGGAGTTCTGCTTTGTGAAACTGTCCTATGTATCTCGTTTTACTTGGGATGAAGAAACAGCACAGCGATTGAGAAAACTACGGGGTAAAACTAGCCGAGATAAATTAGCGATTCAAGCTGGTCGCAGCAATACTTTTATCCAAAACCTTGAATGGGCAAACCCTGGAAATAGACCAGAATCAATTTCCAAAGAAGATGCGTTTGCTATTTGTAATGCGCTTGATGTACCTATTTGGAAGTTATTTCCAGCGTTAGTAATCAATCCTGAAAGTTTACAAGAAATATGCAAAACTCTATTGACATAATACAACACTGTGTTGTAAATTATATATACAAGAGAGGAATTGAGCGCGATGCCTCTGGGAGAAAGGAAGAAGCGCTCAAAACTCAAACCAATCAAATTGAATTAGCAACAAAACTATTAGAAACCAATAGCCGGCGGGATAAGTAGCCGCAGCCTAAAACTTGTAATGGCCAAGCCACCGCGAGATGATTCCGATGACCTACCACGTCTAAAAACTGGTTGTAAAAACTTCAATCTTTTCAGAATTAAGGCGATTATTACTCCTCAGTATGTAATCGCCTTTTCAATTGTTTCGACATGGCTGTGGCTGTACAGAGGGCACGATAAATCCAATATCTTCTCTACAGCTTTTTACTGTCTGGTGTTTTGACCATCAGTTAATACGCTTTACCATTGAACACTTTTGTAGAACCCATTTGAGATATATACAGGAGGGCAATCGAATTTGGCTGAACTACGAGCTAAGTTACAAATTTTATAGATTGATCGTCAGGATTTTTTTCTTGCTTTTTTTGTCGCTCAACACGACTGTATTGTAGGGTAATGTATCCGTTCCCAGCGGAATTGGCAGCTTAAAACTGGGGCTTTTATGATCGAGTTCGCCTAAATCAATGCTTTTCGTTATATCGCCATCTGTTGCAAGATTTGCGGTAAGTTCGCCTTTATAATCTTCAATTAAAAAGTCTCTAAAGAAAACGACTTCCCCAGCATCAGGATCTATACCAAGGATGACCGTACCGCTGAAAGTTGCGCCTTTTCGTTCTTCATCAACCGTTGCCATTGTGATTTCCGAGGGGTCTTGACCGGACATATGTGCCATAAACTTTTTTCTCTTGCGAATTCTCAACAATTGAAAATGATTTTACAAGAGCGCTATGGGCGATCGCAAAACTCTCAGGACGTATTTCTGCATTGAGTTGATACAAGATACCATCTAAGATTTGTCGCTTTGTCCACTTTGGTGGTCTGGCTTGCTTTTTCTGCGGCAATAGTGGTTCAATGATTGCCCACTATGCGTCGCTTAAGCTGCTGGAGTACGGCATTTATTTCTCATTTTACCCGTTCTTCCAAGATCCCAAATGGGTTCTATAAGGCTTCGCCAAATCTAGATTGAGAGTGTTGTGCTTTTAGCACAACAAACTGACCAATAAAAATAGGACGATCGCTGCGTCGGGAAAACTTAGCGATCGCCCCTATGCCCCAACCATCTAAAGAAGAGGCAATTTATAATGATGACACAAACTTCAGCCCCTACGCCAACAAAAGATCCGTTAACCACACGCGATCGCGAAATCATTGCAACCATCGTGAATCAGTCGGACTATTCAAAAGAGTGCCAGCCCGAAGATGTAGTAACTATCTGGATAAACTCGGATGATATCGTCTGGGTAAAAATGACTCACGGCTATGCTCGATACCATAAAGAACATTTCAAACGCGCTGTTGCAGAGGTTAAAGCGAGTCTTTCTGCTCCAGTAAAGTGCAATCACAAGCAAGCTGAGGAATTAAAACAAGCTTCTGAGAAAATTGGCTTGTTGGGTGATTGTGACTGGTTATCGTTGAGCGTCCAATACCATTCTGATAAAGTAATTGGTCACGCTGGTTGCTACACTTCGCAGAAGCCTCAACTATTAACCCCACTTGCTGAATGGGATTTCACCCTGCCGAAGTGGAATATGCCTGCTGCCATCTGTCCAGACTGCGAAGGTCATGGGTGCGGTAACTGTGGGTATCGCGGTACTCGTGCAGAAGACTTGTGTACGCCAGTAGACGGCTACCGACTGACCTATGTAGGACGCACTGACCTCCAGACGGCTCACAACGTATATCTGGACGGTGAGTTTTTGGGCATACTCTTCAAGGTCAGAAACGCTGATGAGTTATGGGAAAACGACCCCAAGACTTACTATTGGCGCTGTGGCGATGGAGTACGGTACTGGAGTGTGAAAGAGGCTGTAGAGGTTCTATCCAGGACAACTGCTCCGATTGAACTGCCGCAAGTTTGTCGGGAGTTAGTAGCAGCGTAACTGAAATGGTGGGTATTAAAACCCACCATGCAACCATAACCAATCTTTGTAAAATAAAATACAGTTCGTCTTTAAAACATGACTAGCAAGCCTTACGATCAGTTTTCTAAGGAATTATTAGAGGAGTTGTTGTCTCCTTTAGGTAGAGTAGAAGTTAACAAACAAGTCACTGATGAAGCCAGATTTGTTGACGTTTTGTTTACAAGCACACCAACTGCCCAAGCTCAAAATCTTGGATTATTAGGTAGAATCGCTGTACTAAATACGGCACTCTTGGAACCATTTCGCAATCAACCCACTAGGTCAGAGGTACGCAACTGTTTTCTGAAACTGTTCACCGTGATTGCAGACTCACAACGCAAAGCCAAGCGAGAGAAAACCAGCTTACCAGAAGATAGTTTAGCTCGTTTGTGGATTATATCGCCCAGTGCTTCCGCCTCTCTGTTGGAGGATTTAGAGGTTAAACTAGATTTAGAAAAGTGGAGCAGGGGAGTTTACTTTTTCCAGAAATGTTTTAGGGCAGCAATAGTAGCGGTTAACGAGCTACCAGTAACAGAAGAAACATTATGGCTGAGAATTTTGGGTAGAGGCGAAACGCAACGTACTGCCATTGATGAATTGCTGGCATTACCCGAAAGCAACCAATTAAGACAAAATACTCTCAAACTGATTACTAATTTGCGGGTGATTATAGTTCAACAGCAAGAACCTTTAACAGAAGATGAGCAGGAATTAATTATGAATTTGTCGCAAGCTTACCAACAGTGGGAAGAAACTACTAAACAGCAAGGAGTGCAACAAGAACGCCGTCAAGTTGTAGAAAACTTGTTAAAATTCCGGTTTGGTTCTGTTGATGAAGAGTTGTCAAGAGTCATTGATAGTTTGTTGCAGTTAGCACCAGATGACTTTGCAAGATTTTTACTGGAATTGTCTAGTTTATCCCGTGAAGATTTGCTGGCAAGATTTAATTCACACGAATAACCTGTAACTACAAATAATTAGTAATAAAAAGCGCTTTTGTGAAATCAAGAGCGCTATTTTATTGGCTCTACGCTTCACATATCACAATTAAACGGCTTCGCCAATGCAAAAGTGAAAATGCTTTTGGTACAAACAAATGAACCCTC
>NZ_JACJTD010000084.1 GCF_014698505.1 Nostoc foliaceum FACHB-393 | reverse complement strand
TTTAGCGATCGCCTGAATATGTTCTTGAAGAGCTTGCTTTTGTTCTGGGGTCATCGGTAAGTAAATATACTTGTTTTACCTATCCTGACTGATTTTCGCCTTCTTTGCAAAAAACTGGGATGCTCCCAACTTCGCCAAATCTTGATTAACCTGCTAGGCAACGCGATTAAATTTACAACAACAGGAAGTATCACGGTGCGGGGACGAGGTTTTTTATCAGGTGATTGCACAATAAGTCAATCCAGTTCCAGCACTTCTAAACCGCCAATCATTCTGCATATCGAAGTTGAAGATACTGGCTGTGGCATTGCTCTTTCAGACCTGGAATCAATTTTTGAAGCCTTCATGCAAACAGAACGGGGTCGCCATGCCCAAGGTACAGGTTTAGGTTTATCCATCAGTCGTCAATTTGCTCGGTTGATGGATGGTGATATTACAGTGCAAAGCACTTTAAACCAGGGATCGACCTTCACCTGCCGCATATTGCTGCATTCGGCAGACTCGATAGATTTGGTAGAGACGGAAACAATCCGCCAGATCATTGGTTTAGAAACAGGGCAACCGACTTACCGTATTCTCGTGGCAGAAGACGTTTTGGAAAATCGTCAACTGCTAATTAAATTACTCGAATCAGTGGGGTTTGAGGTTTGTGCAGTTGAGAATGGCGCAGAAGCGATCGCCCGATGCATGGAATGGCAACCGCACCTCATCTGGATGGATATTCAAATGCCTGTGATGGATGGCTATACAGCTACTCAACAAATCCGAGCAACTGAGGCAGGCAAAAATGTTGTGATTATTGCTCTGACTGCCTCTGCCTTTGAAGAAGACCGCCTGGCCAGTCTGCAAGCAGGTTGCAACGACCACCTGACTAAACCTTTCACAGAAACAACGCTGTTTGATAAAATGGCCCGCTACTTAGGAGTACGCTATGTCTACGCTCAAGAAACCACATCAAATTTAGATATAGCAACTTCACAGCAAAAATCCTTGACTTTCCAAGACTTGCAGGTAATGCCGCCAAAGTGGGTAGCCCAGATGCATGAAGCAGCACTAGATCTCAATGATGCCAAACTTTACGAACTGATTGCCAAAATTTCTAGCGAGGAAAAGCCCCTGGCAGATACTCTGAAATCTTTGGTTGATAACTTCCAGTTTGAAGCGATCGCTACTCTTACTCAGTCTTAATTGGAACTTTTATGAATAGGCTACTTAAACCTGCATCTCAAACTAATATTTTGCTCATAGATGACACCCCTGATAATCTACGTTTGCTAGCCAAAATGCTGGAGCTACAGGGTTACACCGTTCGCAAATCGCTCAATGGCAGAATGGCATTACAAGCTGCTGGGCGAGAACCACCGGATTTAATTTTGCTCGACATTAATATGCCAGAAATGAATGGCTATGAAGTTTGTCAGCAGTTGAAGATTTTAGACACAACACGCAACATTCCGATTATTTTTATTAGCGCCCTCGATCAAGTCAGGGATAAAATCCGAGCCTTTGAAATGGGAGGGCAAGACTATATTACTAAACCATTCCAAGAGTTAGAAGTACTGGCACGAATTAGAAATCAATTACTCATTCAACAACAACATCATCAATTAGAACTGGAAATTGAAGAACGCCAACGCGCCGAAGCTCAAGTCAAGCTCCTAAATGTTGATTTAGAGCAACGGGTACAACTTCGCACCCAACAATTGCAGCAATCGTTAAACTTTGAAGCAACGCTGAAACGCATTTCCGATAAAGTTCGAGATTCTCTCGATCAGCACCAAATCCTGCAAAGTGCTATAGAAGAACTGGCAAGAGCTTTAGAAGTTAAATGCTGTGATGCTGTACTTTATAAGAGCGATCGCCAATCCTCAGTTATCCGCTACCAATATATTGCATCAGGACAACCTTCTAGCCAAGGGCAAATGCTATATATGTCAGATGCACCAGAAATTTACAATCAATTGCAACAACAGAAATCGTATTTAGCCTTCTGTCAAATTCAACCAATCCCAATCCGTAACCATTCAGCAATTTTAGCTTGTTCCATTTTTGATGAACGAGTGGAAGAAACAGGTATTTTGGGCGATCTGTGGTTGTTTAAAAACACCCATTCTCCCTTCAGTGACATGGAAATCCATTTAGTGCAACAAGTGGCAAACCAGTGTGCGATCGCCCTGCGCCAAGTCAGTCTTTATGAAGCGGCTCAAGCCCAAGTCAAAGAACTCCAGCGACTCAACCAACTCAAAGACGATTTTCTCAACACGATTTCTCATGAATTGCGCTCTCCCGTCGCTAATATGATTCAATTATTGAAAAGCTTAAATGAGCAGGGGGAGGGACTGATTCCAGAAATTTCATCCTGCCAGGATTGTCAAATGATTCAATATCTTACCATGTTGCAGGAAGAGTGTGATCGCGAATTGAAATTGATTGAAGACATATTAAGCTTGCAACACTTAGAAGCAGGAACATACCCCCAACAACTCACAAGAAGTAACCTTCAGGACTTAATTGGACACATCATTGAGAAATTTCAAATCCAAATCCAAAATCAGCAACAAACTTTCGAGATCGATCTTGCATCCGACTTACCAACCATTGACATTGATTCGTTCAGCCTCAGCCACATTGTTACAGAGCTACTTAACAATGCCAATAAATATACTCCCCCAGGTGAAATGATTTCGCTGGCAGTTAGTGTTAGCCAAGACCAAACAGCAGGTCAAGCTTGTATTCTAAATTCGCTTCACGACAAGCTCTCCTTTCTACAATTAATTGTGGCCAACACAGGAGTAGAAATTCCCCCCGAAGAACTCCCCCGGATATTTGATAAATTCTATCGCATTCCCAGTCACAATCCCTGGAACCATAGTGGTACTGGCTTAGGGTTAGCATTAGTTAAAAAACTAGTTGAAAAAATGAATGGAGATATCTCTGCTGAAAGTATGAATAATCAAACTAAATTCATTATTAAATTTCCATTTACAACGATTTTTAGTGTGAACAAAGGCTGGGAGCTGTAGCAGTTGCCGACCTAGTGAAGTGCTTTTTTTTACAAATTTTATTATTAGTCGAATTTTCATTGACTTATTCCCAGCTTTTCATAGATTTTTCCTCTTTTTTTCATCAGGATAATCTTACAGTACTTCGGTTGGTGGAATTATTTAAATAAGAGCATTTGCTAAATTTCTAGTGTTTCAAACTGTCCTATGAGAGTTTTACTTATTGAAGATGATGAACCGCTTGCTGATATCTTAAAACAGTCTTTAAGTTCTCAAAACTACTTAGTTGAGATGGTCATAGATGGTCAAGCTGGATGGAACTTAGTAGAGGTGTTTGAATACGACATAATTTTGCTAGATATAAAGCTTCCAAGGCTAGATGGAATTAGCTTTTGCCAACGGTTACGACGTGAAGGCAGTTATCGCTCACAATCACTGAACCACAATACCCCTATTCTTTTAATGACGGCAACGGATGCTAGTAACAATCGCGTAGCAGGGCTAGATGCTGGAGCAGATGACTATATAGTTAAACCTTTTGATTTAGATGAATTACTAGCACGGGTTCGGGCATTATTACGGAGAAGAAATGGTGAAAGATCGCCCATTTTAGAGTGGGAGCAACTGCAAGTAAACCCTATTAAGTGTCAAGTTAGTTATCAAGGGCAGCCATTTCACCTCAGTTCAAAGGAATACAAACTGCTAGAACTTTTTTTGCGTCATCAAGAGCGAATTTTCAGCCACGGAACGTTAATTGAACATCTTTGGGCTTTGGAGGATATTCCAACCGAAAACGCAATTCGAGCACAAATCAAAGGGTTACGCAAAAGGCTTAAAGAGTTTGGCATTGAAGATTGCATTGAAACCGTTTATGGTTTGGGATATCGGTTGAAAGAAGCGCAGATAGCAAAAGACCAAAAGAATAACAAACAAACAGAGGATATACAGAGGCAATCTGAACAGTCTACTCCCAATCAACAAATTCAACACCATGTTGTTTCAAGCATTAATCAGCTTTGGGGGCAATATAGGGGACAATATCTCAATCGCTTGTGTGTGATTGAACAGGCAGTTTCTGCCTTACAAACCGAAACTCTAACTGAAGAATTACAACAGCAGGCAAAACAAGAAGTCCATACCCTTAAGGGTTCATTGGGTTTGTTTGGTTTAGATGGTGTGTCGGAGCTATCTTGTGAAATAGAAGAACTTTTTAATGTAATAAATAAACTCGATCAAAAGCAGAAGGCACAGTTAGCTGAATTAACATTTAGTTTGCGACAAGCATTAGAGCAATCATCACCTAAGACAGAGTTATCCAATGAAGAAACAAATCATAATATTCCATCTCAGAAGCTTTTGTTATCCCAGCGATCGCGGTTAATGATTGTGGACGACGATGCCCAACTATTAGATATTCTGCAAGTCATGTTACAGCCTTGGGGTTTTCAGATTACATTGTTGAGTGATTGTCAAGAGTTTTGGCAAACTTTAGATAAGGTACGACCAGATTTGCTGATGCTGGACATCGAAATCCCAAAAATTAACGGTATCGACCTTTGCCAACGAATTCGCAACGATCTACATTGGGGAGACTTACCGATTCTAATTATTTCTGCCGATACAGATGATGAAACGATACAACGGGTGTTTATGGCAGGTGCAGATGATTATGTCAGTAAACCGATTCGAGCCGCAGAATTGGTAGCACGGGTGATACGTCGATTAGAACATGCAAATGTTTTGAAAAAACTACGGGCTTTTGGGGGCTAATCAGTAATGTTGGAGCGAATGTGGTTTCAGATAACCCTCTATGCTGTTGCAGTTTTGTCTGTTTTTGCAGCGACTGTTTTAACGCAGCTATTCCAGCCATTACTATCATCTCTTTCTTTTACCTTCTTTTATGCTGCAATAGCTATTAGCGCTTGGTATGGCGGCATGAAACCAGGATTACTAGCAACAGTCCTCTTTATCCTATCAGTCAGCTACTTCTTTTTAGATCCAATCCATTCGTTAGCAATTGCTGACCAAGGAAATTTTATCCGATTAAGCCTGTCTGCATTGGTTGCGTTTCTCATCAGTTACCTGATTTCAGAGCTAAGGAATGCAAAATACCAAATTGAGCGGCTCAACAATCGCCGTTTACAAGAAAGCAAAGAACAACTGCAACTCGCCATGCAAGCTGCCGAAATGGGTATGTGGAATTGGAATATAGTGACAGGAGAAATCACTTGGACTTCAGAACATGAAAAGCTATTTGGGTTAGTTCCCGGTACATTTGATGGTCGTTATGAAACATTTTATGCTCGGATGCATCCTGACGATCGCCAAGGATTGAACCAAGCTGTACAAAAAGCAATTCTAGAACATAGTATTTATGAGCATGAGTACCGCATAATCTGGACAGATGGCAGTGTTCATTGGGTTGAAGGTAGAGGACAAACTTTTTATAACGAAATTGGCCAGCCAGTACGGATGACTGGAACGATAATAAATATCGACGAGCGTAAGCGAACAGAAACTGCCTTAATGCAGAGCGAACAGAAACTTCGGGCTATTTTTGAAACTGAACCCGAATGCGTCAAAGTAATCACGACAGATGGCATTTTGCAGAATATGAATCCTGCTGGTCTGGCGATGATTGAAGCGGATAATTTAGATCAGGTATTTGGACAGTGCATTTATCCACTAATTGAACCCACTCAACAACAGGCATTTTTGGAATTTATACAAAAGGTCGCACAAGGAGAGGCAGGCGCATTCGAGTTTGAAATTACTGGACTCAAAGGCACTCGTCGTTGGTTAGAGTCTCGTGCAGTTCCATTGCTAATTCCAGATGAAGTAGTACCTTACGTGCTAGCAGTTACAAGAGATATTACTGAACGCAAACAGACAGAAATACAAATCAGGCAACTTAACGCCGAACTAGAACAACGGATGGCAGAACGCACGGTAGAGTTGCAACGCAGTAATGATTTTTTGAATAGTTTTTTCAACGGAGCATCTTTAGCAGCGATCGGGTTATGTATTCACGACCGAGAAATGCGATTTGTCCAAATTAATGAATCCCTGGCAAACATTAATGGCTGTTCTGTAGAGGCTCACCTTGGGAAGACGACAACAGAAATATTGCCAGAATTGGCTTCTAGCATTAATCCTCTTTTAGAGCAAGTTTTAATAACAGGACAGCCCATTCTCAACTTAGAAATTGTAGCTCCAGTGCCTAGCCAAGTTGGAGTTATGCGGTATTGGTTAGCTTCATACTTTCCAATTATAGGGAGCAGCAGCAGCACTCAAATAGTTGGAGTAGGAGTAATTGTAATTGAGATTAGCGATCGCAAACGATCTGAGATGGCGTTGTTCAAGAGTGAGCAGAAGTTTCGCGCCATCTTTGAACAAACCTTTCAATTCATTGGTCTACTGACAGTAGATGGTACTCTACTAGAGATTAATCAAGCACCCCTGGATTTCGCTCATATTAAGCGTGAAGCAGTAATTGGTCGCCCACTTTGGGAATTTCCGTCTTGGGCAGCTTCAGCCCAAACTCAAGAGATTGCGAAAACAGCGATCGCTCAAGCTGCTTCTGGTAAATTTTATCGTTCTGAGATCACTGTGCAAAGTTCAGATGGAAGCTACGCTACATTTGATTTCTCCGTTAAACCAGTTTTAGATGAGGCAAGTCAGATTGAATTGCTGATTGCAGAAGGACGAGATATTAGCGATCGCAAGCAAGCCGAAGCGATTCTCCAAGAGTCGGATCGGCGTTGGCACTCGCTTCTTAACAACGTAGAACTGATTGTTGTCGGTTTAGACCAAAATGGCAATGTAGATTACATCAATCCTTTTTTCCTACAACTAACCGGATATACACCAGAGGAAGTTTTAGGTAAATACTGGTTTGATTATTTCCTACCACAAAGTCAAAAATATCCAGTACGGGTTTGCTTTGAGGAAGTGTTAGAAAAAAACTTCCATTCACATTATCAAAACTCGATTGTAACTAAACTAGGTGAGGAGCGAATGATTGCCTGGAGCAATACATTACTGCGAAATGCGAAAGGGCAGCCTATTGGTACCATTAGTATTGGTGAAGATATTACTGAACGTTATAAACTAGAGCGGATGAAAGCTGAGTTTATTTCGATTGTTAGTCACGAATTGCGTACCCCGTTGACTTCTATTAGTGGCGCACTAGAGCTGCTATCAACAGGGTTAATTCAACCAGAATCAAAACGAGGTCAAGAAACGTTACAAATTGCTGCAACAGAAACTGACCGTCTTACCCGTCTGGTGAACGATATCTTAGATTTGGAACGCTTGGAGTTCGGCAAAATTCGATTGGAATATAAATCTTGGAATTTGGCAGAATTAATGCGTCGGGCAGTAGATTTTATGCAGTTAGCAGCAAATCAGGCAGGCATTACTCTCTCCGTCGAGGTTTTATCTGTCATCCTAGAAATTGATGGCGATCGCATCCTCCAGGTACTCACTAATCTGTTGAGTAATGCGATCAAGTTTTCCCCCAATAATAGCACGATTTGGCTGACTGCTAAGATTTGCAAAGCAGAGAAGCAGACAGAAGTCCAAGGGACGGCTTCTTCTATTGGTGCAGTCGAATTCAGGCATCAAAATTTTTCCGAGCAAAGAGACTGCGCGAATGGAGGGAGCAAAGAAGGAGAACATTTTTATTTCCGTCACCCAATGGCTCCGTCACTCGATACCCTACATTACACTCCCTATATCCTCATCAGTGTGCGCGATCGAGGACGGGGCATCCCGATGAATAAACTAGAGAGTATTTTTGAGCGATTCCAACAGGTTGATGCTTCTGATTCGCGCAAAAAAGGTGGGACAGGCTTAGGATTAGCCATCTGTCGTAATATTATGCAACAACATGGCGGTCATATTTGGGCAGAAAGTGTTTTAGAACAGGGAAGTTGCTTTTACTTTACGTTACCTTTGACAGCAGAACACTAACAGAGCTATGCCAAAACGGATTCTACTAATCGATGATGAAGACGGAGCGCGAAGAATCATTCAGTTTAGCTTGGAAGCGGCAGCTGGTTGGGAAGTTTTGACAGCAGCTTCTGGTGCAGAGGGATTGAGCATTGCAGCCACAGAACTACCCGACCTAATTTTGCTAGACGTGATGATGCCCGATCTCGATGGGCCAGCCACCTTTAGGCGATTACAGGAAAATCGGATGACACAATCGATCACAGTGATTATGCTGACTGCAAAAGCAAGCTCTGCGGAACACCAGATGTTGGCAGAGTTAGGCATCGCAGGGATCATTACTAAACCGTTCAAAATACCTGCTTTAATCGCTGAAATTCGCGCAATGATGAATTGGCAGAATTAAGTGCAGATTCACTCCACTGTCACAAAATTTTCACACTTTAGATTTAACTTCAAAGTACCCACCTAACCAATCGCAGAACAACAGTCAGTTGCACGGTTGAACTGGTTGGTTTATTTATTTATTCATTCATTCATTCATCAGTCTTGCAATTTTGTGTTCCATCAATCTTCTATCTCCAAAGCAACCCCACTAAACTCTAATTCTTCCCAGGAGGTTTCGTTACGTGACTGTACGAGTTGCACTAGAGCTAAAAGTCTTATATATCCAATTTCTAGCTCTGATGAAGGAGTTTTAGATATGTTTAAAACCTTTCCAAATTATGATGCATTTCAAGGAGTAGCTGTTAATGTATTCAAAACTCAGAACTTAGAAGCAATTCGATCGCTCAAGAAGTTCCTAATGGCTTTACCTAGCCCTAGTTATATTAGAATGGCACTGTTACAAGCAGTTTACCATTTAGCAGAAGAAGATCCAGATGTCTGCCGATGGATTTTACAAAATCGCCATCATCTGGAACCTGAACTAAACCTAATGGAAGTCACACAACAAGTTGTGATTGGGCAACTACAAAGCCAAGGACTAAGCCTGAACCAGGATTTCAAGTTTACTCTCAATGGGCAGTTGGATACAACTGAGTCAATTAATGCAGCACTATTAACAGGAGTTTCACTGGGCGATCGCTTATTAATCGAGGAAATCCTTTTCATTTGTTAGTCTGTCGAGCTTAAATACTGACGATTGAAAGTTACATCTGATGTGAATTGAAAAATCCTGTTGTCCCAAAAAACTTTCGGGATTATCGCTCTTCCATCACTCTCAGAAAACAATAATTGAATCAGAAAACTGAAACTATTATTAAATTAAGGTTTGAAGCTTTATTTTCTAATAAAAATTCAAAAATCTAGCCAAAACCTGGAAAGTAGAGTTTCGTAAGCCTTGCAGCAATTGTTTTCTCCAAAAGTCATAGAAGAGGATTGTACCAAATCTATGCGAGATTTCATAGAATAATTACTTTGTCAAGCATAGAGTTTCAAGTCTTTTATTTTGTGCATATTCATAAAGAATTGGTATTACCTCAAAGATAGGATTTGGAAATCATGGATGAATTTGTATGCTTTACAGTTGGTTCGTAATATGTCTTAGCATATCTTAATCTAGAGTTTAAATGACTTAAATTCCCAATTAATTTTACAAATTTTCTAGCACTACTTTCATTAATCAAAAAATTACAATATGCTCAGGAAAAAATCGCTGCAAAAAACTCACTCACTGGAAATTTCTCATCAAACTTTTCAAGCAGATATCAATTTAAAAAATCAAATGCAAGAGCGTATAGCAAAGCTTGAGCAAGTTTTGAAATTTGAATCTACGCTACGCCGGATCAGTGAGAAGCTACTAGCCTCTTTAGATGAAAGCTATATTTTACAGACTGCTATAAATGAGTTGGCGCTGGAATTAGAAACAGCTTGCTGCGCCACATTACTGTTAGACCTAAAGCTACAAATTTTCACTTCTCATTCTCTAGCTCTAGGTATCATGCCAGTTTGTGAAGCTGAAATTATTTCACCAAGTAGCAATCCAGAAATTGACCAACAACTGCGACAAGGAAAATATGTTCAGTTTTGTCCCAATACCAGTTCAAATCAAAGCAGATATACACTGTTTGCTAACCCAATAGTTAATGATAATGACACTTTTGGAACTTTGTGGGTTATTTGGGATATATCAAAGATATTAGAAGATTCTGATATTTATGTAGTGCAACAGGTCGCAAATCAATGCGCGATCGCCATTCACCAGTCACGCCTTTACCAAGCAGCCCAAAAACAGGTAGAAGAACTAAAGCGGCTAAATGAGGTAAAGGATGACTTTTTGAATACAGTAACTCATGATTTACGAGCGCCCTTGTCTAATATGCGGCTAGCTGCCGATATGCTAAATCATCAGTTGACTGAAGGAAGGCGCGTTTGTGGACATATTTCACAACAAAATTCTGCTTGTTCCAAAACTCTCAGTCATTTGAAAATCTTGCAGGCTGAATGTGAACGCGGTATTACACTAATTAATGATTTGTTGGATTTGCAACGTTTGGAAACGGAGAAAGAACCTTTAAATACAGATGCAATTGATTTAGAAGATTGGCTCCATTACATCATCCAGCCTTTTGAAAAACGCATTGAGCAAAGACAATTAGCTTTGAAACTTGACTTTGCTCCTAATCTACCAACGCTGTTGTCCAATTCTGCTAATTTACAGCGTGTTATCTCAGAGCTTCTGCATAATGCCTGCAAATACACTCCTCCTCATGAAACAATTTCACTCACTATTCTAGCCGAGTTAGAGCAGGTGCAGATATGCGTCAGTAATTCTGGTGTTGAAATTCCCAGCAAAGAACTACCTCGTATTTTTGAAAAGTTTTACCGAGTTCCCAGCAGCGATCGCTGGAAGCAAGGTGGTACAGGCTTAGGTTTGGCGCTGGTGAAGAACGTAGTAGAGCATTTAAATGGTTCAATCGAAGTCGAAAGCAGAGATGGGCAAACGTCCTTTACAGTAAAATTACCGATTAGCCCTGTTATTTAGCGTTGACTTCAGTTAAGGAACTTCCAAATAAAAAAACACTCAACCACCTAACCAAAAAAATCTCTCAAACTCTGATTTCTCCGTATCACGCCAGTTGCTTCTCCTGTCGGAGACGCTGCGCGTAGCTTGCTTCCCCGCAGGGTACAAGTCGGGGAACCGCAAGGGCGCACTGGCTTCTCTGTGTCTCTGTCGTAGCCTGCGGCAAGCCGCTCCGCGTCTACGTTTATTTGAATAATTTATTTTTTGTAAGTCCCTAGGGATATTACTAAATTTTTATCTCTAGTAAGTGCCAAAAAGTTTTTGCTACTTCTCCATCAGTCTTTTAAATTTTATCTCCAATGACGCTTCAATCAGCCTTTTAGGGAAAAGTAAACTAATAGTGCAACAAAACGGGGAACAGTGACAAAACGCTACTTATATTGTTTGTTTAAACCTTTTAGATTCATTTTTCGACAAACTAGACAGAGCCGTTTTTATCAACAGAATATTGGGCGATCGCTCCCCGTTGCAATTGGCATTGTCATTTCAATTGTAGTTTTGTTGCTCTGGCAGAGTTTACTGATATATCAACACACTGAGATTAACCTTTTAATTGCTCAGGAGGCGGCGGCTGTCAAAATTGAGTTAAGCAGCCGACTTGACAGCCGCATTCTCGCCTTAGAACGGATGGCGAAGAGGTGGGAAGCTAGTGGAGGTACTCTTCGGCCAGTATGGGAAGTTGACGCAGCCAATTATTTGAAGGATCTCAAAGGCTATCAGGCGATTGAGTGGGTTGATTCTACCGCTCATATCCGTTGGATTGCTCCTTTAAAAGGGAATGAATCGGCGCTCAATCTAGACCTGAGCCAGAGTGCCCAACGACGAACTGCACTCTTAACCGCTCGCAATATAAGGCAAACAACCTTAACTCGTACCCTAGAACTAAAACAGGGTGGTAAGGGCTTTTTGGTATTTGTTCCTTTGTATGTTGGAGAACGTTTCGATGGCTACCTGGTAGGAGTTTTCCAAATACAATCACTGCTGGATCGCATCCTACCAGAACAACTTACCCAAAATTATGAGATTGCAATTTTTGATGGGGATGAACTCATCTACAGGCATGGATCTGCGTCTCTAACAGCTTCGAGTTGGACACAGAAGGTAACTATTAATCTGCATGGCATGAATTGGCAAGTTCAGATTATCCCTAGTTCACCTTTGTTAGAACAAAAGCGATCGTACCTTCCAACCCTTGTCCTAATTGGAGGTCTTTTCGTCGCCTGGACTTTAGCGTTGGCTCTGTATTTTGCTCAAGCCGCCAAACAGCATAGTCGCCGTATTGAGTTCATCAACCAGGAATTGGCTCTCAAAATATCTGAACTTCAGCAAACAGAGATTAATCTCCAGTCAGCTATGACACTCCAGCAAGCCATCTTTGATAGTGCTAACTACACCATTATCTCCACTGAGACAAATGGCACAATCTGCACCTTTAATGCGGCAGCTGAACAATGGTTAGGATATACTGCTGCTGAAGTGATTGGCAAAACAACTCCTGCCATCCTTCACAACCCGGATGAAGTTGTGCAACGAGCCGCAGAACTATCGCAAGAACTCAATCGCCAGATTGCACCAGGGTTTGAGGTTTTTGTTGCAAAAGCACAGCTGGGACAAATTGATGAGCGGGAATGGACATACATTGCTAAAGATGGTTCTCACTTTCCAGTATTGTTGTCGATAACTGCACTATACGACCGGACAGGTAAGTTGACCGGATTTCTAGGTATTGCCACTAACATCACAAGGCGTAAACAAGCTGAACAGTCGCTACAAAACACGCTGCGGGAATTGGAATTTCAGAAATTTGCCCTCGATCAGTCAGCTATCGTTGCAGTCACAGATCATCGCGGAATAATTACTTACGTCAATGATAAGTTTTGTGAACTCTCCCAATACACGAGAGAGGAATTGATCGGACAAACCCATCGATTAATCAAATCTGACTATCATCTACCCCCTTTCTTTAAGCAACTTTGGTCAACAATCGCTACTGGTAAGGTTTGGCGAGGAGAAATTCAAAACCGAGCAAAAGACGGTTCTTTTTATTGGGTTGATACAACAATTGTGCCTTTCCTAGATGATAATGGCAAACCCTTCAAGTATTTGGCAATTCGTTTTGATATTACGTCAATCAAGCAAATAGAAAAAGAACGCCAAGAAAACGAAGCAGCCATGAAGTCGCTGTATGAAATTACAGCCGCCCGCCATCTTAGTTTTGAGCAGCGCATTCAGAGGCTACTGGCTATGGGATGTGAACTATTCAATCTTGAGTTTGGTCTTTTAGGGCGGCTACAAAATAGTCACTATGAAGTGATAGCTGTCCAATCGCCTAACAATGCCCTGAAGAAAGGCGATGTCTTTGACATTAAACAGACTCTATGCTGTGAAGTTTTAGATACAGATGAACCTCTGACGATTGAACATACAGGAGCTTCTGTATGGAACAATCATCCTGCTTACAATGCATTCCAGATGGAGTCTTACATTGGAGTGCGAGTTTTAGTAACAAATGAAGTTTATAGCACTCTCAGCTTCTCAAGCCATACTCCTCGTATAGGAAAATTCAAATCTGTTGATCAAGAATTGCTCAAATTAATGGCGCAGTGGATTGGGAGCGAAATCGAGCGCCATTCGGCAGAGGAGACATTGGAAAAAGAACGAGAATTCCTTAAAGTTCTGCTAGATAATGTGGGAGCAGGGATCGTGGCTTGTAATGCTGAAGGTATTTTGACGCTTTCTAACCGAACCTTACAGGAGTGGCACAGTTTACCAGAACAACTCATCTCAGTTGAAGAATGGGTGCATCACTACGATATTTATTTAGCTGATGGTAAAACTCCCATGCCAAAACAGGATAACCCACTGTTGCAAGCTTTACAAGGAGAGCGAGTCCATGAGATGGAAATGGTTGTTGTCTCAGAGCATGGGCCAGCACGCACGTTAATCGCAGGTGGACAAGCTATTATTGATGCTCAAGGGCGACAATTAGGCGCAGTTTGTGTCCTACAGGATATCAGCGATCGCAAAGCCCTTGAGCAAGAACTGGCTCAACAACATCAGCTACTACACGCATTTATTGCTAGTGCGCCTGTTGGCATTACTTTGCTTGATAGCCAATTGCGTTTTCTAGTCATCAATGAAGCATTGGCAGAAATTAATGGAATTTCCGCAGCAGAACATTTCGGTAAAACACCACACGAAATTGTCCCTGATTTGGCATCTCAGCAGGAACAAGTATTCCAGCACGTTTTGACTACTGGAGAATCTATTCTCGATTTTGAAGTGTGTGGAGAAACGGCCAGATTTCCAGGTGTAGAGCGAACTTGGTTAGCTTCTTACTTTCCGATTCAATCTGGAACAAGCCAGCTAATGGGAATTGGAATTGTTGTTGTCGAAATTACCGATCGCAAACGAGCTGAGTCAGCGCTACGGGAAAGTGAGGAACGCTGGAAGTATGCTCTCGAAGGAAATGGTGACGGGATTTGGGACTGGAATGCCCAAACTAATAAGGTATTTTTCTCTCGACGTTGGAAGGAAATGTTGGGGTTTGCCGAAGATGAAATTGGCAGTGATTTAAGCGAGTGGGACAAGCGAGTTCATCCTGAAGATAAAGCTAGGGTATACACTGAGATTGAAAAGCACTTTCGCAGAGAAATTCCACAGTATGTCAGCGAACACCGCCTTTTGTGTAAGGACGGTACATACAAGTGGATTTTGGATCGTGGCTTGGTTATGAAGCGTAATGAAGATGGTAGTCCTTTGCGAGTACTGGGAACTCATACTGATATCAGCGATCGTAAAGCGTCAGAAGAGTCTTTGTTGCAGAGTGAATCCACTCTCCGCAGCTTTTTCAATAGTGGCGCAATGATGATGGGTATTGTCGAATTACATGACAACGACATTCGCCATCTCTCAGATAATATCACCTCTGCACAATTTTTTGGTACTACTCCAGAAGCATTAAAGAATCAGTTTGGCACTGACTTAGGAGTACCATCATCGCACTTAAACCTCTGGATTGGTCATTACCGAGAAGCAATACAAACTCAAGCTCCAGTAAGATTTGAGTATCCACACACAACTCCTAACGGTCAAAAGTGGCTATCTGCAATCGTTTGTCCAATCGAAAGCCGTCCTGGTGGACAGCCACGACTTTCCTACGTAGTTGAAGATATTACCGAGCGTAAACAAGCCGAAGTAGAACTGCGGCAAATGAGTACTGCTCTGGAAAACGCAGTCGCAGGAATCTCAAGAATTGATGCACAGGGACGTTATATAGCTGTTAACCGAGCCTACGCTACCATTACAGGCTATCAACCTGAAGAGATGTTAGGGATGGAGTGGCAAAAAACGGTTTATCCTGACGATATTGAACAGATGATAAATGCCTATCATCAAATGCTTAGGGACGGCAGAGTAGAAGCTGAAACCAGAGGAATTAAAAAAGACGGGACTATTTTTTATAAGCAAGTTGTGATGATCTCTGCTTACGATGAACAGCAGCAATTTGTTGGGCAGCACTGCTTCATGAAAGATATCACCGATCGCAAGCAGGCTGAAGACGCACTGCAACGGCAGCTTCGACAAACCCTTCTCCTCAAACAAATCACTCAGCAAATTCGTCAAAGCCTTGATACCAAAAAAATCTTTGAAACGGCTGCTATTCAAATTGGACAAACATTTCAAGTAGATCGCTGTCTAATTCACTCTTACATTAGCGACCCCAGTCCACGAATTCCCGTAGTGGCCGAGTATGTTGTTCCTGGTTACAGTTCCATGCTGGAATTAGAGATTCCCATTGCTGGCAATTCTCATGCTAGGAAAATCATCGCACAGGATGAGGCAATCGCTTCAAGTGATGTGTACGCCGACCCTTTACTCCAAGGAATGCAAACAATTTGTCGAAACCTGGACTTAAAGTCCATGTTAGTAGTCCGCACCTCCTATCAAGGAAAAACAAATGGAATTATCGGAATACAACAGTGTAGCCATTTTCGCCAATGGACTCTAGAAGAAATTGAATTATTGTCAGCAGTTGCAGCGCAAGTAGGCATCGCCTTAGCCCAGGCGTACTTGTTAGAGCAAGAAACTATGCAACTAGAAGAACTCACCTGGAAAAACAGGGCCTTGAAGCACGCAAAACTGGAGGCAGAAGCTGCAAATCGTGCCAAAAGTGAATTTTTGGCGATGATGAGCCACGAAATTCGCACCCCGATGAATGCCATTATCGGGATGACAGGGCTGCTGCTAGATATGGGACTCGCTCCCGAACAACACGATTTTATAGAAATCATCCGCAGTAGCAGTGATTCCTTGCTAACTATCATCAATGATATTTTGGACTTCTCTAAGATTGAGTCTGGTAAATTAGATTTAGAGGAACATCCTTTCAACCTCCGCTATTGCATAGAAGAAGCTTTAGATTTATTAGCTCCTCAAGCTGCGGCTAAAAATCTAAATTTAGCTTACCTAATTGATGCCCAAACCCCAAGCACCATCGTTAAAGATGTGACGCGAGTTCGACAAATTCTAGTGAATTTGATAGGTAATGCCATCAAATTCACCGCAGTCGGGGAAGTTGTAATTTCTGTAACGTTTAAACAAGTAATCAGCAAAGACGAATACGAAATTCAATTTGCTGTTAAAGATACAGGCATTGGCATACCCCAAGAACGCATGGAGCGACTATTTAAGCCTTTTAGCCAAGTCGATGCCTCAATGACTCGCCAATATGGCGGTACTGGATTGGGTTTAGCAATTAGTAAGCGCTTATGTGAAATCATGGGTGGCAGTATGTGGGTTGAGAGTGCTGTAGGAATTGGCTCTACATTTTATTTCACACTGCTAGCTCAGGCGGCTTCTAGTAGCGAAAACATTGATCTTGGGATTGTTCAGCCAAATTTAATCGGAAAACGCCTGTTAGTGGTCGATGATAATTTTACTAACCGACAATTGATTAGCCTACAAGCCGCTAATTGGGGAATGTTGGTTGACTCACTGGAGTCAGGTTTGTCAGCTTTGGAATTGATTAATTCTGGTGAACAATTTGATATCGCCGTTTTAGATATGCAGATGCCAGATATGGACGGTTTAACTCTGGCAGGACATATTCGCTCCTTAGCAAGCTGTCAAAACCTGCCTTTAGTAATGCTGGGTGATCTGGAAAAATTAATCCAAAAAGAGGATAAAGAAAAACTAGGTTTAGTTGCTATCCTAAGTAAACCAATAAAGCGATCGCAACTTTATAACGTATTCATCCATACCTTATGCAAAGAAGAAATTTCTCTATCACCTACGAAATTATTTCCACCAGCATTTTATTCTCAGTTGAGTCAAAAGCTGCCATTAAGGATTCTCTTAGTGGAAGACGTTTCTTTAAATCAGAAGGTAGCGCTACTCATGTTAGAGCGGATAGGCTATCGTGCTGACACTGCGAATAATGGATTGGAAGCGCTGTTAGCTTTACGCCAACAATCCTATGATTTAGTTTTCATGGATGTGCAAATGCCAGAAATGGATGGGTTGGAAGCTACTCGGAGAATTTGCCAGGAATGGCCAGACAACAGCCGACCTTGGATTATTGCCATGACTGCTCATGCCATGCAAGGCGACAGAGAGGAATGCCTTAGTGCCGGGATGAATGATTACATTAGCAAACCTATCCGCATGGAAGCTCTCGTCCAAACTTTCAAAAACTATCGAATTTTGCAGCCATCAGCTAATGAAAATCGAGACTTAAAGGTTTTTGTTAAAAAGAACGAGCAAGGTTCTCAATTCGAAATAGAACAACAATTAATCCTAGCTCCAGCTATCGATGCCGAAACCTTTCAAGCTTTAAAAGATATGATAGGTGATGCTGAAATTTTGGCGGAGTTTATTGAGAACTATTTAGAAGATGCGCCACAAAGACTAGTGGCTATTCATAACGCAATTGACAAAAAAGATGCTACTGAGCTTCGTAGTGTTGCTCATTCCCTGAAATCTTTGAGTGTGACTATTGGTGCCATGCCTTTTGTCGAACTGTGCCAAGAATTAGAAACGATGGGTCGTAATGGTACAACACTCAGTGCTTCTACTCTAGTTCCAAAACTCGAAACAGAGTATCAAAGGGTAGAAGCTGCTTTAGTATTACAACATCCCAATAAACAAAATGAATAATTACAATTTTCAAAATAACCCACCTTCAGTTCTTGTTGTCGATGATGAGAGAGGCTTGCGATTAGTGCTGCATCGAGCTATGGAGAAGGAAGGATATCGAGTTACTGAAGCGTGTAACGGTCAACATTGTTTAGATATTTGTCAGCAGCAAGTGCCAGATTTAATTTTGTTAGATGCGATGATGCCAGGCTTGGACGGCTTCAGTTGTTGTACCCAGATGCAAACACTTCTAGGTGATAATTGTCCTCCGATTTTAATGATTACTTCTCTCGACGATCAAGAATCTGTTGACCGAGCTTTTGAAGCAGGTGCAACAGACTACATCACAAAACCAATCGATTGGAGTCTACTTAGTCAGCGAGTCAATCGCTTGCTGACATCAAGATGGGCGATGGCAGAACTGCAACAAAAGATTCAAAGAGAATGCTTGCTGACAGCACAGGTAGAAGCTGCAAATCGCGATTTGCAACGCCTCACTTCTGTAGATAGCGTAACTCAAATTGCTAATCGTTACTACTTTGATGAATATTTACAACGCGAATGGAACCGCTTGCAAAAGTATAATTTATCTCTTTCTTTGATTTTGATGTCTATTCACTTTCCCAAGGCTAATGATGAGTATCAAGCTAGAGACGGATATATGCGCCAAATTGCTGACATTCTAAGGAAGTCCAAACGACGGGGAGCGGAGTTTGTAGCTAGTTTTGATGTTGATAAATTTGCTATAGTTTTGCCAAATACTCAAGCTGAAGAAGCTTTGCACATTGCAGACAATATTCTATCTGCTGTGAAAGCTATTAACATAACAAATGATGATTTAAAAACCGATGTAGTTATCAAATTTAGCTTAGGTGTCACAAGTGTTATTCCTAGTTTGAATTTATCTTTAAATCAGGTAATTACCATAGCTGAAAAAGCTCTTTTTCAAGCAAAATTGACACCTGACGATCACATTATTATTTTAAATAAAGATTAATTTAAGCTTTTGTCAAAATATGTGGTTTGAATCCTATTTTGAGAAAAATTTCACCATTGCTGGTACGAAATGGCGAATTATATTCGCTACTCATTTGATGTTGATATCTATTAGATCCGAAAATTATTCAGATGATATTTTCCACAAAGTTGCTGGATAATTAGTAATTGCCGCATTATTAATCACTATATCCCACCTTCCGCACCCTAAACTGTCACAAATCAAAAAAGGCTGCCGAAGTAGTACGCCAGAACTAAAGATAATTCAAGGGCGAGGAAGGTTAATAAGAATAAGTAGCATTAATCTGGGGATTGGGGGATAAAGTGAAGTTTTGTAAAAAAGACAAAAGAAAGGGAAAAGTCAGGATTCAGAAAATTAATTGATAACAGAAAAAGAAATGGTTTAATCACAACAGAAGTTGTGGAGAATTATGTTGTGATTAAACCACAAGAAATGGAAATTCAAAACATAGACCATCTAGGAATAGTAGCAGGGATAATAGACGAGATAGGAGTAGTAGAAATAATCAATGAATTAATCGGTAAGGAAAAAGGAGAAAAAGTCAGTCCTGGTCATGTTGTGAAAGCAATGATATTGAACGGGTTAGGATTTGTATCTCAACCTTTATACATGTTCCCCAAATATTTTGAAACAATAGCCTGTGAACATTTAATAGGAGCCGGAGTAAAACCAGAATATCTCAACGACGATAAACTGGGGAGAGTCATGGATAAACTATTTATAAAAGGGCTAGATACAATATTTTTAATTATTGCCTTAAAAGCTGCTAAAAAATTTGGTGTATCTCTGTCATCATCACACCTAGACTCAACATCAATGCACGTGCATGGAGAATACAATACCAGCTTACCAGAAGTAATATTTGAGAACCAACAAGCAGTCAATATCGAAGAATCAGAAGAATTAGCTCTCTCTTCACCAAAAGAAATTACAATCACCTATGGTTATTCTCGTGACCATAGACCTGATTTGAAACAATTTATTATAGAGCTAATATGTTCAGGAGATGGAGATATACCAATATTTTTGAAATTAGCATCAGGAAATCAAACAGACTCATCATGCTTCGGTCAAATAGCAGTAGACTACCAAAAACAAATAGAGGTTGATAGCCTCATAGTGGCAGATTCTGCTTTATATACAGAATCGAATATAAAATTGATGTCTCAGTTGCGCTGGTTATGCCGAGTACCTTTAACTATCAAATCAGCACAGTCATTAATATCAACCTTACCAGAATCAGAATTTACCCCTAGTAAATTATCAGGATACAAATTTGTAGAAAAAACAGTAACTTATGCAGGATGTGAGCAGAGATGGTTAGTAGTGCAAAGCGAACAAAGAAGAGCATCAGACCTGCGTAAGCTCTCACAGAAAATTACCAAAGCAGAATCAAAAGCACTTCTTGAATTAAAGAAATTATCACAAGAGAAATTTGCTTGTGAAGCTGATGCTATCAAGGCATTATCTAAACTATCAAAAAAATTTAAGTATCACCAAATTGAGGAGAGTAAACTTACTGAAAGCCGAGCTAATAAAAAAAATAATTCCACCCGAACATCTTACCAAATATTAGCCACAATCTCCAAGAATGAAAGTAAAATTAACACAGAAGTATTGGGTGCAGGGCGTTTTATTATTGCCACTAATATTTTAAAACCAACTGAACTCAGCCCAGAGTCAATGCTGAGTGAATATAAAGCCCAGCAGTCATGTGAAAGAGGATTTGCTTTTCTCAAAGACCCCTTATTTTTTGCCGATAGTATTTTTCTCAAAAGTCCAGAAAGAATTGAGTCTTTGGCAATGATTATGGGTTTATGTCTGCTGGTTTATACCTTGGCTCAACGTCAAATCAGAGCCGCACTCAAAAATGCTCAATCAACGATTAAGAATCAGTTGGGCAAATCGACTAACCGCCCCACTTTACGTTGGATATTTCAATGCTTTCAGTCTATTCATTTAGTTGAAATTAACCAGGAAAAATACATCTCTAATTGGACTCAGGAAAGAGATTTTATCCTAAATCTTTTGCCAGATAGTTGTTTATTTTATTATCAATTAGCCCCCTAATTCTTCTCTCTATTAATTTAATTTCTGCCGGATAATTAGCTAATCTCTTTGATTAATAGCTCTATTTCACCATGTCAACAATTTATGTTTTAACTTTATTCTATTAGTTTCATTTATGCTCTGAGCCTTTAACATCTTCATTTATTTATCTTAGACTTTCTCTCAATGCTACCAGTGCTTATTGCTCCTTATTGATAATTAGTTTTGATGCCATTTTTTCTGATTCATGATGGCTCATATCTTTTTTTAACTTCAAATGTCTGTTTTTATTCTTTCTTGACTTTTCTCTCTCCGTAATTTCACTTTGTGACAGTTAAGGGTGCGGAAGATAGGCTATATATAGCGGTGAATATTTTTGAAGTACGTCTTGGTTCCATTTTTCTACAGAGTGTTCATTTGCTACATCTACAGATGTGAAATCGTTGCTAGCACTAATTTTCTGGCGTATTTTATCAATAGCATCTGATGAACGCACATCTACCACACGGGTATCTGCATGAAGTTCTGGTACAAAACCCCACAATTGCTGTAATATTTCAACTCTTGAAAAAATCTTTCCCGAATGATTCACTAACAATTCTAATAAGCTAAATTCTATACCTGTCAACCGAATGCGTTGCTCATTTTTATGAACAAGCCGTTTATTGATATCGATTTTGAGATTGCCCACATGAATTATCCCAAAGTTAGGAATAATATTGATACTACTTTTGTGGGAGCGCCGTTTTAGTACGCAGGCAATTCGAGCTTCCAGTTCCTTGGGTGAGAAAGGTTTTGTCATGTAGTCATCAGCACCCAGTTCCAGCCCAGTGATTCGGTCTGTTACATCTGCCAAGGCTGTGAGCATGATAATTGGTACGTCTGATTGTTTCCGTAATTCTTGACAGACACCGTAGCCATCTAGCTTTGGCATCATTACATCTAGAACTATCAAATCAGGGATCAACAGGCGAAAAGCTGACAAAGCTTCTTCACCATCACTAGCTGTAACTACACTGTAGCCAATCATTTCTAACCGCGTCTGTAAAATCCGGCGGATGCTGGCTTCGTCATCTACTACTAAGATTGTGCCTTTCTCACCTGATAAGTTTCTCAACGCTGTTCCTCCACAGCGAGAACTCTTAACCATCCATTATCTGCTTATTAGGAGTCAAAAACGCAAAATAATCTTGACCTACAGTCATGATGAAGAAGCGATGCCTGCGGCGAGCTACGCTTACGCTTAATACTTACATCTGTGCAAAAGATTATGCTGGGACATCTGCACGAAAAAGAAATTTGTACTCAATTGGTAAATTCTTACAATTTGGGCTTGCGGGGGGACAAAATGGTTTAGAATGCTTATATTGCAAAGAGTGTAGCAATTTGTGGTAAAAGAAAAAGAGCCTTCATTCGCAACAAGCTCTATTTAATGATAATGTTACCAGAATTCTACGAG
>NZ_JACJTD010000083.1 GCF_014698505.1 Nostoc foliaceum FACHB-393 | reverse complement strand
TTGCAACCATGTCACTCGCATCTATGACGACAATACCAGCAAATATAAAGATCATTTTTATGGGAGTTTGGTTCGCGAATGACATTCGCGAACCAAACTCCCCTTCCCACATCCCGTGAAAAGTCAGGTCAGCCTATATGACACGCTTCGCAGACAAGCAGCTACACAGGCGCTGCTTGTAAGAAGTAAGAAATAATTAAGCCTGCAAAATTTTCGTTATTGCTGAAAACCCTATTAATCAAAGTTTTAATTAGCCATTACCCCAAATCAGACATTGGGCCAAGATGGATGTATTTAGTAATTGATAACTGTTCCTAATAACTGTGCAGTGGCGTGCCTGTTGACGGAGGAATAGGAATCTTAGGGGTGTAGACTGTCCATAATAGAGGCAGCAAGGCTAATGCTACTCGCACACGATTAATAGCTTTAGCTATTATGTTAGGTAGCTAAGATAATAGTTTTAGCTGTTACACAGCTTTAATATTCGTTGAATTGTAACTTGCTTAACGTGAGCATTAGTAATGCTAAAAACATTGGTAGTACACAACCACACTGCACTGTGTCACACTTGCCTAATACTAAAAACCTTCTGCTTGCTGCTTTGTCGCCTGATGTATACGAGCATCTCAAAAACAACATGGAGCAGGTCGAGCTTTCATCCGGCTCGATACTTAACCGCCCCAACGAAACCATCAACGAGGTCTACTTCCCTCTCACCTGCCTGATCTCGGTAACAATCACAATGATGGATGGCATGACGGTTGAAGCCGGAGTGGTCGGCAGCCGCGAGATGGTAGGGATCAACGCCTTCATGGGCGGTCGGGAGACGACGCAGACTGAGTACATCGTCCAGGTTCCGGGCAAAGCGATGAAAATGAAAGCAGATTTGCTGCTTTCGGAGTTCGATACCAATAAATCGCTGCGCGACGTGATGCTGAAATACACGCAGGCTTATATGGCGCAAATCTCCCAAAACGTTGCATGTAACCGCCTTCATACTATAGAACAACGCATGGCCCGATGGCTGCTCGAATCGAGTGACCGTCTTGCCTCGGATGAACTGTTCCTGTCGCATGAGTTCCTCTCCAATATGCTGGGCGTGCGCCGTTCTGGTGTTACCGAGACAGCCCAGCGTCTTCAAGAGAAAGGTCTCATCCAATGCAGCAGAAAGAAAATCAAAATCATTGCTCCGCAGAGCCTAGAAGAGACCTCCTGCGAGTGTTATGGGGTAATCAAAGACGAATACGACCGCTTGCTAAGGTTTAAGCTAGAAAGATAAAGCATGGCTTCATGTGTAGTTTGCTAATGATAATAAATACAAAACAAAAACGTTAGAATTTCAGCGTAATTGTTGAAATCTAGGTAAAGCTATAGAGACTCTCATGCAATTAGGGAGCAAGTTGAGTTAAAACATCATCACATCAATATATAGTTGCGCTACACGTTAGGGCTAGAACGTGTAATGCAAATCAAATTTTAAAACTCTTATAATACTACATAAATATTACAAAACTGACTAAATGGAAGAGACAGTAACTCTGTACCGCCCAACAGGGCCCAATGAGTTGGAGCTAGTGAAACAAAGCGGCTACAAGAAATGGCCGCCGCGACTGCCAGAACAACCGATTTTTTACCCAGTGACGAACGAGCAATATGCAAAAGAAATTGCTACTAAATGGAATGTTCGAGACAGTGGCGTGGGTTATGTGACGCGCTTTCAAGTCAAAAAAGAATTTATGGATAAATATGAAGTTCATCAAGTTGGAGCTTCATATCATACAGAATGGTGGATTCCAGCCGAGGAACTAGAACAATTGAACGAAAACATAGTGGGTACTATTGAGGTCATTGGCGAATATACAGCCTGAAACGAATGGCATTGACTACTTTTGTTATTTCTATTAAAGACTCAATTCATCATCCTGCTGTTGCTGCTGCTGTTGCCTTAACTGCTGCCCATAATCTTTTAGCAGCTGATTCCAATCACTGGCTTTAGATTTTTTGATTTGGGACTGTGGCATTAGTTCTAATACACGCTGTGCTGCCGCATCAGAGCTTTTATCGTTACCAAACGCCACCACTATATTAGGAACTTTCTGCAATCGCTCAAGTGGTAAGCTCTTAATGTCATCAATAGCCATATAGACTGTTCGTTCGGGTGGGACATCGCCCCTGATCAGATATTCCAGCATGGCTCTTGAGATAGCATCGATGGGGGACTTGCACAGAATCGCTGTTGAGGTTTTATCGGTAGCCTTGCCCCCCAAACTGAAGTAAAACCAGCTATCACTGCGAAGTGTTCCTTTAGAGTACCCCTTAAAACTGTTGTTCTCGCCCCTAGTTCCCCGTAAGAATGCACCGTTACGTTGACCATCAAGATTCCGCATGACAAAAACAGCATTTTGTTGCTGATCAGCGTAAACAAGTCCCAGGTTTTGAAGCATTTGCACACAATCAGAGGGGATGCCGCGTTGTTGGGTGAGGTAACGTTCAACGGCAGACCAGTTAGCTTTATCTTCAACGGGCGGGGTGAATTGGGGACGGGGTTCAGTCTGGATAATGTCACTTGCCCTGTTCTTAACGTGAGCGATCGCCGCACGTTCTACCGAGGCTGACCCAAATCGCTCATCTAACCAGACAACCGCCTGCCGAAAATTGCACTGATTAACGTGCATTACCAAATCAATCGCACCGCCAGAGCCTTTGGAGTGTTCGGGAGCAAAGTCATAGAACTTGGGCCCATCTATATTAATGATGTGTCCGTGACCCCGCCACCGCTCACGCTCGTAATTTAGCCCCAGTTCCCAAGCGACATCCTCTAAAGCCAAGTCGCGTAGTTGTTGAGTTTGCTGCTGCCAAAAAGCTACTTGTGCCTCTAATTCCTTGATACGCTTATCTTTGAGTTCATTTTCAAGCGCCAAAGCTTTAGCTGTAGCTTCCATCTGTTGTTTTTTGGCTTGCGCTCTGTCCCGGTCGGCAGCTTTGGCTTGCAATTGCAACTGGGTGAGGCTGGTATCTGGTTCTATGCCAGAATTAACAACGCTGTAAAAGTCCTTAATGTCCTGGTGTTGCGCCCTACTGCCCTTAATGCCACGCTCTAACCCCAGATGTTCTGTAGCCTCGGAGTAGGAATCTTGAAACTGCCTCATCAGATAGCGACCGTCAAAAAAGTGCTTGGCCCTCAGTTGCCCTTTCTCATCGAGGGGGACAAAGTAAGCGTGAATATGGGGTGTCGCTTCATCCAAGTGTAATTCTGCCCTGACAATGCGTGAGCCGTACCGCGAATCTAACCATTGTTGTGAAGCAGCCAGCCAGGAGTCAACTTTATCCGGATCATAGTAACCCGCTTGTGTTGGGCAGTTGGGACGGAAATATTCGGGGCTGGCAGTCAACAAAATCTCAGTGCAGTAAACCGCATCGGGGCGAATCTTCCGTTTCTGCTCCCCTATTTTTTCCATCACCAACTGGTCTAATGTCACAGTTGGGTTGTTAGTGCCAATGAATCTGATATTTTGTTTATCTGAATCAGCGTTGGGCGTTTCTCGCTGACGTGCGGTGTGCGCTTCACTGCCTGCCAAGTTACTGCGCTTGAGCTTTTTAATCCTTGCAATAGCGTAAGCCATGCCACTTTTTGAGTGATTGAGTGCAATTGCGTCGCAGACCCCACGGAACCTTTTTGTTTCGACCGTCAGGGAGAAATGGCGCAAGCCACCCGTCAGGGCAAAAAGGTGTAGTGGGTACACCTAAATCATAGCAAACCAGCGCGAAATTCCTCCGCCATTGTCCCCAACCGCACAGTCATAGTCTCTGTGCTGTCACTGCGCTTGTGGCTACTGCCGCAGTTCAAATGTAGCTACAAGCGCAAGCGCGGCTATTTTACTGCTCTTAGTGCCGCACTTATATCTACAGCTTGTTGCACAGCCTATGCACAATTTTACTGTCTGGTAATTGGGCAGAAAATCTCGTTTCTTTTAACTAATTGCACAGCTTATGCACAGAAAACGCCGTTAAGTTGTGCAAACTTTATACAGACTCATGGGCAATATTTCGCTGCTTACGCTAGAGTGCAGTTAGCCCTCAAATATCAGCATAAAAATGGCCTCACATATTAATCTTGCTGTATCTATAGATGTCGGTGGCTCTGGCACAAAAATTATTTATAAGTCTAATGGTTGGAAGGAGCCACAGTTAATAGTCATGTCTCCTGAAGTGGAACAGATAACGAAGGCTGATTTTCAACGTTATCAGGACAATCAGGTGTGGAACGGTATGCCTCTGCCAGAACACCAAGCCTACTTAGAATGGCAGGACAGCATCTTTATTGTGGGTGAATTTGCTCTTGAATTTGCGGCGGTGGATCGGATTCATGAGCGCAAATACGAAAATGCCTTATATAAGGTACTGGCGGCGGTGGGTGTAATTCTACAAAAACATAATGTCGCGATCAAAAAGCGAAACGCCGAGTCGCCAAAAATCATATTAGATTTGGCATTTTTGCTGCCTTGGAATGAATATAACGATCACAAACGTTTCTTTTCGCAATTACAACAGATGTTGAAAGCCTTTAAATTTCGTGGTCAGGCTTGGGACATAACGCTAAGTGAGAATTTTTTGTGCCGTCCAGAAGGGGCGGGACTATTAGGCATATATACCAAAACCAAAGGAGTGAGTTGGTTTCAACAAAATCAAGTCGCTATTTTAATGTTGGGTCATCGCAACACAACATTACTTTGTTTTGATAAGGGGATACGCAAGAGTGCCGATAGCCCAATGCTGGGGTTTAGTTCTTTATTAGATGATGTCTGCTCACGAGTGTCAGGGATTGGACGTGACCAACTGGCACAGGCGATATTTGAGGCTTTGTATGAGGCGAAAAATGAAATATATGAATATGAGCCGCCACATGTGAACACAAAACATCCCAATTGGCGCAAATTGAAGGCAATTCAACTGTTAGCCACGGCGCGGGATGAGTCTTTACGGCAGCGCGAACTGGAAGATATTGTCGTGGCTCTTGTGGCGGCGACGAATGCTTATTGGCTGCGCTTGAAAAAGTGGTTGGAGAAAAATCTACCAACATGGCCAAAACAAATAATTATCGGTGGCGGTGCGGCGGCTTTCATCGAACCGGAGCTAGAGCATTATTTCAACTGTGTACCTTGTGGAACTAATGAAAAAAAGCTATTTCGGGGTGAACGCGCACCAACCTACAGACAGAAAACGAATTATTCCCAACAAGAAATAGGGCCTTATGCTCAGTTGGTGTGGTTGTCGGAGATAAATCAGCAAATTGAGCGCACTTTTAAAATTGGTTTTGGGCCAAACAGGGGGTTAGCGTTTCGATTAATCGATTGCTTTGGCATGATGGATCAGCTATTGGATAAAACTAAAGAGGTTGTAAAAAGTGACAAGAGCGAAAAAACTGCGTAAGAGTCTGTCACTGCCTCGCTTTCAACCGATGGAAAATACGCCTTTAGCTGTGGTGGCTGATTACCTCAATTCTTTGGAGGTAACTGTTGCTAAGAGATTGCTAGAAGAAATGTTGGTGATGTATTTTCTGCCACGCGCTCAGTATAAGTTGGGGGGTTGCGAAAAGCAGCAATTGACAAATTCATATTTAATTTCACGGCGAATGGCAGAAAGTCATTTTGGCATTATGGCGCTAGAGTTGGGGCTAGAGGCGAGTGTTTATAGCTGTGTGTCTGTGCCATTAAATGCGGCTCCAGCACAGAGTGCAGTGTCAGTGGCAATCGCTCAAAAGGACGGCACTGGGGATAGTGCGAATCTATCAACACTAACGCCATCAACTGTTGAGCAAGCACAAACTCATCATTCAAGTTTGATTGCTGGTGAAGAATCAGTTGATTTAATGGATCAGCTGTTTAGTTGATTTTGATGTTTCAATCTCAAACTGAGCGTTTTCTCTAGTAAAAACATTGCTAACAATAACTAGGTAGGCGGCTAGATGAATCCCATATCTAAAAAACGCTTGTCTCTAACTATGCGGCTTCAGCCTTATGAGGGTGATGTTTTAGCGGAAGTTGTTGATTACTTGAACTCGTTGCCCAAGGATGAGGCACAGCGTAAGGTGGCTGATATCTTAGTGGCTGCTTTCTTGCCAGTGGCGCGGTATTCGAGCGGTTCCTTTACGCCAGAGCAGATCCGTTTTGCTTGCTGGTCAGCGCAGGACTCGTTGAATAAACACGGCAGTTATATGCGTTTTGCTCTGGGTGTGGAACAACCACAGTTTGTCTTGTCACAGCCTGCTTTGCCTGCACCTGTAGTTGCGGTCAATGCCCCAAGCTACAAGAGTAATGTTTTATCCGAGCCTGAGCTTGAGGGGGAAGCGACTGATTCAATCAGACCTGCTTCAATAGTTCAAGGTCAGGCTTCGTCTCAAGAATTAGATGCGATTTTTGGAGGAGATTGAGCGAACAATATCTGAACAATAGCCGCCGCAGTTGTAGCTGTTAACTGTTAGGCGGCTATTGTCGTGCTTATGTAGTTTGTTGGTAGTCTTTTTTGAGGGCTATTTTTTTCTTTTTCGGTTTTGGCTGTCAAAAACTTTCCGCCAAATATGGCGTACTGTGCGTCAAAAAAAGATGGATTACAAAGTTTATGCGCTAATTAGCGTGTTTAAAACTCGTTGGCAAATATGGGGATAAATCGGGTGACTTTTGGGATTTATTGGGAATTATTGAGCTAATGAGAATTTGGTGACTGGAAGATGTTGAAGAGGTAAAAAAATCAGGGATGAATTTGAATTTGCGTTCTGTAGAATTGGGATATATTGAGTTTAATTGGTAAGAATTGGTAAGAATTGGTGAAAATCGAGAATTTGGGCGATTTTCGGTGTCATGCACAAAACAGCCAAATCAAAGCACAATTGTAATCTTTCACAAGATTTATTTACAAAAGCTGAAAGCATTACGGTATAGGCGTTTTCGCCTTTTCGGAATAATTCTTAATAAGGGGTCAAAAACGGGGTAAATTTTTGTAGATTTAATGTTGAGTCTTGATTCTGTTTCAAGGAGAATGCTCAACGTTTACTTTGAAAGTGATCAACTACGATAGTCAAGCGATCGCGCATCTTGTGGTCAACCTAATCCAAGATAAAATCAGGAACGAAAAAATGAAATTGATGATGAGCCAAGGGTAAGCTATGGAAGTCAAAAGCGAAGTGACAATAAAATTTAGTGGCGAACTACCAACAATATCTCAAATTCTAATTAGCAGCGCAAGATGTAGGGGTGAGCGAGGAGTTATGGGGCGTTGCAGTCGGTACTTTAGCAACCAAAACCACGTTACCATTGGCATCGATTACCCAACCTTGGGCTTCCACAATTTGAGTAGGTTGATTGACAGAATTAACCTCCTGTAATTTTTCTTCTGTGTTTCGCTGTTTGTGAATAACCGCTCTTTTTTGAATACCGTCAGCACGATTCTTCGTCTCTGGAGAGAGCGTGATCCAATCTACTACCACTGCATCATCAGCTATCAATGGCTCCGTAGGATCGGCTACTACTCCTCCACGCCCAGTAGCAATAAACGAACTCCTTCCTGTTTTTCCACCAGAATTACAATCAGCAACAATTTGCTGCGAAGCATCAACCAGATTTACAGGCAATTCCACTAATCCTTTACTGGGGTCAGCATCTGGTGAGTTGATTTGTACTGTGCCATCTAATGAAGGGTTCTGCCGAGAAAACGCCGTGATGTCATTTGTTCGCAAATTATTCGGGTTTTTTTCGCCTGTTGGATCAAGCCTTTCTATGTCTGCACCTGTGCGTGGCACGAATCCAAAGATGTTTTTAGTGGTGATGTCAATCTCACCACCAGAGCCAAAGTTGGCATTGGCGGTGATATCGCTATTTCCGAAGGGAGGGGCAACAATGAAGCCCGACGGTGCATTGATGGTGATATTACCACCATCTCCATCACTCCCGGCATCAGTGGATATTTGACTGTTGCGGCGCATGAGTAATAAGTCCCGCACTTGTAGTGTAATATCTCCACCCTCACCTGATGCGGTTTCAGATGTGAGTTTCCCTTGGTTGTCCAAACTGATGTTATGTGTATTTACATCAAGATTGCCTGCATCTCCTTTTCCCTTGCTACTAACGCTTACTTGAGCTTCATTTTGGACAATCAATTTTTGAGTGGCGATCGCTATGTTCCCTCCTGAACCTGTAGAGTTGGTTCGGGTACTAGCAAACAGCCCACTAGCAGCTCCTTCATTTTGAACTCTCTTCTCTTCCTGAAAAATGGGGTTAATGCTTCGTTGAGCGAAGGTGGGGTCACTTCCAGAAAGTGTAATGCTGTCAGTAGCGTTAACAGTAATATTGCCTGCTTTCCCAGAACTGCTAGCAATAGTGATAACTTGTCCACCATTAATGGCTTCAAAGGTAGTTGCGTCAATAGTAATGCTACCTGCATTACTCTGATTAAGAGTTTGACTATTCACAATACCACCATCTGTTATACGAAAATGCCTCGTATTAACGTTAATATTGCCTGCTAGACCTTCGGCACCTGTCTCGGTAGCTGTAAATAAGCCACTAGAAAAACCTGTTTCAGGACTACTGCCTGAAATAGTCACAGAATCAGATGCATTGACTGTGATATTTCCCCCATTGCCCTGCCCTCCAAGGTTTTCTGCCCTTTGACTGAGAACAGAAGCAGCTATTTGAGACCCGCCACTTAAGGAGAGCGCTTGAGTGGTGATGTCAATCTCACCACCATTACCTACTGCTCCGTCTGACACAATGCTAAAAATTCCACTCTGTGTGAATGATTCGAGAGAGACAAGATCCGAAACCTGCACTAATATGTTTCCGGCATTTCCCCGTCCAAAGGTTCCGGTATTCACAAAACCCCCATCCCTTATAGAAAGTTCCCTAGCCGTGATTTTGATGTTGCCACCGTTACCTATTCCTGTTTCTCCCACACTGCTGTCTAGACGAGAATTGTCACCAACAATTGTAACAGTGCCATTAGGGACATCAATGTTTACGTTCCCAGCATTTCCTTCACCAAAAGTCACAGCTTGCGCTTGACCACCGTTGCTTAAAAACAGCGATCCAGCCTTAATATTGATGTTGCCACTATTGCCCTGTGCTCCAGGTCGCACTCTGTTGAGGATTCTACTATTGTTGGTGACTGTCACTGCTTTGGTAGCATTGAGCGTAATATCTCCAGATTGACCGCCAATTTCCCCTGGATTTATCCCGCTAAAAAGCCTAGTTGTATTTCCTGAAATGCCTATATTTCCTGCATTGACCGTGATACTACCGCCACCATTAGCAGTGACATCAACTCTAGCTCCATTGGTCAGAAATACATCTGCTAATGCGGTATTTTCAGGAAAACTTAAGCGGAAATTGTTGTTATCAATATCTAACCCTATTACTCCTGGTTCAGCCAATCCTCCCAATTCCACTCGACCGCCAAAAGCGTTTAATCTTCCTCCGTTTAAGTTTACCTCCCCACCAACAAGTAGCAAACTCTGTCCATCAGGAACCTTAAGCCCAAGAACATTTGAGCCTGTTGAATCTACTCCCGATGATGCAATTGATCTGTTCTCGATTAGCCCGTTAGCACTTTGATAGAACAAGGCTGAAGGATTGACTGTCAATAATGGAACCTCAGAAGCAGAAGCCCTAAAAAAGCCCTGATTGCCAAATTGAATAGCATTAGCTGTAGTCCCTACAAATGACCCCCCAACTTGCAGCTTGGCATTCTCTCCAAACATAATCCCATTAGGATTTATCAAAAACAGGTTAGCGTTACCTCCTGATACGCCTAATGTCCCAAGAATATTGGAGCGTTCATTCCCTGTTACCCGAGTCAGAATGTTCTTGACTCCCGGATCAACGAATAGAACTGTTGCTCCTGCATCCACATTAAATTGAGAAAAACTGTGAAAAAGATTGCTGCCACGTTGAAGCCCACCACCAATATTGCAAGTTCCAGTACATGTGTCTAGTGTGGTTGGGGTAGTTCCATCTATCTGGATAGATTGAGCCTGGACGGTAGTGGTTGCAGTTACTAAACACAGGGAGATACCGCAAGCACTCCACAACATATAAAAGCGTTGTTTCATAAACAAATTACGAAAAAATTACGGCTCCATTGGCTCTTTTATCGAACTTAATACTATTAACTTGTTGCTTGACAGCTTTAAAAGCTTATAGGGAAAGACTTACATGATTTCCATGTGCATTATTTGATAATAAGCTTAGTGGCTCTAGCATAAAAGAAGCGGTAGAACCAAGATTACGAGTCAACCGGAACATGAAATCTTGAGGTCGTAGAAAGCAGGGCAAACGCACAGAATTTATGAAAACATTGCTGGATTAGGATTTTGATGAAAAAATAGCCGAAATGATAAAACGCCCCAACCCTTGCTATTAAAGAATTATTATACTTTAGATGCGTTTGCCAAGACTTGGAAAGTAAGTAATAGTTGCGTCTTGATGATCAGCAAAAGCAATGCCCAAAACTACACAATTACTTCAGACATAATCTCTGGTGGAGAAGACATAATCTCTGGTGGAGGAGGCGGAGGCTTTATCGTTCCATCAGCAATTAATATTGCTCCGTCTTCCTGCATGAGGTCATTTTCTGACTCAATAAGGGTAGTATCATTTGTTCCACTATTATTAGGTTCTGTTATCTCTTCTTGTAGAGAAGATTGTTTTGCCTCAGTAAGATTAGGATCAATCTTTCCATTCATGACTTTTCCTCTAAGTTAAAAACGCTACTGTCAATTAGTGACTCAGGTTGATTTGTGAAAATTACGCATTGTGTAACAAAAGTTTATATTGTTCTACTCAATTGCCTCAAGGTTTTGATGATCAGGGCTGACGAGCAAATTTCAACAAAAGCCATAAGGTATTGGCTCTTGTTGAAGTAGTTTTAGCCCTGTATTCCACGAATGACTAATTATGTGGAATACAGCGCTTCCGGCTATTATGCAATATAGTTTTCTCCTTGCCCCTCTCCTATCATCGCTTTCAGCTTTTAGGATGTACCTCATAGCTACCGGAAGTGCTGTATCTTACTGTGGTTAGCTGGTTAAGATGTTTATTTGTACTAGAACTTTAGATTCTATATTGAATTATGTCGAGCAATTGAATGAATATTGTCTAGATTGAACCACATGAAATCATCAATACAATGCTTACCTAGCAAGGTTTTCAGCCTTAGCATAACTTTCGGAATGGATGCTCATTTATCCCCGATACTAGATGTAATAGCTTTTGCAATTTTTTCTTGATTCTCCTTCTCTGACAAGAATTTTAGTTGAGTGGGATTACTAATGAACTCACATTCAACTAGAATAGCTGGCATATTTGTTTCTCTTAATACCTGAAAACTATCTTCTCTAATTCCTCTATCTTTATGAGTTGAAAAAGTATTAGTTAAACTTTTTTGTACAGGCTCGGCAAGTTTTCTGCCCGCAGTTGAGCCAGGGAATATCCATGTTTCAATCCCCTCTGCATCATTGTTTTTGAATGAATTACAGTGAATACTAATAAAAATATCTGCATTATTCTGATTGGCGATTTTTGCTCTATCGGCTAAAGATACAGCCACATCTTTATCTCTTGTGAGAACCACTGTATGTCCTTTGTCTTCGAGTTCTGTTTTCAAGAATAAGGAAATGGACAAAGTAACATCTTTTTCATTTAAGACAAATGGCTCTTTACCGATAGCGCCGGGATCTGTTCCACCGTGACCTGGATCAATACATATTTTCATTATTCAGTTCCTGATTATTCTTGTTCTGATGATTTAACAGTGGATATGAATGGACTTATGCAAACTTGTTAGGTTAATTAGCAGCAATTATCATAATGAGAATTGCTGCCTTTCCTGCCAAAATGATTATCATTCTTATTTAAACGTGTATTAGCGAAATAACGAAATTGTGTTTTCGTTATTTCGCTATTTCGCTAAAACCAAATTTCTTGCTTAAACGAAATTTCTCTGTACGATTAAGCGAAAACACGATATAACTAATTCGCTATAGGGCGAAAGGACGAAATTTGATGACCGTATTGGTGGGTGTCATTTCTCAAAAAGGGGGGGTAGGTAAAAGCACCCTTGCTCGGCTTATTGCTCGTGAATATGCTGCTGCTGGCTGGGATGTAAAAATTGCTGACCTGGATATTTCTCAAGGTACGAGTACGGATTGGAAACAACGCCGCTCAGTCAATGGTATCCAGCCGGAGATTGCTGTTGAACCATTCCGCACTGTTGCTCAAGCTCTGAAACACGCCTCGGTTTATGACCTCATGGTTATGGACGGGCCACCGCATTCTATGCAAGGGACACTGGAAATTGCCCGTGCAAGTGATTTACTTGTCCTGCCCACAGGCTTATCACTGGATGACCTCAAACCGTCTGTACTGTTGGCGCATGAATTGGTCAACGCCAAAATTCCTACGGATAAAATTGTTTTTGTTTTATGTCGAGTCGGCGATCGGGAGAATGAAATTGAGGATGCCCGATCATATATTCATAAAGCTGGATATGTCACAGTGGTTGGCTCAATTCCAGAAAAGACTGCTTACCGTCAGGCAAGTGATAACGGTCGTGCTGTTTCTGAGGTCACGTTTCCTACTTTGAAGCAACGGGCAGAACAAGTAGCCCAAGGAATTATTGATCTATTGAGTGAGCAAGAGTCCTAATTATGTCAACTAAACCACCTCCACCACCTCGCAAACCAAGCAAAGGTGAACCCCCTAGCATTAAGGAAACAAAAGATAACTTGGAGAAGCCCGATCCAGGGGAAATTTCCAACTTAAATTTTAAAGTGCCTGCCGAGTTTAAAAAGGATTTTAAGATTGCGGCTGCTACCTACGGTTGTACCCAAGTCGAGCTATTGCAACGGATTTTTAAATACTGGACAGATAATCATGGCTAATCGTTATTTCGTTCTTTCGCTAAATCACGAAATAACGATGGCGCTCTTAAGTGATGACAGCGATCGCTCTTTTACCACTTGTAAATACTCCTTGTTCACGAGGGAGGGCTGAAACCCTTGTTTTTAGTTCATTTCCAAAAGTTTGTGATTGACTGGTAATGAACGAAAACGATAATTTGGTGTTGACACCAGGGCGATATGTAGGTATTCCTGATGAAGTGGAGGATGGGGTGAGCTTTGAGGAGAAAATGAGTGAGCTTACAATGGCATTAGGTGAGCAAATGCGAGAGGGGCAATTGTTAGATGAGGAGATTAAACAGCAATTGTTAAAGGTGGGATTTATCGTTAGTGATGAGTTAGTTGATTTTTAAGGAGATGAATATGACTCAAGTTATTTTGAAACAGCTTAATCCCATTGTTATAGAAAAACTAAAACGTCTGGCTCAGAGTCATCAGCGGACTTTGGAAGAAGAAATCACATCAATCCTTGAGGATGTAACGGAAAATACACCGATAATTACATCTAAAAGTAGGGACTGGTCGCCTGGTTTTTTTGAGCAGACTTGTGGTGGTTGGCAGGGGGAATTGTTAGTTAGAGAGCCTCAGCCAGAAGCACAGGAACGAGAGCCGCTATTATGAGTTATTTGTTAGATACTAATGCCTGTATTCGGTATCTTAATTCCAGTAATAATCCAGTTTTTTATCGCTTAAATTCACTGCCACCAGATGATATTTTTCTGTGTGATATTGTAAAATTTGAGCTTTATTACGGAGCTTATAAAAGTTCTAATAGAGACAAAAATTTGGCAACATTAAAGATATTTTTTGATGAATTTGTTAGCTTACCTTTCGATGGTCAATCGGCAGATATTTGTGGTTATATTCGTTCTGAATTGAATAAAAAAGGAACACCAATTGGAGTTTATGATTTACAAATTGCTTCAATTGCCCTTGCTAATAATTTGGTGTTGGTAACTCATAATGTGGGAGAGTTTAGCCGTGTGGAAGGGTTGCAGTATGAAGACTGGGAAGTTGCGGTATGAACTAATAAAAATGCCAAACTTATTTTTAAGGAGATGAATATGACTCAAGTTATCTTGAAACAGCTTAATCCTATTGTTATAGAAAAACTAAAACGTCTGGCTCAGAGTCATCACCGGACTTTGGAAGAAGAAATCACATCTATCCTTGAGGATGTAGCAGAAAAAGAGGAAGAACAAACAAGGTCTGAGGGCTTTTGGGATATGACTTTACAATTTAGAGAAAGGATGCAGCAGGAGAATATTACTTTTGATGATGCAGATTTTGCGGATCTGCGCGATGCCTACGGCGAGCGCAGCTAGCGCTCTGTCCACAGTCAAGAATTAATGGTTGCTAAAAGTTCTTCTTTTCTTTTTTCTAATTCCGAGATTTTTCGGTTCAAACTTCGGATTTCTGTATTGATTTTTGATAATTCAGCTTTGCACTTTTGAGTTTTTAAATAATCCGACCCATATTTTTCAATGATAAAATCTTCTACCTCATTCCTTAAGAGTTTGAAGCAGGGATTTCCATATAAAGTATTGTGCCGATATTGCAATTTTCCTGATTTGATAGCCTCAAGAATTTCTGCTAGATCAAGGTTAAATTCTTTTTGGGCTGTTTTATCGCTCAGAGTAGCTCCCTTTTGCCCCCAAGGGGAATTGTCTTCTTCATGATTCATATAGGACTTAGTTTAAAGAACATTGAACGAGATGCTCCCATGAGAACAGGTACTAAGTGTATTAAAACATCTATGTAGCACAACGGTATCCTAGCATTCCGTTTAAGAGATAAATCCACGCGAACAGTATGTATCAGCCTTGTCCCTTTGTTGCTAAATTGAGCGTATGTCTGCTCAACCTCAAGGAGCAAAACCATGCCATTTGACATCAATCAACTCAATAATCTCGACTACGACGAAGCTGAACCCCTTCTTGCCGACTACATAGATGGTGTAGTCGAGCAGTTCGCCAAGTCTCCTGAAGGAGAAGCTTATGCCCAAGAACACCCTGAGTTCGGTGGATGGATTGCCACTTTCACAGAAATGTCCTACATCTACGAAGGATTCACCCTGCCCAAGATGACTAAGGCAGACGCACAAATCGTTATGGAACATATTCTTCCGCGCAAGCTCACGCTGATGCACCGATCAGAAGCAGAGGATGCCATTTCAGAACTGGTCGCCTTTTGGAACTTCTTGAAGCGGGAGTATAACTTTCGTAGTGCCGGGGCAATCGCAACCTACCTTGCCAAAATCGAAGGCAAGTTCACAGACTGGATGTTTGATCCAGCGAAAGGGGGTATGGCAAAAAGTTTTATTACGAGTGGGATGCAAGCCGGGTTTGACATGACGAGCGAAGAAGGGATAGCAGCCTTTCAAAAAGCTTATAACCAGCAAATCCTAAGAGAAGAACCAAACAACTCTTTTCTTCAGCAATTAGGCAGTCTGTTCACCGGCTCAGAAAGAGAAGCACAGGAAACTGTGTCTAGCTCCAAATCCTCTAAAGAAAAACCGAAGACCAACACAAAAGGATTTGATTCACAGAATTTAGGCAAGAAATCTAAGGGCAAGAAAAGGTAATTAATCTGAAGTTAACACCATACTTTCAACCTCATCTTTAGGTCTTTTCTAAATCAATTCTGATATCGAGTCGCTCATCTGCTTTTGTAAACGCTGGCGGTTATCATCATATTTCAACACCGTCTGCACCTGAGCGTGTCTGCTAAAGCGCTGGGTAGCGCGGTAGTTACCATTATTCAGATCCAATACTGTAGTAATCGCACTGTGGCGGATGCGATGGGGTGACATCTTCTTAGTAATTCCAGCTTGCTTGCAAAGCCCATCCACCAGTCGCCTGATTGCCTCCCCGGTTAATCTCGATCCATTCTTGTGGTATGCCAGCACGGTGAAAAGCGGTTCATTGCTACGTTTCTTCTTACTTGCTTTTATCCAACTGGCGATTGCGTCGGTGGTTCTGTCCGATAGGTCAAGAACTTCCTTCTGGCTACCCTTGCCTTTACCCAGGATAAAGAGAGTTTTTTCCTTGGCGTTGAAGTCAAGCACATTCAAATTGACTATCTCCTGACGACGCAAGCCATTATCCCAAAGTAACCGCATAATGGCATAATCGCGCTTGCCCTTAAGGGTACTGCGGTCAACCAACGCTATAACTAAAGCATAGTCTTCGGCTGGAATGCCCATTGTGTCCCGGTAGGTTTCGACCTTCTCACCTTTGACATCATCCAGGGAGAAATTGCAGACTCCCAGCCGTCGCCCCATCTCAACCATTGACTTGATAGCACTAAGGCGACGATTCACCGTAGCTTCAGCCAGCTTTTTCTTAATCAGGTGCGCCTTGTACTTGAGAACCACAGCGACAGCATGACGTTGTTCCAGGTGAAGAAACTCTAGAACCAAATCCCGGCTGGGTTCTTTCTTGACAACGAAATTGAAAAAATCTTTCAAGTCTTTTTGGTATTCGCGCTTGGTGTTGGGCGATCGCTTATCCCCAATCAGCTGCTGAATTACATCAGGATCATTCTCTAAGGAGAAATCTTCCCCGATCGCTAACGCCAGCGAGTTTTCTAGAACAGTAATGTTTTCGGGGTGGATCGATGTCATCGTTTTAAGCAGGGGGGCAGAGGGGCAGGGGAGCAGGGGAGCAGGGGAGAGAAGATGCCTAATTTTTCTTCATTAGCCAGGGGGTTGGGTTGTTAATCATGTTTACGCTTGCTTCCTAGAACTTGGTTGTAAATTCCATACAGTTCTCGACCTGTATTAATCTCTAAATAATTACATTTAACAGCAAACTCTATCCACGTCTGGGTTTCAGCCGCTTCAGCTTGTCTACGACACGCTCCGCGAACGCAATCATTCAATTTTGCTACAAATGCTCCTTCATATCTGCGCTGACGCCAAGCCTCGGCTAAATTAGCACAAATAGAACGCGACGACCGACGAATTTGGTCAGTGAGCGAGTAACGCTCCTCAACAGGAAACTTTTTAGATACCTCAAATATTTTCATCGCGGCATCAAACGCCGTTTGATAGACCTTCAAATCCTTGTGATTCTTAATTGCTTCTCTTTCCATCTCCCCTGCTCCTCTGCTCCTCTGCTCCTCTGCCCCCCTGCTTCCCATCTTAGTTGAAGAGGTGTGTTTTTTGCGCTAAGTGGTGCGAAAACCTCTATTGTCGCACTATCTTGCAGTAAGGCTGGGGGAGGAGGTTGGGGAGTTATTGTCAGTTGATTGACAATTTTTCCGGGTGATGAAGAGAAATTAAATTAGATGAAAGTGTAAGGGCTGACGATTTGACTAAGTAATAATGCTGTATGAATCTGGAAATTGCGGTTTTGCCCTAAGCGAAATCAGGAGAGTCCCGTCCGCTGTGGTGAAGCGATCTCGCCACCGTAGATGGGCGGTTACGCCATCGCTCTTTGTGGGGCATTGATATCAGAATTGATATCAATCCTTCCCTATGCAGGTTGTGGGGGCGGCTAGTAAAGTAATCTCATTTCGGCATCATTTAGCCGAAGTGTCAGCACTAAAAGGGCAGAAGGCAGAGGGTGATGAATCACTAAACCAAACTGCGGCACGGCTGCTTAGGGATATCCTTGGCAGGTCTACAGCCTCTTCATTCTTAGTCGTTAGCGTACATTTTGCTTCCAATGCTAGTCGCACGCTGTATTTAGAAAACCCTAGAGAAATTAATCATGCTTGGTGGACATGATCACACGAGAGCGCGATCACTTCAATGGCAGATATACAAGGCGAACACTACCACGGGTATTATGTGTGTTATAGTATACATCAAAGAGTTTAATTGTAGGAGTTTTTTCAATTCAATTTGTCAGCATAATTTGGCTTTAAATGAAAAAAATCAGTATAAATAATTACTTTTTTATTGCGTTTTATCCGTTGTGTGTAATGAATGTTTGCCAGTAAACTTGGGGGTTTAAATGTCTGAAGCATCAATTGTGAATCACTCTGATTTTGAAAAACTTTTGTTAAAACCCGAGGGATTTGTAATTGATTTTAAAAGAGGACAGTATTGTCTAGATACTCAAGAAAATAAAGCAAGTTGCATTAAAGATATTATAAGTATGGCCAATACAATTAGGGAGGGTAGCGCCTATATTGTAATGGGCATTGAAGATAAAGATGGCACAAGAATAAAATATAAACATGGAAATACAGATTTGGCTTATCAGTACGGTATTACAGAACTACTTGATGATAATTATTTTCAAAGTTTAGTAAAAGATAAGGTTAATCCTAAGCCAAAATTTCTTTCTTATATCTATACAGATGAGCAAAGCAACAAATTTGGAATTATAGAAATTTTTATTATCAAAGGAATTAAACTATTTCGTCCAGTAAAAAATTATGGAGGGAAAAAGCTAGAAGCTAATGTATTGTATCATCGTCGTGGTTCAAGCAATGAGCCTGCTTCAGCAGATGAAGAAGAAAGAATCTATAGATGGTTTAATGAGATAGAAAACCCACCTTGGAATGAGTTTTACTCAGCTTGCCACAACTTTGATGATAAGGGAAGACTATTTATACTTATATCCAGACCAGAATTAAATTTATCCAATGAGCAGTTAGCTCTTTTAGCTCGAATAAATTGGTCTTTAGTTATTGATTTTAATCCTAACACTGAATTTGATGGTTTATATGCAGCAGTAGCAAACGAACTTAAAGAACGAAGGGCTACACACTTATTTAAACTAGGAGATAAGCAAGTATTTGTGCCTGAATTAGCTACCTATTGGTTTGCAGCACAAGGATTATCTGATTTAGATAAAACATTGGTAGGTAGTAGTTGGCGTGACTGGAATAGAAAATATTCAAATTATTTAAGACAATCGTTAATCGAGTTTTATGAAGCCTCTGCAAATCGCCCAGCTACGATCGTAATTCTCTGGGATGAACCAGATTACATACGAACTTTATGTGAGGCAATTGACAATGCGTTTGAAGATGCAGCCAATTATATTTTTGCAATAGAAGATTCATCTTCCATTGCCGCTGTAATAAAATCTTTTGGTGAATCTTTCCAGGCAGATGTTATAGATATTACTCTGCCTCAAATTCTTGAAGGTTTACGTAAAAATTTATCCCAGCCTAAGTCAAGTAAAGATAGCGAGCAAGTATGGCTACCATCACTGCATGGAGCTTCAGTCTCATTGCCGATAGACGATTTACGGTTGATTCAAGAGGATTTTGAGATAGTTCATTTGAATGCTGCTAAACAACAAGATGAAAATCAAACAAATAATTATGAATTTTATCGTGGGATGACAGTATCTTGGTTTGATTTAGACCTTCATCTTGACGCAACGAGAGAGATTACAAAAAGTATTATTAAACAAGTACAAACTGATTTGAAATCGAGGAATGCCTATCGTATTAATTTTTATCATGAACCTGGAGCAGGAGGTACAACAATTGCTAGACGTGTAGCTTGGGATTTACACGAAACTTATCCAACATTTTTGTTAAAAAGGATTCGTAGTAGAGGAGCCATCAATCGACTTGATGCAATAGAAAAAACTTATATGCGTATTCGTAAAATATATGATCTGACAGAACAATCAATCTTAGTAGTTGTCGAAGCTTCTGATATTGGCGATTTAGATAAAATTGATAGACTCTATACATCGGTGAAAAGCGACTCATTACCAGTAGTTTTTCTAATTGTACAAAGAAATATTTATAAGCCTTCGACTTCTCAATTTCAACGGAGATTTTTTCTAAATTCTACTTTAAATGAAAATGAATGCAGAAGATTTTTAGAATTATATGCTGCCAAAGTTCCTGAAAAGCGTTCAGAATTAGAAAAAATTATGTTGCAGGGAACATCAAATCAAAAAACACCTTTCTATCTTGGATTAGTTACTTATGGTGAAAATTTTCTCAGTTTACCTACATATGTAAAGCGGCGACTTGAGAAAGCACTAGATAGTCAACAAGAAATTATAGTATACCTTGCAATTGTATATCATTATTCACAAAAATCATTATCGTCTCAAATTTTTGTTCCGCTATTGGAAAAAGATAATTCTAAATTTAGTAGAAATAAAGTAATTAGACTGGAAAAACTTATTCCAAAAACATTATTAGATTTATTATTATGTGAAAATGATGTTTATTGGCGTCCACTTCACGAATTGATTGCTGTCGAAATTCTAGAGCAAGTTCTATCTAGCGGTTTTAAAGAAAGACGTAATTGGACACAAAAGTTATCCGAATGGTCTATAAAATTTATAGAGATATGTGCTAAAAATAGCCGCATTCAAAGTAATGAAATACTAGAGTTGTTAACTCGGTTATTTGTTATTAAGAATAATCAAGAAGTTATGGGTAAGGAGGAGTTGGATGATTAATCAAAATGCATATAAAAATGAATTTAATAATAAAAAGTTTTCTGACTTGATTGAAAATATTCCTAGCGCTGAAGGGAGATTGGAAGTTCTGAAGTGTTTAGTAGAAAATTTTCCTGATGAGGCTCACTTTTGGGGCCATCTTGCTCGCTTTTACAGTATTGCTTTAAAGCAATATAAAGAAGCATTAGAGGCTGTAGAAAAAGCCATTAATTTATCCCCAAGCGACCACGTTCTCTACCATATGAAGGGAATGTGTCTGCGTTCAAAATTATATGAATTGATGGATGAGTGTAATAATAAAAATAGTTGCCATCCAGAAAAAATTGAAGAAATTGAAAAATTAGTGATTGATGCTGGTAAACAGTTTAGCCAGACTAGAGAAATTGATCAAAATAACGAACCGGGTTACATTTCACATATTCAAATGCTAATTCGGGTTATTGAGTTTGGATATAGTGTATCTAACAAAGCTAATATAGAAGAATTTATAGCTAGTGATTCATCTGGATGGTATCTTGAACTTTTAGACTTAGCAGAAGACCTTCTAGAAAATGTACGTCGATTAGGAGAAGGCGAAAAATCTGACAAATTTGTAATACAGTGCCAAGGAAATTTGGCTAATTTATACGGTGATTATAATCAAGTTATTCAGCGTTGGAATAGCCTTTTAGATGATAGGAATATATATCATCCTCCTATTCGTCGTCAGTTGGTTAGAGCTTATATTGCTAGACGTTCAAATTCTTGGAACGAATTAAAACCAAAAGAAATTGATAGAGTTATTCAATTATTAGAGCAAAATCTTCTTCAAGAACCTGAAAGCGACAAAAATATACGTTTATGGTTCCAAGCAACACGTCGTTATTCAAGGGCGAATATTGACACTGCGATTGAAAAATTAACTTATTGGAGAGGAAATACTGGCGCTCTTGATGCAACTTACTATTTATATATTTTATACGTAATAAAAGCATTGAATGGTTCTACTTTAGCTGTTAAGAGTGCCCAAGAGCTTATACGTAAAAGTCTTGAAAAATCTGAAAATTTACGGAATCGTAATTTTAGTTTTGAATGGTATGGTAATGAACATGAAAATGGAATTAAAAAGTTAATTGCCCATAAAGAATTAGGTGATAAAGATAAAAATACAGAGTTTTACAGAGATGTTTCCAAATTGTCATTAGTCTCAGGACGTATCACCAGTTTTAAAGGTCGTAAAGCAGGAACAATACAGCTAGCCTGTGGTCTTGAAGCTTTTTTTGTTCCCAGTAGAGAAGGCTATACACAGGATAAAGATAATAATAAACGAGTAAAATTTTATTTGGGATTTAGCTACACTGGGCTTCGAGCCTCGAAATTACAAGATGCATGATAACTACAAAAAAACTCAAGCACTAAGTTGCGGTATTCACGTAATTCAAATATCAGCGTTGCTGAATTTGAATATGAATTGAAATTTTTGACCTAAAAGAATTAATTTTTGCATGGCATTGACATACAGTATCATGTGAGTTGCAGAATAATCATCGAAATCTATCTGGTTTAAAGGATTTAGATACATGGGAGAAGCCAAGCGTCGTAAACAACTCGACCTCAACTATGGAAAACCAAAACCTGAAGAAATTATTGGCGGAAAACCTGAATCAGAGTGGAGAGAAAAACTGAGATACTCTGCTCATCAATGGAAACAAATTCAACCATACTTTCGGATAGTTGATAAGTATGAAGATGTTGATGACTCTTTGGATGGAGTATGGATTTATAAAAAGGATACAGGCGAAGAAATGATATCTTTCACTGGTCGATTTGCACAGGAAAGATTTGATTGAATGCCTATGGATGTAAATTTTAAAAATATAGTAGATTAATGAAAAGTAACACTTTTTACTACAAAATTTTCAAGTAGTTCAATAGATAGCTTAACCTACTTGTACCAATATTTTGAGCTTGAAGTGAATAATCTTTTAATCTTTGATAGTCTTAAGCAACCTATTTCTAAAAAAATTCAAAGCTATTTGTCTGGTAATGAATTGTACGTATTAGATATTTATTAAAAAATTAGCTTGTACTTACTTATTTTGTAAAAAAACCAAACCCCTGTTAGAGAATGTTACTGCTTGGGAACCCTAAAATGCAAAGCCATGAGGCTATTGATGGGATGTGGGTGCAATGAATTTTACTAGCAATTCTAGGGTTATGGGGCGGCTTTTACAGGAACTATCGTGGGTTGGTAGTACGATTAAAGAATATCGAGATGGTGGACGAGGATTTGAAAACGTTCTCACTGCTGAAGTATTTCTTGCATTAGACTTTCTTCCTCGTCAAT
>NZ_JACJTD010000082.1 GCF_014698505.1 Nostoc foliaceum FACHB-393 | reverse complement strand
ATGTTACTGAAGTCCGCACGAATGAAACAGGCACATTGTTGGGATATGGGGTCTGTGTTGATTCATTGCATCAAGAGAGTCAGGCGCGATTCAACCCCAATGACTGGTCAAATGATGTCATTATTATCGACGAATGCGACCAAGTATTCTGGCATTTGCTCAACTCTGGTACGGAAGTGCAAAAACGGCGTGTGTCCGTTCTCAAAAACCTTAAACAACTGGTACAGAATGTTTTGGGCAGCAGTCAGGGAAAGATTTATCTATCAAGCGCCGATGTTTCCGATACTGATGTGAAGTATGTTTTATCACTCGCTGGGGAATATCGAGTTAATCCATTCGTCATTGTAAACAACTATCGGCACATAGCCGGAAACTGTTATAACTACTCTGGCACTAACCCTAAAAATCTCATCGCCGCACTCGACAAAGCTATTACCAAAGGGGGGCATCATCTATTGTGCTGTTCTGCTCAAAAGGCAAAATCCAAATGGGGGACGCAAGCCTTAGAAGAACGTTTTCGTCGCAAATTTCCACATTTACGGATTCTGCGAATTGACAGCGAATCTGTTGCTGATCCTTCTCATGCGGCTTTCGGTTGTATCGCTCACCTGAACGAAATTCTCACCCAGTATGATTTAGTTATCGCCTCCCCAAGTTTAGAAACTGGGGTATCCATCGATATTCGAGGACACTTTGATGCTGTTTGGGGGATTTTTCAAGGAGTGCAGCCTGTTAACTCCGTGCGGCAGATGTTGGCACGAGTTAGGGAGACAGTTGACCGTCACATTTGGGTGAGAGAGTGGGGGATGTCGGTTGTGGGCAATGGTTCCACAACGATAGGAGGATTGCTCAGAAGTCAACACGTCGCAACACAAGCGAACATTGCGCTGTTGTCGGCGGCGGACAATGACGATTACAGCTTTGTTGATCAGGATTTTCAGCCCGAATCTTTGCAGACTTGGGGTAAGCGTGGTTCTGTGATTAACGTAGAGATGCGGCGCTATCGGGAGTCTGTGCTTGCGGGTTTGGTTGAGGATGGGTACACCGTTATTGATGCCGACGATGCTAATGACGATGAGGGTGGGGCTGTAATCGAGTCGGTTAAAGCCGCGTCTGTTGAATTGTATACTGCTGAGTGTCAGGTGATCGCGCAAGCTGATGAACTTTCCCAAACTGAACTCAAAAAACTGCAAGACAAACGGGCGAAAACAAAAACCGAAAGACATCAGCAACGCAAGGCGAAATTATCCCGTCGCTACGAAATTGACGTAACCCCTGAGCTTGTGGAGAAAGATGATGATGGCTGGTATCCTCAACTGCGGATGCACTACTATTTGACACTGGGGCGGGAATTTCTGACCAACCGTGATGCCAAACGAGCTGCATCGCAGTTAGAAGCTGGGGAGAATTCTATTTGGAAACCTGACTTTAACAAGGGGCAAATGTTGCCGGCTGTACTGTTGTTAGAAGAACTGAATCTGTTGCAGTTGCTTACGCCTGGGGAACGGTTACGCTCTTCTGACGAGAAGATGCTGGAGTTTAAAGCGGTGGCTGTAAAGCATCGGCACGTTATCAAGAATTACTTGAATGTCAGTATCTCGGAAAAACACACACCGATAGCGATCGCTCAGAAGTTACTTGCCAAAATTGATTTGAAGTTGGATTATGTTGGTCGATTGGGTAAGCGTGAAAATCGGGAGTGCGTTTATCAATTCGTTGCCCCTGATGATCAGCGTGATTCGATTTTTGGACAGTGGTTAAATCGAGATGAATTATTTCAAAATGAGTTGGTGTCAGTCACTAATAATATAAGTACAACTACACCAGTCATTGACACCCAATCCCAGGATATTCCCCAAACATTCACGCCAGTGGAAAGTCCGACTTTCCAAGGATGGAGGGGTCTGAAGCTGAAACTGCGCCAAGGACTCGACAGCGCAGGTCAATTCTACCAGCAGCTTGTCTCCACAATAGGCTCGGCTGTGGGCGTTGCTGATGGGGAGCCTGACTGGAACGCTTATCTGGGGCAGTGGCAGGTCTGGGTTAACTTTACTGACGGGTGTAGGTCTGTGGTCTGTGATTGGCTATGCGCTGTGTAGGTCAAAGTAGTTCACTGTTCCTTCAATTCCGTTCCTGTGAGTCGGTTATGCGAGCAGTTTCCCAGTTTGGAGCAAATAATCTCTATTGCCTTGCTGGTTTCTGCCTCCTGAATACCCTACCTAAAAAGCGTTATCTCGTCGTCGATTTGGTTTTTGTTTTTTGGCTAATTTATTTTTGGACATTTCCACACTATAAGTGTTTTTTTCAAGCGAACGATTCAGTCACTTCTAATGTTTTTTATTTTAATCCCATACCAGATCTGGATGATCGCCCCTATTCTCATGAAGCCCTTGTTGCCGTTTTATAATGAAAAGATGCAAAAGCTTACCATCACCCGACCTGACGATTGGCATCTGCATCTGCGCGACGGTGCAGCACTGAAAGCGGTTCTGCCCTACACAGTGCGTCAGTTTGCCCGCGCGATCATCATGCCGAACTTGAAGCCCCCTATCCGCTCAGTGGCAGATGCGGCTTGCTATCGCGATCGCATCCTCGCCGCCATTCCAGAAGGCCAACAGTTTGAGCCATTGATGACGCTCTACCTCACCGACAACACCAGCCCCGACGACATTCTCCAGGCGAAAGAATCTCAGTTTATCAAAGCGGTCAAGTACTACCCAGCCGGTGCAACGACCAACTCAGACTCCGGTGTGACGGATATTCAAAAGGGTGATCGCGTCTTTGAAGCGATGCAGCAGGTGGACATGCCGTTATTACTGCACGGGGAAGTGACCGATAACGATGTTGATACGTTCGATCGCGAGAAGGTGTTTATCGAGCGACATTTAATCCCTCTCAAGCAGCGATTTCCCAACCTGCGGGTGGTGCTTGAGCATATCACCACCTCGGATGCGGTGCAGTATGTCCTGTCTGCCAACACCATCGCAGCAACAATTACGCCACAACATTTGTTGTTTAACCGTAATGCCCTGTTCAAAGGCGGCCTTTGCCCCCATTTTTATTGCCTGCCCATTTTGAAACGGGAGGAGCATCGTCAGGTTTTGTTGCAAGCGGCAACATCGGGCAATCCGAAGTTTTTTCTAGGTACTGATAGCGCTCCCCATACCCGCACCAGCAAAGAAAGTTCCTGTGGCTGCGCGGGATGCTTTTCGGCTCTGCACGCCCTTGAGTTGTATGCCGAAGCATTTGAAAGCGTGAAAGCCCTGGATAAACTGGAGGCGTTCGCTAGCTTCTATGGCCCAGATTTTTATCAACTGCCGCGTAATACCGAGCGAATTACCTTGTCCAAAACGACTTGGCGCATTCCTGATGAAGTTCCATTTATGGAATCTGGGCTTGTACCTTTGGGGGCGGGGCAGGAAATGACATGGCAAATGGTATGACATTCGCATTGTGCATCAGCCGTTGTGGAATCTGACATGGTACAAGAGCTACTCAGTACGCTGACGAGTGATGAAAGGTGGGGGGTGATGGTTGAGTTTGAGGAGGCTTACCCCAATGGATTTGCTCAACTGGTGGACAGAGCGCCTGATTGGGTGGAGTGGATGGCGTGAATCATCTGTTGATTGCCGTGTTTGGCAGACAATTTTTTGTTACTCAACGGTCAATACAATGTAAACTCTGTAACCCACAGCGTACACCCGATCTCAGCCCCAGCGATCGCCGTTTCTACGTCAATTGAAACAAGTTTATTTAATTTTGAGAGATTAATCAAAGATTAATGACATATTAAGTTGAAAAACGGTTCTTCAAAAGTAATTAACACATATCCTTTGACATTTCGCAAACACTCACCCTGGTGGAAAGTGCTGTTATTCAAGGTTGGAAGGGACTGAAGCTGAAAATGCACCTTGGACTAAACAGTGTTGGCTCTTTCTACAGTTGACGGGAGCAAGGTTTGTTTTAACCCAAGATTGAACCTGAACCAACTTCCCACTGATGTTTGAGCAATTCTTGGTAAGTCGTTTCCCTTATCATCATCTGCTTATACAGCATCTGCAAAAATTCTTGAGCTTGTTCACGGGACATCTGCTGCACTTGATCAGAAAAAGTTCTCAGGCTAAATTCTTGTTCTAAAGATAATTCAATGGGTTGGTTCATAGCTTTTGAGTTTGCTAAATTAAGCAAATATTGTTTTATATAAATAAATGTTACGATAGCTTTACAAAAGTTGAAGGGGTGTAAACCGTACAGGCGTAGGTTAGAAATACCGTCTCTGCTGCTGAAAACCTTGATACAACTCCATTGTGGCAACCCAAGTAAAAACTTAAGCTCTCAATTTTCCTACTTTGAGGTTTTTAAAAGCATTTTTCGCCTCTGCCTACGGCGGGCGAAACAGCGCCATCGCTCTTGGAGGAGATGGGCAATACTTTGGGCAACGATTGATGAGCGTCGCGGCGTAATGCTGGAGTTTAAGGATCTTGACCGTGAGAAGTTTGCTCAACTGGTGACAGATGCGCCGCAGTGGACTGAGTGGATGGCTTGATTTACACCCAAGCCTACAGGAGATGTTTCTAGTACTTCAATTGCGTCTTTGGGCTTATCTATAGATGATGCTTTTGGTTACTGGTTCGATTTTGGTGATGATTGGTGGCATCAGATTGATATCATCAGCATTGCAGACACAGTTCCATCAGGCAAATATCCTAAAATTACTCAGCTAGTTGGGGCTAGTCCTCCGCAATATGCGGATTTTGAGTAGAAGAAAAAGCTTGCTAAGGATGGGCTATTTGATAAATCAGGATATCAAAGATTGAATTTGCCGCCGTACAACATAATTAGATAACTAGCCCACTTGTTTAATTTCGAGGATGATGGTTAAGTTTGAGGAGGTTTGTCCTGATGAGTTTGCTCAAGTTTACAAATAAAATCTAGTATGAATGATGTAAATTTCTCAGGATACCAGAGTCCCCATTCGTGAAATCCTTCTTCTACAACAACTAATTTAGAGCCGGGAATAATTGCCGCCATTTCTTGGGCATTACTTAATGACGTAGTTAGGTCTTTTTCTGACCATACTAGCAAACAAGGAGCTTGGATTTTTGGTAGTAGATGGCTGATATCTTCGTATAAAGAAATTAGCAATCCTTGAATGACATTTTTTGTATTAAATAACAAGTTATAGGAGAAAACCCAAGGAATATCAACTAATTTCAACCTGAGTCTTGGCAGAAACAGTTGAGCGGTCATTTCGATTGCCCTTCGCGGGATCATCTCCGGTATAGATGGCGTAGGAATTCCAGTACTATCTATCAGAATTACACTTCTGACTTTTTGTGGAACAAGTGTACATAAAGTAATAGCAATCCCGCCACCGAATGAGTGTCCTACTAGATGAAATTGTTGTAAATCTAAAGCTGACAAAAATGAAAGGAGAAATTTGCTATAGCTAACGTAATCAGGAATTAGACCAGAGTAACTCGATCTTGCAAAACTGGGCAAGTCAGGAGCAATTATAGTATGGTGCTGTGCTAGTAGTTCCAGCACTTCTTGATAAGGCTCAGTAGAGATTCCCCAGCCGTGTAGCAATAGGATAGGGGTTGAACTCGAATCCAACTTACTTTGCTGATAAAAAATAGTGCAATCCTGTAAATCGACCTGATGATTAGTTAATTGAGAGTTCAAAACCACAACCTCATTTACCATAACTCGGTAAATCATTTCTACTGTTATATAACAATAGCAAGCCCATAGGGTTGACGAAACTTTCTCAAGGCTGATATAGGTGTGGCTTATATAAAATCGAATTCGGAATTAATAAACTTAAACTAGTAGCACTTTCAAGAGAAAGAATCTGTTGCCTAATGAAAGAAGAATTGGTATTACTGATCGCGGGGAAATCGCCGCATCATCTTCTGCAATGCCACAGCCTAACCATCTGGCACATACACAACCTCGCCCGACATTTATTTAAGAACCTTCTGTTATAGCTCCTAGTGCCAAAAGTGATGATCGCACAGATTCCGTCAAACCGATGACCCCTGTAATATTCATGCCTTCATAAGGTCTAGGAGTTCTGAGAATTTTCAGACATTCACCTGTTTCGACATTCCATAAGCGGATGGTCTGGTCTTCACTGCTGCTAGCAAGAATTGGACTTTTAACCGGAGAATGGATAAATGCGATCGCAAAAATCCATCGTGTGTGTCCAATCAATACTCTCAAGCACTTCCCAGTTTTCATATCCCAAATTCTCACGGTTTGGTCGGTTCCTCCACTTGCCAGCAGACAACCATCAAGACTGGCAGCACTGATCACAGCATCAGTATGTCCTTCCAAGGTTCTTAGACATTGGCAAGTCTTGAAATCCCAAATTTTGATGGTTGCATCTTGACTGCTACTGTGCAAGGTTTGCCCATCTGGACTAAATTTAGCGGACCACACGCCGTTTGTGTGCCCACGAAAAATTTTCAAGCATTCGCCTGTAGCAACATCCCAAGCTCGAATTAGGGAATCTGCACAGCAACTAATTAGCATCTTGCCATCAGGACTATAAACAAGTGATGAGACAATATTAGTGTGATTACATAACACACCCAGGCAAACACCTGTCTTGACATCCCAAATCCGTACCTGCTTGTCGCTACCACTACTGGCTAAAGTTTGTCCATCAGGACTGTAGGTAACTGAAAGTAGCCAATTTCTATGACCCCGCAAGACTTGCAGGCATTCTCCTGTCTCTATGTCCCAAATTCTCACTGTTTCATCTGCACCGCCACTGGCAATGGTATTACCTTGGGGATGAAAAGCTACGGTTCGTACCCAATTAGTATGACCAGTAAAGGTTTTGATACACTTACCTGTATGAATATCCCATAATTTAACTGTTTGGTCTTCACCACTGGCTAAGACTTGCCTGCGGTCATTTTCATCAAGTGGAGAGGTCGCTAATGCCCACACACCACTACCATGTCCGCGAAAAGTTCGGAAACACTGTCCTGTAGGGATATCCCAGAACTTAACAGTTTGGTTATCATCACTGGCAATCAAGGTTTTTCCATCTGGAGTGAATGTCAGCGATCGCACTGTATGGGTGTGCCCTGACAAAGTTTTCACACATTCTCCAGTGTGAATGTCCCATAAGCGAATTGTTGTATCAGCACTGCCACTTGCTAGCGTTTGACCATCAACACTACAACCTACACACCAGACATGGCCTGTATGACCTTGGAGAGTTTGCAAACACTGCATTGCTTCTAAATCCCAAATCCTCACAGTGCCATCAGCGCTACCACTTACCAGCATTTTGTCATTGGCATTAAATGCTACAGACCACACAATACCCATGTGTGCTTGCAGTGTTCTCTGGCACTCACCTGTATTGAGATGCCAAAGTTTGATAGTATGGTCGGCGCTACCACTTGCTAAAGTTTTACCATCTTTACTCAGAGCGATCGCCCAGATCCAATCTGTGTGTCCTTCAAGACTTTTCAGACATTCCCCTGTCTGAATATCCCATAATTTAACCGTTTGATCCATACCACCACTGGCAAGAACTGAATAGTTTTCTTGCCGAGCCTGGGCTACAGACCAAACAAAGCCTGTGTGCATCCTGAATACTTGTAGGCATCGACCTGTGAGATCCCATTGTTTAACAGTTTGGTCATCACTGCCACTAAATAAGGTTTGTCCATCGGCACTAAATACAATAGAACGCACCCAACCTGTGTGTGCTTCCCAGGTTAAGCATTGCTGTCCATCTGTTGTTTGCCATAGGGAAATTTGACCAAGGGTATCCCCGATTGCCAGAAGATTGCCATTTGGACTAACTGCTAGTGTAAAGGTATAGCTGAGATTTGCTGTAAAAGTAGATTTCGTTAAATCTGAGTAGGCGAAATTGGTTTGGTGTAAATTCACACCTTTTAAATCAGCTTGCCAAATCGTCAAACTAGAAAAGTTGCGATCGCTTAAATCCATTTGCAGCTGATGAAGTAAATTAATCGTGTTTCCGCCCACATAACCAGCATCCATTGATTTTTTGCCGCGAAGTGATGCCAGAATTGTCATCAGTTGAGCTTCAATCCGATTTGCACTTCCGAACAAAGAAAGTAACTTTTTAATTACAGGGTTGAGGATTAAGTAAAGTTGAATTTCTTTGATATAGTCTTTCGCCGTCGCTTTCATCAGTGCATGGCTTTTGAAAAGAGAAATGTTTTGAGTTTCAACTTCAACACAAACCTGTTGAATGAAAAGACTAGTAATGTACTCCATCAACACAGGCTGTAGCGTGAATAAAGCACTACCTTTCTCAATGAAGCTTCGCCTTTCTAAAGCTGACAACGCTTCTAAAAGTTGAGAAGACGCAATTAAGGATAATAAATCATCCTGTATTTCGGCAAAACTTACAGGTTCCCGGTTGATTGCCAACCAATACATAACTGATTTTTCTAACCCTGATAAACGTTGAAACTGTTGTTCTAGCAAATCTTGAATATCGCCGAAGACAACAGTGCCTTGAGCAAGAAAGTTAGAAATATTGCTATCAAATAAATCCCGGATGGTCGTTGCTACAATCTTCAGTGCCAGTGGATTACCTGCATAGGATTGAATTAAAGTTTGCCATTCATCAATCGCTCCAATAAAGCTACCTTTACAGCTAAAAATTGCTTGCCCCTCAGCGATTGATAAACCAGATAATTGCATAGTTCTAACAGACAACTTTTCCCCCTCAAGTACCGCCACCTCTTTAGGCTTTTCTCGACTCGTCAGCACTAAACAACTTTGGTGGCGAAACTCACCAATTCGCTTAAAAAGCTCACCATACCCTTCGTAACCAGAGCGATATTGACCTGTTCGACCCTCATTACTGGTTAAGATTGTCTCCGCATTATCGAGAATAAGCAGACAGCGATGTTTTTGGAGATAGGCAAGCAGTCGAGAAATGCGATCGCTGACAGATTCGGGTAAATCTCCCTGCTGTTGGTGAGAGAGAACTAGAATCAAGCTAGTGAGTAATGCTTCAATAGTGGGGGCATTATAAAGCGATCGCCAAATAACATACTCAAAGTTTTCCTGAAGTTTCTCACTCAACTTCACAGATAAAGAAGTTTTACCAATTCCCCCAATGCCCAATAGTGCCACTAACCGACAACGGTCTTGATTAATCCACTGCTCTAAGGTGGCAATTTCTTGGAAACGTCCGTAAAAAATCGAAACGTCGAGCGCTTCACCCCAGTCTTGATAAGTTTTGATGGGATTATCAGGCTTGATTTCTCCAGTATTCTTCTGACGATAACACCATCTTCTCAAAGACGAATGGAGGTTATCTTTAGTAACTTTCTCACCCATTGCCTTGGAGAGCATTTTCCAGAGTCGAAAGCCAACAATTTTGATGTAGTCGGCATCATAACCAAACTTTTCAGCAATCTCTGGATACGTTTTCTGTTCCCATGACTGTCGAAAAATAATTTCCTGCAAGTCATTTAAAGGTGTTTTTCCCAGAATTATTTCAACAATGGCTAAGGCTTCTTCGACAGTCATTTACCCAGAGGTTGCTTACTAAAGTTAACTTCAACTTGTAACTTTGAATAACTATTAGTTACTGCAAATATTTAGCAACTTTTTTAAGATGCTATCAGTTGTTGATTCCCAACGAACAACAACTTTAAATCATCAACAAAATCCTTGAAATTATTCTAAACTATGACTATTACCTTACAAAAACGCTTTAGCGCCAATGTCTGGGAGCGCTTCTGTGAGTGGATCACCAGCACTGATAATCGTCTATACATCGGTTGGTTCGGTGTCCTGATGATTCCCACCCTGCTAACAGCTACCACTTGCTTCATCATCGCCTTTATTGCTGCACCCCCCGTAGATATCGATGGTATCCGTGAGCCTGTTGCTGGTTCTTTAATTTATGGCAACAATATTATCTCTGGTGCGGTTGTTCCTTCTTCAAATGCGATCGGCTTACACTTATACCCGATTTGGGAAGCAGCTTCTTTAGATGAGTGGCTTTACAACGGTGGGCCCTACCAGCTAGTAATCTTCCACTTCTTAATTGGTTGCGCTTGCTACATGGGACGACAATGGGAGTTGAGCTACCGCTTGGGAATGCGTCCCTGGATCTGTGTAGCTTATAGCGCTCCTCTGGCTTCTGCGACTGCTGTCTTCTTAATTTATCCCATTGGTCAAGGCTCTTTCTCTGATGGTATGCCTTTGGGTATTTCTGGAACCTTCAACTTTATGTTGGTGTTCCAAGCTGAACACAATATCCTAATGCATCCATTCCATCAGTTAGGTGTCATTGGTGTGTTTGGTGGTGCTTTAATTTCTGCGATGCACGGTTCTTTGGTGACTTCTACCTTAGTTCGTGAAACTAGCGAAACCGAATCTGCAAACTACGGCTATAAGTTCGGTCAAGAACAAGAAACCTACAACATCGTTGCGGCTCATGGCTATCTGGGACGGCTCTTTTGGCAATATGTCAGCTTCCAAAACTCCCGATGGCTGCACTTTGTCTTAGCAGCTTTACCTGTGATTGGTATCTGGTTTACTGCTTTGGGTATCAGCACGATGGCATTTAACTTGAACGGATTCAACTTCAACCAGTCTGTCATTGACTCCCAAGGGCGCGTAATTAACACTTGGGCAGATGTAATTAACCGTGCCAATTTGGGTATGGAAGTAATGCATGAGCGTAATGCTCACAACTTCCCTCTAGATTTGGCTGCGGATGAAGCAGCACCAGTAGCTTTCAATGCCCCTGTTATCCAGGGCTAAGGTTTAACTGTCATTTTTTATAAGTGCTTACCTCGGCTTACTTTGTTGAAGCCGGGTTTTTTAACGTCTCCCTATCTGGGAAAGAGACTTTGAGACTTTGAAATTATCTCTCCTTCTCCATCAGTGATATCAACCGGCATTTGACGCACTCTACAATACGGCTGTCGCACTGGAGTTGTGGGAATATCAAGCTGTTTACCTTGTTGACTGAAGATGGGTACACCATTATCGATGCTGACGATGATGAGAGTGGGGCAGTTATCGAGTCGGTTAAGGCGGCATCTGTTGAATTGTATGCTGCTGAATGTGAAGCGTAGGCGTAGCCCGCCGTAGGCATCGCGGATTCTGATGAACTCTCCCCAACTGAACTGAAAAAACTGCAAGACAAACGGGCGAAAACGAAAACCGAACGACATCAGCAGCGTAAAGCCGAATTATCCTGTCGCTACGAAATTGATGTAACCCCTGATTTGGTCGAGAAAGATGACGACGGTTGGTATCCCCAACTGCGGATGCACTATTATTTGACACTGGGGCGAGAGTTTCTGACCAACCGTGATGCGAAACGAGCTAAGGCGCAGTTAGAGGCTGGGCAGAATTCGATTTGGAAACCAGATTTTAACAAGGGGCAGCTATTACCTGCTGTGTTGTTACTGGAAAGCCTGAATCTATTACAGTTTCTTACACCAAACGTTCAGTTGCGTGGAAGTGATGAGAAGATGCTGGAGTTTAAGGCACTGGCTGTAACGCATCGGTATGTTGTTATCAAGAATTACTTGAATGTCAGTATCTCGGAAAAACTGACCCCAGTAGCAATCGCTCAGAAGTTACTTGCCAAGATTGATTTGAAATTGGCTTACGTTGGTCGATTGGGCATTTGCTGCACAAGATCCGCAAAAGTTCTAAGGCTAAATTCTTGTTCTAAAGATAATTCAATGGGTTGGTTCATAGCTTTTATTTGAGTTTGCTAAGTTAAGCAAATATTGTTTTATATAAATAAATGTTACGATATCTTTACAAAAGATGAAGAGGTGTAAACCGTACAGGCGTAGGTTAGAAATACCGTCTCTGCTGCTGAAAACCTTGATACAACTCCATTGTGGCAACCCAAGTAAAAACTTAAGTTCTAAAGTTTCTTACTAAGAGGTTTTTAAAAGCATTTTTAGCCTCTGCTTATGGCTGGCGATCGCAAGAGAGCGGGCGAAACAGCGCCATCGCTGTTGGAGAAGATGGGCAATACTTTGGGCAAGAGTGGTGAGTGTCGCGGCGTGATGCTGGAGTTTGAGGATGCTTACCCCCAAAAGTTTGCTCAATTGGTGACAAATGCCCCACAGTGGACTGAATGGATGGATGGCGTGAGAAAGTTGGGCACAGAAAGCGATCGCTAAAAGGTCAGTTCCTCCCAAGTAAAAAGAACTAACTCTTATCCAGCATCCAGGGATTATTAACTATGGCGGGTGTCTATGAGCCTCACTAAAATTCTAGTCGCACACCAACGTCAGGTAGCATATCGAGAGTTCATATCGGTACATAGTGTAAACATTCTATTTAGGCATTTTCTACGACGGTTCCTTGGTGATACACAATCTTCCAACCCTGCGGTGTCTGTCGCCAGATAGTTGAGCGTAGGGTAATGCGAGTACCCTGAATCAGAGTATAGGTTACAAGGTAGTAGTCTGCCAAGGAAACAATGCAAAGGTGGTTAGCAGAGGGGCAGAGGGGCAGAGGGGAAAGAACTTGGTATTTGCCTCTCCTCTGCTCCCCTGCTCCTCTGCCGACCTCCACAAGCGCAATTTTGGGTTGGCGAACTAGTAGTTTTCGGCGGCAATCTCAAGGCAATGGAAGTCACGAGTCTGCCATGTGTCTTCCTCTGGGCTGGCATAACGTTTCTCCATCTCATCCAACACATACTGCCGACTGTAACGCCGACCCGACGCACCCACTTCCCAAAATGTACTTTCCGTCATCTGCTCAAAGTCAGCACGTGTCCTCCCCAACTCTGGACGATGAAAAATCGGTTCCCGTTGTATAAGTTCGTTCAAAACATTTAGTATCTTTGGATCTGTGACTAAATTCGCTTCCATATTCTTTGACACAATATCACAGTCAATACCCCCTAATATTAGATGGGGCGGCTCAAAGTCCTTTGAACTTTTTCTGGAGAAATCTCAATGACCATTTCAATGTACCAAGCTTTAATACCCGTGTCTATTCGCACACTGAATAACCTTATAAACATTCTTGAAAAAGGTGCTGCTTATGCTGAAACAAAAAAAATAGATCCTTCTGTGTTGATCAATAGTCGTCTCTCCCCAGATATGTTTCCATTCTCAAAACAAGTGCAAATTGCCTCTGATATAGTCAATAGAGGTGCTGCACGGTTAGCAGGAATAGAACCACCTAAATTCGAGGACAATGAAACTACTTTTCCTCAACTTATTGACCGCATTCAAAAAACTATTTCTCATTTAAATACGTTTAAACCTGAGCAAATTGACGGTTCAGAAGATAGAGAAATTACCTTGCAGATGCGTGACAAAACTCTCTCTTTTCAAGGAATGCCATTTCTCCTATATTTTGTTTTACCAAATCTTTATTTCCATGTCACAACAGCCTATGACATTCTTAGGCATTGCGGTGTCGAACTTGGCAAAGGAGACTTTCTTGGTCAGCCTTAATCAGAGCAATATCTAACTTCATCATTGCTATTCGGTATTGCATGAAATTCTCTACTCTCTTTGAGGGCGTTTGAAAAGTATGTTTTGTATCAAAAGTAACGTCCCCAAGCCTGAGCAACGAAAAATTAGGATTCTTCCTTTTACTTGGTGACGCTCAGAATAGCGAACTATAGATATTTTGAGCTTTTCAAACATCCTCTTAAAGATGGAGGAAGCGTCTATACTTGACATTGATTAAAAGGTTCTCGAATAAAATAGAGTGCATCGCGTTTTTTAACTTCCATACCGCCTCTATTCCAACTGACCCAATGAGTTATAAATTTTTTTCCTTGCTCTCGATGTTCAACAGCAACAGTAAAGTTATTACGGAGTTCCCGATAACATCCATCCAAATTTGTTAAGGTCAAATCCAGTACTGGGATATTAAATTTATTCTCCCCTTTATTGACAACAAAAAATCCTTCACTGCCTCGCTCCATTAGCAATACAGTCGGGCTATCAACGCCTGTTAAAATATTTTCTTTGATATTTTTTCCCTGATTTCCTCGTTGATGCATAATCTGACGGAATTTTACACCATGTTTGATAAAAGAAGAATCTCTATTATCCCAGTTCAGTATTAAAGGAGTACCACTTTCTCTCGCCAGGACATAGGCTGTTGCTAAAAAAGAATCAGAAGGATCGCTATAGGGGTTAATGGCATTGGAATTAATCTCGCGGATAGTATCGTGGTTTCTGCCAAAGGTAATGCTATGCAAATCGTTTATGCCTGTGGAAATTCGCAGCGAACGCAAATCCCCACCGAAGCTAAAGGCATTTTTAATTGAATTGTAGAGAGCAAAATCTGTGACAGCAGCAATCCAGTTATAATCTTCTGCACTGGTGTCTCTATCTGTAATTACCTCAACATAATTCCATGCTTTCCCTTGACTTTGTTCCTTTACATAGCTGATATACTCTTTGACAACATCTACTGGCAGATGCTTGGCAGCATCAAACCGAAATCCATCAATTCCTAAATTTAGCAATTTTTTTAAATGAGCTTTTTGAATTTTTTTAACGTTATTGGTAAATCTCAGATCAGGAAGCCCACCTAACCAACAATTAATTTCTGAATCTCTGTTGCCATCACTATAATTAATGCTACAAGATTTTTGACCTGGATGGTTTGAGTCGGAATTAAAATCACTTATAAAAAGACCTGGAAATTTCGTTAAATCTTCAAACTCATCATTGCCATCTAAATTCGCCATGTGATTGAAAACAACATCAGCAATCACTTTGACATTACAACTGTGAGCTTGACTAATAAGCTTTTTTAAATTGAACAGTGAACCTCTACCTTCAATAATGCTGTAGTCTACAGGTTGATAGCGTGCCCACCATTCTGGAGCCGGATTAGATTTTTGAACTGGAGAAATTTGAATGTGAGAATATCCTTGCTTCCCTATTTTACATACAAACTTTTCAAGCTCACTGTACTGCTGATCAAATGCATGAAAAATTGCAATAGGTTTTTCTGCTGCTAATGTCTTAATCGGGTAAACGCAAATTGTGCAGATTGCAACTGTACAGATAAAAATAGTTTTCATCAAATACATTATTGTCAAGCTATCTCGTGTTTTACTAGATATTCTTGCAGACATGATTTATTATCCTTAAATAATGGTATTTTCACGCTTCATTTTAATGCTATGAACAGTTACGTGTTCATACTTATGGCATGAGCGTTACCCCTGAACTGGTTGAGCAAGATGACGGGGGTAAGTTGATTAAGAAAATTGTCGCACTTGAAGCAATATTGTCCGCACCCCTTGAAATGGTCGCTGATGATCGGGGGCGAGAATTTGTGACACAGCCGACTGTTGTTGTGGAACACGATAGGGGCAAAGGGAGCGATTAGCTAATCTGCACAGACTCGAGTAACCATTCTACCGCGTGGTTTATGCGTCATCGGCTGGGACTGGATGAATCTGATGGCTGGGGTTGAAATTAAAGGCGACGAGGCGATGATTCAGGCTTTGGCTGAGTTCTCTAAGCGCAACGCATCTCACGTTAAAGGTATAGTTAACGACTTCTGTCCGATTCAATTGCAAAGCTGACACGGGCTTTTTGATTCTTCGTAATGTTAAACAGTCGAAATCAGCGATCGCTTATTTGGCCGTTTTTTTTGGACATACCCCCAATCTTAGCAGCACCAGGCGAAATGATTACTGATGTTTTTGAGTAAGAATTTGTCCCACCGCCTGCTTTTGTTTCAATAATAATATAGAATTACAAACACAAGTCGCTGACACATAAGATATTCCTCAAGCATCATCTCAAGCGTCAAAATAGAAGGATTTTAAATAAACATGGCAACTGAAAAATATTTTAATCTAAATCACGGATGTGTCCTCAACTCTTCAAATAAAAAGATAGTTGTCAATTTAGCCACAGGTGCAATCTTAAGCTTAATAACTCAAGAATTAAAAACTCGCTACTCTCCTGATACTCAAAAACTTGCATTAGAAGGGAGTTCAAAGCTCTTACCTGATTATGTATTTCAAGAATTACTACAACGACATCAGCAGATGGTGAATGTTAACCCTGATAGTTTAATTGTGGTTAATTGTGAAATCAAAAAACCAGACCTTGATGAGTTTGGATTTGAGTTAAATGTCGAAGTATATTTTGTAGTTGGAGATGAAAAAGGTCAAAATCATTTTCGTGCTAATCGGATAGTTCTTTGGTCAGATATTTGGGGCGATGAAGAACAACTTTTCGATTTAGAAGATGAGTTAGGTGAGCAGTTCTGGACACATTATCAAATCCAGTTGCTCTTTGATGAAAAAAATCAGCAACCAATCGAGCTAGAAATATCACAAACAGATGATTGTGCAGCAAGATTACAATTTTACCCATCTTTTCAAAGGTTTTTACCATCCATAGTTCCCTTTACTGATAATGACTTTTAAAATCCGCCATTAAACCAAAAGTTGCCCAGCATTTATGGCAGTATCATCTCGATAGTCATGAAAAACAGCTTTTCTATTTCTGATTTTACAATTTGATGGAGAATTGAGTTTATTCTTCTTCCTCTTCCTCATAATCCTCATCTTCCTCCTCATCCTCATAATCTGCATAATCTGCATAATCTTTCCCGTGTTTCTCGTACCATAAACGTTCTTCCTCTTGAGCCGCCTCTCGCTGTATCCTTTTCCGTTCTGCCATCTCTGCTTCTAGGCGTTCTTGCGCTAATTTCTCCTTCTCAATTCTTTCTTTCAAAAGCCTTTCCCGCTCTTGGGTTTCTTGGTCTACCCTCTCCTTCTCAATTCTGATTAATCGCTGCTCGATTCGCCAACAGTAGAAATCCAAAGCCTTGCCCGTCGCGGCTCCGGTAACTGTACCACCCACTAGAAAGATGAGTCCGGTTCTCCAGCCTTCAATCGGGCCACCACTCCACTGCAAACTTTTTTGATTAAACCATACCAATACAGAGAAGACAAAAATTCCAACTACTGTATTGATCAGAGCGAAAATTCTAGGTGTGATCTCAGTCTGTCGCAGTATTAGCAACTGTCCTAGCCAGAGTATTGCACCAAAGATGACAGCCGCGATCGCGCTCATAACCAAATGATCTGGATATCTGAACGGATCTAGCGTCATGTTAATGATCAATGGCGTAAATATCAGCGCACAGAGCAAAAAGCCAATTAATAAGCCAGCAACACTTATCAGGCTCCAGTAACGGCCCAGATAACCAAGGCGGAATTCCAATATCCACTCTTGTACTGGGAGCATTGTGACGTAAAATGCCATTGCTGCACTGACGTAATCGAGCATTAGCAGAAGTTTTACCCATGTGTTGCTTTGTATTCTACACAAGTTTCTGTACGATTCCTCAAGCGCCCACGCCCAGGCAATCGCTTTGCGAGAAAGAGAGCGAAAATTATTGAACTGATACATCCAAATGAATCCGAAACAATTAGAAGACTTCATTTTTGAAGCTGTCTCTAACGCGATTCAAAGAGTTTGGACAAGTGAAGAAAAAGAGTTTATTCAGAACGATTCAGAGCTACAAAATAAACTTGAGTAATGGCTAATTGAAGAAGAATTCAGCTATTCTGAATTCAGGAGTCAGAATCAATCAGTGGGGGATTCAGACCCGCCACGCTCATTGTTGCACCACTAAATCTTCTCTTTCAGAGACGCAAGCGCGAACGATTTAGTGGGGGTGCAAAAAACGCCCTTGATTCATCCGCTAGTCGCACAAAATTCATGTCTGTTTTCTGGCGACTGACGCATGTATTCTGTTTTGATAAAACATTTAAGTGATACTTGTTGGCATCCAGAAAACTGTAGAATAGTCCGAGACTTAAGCACCCCTTCAAGCTTCAGTCAACCCATGAATTTCTTTGAAGATATTCCTTTTTGAAACTTCTTGTATGCGTCTGGCACTTGATTACGAGGCTGGTAACGCTTCGCGTAACTTTTGTGAACATTACAAAAATTTTGGAGAAATACAATGGATATTCAATCAACACTTACCCAAGCTATTGAAGTTATTGTGATGAGCTTTGTTGCTCTGTTGATTTTCGATTTTATCGATGGACTTTATGTTGTGCCATTACCAGCTATTGCAATTGCACAATCCAATACCAGTTCCAAATCCACAGTAACAGCAACTCAAGTTGAACCACTATCTAACACCGAACAACCAGAAGTCGAACCTCAACAAATTCCCTTCGTTACATAACAGTTTGAGGAAATTTCTGACCCCTGGACATTAGAGCTAGAGTCTCACAACAGTTCTACCGAAATTCAACCAGTTATACTCCCGTTCCCCTCGCTAAGGCTGCTACCACCAGCAATAGGAGTACAACCAAAAGCTAGGGCAACCAGGAAATCCACCACAACCAAGAAATCTAGCAAACCTACCAACAAAGCCGCGACTCGTCGTTCTGACTCTGGCAAGAAGTCTGTGGCATAATCCACAGCTTGGTTTATCAGAAAGAGTGATGGCTGCGCCAACGCCTGCCGTAGGATGCCCAAAGGGCTGTAGGGCGAACGCACGAATTGGGCTGCGTTCGCCCTTGGCGCAGGCATCGCTTCTGTGTAGAAAAAATAAATTCCAATTCGCAATCAATAAAGCTCAATTTGCATTGGCGTGACAACAAGGGCTACGCCAATTTTTTGTGAAAATCAACACTATATACAGTCATGGTTAATGCAATCCAAGGCTCACTGTTTGATGTACAGACAGTTTTGGACTACGGGCAGTCTATTGTCAGCGCCGGACATGAACTTGCCAAATATTTATTCAACAACCATACAATAACGAATGGCACTAAGAAAAGCTGAAACGCATGTGTATTAAGCAGTTTGCAGATGCTTTCGTAATTCGTTCCGGGGTTTGGTCATTAAGGGATAAGCTTTCGGGCGACGTTTACGGACTCGTGGTTCGTTTTCGTTTCTAGCAGGACGGTCAGGAACAGCCTTGTGAGCGATAACTTTTAGTAAAATACGATAAATTTTAAGACGTTTTGTTGAAGTTGCGGCTAATAATTCGGGAATAAAGTTATTTAAATGATGGCGAGTACCTTGCTTTTGATTTGCGTAACGGAGGAGTAGTGTAACTAGTACCTGCCGACCACATCAAACCGCGAAGTAGATTGTAAGCAAGCATTTAAACGTAAATTTCTTTACGTACCATTGAGGGAGTTTTACAACGCAAAATATCCATCCCCAGAGTAGTTTTAAGATGTCTTAAATCTAGTTCAACGTCCCAACGTTGACCATAAAGCCCAACAATATCTAGAGTAGAATAAGCTGTTGTATCTGAGAGAGTAGTAATTAAGCTAACTCGTTCAGTGCGAAAGCCAGGAACAACAATATAATATATCTCTCGTACAGTTATAGTTGAGGGTAAAGCATTAAATTTATCTTTACTCAATCCCTGCGAACATTTTTTAGGTTTATGCCAAGTTACTAACTTGTCACTTGATCCAATTATTTTACCTTTTCGCATCGTGGATTTTCGGGCTTGGTGTTTACTAAAAACTGTATCACAATTTCTATTTTTAATAGAAACCAAATCAGCATAAGCGTAAAATGCTCTATCCCCTAAAAGAATATCCAATGGATTAAGAAACTGATATAATTTTCTAGCTAATTTAATATCATGCGTGTTCAGAATATCTATGCATAGTGCTTCTTCGGCTCCAGTAGCTAAACTGAATATCACACTGATTTTCGCAATTGGGAATCCACGTCAGGCAGTAGCTTTACTTTGTAGACACTTTCTACAAAGTAAAGCTACTGATTTTATGAACGTGAGATGCAAGCGGAAAACAAGATCCAATGGTAGCGAGCTACGACTAGCCACCATATAAACCTGGAAGCCCAATTTGGGAAGAAGTTTCAGAAAAAAATGTGAGATTTGACGAGCGCAGTAGAAGCAAGAAAATGTACCTCAAGTCCTTGCCCATCGCTGTGCCTAACTCAATAGACTATTATATATTTGATCCGCTTGAAAACGTGGGATTCTCCCGCCATAATAAACTTTCCAAACTAAGCTAAAGCAGGTTGAGTTCCAGGCTCTTCTTTAGTACCAGCTATTTCTGCCAACAGCGTAGCACCCTCTGCATTCTTCAATAACACACGAATCCCGTGAACAGGATAATAGATTTCAGGCTGTGTTTTAATAGTTTCATGAATAAGCCCAAAGTCAGCTAAATTCAAAAAGTCATTAATAACATTCAAAATTCTGTAAGCAGATACTTTGTCACGGTTGACAGTCATGCTAATGATATAAAAAATGCCTGCTACTACATATAGGATAGGGAGACAATATTTTGATACGCCATAGCTTACTTTATCCTTAACACCTTCTTGTTTAAGAAGTAAGTAAACCACAAAACTCAAAGTTATGAGATGGATAGTAACAAAGCCAAATATCAACCACTTTGAAAATTTACTTAGCTTTATATACTTGTCATACTGATACATGTAAGTTGTCGCTAGTGAAATAACACTAATTCCTGAGCTTATTGTTTCAATGATGCCAGCATCTGGAATTGCAGGATCTGCTATTTCTATCGTTTTTTTAGGGAGGAGAAACCAAGAATTCACAATTGTCGTAGTTGCACTCACATACCCATTTATTTTGAAGGATGTATTACTCATCTCACTATTTCCCCTTTAAACAGTTAACTTAAAAATTGACTTGCCAGCGTCAACATATTTTTGCCTTTCATTGTCATCTTGGAATGGAGCTTCTCCTTCTCCTATCTTGTAGAGTACTGTCATCGGAATAGCGATAAGCAAACAAATTAAATCGTTTATGCTTAAATCGTCTCCAGCTACTTTTTTATATAAGTAGGAGAAGAAAGGAATATCTATAGAAGTATTCAATATCTTTTCGACACTGCGTATGGCTACCTCCAAAATTTCAAAAATCAGGTCTATTATTTCCTGGGCAACTGCTATACCCAGTTCTAATAATGTCAATACTAAATACTCTAATAAGTCTCCAATTTTCATGTTCCCATGTATTACATCTATAAACTTGCTCGACAAATCTGAGAAAGCATCTGTAAACTGCTGACCTAAAACCTCGAAATGTTTGACGAGCTTTTCATTCAGAGGCTGATGAGAGTATTGCTATGGAACTAATCGGCACTGCTGAAGCTACCTGTTGCTGTGCTTTTGAGTTTGTGATGTAGGATTTTTTCGTCCCAATCCAATTAGCACGAGGATCGATTTTGTCGTTCTTGGTATTTGAAGCTTTTAACTCATTCAGGTTTTGATCGTTAAGCTGTTTGAAATCTATTTCCTTTTTAATATCCTCAATTCTCTCTTTTACCTCTTCAAAGTAGTCATAGGTCTTTTTCCTGATATTACCCAGTTCATCTGCTAGTCCAAGAATGATATTAGAAAGATACTGCTTCATCACTCGCTTAGTATGGAGAATATCTTCCCAGTTAAACAAAAAGGCAAGGTACTCAAACATGTCCTTAAAGAATACCTTGACTTTTTCCCAGATACACTCTAAAAAATGGAACACGTCAGAAACTACTTTTGACACCCACTCAAAAACTTCCTTGCCAATTTTGATAATAAACTTCACTCCATCTTTCGCTTTTTCGGTAATAAACTCAGTAACTTCCACAAACCCTTTTTTGATGGAATGCCAAATGTCTCCAAAGGCATTGCCAATATCTGAAGTAATACTGTGAGTTTTCATTTGTGCTGCTGCAACTACTGCCAACTGTACAGCATTAGGTGTTGCCAAATTTTGACTTCCATCTAATTGGTCTATATGTTCATAGGCTTTATTAGTTACACTGATAATCTGCTCTAAATCACTATCGCTAACAGAACTGTCAATTAAGAGTTTGCCGTTTGGTAATTTGGCATTTTTCAACGTGTCCTTATCGCCAAACTTAACCTTGATTTCCGTTTTTAGTTTATGCGCTGGATCTATCGTTACTTTGCTTAGAAGAAAGTCCGCTTCAATGTAAAGATGTGAAGCAGCAATGCTTTTGGTTGGATAGATTATATTGATATAATCGTCTTCTACCATCGCTTCATAGCTTTTTTGAGGACCTATAACTACTTTATTTCCACCGATATAAATCAGTAGATTGGCTTCAGAAGAAATACTTACTTTTTCTCCATGAAATGACAACATAGCACCATCAGATTTAAACTGAACATTTACTGTGAACGTTTCTACTTTTTTCAACTCTTCCAAGTTTTGCAGTACTACTGGATGCTCGTGCCAGCTAGTCGTTTCCTCATCTTGCCAAAAATGGATAAGAGCATGTGTATTTTCGTCGCTGCCAAGCAAGAATAGTTGATTAGTAAACGCATCGCCCTTTATGCTTGAAAATTCTTCGATAGCATCTTGCATTTGGAGCGGTGCCGTCCATTTCTCGGTATTTACTTGTTTAGCTGACTCATAGAATTTATTCGTTAGGTAATACAATCCTGATTTGCCGTTTACTTCACCAATTGTCCAGATTGCCGTTTCGTTGCTGTTGGAAGATACTTCTATTTTAGAAAAAACGACACCCCTACCGCTTTCAGATATCACCGATTTGGTAGGTTGGCTCTCCCCATCTTGCATTTTGAAAGCAAAAATACCATCCCCTGAAAGATAAAGTTGGTCGTTTCCACCTTGGTCATCTACCGTAGTAAACCCACATAGCTGATCACAGGGCTTGAATCGATGAAGTGTTACTTCTCTAAATTCTTCATCTGGAAAACTTTGGAAGCTGATTGACTGACAAAAGTCTGAGTACAAGAAATTGAAGCAGAGAAAAAAGGAGGCGCAGACTTCCATAACGAGTAATTTCGCCGTACTCTAGCTGGTGGCTAAACATAGATAGAGAAATAGATGGA
>NZ_JACJTD010000081.1 GCF_014698505.1 Nostoc foliaceum FACHB-393 | reverse complement strand
GCGGTGGAACCACACTGAACCCTTCCCGAACTCAGAGGTGAAACGCTGCTGCGGCCACGATAGTTTAGGGGTAGCCCTACGCAAAAATAGCTCGATGCCAGGATTCATTTTTCTATCAAAGCCCCCTCATGATTTCTTGAGGAGGCTTTTGTTTTTGCTTAGAATCTCACATCGCAGTATTTTTGTCAACGCGTAAGTTCTGTTTTTACTATGCGTGTAGTTCCTATAGCACCAAATCATTTTTTCCTTCCACCCAAGACTTCAATCATGCTTAGATGTTCATCGTGAATTGTTGGCTTTTGGTATCCCCCACGTTGTTTTGCTTCAATGCCACATTCCGCACCTAAAACTGGCATACAATAAAATACTTGGACAGCACCCGCAAGAAAAGGTGAGTGCGGGTCAGGCGGTCAAAGCAATGATACTAAACGGGTTAGGGTTTGTATCGGGAACATTATATATGTTTCCTAAATATATGGATAGCTATGCTTGTGAACACTTGATAGGAGAAGGAGTATTACCAGAACATTTTAATGACGACAGACTAGGAAGAGTATTAGACCAATTATATTTAAAACGATTAAGTGGAATCTTCACTTTGATAGCGTTAGCAGCAGTAAAAAATCTGGAGTGGATTTATCATCGTTACACTTAGATTCTTCTTTATTGCACCTGCACATTGTCATTTTACTCAAGCTTTCCTTTTATCAACTTTTTTGAGTTACTCACTCTATTTTCAGTAACTATACTTTTTCATGCAGTATTTTTTATAACTATCCTTCTTTTTCCCAACTCCAGCTTGATTTTTAACTTTTCATCACTTGCCATTAAGAACCTTCCTTTGCTAACCAACCTGAATGGCGCGACCGAGGCAAATCCTCTAAGTCTGAGTAAGATACTGCCATCGAATCAAACAATTACTTCATGTATAGGTTACCGTAGTTTGTGGCTCAATTACATGACATGAGCAGATTTTTAAAGTTTTCCACCGTTTTCATTTTCGTTGAGAAATTGCTGATACATAGGTCTAGCTATTGGTAAAAAAATTGTCGAGGGCATGGGGATCGGATCTGGGCTGAGTCTAAAGCAGTCATAGGAACAGTACTTTATGTTACCTTCAACGCAAACTAAGGTATCTTTGAATATATGTACATTACACCTGCCTAATAACTTCCTAAGAACTGTATGTTTCCTAATCAGGCATTGCGACCCATTGAAGTTTTGCTAGTTGAAGGCTCTCCTAGTGATGCTAACCTAAGCATCAAAAGCTTTTTAAATGCCCAAATTGCCAACAACTTACACCAGGTTGAAGCTACTGAAAGTGCTATGAACTATTTACGGGAGCAACAATAATTCACTAATGTTCCCCGTCCAGATTTAATCTTACTCGACCTGAATCTCCCAGGAATGGGCGCTAAGTGTTAACAAAAATCAAATTAGAACCGAATTTTAACTGTATTCATATTGTTATAATTACTACCTAAAATAATGAACATTCTATACTACGTTCTTATAATCTCAGTGCTAATTGCTATGTAATAAAAACTATTGATGTCTACCACTTTATTCAGATTGTGCATTTGATCTAAGATTTCTGGCTGATAGCAATAACACTACCACGAAAGTAATGGGGTTGGGAATTTAAATTGTTGCTTAAAACAGCAGAGAATTAAACCCTGTCTAACAAATAGGAAATCAGGTGATTATCTGACAAATTGATATAACCCTGTACTATGGAAAAGCTCATAATTCACATTCTATTAGTAGAAGATAGCCCCAGCGATGCCCATTTGCTACGCCGGATATTTTTTCACGCAGATCAAGAACAATGGCAGATGTTACATGTTGAACGGCTATCTCAAGCAATAGATGCTACCAGGGAAAACTCTGCGCCTAACCTTGATGATTTTCAGATAGAAAGTCAAAGGCAACCGAGATTTGACTTGGTTTTGTTAGACCTCAGCCTCCCAGACTCTATTGGACTGGATACCTTGAAAAAATTTCGGGCAGCAGTATCCGATATCCCGGTTGTGGTGTTAACAGGGCTTGATGATGAAGATTTAGCAATGCAAGCATTAGCAGAAGGCGCACAAGACTATCTCGTTAAAGATCAAATAACGATACAACGGTTAGTGCGTGCCATTCGCTATGCCATTGAAAGGAGTGAAATTCTCAACCAACTACGGGATAGTGAAGAACGCACCCGTCAGGCGCTGGTAAAAGAACAGGAACTCAACGAGTTAAAGTCGAATTTTGTAGCAATGGTTTCCCACGAGTTCCGCACCCCCATGACCACGATTCGGACGGCTGTAGATATCCTTGAATATAACAGCGAAAAACTAACTTATGAGCGGAGAACTAAATACTTTGCTCGAATTCAAAATGCTATCAATCAGATGCTCCATCTATTGGATGAGATATTGTTCTTGAGTAAAACTGAAGCAGCTAAACTCGAATACAAACCTACACTTGTGGATTTAGAAAATTTCTGTACAGAACTCACAGATATTCTGCAACTCAATGCAGGTAGTCAGCACAGTATTATCTTTACTTTTCAAGGGGAATCCACCCAAGCCCAAATGGATGAAGACCTATTAAATTGTATCTTTACCAATTTGATCTCAAATGCTATCAAATATTCTCCTGAAAATGGCACTATCTGGTTTGATTTGATTTGTAAAGATCACTTCGCCACTTTTCTGATAAGAGATCAGGGCATGGGCATTCCCTTCAAAGACCAAACTCGTCTGTTTCAAACCTTCTATCGTGCCAGTAATGTGGGTGTAATTCAGGGAACAGGACTGGGACTCACTATAGTTAAAAAATGTGTGGAGCTACATGGTGGTCATATTCAATTAGAAAGTGAGCAGGGTGTTGGCACAACAGTAATTGTAACTTTGCCACTGCAATGACTATGCGGCTCAAGTAATTGTTACTATTTCTTAGAGAATTTTGTTGATTTAGTGACTATCAAAAAATAAATCATTCAATCCTAATATATTATCATGTGTGTTAGTCCTATATTTCAATATAATATTTAACAAAAACCATGATTATAATGCTTAAAATACCCCATTGTATGGCAAGACTAAATTTGTCCTTTATATTTATCAATTTTTAGGTCGAAAGCGCTATAAGAGTCATTATATCTAACACTATTTTAGTCTTGCCATGCTACTACTTTAGTCTTGCCATGCTACTACTTAAGATTTATTTAGTTGCTTATTTTGGATAAAGTTGAGCTAAAAAAGCTGGTAATAAGATAGACAATCAGGTGATTGTACTCTGTTAAACACCATTTTTCAACTAATCCTTGTTGGGTGATGGATTCAAAAAGGCAACTTCCCTTTAAAAGTATTTTGCTCATTAACCGTGTCACTATAGAAAATAGAGCTGCAAATTGAGCAATAGGAAGACTAAAGAACGCTGTGCAGATAACATTCTTAGGCACGAGTTCCGGTGTACCCACGCGATCGCGCAATGTTTCCAGTGTCGCCCTGAGATTACCCCAAAGGGCAGAACTATGGTTATTCGACTGTGGCGAAGGCACCCAGCATCAAATTATGCGGAGTGAACTGAAAATCAGTCAACTTTCCCGAATTTTTATCACTCATATGCATGGCGACCACATCTTTGGCTTGATGGGACTTCTTGCTACTTGCGGCTTGGCTGGCAACGTGGAACGAATTGATATATATGGGCCACCTGGATTAAATGATTACATTCAAGCCGCCTCCCGTTACTCTTACACACACTTTTCCTACCCCATTAAAGTCCATGCCATCCGTCCAGGGGTGATTTATGAAGATGATGACTTCACTGTTAGCTGCGGTAATTTGCATCACCGCATTACAGCTTTCGGCTACCGCGTAGCCGAAAAAGACCGGACAGGACGCTTTGATGTAGAAAAAGCCAAGGCCTTGCAAATCCCTCCTGGTCGCATTTATGGTCAACTCAAGCGTGGTGAAACAGTGACCCTTGCTGACGGACGGGTGATTGATGGCACTCAATTATGCGGACCTACAGAAATTGGTCGAAAGATTGCCTATTGTACAGACACAATTTATTGTGATGGTGCAGTGGAATTAGCTCATGATACAGATGTATTAATTCACGAAGCAACCTTTGCTCATCAAGATGCAGACATGGCTTTTCAGCGGTTGCATTCCACAACCACAATGGCAGCACAAACAGCTTTAGCGGCTGGGGCGCATAGACTGATTATGAGTCATTTCAGTCCCCGCTATGCTCCCGGAAATACGTTGGAATTGAAGGATCTCCTAAAGGAAGCCCGTGCTATTTTTCCCCGTACTGACATGGCTTATGATTTCATGATTCATGAAGTACCCAGGCGGCGGGAAGTAGAGTTAACCAAGGTAAGCGTTTAAATTTTAAATTTTAGATTTTAGATTTTAGATTTCCTATCGAACCTTTCTAATCTAGAATCTAAAATTAACCAGGCTCTATTTTGGAGTTTGGTAGTCGAACTTATAATGCCCAGCAAATAGATAGCAGTTTAGTTTGATGAGTAAGTTAACTAGTTAACCAATAATTTACGGTTCACTAAGTGTATCAATAATATAAAAACAGTATGGTTTAAATATTTTTCTCAACGTGTTTTTTATATTACAAGTTCTCAAAATAACTTTCATACTATAGTAATATTATAAATCAGAGATTTTTCTAATTAAATATTTAGGAAAAATCATTAATTTTTCGTCAAGATTTTCCTTCCTTAAATAAAATATTTATTAAAATTTTATTCTCACAACACTGATTAAGAATTTATATGCATGAATTGATGAACATGAAAGTAATAGTTGGCATAATATTATGCCAAGTGAGCTTGTTATTGCCGGAAGAATAATTAAGTATGCTATTGCGGTTATAGGTGTAAAAAACATTTTACATTTCTCATAAATCTTCCAAATAAATATAGTGTTTCGATATTAGAGGAGTTTGATAGTGGCTAAGACTAGTCTGAACCAAGAGCAACAGGTTACTACTTCAGCACAAGGCGCAGTTGACATCAGACAACTATCTACTATTTTGCTTCGCCGACGTTTGCTGATCTTGGGGGTTTCCTGTGTAGTTATGTCAGCTGCTAGCCTCCTAGCTTTCATTGCTAAACCTACTTACCAGAGCAATATGCAGATATTGGTAAATTCCAATTTATCTGAAGGCACACAGTCAAATAATATCCCACAAAGAGCAGACATCAAGGTTAGCGATCCCAATTCTCAAATTGTTGATTCCACTACTCAGATTAAACTCATGCTGAGTTCTAAGTTACTTCAGAAAGCCGTAGATCTACTTCATTCTGATTATCCTGATATTACCTTAGAGGATATTAATGGTCAAACAGAACAGAATAAAAAAGCACCTCTAGAAGTGACTCCAGAAGAGGGTGGCATAGGAACTAATAAAGTTTTTAGTCAATTATTTAAAGTTTCCTTCAATGATGACGATCCAGTCAAAACACAAAGAGTACTTCAAGCTATACAAAAAGTCTATAAAAGCTACAACAAAGAGCAACAAAAAGAACGCCTAAATCAGGGACTGGCTTTTGTCAACGCTCGCCTACCTGAGATAAAAAAAGAGGTGGATAAAGCTGATAAGAATTTGGAACAGTTTCGCAAGAAACATAAATTACTCGATCCCGAAGTCCAAAGTAAAATCCTGCTAGAATCTTTAGCCGATATTCAAAAACAGCTACAAACCACTCGTGCCCACCTTCAAGATGTAAACGTTCGCTACGATAATCTAGAGCAACAAATAGCCTCCTCATCCCAGCAAAATGCACTAATATCTTCTCGTTTAAATCAGTCAAGCCGCTATCAAACACTATTGAGTGAAATTCAAAAAACTGAACTAGCCTTGGCTAAGGAGCGGCTGCGCTATACAGATGATTATCCATCGGTACAAAAACTAAAACAGCAACGCCAAAGTCAACTGTCGTTATTACGACAAGAAGTGAAAGCTATTACTACTGGCAGTAAGGGAGAACCGCTCTTCAAAACTCAAATGGTAGGGGTTGAGCCAAAGCTAGTAGACGAGTTAATTCTGGTGCAGACAACTGTTTTAGGACTAACTGCCAATGAAAAGAATCTAGCCGAGTCAGAACAGCGACTTCGCTCTGAGCTAAACAAATACCCAAGTTTAATAGCAGAGTATAACCGTCTGCTGCCAAAGGTAGAAACTAGTCGTAAAACCCTTGAACAACTAATCCAGGCGCAACAGTCTTTGGGACTTAAAATTGCTCAGGAAGGATATAACTGGCAAATATTGACAGAACCTGCTCTGGGTACTTATATGGGGAGCAACAGATTATTACTTTTGGTTGGAGGAGCGGTAATTGGGCCGATTTTAGGTATCTTAGCAGCCCTGATTTTGGAAACGTTTAATGACGCTATTTATTGTGCGGGAGATTTAAAGAAACTGACGAACCTACGTTTATTGGGGTCAGTGCCAAAACTACCGTCGCATGGTGTCAAAAAGCGGCGGCTGGGCCTGCCTTGGAATGGGCGGCGAAGCTCAGATCCCTCTGTAATAGAAGCCAGTACTAAATTGCCTATCCATGAAACCTTGGATATGATCTACCAAAATATTCAAATATTAAAATATCCCTTACCCTTCAAGTCGCTGATGTTTACTTCAGCACTACCAGGAGAAGGGAAGACAACCTTAGTATTAGGGCTTGTGGCTAGTGCTACCCGGATGCATCGACGGGTATTAGTAATTGATGCTAATCTACATAATCCTAGCCTGCATAAAATTCTGGAACTATCCAACGACTGGGGACTATCTCTGTTATTAGTTGATGAGACGACTACTCATTTTCAAGATTACATCCAGCCCATTCACCCCTCCATTGATATTTTGACTGCTGGGCCGGAACCTGAAGACACGGTGAAGTTGCTCAGTTCTCAACGGATGAAAGAACTAATAGAGTTGTTCGAGCAAAGTTATGACCTAGTACTAATAGATGCTCCAGCTATTTTAGGCACGGTTGATGCCAGGATTGTGGCATCTTTTTGCAATGGTATTGTGATGGTAGAGCGCATGGGTAAAGTCACCCGAACTGAACTAACTCAAGCAACAGAAATTTTGAGTAAGTTGAATTTAATTGGAATTATCGCTAATGAAGTGAGCAATTCTCAAAAGGTATTGGCATCGTAGACCGAAGAAGACGCGGCGACCCTCTTGAAACTCTCCGTGTCCCCACTTTACCGCGTCATCTTTTGGACGGTTTTTAAATGCGATCGCACTGTTATTTGTAGAATAAAGCACGGGTGAGAACTACTGGTATGCGCGATCGCTATCACCACAGGTAGAAACTTTTGCCAAGAGCAACTGTCAAGATTAACTGATTTCTACCTTATAGCTAAAGCAAAATGCATAATTAATAGGAGGTGGCAACCTCCTGCGTTGGAGAAGTGTCTCATCTTAAGTAGTAGACGCTATAGTCTAGAGCGTCAATTAGATACTAGTGTGATTAGATGATCAGCATGAAATTCCAACTTTACTTAGGCTCTTTATTTTCCCAGATTAAAGTACGTCATTGGTGGGTCAGTGTCTTCTTGTGGATAGCTTTGGTTGCTCCCGCTCAAGCATCTGTAATCCTACGCGTGGCAATTGAGAAGGGAGTTAATCAGGTAAAAGTGGGCAGTTCCACTACTGGAGTCATTAAGGATAGTACCGGCCGTACTCTGGGACAGTTGCCGGCGATGAGTGCATATTATGCCCAAGCTGTTCCTGGCGGTGTGGCTTTAGATAAGTGGCAGTCTGGTTTATTTTGGATTGAGCCAACAGGTAAAGGATTCGTTTATATTGGCGATCGCTGGTATCGGGGTAGAACTCTGGTTGTCCCCACAGAAAAAGGCTTAACCGCTGTTAACTGGGTTGATGACCAAGAATATCTTTACAGCGTTCTCGGTGGCGAAATGAATGCTAGCTGGCCCCAAGAAGCACTCAAAGCCCAGGCGATCGCAGCTCGCACCTACGCCCTCTACGAACGAGAAAAACAACGAAATAATCCCATTTACGACTTAGGGAATACCCCTGATCGCTGGCAAATTTACAAAGGTGTAATCAGTGAATCTCCTGCTACCTACAAAGCAGTGGATGAAACAGCAGGGCAAGTACTAACTTATAAAAACAAAATTATTCTCTCAGTTTTCCACGCTTGTTCTGGAGGACACACGGAAAACGTAGAAGACGTTTGGGGAAATGCCTTGCCGTACCTGCGAGCTGTTCAAGACTATGATCAAAATATTAGCGCGTGTAATTGGGTAAAAACCTTCTCTTCCAGTGAGATTAGCGCTAAATTCCCTGAGGTGGGCAGTGTGACGGCGATGATTCCAGAAACATATTCGCCTTTCCGCAGTGTCAAAGTCTTGAAAATTGTCGGTAACAAGGGTACGAAGGTGCTACAGCGCGAGGAAGTGCGGACAGCGCTGAAGCTAAAAAGTACCCGCTTTAGCGTTACCAAGGGAGCGGATGGTAGTTTTGTGCTGCAAGGGCTTGGCTTCGGTCATGGTTTGGGCATGAGTCAGTGGGGGGCTTACAATCTGGCTCGGCAAGGAGTGAACCACTTGCAAATTTTAGGGCATTATTATCAGGGTGTAGCCTTAACACCAATTCAGGCGAAGTAAGAAGAAAGTTAGGAGTTAGGAGTTAAAAGTTAGGAGTTTTAGATAAATCTTAATTATTCACTCCTCACTCTCAACTCTTAACTCTATTCCCCACTCCCACGTTCCAAGCGCCGTTGCCATTCAGCATCAATTTGTGCAGAACGCTCAACTTCTTGGTCGAGTAAGTCAGTTTCGCTGGAATACACTAAATCTTCGTTGCCAATGACTTTTTCTGTGGCAAATTGTTGGGCATAGTCGATTTTTTGTTGTAAAGGTGCATCAGGGCTTGCCAATAGCCTTGATCTGGAAAGGCGATCGCGGTTGCGATCGCCTATTTTGCGATTACGCCACCGAATCCAGAAATAACGCAATAACGGTATACCTAAGAAACCTACTCCGTAAGCCAATAGCAGCCAATAAATTCCTTGAACAAAAGCTACAACTCCACCTAATTGAGCGGCAACTGTGCCATCTCTCAACAAACTTCCCAGTACTAAAGCACCAACAAAATTTAGTATACCCAACCCAGCACTCAGCATAATTTGCCCAGAGCTTGCAGCACTAAAACGCCAGGGAAATTCCTCCAAGTAAGCTGATATTGCATGACGGCGCTTTTTAACTGCACTCACCTGCAACTCTGGGAAGTAATAAACAATTTGCCCTTCTGGGCTTACCGTTGGTTGCCCATTAAATCGCGTCAGAACGGGCAGCATATAATCTTCGTACTCTCTTATATATCCCTCGCCAATGTCATCCAAATATGGAGCAATTTGTTCTGCTACCACTGCACCACGGTTACTCCGAATCACTGTAGCAATTTCTTGCCAGCGACGTTCTTCTAAGTTGGCATTAGGATTACCATCGCCAAACAAAAACGAAAACACAGCTTCAAAGAAATTCAGATTGCTTTCTTCCCGGCTGCCACGTCGCCGTTCCTGATAGTGGGTGTCATAATTTGGGCTAAGATACCAAAATAAATTTGGAAAATAGAAGAACCCCCCACCGCCAGAATTACTACCCTGATTGTCGCCGTCACGGTCTGAATTCGCAGCGGTAATGATAATGAAGATAGTAACAGTTATCAGGGCGATGGAAACAGTTAAGAAAATTCCAAAAGAAATACGAATCAGGTAAAACAGAACACTCCAGACCTTTTTCCACCATTCCTGCAATCGTAACTGGAAGTATTTCTTACGTAAAACTGCTCGGAAATTTTGTGGAAAAAGGAAAACTATATCACCTGAATCCGCTACCTGCAAATGCCCCCCAGCATCAGATGCCAGGGCTAACAAGCTTTGATTAGCTTCAGCGACGTTCAATCCTGCCTGAGTTGCCACATCACCAACGGTGACACGGTAGCCCAGTTTTTCCACAGCTTGCATGATGGTGGGACTGGGAGCCATTGCTCTCCCCTCCTGTTGAAACTTATTTCCCTTTTCTTAAGTATAAAGTTTTATTTTGAGCGACTTGGCAAAGGTAGGGATAAAGCATGAAATCAATAAAAATAGAAATTCGTACCGATGAAAGCCATTGTCAGTCCATACTTTGAAGCTCAAGTCTATAAACCAAGAAATTACCCAACACACAGCATGTTATAATTGTTTCCCTCAGCTTGGTTAATCAGCAAATTTTCTGCTCAAATATGGTTCAGTACACTCTCGCTCAAAGCCCAGAAATTATCCTTACTGTTTCTGGAAAAGATTCAGCCAAAGCCCGTGATAAAGCAATGGATCAGCTGATGGAACTGATGGATGCAGGTAAGCTACCCACGGAACTGGAAGAAGGATTTGGACCTCAACAATTAATTGAGGTTAAAGAGTCAACGATTGATACTGCTAGCGGTGAGGATACCATTACACAAGCTGTCCAGGTTCTGAGTAACCTAGCCACGCTCAAACTGAAGGTTCAAGAGTCACGATCTGAAGCATTGGAAATTCGCAAAGCGGTTGATGTTCTATTCACCGATGAGTCGGTGACAGAAGAGGAAATTACTCGGCTCAAGGAAGGTTTTAAAGTTCTCAAAAATTTCGCCCAAGCTAATGTGCGTTATCAGGAAGCGCGATCTAAAGCAGAACAGGCTCGGCAGACTCTGGATCAAGCTCTCAAATCTCCTGACAAGTAACATTTACACAACCGGATGAATTGAGACGCATATTAAAAATGTAATTAGATACTTTAAAAGACAGGTATAACAGCCTGTCTTTCTTTTTACTGGGGCGCTAGGATTCGAACCTAGGGATGGCGGGACCAAAACCCGCTGCCTTACCACTTGGCTACGCCCCAACGAATTTACTCTACTTAATATAGCAGTTAGTCATGGGTTAATGTCAAGTACTTTAATAGTTTATTTCAAATAACGGGTTTTTATAGCAGGACATTGATTGGTCGGAATGATTGCACTTAGACTTTTTCATTACTTTTGGCTGAACCCTTGAATCTTGGTTGGCTGTATCGTCGAACTCACATTAATTGATCCGATAGTGATGAAAGAGGGTTACAAAATTCTGCAATGTTCTGTAGAACAGAACACATATTCCTTTTCTTTAATCCCCAGTTTGTTGAAGGAAGACAGCTGCAATACGACTTGATGATAGTAGTTGCTTTGTAGCCAGCCATATAAAGAGTGGAATGGTTTTAGCATAGCGACCGCAAAGCCGGCGCGGTTCTTGAATCCATCGATACAGCCATTCAAGTCCTAAGTCTCGAACTATGCGGGGTGCCCGCTTATGAATTCCTGCATAAACTGGGAAAACTCCACCCAGTCCAATCATTACAGCTTGTATTTTACCCTTATGTTGAGCTATCCAATTTTCTTGTTTGGGACATCCCAGAGACACTAAGACGGCGCTGGCACCACTAGAATTAATCTTTTGAACCAAAGCTTCGTCTTCAGTTTCAGTGAGTGGACGAAAGGGTAGAGGTTCCATCGCCGCAATCTTCATCTGCGGAAATTCTTGCTCTAACCTTTTTCGCATCCTAGAAAGAATTTCTGTTTGGGAACCTAAAAAGAAAATACTAAGATTTTGTGTTTGAGTTAGCTGACACAAGGCTAGGAAAATATCCATCCCTGCCACACGGTCTTGGTAAAGCGCTCCCATTTTCCGCATCATCCATACTAGAGGCATACCATCAGGAGTAACTATATCTGCATTTCGTAATACGGTGGCAAATTCTGGATTCCAATGAGCTTCAATGAGCATGTGTACATTGGCTACGTATACAGTTTTACTCTCACGCCTCCTTGCCCACTTCAGTATTGTTTGTACTTGGTCATCAAAGCGCAAAGCAGTAATAGGAAAATCCAGTACTTTTTTAGTAGGTAGAAGCACTCTTGCCACCATCAATAACTCCTGTGTCCAAGAAAAAAATCCATAAGATTACCTAGACCATTCCGAATATTGGAAAATTCAGATTGGATGACTCCTGACTTTTTGTAGGCTTGTGTCATCGTTGGAAGTTAACACATGGAGATGCAATTGCCTTCTTAATATACTTTTGACTTAATCGGTAATATTAGAATTATTTGCTGCTGTGTCCTAGCTTACTGTTTTAAGCTAGGGGTTTTAGACGCTGTTTGACAAAATTCATACTTACTTCATAATTAATTTTTGATTTGTTCATGCAAGCATTACAATTGCGAGAAATTCCTATAGACATGCATTTAAATGAGTAACATTTATAACGTAACTTAGTTACGCATAAAAGCGAAACATTAGACACTCAGTCTGCCAATTTTGATACGTAAGTATGCGCTTAAGAGGTTTAATTCAAATTAGTAGATTTTCAAAAATAAATAATAAGATTTTCTTATCTCATTAGTTGTCAAATTTATTATAAATTTAATTTAGTATAATTATTAAAAAATCCCTAAATTTTATTTTTTCTGAAATAAAAGCCCAAAAAATAAGGGGAAGATAAGTTCATCTTCCCCTCCTCTATTGTTTTTGTTATTGTCTGGCTTGTTAGCTTCTTTGAGTCTTTGTCGTAACATTTGCCTTTGTTTTTTGAGTTGCCGCTTCCTCGCAGAACCACCTCTACCCTTGTCATTCCTGCCTTCTTTACGGGGAGATTCCCATCTTTTTAGGCGCATAACTATCTAACCTCTTTACTATTTGCTTGGTAGTGGGCAGGAGGAGAATCGAACTCCTATGACCGCAAGGTCGCCACATTTTGAGTGTGGTGCGTCTACCAATTTCGCCACCCGCCCATATATCCAACCTTAACTAGTATACTCTAATTAAGTGATTTTGTAACAAGTCTGAAAATTAATTTTCAAAGTTTTGTAGGAATAATGTAAGTCTAAGAATTTTCTGGCTTACAGGCGTGGCAGGGTTAATAAACTAGGGTCAATATCCGGTAGTTTTGCACAGCCGCTAAGTGCCATTCCCAGATTTAACTCATCTTGTAGTAGTGAGATTACATGAGATACACCCACTTGTCCTGCTACTGCTAGTCCCCACAAAATGGGTCGTCCGATCAGTACTGCTTTTGCTCCTAATGCCAGAGCTTTGAGAATGTCTGTACCCCTACGAATGCCTCCATCCAATAGTACTTCTACTTTACCATCCACTGCTGCTACTATTTCAGCTAGGGCATCTAAAGAAGCGATCGCACCATCGAGTTGTCTCCCACCATGATTGGAAACAATAATTGCTTTGGCTCCATATTCTACAGCGCGAACGGCATCATCTCCCCGTAAAATTCCTTTGACGACTAAAGGCAATGGAGATAAAGATTGCAGCCATTCCAAATCGTCCCAAGTTACTGCTGGGTTTAGCTGTTGGGCAAAATAGGTAAATAAACCAGATTCGCCTTTTTCATGGGAAATATCTAGCCCTGAGATAGTAGCGAGATTAGCCAGATGTAAATCTAGGGGTAAGGCAAACTCGTTACGTCTATCTCTCTCTCGCTGTCCGAGAACAGGTGCATCTACAGTCAGACAAAGTGCTTTGTAGCCTGCTTTATAGGCTTTTTCTACTAAAGCACGAGTTAATCCTCGATCTTTATGGATGTAAAGCTGGAACCATTGCAGAGAATCAGGAAATTTATCACATGCAGTCGCCACTTCTTCAATACTCTTTGTGGCCATTGTACTTAACACCATGCCCACACCGGCTGATGCCGCAGCTAGAGCGGTAGCAACTTCTCCGTCTGGATGGGCTAGACATTGAAAAGCCATCGGCGCAATTAACAAAGGTAGTTGCAGGGGTTGCCCTAAAATAGAGGTAGTGAGATTGCGATCGCTAACATCGACTAATACACGAGGTCGCAACTTGAGTCTCTCAAAGGCAGCACGATTATCTCGCAATGTGATTTCGTCCCAAGCACCACTGCTATAGTAATCAAGCGCCATTTGAGACAGATGCCCTTTTGCTAGCTTTTCATACTCAAAAAGATTTATAGGTTGAAAGCGATCGTCTTTGATTACAACTGTCATGGTAGCGGCTGTGGGTTAATCACATTTTGAACATCTCACTCCAAGCTTTTTTTTGCGCTGCTGATTACCAGTTGTGATCTAGTGAATCTACCAGTTGCGCCACCCGCCCTGAGGTGTAACTTCATTAGTATACTTAAGTCCATGACTTTGGATTAAAGATTGATATTCTGTACTGCTTGCCCAACGATCAATTTCTCGCGCCCGTAGTACTGGCACTGGATGGGTTAATTGGGCTGTGCGAGCAGCTTTAACCATTTCACCTAGTTCGGTTTTGCTAATATCATCGTAAGCGCGGGCTTGGGCAACAAAGGCATCGAGATTCAGTTGTGGCGCTAAAGTGGGGGAACCACCCGCCAACTTCATCAACACTGACATGACAACTTTGGGGTCTTGGGTTGCTAGTAATGCAGCGCGATCGCAGGTAAACTCAGCACAGCGTACCCATTCTAAAAGCTGTGCTTGTATCGCTTGAGCAACGAAAGTTCCAACATTGGGCACAATCGCCGCAGCTAATATTAATAAATTTACAGGAGTCAAATAAACGCTATGGTCACACTTGAGATGCCCCAACTCGTGGGCAATTACTGCCTGTATTTCCTCAGGTGTGAGGATATCAATTAGGGATGTGTGTAGCACAACAAACGGCTGCTTACCCCGCACAGCAAAAGTATAGGCGTTGGGAGCCGGATGTTGCCGGACGTACAACTGGGGAGGCTCTATATCCAAGATTTTACAGGCATCTAACAACAGCTTGTATAAATCAGGGAGTTGCTTTTCACCCACCAGAATGCTAGAGGCAATATTTTCTACATAGAAAACCTGCTCTGCCATTGGACCAAGCCAATTTCGCACCAACATATCTATGCCTGGAATTTGCTTGAGCGTTTTAGTAGCTTCCAGGTCTAATGGATGACGAAATGAGTCAGCTTTTAAACCAATCAGAGGGGTTTTGAAGAATGACATAATGCAGCAAGCTATAAAAAACACAACTATGGAACCTGGCTGTTTATTTAACCAGCCATCCACAGTTAGTATAACGATTTAACTAGGGTGGGCAGAGGGAGCAGAGGGAGAAAATTTTACTTTGTCTCCCTCATTCCCCTTATTCCCGCCTCATCGAAGAGGAAAAGGGGCAGGGGGCAGGAGGCAGGGAGCAGGGGAGAAGACCCATAAATAAATTTACTTGCTCTGAAACCCTTGATTACAGGAGAAATTCTAAATCCTCCCCCTTGCTCCCTGCTCCCTGCTCCCCTGCCTCTTCAGTCAGTCTAAACCTATCAATTTCAACTTGAAAGGCTACTAATGCTAGGAGCGATTTCTGCATCTGCTGATGCTTCGCCCACACGGAGGATTTTAGCTCCCAATTGTTGCAACTTCATATCGAGTCGATCATAGCCGCGATCGAGGTGTTGTAATCCTTGAATTGTGGTTTTTCCTTCTGCCGCCAGTCCTGCTATAACTAGCGCTGCCGATGCTCGCAAGTCTGTGCCTAATACTGGTGCGCCAGACAATTTCGGTACTCCCCGAACAAAAGCAGCGTTGCCTTTGACACGAATGTCTGCTCCCAAGCGATTCAACTCTGAGGCATGACGCAAGCGATTTTCAAAGACGGATTCGTTAATCACGCTATCGCCTTCGGCCAATGTCAGCAAAGCCATGAACGGCGCTTGCATATCTGTGGGAAAACCTGGATGGTATTGAGTTTCAATATCCGTTGCCTTGAGGGTTTCCGCTGGCAGAATGCGTAAGTGTTCAGGCTTTTCCTCAATTATTGTCACCCCAATATCCCGCAGCTTGGCAATCACTGGTATAAGATGTTCTGGAGCCACTGGCGAGAGAAGAAGTTCGGAACGGGTAATTGCTGCTGCCAACAAAAACGTCCCAGCCTCAATGCGATCAGGAATTATACTGTAGTCAACAGAATGCAACTTGGGCACTCCTTCGACAATAATCCTGCTAGTCCCCGCCCCCTTAATCTTCGCTCCCATCGCGTTACAGAAGTTAGCTAAATCAACTACTTCCGGTTCTCTGGCAGCATTTTCGATGATCGTTTCACCCTCAGCCAGGGTAGCCGCCATCATCAAGTTTTCTGTTGCTCCAACACTGGCGATGTCTAAGTAAATCTTCGCACCTTTTAATCTTTTGCTGCTGCCAGGAACGTAGGCATTACAAATGCCATGCTCAATCTGTACCTCAGCCCCCATTGCTTGCAGTCCCCGAACATGCAAGTCAACTGGTCTTGCCCCAATAGCACAACCACCTGGTAAGGGCATCTGCGCTACTCCTAATCTTGCCAGAATGGCACCAATGGCGAAGAAACTCGCCCTCAGTTGGGTAACTAGTTCGTAGGGAGCTTTTGATGTTTTAATTTCGCTAGCGTTGATGTCTAAAATATCACCTTGCCGCGTTAAGCTTACACCCAAAGCCGATAATACCTGACCCATCCGGTCTACATCCGCCAATAAGGGGACATTACGGATACGACAATCGCCCGGACACAGCAAGGCTCCAGCCATGATTACCAGTGCTGAATTTTTTGCCCCGCTAATTTTCACATGACCTCGCAAAGGATGCCCACCCCAAATTTGCAAGACTGAGGAGTCTGCTTCTGGAGCAATTTTAGCATCTGGTAAGCTGGTAGAAGGATTGATAAGCCTACCTCCAAAAGTAATACGTATTTTATATGTTTGAAGTTGGTTTTGATTCTACAGTAAAGATTCAAATTGTCCACGTTTTAGGGCAACATCTTGCATAAAAAAAATGTTTTTTGGTGAAAAATGCGGGCTAAAAAGACGTAATAGCAAGTGTTTTGAGCTTTTAAAAAATTTAATAAAAACGGAGGAATAAGTAGTAGTTTTAAGCAAAATTAAATACTCAGTAAAATAACTTAAGTGTTCTCTAAAAATCAATGCTGTACTGTTCAGTTAATATTTTGATTCGACCTAATCCCCTGAAAAACTTGTTTCCACTCTGAGCCTCTTAAACGAGGCATTATGTTTACACTTGACAAAGGTAAAACATAACGCAATAATAAGAAATTGTCTATAAAGACAAGTGCCAGCGGAACTGGCGGAATTGGCAGACGCGCTAGATTCAGGTTCTAGTGCCGCAAGGCTTCCGGGTTCAAGTCCCGGGTTCCGCATATTATTTAAGTTAGGAGTTAAAAGTGAAGAGTTATGAGTTGAAAGAAAACTAAATTAACTCCTAACTCCTAACTCCCAACTCCTAACTTTTTGATGTTGACCAGTTTACAAAATTCCCTAGTCAAGCAAATCCGCAAACTCCACTCCACCAAGGAGCGGCACAAGCAGCAGTTATTTTTACTGGAAGGAACACACCTGTTAGAGGAAGCTTGTGCGGTGAATTACCCACTAGAAACAGTGTGTTGTACCCCAGAATGGCAAGCAGCCCACTCCTCACTCTGGGAAGAAGCTTGTAGTAAAAGCGATCGCGCTGAAATTGTCAGTAAAGAAATCTTGGATGCGATCGCTACTACAGTCCAACCGGATGGTGTGGTTGCAACGGCAAAACGAAGCGTTGGCGCTTCGTACACCGGAGGTATAGGCCAAACTCAACTACCATTTACTGGTTTAGTGGTAGCTTTAGAAACGGTACAAGATCCCGGCAACCTGGGTACGATGATCCGCGCTGCTGCTGCTGCTGGAGCATCAGGATTGTGGGTAAGTGGAGATAGTGTAGATTTAGACAGTCCCAAAGTTCTCCGGGCTTCAGCAGGGCAATGGTTTCGCCTACCAACAGCCGTAACCGAAGATTTAAAAGCTACAGTTCAACAAAGTCAGCAGGCAGGAATGCAGGTAGTGGCAACCTTACCCAGTGCGACTTTAACTTATTGGGAGGTGGACTGGCGCAAACCTAGTCTGATTTTACTGGGAAATGAGGGTGCTGGATTGTCGGCAGATTTAGCAGCGATCGCAGACAAGCAAGTAAGAATTCCTTTGAGTCCTGGTGTGGAATCTTTGAATGTGGCGATCGCAGCTGCTTTAATGTTGTACGAAGCTCGGCGGCAAATAAGTCAAGAGTTAGGATTTAGGAGTTAAAACTTCTTACTCATGACTTTTTGTTATTTCTTCGAGATATTGTTCAATATCAGCAACTGCGTCCTCAAGAGCCGCTAAATCAATATCTGTCAAGTCTTGATCGAGTTCAACTTCACTAAGACTACTAGTATGCAGTTGTGCGAGTTGGGGGATTTCTTCATCCTCAGTTGAGCTTTCTTGTAAGATATCTTCCAACTGATCGAGGGATTCTTGAAACACTTGATCCGCGACGCGGCGCTGTTGTGGTTGACTTTGCTCCATAATATTGACTTAAAAATCCTGATTTACTAAGCTAATTTTGATTCCAGTTCCTACAAATTTAAATTTTGCACTTATAACATCATAGTTGTGTATTCTTGATCGTCAGCATTACCGGGGTAAAAAATCAAGGGACTTCCAAATAAAAAAATATACCATCGCTATAGAGGCAGGGGGCAGGGAGCAGGGAGCAGGGGGAGGGATAGTCGTAGTGAAGTCCAGAAATTGGATAATTTAATTTCTGGAAGTCCCCAATCATTTGTTTTTCATTAGAAGAATTAAGATTCATTAAATGGCGAATAACAAACCATTTTTAGCTTCTAACACCTGGGTTTTGGATTTGCAAAAATTTGTCTAACATGACACTGGGAATTGGTCGTGGGCGCATTGTCTGTGCATCTACCCAAACCCATAGCGCCTCTGCCGTTACTAACAAATTATCTTGGTTTTGTTTACGAATTTCGTAGCATCGCAAGGCACGAGTCCCGCGCATTTCCTTCAACCAGGTAGTAACTTCTAGGGTATCGCCTGCCACTGCTGGGCGTAAATAGTCAATTTCTACCCGCCGCATGACAAATACACCACCTACTTGCCGATATACATCCAAGGTTAAGCCCAGGTATTCTGAGTGCTCAATAGCTGCTTGTTCTAGATAATTTTGGTAGACGGCGTTATTTACATGCCCAAGGGCGTCCATTTCATAGTGTCGGACGCGTAGCAGAGTTTTGAACGGTAGCATAGTTTAGTTGGTACTGCGGCGCTGTTTTTTACACTTCTCTATATTAGTTTTTCCATTTCAGTGTTTTTACTACCTCTAAACCAATTCAAATCTTGCTTGAAAGAAGCGAAGATACTTTGGCTCGTAAATCATTTTGAGTCCGCGGAGGCGATCGCGATTATAAGAAATCTCTTAAACTGCTTCAGCAGTCAGATCCATGTGAGGTTATACAACGGCTGTTGGCGATCACTTTCTCAAAAGCATTCCCCTCTAAGCCCATCGCCTCATATTTCACCTTCGCCTCAAGCACAGCTTTCTTAGTCGGATCTAAGACAGCATCCAAACGATGTAACACAATCAGAGGCAACATTCATTACCCGGCGGTACTGAGGTGGACGGTAAAAGCCTCGGAGTTTGTCGGCAATGCTCCAATAAAACCAACGAACTCTTGATTATTAGAATTTTCTGTATTTAGCACCATAGGAATTTTGAGTAATTAAGTTAGTGTAAGGTATTCTCTATATCTGTAATGCTTGTTGGGTAGACGAACTGGGGATGGCAATCTCATTTACTCTTGCTGATTGGTACAACATTACATCACGAGGTGTAGGGGCACGGCACTGCCGTGCCCCTACGGGTGTACCTCACGTAAACGAGAAGCGCTATAGTGTCCGATTCCACAGAGAGAATTTGGTAAGTTTGGATGGAGAAATTAATTAAACCAGTGCGATTTTGGCTTTGTGCAACTATCATAATTTTGGGTTTATTCGGCTGCGATCGCTTTGTCAGTAATTCTGGAGAACCAGTTGAGCGAGTCAGTGATGGCGATACTTTAGTAGTGAAAGACACCAATGGCAAAAACTTTACCGTGCGCTTTGCTTGTGTAGATGCGCCAGAGATAGCCCATACTAACAAAGAAAAGCAGAGTAAACGGACTAGCGATCGCAATCAATTTACTTGGGGTGTAAAAGCTCAAGAACGGGTGCAAGAACTGGTACAACAAGGAGGCGATCGCGTGACTTTGAATATCACCGATAGCGATCGCTATGGACGCAAAGTCGCCGAAGTCCGTTTAAAAAATGGCACTTTTGTACAACAGGTGTTGTTGCAAGAAGGATTGGCAAAAGTGTATCGTCCCTATTTAAACAAGTGTCCTAGCAAAGACTTAGTTCAACAAGCCGAAGCTAAAGCGAAGGAACAACGGCTTGGTGTTTGGAGTGATACTAAATTTGTTAATCCTTGGGAATATCGCAGCTTATATAAAAAGTAAAAACTCTAGCTATTTCTAATTAAATGCACTACATTTCTTGCCATTACATATTTGCAGGATTTAGCAACTTCCAAAATTCCCCCCTGCCTCCCCTACTCCTCTCCCCAAGTTTGCAGTTGCAAATAAACTAGTACCAGCGTCACTGCTAGTAACACCGTCGCTGCTGCTGCTGCATAACCAAAATCAAATTGAGCAAAAGCCTCTTGGTAAATGTAGTAAACCAGCAAATTAGTCGAATTCAGCGGGCCACCGCCAGTCATCACATAAACTTGCTCAAAACTCCGCAATGTAAAAATTGCGGTAGTGATGATTGCAAATATGACAGTAGGGCGCAATCCGGGGAGAGTAATATACCAAAATTGTTGCCAAGCATTTGCTCCGTCTAAATCTGCTGCTTCATAACGACTGGGAGGAATTGCTTGCAACCCTGCTAAAAAAACCACCATATTGAAACCCAGTTGTTTCCAAATACTCATTAAAATAATTACTGGCATTGCCCAAAATGTATCTCCTAGCCAAGGTATAGTTGGAATGCCAAAAAAATCTAATAATCCGTTAACTGGCCCTGATGTTTGAAACAACCAGCGAAATCCCAAACCGGCTGCCACAAGTGAGATAATTGAAGGCAAAAAATAGGCACTCCGCAAGATGCCCCGCAAAGGAATGGAGCGGTTTAATAGCACTGCTAATCCCAAGGAGATAACTAAACTGGGAATGATGGTGGCAACAGTAAAATAAAAGGTGTTGCCCAGAACTTGCCAGAAGTCGGGATCGAGTAGCAAGCGCCAATAGTTTTTTAAGCCTATCCAATAAGTGCCTTTTAAAGTGAAACTACCAGCAGTGAAACTGAGGTAAAACAAATAGGCGATCGGCCAAATAATAAAAACGCCCAGTAAAATTAGTGCTGGTGTGAGAAAAATCCAGGCAGCTACTGTATCAGTATCCAACCACGAATTAGTATATTTTTTTGGCATCTATAATTTTTCCTCTTAGCTGTTATGAACTTCCGCCCTGATTCTACCCTTAGCTTGGGTAAGCTCTTGGTTCATAATTATCTCTACTTGGAGTCTTTACTTAACATCGCTATTTTTCTGCAAACTCAAACCAATCCCAAATGCAATTTCAACGCCGCATCAATTAGTACCATCATCTCTTCGTTTAAACTACCTAATACCTCACCAGTAATTCGTTGCTTAGAAATTGTTCGCACTTGCTGCGCTTGTACTTTAGAAGGGTTCGTTAAACCGCTAACCTCTGGATTAAGCAAAACTTCAAAGGGATAAACACGGCTCACGTTAGAAGTAAGCGGTAAAATTGTCACAGTGGTAGCAGCATTATTACTTATATCATTACTGACAATTAACACTGGACGACGTTTACCCATTTCTGAACCCATCACCGGACTAAGATTTGCGTAATAAATATCACCACGTTTCATCTGTTAAACCATCTGCTATTGTCACATCCCAATCGTTATCAACTTCAGCAGACGCTTCTCGGTAAGCTGCCTCTAATTCTCGGTTTCGCAGCAATTCTAATGCTTCTTCAATTACTTGAGAACGAGATTTACAGCCTTTATCCCGCTTGTAGTTTTCGACAAACTCCACTAAATACGGTGGCAAGGAAATAGAGAGTTTTTCTACATTCATCTTCCTACCAATTAGTAGCAAAAATAATTCCTACTAATATACTAGCTTAATCTCAAAGCCCAACAGGTGCGATCGCAATACGGTTCGGATAAAGTTTTTTGATGACAGACCTAGATCGCAAAGACGCGATAAATCGCCGTCTCTTGCCTTCCACATCTCTAACTTCACTGGGCAAAGGGTTCAGCCCTGGCTCATACTCACTGACCCCAATCAGCAACACTACCTTCGCCATTTAACTCACCTATGCTGCGATCAAGTCCTATGCAGCTTTAATCTCTGTGTTATATCATGTCCGGTAAAAGACTTATCATTAAGACCGCAGGGGCAGGGGGCAGGGAGCAGGGGGAAAGAGAGTTTTAAGATTTTTGCATAGATGCCCTGAATAATAACTAATTAAGCGGACATGATATTATTTCCTTCATACCAAGTTTTAGAATATCACCTATATTCGAACTAGTGCCGCAAGGCGGAAGTCAAAAGTCATGCATAATTCTATTCCAAGCTCTTGCGCCATTTAAATCAGTCAACAGTCAACAGTTATCACGGTTTCAGGAAGGGGATATTGCTAAATCAAAGGATGAAGTTTTACCTAATTTATGTGAGAAAAATCCAGGCAGCTACTGTATCATTATCCAACCACGATTTAGTATATTTTTTTGGCATCTATAATTTTCCCTCTTAGCTGTTATGACTCTCCGCCCTGATTCTACCCTGAGCTTGATTTCTCCCAGTATTAGCGATGTTCACCAACAAGTCGCCCCTTTAAAACTAGGAATTATGGCTTCTGGGAATGGCAGCAATTTTGATGTAGTTGCTCAAGCTATCCAAGATGGGCAGCTAAATGCCCAAATTCAAGTTTTAATTTACAATAACCCCTCAGCGAAAGCAGCCGTCAAAGCAGCCAATAGAGGTGTAGAAGCTGTTTTATTGAATCACCGCAACTATAAAAGCAGAGAAGAGTTTGATGAGAAAATTGTGCAGACATTGCGGCGCTACGATGTGGAATGGGTGATTTTGGCAGGTTGGATGCGATTGTTAACATCAGTTTTCATGGATGCCTTTCCTGATAAAATTATCAATATCCATCCTAGTTTGTTACCTAGTTTCAAAGGAATCCATGCTGTAGAACAAGCCTTGGCATCTGGGGTAAAAATCACTGGTTGTACAGCCCATATCGCTTGTTTAGAAATGGACAGTGGCCCAATCTTGATGCAAGCCGCAGTACCAGTATTGCCAGATGATACAGCAGAAACACTCCACGCCCGGATTCAAATTCAGGAACATCGAATTTTGCCACTAGCGATCGCTCTTGCAGCTTCTTCGTCAAAAACCACACTAAGCCTAACGTAAAAATATAGAATCCATTTGACATCTTTTACTATCTTGAAGTACAGTTACCGCAAAAGCCGTATCCAGCAGTCATGCCGTACTCTAGCAGCCTAACAGACGAAGAGTGGGAAATCCTTGAACCCCTACTGCCGA
>NZ_JACJTD010000080.1 GCF_014698505.1 Nostoc foliaceum FACHB-393 | reverse complement strand
TTGTTTTGTTCTATGAGGATACTTTTGAATATAATCAAAAACCATAACTAATTGCGAAAAATAGTAGACACTTAGTTCACCATTTTATCATTTTTCTTTTCCTCAGTTAATATTTCGGACAAGTCTAAAGAAAGGCAGGTGGGAGTAGTCGGAGTCTGGGGAAAGGGATTATAACTGCTGGCGTAAGAACAGAATGGTGAGGGGATTGTGGTTCTAGAGTCCAGGGGTCAGAAATCTTCTCAAATGCGATCGCCCTTGGAGTAGGTTGTGATGCTGTTGCGGAAACTGTGGGCTGTTCAATAACCGATGGCTTCCATCCGATTGGCGGCAAGGGTACAACCCACAAACTATCCATGAAATCGAAAACCATCAGCGCAACAAAGCTCATAACGACTGCTTGGATCGTGAGGGTGAGAATAGCTTGGATATCCATAATTAATTCCAAATGTTTGTGATTTTTCAATGTGGTGAGGCGTTGCAGTTGGGAAAGAAAGCGTGTGTTTGGTCGTTGCAACTCTCACTCTGGCTTTGGCGTAGCCATAAAAATTTCCATTCAGAAAACGGGTGATTATGTTTACCCAGACCATTGAAATCTTGTTAGCAAAGGCTAAGATCCAAAAAGTCACTAATTGCAATAAGCAATGGCAAGCAAAGAAATCCAAGTCCGAGAGTACACCGTCAGAGCGCACAAACGGGAAATTCACACTCGCGTTTTCAACTTCGTATGTAAGCAGTGCGAACAGCCCACACAACGAGAAACCTTTGGTGTGCGACCGCTCTACTGTGAAAAATGCCGTCCTCCTCAACCTCCCAAGCAATCGAAAGTAGTCCCAATAGGCAAGAGGAAACCCAGAGCGATGAACTACAAGAGTGGCAAAGGCATTGCTGGGTGATTTTTTGCCTCAGAATTTGATACCGTAGTCACGCGCTCTATATCAGTAGATATTAATAATTAACTATGACTACTAGATCATAACTACCAGACCATGACTACCAGCACTTGAAAAGCTTCAAGAACTTCGTAGGGCTTTCGCTCCAATCCGAGTAGTTTTGCGCGTCTTTCAGAGACTTTTAGCAATATTCCAGCCCCTCTTACACTGCCTTCTGTAAGCTGAGGCTGGGGCATTAAATACGTCTCGATTTTTTCTAACAGTAAAAGTTCTCGTTCTCTAAGAGGATGTTTGGAAAGTATTAAATAAATTAATCAAGCAAGTCTTCTCAGCATTAACCGAATCATTGCGACTTGCACAAATGTTTCATGGGTTTGCGGTAAAATTTCGTAGTCTTTACTTAAACGACGACACCAATTAAACCAACCAAAACTACGCTCAACAACCCAGCGTTTGGGTAACAAGACAAAACCCTTAGGATCATTTGGACGACGTACAACCTCTAAAATCCAATGATAAGTGTCCATAACCCATTTCATAAAACCCGTTTTTTCCGGAATTGCAACTATCTCCCCTATTTCTCCCCTATTTCTCTCTAAATTCAAATCACAAGAGCAGAGAACACCGCTCAAAGCAAGCGGACAATCTCTGCGGTATCAATAAAGTCAACAAAAACGGAGAAGAAACTTATATTAGGCATCACTGTGGTCGGGTAGCAGGATTATAGCGATATAATCCTGCTACCCGACCACGGTGATGCCTATTACACCAAATCAAAGAATTGCTTCAAAACGTCCAACTAGACAAACCAACTAGAAAAGCGCAAGCAAGGGATTGGAGATTGGGGAAGGTTAAAGTCCTAAGGCATTCCAGAAAGCAGCAGTAGAAATACTGCAACAATGGTAGCTTTGTTAGTTATTTTAAGTAATTTTACTGTTTAAACAGTATGAAAAAAAACTTAATATTTTATATTAGTTCGTAAGCTAGATCAGTTATACAAGCTTAAGATACTTCCCGTAATACGTAAATACAAAGTGTAATTCCGTAGCTACTTTGCTTCATTACCTCTAACTTGCCTACTCCGATAGTTATGTATAGTTGAACACTAGTATTAATTTTTATGAGAGAAGCTATTCCAAAAGAAAAGACATATTTAGTTTACAGCTTAGGGCAGAGGATGCTACGTCAAGCTCTAGAACAGGATAAACAAAGCATCAGCAATCAGTTGGGCAAGCCGACTGCCACTCCTACTCTCCGTTGGGTATTTCAATGTTTCATATCGATTCATCTATTAACGATCTCTGACGTTAAACAGATTCCTAATCTTACCGATGAACGACGTTGGATTCTCCAGTTTCTTGGTGCTCCTTGCCGAAAATATTATCTATTGACCTGATAGACCTGTGGAATGTAGGTTTTCAACTATTATTTGATGTATATATAGCAATCCGGATTGAAATGTGAGAAAATACGGAGATTAAAAGTACATATTTATAGGCTTTTCAGCTACTTTCTCTCTCACAAATGATTTAGGATTGCTATATTTTTAATGTCAATCTCAGATGCATGTAGGTTGAAGCTGAAAATTTTTTGAGTATTTTTCTGGAATTAGAAGAAGCGAATTTGAAGTTAACTAATGAACTTTTTGTACTGACTTTGAGTTTTTTTATGTAGGAGTGGCAGTAAGGATAAGTAAAAGGGGCTTAATACAGGGCAAACGCATCTAAAGTATAAGAATCCTTTAATAGCAAGGGTTTGGATCTTTGATGATTCAGGCGATTTTTTCATCAATATCCTTGTCCAGCAAGGGTTTGAGAAATCGCGTGCGTTTGCCCTGGGGGTTAATAGCCATATGAAATATAGATATCTCTGAAAGTTTTGCATCATTAATGATAAATAGTTTCGACCTTTTCTACTCTTGTTATTTCAAATTTAAGGAGGTAAATAAATTCTCAAATGGAGCCAAAACAGTCCGTTTATTCATTTGATCAACAATTAAAGCTTTGCCAGCTTCAAACTGAAGTAGATTATCTATTGCAGCAAATGCTGGAAATAAAGCAAAATCTATGCTTATTAGATCAGAATCCTGCCTTGCAGAGCAATCACGGTAGAGAACAAATAAAATCAAAGATTTGCAAAAATAATAGTTTTTCCTAATTGTTACTATGTGCGATGTCAAGAGCGAAGCATTAAAAATACTAACCAGAATATGGAATGTAAAGATTCCGTGACGAAGAAGCAGCTTGTGCATAAAATTGAAAATCAAATCAGATGAATATAAAAAGAAGCATTACCATTCTTTTATTTGCGTGTATAAAGGTATAACCTCTTTTACGAAGAAAAAACTTTAATCGCAATCATTGGTGGTAAAAATTTATACTAAAACACTGTAATCTTTAAGGAGTGTATTGTTAAAAATGCTAGTTTCTAGTAAAAATAATCTAAATCAAATTGCTAACTTAGTAGATTTACTTCGTTATAGACAAGAGAATCAAGCAAATGAAATTGCCTTTACCTTTCTTTCCAATGGAGAAACAGAACAAGTCAACCTTACCTATCAAGAGTTAGATATAAAAGCGCGATCCATTGCAACAACGCTGCAAAGCCAGGAAGCAATCGGTGAAAGGGCACTTTTACTTTATCAACCAGGGCTAGAATTTATTACTGCTTTTTTTGGATGTTTATATGCAGGAGTAATAGCAGTTCCAGCATATCCTCCCAGACGTAACCATCATAACCATAGATTACAAGCAATTGTGGCTGATGCCCAAGCAACTATTGTCCTGACAACAAAATCAGTTTTCAGCGATATAGAAAAAACTTTAAAAAAAGAACTGCCTGGCACAAAATTAAATTATATAACTACTGATGATATTAATATTAGCCTGGCTAATGATTGGCAGTCACCACAATTAGACAGAGATACTTTAGCTTTTATCCAGTACACTTCTGGGTCTACAGGAATGCCAAAAGGAGTGATGGTTTCTCATGGCAATCTACTGCATAATTTAAGTTTAATACATAAATGTTTTGAGCATGAACCCAAGAGTCAGGGTGTTATCTGGCTACCGCCTTATCACGATATGGGATTAATAGGTGGAGTACTACAGCCAATCTATGGAGGTTTTCCAGTCATACTTATGCCACCAGTAGCTTTTCTTCAGAAGCCTATACGTTGGTTGCAAGCAATTTCTGACTCTAAAGCAACCACTAGTGGTGGCCCAAATTTTGCTTATGAACTGTGTGTACAAAAGATTAAACCCGAACAAATAGCAGGACTTGACTTGAACAGTTGGAAAGTTGCGTTTACTGGTGCAGAACCCATTCGTGTTAAAACACTGGAACGTTTTGCTAAGACTTTTGCTGATTGTGGTTTCCGCATGGAGGCATTCTATCCTTGTTACGGTATGGCTGAAACAACTTTATTTGTCAGTGGTGGTCTAACGAGTGAAAGCCCTATTGTTCGCTTGGTTGATGGAAGGGAATTGTCACAAAACCGAGTTGCGGATGCTGTTGAGGACTCAGCAAATGCCCAAGCAATTACAAGTTGTGGCTGTAATTGGTTAGATCAAAAAATAGTAATTGCTCACCCCGAAACAAAGACTACCTGTGCAGACGGAGAAGTTGGAGAAATCTGGGTATCTGGAGAAAGTGTTGCTCTGGGGTATTGGAGAAAACCAGAACAAACTCAACAGACTTTTCATGCCTATTTGGTAGATACAGGTGAAGGCCCATTTCTTCGCACTGGTGACTTAGGATTTTTGCAAGATGGGGAGTTGTACGTTACTGGACGCATTAAAGATGTAATTATTATTCGAGGACGTAACTACTATCCTCAAGATATTGAACTGACTGTAGAGAATTCTCATCCAGCTTTACACAGTAGTTGTTGTGCAGCTTTTTCAATAGAGGTTAAAGAGCAAGAGCAACTAGTTATAGCAGTAGAAGTGGAACGGGCTTATCTGCGGAATTTGGATGTAGATGGAATCGCCAGCAGTATCCGTAAAGCCGTATCAGAACAACATGAACTGCAAGTTTATGCAGTAGCGTTCCTTAAACCTAGCAGTATACCTAAAACATCTAGTGGAAAGATTCAGCGTCACGCCTGTCGCAGTGGGTTTTTAGAAGATTCTTTAAATACTGTAGGTCTATGGAAATCTGAAGTAATAGAGTCTGTAAAATCGCCAACAAAAATGCAGCCAGCAGAATCTAAACACATCCACCCTTCAACAACATCTGTCAAAAACTCAAGTCATAATTCAGTCAATGTAGAAGATAAAAGTAAATCCTGTGCTAACGATTTAATTGGGTGGCTCCGCAGTTATGCAAGTGAGAGGATTAATTCTCGCCTGATTGATGAACGCCGTTGTATTCCACCTTACATTGTCTTAGACTTTGGCAATCATGGACTCCTTGGTATGCAAGTGCCAAAGCAATATGGTGGAATGGCTCTTAATTATCAAGATACCCTTCGTGTAATCGAACAGCTAGCGGCTATAGACTTAACCCTTGCTTCTTTTGTGGGCGTTCACCATGTCTTAGGGACTCGCCCAATTATGAATTGGGCCAGCAAGACTGTGCAAGAAGAACTTTTACCTTTGATTGCTCAAGGTCGTGAGTTAGCTGGTTTTGCAATTACAGAACCTGGTGCAGGCTCAAATCCAAGGGCTATTGCAACAACTGCTATACCGGATAATAAGGGTGGTTGGAGAATAAATGGGCAAAAGTCATGGATTGGGCATGGCTCATGGGCTGGAACTATTAACGTCTTTGTGCAATTGCTAGATGCTAACCATCAACTAATGGGCATGAGCGGTTTTGTTGTGCGTCAGGGTACGAAGGGTATACGTCAAGGTCCTGAAGCACTCACAATGGGTATGCGAGGTATGGTTCAAAATACTATTTACTTTGAAGATGTTTCAGTTAATCCACAGTATTTACTGGGAGAAGCAGGAAATGGGATGAAGGTAGCTCAAGATGCCATGATGTTTGGTAGGTTGGGTTTGGGCGCAATGAGTCTTGGTGGCATGAAACGCTGCGCTCAGTTGATGCTTCGTTATAGTGAGCGTCGTTTTATTTCCACAGGTCGTTTACTTGATAACCCAACTACGTTAGTTCGTTTGAGCGACCTTACAGCTGCCATTACAGCCTTAGAAACGTTAATCTTTGCAATTGCTAAGTTGTTGGATTTGGGATATTCTGTTCCAGAAGAAGCTTATACAGCTTGTAAAACATCAGGCCCAGAATTTTTTTGGCAGGCATCCGATCATTTAGTTCAGTTGTTAGGGGCCCGTGGCTATATAGAAACAAATATTGCCCCTCAAATCCTTCGTGATGCAAGATTATTACGAATTTTTGAAGGACCAACAGAAACTCTCAATAGCTTTTTAGGTTCTCGGATAATTAATAAAAGTCAAGAATTACAAAAATTCTTATGTGAGGGGTTAGGAACACCTGAAATTGCTCAACGATTAAAAATAGCAGCAGATCAAATTAATGACCATTTAACTAATCATCGAAATTATTTTTCTGAGCATCACACCGCAGTTCATTGGGCATATATTCGTACAGGTGAACTAACTACCTTCGCTATTCTACTAGCTGCGGTTCAAGGAGCATCTAAAGTTCATGTTTCTGAGAAATTAATTCGTGCTAAAAATTGGGCAGAATTTCAGTTTGAACAAAAATTCCAAAGTATTATTTCTGGAATTGCTGGAGAAGTAGTTGTATCTGATACTAATGCTTTAACTACTCAGATATCTGATTATGTGACGAGCATAGGTGATATAGAACAAACTTTGGCAGGAGAAGATAATGAACTCGATGAATTATTGCGACGTAATCTACCCAAGAATAAATCTGAAATTGAGTCTAGGATTAGTTTAGAACTTACTGAAAATCAAGAGTCAATACAATCAGTAGAAAATAACCAGGCTCAATTTATAGAAGTCAATGATGACCACAGTACTGAGTCTATACAAACTTGGATTGAAAATTGGCTGGCTCAAAAATTAAAAATAGATGTTATGTCAATTGTTCCTACTGCTTCTTTTTCAGATTATGGCATGGACTCAGTAATGGCAGTTGATGCAGCACAAGACTTATCAGAATGGCTACAACTTTCTTTAGAACCAACAATCCTTTGGAATTACCCTACAATTGCATCTCTAGCTCAATACTTAGCCAAGGAAGTTAAGGTAAAAACAGCAGATACTCCAAAAACTACTGAATTGCAAATAAAAGTAGAACAAAATCCTTCATCGCCATTATTTGGTTCTTTAGAAAATGAAATTGAGCAATCAATTGCTCAGGAATTAGAAGTACTAGAAAACTTGTTAAGAGGCTAAAAAATGTATCAGGTTTATGAACCAAATCCAGAAGAAAATTCTTCATCAAACAGAATACTTCAAGCTTTAAAGCAAGCACGTACCCAAATAGAAGCAGCAGAACAAAGAAAGAGAGAACCAATCGCCATTATAGGTATAGGATGTCGTTTTCCTGGAGGAGTAAACGATCCCCAAACATTTTGGCACTTACTGCAAAATGGAGTAGATGCAATTGATAAAATTCCTCTACAAAGATGGAATGTGGAGCATTACTATCATCCAGATCCCAATACTCCAGGAAAAATGTACACCCGTTATGGAGGCTTCTTAGATGAGGTAGATCGTTTCGACTGCCAATTCTTTGGGATTTCCCCAAGAGAAGCAGAAAACATGGACCCACAGCAAAGACTGCTTTTAGAAGTAAGTTGGGAAGCTATAGAAAATGCAGGAATTGCACCAGAACGATTACAAGGCTCTAAAACAGGTGTGTTTATGGGAATTGGTTTTGAGGACTATTCCCGGTTTCATCTCAATTCTGGAGATTCGACATGGATTGATGCTTACAACAGTTTAGGAAATACTAGAAGTATTGCCGCTGGGCGTTTGTCTTATGTGCTAGGGCTACAAGGCCCAAGTTTATTTTTGGATACCAGTTGTTCTTCTTCTAGTTTAGGAGTTCATCTTGCATGTCAAAGTCTACGTTCAGGAGAGAGCGATCTAGCATTAGCTGGTGGAGTTAGCCTAATATTATCCCCGGAACCAACTATTGCTTTCTGTAAGTTGAAAGCCTTAGCGACAGATGGCCGTTGCAAAACTTTTGATGCTGCTGCTGATGGTTATACCAGGGGAGAAGGTTGTGGAATTGTTATTCTAAAACGCTTATCTGATGCTGTAGCAGATGGAGATCAGATATTGGCTTTAATTAAAGGCTCCGCAGTTAACCATGATGGTAAAAGTAATGGACTGACAGCCCCCAATGGTTCTGCTCAAGAATCTGTGATTCGCCAAGCTTTAGAAAATGCCAAAGTGGAGCCAAGTCAAATTCAATATGTAGAAGCCCACGGAACAGGAACCCCATTAGGAGATCCAATTGAGGTATTAGCTTTAAATAAGGTGTTAGCTCAAGGTCGCTCAGAGGATGAACCTCTTAAGATTGGTTCGGTTAAGACCAATTTTGGACATCTGGAGCCAGCAGCGGGGATAGCTAGTTTGATCAAAGTAGTTCTTTCTCTACAACATCAGCAAATACCGCCTCATCTCCATTTTAAAAATCCCAATCCTTATATTCCGTGGGCAAAACTACCAATTGTAGTCCCTACAGAATTAACTCCTTGGGATTCAAAAACAGGCAAGCGTTTAGCTGGAGTTAGTTCCTTCGGGATGAGTGGAACAAATGTGCATTTAATTTTAGAGGAAGCACCCAAACAAGCCACGCAGGTTAAAAGTTGGGATTCCAATAAGCGTCCACTGCATATTTTGTCATTATCAGCAACAACAGAGCAAGGATTACAAGATTTAGCACAAAGTTACAAGAAGTTTATTGAAAGTAATTCTACAGCAGCAATTGTAGATATCTGCTTTACAGCTAATACAGGGCGTTCGCATTTTGATTATCGCCTTGCATTAGTAGCTGAATCAACTGAACAGTTACTAATGCAATTGCAAGCTTTTACCGCTAAACAAGATACTTTAGGATTAGTGAAAGGTCAACTGACTAGCAAAAAACGCCTAAAAGTCGCATTTTTGTTTACAGGGCAAGGTTCACAGTATGCTAACATGGGTCGAGAACTCTATGAAACCCAGCCTACCTTTCGCAAAGCTCTTGAGCAATGCGATGCAATTTTAAGTCTTTATCTAAATAACTCCTTACTGAATATCTTGTATCCAGAACCAGGAGAAATTTCATTAATTGATGAAACGGCTTACACTCAACCCGCTATCTTTGCAATTGAATATGCCCTAGCTCAATTATGGAAATCTTGGGGCATTGAACCAGATGCCGTCATGGGTCACAGTATCGGCGAGTATGTTGCTGCTACTGTTGCAGGAGTCTTTAGCTTGGAAAATGCTTTGATGTTAATTGCCACCAGAGGACGATTAATGCAGGCTTTACCAAGCAACGGTAAAATGATGGCTGTCTTAGCATCCGAGAACCACGTTCAAAAAGTAATTGAGTCCTCTGGTGAAGCAGTCGCTATTGCTGCTATTAATGGTTCTCAAAGTATCGTAATTTCTGGTGATTCTCAAGCTATTGCTGCTGTTTGCAAAACCCTTCAAGCCCAAGGAGTAAAGACTAAACCATTGCAAGTATCTCATGCTTTCCACTCACCTCTAATGGAACCGATTTTAAGGGAGTTTGAAAGTATTGCGTCAGAAATCAAATATAACAAACCTTGTATTCCCATAATTTCTAATGTGACTGGAGAAGTGGCTAGTAACGATATCACCACTCCTCAATACTGGGTTCGTCATGCACGACAACCAGTTAAATTTGCCTCTGGTATGAATACACTTTATCAACAAGGCTATAAAGTATTTGTGGAAATAGGGGCTAAACCTATTTTGTTAGGAATGGGTCGTCAATGTTTACCAGAAGATACTGGAATATGGTTGCCGAGTTTAAATCCTCGCAGCCAAGATTGGCAACAAATGTTGATTAGTTTGGGACAGTTATATGCCCAAGGAGTGCAGGTAAACTGGTTAGAATTTGACCGAGATTATCGCCGCCAAAAGTTGGCTTTACCCACTTATCCTTTCCAGCGTCAACGTTATTGGATTGGGGAAACTAAAAATGGCTGCCATATTAATCAGAACAATGGTCAGAACAATGGGAACGGAAAACAACTAAACACGATCGCTAACTACATTCATCAAGTTGATACCCAGCAAATAGTAAAAATTCTAGAAGATACGGGCAAGTTTTTACCAGAACAGCTAGAGTTACTGCCACAGTTGTTACAAACTTTAGTAGAAGAATATCAGCATCATATTAGTGCCACGTTTGTGAATGACAAAATAGTAAATGTGTCCCTGGAGGAACAACCCCATAATTTCAGTATTAGACAAAGGTTAGAAATTACTCCTCTTAAAGAACGTCATGCAGTGCTAATAGATTATATAGAAAAGCATTTAAGCAAAGTTCTTGGTTTTAACTCATCACATCAGCTGAAGTCTACACAGGCTTTAAATGAACTAGGACTAGATTCCTTAACGGCTATGGAATTAAAAAATCGCTTTGTTAAGGAATTAGAAGTAGATGTAGCAATCGAAAGATTTATTGAGGGAATTACCATTGAGCAACTAGCAGATTTACTACTCATGCAATTTACTTTCACGACTATTAACGCATCAATCTTTGCTTCTGATAGCTCTGCTGAAGATATGGAGGAAATTGTTTTATGAACTTAAATGAGCTTTTATTTGAATTATCAGAACGTGGTATTAAATTGTGGACTGAAGGTGAAAAACTTCATCTTCGCGCTGCTAAAGAAGCACTAACACCAGAAATTCGTGAATCCATCAATGAACATAAAGCAGTTCTGCTCGCATCATTAAATCAACACAATCAACTCAAACTTACTTCTTCAATTTCTATTCCCACTGTTCCAAGGGATAAAGAAATTCCTCTAACCTTTAATCAAGAAGGATTATGGTTTTTAGATCAACTAGCAGCTAAGAGTTCAACTTACAACATTTCAGCCGCTCGTAAAATTGTTGGAAATCTTAATTTAGTTGTTTTAGAAAAATGTATAGCTGAAATTGTAAAGCGTCACGAAATTCTCCGTACTAGCTTTAGAATGATAAATGGTTCTACTATACAGGTAATTAACACCGACGTAACCGTATCTTTGTCAGTAATAGACTTGCAAGTATTACCTGAAAAAGAACAGTCATTAAAAGTGCAATACTTGGCCAATCAAGAAGCACAACAATCATTTGACCTGACAACTGCACCTTTAGTAAGGTTTAAATTACTAAAATTAGGTTCTGAATCTTATGTTTTATTACTAACAATACACCACATCATTTCAGATGTTTGGTCAATGGGAATTATTATTCAAGAGCTAGCCACTCTCTACAAAGCTTTTATAGCTGGGCAACCCTCTCCATTGCCAAAACTAGCACTGCAATATGCTGATTACGCTTACTGGCAACGTCAGTGGTTAACTAATGAATTATTAGAAGAACAATATAACTACTGGCAGAAGCAGTTAGCAGGTGCGCCAAATTTGCTGACTTTGCCTACAGATAGACCCCGCCCTTCAGCACATACTTTTCACGGTTCTCTTTTATACTTTCAACTTGATAAAAAATTAACTCAGGAGTTAAAACAGCTAAGTCAACAAACAGCAGCTACACTGTATATGACCTTGTTGACTGCTTTTATAATTTTGCTCTCTTACTATAGCGGGCAAAAAGATATTCTAGTTGGTTCACCAATTGCTAACCGTAATATCAGCGATATAAATGTACTAATTGGTTTTTTTGTCAACACTTTGGTAATGCGTGGGAATTTATCGGGCAATCCTACAATCCAAGAGATGCTGGAACGAGTCAGAAAGGTTGCTTTAGATGCTTTTGCTCACAAAGACCTACCATTTGGAAAGTTAGTTGAAAAACTCTGCCCTGAGAGAAACCAAAGTTATAATCCTCTATTTCAGGTTTGTTTTGTTTTGCAAAATACCCCAATAGGTGAGTTAAATCTACCAGGCTTGAGCATATCTTCCTTGAATTTGGATAGGGATGCAGCCATGTTTGACTTAACTCTGTCTATGGAAGAAACAGAGTCAGGATTACAAGGATACTGGGAATACAACAGTGACTTGTTCGATGTTGGGACTATTGAACAAATGTTTCGTCACTTTGAGATACTTCTCAAACAAATGGTTGCTAATCCTCAACAAAAGATTCATGATATAACTGTTTTAAATGAAGCAGAAGTATATCAGCAACTAATTACTTGGAACTTGACACAAGCTTCTTATCCGGAAGATAAAACTATTCATCAATTATTTGAGGAACAAGCTAGCAAAACTCCGAATAATATAGCAGTAGTTTATGAAAATCAATATCTAACTTATCAGGAACTGGAAACTCGCGCTAACCAACTGGCACATTACCTTCAAAAACAAGGGGTAGAAGCAGATACTTTGGTTGCTCTTTGCCTCAACAGATCATTAGATACTGTTGTGGCGATCTTAAGTGTTCTCAAAGCGGGTGGTGCTTACCTTCCAATAGATCCTAATTATCCTCAAGAGCGGCTTTCTTTCATGGTTGAAGATTCTCAAGTCACCCATGCGATCGCCACTCAAGCTTCAATTAAATGCTTACCAACGCAGATTACATCTTTGATATGCTTAGATACTGATGGTGAAAGGATTGCTGCACAACCATCTCATCCCCCTACCAGCAAAGCTACCCCCAGCAATTTAGCTTACTGTATCTACACTTCCGGTTCTACTGGTAAACCAAAAGGAGCTTTGTTAGAACATCGAAATGTGGTTCGACTTTTGGTAAATGATGAGTTGCAATTTACCTTCACTGACGGCGATGTTTGGACAATGTTCCATTATTATGGCTTTGACTTCTCGGTTTGGGAAATGTATGGAGCATTGCTGTATGGTGGGAAATTAATTGTTGTTCCTCAAGAACTAACTAGAGATCCTGCTGGTTTTTTAGAACTAATTATCCGTGAGAAAGTGACTGTTTTAAATCAAACACCAACTTTCTTTTATAGCTTGATGCAAGAAATCCTCAAACAACCACAAGTAGATATTGCATTACGATACATCATCTTTGGTGGTGAAGCACTCCATCCTATTCAACTTAAAGCTTGGAAACAAGCCTATCCCAATGTCAAACTGATTAACATGTACGGAATTACAGAAACCACAGTACATGTCACCTTTAAAGAAATTACTGAACGAGAAATAGAGGAAAACGTTTGTAACATTGGTATTCCTATCCCTACCACTACAACATATATTATGGATTCTCAGTTACGCTTGCTTCCTGTGGGTGTACCAGGAGAAATATGTGTTGGTGGAGATGGAGTTAGTCGCGGATATCTTAACAGAGATGAACTAACCGCAACAAGGTTTGTTCAAAACCCTTATAAACCCCAAGAACTCATTTATCGTTCGGGAGACTTAGCAAAACTCTTACCAAATGGCGAGATGATACATTTAGGTAGGATGGATCATCAAGTTAAAATACGTGGTTTTAGGGTGGAATTAGGTGAGATCCAAAATCACTTGCTCAAGCTTGCTAGTGTTAGTGAAGCTGCTGTCGTTGCCAAAAAACTACGTTCGACAGATGATTTAGAAATTTTAGCCTACATCGTACCTACAACTTCTGGCATTAGCGTTACAGAACTACGGAATCACCTAACAGAAGCATTACCATACTTTATGATGCCATCGGCGTTTGTGCTCTTGGACAAAATGCCGATCACTTCTAATGGCAAAGTAGATCACAATGCTCTTCCTGTTCCAGATATGTCCACTTTTAACAAGGGTAAGAATTTCGTTCCACCCCGCGATTTTTTAGAAATGCAACTAGTACAAATTTGGGAAGAAATTTTACAGGTTCATCCCGTGGGTGTGCAAGATAATTTCTTTGAAATTGGCGGTCATTCTCTGCTAGCTGTACGGTTGATGGCTCATGTTCAAGATAAATTTGGTAAGAACCTACCTCTTTCCATACTTTTTCAAGGAGCAACTATTGAGGAGTTAGCAAGTATTTTGCGTCAACAAGAAGAAACTCAACAGTGGTCTCCCTTAGTCAAAATACAAACTAAAGGTTCAAAGCCACCCTTTTTCTGCGTTCATCCAATTGGTGGTAACGTTTTATGTTACGCTAGCTTAACGCACTATCTAGGTAACAAACAACCTTTCTACGGATTGCAAGCACGAGGTTTTATAGGGAAACAAAAACCTCGTATGACCATCGAAGAAATGGCAACAGATTATTTAGAAGCTATCCGTAGCGTCCAACCTGAAGGCCCTTACTACCTGGGCGGTTGGTCTTTTGGTGGCATAGTTGCGTTTGAGATGGCACAAAAGTTGCACTCTTGGGGCGAACAAGTAGCTTTACTCGCTTTAATAGATACTCAAGCACCTATAGCTCAATTGCGACAGTCAGATATAGATGATGTAATGATTGCTGTGTTACTTGCAAAAGACTTAGGCGGTAACTTCGGTAAAACAATACCCATCTGTGAGGCAAAATTACAACAGCTAGAACCTGAAACACAAATTAATTACATCTTAGAAGAAGCAAAGCGAGCCGCAATTATCTCCCCAGATACCAATTTGGAGCAAATTAAACAAATTTTGCAAGTTTATCAAGCAAACACTCAAGCCTTCCTCAATTATGCTCCCGAAGTTTATCCAAATCAAATTGTTCTTCTGCGAGCAAGCGAATCTATGTCGCCAACCCAAGATTTTTTGTTAAAAAGGTTTTCAGAGTTTAAACAAGATAAATTGTTAGGATGGCAGCAGTTTTCTGCTAAACCTATAGAGGTTCATAGTCTTACAGGCAACCATTACTCAATATTGAGCGAATCCCACATCCATAATTTAGCTGACAAACTTAGGTTTTATCTAGATTAGTTTTAGCTTGTCAAAATTAAATATAATACTCTCTTCTTTTAGAGGGTATTTATAACTAATAGCTAAAAACAAGAATAATTGTTCTTTTATAGCAAGCATTTAAATATTATTAAATGTAAGTAAGAAAAACAATAAAATTTACCCAACGAGATTCAATTAAAATGAAGTACAAAAAAACAATTAAAATTGATGCGCCTGTGGAAAAAGTCTTTAGTTTTTGTGCATCACCTTATGGCTTTGAAAAACATTTTCCGCATCGAGTTCGTTGGATTAATAAACATGAGGAATGGAATATAGGTTCAATTATTGAATTTAAATTTCGGTTTTTCTTGGTTTGGATGTATTGGAAAACTGAGATAACAGTTTACGAAGAGAATAAGTTCTTTGCTGATATTATGAAAGTAGGATTCCCATATAAATGCTTTAATCATTATCATTTTTTTGAGCCTGTGGGGAACCAAACTATTTATACAGATCAAATTGAGTTTAGTTTAGGATTTGGCAATTTAATAGATAGAACTGTTGGAAAAATGATTATAGGCTCAATATTTACTAAACGTCATAAAAATTTAAAAAAATGCTTATGTAAATATTAAAAATTGCAAATTTTCACATTTCCAGGCTTGAAATCAAACAAAGCAAATAAAAAGACTGACATTGGAGGTAATTATGTTAAAAGAAGACTATGTATTAATCGCTAAAAAATTAGCTAAAAGCGGTTCTTTAAGGGTAAACAACTTTTATGGAACTCTTACAGTGTTAGCAGAAATAGCTTGTTTTGCAATTGGCTTGGCTATTTTATTAAAAACTCCTTACTTTTCCGTTCTATACTGGATTTTAGAAATATTTTTAGGGATATCACTTTTTCGTTTTTTTGTAATTCTTCATGAATGTGGACATAAAGCCTTATTCTCTTATAAATTTATGAATACTATTACGGGTACATTAGTTAGCCCTTTATGCATTATTCCTTATATTTCCTGGAGAAATATACATTATCAACATCATAAATGGGTTGGTGTAGTAGATAAAGATCCAACACAAGCTGTTCTTCTCAAATTGAGAGAAAATTCCAAATTTACCCATAACTTATTTCGTATTATTTGGAAAACTTGGTTCCCAATTTCGTTTTTTAAGTTAACTTTTCAAGTTTTTTGGTTATATACTTTGAACGAGTATAAGGAAAAAAGCTATGCCAATGCTAAGGCTGGATTTGTCTCATTGATTGCAATTATACTTCCCCATATTCTTGTGATTTTCTATTTGGGATTAGTTAAATATCTAATCATATTTACTCCAATGTTGTTGATTTATGCTGTTTGGTTTGAGAATATGAATTTCTCTCAGCACGTTGGACTTTTTCCATACTTATCTAGCCATCATCCCAAGCCAATTCCACTGCACGAACAAGATTCTATCAGCCGAACCAGTGAGATGAATTATATTCTTGCAGTTTTGTTTTGTTACAACTTTAACTTACATATAGAACATCATTTATTTCCAGCTGCACCTTGGTATCAACTACCAAAAGTAAAGAATTGTTTAGAATCAGTGGATAATTTGGATATAGATTATAAAGGAGTAGGTTTCCCCGATTTTGTATTACAATTACGTCGTCAAGACCCAGTTGATATTTATTTAAAAACTCTTCCACCTCATGAAGAAAAATAATAAATTTGATTAAAATTTTTACTAGTAAATTAAAATGCAGAAACTCCAAAAGCAAGCAAGTATTTTATTTAAACTTCCCAAGTGGAACTTTATTACCCTGATAGTTGTGGGATCAACTATAGCAATTACAATTCCCGTATACTATTTCTTAAATACTAAAACTGTTAAACAAAAGCCTTTAGTTACATCTGCGGAACCAAAAGCTATTACAGCATTAGGAAGACTAGAGCCTGAAGGAGAAGTAATTAATATATCTGCTTCTAGTACATTAGAAGGAGTTAGAGTTAAACAACTTTTAATCAAAGAAGGAGACTGGGTAAAAGCTGGACAAATTATTGCTGTTTTAGATCGTCGTGATCGCTTAGACGCTCAATTCAAACAGTCTCAAAAGGAAATTGAAGTTGCTCAGGCTCGTTTGGATCTAGTGAAATCTGGATCTGAGGAAGGAGAAATTACAGCTCAAAAAGCAATTATTGCTCGTTTACAAACAGAGTTGTTTCAAGAAGGCAAAGCTCAAGAAGCTAAGATGGCTGGTTTAAGAACTAAATTGCTCAGAGAGCAAGATGTTCAACAAGCTAAACTTTCGAGCTTAAAAGCAGAATTAAATAATGCCGTAATAGAGTGCCAACGTTATGAAACATTGTTTCAACAAGGTGCAGTACCAGCATCGACTCGTGATACTAAATGTTTAGCAAGTAAAACATCAAACGAGCGTTTTAAAGAAGCGGAAGCGGTTAAAAATCAGGTTATAGAAACTTTACAGGAGCAAATCAACGAGACACAAGCAAGTAGAAGTAAAAGCTTAGAAAGCTTAGTGCAACAAATTGTAGAAGCTAAAGCTAGCTTACAGCGCATTCAACAAGTGCGTCCAGAAGATGTTAAAGTCGCTCAAGCTGAGGTTGAAAGCGCAATAGCAGCAGCAAAAAAAGCACAACAAGAACTTGATTTAGCCTACGTTCGGACTTTTAAAGAAGGTAAAATTTTAAAATTACATACTTATCCTGGTGAAATAGTTGATTCTAATGGGGTTGTTGAATTAGGACAAACTAAACAGATGTATGCGGTGGCTGAAGTATATGAAACTAATATAGGCAAAGTTCGCCTAGGCCAAAAAGCAACTATCAGTAGCGAATACGGGGGTTTCACAGGAGAATTACAAGGAGCAGTAGAAAATGTTGGCTTAAAAATTGGTAAAAGAAATATTCTTGATACTGATCCTGCTGCTAATGTAGATGTCAGAGTCATGGAAGTTAAGATTAAAATTAACCCAGAAGATAGTCAAAAAGTTACGAATTTGACTAATTTGCAGGTAAAAGTATCAATTCGTATCTGAACAAAATCTTGATGGAAATAAAGATTTATTTAAAACTAATACTTTTACTTTTTAGAAAAATTTATTCACCATAAATACATTTTGAATATGTTTCGACGAAATACGCCTTTGGCTTGGTTACAACTCACTAGAGTTAAAACTCGCTTCATTGTGGCTTTAATTGGCATTGCTTTTGCAGATATTCTCATGTTTATGCAGTTAGGATTTCAAGATGGCTTGTATGACTGCAATACAATTTTCCATAGAAATCTGAAAGCCGATATTGTGATGCTGAGTTCTCAAACAATCGCTATTTACTATATGGAAAGTTTTCCTAGACCGTTATTGTACGATACTTTGAACTATGAGGGAGTTGAATCAGTTAATTCGACATACGTTGATGTTTTAGCATGGAAAAACCCTAATACTGCTCAGTCTTATCCCATATTAACTTATGCTTTTGACCCAAATAAACCTATTTTACCTTTACAAGGAGTTGAAGAACATTTAGAGCAATTAAAACAGCCAGATACAGTTTTATTTGATATTACCTCACGTCCTGAATGGGGTACTAATTTTATGAAAAAGAAGCTAGAAAAAGGTGAATCTGTATATAGTGAAGTTAATGATCGCAGAATTAATTTAGCTGGCTTATTTACTATGGGGCCGTCTTTTTCAGCTGATGCTAATTTAATTACTAGCGATTTAAATTTTCTTCGGATTGTTAAAAATCGCTCTCCTCAACAAATAGACGTAGGATTAATTAATGTTAAACCCGGTTATGATATCCAAAAAGTTCTTGAAGTTTTAAGAAAAAATCTACCCCAAAAAGATGTGAAAGTTGTGACCAAACAAGAATTTGTAGAGTTAGAGACTAAATATTGGGCTGAAAGCAGCCCAATTGGGGTAATTTTTGGTTTGGGTGTTATTATGGGCTTTACTGTTGGTGCGGTTATTGTTTATCAAATTTTATATGCAGATGTTTCCGATCATCTCAGCGAATATGCAACATTAAAAGCAATGGGTTATTCGCATAAATACTTATTGAGTCTTGTTTTTCAAGAAGCTTTAATTTTGGCATTCTTTGGTTATCTTCCTGGATATATTATTAGTTTATTGCTATACGACTTAACTAGAGCAGAATCATTTTTACCAATATTTATGACAGTAAATAGAGGGGTAAACATATTAATATTGACAGTGTTAATGTGCTTTATTTCTGGTATTATTGCAGTGCGTAAGCTAAAAGATGCAGATCCAGCAGATGTCTTTTAATTTTAAAATTTTAGCAAAATTATTATGAATAACAAGCCAATTATTGAGATAGAAAACTTAGAGCATTTTTTTGGACAAGGTGAGCTAAATAAACAAATTTTATTTAATATTAATTTAAAAGTTTATCCTGGTGAAATAGCTATTATGGAAGGCCCATCTGGCTCTGGAAAAACAACATTATTGACATTAATTGGTGGTCTAAGATCTGTCCAGGCTGGAAGTTTGAAAGTTTTTGGTCAAGAGCTTTTGGGAGCTAGCGAACAAAAATTGATGCAAACACGTCGCTATATTGGCTATATTTTTCAATCTCATAACTTGCTGAAATTTCTTACAGCAAAACAAAATGTGGAAATGTCACTAGAACTACACGATAACCTAAGCCGTAAGGAAATTCGTGAACGTTCTGTAAAAATTCTAACAGATGTTGGTTTAGGTGAGCGAATTGATTCTTATCCTGAAAATCTTTCAGGAGGACAAAAACAAAGAGTTGCTATTGCACGCGCCTTAGCTTCACAACCTAAGTTAGTTTTAGCTGATGAGCCTACAGCATCTTTAGATAAATATAGCGGTCGTGCTGTTGTCGAACTCATGCAAAAACTAGCCAAACAGCAAGGTTGCTCTATTCTAATTGTTACGCATGATAATCGTATTCTTGATATTGCTGACCGCATTATTAAAATGGAAGATGGCCACTTATCTGAAGAGTTAATAGCATTAATATAAAACAAAAACTATATTTGGGTCTTCGATACTATTTTAATATGGCATAGATTTGCCTTTTTTAGAAGCAAAAAATTTAGTATGCGCTTTAGCTTGTGTAATCCATCTCCTTATTTAGCAAAATTATTGCGGAAAGTTTCTTTGTGAACTGTTCTTTTAAATATTAATTCTACCCTTATGTGTTCCTAATGCTTGTCGAATGAAGCAAAGAACTGAGCAGATGTGGATTTCTAAAGGAATATCCTTTTGATAAATGAAGGCATCCTCTCCTGCCCGCTCTAATAGATGGACTACATAATTAGCAGCAAGCATGGAATTTAAACCAGGAGAAACTTGCCCATCAGCGATCGCTTGATTGAGCAAGTTGTACATCCAATTTTTGAAAGGAGCAAATAAATTTTCCCTTGTATCTACCGTTTCAATCAGCGCAGCACCACTGTGAATTAATGGCATAATATCGCTGTATTGCTCAATGATTGGAAAAATAGCTCTTACACTCGCTTCTAAAATAGCGTCTAGCTCGGTTAATCCTTGAGTAACTTGAGTAAGAGAAGCTTGTACTTTCCCAAACATTTCTTCTGTAAGAGTAGTAATCAAGGAAGACTTAGACGGAAAATACAAGTAAAAAGCTGCTTGAGTAACTCCGGCTCGCGCAACAATTTCAGAAATAGATGTGGCTTCGTACCCCTTCTCAGCTAAGACAGTTCGGGCGGCGGCAAGCAGTTGTTCTCGGCTATTAGTTTTACGCCCCATGAGTAAGGCTTCCTTCAAGCTAGGTGTGGTAATTGGCTGGCATGTACTGGCGGAACCAGCTATCCGCAAGAGTCACAAAATCTTGTAAAAATTCTGGACAAAGTGAAAAATGTCCCCAGTCTAGTTCCACATACTTTTTGGGGCCAGCCAAACGCTCATAACTTTGAATTGTGACTTCGGGCGAAATCATTTTATCCCGTATAGTATTGATAACCAAAAAAGGAATCTGATTGTATTCCATTGACTGTTTTGGAGGAGAGTTGAAGAGGCTAGCCAAAGCATGGACAGTGAGACTTTTTAAAGTATACGGGTCATTAGACCACTTTTTGAAGAAGCCAGTACTAAGATCGCGCTCATCAAGCATATTATGCCAGCGAGCAATTGAACGGTAAGGAATTCGCAGTTTTGGAAATAGTTTCTGCAACAACCCAATGAAAAACTGAATGATCCAAGGTACACCTGGAATACCTGCCAATATATTAAATCTTGAAAGGTATAAAGCTGTTTTGGGGTCGCCAAAATCGTAAAGTTGCAGAGTTGCTACAGCTTCTACAGGAGCTCCTTTGGTAATAGCATGATAGGTAATACCACTTCCTAGACTGCCGCCGCCCATAAAAATAGGCCCAGCATAACGATGCCTTGCCCATTGCGCTACATCTGCAATATTTTGGGCTGCCTCGTCTAAAGTAAAGTCACCTTTGACTTTTTCGATGCTAGTACGCCCTTGTCCCTTTTGGTCAGGAAGCAACACGGTGTAACCTAAGTCGTAGAAAGCTAGGGCTAGGCTCACAAACAAACCAGAATAGCCACCACCTCCGTGGTTAAAAATGAATACTGGGGCATTTGGTTCCGAACGCTCGTACACATCTATGTGGAGATTTACTCCTGTAGATTGGATAGAGTGGCTGTACCTGATGCGCTCGGCGCGTGCCACGATATCAAAGGGGTAATAGCAATACCAGTAAGGAGATGTTTGATATGTAAATTGAGTATCAAAGGTTACGGGTTGTACAGACATAGCTATCTTTATCTCTATTGGTAACTTACTGTTAGTTATTAATTTAATAATAACTAACTTACTGTTAGTTATCAAAGAGACGAAACTAAAATTGACTTATTGGCCCTGATTTCGAGATTTTTCTAGGCTAAGAAATCTACTACTGTGCTTTCTGTTGGGCAGGAAGCCTACACTGACCTTGACGGTACAGTGTAGGTAGTTCACCTCCTACCCAATCCCGGAAAAAACTTACTCCAACCAGTTTGCCCTTTAGAGGTTAAATCTCCTTGCATAACACCAAATAATCCTTGCTGTTGGGCTTGAATCTCCTGCATATTAAGAGAATGAATCACCTGGGCTAACTCTGGATTTTCTTCTAACAGTTCGGCTTCAAGCTCTAACTCCTTCTGCAACAGTTGGGCATTTCAGCGCAAGAACATCTGCTGATTATGCCACCTGATGAGAATGGCACGCTTGTGATTAAATTAGTACATCTTCGAGTAGTAGACAATGATTTACTCCGTATTAGATTGCTTAAGCCCCGGTGATTGTTGCCAGGGCTAGAAGATTCATTGGAGCTTCTGATAGTCTTGAAAAAAGCGATTCAAATCACCTAAAAGTTGACAAAACAAACTTTTGTTTTCATAAGTGCCACTAGTATTCTCCCAAGAATTGCAAATTCTTGGGCTAGTAATCGGCAAAATCAAAACAAATAGAGCCGCAATTAGAGGCACAATTAATATAAGGTTTCGGGCATCAGTGATTAAATTACCAACTTCGATCAGAATAGGTAAATCGTATTGATGACGATGTGTAATTAGGGTATGTTTGGTTTTCTGAGGTTGAGTTTTTTGCTCCTTTTCTAAATTGAGATTGGGCTGGATATCTATCTCAAGAACGTTCTTCCTGACTACTTCAATTGCCGTCACTAAATCATCTATAGGTTGTCCATTTCTAGCACGAGTGACAAGTATTGCTTCCAGAATTATTAATCTTGACTTGGAAGTTAATAGTATAGGCATCTTTTGATTAGCTTCATTGATGAAATCCTGTTGTTCTTTGAGAAGCTGACTAGTTTGCATATTATGTAGCCACTGTTTTTGAACTAGTAGTTCGCGTTCTGAAAGTTTAAAGCTTTGAGAAAGGCTGTTAATAAAATTAACAACACTCGTTGTTAACTTTTCTAAAGGGCTTGAGGCTGCTGATGGGGAAGTTGCTTTGATTCTTGTCTCGCATAAGTTATTCAAGAAATTTTAATTTTGATTACTATCGCAGCCGTCGAATTTGTACTTAAGATGTGAATTCTGAAGCAATCTTTCGATTCCCAAACGGATTAGCTCTGGTGGAACTCCGTCTAATTTCAACTCGGTTTGGATAAACTCATCAATTGAATTGGCTTTCGTATTCTCCAAAAGCGCCAACATTTGTTGAGCTTGGGTTGTTGATGTGCAAGACTCCTTAGTTTCAGCTTGAGAGGTTTGCTTATTACTTGGTGCAAAGTCAATAAAGTTTTTGGTATCCCGGTCATAACCAGAGAAATTCTTTAACAGAGGCATTGGTATCCATTCATTGATGCCACCGTAATAAACTGCTCGACCAACTGGTGATTGTGCAGCAATCTCCATGACTTGAGTTGAAGTAATCTTGCGATCGCTGGGGATGAGTTGGGTGGCGATCATGGCGTTGTAAGCCGGGACATTATCAGGATGAACCAACGCCACGGACGTTAACTGCGATCGCAGCCCGCCAGAAATGCCCAAGTCATCAGTGTGAGGGTTTTGTACGACAATCCAGAAATGCCAACCGGAACTATCACCGCAAGAACAGTAAGAGATGATTTTGTCTTTGAGCCAGCCAATTTCACCCTTGGTATTTTTAAATTTGGAACAGACAGCCGTTCCTTCATCCAAAATAATCAGCTTGGAGCCAGAGATATTTTGAAATTCGGTAAAGCATTCTTTGACCCATTTAACGGCTTCGACCGGAGACATTTCTAGGATTTTAGCCCGTTTAAAAGTATCAACACGACCTTTAAAATAACCGGTTTCTTTTTCGTCACCTTTTGGGTCAATATAAAAGATGTGTATGCCAGGATGCAGTCGCTTAATAGCATCGATTGCATTGCTAATGGTGATGCCCTTGCCAGAACCAGGGACACCAACCCACAGCATATTGGTAACTTTCTTAGCAA
>NZ_JACJTD010000008.1 GCF_014698505.1 Nostoc foliaceum FACHB-393 | reverse complement strand
TACAAGCTTTACGCGAACGCATCCAAGAGATATTCGACCAACTTACATTTGAGCAAGTAATTTCTGTCTCTTCTTATAACTTTATCTTGGAAGCTCTTTTCTATGCAGCTTCACATTAAATTGGTATAACGCATCAACCGCATTTACTAAAATATTCATAAATACCTGGTTGAGTTGTCCGGCATAGCACTCTACTAGAGGTATAGTGCCGTAGTCTTTAATCACCTCAATTTCAGGTTGTTCTGGTTTAGCTTTGAGGCGGTGCTGCAAAATCATCAAGGTACTGTCGATGCCTTCATGAATATCAACACTTTTGAATTCCGCTTCGTCGATGCGGGAGAAGTTTCGCAGCGACAGTACAATTTGGCGAATGCGATCGGTGCCTACTTTCATGGAAGACAACATTTTTGGTAAGTCTTCCTGCAAAAACTCTAGTTCGATGTCTTCGGCAACGGTTTGGATTTCAGCCGCAGGGTTGGGATCGTGCTGCTGATACAATTGCACAAACGCTAATAAATCCTGAGTATATTCCTGCACATAGACGAGGTTGCCATGAATAAAGTTGACTGGATTATTAATTTCGTGTGCGACTCCAGCAACTAGTTGTCCCAGACTAGACATTTTTTCACTTTGAATAACTTGAGATTGAGTGCGCTGCAATTCCTCTAAGGTATTTTTGAGTTCAGTAGTACGTTCTTCTACCCGATCTTCTAGTTTTTCTTTACTTTTCTCTAAAGCGGTAAACGATTCATATAATTGCCCTGCCATGTAGTTAAAAGAGTTAGACAGGGTATTAAGTTCTTGAATAACGCCAGTTTCTACTGTCTGAGCTAAATTACCGGATGCCATTGCCTTACTTGCCCAATTTAGGCGCAGAATCGGGCGTACAATCCAATGGGAGGTAAATACGCCCATCACAGAGGCAACGACTAATGCACCAAAACAAAGTGCGATCGTGGTGCGCGTGTTGGCGTGAATTTCCGCCATAAATGTGTTTTCGGGCACACTCACTACCATTAGCCAATTCAAGCCGTACTTGTCACGCCAAGGTGCAACATCGACAAAATACCGTTTTCCTTGCACCTCAAGTTGAAAATCTGTGTCTTGGGTGATAGATCCAAACCCAGAGGTTTGGAGGTGTTTGCCAATGTTTTGTATGATTGGGTCAGAACTGTCGATCGCTCGTAATCGCCGGATATCTTGATTGACGAGGACAAAAGGCTTTTCTGTACCAGAACTGGCGATTAATGTGCCATCTCGCTCTAAAAGGAATACTTGCCCAGACTTACTAATATTTAAATTGCGTAAAAAATCGCTGAGTTTTAACAGATGAATATCGCAGGCAATCATGCCTAGTAAGCGATTTTGCGAGTCATAAATGGGACGACTGGCAGAAGCAGCTATGTAAGGGCCAGTAGGAAAATTTCCAGTTACAATCTTTGCCCAAATAGGTTTACCAGCAGCGATGGGTTGAGTGTACCAAGATTCCTTGAAATTGTTCCAATCCCACCGAGCATTAACCTGAGTTCGATTACCTTGATTATCCGTGGCGTATGTGGAAGTATTATTGGGAAGCTTGGCAGTCCAATCATCAATGGTGATCGTCTTGCCGTCATAACGAGCGGCTCCAAGACCCTCACCTGTCGTTAGCCCAATACCAATATAAGTCAGGTCAGAGGCGTGCATCTGATCCCAGAAATACTTGCCAACGGTTTGGCGATCACGCACATCTAATATTCCCCTGCGGATGGCATCTGCATTGATCTGATTAAGGGTTTGTGGAACGGCAAGATAAGACTTCAAATGTTCATCCACTAACTCGCTCGTGCGATCTATCAACTGTTGTGCTAGGTCGTTAACTGCCCTTTGTCCATTTTTAAAGGACAAGTAACCCACTAGACTGACCGCTCCAAAAATTTGGATCACGAAGGGAACAACAAGAACAATCTGTAATGGGAATGCTTTACCTTTGCGGGGATAGGGAATCTTCATTACTGCAAACTGGAGGTTGTGCTAATTTGATTTGCTTCTATAGTTCCCAATATGTCGACATACTCACCTTTATTTAGTTTTTTAGTCTAGTCAAAGGTAGCTTTAGGGTATGTTGTCACAAAGCGCAACCCACTATAATATCAAATATCCTAAAGTTCTCACAAAAGCTGAACTTTACCACCAGATCAATCTCACGGCTAAATATTGTGCTAGATCAGTGGATAGAGTAGTCAAGTTTGATTGGCGATCGCAGTTACAAGCATAGTGCCTACATATTGCTTGTTTTTTACAGGCTTTTTCATTTATTTAAACCATAATTATAAAAAATTTTTGCGATTAACCGGATTATATTGATTTATCCAGAAAATAGCTCATATACGTAACTTTCTGGTTTCACTGAACTGTACTGAGGTATAAAATAAATTTTATGACAACCCAAGTTTTTCGCGGCATTACCTACACTGAACAAGCCATTCAAGAGAGTAATCAAAGAGTTTTCGGTACTGCTAATCCAGACTGGTTTGTTGTAGAAGGCAACAACAATGTTGTGAATACACGAGATGGTAATGATGTTGTTTTACTAGCAAGAGAAATAGACTTAATCTATCTATCTACTACTTTCAATGGGGAGGTATTGCAAACTAGTCCTCTATCCTCTAATCCTGATGGGATTAGTGCGATCGTTAATACTGGAGCAGGAGATGATTATGTCAGTTTGGGATCTGGCAATTACAAAATTAATTTAGGCAGTGGAAATAACTTTTTAGACGATTACGGTGGAAACTATTTATACGATGCTGATGGTACTAATATTATTGGCTTAGGGACAATTCCAAAAGTGATTGCCTCAGCCGGAGCAGGTGACGATATTTTCTATTTAGGTGGATTTGCTAACCGAACTATTGATGCAGGAAAAGGTAACAACTTAATTTTTTTGGGAAGCGGAGATGCCAACATTAAAACAGGATTAGGAAATGACATTATAACCAGTGAACTTTCAATAGCAACTTATATTTTTTTCGCCACTGGTTTGCCATTGTATAACCAAACAATAAATGCTGGAAATGGTGACAATCAGATTGCTGTTGCTCCCTATGGCGAAACCACAGTTAAAACCGGCTGCGGTGAGGATTTTATTCTTGCTTATGGAATCCCTGGCTCAAGCGATACAAAGATTTTTACAGGTAATGGCAATGACACAGTTATTACAATTGATACGAACAGCACTATTAAGTCTGGCTCAGGTGACGATTTAATTTTTGCTGGTTCAGGTGATGACACTATCCTTGTGGGAAATGGAAATGATTTAGTAAATCTGCGAGGAGGAACAGTTTCTCTGCCTGACCCTTTAAGTAGGGATACAAACCTGTTTGGTTCATCTGTTGAGGTAATAGGTGGGGGAAACGATACAGTTTACTTGGGTCAAGGAAGAGATACAGTAATTCTGGGAAGCATTGGCTTTGCAACTATTTATGGCTTTGATTGCAACGATCGCTTAGATGTCACCGGGTTAAACGCTAGCTTTACCCAGATAGGACATGACACGCTGATTAATTCATCTGGTAGCTCTTTGGGAGTTCTCAAAGGATATACAGGTTCAGTACATTTAGCGTAATTGTGAATGCGATCGCTTAGTAGCACTGCTACGTCTATTTTTCAAAAAGCAATGTCTACGACAAACTGCTTCTCTACATTCGCGCAGCGTGTCGCAGACAGAGGCTTTGCGTAGCTTGCTTCGACCTAAGAGTATGCATCTACGCAATTATTTAAACTAGACCAAATTTTGAGTAATAGCATATATGCTAACTTGTTACTGCTGTCTTTCCATTCTTGCTCTCCACACTGGCAACAAATAACGGCTGTTCCCCGCTAGGAGTTAGCGACTCGCCTCGCAATCCCTTACGACGCTGGCTTTTAGGGACTCCTCCTGCCATACCGTATTCCACACTGCTTTTGCCATACCGAGTCCCAACTGCCATTAACATGTGTTCTGTCATATCTCCCAACTTGTCTTCTGTTTCCAGCATTTCACGGTACAATTTATCCAAGCTGGAAAGGGCACTGTTATATGCGTTTTCTTTAGTTCGCATCATTTCGATCAGAGTTGAGAAAGCAGGTAAAGTGAGTCCATTGCCTAAATCTAAACTTGGATCAATTGAGTTTATGCTAGCTGCACGACGCACTGCTCTTTCTAATACTGCGGAAGTTCTTTTTCTCCTAGCCATGACCTACACCTTGTAATACAGTACGGTTAATATTCTTTACCTTAAAGAACTTCCGTATTGATCAGCCTGAGAGAATTCCGGCAAATCTGCAATAGCTTTTGTTACATAAAAATAATTACAGCAAATTGCGCGAACTACTTAAAGGAGAAAGCAAACTGGGGTTTAAGTAAGTAAAAGCTGCTTTTGCTTGCGGAAAACACCAAAATGAGAAAGCAAACTGGGGTTTGAATAAGTAAAAGCTGCTTTTGCTTGCGGAAAACACCAAAATGAGAAAGCAAACTGGGGTTTGAATAAGTAAAAGCTGCTTTTGCTAACTAAATTTGACTTTATTTATATTTTTGGGCTGCAATGGCTAATTTTGATCGTTGTGATGGTAGTGCGATCGCAAAACATAGTGCCAAAAGAGAGCAATCCAAACAACTGCTAGAAATTGCTAAAACATGACTAAAGCTCGGTTTTAGGTGAACCGAGCATGGATTGAAATTTTATTTGATGATCGTGATGATGCTTAGAGGATGTTTGAAAACTTCTTAGTGATGTATCAAATCCTTTTAGATTCCCCTAAATCCCCCTTATAAAGGGGGACTTTGATTCCAGTTCTACCCTTTTTAAGGGTGGTTAGGGGGGATCAATAAGTGCAAAGATACAGCCAACTAATTTTAAAACAACCTCTAAGAGGATGTTTTAAAAGCTCTGAAAGTTATAATTTCGCAGTTTTGCATAGGTTAAATACAACGCCAAACTAGCGTTTTAGCTATGTAATAAGATGCAATGCTTACCTAACAATGAGAGCAAAAAAACCTTTTAAAACATCATCTTAAACAATCACAATTGCTTTTGTAATAAGGCAAAGGAATTTTACTTGCGAGTTAAATTAAGCAGTTCTTTAGGAGAAGCAAGTAAATCAATAGCCACAAAGTAAATTTGACCTTGAGGATCGAGTAAAAATCGCCAAGCAATGTTCATCCCAACATTACCTCCAAACCAAGGAGTTTCGACTGTACCAGTAATTTTATGCTGTGTATAACCATCTTCGATAGTTTCCGAAATGCCTTTAGTTGGCTTCATCACTAACCCTTGTCCCTCATCTCTTAGGTAAGAAGTGATAGCTTCTCGACCAACAATTGGTTTTTGAAAAGGTGGTTGTAGCGCACCATTGTTAGCAAATAAAGCAACAGCAGCTTCAAAGTTATCTGCATTCATCGCTTCAATGTATTTCAGCACTGTTGGTTCTGTAACTCCCTCAATAGTAAATTGGGGACTTAAGGATGTACGTGGGAACTTAAAGTTTATGACTTCTGCCTGTTTTTTATCAGCCAGAGACGGATCAAACCCCATATTTACTACAGTATTGCGTAGTACAGTAATTTGCTGACTCTGATCGATTTTCTGAACAGCTTCTAGCACTGCTTTAACTTGAGTTGACATTTGATAACCAACTGGCATGGGAGCGACAATACCCTCTTTCATCCACTCTCCTAACTGCCACCAGAATCCTAGCTTGGCGTTGACACCAAAGTATGCATAAGAACGGCTGATGGGAGTGTCAGCATTACTCGCTAAATCTCTCATTAACTGCGTTTGTTCTTCATGAGACATCTGCTTAATTTGGTTGAATATACCTTCCATTAATTGGAGATTGGCTTTTCCGGGAGCAGCTGGAGTAATTGTCCGACCTAGTTCAGCGTAGGCATACCAGAGAAATGCTAGTTGATCGTCAATGTTGAGTTCAGCAAACATTGCTGTAGTGGCTGGAACAGCATCTGCCACTTGAGTGCTAGAGAAAATATTGCGTGCGGACTCGATAGTATAATTCATGCTTATTACCTTAAAGATTTACCTAATCAGTAGTTGCTTTCGGCTACATTTTGCAGAATCGGGGATAAATCTAGGAAATTTTTACTGGATGACACAATTATCCCTAGATATCCAATCATTATTCAAATCCGAATTATTATCATTTACTACTCTGATATCATAGCTAGTAAACGTTAACGGAACACTAAGATTTATAAGTATTTATCTGATGAATATCATTGAATTAAATATATATCTACTATTCTTTTAAGATAATAGTTTAATAAAAGTATTTTTTTAGAAAATATATCTTTCTTGAGAAAGATATGTAGCTATATAGCATCTATCTATGTGAATAGATATATCTGCATTTTAGACTTTTTTCGCAATAAAAATACAATTTAGTAATTGCTCAAGTTTTTTTGCAGCAGATTTATCTCTAGCCATAAGTTGGGTTAAATAAAGTTAAATCCGTCTAATGCAAGTCCTCAGTTCGTTTATTAGTAAGATGCAACTTACAAATCTTTTGCGATCGCTGCTTGCTTGGGGATAGCTCTAGCTCAATCCTTGTGCTGCCGAGTGTGAGTCAAACTATGATGTGACAGTAACGGTTTAGGCTGCATCTGACGAGGTTTCGTTGAAGATCATAGTCCTGCTACAATCCAAATATCCATGCAGAGAGATTGCCTAAACTGTTTACCTACAAGTTTTAACAACAGTGTTACACCCGAATATATCAAGCATCAAACTGTAAGGTGCGTTATCGCAAAGTGCAACGCACCATCATCTCAATATCCCAAATTTTTGATTTTATACATTTTTCCTAATCCAGTGGCCAGTTCTAGTCATCGTAAGGACAGGCGATCGCAACAAGGAGCTAGTTCTTGTTCATCTTACACACCATTCCTAAATATACAGTGACTTTTTGTAAAGTTTGGGCTAATCATATATCTACCGCCAAAATTTAGAACTATACTAACTTGACTAGTTAATTCTCTAGGAACATTCATCTGTTCGCACACTAATTTATAACCTGACTGTCCCGCTAGTTAGAAGTAATGTGGATCTATGTTTGTTTAACTTAGCCCCAGCAGAATTAGCAGCCAACAAATCTAGCACAATTGAACCATCTGTAGTTGCACCATACGTTATCGCCCTTGGTGAACTTAAAGGCGGCATAGATCCCGCAGGCGCAGATGAACATTGGAAAACTGCACAAGCAGCACTAAATCGTATACGTGAAGCATTTTCTAGAGTAGGGCATTCACCTCTTACTTTCTTCGTAGGATCAGCGATCGCTAGAAGGATGGCAGGCGAAATCTGGAATCAATTGGAAAACGCCACTCTCAGCAACGCTGCTAATTTAAATCAAGAGAATCAAGTTGCATCTATTTCTCGTTGGTTGTGCAGTCTATAAAGGCGTATCTACTGGTGCTGATTGTTTTGCTTATCATGCGATCGCTAAAACAGTCTACTTCTTCTGCATTTCACACTCATTTCTGCGATCGCACTATCCCGTAAATTAGTTTTATTAACACGCAATCATCGGGATTTCAGCAAAGTAGCCGGACTGTTAATTGAGGATTGGAGGGTTTAATCCGACACCGAATAGCCCGTCGTAGACATCGCTAAAACGGGTTACTTCTTATGCATATCACACATAATATCTAATATGTTGTCCATTTATAATGATCGCAGTTCAACTTGCTGTAAAAAAGCGAGGATTTTTTAGTGCAATCATTTCTTATACAGTAATAGATGTAGTACTGATTAAGGTAATATGCAAAAAAATTCTAGCTATCCGCAGAGGATATAAATCAAAATGGCGCATACAGACTCAATTTCTGTCGAATATTGACATAGGAATATTAGATGGTAAAATTCTGTATAACCACCCCAAATTAGATAATTATACGGAAACTTTCTGTATAATATTGAAATATAGTTATTAGATGGAAAAATTCCAGATAATTATCCCAAATAGGTTAATTCGGAAAGTTTTAGTCTAATAAATAGTTAGGCTGAGAATCAATATTAAGCTGAGGACATAATAGATGGAACCTGATCTTAAAAAAGTAGACAAGCCTGGACTTAAAGACACAGTTGAAATTTGTCAAGGCTTTCTAAATATTCTTCGAGATTCTTCAATATTTTTAATATTTCTCCTACTTTTACTAAATCCTGTGATTATCAATACAATTTTAACAAAAGCTGGTTTTGTGGAAGGAGAAATAGTTGGCTTTAAGTGGAAAAACCGGCTTGAAAAAACTGATAGCGAATTAATTGAAGCTACACGTCAAATTGATAGCTTAAAGCAGAGACTCAAAGAATCAAATAATACTATCTCTAAGGTAAGTGAAGATGTAAAAAATAAAGATCAAAGAATCGAAGAACAGATAAGCAAAAATAAGGAAGCCGTCCAAGAAGCAACTTCTGTTAATTTGGGAATACAAACTACATTACAAGCCAATACTCCACTTTTAAATCCAAGAGTAAATACATCACTTGATTCTCTAGTCAATATTGTCAACGAATATAAAATACAAATCTTCTATAACCAAAGTAAATCTGACGAAAAAATAGTAGCTTCGGCAATAAAGGATGCTTTAGAGGAAGCAGGTGTTAAATCTACTATTCAAGTTCTTCCTCAAGTTGACAAAGCATCTTCCGATCAAATTCGATACTTTGCCGAAAATGAGAGGGAAGTAGCATATGCTTTGCAAAATATACTAGGAGAAGCTTACCCTAAGCGCAGTTTTAAGTTGCAAACTGTTTATACTCCATCTCCCGGATTAATTTCAATCTTTTTAAAGTTCTAGCAATTTCAAGATTCGCTGCTCAATTTAGCCATTACGCACCATTTAATCTAAAAAATCGTTATTTAAAATAGTCTTTCATTTTACAGTTTTTCTTTGAGCCAAATGCTTTTCAAATCTAAAAACCAGACTGCATAAGAGTTATACTATCTAAAGCATCAAAACAGATTGTTCCTAAATAACCCTGCAACTTGCATTTAGGCTAGAAATAGGCTCTTTTTTCTCCCGCCGCGAAAAAACCTTGTATTATATGATGTTGAGGAGCGATCGCTCTTAACCCTATTCTTACAAATCCTCTGGCATAATCACAGAAATTAATTGATTACGATTTTTCCGATAAATTCTAAAATCGCTATCAAATGTTAGCAATTCACTATCAGGATACAATTGTGTCATTCTCACCAAACAGGCATCTGCTAATGACATTGGAACTGACTGATATTGTCGTAGCAATTCTTTAATTACTGCCGCTTCTTCACTCAAACACATCGGAATTAATATCTTTCCCTCGTCCAGTAAAGACATCACTGTATCCTGACCACCGTAGATATTTCGCAATAAAAAACAAGTCTCTACAATCACAGGCTCACAAGTGAGTAAAGGCTGCTCGATTGTAGCTAAGGTATTGATTACCCAGGTATGAAGATGTTCTCTACGATTAATAAAGGCTACTAATGGGCCCGTATCGATGATGACTCGCTGCTTCATTCAGTTCCTAAACCTTCCAGATATTGTTTGTTAGTCGCCAAATCACCGGGGCCACCATCAACACAACCAGCAAATTTTTGAGCAGCTTCCAAAAATGAAATAGGCTCAATTTGTTCAATGTTTATATTTTTTTGTGCTAGTTGATTTTGCAGAAACTCAATAAAATCTAATACCTCTTGTTGCTTCTCTGGCGGGAGCGATAGCATTTTTTCAGTGGCAGTTTGTATAATACTCAAGAGAACCTCCAGACGTTATTCATGCGTCTTTTCCACGTCCAATCACTTCAGTCTAGCAGGTTAACACTTTATGGAGCAAACGGACACAATATTTTAGTTGGATGCAAATTTTATCTATTGCTGCTCAATTTAGTCGTTACGCTATATTTAGTCTAATAAAATGTCAGTTCAAAAAGTTTTTAATTTTACAGTTTTTCTTTGAGCAAAATGCAAGCAAAATCTAAAAACCAGACTATATAAGAGTTATACTATCTAAAGCTTTAAAATCGATTATTCTTAGATAACCCTGCAACGGGTATTTAGACTAGAAATAGACTCTTTATTCTCCCGCCGCTAAAAAACCTTGCATTATATGATGTTGAGGAGCGATCGCTAGGTTCGGAGTAATCCCAAGAGTGCATTTGACGGAAAGGAAGACCCATCTTTTGGAAGACGTACTTCTCTTTCACACCAGAAGCAACTAGGTCAGGCTTCAGCGCTTTGATAAATTCCTCGAATTCGTAAGCGGTAACGTCGTCATAAACGATGGTGCCGTTTTCGATGTAGTGAGTGGTACGTTTGTAGTCGTCATTATGAGCGAACTCATAACCTGTACCAATCATCTTCATGCCCAAGTCTTGGAAAGCTGGGACAACGTGGCGAGGACGTAGACCACCAACCATGATGGCAACGGTCTTACCATCCAAGCGGGGGCGGTATTTAGCAACTACCGCATCCATTGTGGGCTGATACTTGGCGATAACTTTCTCAGCGTTTGCTTGGATTGTTTCGTCAAATTTAGAAGCGATTTCCCGTAAAGATTCAGCAATCTTGGTGGGGCCGAAGAAGTTGTATTCCAACCAGGGTATACCATAAGCTTCTTCCATGTGACGGCTGATGTAGTTCATCGACCGGTAACAGTGGATGAGGTTCATCTTCACATTGGGGGTCATCAACATTTCGTTGATGGTGCCATCACCTGACCACTGAGCGACTACGCGCAAGCCGATTTCTTCTAACAGGATGCGGCTAGCCCAAGCATCTCCACCGATGTTGTAGTCACCAATGATGGCTACATCATAAGGAGTACCTTCAAACTTGAGTGTACCGTCTTTCTTAGCTTGGTCGGATCTGGTGAAAACCCAGTCACGAACCATGTCGTTAGCAATGTGGTGTCCCAAAGATTGGGAAACACCCCGGAAGCCTTCGCAACGCACAGGTACAACTGGCTTGCCGATTTCTTTGGATGTCTTCCGAGCAACAGCTTCGATGTCATCCCCAATTAGACCGATGGGGCATTCAGATTGAATGGAAACACCACGGTTGAGAGGGAAAAGTACATCAAGTTCTTGGATTAGCTTGACAAGTTTCTTGTCACCACCGAACACGATATCTCTTTCTTGGAAGTCAGAGGTGAAGTGCATGGTACCAAAGGTATCAATACCTGTGGTGCCGATGTAGTAGTTACGACGACCAGACCAAGACCAGTAACCGCAACCTACAGGCCCGTGGCTGATGTGGATCATGTCCTTAATAGGACCCCAAACCACACCTTTAGAACCAGCATAAGCACAACCACGAGCGGTCATTACCCCAGGAAGGGATTTGATGTTAGACTTAACGCCGCAATCGGACTTACCTTCTTCGTATACACTTAAGTGCTTTTCCCGTTTTTTCTTAGCTTTATCGGGGTAAGCGTCTAGAACTTCTTTAATTAGTTCTTTTCTTTCTTCGATGATGTTTTGATTTTCTGGAGGTGTCATATTTAGCCTCTGTGACTCGTAAGGATCAGGCATAGGGGGACTAGGAGTCCCCTCTAAGGTTAGGGGGGAGATGCTAGGGAGAGGATAAAAGGAAAGATATGAAACTCTTCCTTTTTCCTTGTGCTAAATCGTTATTTCTTAGCGGCTACTTAGACTAAGCTTGAGCAGCAGTCTGACCAACCAACTTGGCAGCATTTTCTTCGCTTTCGAGAATACCAAATTCAATCAACAATTCTTCTAGTTCTTCCATTTCGATGGGTGTAGGAATAGACAGGTTTTTGTTGTTGATGATCTTGGTAGCCAATGTCCGATATTCGTTAGCTTGGTTGCTTTCTGGTGCGTACTCGTTAACAGTCATTCGGCGCAATTCTGCGTGTTGAACAATGTTGTCACGGGGTACGTAGTGAATCATTTGGGTGTTCAACCGTTTTGCCAAGGTTTCGATCAATTCGATTTCTCGGTCTGTGTTACGGCTGTTACAAATCAAACCACCCAAACGCACGCCACCGGTGTGAGCATACTTAAGAACACCACGAGCGATGTTGTTAGCAGCGTACATCGCCATCATTTCACCAGATGTAACGATGTAGATTTCTTGTGCCTTACCTTCGCGGATAGGCATTGCGAAACCACCACACACAACGTCACCTAATACGTCGTAAGATACGAAGTCTAGGTCTTGGTAAGCACCATTTTCTTCTAAGAAGTTGATGGCGGTGATAATACCACGACCAGCGCAACCTACACCGGGTTCTGGACCACCAGATTCTACGCAACGAACGTTACGGAAACCGGTCAGCATTACTTCTTCGATTTCGATATCTTCTACTGCACCACGTTCTGCGGCGAGGTGAAGAACGGTTGTTTGAGCCTTGCTGTGCAGCATCAAACGGGTGGAGTCAGCTTTAGGGTCGCAACCGACGATGAGGATGCGTTGACCCATTTCTGCCATAGCTGCTAAGGTGTTTTGGGAGGTGGTAGATTTACCGATACCGCCCTTACCGTAAAAAGCTATCTGTCTAATGTTTTCGTCAGTCATTGTTCCTGTTTTCCTGCAATTGGTTGGTTGGTGGGTCTTTGCGTTTGTCAGTTGCGTTCACGCCAGTTGAGCGACAGTAGTGAGCGCGTGTAGAGCATCGTTGGTAGCGTTGGCATAAATGCCTGCTGGGGGCGATCGCTCCACAGCCAAAATTATTGACAGTAAGTTCATCGATCTTCCTCGTTAAAATTTTTTTCTTTTTGTTTTTGTCCTTTGTCCTTTGTCATTTGTTTTGACAAAGAACAAAGAAAATTACGTGATTTACAAATACGTCATAATGTGTTTCAGCTTGCAAGATTCAATAGGACTTGATGTTGTTATTTGTCAACAATCAATGCATAAGTCCTATTACTTGTTCAAAATAGCGCCCTTCATATTTGTGACGCGATCTAGTGCAGCTTTGGTGTTTTCTGCTGACACTCCACGCACAGCCATTGCTTCACCGAGATGCTTGGCGATCGCATCGAAGTGTGGTTGCTGTAAATTCAATCCTGCGTGGGTTTTGTCCATTGGACGACCGCCGTATTGCTTTGGCCCTTCAAATATTTGACCTAAGAAAGCAACTAGATGATTGCGTTGCTTCGCCATGTCTGTACCAGCAAAAATGGGGCTGAGGAGGCTGTCTGTAGCAATGCGTTTGTGGAGTTCATCTACTACTTGTTCAATAGCTGGTTGTCCACCAATATTGTCGTACAATGTGCTCATATCCTGTTCCTTTGAAGCGAGTTGGATGATGAAATTTGCAAGTAGGCACTTAATGTATGAAGCCTATATGCTGTTAGCCGTGATAGCTAATTTAGCTATCGGTTGTCGGTAGGATTGAAGCATTGATGTGGAGACAATTATATGGTTCAAATCCTACTTTCTGTTCCTGGCTGAATGCATATTAGAGCGTATTTGTAGATTACGTTAAGTCCTACAGCAATTCCTAAACTGCTTCGACTACAAGGCTCTTGCTGACACGATCTTGTAATCTAGCTTCGATCGCAATTTTCAGAGTTGCTGTACTACTAGAACAGGAACCGCAAGCACCTTGCAGTACAACTTTAACGCGATCGCCTTCTACATCATAGAGTTCTACATCTCCCCCGTCTGCAATGAGTACGGGTCTGACTTCTTCATCAAGAACCTTTTGAATTAGAGCAATCTTTTGCACGTTTGTTAGCGCTCGTTGCTTAGATGTAACAATTTCTGTGGCAACTTGTACGCCGTAATTGTTGAGAGCAGGTGAGGCGTATTCCTGTTGAACTGATCTAATAATATCATCGATATTAGCCAGACAGGAACCGCATCCGCCACCAGCTTTTACATAATTTGTTACTTGCTCGGCATCCGTGAGATGATTTTCTAAAATGACGCGACGAATTTTGGACTCGCTGATGCCAAAGCAACTGCAAATTAACGCGCCTTCATCGTCATCATCGTGGGTAGCTAGAGGAATGCCACGATAATTATAGATAGCGGCTTCTAGCGCTTCTTGTCCCATGACAGAGCAGTGCATCTTTGCTTCTGGTAAACCACCCAGGTAATCTGCAATGTCTTTATTGGACACTTTCAGGGCTTCATCTAAGGTTAAACCTTTAACCATTTCGGTTAATGCACTAGAAGATGCGATCGCACTAGTACAACCAAAGGTTTGAAAGCGAGCATCTAGAATCTTATCAGATTCTACTTCCACTTTCAGGTGCAATCTCAGAGCATCACCGCAAGCAATGCTACCGATTTCACCGGTTGCAACCTTAACTCCAGCTTCGCCCGTTTCTTCAATTTCTCCCTGATTTTTGGGATCGTAAAACAGTTCTAATACTTTATCGGTGTAGTCCCACATAATGAATTTTAGATTTTAGATTTTGGATTTTAGATTGGGGGATTGGGTACTGGGTATTGGGAAAATTCTTCCTTAATTCCCAGTCCCTAATCCCTAGTCCCTAGTCCCTAACGATGCGCTAGTGCTTGTTCTTGTCCTTGCAACCAACCTGCATCATCATTTTTGAAGGGTGAGAGGGCGCGTAAACGTTCTACAATACTGGGCATTACCTCTATTACTTGATCGATTTCGGCTTCTGTGGTGTAGCGACAAAGACTGAAGCGAATTGAACCGTGCAAAGTTGTGTAGGGTAAGCCCATTGCCCGGAGGACATGGGAGGGTTCCAGTGAACCGGAGGTACAAGCAGAACCGGATGATGCACAGATTCCGTATTTGTTCAATAACAGTAGAATTGCTTCACCTTCGATGTACTTGAAGCCGATATTGGTTGTGTTTGGCAATCTCTGCGTAACGTCGCCATTAACTACACAATCGGGAATTTTAGCGAGTAAAGTTTGTTCGAGGCGATCGCGCAGCTTTCTTTCTCTTGCAGTCGCTTCTTCTAAGTGTAACAGTTCTAGTTCCGCAGCTTTGCCCAAGGCGATAATTGCTGGAACATTCTCAGTCCCCGCCCTACGTCCGCGTTCTTGGTGTCCCCCAATCATGAAGGGACGGAACCGAACCCCGCGCCGGATATATAAAGCACCAATTCCTTTCGGCCCGTGCAGCTTGTGACCAGACAGGGTTAACATATCTACCGTGCTAGTCTTCATATTTAAGGGGATTTTTCCCACTGCTTGCACTGCATCTACATGGAAGATAGCACCATATTCTTTGACGCGCAACCCAATTTGCTCAATCGGGAAAACCGTGCCGGTTTCGTTATTAGCATACATAATTGTCACCAAGGCGGTGTTACCCGTCAAGGAAGCTTCTAGTTCATCTAGATCCAGCTGCCCTTGATGATTTACTGATAGATAGGTAACACTATAACCTTGGGTTTCTAATTGTTTGCAGACATTGAGTACTGCTGGATGTTCAACTTGGGTAGTGACGATATGTCGCTTTTCTGGTTGCGCTAACAGTGCGGCTCGAATCGCCGCGTTATCTCCCTCAGTTCCACAACTTGTGTAGACAATTTCTGACTCATCGGCTCCCAGGATGGCTGCAAGTTGTTCTCTTGCTGTTCTCACTGCTTTACCGACTTGCCCACCAAAGGTATGCATACTGGAGGGATTGCCGTAATAATCCGTCAGGTAAGGTAGCATTACCTCTATAACTTCTGGGTCTACCTTAGTGGTGGCATTATTATCGAGATAGATGCAGTTATTTTGCATTGTTGTCTTCAATTACGAATTACGAATTACGAATTATTTGGGGTTGTCGCTTTTGCAACTGCTCAGAGTATTTCTGAGAATAGGTTTGAAACCAACGTTCCCAGTAATCTTGTTTATTTGTTAATTTAGCAACTACGCGGTTGTAATTAGCAAACCAGCCTTCCCAGTAATCGCTAGGCTGCTTAACGCAACCGTTGCAGGTGGGACAACCAGCTTTACACTGAGGCACGGTATGAATGCTACCAATACAGTTTGTACAAAGTTCAGGGTCAATCCAGTGCTGTCCGTCAACCACTTTAACTGCATTTGTGGGACATACTGTTAGACAGAGATTGCAGGAAATACACTGGCTAGTAAGAATTTTGTAAGCCATGATTTATTCTCCTTTTGGGGAATGGGGCATGAGAGTTAGGGTAGAAGGTTACAGGTGACAGGCAATAATCTGTCCCCTGTAACCTGTAACCTATTCCCTAGTTACCTAATTCCTTAACGTATTGCTCGTAGAACTCCAAAGCAACTTTTTCAATTACGTCGTAAGCTTCAACAGTCTTGATTCCAGCTTCTTGCAATTTTTCTTGAGGACAGTTACCAATCTTGGAAACTAAAACTGCTTTGCAATCTGCGATCGCTTTCATAATATGCTCAAAAGAAGCTTCTTCGCCGTATCCACCTTGGCAGTATTGGTCAATTTTGCGATGGCTGACAAAGCGAACTTCGTCCCCACCCACTTCGTAAATTTGGAATTCTTTCGCATGACCGAAGTGTTGGTTAACCAATCCACCGCCTTTGGTTGCTACTGCAACTAAGATTTTGGGACTGTTGGCAAATTTCTTGCCGGCAAGCGCTTTATCTTTGGCTACTTTAAGTTCTTCTTTAAACTTCTCAATCCCTTCGTGAACGGTAGCGCGTTGCTCCATGTCATATTCTGGAGTCATTTCCAAGAATTTCTCTTTGGAAAATTCCTGGCTGCGGTCTTCTCCCAACAATCCGACTGCATCGGCGCGGCACTGGCGACAGTGGCGCATCATTTTCATGTTACCGGAGCAATTGTCTTGAACTTCTTTGAGTTCTTTGGGTGTGGGGCCGCGTTGACCGGTTAAACCGAAGTGTGTGCCATGTTCTGGTGCAGAAATCAATGGCATGATGTTGTGCAAGAATGCACCTTTTTCACGAATGACTCGATTCACTTCGACTAAGTGATGGTCATTAATTCCGGGAATCATTACTGAGTTAACTTTGCACAAGATATCAGCATCTTTCAGGGCTTGCAATCCTTCCATCTGTCTTTCGTGGAGAATTCTTGCGCCTTCAATGCCTCTATAACGCTTGCGTCTGTAGTGAACCCAAGGATAAATCTTAGCACCGATCTCTGGATCTACCATATTAATGGTGATCGTAACGTGATCTATATTTAATTGTTTAATGCGATCGATGTAGTCGGGCAGCATTAAACCATTGGTTGATAAGCACAGCTTGATGTCTGGTGCTTGTTCTGCAATCAACTCAAATGTGCGGAAGGTTTTTTCTGGGTTCGCTAATGGGTCGCCAGGGCCGGCAATTCCCACAACTGTCATTTGGGGAATCTTGCCGCCAATGACCAAAGCTTTGTGTGCTGCTTGTTCTGGTGTTAGCAATTCGCTAACTACTCCAGGACGGCTTTCGTTAGCGCAATCATATTTGCGGTTGCAATAGTTGCATTGAATGTTGCAAGCTGGAGCAACTGCAACGTGCATCCGGGCGTAGTGGTGATGAGCGTCTTCGCTGTAGCAGGGATGTTTAGCAATGCGTTCTTGGAGCTTTTCGTCCCTTTCCACGGTGGTGCTGCTGGTGCTGTCGCAGCCGCAACCACCGGATTTTGCTTGGGTTGTCGATTCCGTAGCGTTAGAGTTGAGGAGTCGTGTAGACGGTGATGTCATTGAATTTCGCAAAAGGTCGGTGGACTTGGCTGCCACTGTGGGAGATGTTGTTGCTACTCTTTCATGCCCAGAATTGAAGTCGCGTCTTCCACACTGCCTGCAAACCCTTGGGTTCGGGCGACTTGTTTTCAAGTCAAGCAGGCAATAGATATCTGATGTTCGGCTGGTGTGTGTCAACGTTCGGTTCTTGGGTAGAATTTGTGCTTACAGCCGCGACTTCTCTTCACTTCAGGCATGGTGCTATGTCATCCCTCCACTCACTTTTCGCTTTGTTTTGTTTCAGAGCGTTAAGTGATTGGCGATAAAAGATTTATATCAGCCGTCTTGAAGTTAGGCGATATGTCTATCTAGGATAGAATTTATTGGATTTATTACGTTTGTACTCAAATACTAAAAACCCTAATTCTTAAAGCATTACAAGAATTAAAAAAGTTTTTTTCGGGTAGGGGTTCTAGTGTTTTTTGGTTGGGGTTCTAGTGTTTATAGATAGGGGTTCAGGATTTCTTTGTACTCAGTTCAAACCCAATCCCAACAAGGAATTTAATCTACTTGTAACTGGGTTTGGGTTATTTAAATGTGTACTCAGATTGCCCTCAAATTCCGTCAAAAGCAGTCAAGACCAAGGGTTTGAGGGTGAAAAACTGGAGTAGTCTACATCGTTCTACTCCAGAAACGTGCGAAATTCAATTCTGTATCTAACATATCATTTTTTTGAGGGTAAAAATGCAATTCATATTTATTTAATTTTTGCTTTGACAATAATATTCAATTGTGGTTCTAAGTCTTATCTGATAAGCCATATAAGCTAATGGGGATAGGTGTGTTGCTGCACATAATTTTCAAAAAACTTAACTTTCAACTCCTTTTTTTCATTCCCACAATGAGGAGATGGGTAAGAAATTCTCAGATTTTGTGTTTAAGAGAAACAACAAACTACAATCTAACATGATTGAGCGATCGCAATGAATTTTCTGAATTGCTCAATACGAACCTTTGCGAAAAACCTAATCCCCTAACCCCCTTCCCGACGCGGGAAGGGGTAAAATTCAAAGTCTTTCTCCTAAAAGGAGAAAGACTTTGAGATACTGTGAAAAGTCAGAGTGTATCCCTACACGGCTGGAGATATCGTCACTTTATCGAGCATTGAGTTTGAATGTCCAATTGAACTGGTGTATGAAGGTGTTGTATTTACGACTGACGAATAAAGATAATGGGTTTTATCGAAACGTTTTAAAAGTATTGGGTGGCTAGAAATCCCGACTACACAAGCAAAGTCCACCTCTGTGGATTCAGAGATAATCAGCCTTGCGACACCGATAGCGTACCACTCCGTGGAAGCAAGCTACGCGTAGCGTCTCGTAGAGAAGCGTTAGCCAGTCCGCGTACCCTTACAGGGAAGCAAGCTACGCGCAGCGTCTCGTAGAGAGCGTCATAGCCCGTCGTAGACATCGCTACACTAGATTTATCAGGAAAAATAGGCTGTCTGAGTTGTGTGAGTCAAACAGGGTAGCAGGAGGAATGCGATGAAAGCAGTCGTTATCCGTCGGTATGGCGCGGCTGAGGTGTTGCACTATGAAGACGTGGAGCAGCCGAAAATTGAACCAACGCAGTTACTTGTGAAAGTTCGTGCTAGTAGCGTTAATCCCATTGATTGGAAAATCCGTAAAGGGATGTTGAGTTTGATTAGCGGCAGCAATTTTCCAAAGATTCTGGGGTTTGATGTGGCGGGAGATGTGGTAGCCGTTGGCTCTGGTGTCACCCGTTTTAAACCAGGAGATGCTATTTATGGCAGTACTAGCTTCCCTGGAGGAGGCTATGCCGAATTTGCAGCCGTCCCAGAAAATTTGGTGGCTCTCAAACCAACAAACTTATCTTATGAAGAAGCTGCGGCTGTTCCCTTAGCGGCACTCACGGCTTTGCAAGCCCTGCGAAATGAGGGAAATATTCAAACAGGACAAACTGTTTTGATTAATGGTGCTGCGGGCGGTGTAGGCAGTTTTGCAGTACAAATTGCTAAGGCTTTAGGGGCAGTGGTGACGGGAGTTTGCAGTACCAAAAACTTGGATTTGGTGAAATCTCTCTTAGCAGACCGCGTGATTGATTATACGCAGCAAGATTTCACCCAAGATATAGCGCAGTATGACATTATCTTTGATGCAGTGGGTAAGCGATCGCTCTCACAAACCAAAAGAGTCCTCAAACCCAACGGAATTTATATCACCACACTACCCAGCCCTGAAGTCTTCTTAGAGGGCATCTTAACAGCATTCCTTCCCGGTCAAAAAGCGAAATTTATCCTAGAAAAACCCAACACTCAGGACTTGGTTTATCTGAAAGAATTGATTGAAGCGGGTAAAATTTGTGTGGTGATTGATCGCACATATCCCTTAGAAGAATTAGCGGCGGCTCATGATTATAGCGAAACTGGGCGTGCAGTGGGTAAAATTGCGATCGCAGTTTCTAGTTGACCTTCCAAAGATCCTCTCAGACCTTTTTAAATTTTGGATTTTAAATTATTCAATCCAAAATCCAAAATTTAAAATCTAAAATTCGGTGAGTGGTGCTATTTGACCTCTATAAACGAGATTCTGTTATCTAAGTCAGCCTCAACGGATTTATAATCACCAGCACCAAACTCACGGCATCGACCACCGATTTCATGTTGGCAAACACGTACCACTGTACCCGGTGGTACACTTAATGAGCTAATAGCATCATTACCAACAATATTTAAGTCACCTTGGTTAGCTTTATATACTCCTGGGCTTGTAGGAAATGACTGGGAAACTCCAGCAAAATTAGGGTCACTGTAGACCTTAACCTGTACTGACGGGTTGACCTCTATAAACGAGATTCTGTTATCTAAGTCAGCCCCAACGGAGTTATAATCACCAGCACCAAACTCACGGCATCGACCACCGGTTTCATGTTGGCAAACACGTACCACTGTACCCTGTGGTACACTTAATGAGCTAATAGCATCATTACCAACAATATTTAAGTCACCTTGGTTGGCTTTGTATACTCCTGGGCTTGTAGGAAATGACTGGGAAACTCCAGCAAAATTAGGGTCACTGTAGACCTTAACCTGTGCTGACGGCGTGGAGGAGAGATTGTAGGAGAGCTTGTAGATGGTGCCGCTGTAGTCATCCGAAATTAACAAATTACCTTGCTGGTCAACTACCATATCCACGGGTCGTCCCCACACTTCTTGCGTTTCGGGAACTAGCCAACCATTGACTAAATCCATCTCCTCCCCTAGACTCTTTGTCGTACTGTTCCAGGGAAAGTAAGCTATTTTGTAGCCTGTTTTTTTCTGCCGATTCCATGAACCATGCAGCCCCGTCACAGCACCACTTGAGTACAGGCTGGGAAACTTGGTATCTTGTAAGAATGTTAGTCCCAAGGGAGCCGAATGGGCTTGGATACCTTTGTCAATCCTGTCCATTGCATTGCAATTAACACGTCCATCAGCATTGAACTGATAATCTAGGTCAAACGGCATATTGTTGAGGCCAGTTGGCGTGTCAGGATTAGGGTTGCAGAATGGCCAACCATAGTTACCGCCATCTCGGACTTTTGTGAACTCCTCTGGCGGGTGGTTGTCTACGTAAGAGGGGATAATCTTACCGTAATTGCCACTGCTATCGTTGAAGGGATAGGCGATGTTATCTCGATTATTAACGACTACCCAAAGGTCATTTGTGCCAGGCAAGAATGCTAACCCTTCGGCATTACGTAATCCTTCGGCAAAAAGCCGCTGATTGGTTCCATCAGCGTCGTACACGTAAATCGCACCACGCTTTGGGTAACTGACAGTATCTTCCAGGCAGGCATTGCACGTAGAGGCAATCGACACGTACAGTTTGTGGTTGGAATCAAGTGCAATATTTTTCAGTTCGTGACCATAAGAGCCTTTGAGTTCTGATGTGCTGCTGTCTGGTAAACCAATTACAACGATTTGACGATTTTTGGCGATTAGGTCTCCAGAGTTGTAGATGAAGCGGTTAATTTGATGAGTCTCTGAGATATAAATGTATGTGGTATCGCCAATTTTATGAAATACAATGTCGTGTGGTTTGCGTAGATCTGTCACGAAGTCAGAAATAATTGGGTCTTTGCTGCCATTTGGCCGGACAATTAACACTTTACCTGTACTGGGCTGTGACACTAGAAGATCCCCATTGGGAGCAACTGCCATAAAGCGAGCTTGCTTAATGCGAGCATAAACAGAGATAGAGAAATTGGGCGGCACTTTTAAGTAACGGTTAGTATTAAACGGTTCATAAGACATTGTGCTAGGCACTTTCAGCTTGGTTTCGACAGACGCAGGGGGTGGGTTGCCGAACGCTGCGGTGGGAACAACCTCTAAGGACATAAAACTAACTAGTGATGCAGATATTATGCGTCTGAGTATCTGTGTTGGTTTTAGAGCAAACATCATGATTCTGAACTTCCCTCTAGCGTTGTGGTGATTTATGTTACACAGAACTCTCGGCTAGCCGATTTTTCCGAGAGTTAGAACAAACATTACTCAGGGGTAGTCGTTTTTGAGAACACTTCGTTAAATATATTTATATACCCGTATTTTTCTTAATTTATCAAAAAATGGGTGAATCGGAAGTTAGCAGAGCGATCGCTCTTTCAAACCAAAAGAGTCCTCAAACCCAAGGGAATTATCACTCCCGAAACCATTATGTATAGAGCTTTAACAGCATTTATCTCCAGTCAAAAAGTCAAGTTTGTGTTTGAACAACCCAACCCTGAAGACTTGGTTTTTCTCAAAGAATTGATTGAATCTGGCAAAATTCATGTGGTGATTAATTGCACATATACCCTAGTATAAGTAGCAGCGCCTGAAGATTGTAGCAAGAGTGAGCGTGCTGTGGTGGAAATTGCGTAGGCGCAGCCCGTCATAGACATCGCAGTTAGCAATTGATCTGAAAAATCAACGCGAAACCTCACCCCTTAACCCTCTTCCTTTATAGCTATCCATTCGTAATGTAGACGGTGGGAGGATAACAGAAAATGTACTCAGGTATAGCCTAAAAGGAGAGAGGTGAGAGTGTATTGCATACAAGCAATAACCCTTATAAGGAATGGTCAAAAATAACAAACAATGCCCAATCCCTAATCTTCAGGCTGTGGTGATTTTGGATGCTTCAATAATAGGTTCAACTTGTATCGGTGGCGCTTTTTCTTCATAGGCGGCTAAGTCGAACCAAAAAGTGGTGCCTATACCAACTTCACTCACCAGATGGACTTTACTACGATGTCTGTCGATGATATTTCTGACAATCGATAAACCTAAACCCGTGCCTTCTAGGGTGTGAACTCGGTTTTCTACGCGAAAGAAGCGTTCAAAAATTGAGTGTTGATCTTCTGTGGCGATGCCAATTCCAGTATCGGAAATTTCAATCCGCACTGGAGAAGATTGGGTGTGACTGGGTTTGAAATCTAGTTGGTAGGCACGGATTGCTACTTTACCACCGGCTTTGGTGAATTTAAGGGCATTACCAATCAGGTTGCCAAACACTTGTACTAACAGATCATAATTACCCATTACTAACGGCAAATTAGGAGCAACTTCCTGAAGGAGTTCAACACCTTTATCTTTAGCGTTGAGTTGGTAAGTACGCAGTGTTTGCTCGATCGCTTGGGCTAAATCTACGCCATCGAAGTTGTACTGGCGACCAGATTCGAGTTTTGACAAATCCAAAACATCGTTAACTAGGCGGGTTAGGCGATCGGTTTCATGGTTCACTGTTTGCAGAAACTCTTGCCGTTCTTGCAAAGCTAAGTCTTCGCCGTAGTCGTGCAGGGTTTCAATATAAGTTTTGATGTTGAATAGAGGCGTTCGCAGTTCGTGAGAAACGTTGCTGATAAATTGGCTTTTTGCATCGTTTAATTCCACCTCACGGGTTATATCTTGGACAGTAATCGCAATGCCTTTGATGCTTTCTCTTTGCACGTTGAGGACTGTAGTCAAGAGAATGCGGATCGTTCGTGGGGTGGGTTGGTTAATAAAAATTCGGAATTCGGCGCTTTCGCATTCGCCTGCGGCCATTTCGTACAATGGGCGGGTGATTTCCATTTGTACCGCTGGGGGCAAGTGATGTAATACGTTTTGGCCTACCACATCAGCTGCTTCCCAGCCAAAAATTCGCTGTGCTGTGGGGTTGACTAAAATCACCTGCATGTTGTTATCAATCAACACAGCACCATCTGCGATCGTCGAAACTAGGGTTTCTAGCTTGGCTTTTTCTGCGGTCAGTTCCTCAATATTCTGTTCTTCATAGCGCTCTAATCGCTCTGCCATCTCATTAAAGCTTAAAATTAACTCCCCCAGTTCGCCCCCTAAAGGTAAATCAATGCGCTGTTTGAAATTCCCGGTAGCAATTTGCTTCACCCCTACCAGCAGTTCTTTAATGGGCTTGGTGATGGTTAAGGCGTTAATTACACCTGCCAAAATCACCATTACCCAAATCGTGATAAAAACGGCAATGGTAACATCGCGGGTAAAATTGGTGGAAATGACAGCGGTCTGATTGGGGTTGATACCGATCGCTAATACACCTAAGTATTTTTTATTGACGATCAGGGGAATAAACACATCGGTGACTGTTCCATCTGGGGTCATGTGTTGCCGTACCATCGGCTTTTCCCCATCACCAGGGTAATCTTCTGGCAGTTGTATTCGCCGTTTAATGGTGAGGGAATTTTCTACCTCTGCTTCCCAAAAAGGAATGCCAAAAAAGATTTCCCCGGTTTCATCAGCGTAGAGCATATAACGCACACTAGAGGTGCTGCTGTAGAAGCGTTGAGAAAATTGGGCGACCTCAGTCAGATTATTGTCAGCAACTAGGGGGGCAACATTGGCAGCAAGTAGCAGCCCCAAGTCACGACCAAAGCGGGTGTCATTCATCCGCGCATCCTGCTGAATTGTATTCACAGCCCAGAAGGTCAGACCACTCATCACCAAAGAAACTACCATTGTGGCCACAGCCAATAATTTGGTCTGGAGTGTGAACTCCGACCACCAAGTAGCGATCGCATGTCGAATTGTTTTTAACAGACTTAGCATCTTAAATAAAGTTGTTAGTAGTCTTTGTTATAAAGCCCAACAACTAAAAAATTAACAGTTAATTTGACAAACATGTAAGAGGACAGAGAGAGATGGGAAACTCCAGGGGATATTCCTGTAAGGTAGTCTTAACGAATTTACCTCATTTCAGCCATCCGAGTTAATATCCAGTTGAGGATGAACGCGTTAAACCTCATTTTTGTGACTATTGGTTACGCACAGATGAGCAGTCTAACAAAAATCCAACCGGTTGTGATTTTGAGCTAGTTGTCCGCCTCAGGTTAGCGGCTGCTAGTAAACACATCAGACTGCATTTAAATTGAATACCTTAGCGATCGCTTATGGGGTTTTCCCCTCTTGCTTCCCACTCGCTACTCTATGCCCAATATCTCTCCGGTAATATATCCCCTCAAACTGAATATATTTGATCCCTGCGTAGGCTTGAGTGATCGCTTGCTCAAAATTTTCTCCGATCCCGGTCACATTTAATACTCGACCCCCATCTGTCACTAATTCTTGTTGCTGGTTCAACTTCGTACCTGCATGAAATACGGTTGCTCCTGTTGCCTCTGCCTCACCAATGCCAGTAATGACCTGGCCTTTCTCATATTCTCCGGGATAACCGCCTGAAGCTGCAACGACAGTCGCAGATGCTCCCGCTTTCCAAGCAATGGGCGGCAATTCACTTAACCGCTGTTGTACACAAGCTAGAATCAATTCTTCTAGAGGTGTTGCTAAGAGTGGCAAAATCACCTGAGTTTCGGGATCGCCGAAGCGACAGTTAAATTCCAAAACCTTCAAGTCGCCATCGGGTGCAATCATTAATCCAGCATACAGTACACCTCGGTAATCAATGCCTTTAGCTCGTAAGGTTGCGATCGCTCTTTCTAAGACTTCTGTTTGAATGCGTGCCATCAACTCTGGTGTAGCGATGGGTGCTGGGGCATAGGCTCCCATCCCACCAGTATTTTCGCCCGTATCGCCGTCACCAATTCGCTTATGGTCTTGAGCTGGCAGCAAGGGTCGAATTGTTAACCCATCGGTTAACGCTAAAACTGACACTTCTTGCCCAATCAAACATTCTTCAATGACGACAAATTCACCAGCACTGCCAAATTGTCCCTGAAAAATTGCATCAACGGCACTTTCTGCCTGTTCAACTGTTTCAGCCACTATTACACCCTTACCAGCCGCCAAGCCATCAGCTTTGACGACAATTGGCGCTCCTTGAGATTGGATGTAAGATTTTGCTGCTGCTGCCTGCGTAAATACCGCACTTCGTGCCGTCGGAATCCCCGCTTCTTGCATCAGGGCTTTTGCCCAAGCTTTACTCGCCTCAATTTGCGCTCCTGCTCTAATTGGGCCAAATACCATTAATCCTTTGTCTTGGAGGTAATCTGTGATTCCCTTCGCCAAAGGCACTTCTGGCCCAACTATCACCAGAGTTATGCCATGTTCTAGAGCATATCGGCTCATGCTCTCAAAATCATCGACTGCTAGGGGCAAGTTCTGGCAACGTTCCATACTTGCTGTACCCCCATTCCCTGGTACACAGACAACTTGCTCAATTTGATTAGATTGCAACAGTTTCCATGCCAGAGCGTGTTCGCGCCCTCCGTTACCTACAACTAAAACTTTCACTGCTTTCCTCGTGCGTTCCTTGCGAAACGAGAATACCTGATTCGGCTCTCGCGGATCAATTTTTTCACCAATGATCACACTTGTACAAGCCCCCTCAAGACTAAAAAGGCTGAGGAGGAGGGTGCAAGAAGGAATATAGCTATCGAATTTCTACTGGATTTATTTTTAAGATCCAATTTAGTTAATTAGTAGAATTATAAATGTTATTAATAGCAATAATTCAATAAATATACTTAGATCATTCCGGTGTAAGTACAATATTTAAGTATTTATGATGATTTTTTGGAGCATTGAAATAATTGAGAAAAAAATCATCTTCAGGTAATGACGATCATTGATTACAAGTATTAACCTGTGAATATGGAGATTAATGAAAATATCAAAAAATAGGCAACATGGCTAAAATTATTGTTACTGGAGCCGCTGGCTTTATTGGCTCTCATCTTGCAGAAACATTGCTGCAACAAGGAGAAGAAGTGATCGGGATTGATGAATTTAATGATTACTACGATCCTATGTTAAAGCTTAAGAATGTTGCACACTTACATCAGTCACCCGGCTTTACATTAATTGAAGGAGATATGCAGTTTTTAGATTGGCAGAAACTCCTAAAAGATGTTGATGTAGTTTACCATCAAGCAGCACAAGCAGGTGTCAGAGCGAGTTGGGGTAAAGCTTTTCGAGGTTACACAGAACGAAATATTAACGCTACACAAATTTTGCTAGAAGCAGCCAAAGATACTAAAGACCTGAAAAGATTAGTGTTTGCCTCATCATCAAGTGTATATGGTGATGCAGAAACATTACCCACCCATGAGGGAATTTGCCCTCAACCAGTTTCTCCTTACGGCATTACTAAGCTAGCGGCTGAAACTTTGTGCAGACTCTATCACAAAAACTTTGGTGTGCCATCTGTATCATTGCGGTATTTCACTGTTTATGGCCCTAAACAGCGCCCAGATATGGCATTTCATAAGTTCTTTAAATCCATTTTACAGGATGAGGCGATTCCTATTTACGGCGATGGACAGCAAACGCGGGAGTTTACGTTTGTTAGTGATGTCGTCGCCGCCAATTTAGCCGCCGCCTCCGCACCCGAAGCAGTGGGAGAAATCTTTAATATCGGTGGCGGTAGCAGGGTGGTTTTAGCAGAAGTCTTAGATACGATTGAAAAAATTGTTGGGAAACCAATTAAAAGAAACCACATAGAAAAAGCTATGGGAGACGCCCGCCACACTGGTGCTGATGTATCTAAAGCGCAGAGAATTTTGGGATATCAGCCACAAGTCTCTCTTAGAGAAGGTTTGACACAGGAATGGCATTGGATTAAGTCGTTGTATACCTGATAGGATTTCACCATATTGCTAAAAATTAATCCGCTTGGGCTAGTAGGGACGCACGGCTGTGCGCCCTACAGGGGATTGTGGTTCAAATAAATGAAAAAGGCTGTAATATCATGTCCGGTAAAAGACTTATCATTAAGACCGCAGGGGGCAGGGAGCAGGGGGAAAGAGAGTTTTAAGATTTTTGCATAGATGCCCTGAATAATAACTAATTAAGCGGACATGATATAATTCCCTCTTTTTTATCCCCCTATTCCCATGATTGAAATTCATCAATGGCGCTACGAATTAAGGAAGTTATTTGAGCGCGACGGGTTTCAAAATTGGCAGCGATGTAAATCAGCAGGATGCCAACTAGCAAGCCAACAATCCATTTTAAAAAAGAGTACTGCAAGCTGAAAATTACCGATTGATAGATTGTAGTGATTAAAAAAGTAGCTGTACCAATGTAGAGAAAAGCCCGCACTCGCAAAGCTAATCCGGCAAAGATGGCGATGAGGCTGAAAATTCCTGGTATCCAGGCTGTATCTTGATTAAATAAAATTGCCCACCCACAAATTAAACCACTACCTAGCACTCTCAGAATATGGCGAGCTGCTTTGTACTCTGGTAACCTCAGTTGGGTATCTACTTGAGCAATATAAAGCAGCGATAACCCAATTGGCGTGACATACCATAAAACATCAGTCAGGCGTAAGGAATTAAACCATCGGAAAAGTGCCCAATCAATCAACGCCACACTGACATAGGTAAAACGGATGTTTTCACCCACCTTTGCGAGAAAGATGTAGAATCCAGCTGCGAGTACCAAGGTCATGGGGTAAGTTTGCAGTCTGGTTTCCCATAAAATTATCAATGGTATGATGTAGGCGGCTTGCTGCCAAGGTCTTTTAGACCAACCCCAATTTTCCCAAGGTAGAATGTACAGAAAATAGGCTACCACACAAGCGATCGCACCGTTCCAAGGAACTAACGGCCCCGCCCAAAATTGTCCCACTGCTGTCTCGCGCCAATAAACCCTCATCCCGGCTACCTCTAATAAGCCAAGGTAAACCCACATTTCGGCGATTGTGATTCCTCCAAAGATGCTGGGGGAAGTGCCCGAATTTCGTCCCTGAAAGATGGCATAGCGAATCAAAAATACCCCAGTTGCCAATCCCACTAAACGGTTAACTCCAATGGGAAGAGGAATGGCAGCCATTAATAAGCAGCTACTCCAAGCCCAATGAATATGGGCAATTCCTTTCAGTTCTTGGGGAGTCAGGCGTAAGTAGCTTACAAGCCAAGGCGACAGGATGCGGTAAGCGTACATAATACTAGCGCCAAGGGCAGACATGGCAATCAATCCATCGCCTAATGCTCCTCCTGAAGCTTGTAACATTTGATAGAACAAAAGTTCATAAGCAGAAATTGATACGCCAATGATTCCTAAGTACAGCAGGGGTTTAAAGTTCTCGCGCCGTCGCCCCACGCCAATGATAATTAAAGCTACACCCAAGGAATACAAACCTGTCCACTCGGTGAAGGTGTTCAAACGCAGCAATACACTAAAGGCACCATAAATTAATGGCAAAATGTGAAAACTGCTAGGAAGCCTTTCTAACTGATGTCGTCGTCGCCACCACTCGCCGACAAGTTGAGCGATTAAACCTAAAGCGATATTTGCGTAGCTTGCCGCCGTAGGCATCGCTATCTTAACAGTTGAGTGTTCCCCAAATCCCAGCCCTTGGGCAATCAACAATTCGAAACACCAACCGATGCCATAAAATGCCCAATTTGTCGGTTCGCGCCAACTGCGATAAACAATGGCTACCAAGGTGATTGCAGTGGCAGCTAAGTATAAAAATCCAGAAGTAATAAACCCTGAGTAAATCAGTATTGAGTGCAGCGTCAAACCAAACAACTCAAAACCACACAAGGCGATCGCCCATTTATCACTTGCGGCTGCATATATAACTGCTAATTCGTTACCGCGTCGGCTCAAAACTGTCCGCGCTAACCATAGACTTAAGGTTGCGATCGCTCCTACGACAAACCAACCTGCTAGCGACAGGCGAGGTAAGCCAGGTACACCTACCCATAGCAGCGCCACAATGAAACTTAGAGCAAATCCTTCTGTAATTACCGCAGATATTTGGTTTCGCAAATAGCGCGTATTTGCGAACATCAATCCCGTACCCACAGCCAAACCGATTAATCTGGTTTCTGGTAGCTGTAAAGTAAGTAACTGAGCAACTCCTACAGCCAAGACACTCAAGTAACGGGTAGTAGTCCGACGTTCTGTAGTTGTGCAATTGGCAACACCCGTGAGAGCTATAGGCGTAACTAGCCATAAGGCTCCCCAATAAGCTTGGCTATCAGCTATGCCATACCAAGATGATTCTGCATTCATCCACAATAGGAAAAAACTAGCGGCGGCTAGTCCTAAACCGATATCCCATGCACTACGTTGCCATAGTCCTTCTTTGACGCTAAATCGCCATTCTGCAACCATCAGAGCTAATAAAATACTTGCCCAGACTTGTTGACTTAGGGTTGGTTCCAGCCAATTAATGGTAGAGCAAAATGTCAGCACCCCCATGACGTGAGTTAGATATACCAGCAAAAGAGAGGAGGAGCGGCGTTGAGTGACGAATGCCAGAGTGATTGTGGAAAATAGCAAATTTAGCGATCGCAATGTGGGATTTACTATAGCGATCGTTGTTAAAAAAGTTCCAAATAAGAGGGTGAGAAGTTCACCAAATTTAGCCAATTCTCGCTTTTCGGTGCGATGCAGGCTATCTGTGAGCGCCACCATCAAAATTACGTAAGGAAATAAAGCTATACTCAGCAATGCCCAAGGTTCATTTTGAGAATTGGTGAGTTGGGTGCCAGTTGCGATCGCTAATTTCTGTAAGCTATCAGGTACTAATCGCCAACCTAGCCAAATCGTCTGTAAGCCAATGAGAAAAACTGCTGCTAAGTCTAGCTTTAAGCTGTACTGCTGCAAGCGATTTCCCACAAACCACAAACCCAAACCACTCACAGCTATTGCTTGCCAAGGATAATTTACTACCGAAACCAGCCAACCCAGAAAGATTAAAATGCCACCAAGTTTTTCCCAGAGTAAGAGGGATGAGGGGAATGGGGGGGATGGGGAGGATGAGGGAGATGAGGAGGATGAAGAAGATATTACTGTTGCCTCCCCTGCTTCCCCTGCCCCCTGCCCCCTGCTCCCTGCCCTCTCACATGCCCGCTGTACCAACCAAGTTACCAACCAACCGCAAATGCCAATGGCTAGCCCCAATTGCGTGACATCTACCCCAGCCACAAAAATCGCCCGCACTAACAGCACTATCAAAGCATAAATAATTACAGCAGCAGACAAGGTAATATTTAAGCTACTGCGTAGGCGTAGCCCGTCGTAGACATCGCTTCTATCTTCCTCGCTGACAATATTAGGCTGATGGTAAAGATTGTGATAAACGGTAATGATGGTTGTGCCGATCATTGCCACATAAACGGCAATCAAGGGAAATCCTTTTAATTGCCAACCCCAATGCAGATAACTCAGCCCCAGAATATTTGCTAAAGGTAGTTTGCCAGTATGTAAATTAGCAAAAATAGTCCGATTTTTGGAGAGTAAAACAGTTATAGCAGTGAGAGTAGGCCAAGCGATCGCAACTACAATCCAATCCACAGGATTTTGCCACAACCGAAAGCTATCCATTGCCCAAAAGTTTACTGGCACTAACAAAAGGGTGACAATCAACAATGTCTGAGCCGTTAACCTGAGATTGCTTTGCCGATTCGCCCAGAAGCTTAATCCCCAGAAACTCAAAGTATAAGCAAATAAAACTCCATACTGTCCAGAGGCGGGAAACCTCTCCCACTGACTCGCAGCCAGTACCCCAGAGGATACAACTACCAGAAATACCCCTAGAAAAAGCAACCAACGGACACTCAGTTCTGCCCCCAAGGACTGCAACATTGTGCTGATAAAGTTGGGTTTAGCTAGTTTTTGTTGCGGTTGTCTACGGCTACTAGAGTGTAAAGCTGCTACGGGCAACTGCTGCACGGGGTCGGAAGTAACAAACGCTACGTTTGTTTTAGATTCAGGCTGGGGTTGCAACACCACCGTACACACCAGAAACTCTCGGCATAGCTGCCTTACTTGGGTATCAGATATCAAACCTAAGCGCAGCCATATATCTAGCCCTTCTAATAACTGAGGATGGGAAGATGGCAGCCTGATTTCAAATTTTAGTGGGCGCTCAAGGGGCGATGACATAAGTGGTAACAGTATAACAATATACTTAAGTTTGCGTTTAATTAAAGTATATTTTGGCTCTAATTGTGCCACTTATTAGGCTAATTGACATTAATTTTTAACCTACGAGCGATATTCAAATGTCAACTGTCTGATTTTAGGTTCCGTATTCTAGCCTCCTAACCGTTACATACGCCTATAGGTTTAGTTTTGGTGGATTTTGTTATCGAGAAGGGGGAAAGGGGTAAAGGAATAAAACCAAGATTCTTTCCCCATGCAGTATAGAGCAAGTATTTTGAAATATGGAGAACAAAAAAGAAGATTTTTGAGGCACGCAGTGCGAGAAAAATCAGCATCCATACTTGAAACCCCTATTTTGAAATATGAGGTTCCCTTTACCCCTCATCATCTATGCAGTAACTGCTATATTTTCCAGAGAAAGCCGTTTATTTTCCGTAACTTTGAGTTATAAATTTTCTCAATTCCAGCTTTTAAGAAATCAGAGGGATTGAATAAGAATATGTCAGTAAAACCACTAGTAACCTTTGGTAAATGATTTTTCTCTACAATTTGAAATCGCACTTTTGGATCAACTAAGTGACCAAGAAGTTGTATTGGTACAATGATGCTATCATCACTAATTAAAAGCGGTTTTTCGCCTTGACTAACAATGTTAGCAATTTGAGGAAATTCTTGGTATTTTTCTGGAAATTTATTCCACCACATCTGCGCTTGAGAACTGATCGTACAAGATATGATTCCGCACATAATTACCATGAGCACTACAAGTGACCAGAGCTTTTTTCGCCAAACTTTAGGAGAAATAGACGTAATTTTAGTGGTCAATAGATACGCAACAGCTAACTGTATACCTAAAACAGAAGGAAGCGTATATCGGCTAGTAGCGTATCGCTTTTGTAAGACAAAATCCACTATCAATAGAGGAAGCCCTACAGAGCCAATCAAGGTTAATACAAATAACCAAACTTTTTTAGAGGTTTTTCGCCAAAGAAAATAAATTGAGTAGAGCATTAAAGCTAAAATAATTAAAATAAAAGGAATCAAGGCAAACTTAATTGTTCCCGGATCGCTAGGGCTAACACCTAAATCAAGAAAGGTACGACTAAAGATACCAGCCCACCTTGTAACTGATGCAAATAATGTTTGTTTAACATTGGCCCAAGTTACTGCTTCTGCTTGAGGGTTACTAATAATAATCCAAATCCAGGGTACGAAAGTTATAAACCCCGCCAGTGATGAAATCAGGTAAGAAATCGATGTTTTAGTCAATCGGAAGCGTTCGATTGCAACTACATAAATTCCCTGTGAAAAAGCAACCAAGGTAAAAAATATATGAGTATAAAATCCCAATGATAATGTTGCTGTATAAATGCACCAACTAAGCTTTGTTTTAAGGCGCATGGCTCTCAGCAGTGCTACGCTCGAAATTAAGATGGTTACTATCCATAAACTGTATGCTCGTACTTCCTGTGCATACACAACATGAATAGGTGAAACCGCTACCAATGCGATAGCCATGCACCCTATTAGGGAAGACTCAAATAATTCTTGGCATAGCCAATAAATACAAGGAAAGGTGAGCAGACTAATAAATGCCGAAAAACTTCTGGTTACTGCTATAGAATTGCCAAACCACTGTACCCAAAATCGGTTCATCACAATGTATAGTGGCAAAATCTGTGAGTCTTCTAAAATAATCCCTTTAATTGCATCAATTGTGTTTTTTTCAGGATTGGGATACTGGTATTTATGCAAATCTTCTACGCTGATCAAACGACCATCACTTAACTGCTGATTCATTTCTGACTGCATATAACCAGATATGCGTAATGATGAAAAAATTTCATCACCCCAATAAAGTTTTTTGTCAAGATTGACAAACCGAAAAAATACACCTACTACTAATAAAATAATGGTTAAAAAACGCAACCAAGATTTAGAAATAAACCAGTTCTGTGACAATTGCTTTTTCATGCAGTTTTCAATCTCCTCAAAACTTTAATAACCTGTGGTAAAATTTTATTTTGATCGCTATAATGACCTCTTCGCAGACATTTGGCTTTCAATGCTACTCTAAGACTTATTGCAAAATATCAAAACTATTTTATGCTGATTAAGTACCAGATTCAGTTTCAGATTAACCCAGAGATTGCAAATTGTAGATGTTGTCACCCAATGTGATAAATATGAAACACTGGAGGAAAATATTTGTATCCACATTTTTAAAAGGCAATTCATAAATATTTAAGAGCCAGTTGCTAATGGCAAAAGTAAATTAATATCTCCGAATATGCTAAGAGATAAAAGTTAGGAGTTATATAATCTACAAATTAAACACAAGTAAATTGGAATTGGTCATTACTATATAAATTTATTCTAAGTAGCATGTGAATTAGTACTTAGAACTTAACGCATAACATTCAGTTATAAAATTAATAGCAAAAGTGAATTTTTTTATTGCTGTTTTCCTAACTATTTGTGTTTAGTATAAAGGTATAAGCTAGCCAATAAATACTTGGATATCTCGCAAACCTTAACAGTTAATCAGGATAAAATTGTCTATAAATATTTGAGCTAGATAGTATTCTATATCCACAGAATGAGCCTCAAAGAAATGCAGTTTTTGGCAATAAAATACCACATTAAATGCAATTGTTTATCTGTCATCGTATAGTATAAATTAATCGAAATGTAAAATAATTGTGTTAAAAATAAAAAGATTTAATAAAGTTTATATAAAGTTACTTAAGTACACCGTGGAGTAAGATTGAAGCTAAAGGTACATTAACGTTTGTTTAAACACCAACTTTGCAACAGTGGAAGATTCTGAGTCTGGTTTATCGAGTCGACTAAGCTAGCGATCGCTCCGTAGCCCAAGTACTTCTGATTCATGGCTGAAGTGGCTGATTGTTCTGATAGTTGCGATCGCGTCTACTCAAGAAAAGAAAATTTTTGTTGAGTGGAAAGTGTACAAGCCATAATGTGTCTTTCTTCCAGCGCAAGTGCTTTTAAGCATAGGGTTTCACCTCTGCTCTGCGCCCCTTTCCTTACTCAGCACTACTGAAACACTCAGCCCCGCCAGTTAGAGGTCATTTTGCCACCTTCTGTACTTATTGCCTTCTTCCAGTAATAGAATTAATAACGAAGCCTTTGTAAAGCCTTCAACTATCAAAAGATAGAGATTTAGTAGCAGATTTGACTAAGTGTAAAAAGAACGAAAATCTGTATTCCAAGTAAGCTTGTAGCATATAAAACGCTTGTAAGATTTTTATGACTTCCCGGATTCGCTTTTTAATGTGTCCTCCTGACCACTACGACGTGGACTATGTGATTAATCCTTGGATGGAAGGGAATATTCACAAATCATCGCGCGATCGCGCCGTGGAACAGTGGCAGGGACTACACGAGATTCTTAAAGAACACGCCATTGTAGACTTAGTACCACCTGAAAAAGGTTGGCCTGATTTAGTTTTTACCGCTAACGCTGGCTTAGTACTAGGGGATACTGTCGTCCTCAGTCGCTTTTTACATAAAGAACGTCAGGGAGAGGAGCCTTTCTTCAAACAATGGTTTGAGGCAAATGGTTATACAGTTAATGAACTTCCCAAAGATTTGCCCTTTGAGGGAGCAGGAGATGCACTCCTGGATCGGGAAGGGCGCTGGTTATGGGCGGGATACGGTTTCCGCTCGGAATTAGATTCTCACCCTTATCTAGCTAAATGGCTGGATATTGAGGTTCTCTCCCTGCGACTCATCGATGAACGTTTCTATCACCTGGATACCTGTTTTTGTCCCTTAGCAAATGGCTATTTGCTGTACTATCCAGGTGCTTTTGATTCTTACTCCAACCGCTTAATCGAAATGCGAGTCGCACCCGAAAAGCGAATCGCCCTTGCTGAAGCCGATGCAGTCAACTTCGCTTGTAATGCGGTGAATGTGGACAACATTGTGATCATGAACAAGGCGAGTGAAGCTTTGAAAACCCGCCTTGCAGATGTAGGTTTCCAAGTACTGGAAACACCACTGACGGAATTTCTCAAAGCTGGTGGTGCGGCTAAATGTTTAACTTTGCGGGTGACAGAGCCAGTTAGAGATGAAATTCATGCCAATGTCTCGGTAGAAAGCCGTATCATTCGCATGGAAGGACATTTGCTAGATGCTGGCTTAATTAACCGCGCCTTGGATTTGATTATAGATGCCGGGGGAAGTTTCCAAGTCCTGAATTTCAACTTGGGAGAACAACGGCAAAGTACTTCAGCAGCCGAAGTGAGGGTATCAGCACCATCTCATGAGGTGATGGAAGAAATCATCTCAATGTTGATTGATTTGGGTGCAGTAGATTTACCCCAAGATGAGCGAGATGCCAAACTAGAACCGGTAATTCAAGATGGCGTTGCGCCCGATGATTTCTACGTCAGTACAATTTATCCCACCGAAGTCAGAATTAATGGTCAGTGGGTAAAGGTAGAAAATCAACGGATGGATGGCGCGATCGCAATTACTCAAACTCCCTCTGGCTTAGTCGCTCGGTGTAAAATCCTACGCGATTTAAAAGTTGGCGAACAGGTAATTGTAGATGTGTTAGGTATCCGTACCATCCGCAAAACTGAATCGCGCGAACTCCGCAGCACCCAAGAATTCAGCTTCATGTCGGCGGGCGTTTCCAGCGAACGGCGCGTGGAATTAGTCGTTGAGCAAGTGGCTTGGGAATTACGTAAAATCCGTGATGCTGGCGGTAAAGTAGTTGTCACAGCTGGCCCCGTAGTGATTCACACTGGTGGCGGCGAACACCTAGCGCAACTGGTTCGAGAAGGATACGTGCAAGCGCTGCTGGGTGGTAATGCGATCGCAGTTCACGACATCGAGCAAAATATCATGGGCACTTCCTTGGGTGTAGACATGAAGCGGGGTGTCGCCGTCCGTGGTGGACACCGCCATCACCTCAAGGTAATTAATAGCATCCGCCGTTATGGCAGCATTCCTAAAGCTGTGGAGGCGGGGGCAATTAAGAGTGGCGTGATGTATGAATGTGTCCACAATAATGTACCTTTTGTGCTTGCGGGATCGATTCGGGATGACGGGCCTTTACCTGATACTGTAATGGATTTGATTAAAGCACAGGAGGAATATGCCAAACACCTAGAAGGTGCGGAGATGATTTTGATGCTGTCATCGATGCTGCATTCCATTGGCGTGGGAAATATGACTCCGGCTGGTGTGAAGATGGTGTGTGTAGATATTAATCCAGCTGTGGTGACTAAGTTAAGCGATCGCGGTTCTGTAGAATCGGTGGGTGTAGTAACAGATGTAGGATTGTTCCTCAGTCTGTTGATTCAGCAGTTGGATAAGTTGACAAGCCCTTATGTTAATAAGGTAGGTTAAGAAAACGTAGACTCAGAGGGCGCAGAGAAAGGGAGATGACAAGAGTAGCTTTCAGTGAAGAGTTGCAAGTTAATTGGGTCAGCTTCATTGCTGATTTCATGCTGGTAGGGATGGTTTTTGGCCCGCCAGTGGCTCCCTTTTTGGCTGCGTCTGGAGTGCCTTTGCTTCCTGGGATTGCGGACATCATTTATTTCATGGGTAATCATGTATGTCCGCAACCAAATATGGGGTTAGATTTAGCACCACCGTTTATTATGGCTGTGTGTATGCGCTGCTACGGCACTGTAACGGGTTTGCTGATTACTCGTCTGCTGTATGGGGTGACTGGTGGTAAAGGATTTTACTGGTTAAATCAGTATGGCTGGAGTGGTGTAGCGATCGCCAGTGTGCTGATGATGGCTTATCCTTTAGAATTAGCAGCGCAAGTTTTAGGTTTGTGGAGTTTTAATAACTATCTGGTTACGCCTTTTGGGTTACTTACGGGTTTGGCGTGGGGATTGTTTACCATGCCTATTTTGCACGGATGGCGAGTTGCTAAAACCAGCTTGCATGAATTGGAGAATTAGAAACTGCGCCTACACAGGTAAAATCCACCTTTGTTAAGTTACAAACACTTGATATTCTCTTAGTCCACAGAGGTAGACTACTCTGCGGTCAGCCGCAAAGCGTCTACATTTGTGTGCCCGTAAACTCTGCGAATTCCATTCGCCCTGGCTCTAGGTTGACACTGATGATGCGACTAACTTTCTGCGGCTGGGACGCTTGTACTCTGATTTTTTCTTTAATCCTACCGCTTGAGCTTGGTCGCTATCTAACCCATATTGTCCGCGCACAACTTCTTTCATCGCTAACACCGCATTGTGAAATTCCCATTCTGCTAATCGCGCAGCATCAGCCGCAGCACGGTATAAAGCTAGTTTCTCGGTTTCGGCTTGTTGCTGGGCTAACATAGCTTGATAAGCTTTCTGTAAGTTGGTAGCAGAGGCATCAGCACGGGTTGTTTCATAAGTGGGGATCGTTTGCAAGCCGTGCCATGAATTAACATCTTCACTAATTAGTTGAGGGCGCAAACGGCGTGTTGTATCTTGGGTAGACATATCAGCATATTAGTGTAAGGTACATATTTAATGTACCCATTGCAACCCTAAAGCTATCAGTAAGGCGAAGATTTTAGATAAAACAAGATTAAAGAAAGGGTAAGCTCATTTTTGCAGAGCGATGCATCAAAGTTGCAGAGCAATACATCAAAGGTGCAGAGCGATGCAACTTAGTTGCAGGTCGATGCAACTTAAGTGCAGAGTGATGCAACTTAGTTGCACGTCGATGCGTTTAACCAATTTGTAGAGTGGGCAAACATTTGCCCACCCAACACACTTAAACAAAGATAAAATCGTTCTGTGTCAGCGTAGTGGTATTAAACCCACTCAGCACCGCTCAGGTGCAAAAAAGTAGGTATATGAATTTTTCTTGTCAACTTACTGAATATAGCCTTGACATTCTAAATAGCTAATTACTTGGCAAACACATTGCTCAACTGTAAATTTATCGGTAATACAAATCATCTCTGGATTTAAAGGCTCTTCGTAAGGGTCGGATATGCCAGTAAAATGTTTGATTTGTCCTGTCCTGGCTTTGGCGTAAAGTCCCTTAACATCGCGAGATTCGCAAACTGCTAATGGTGCTTGAACGTAAACTTCGATAAAATTGGTGGTTGTTTTTCTTAATTCTTCTCGAATTTCTCGATAGGGACTGATTGCAGCAACGATCGCTACTATCCCATTGCGACTGAGTAAGTTGGCCACAAAACCAATGCGCCGGACATTGATATCTCTGTCTTGTCTACTAAATCCAAGTCCCTGAGATAAATGGGTGCGGACGACATCACCATCAAGTAATTCTACTTGGTAATTGCGCGATCGCAATTCTTGGGCAACAGATAAAGCGATCGTTGTTTTACCTGCTCCACTTAACCCTGTCAGCCAAAGAATTAGACCTTGATGATGCATAATTCGCTTTTTTTATCTATGAAAGAGTGCGATGTCTACGACGGGCTACGCCCACGCACTTTATATTATTCGTGAAGGGGATAGGATTGTAACCCTTCCCCTTTTCTCCCCACTCCTTTCACCTCTGTCTCTTGGGTGAAAGTGAATCAGTCATAATGATTTTTATTAATAGTTTTAGAGAACTTTTTTGAGCTTTTTGGCAGCGAATTTGGATGACTGCTTACGTTTAAATACAGAAGTTGCGCCAAGAGTGACAAGAGTCAGTAGGCTAAGAGTAGAGGTGGGTTCAGGGACGCTAACTATAGTTGCAGCAAAAGTAATAGGTAACTCACTATCTTCTGTTCCTAGATTTTGAAAACCTGGGATGAATGGTGGCGCAGAAAAAATTTCTAAATAACCGGGTGTTGGTAAGAAACTAGCAAAAAATGGACTAGCATAGTTTCCCTGTGATGTGGAATAACCAAAACCGTCACCCGTTAACTGCTGACTATTAAGACTAATTAAATTATCTACATTAAAAGGTTCGTTTCCTGGTATTGGAGTACCTACAGCTTGCAGACCAGTAATTATTTCGCCATTGCGTGTACCACTAATTCCTAAAATCTGGTAGAAACCCAAATCGTCAGGGGTATTATTAGTGGTGAAATTACCCATCGCCTCTATTCCATTACCAGAGTAATTCCACCTCCAGGTTAAAGCAGAAGCAGCTTGTATGGTTCCAAAAACCAATCCAGATACGGTAGCGAGGGCTGTTGCAAAGAGTAGAGTTTTCATGATTTTATCAGTAAAAGAGTAAATGGAAAGATGGAGAGGAGCAGAGAAGAAAACGTGTAGAACATTCTCTTTTGCTCCTTTGCCCCTTTGTTTGCTTTCTCCTTTAAAAGTGGCGAGCGACTGCAAACTTTTTTTATTGGTCTTGCCTTCAACAGATTTAAAACTCCTACGAGATTTAAATCTGACTTTTTTAGCCAGTCTAAACAAAACTTTTTCACTGGCTCTCAAAGTGCGAGAGCGCACTTGATATTACTCGTAAATTGCTATGACTTTTTAAGGTTATAACGCTTGTACAAAAGGCACAAGCCGATGCAATCAAGAAACAAGTCAATACAACAAAGGTGCAAGGCAATGCAATTAAGGTACAAGTTGATGCAAAAAAGATGCAAGTCAATACATCAAAGTTGCAAGCCAATGTACCTAAATAAGTTGTCGAGTGGGCAAACAGTTGCCCACCCAAAAGACTTAAACAGAAACAAAGTTGCTCTGCGTTAGCGTCGTGGTATCAAAGCCAGTCAATATTCCCAAAGTTTGATTACCTAAACTAATCTCATCACCAGCAAAAGACAACTGACTGAAATTCAACCCAAGCAAGCCAATCTTATCGCCTTGACCGAAACTAAAGTCAGTAATTGTATCTCGACCTGCGGCTTTCTCCAGAACAAAGATATCACTACTACTACCACCAGTTAAGATATCATCGGCTTTGCCACCGTTGAGGAAATCATTCCCCGCATCGCCAACGAGTAAATCTTGACCATTTCCACCCAAGAGAGTGTCGTTACCGTCACCGCCAGAAAGGGAGTCTTCACCGTTATCACCTTCGAGACGGTCGTTACCAGCTTCACCAGCAAGTGTGTCATCACCGTTACCGCCTAATAAGGTATCGTTGCCAGTACCGCCATAAAGGGTGTCGTTACCATTATCACCTACTAGATTATCGTTACCAGCCAAGCCAAAGACATTATCGTTACCGTTGAGTGCATTAATAATGTCGTTGCCAGATGTGCCATTGAGGTTATCGTTTTGGTTAGTACCGTTGAGGGTTGTGCCGACTGCTACCGTCACCATCGCCACATCTGTGCCACCATTACCATCACTGACAGTATAGTTAAAGCTGCCATTACCATTACTGAAACCTGTGGTCGGAGTAAAGACAACATTGCCACTGTTATTGAGAGTTACAGTGCCGTTGACTGCACTACTGACAGCAGAGATGCTTAAAGCACCACCATCGACATCGATATCGTTGGCTAATAAGTCAGCAGCAAGTAAAGTCAATGGCGTATTTTGGTTGGCAGTGGCTGAGTCATCACCGGCTACAGGGGCATCGTTGACGGGTGTGACTGTCAGATTAAAGCTAGTATTTGCACTGGCATTGCTGCTGTCAGTGGCGGTAACTTTAATGCTAATTGTGCCGTTATCTGGGTCATTGGGTGTGCCGCTAAAGGTGCGGCTATTGGCATCGAAGCTTAACCAATTTGGTAAGGAGTCGCCGTTAGCGAGAGTGGCAGTGTAAGTTAAGCTGTCACCAGCATCGACATCAGCAAAGGTGTTGGCGGGAAGAGCAAAGCTGAAGAAGCCATCTTCTAGGGTGGTTTGATCTGCAATGATATTTGCTAAAGTTGGTGCATCGTTAACGCCGTTGATGGTCAGGTTAACTGTTGCTGTGCTAGTGAGGCTACTACCATCGGTAATAGTGTAGGTGAAACTGTCGCTGGCGGTAGCTCCTACAGCCAGGGTTTCAAACTGACCGTTGGGGTTGTAAAGAAACTCACCATTGCTGTTGAGGGTGAGGATAGCACCTGAAGCTAAAGTAATGGGGTTGCCTACTCCAGCAGCATTGCCGTTAACTTGGGTGACAGTCAAGACATCGCCATCGGGGTCGCTGTCAGCACCATTGCCATTATTAACGAGAATATTGCCAACCACAGGAGTATCTTCATTAGTGCTAATGGCATCGTCAACAGCAACTGGGGGTTGATTAAATTCATAAGCACCAATGTCAACTGTACCACCACTGATGCGGGGAAAACCTGCACCGCGTTGGTCAGTGGTGACACCAGAGGGAACAAGGGCGTTATTGCCGGCGTTGATGGCTGCTGAACCTGTAACTAAGGCGTGGGTTTGGGTAGCACCACCGTTATTAGCTAGTGCTGCTAAGACTTGGTTAATGTTAGTAATACCAGCCGAGGCAAAGGTAATGTCGCTGCCTGTGCCGATGGTGCCGGATGCACCACTTAGGCTACCTATGAGGTTGTTGGCATTGCCTGTGACTGGGCCGGAAATATCGGGGCCTTGGTTACTAGTATTACCAGCAATAATGGTGTTTTGAGCAGTAATAGTGCCTCCAAAACTGGCAAATCCTCCACCTCTGACAGCAGCAGTATTATTAGTAATAGTGCTACTAGTAAGAGTAACTACTCCCCCAGCAATTATACCACCGCCAAGACTGCTTGCTGTATTTCCAGAGATTGTACTGTTGGTGACAGTGAGTGTACCTTGACTGGCAATGCCGCCACCAAACGATGACGTATTGCCAGAGATAGTACTGTTTATGACGTTAACAGTGCCGCCCGTGTTGGCAATGCCGCCACCGCCAAAACCACCGCCAGAATTGTTATTAGAGATAGTACTATTTGTTAAAACCAAACTAGCACCACCAGAGTTGATCCGAATGCCGCCACCGTCAGCCGAATTGCCATTAGCAATTGTCAAAGCATCAATTGTGGCATCTGTTCCGAAATTAGAAATGGTGAACACGCGGGAGGCATTGTTGCCACTCACTGTCAGTTGATTTGCCCCAGTTCCCTGAATGGTGACATCATCAGTAATTGTCAGTTGCCCAGATGTTAAAGTAATGGTATCGGGGGTAGCATCGGTAAACACGCTACCTGCAAAGGTAATCGTATTTGCCCCGGCAAAAGCATTGGCATTGAGAATCGCTTGCCGCAAGGAACCTTCACCGGAATCGTTGGTGTTGGTGACGACGGTTGAGGTAACGTTAATTGTGCCGTAGACATCATTGTTATTTGTGGGTGTCCCTGCGTCGTTAGCTGCACTGTTGCTGCTGAAGGTAGGATTACCTAGAGAATCGACAGTAGGCAGAGCGGTAGGCATTCCCTGGTTGTTGCCGTTGGTATTGGTGAGGGACTGCATGATGAAAATTGCCCCACCTAAACCTTGACCTGAGTTAGCGCCTGTGCCGCCTGTAGCCGTGTTGTTATTAAAGCTGGTGTTGCTGAGGGTTAAAGAGCCACTGCGGACAAAAATACCGCCCCCTAGTCCAGCACCGCCACCACCTTGGCCACTAGAATTACCGTTGCCAGCAGCAAATCCCCCAGAGCCTCCAGAGCCGTAGCCACCTATGCCGCCGAAGCTACCACCGCCAGCGCCGTAGCCGCCATTGCCACCAAAGACGGGGTTGAAGGAATCGCTGGATCTGTTGCTGAAGCCACCACCGCCACCGAATCCACCCGTAAAACCCTGGTTACCGGTCACGAAGCCGGCACCGCCACCGAAACCGCCGTTCAAAATGCCGCCGCCACCAAAGCCGCCGTCGGGCTTACCAGGCTCGTATAAGCCGCCGTTGAAAGTGCCGAAATAGCCGCCATAGCCACCGTAGTTGCCGTTGCCACCGTAACCGCCACTGTTGGTACTGCCAGAACCAAACAGTCCGCCGCCGGTATTGCTGCCAGCATTGCCAAACATTCCGCCGCCGCCGTTACCCAGTCCACTAACACCGCTACTGCCGCCTTGTGCTGCGTTATTACTAAAAGCGACATTAGTTAAAGAGACGTTGCCATCATAGATAAACAAGCCGCCGCCCAGTCCAGCACCGCCGCCGCCTGTCGTACTATCTCCGCCTTTAGCCCGTCCGTTGGTGATGGTCAGGTCAGAGATACCGACGGTTCCCGACAAGATAAATAAGGAGCGCACGTCGCCATCATCGTTGATGCCGTTATTATTGGCATCGCCGCTAATACTGTGGTTATTGCCCACAATAGTAATGTTGCTGTTCACCAGCGTCTTTACTACCCCAGTGAAACGGACATCGCTATCAATGGTAATGGTGTCATCCCCTGCTAGTTGGTTCGCTTGGAGAATTGCATAACTGAGGGTGCCTGTGGTTAAGCCGGTTCCGTCATCGGTGGCTTGGTTAACAATGAAGTTTGTCATTTGATTTATTCCTTTTTTCAGGTAAATGAGGAGTTATTTGGAGAGTGGAATTAAACAATCACGAAATCGGCACTGGTGAGAGTCGTGGTATTTATGCCAGTAAGCTTTATGGACGAAAACGCGATCGCATCACCAATCAGCCAAAAAGGCTATAATCTTAGACCGTTAAGAAATCAGCAGATGTGAGGGTAGTGGCATTAATACCCGTCAGCGTTGCCAGGATTTCATTGGTGCTAGTAATAATGATGTTGCTGCCAGAGAAGGACAGAGCGCCGAAACTAAGACCGCCGGACAGACCAATGTAATCGAGTCCATCGTTAAAGTCAGTAATCGTATCAGTGCCGTCTAGGGCGGCGAAGATGAAAGTATCAGAAGCACTGCCACCAGTTAAAATGTCGTTGCCAGTACCGCCAGTCAAATCATCCTTGCCGTTACCGCCATAGAGGCTATCATTGCCGGCACCGCCAGTGAGGATGTCTTTGCCGTTGGTGCTTTCCTCGCTGTCGTCGCCCTGCAACAAATCGTTGCCGTCACCACCGTTAAGGATGTCTTTGCCGTTGCCACCTGTTAAGGTGTCATCGCCACCATAGCCGTTGAGGGTGTCTTTGCCATTCTCACCACAGAGGCTATCATTGCCTGCTGTACCGTCGAGCAAGTCGTCCCCGTTACCACCACAAAAGCTAGTCCCCACAGCGACGGTGACATTACCAGTGTCAGTGAGGCTGCCATCGCTGAGGGTGTAGTTAAAGCTACCATTCCCACTGAATCCAGTAGTTGGGGTAAAGAGAACGAAATCATCTGCCGTGTTGCTAGCTGTGCCGTTATTGTTAAGGACGGCAGTACCGTTGGTAACACCGCTGACACCAGTGATGCTGAGGGGGTTGCTGTCGGGATCGGTATCGTTAGCTAACAGGGTACTTACCGAGATAGTCACGGCAGTATTTTTGGCAGTGGTGGCACTGTCGGGGTTAGCGACGGGGGGTTGGTTGCTTGCAGTAACGTTAATTGTGCCGTAAACATCATCGTTATTGGTGGCTGTTCCGGCATCGTCCGCCGCACTGTTGCCACTGAAGGTAGGCTGTGACCCAACAGAATTGACTGTGGGCAGAACGGTAGGCATTCCTTGGTTATTGCCGTTGGGATTGGTGAGGGACTGCATGATGAAAATCCCCCCACCTAAGCCTTTACCGGGAGCAACATTTCCCTGGGTTGTACCCCCGCCTGTAGCCGTGTTATTGGTAAAGCTGGTGTTGTTGAGAGTTAGAGAACCGCTGCGGACGAAGATGCCACCTCCTAGTCCAGCACCGCCGCCGCCGCTGCTGTCGCCGCTGGCGCCGAAGGTGCCAGCACCGCCAGCACCGCCGCCGAAGCCCCCGGCACCGCCAGCACCGCCGCCGAAGTAGCCGGTAGGTCCACCGTAGTAGCCGCCAGCGCCACCGCCGCCGCCACCGCCGTAGCCGCCATTGCCGCCCATTCCACTGTTGAATTGGATCGAGCCGATGCCGCCGCCGCCGCCAAAGTCTCCGTTGCTGCCGCTACCAGCGCCGCCAGCACCACCAGAACTGCCATCACCACCACTAGTGCTAATACCGCCAGCACCGCCTTGGGCTGTGTTATTACTAAAAGCGACATTAGTTAAAGAGACACTGCCATCATAGATAAACAAGCCGCCGCCCAGTCCAGCGCCGCCGCCGCCACCAATGCCGCCTTGCGCCCGTCCGTTGCTGATAGTCAGATCAGAAATCCCGACGGTTCCCGACTGGATGAATAAGGGGCGCACGTCGCCATTGTCGTTGATACCGTTGTTATTGGCATCGCCGCTGATGCTGTAGCTGTTGCCCACAATAGTAATGTTGCTATTAATTTGGGTTTGCACTACCCCAGTGAAGCGGACATCGCTATTAATGGTAATGGTGTCATCCCCTGCTAGTTGGTTCGCTTGGAGAATTGCATAACTGAAAGTGCCTGCGGTTAAGCCAGTGCCGTCATCGGTGGCTTGGTTAACGATGAAGTTTGTCATTTGATTTTTTCCTTTTTTCAGGTAAATGAGGAGTTATTTGGAGAGTGGAGTGTCACTTAAACTAAATCGCTAGATTTAGAACCCCGACTTCTTAAAGAAGTCGGGGATCTGTAGAGCAACTTGGGTTAAGTAAGTACTAAGGTTTCAGCACGTTATCAGGAAACTGCCCTTGCACATTACCTGCGGGAGCATACTGGCAAACCACATAGAAGGCGTTATATTTATTACCTTCAATCGTTGCAGTACCTTGTGCTGCACCACAGCCTAATTTGGTACTGCCTTTCCACACCACCTGAGTAAAATGTCCGGTTTCGCTAGAAAACCCTGGATTCTCGTACTTGTAATCTTTAATTTCGCTATACCAGTCTTCAACTGCTCCGTTGCCAAGGGTGGTTGGGTCTAGGGTGCTTTCCGTAGTGTAGGAAGCATATATGTTCTCTCCCACATTGTTGCGATTGGTACTGTGTTCAAACTGCCCACTACTGGCAATGTTCTCAGCCCAAGCTTGAGCGCTGGTGTTTAGGGAATTATCGATAGTAATGTTAGGGCTACGATGGGTGGCTCGATAAGTGTTGTGTTTAGACACAGCAGCGCTACGCATAGCGGCTAAGTCAATAGATGTTTCTCCAAAAACTGAGTTACTGCTCATTACTCCTGTGGCGATCGCAACGGTTAAAGCTGTAGCTGTTGTTAGGGTTAGAGTTGAAAATAATTTATTCATGGTTTTGTATATCTTGGGTTAGCTTTTGCAGGTCAGTGCAGCAAAGTTGCAGGTCAATGTAACTTTGATACATCGACCTACAACAAAGGTGCAGGTCGATGTATCAAAGTTGCAAGTTGATGCAACAAAGGTGCAGGTCAATACATCAAAGTTGCAGGTGAATGCAACAAAGGTGCAGGTCGATGTATCAAAGTTACAGCTTGTTAGGAAAGAGGAACAATTTAAAGCTTCATTACCTCACCGCTTCTACTGGCTGGGCGACAATTACATTTGCCAGACTATTGCTAGGGTTTTTCCAAAAAGACAACGAATCATACTGAGTAAATAAATCTGGCGGTAAAATCGTCAGTCGCGGTTGAAACTCGACTTTGCGACGCACCTGATGTAGTCCCTTAGTATTTAGCCGATTATCAAATTCCTCAGCTTCGTATTCCACATTGGCAAAATCATGCTCAAAGGGTTCCTCCTGCAAAAATTGATAAATCAGCGATAGGGTTTTATCAGGTGCTTGGGTCAATAAGTCATAGTCCACCAAAAGCAAAGAGGCGCTGTGTTCGCTATAGAATGCTTCTTTAAGGGCGTTATAAGCAAACCCCACTAACCGTCCCCCTTGACTCAAGGCTTCGGTGCGGGTGTAAACTGTGGAACGTTCACCAGGATTATTAAACATCCGCGACACATCAAAAGCGTTTTTTCTAATCAGCCGTTCGATGCTATCCATAATCCAAGCGACATTCCGCACGCAGCAAATCACCTTTGAGCTAGGAAATAGCTCTTGAATTAAGGACAATTTGCTACACCACAGCCGATTAGTATCAAAGATGACTTCTTTTTCGGCTTCGGGTTGGTAATATGTGGAAAAAATAGTTAAGGTTAATGCCCGTTTTTGCTCAGGGGTGATAAAGACTGAATATTCATTCTCTTCACTCATCGCTTCTAGCATTCGGTTCACCAGACTACCAACGGGGCTAGTCATGCTGGCATGAAACCGGGGGTTTTGCCGCAGTAATGCTCCGAGTAAGGTGGAACCTGAGCGAGGTAAGCCGGAGATAAAATGGATTTTGGAAGTCATTATGGTTAATTGGCGGCTTTGATTTGTTGCCCTGAGAAGTTGAATGTTGCTACAGGTGGGACATTATTTAATAAGGGATTAGCATTAAGGCTGAAAAAACGTAGTGTAATAGTCCCTTGTACTGTCTGGGTTTGGGGATTAAAGCTTGCTTGATAGTCAGAGCGAGCAATGCTACCAGTAGATCCTGCACTTCCTGGAAAAGCGAAGGTAATTGAACTGGCGCTGACCCCAGTTTTGCTATTGCACTTCCAAGCACCTTGTCCATTGCTAAAGGGATTGAAGACGTTGGTAACACCACCTTGATTGGAGTCAATGACAAAAAAGATACCGTCTTTGGTAAGTGTTATGACTCCACGCGATCCGATTGTGCCATTTGAGTTGAAGATTGTTGTCAGGTAAGAACCGCCGACATTTTGGCGACAACGTGCTGTATTATCATTGGTTTTTGGTGCTGACAACTCATTACTCCTAACAACATTAGGTGTGGCAAGTAGTGTGGAAGCAATAACAGAACTAAACAACAAGGTTTTGCAAGACAAGATTTTATTCATTTTCTTTTGAAATTGATTACACAGATTTAATAACTTTGTGAGTATTTTCAGTTAAACATTTGTGGAGAAGTTGTATTGCAACATCTCTACGCAATACAGTATTTTTACTAAGTGGTGTTGGCGCACAAGCTTTTACACCTGTTGGTTTTGAACGCAGAGGCAAGGCGATCGCCAAAACTTTGCTGAATCATTAACGTAATGGATTGTACAGCTATCGCCTTGATCAATGCATCGGATGGTTGTCCTATTTTTGACTAGGATCAATGACCTATAATGCACTAGGTCATTGATCCTATATATCTATAATTTCGTTCTGTTTTCTGATTTGCAGAATCAACATTCATCTGCGCGAGTAGCAGTAAAGTACAGTGAAATTACTGGGTTATCTATAAAACAAGTTTCTCGTGAAATCAGGTAATGACTATTATTTCAAGCCTTTTGGGTATATTTGCTGGCATTTGCCTGTATGTTGGTCTATTACACCTGCTAATTGCTTCTGCGCGATTAAAATCTGCGCTGCACTTCTGGTTTGGGTTAACCTGCTTGCTGTGTGCTAGCTATATCTTGGCTCTTATAGCCAAATATAAAGTCACTGATGTAGAAGATTATATAAATGCCAGAAAATTGGCATCTTCCTTAGGGTTTCTTTTCACAATTGCTTGTGTCTGGTTTGTGGCTTTATATACTAAATTTAAGCCAGTACGCCTACTGTTGGCACTGAATAGCCTCTACATCATCTGCATCTTAATTAACGAAGCTTCACCAACTGGGATTCTCTACTCGAAGATTAGCAGCTTATCAAGGATCTCTTTGCCTTGGGGCGAACCAATTACCCACCCAGAAGGTACACTCAATCCTCTATTCGGGTTCCAATTCTTAGGTATCATCAGCAATGTAGTTTTCGCTTTTTACGCCTGTTACCGTCAATATAAACGTGGCGAAAAGCAAGCTGCACTGATTTTGGGTTTGAGTCTGGCGATTTTTGTCGGAACTGTTCAATACGATCGCCTAATGGATTTGGGAGTGTTCAAATCTCTATACCTCAGCGAATATGGATTTTTGTCCTTCGTGGTAATTATGAGCTTACACCTGGTCAAAGACTTGATGCAAGCGGTGAAGCTACGCGAACAATTGATGGAAAGCGAACGGCTACGCAAGATTGCTGTGGAACTGGAGCGAAATCGTCTTGCGCGTGACTTACACGATTCAGTATCGCAGACATTGTTTACCGTGGCGACAATTGCCGAAGCTTTACCTAGAGTCTGGCAACGCAACCCAGAGACAGCCCAAAAGGGATTAGAAGAACTCGCCCAATTGACACAAGGGGCGTTAGCAGAAATGCGGAATCTATTGATTGAGTTGCGTCCCAACGGGTTGGTAGAGAAACCTTTAGGTGAATTGCTACAGCAGTTAACTAAAGGAATTCAAGGACGGGCAAGTTTACAGATAATAACGACGGTGGAAGACGATCATCGTTCTTTGTCTAATGAAGTGAAACTTGTTTTCTACCGGATTACTCAAGAGGCACTTAACAATATTATGAAACATGCCCAAGCAACGCTTGTATCAGTCAGCCTCCACGGTGATTCACAGGGAGTAGTCTTGCGTATTAGCGATAATGGCTGTGGTTTTGACTCCAACAAAACACCATCTGGTCATCTGGGCATAGCAATTATGAAAGAACGGGCTGAGTCCATCAGCGCTATTTTTGATTTGTCAAGCTATCCAGGGAAGGGGACTGAGATTGTCCTGAGTTGGTCAAGCGCTATCAAAAAAATAGACCTAACCCCCTAACCCCCCTTCCCGAAGCGGGAAGGGGGAACAATTCAAAGCCTCTCTCCTAAAAGGAGAGAGGTTTGGAGAGAGATCAAAATTGTATTTCACGCTTGTCGATAACCGCTATAAGCATAAATAAAATTAACTATTAAAAGCGTGATTTGTTCTTTTTGATTGCTTATTGGTAAGGGTTTTAGGCGTATTTGCTTTTTGTAATATAGTTATGTTTATTTCCATCAACTTACTGAGAAAAGACAGGCTTATATATAACGTAAGATTTTTTCGTGATTGACTGGCGATAAATAAAAAATTAAAGATTAAGAATCTCACGTATAAATACTGGGAATGGAAGAATAATGTAATGTAAATGTATTAAAAATAGTTTTAATATCCCGGATTTATATATGGAAAAAGATAAATCATTGCAACCGATTCGGGTGATTACTGTTGACGATCATGAAATCCTACGGGGAGGTATTAAATTTGTCTTGCTGGCGTTTGATGACATTCAATTAGTGGGTGAAGCGCGTAATGGAGATGAAGCAGTACATTTGTGCGAACAGTTGCAGCCAGATGTGGTACTGATGGATTTGATGATGGTGGGGATGAATGGGGCAGAAGCAACGAGAGCTATCCGCAAAAAATACCCAGAAATTCAAGTTTTAATTTTGACGAGTTTTCTAGCGAACGACTTGGTACAGCAAGCAATGCAAGCCGGAGCTATTGGCTACTTGCTCAAGGGTATCTCGATTGATGAGTTGGCGGATGCCATACGAGCCGCTGCGATCGGTCGCTCTATGTTGGCAGCAGAGGTGATTCAGGCTTTGCTGCAACCGAGTAAACCATCATCTCAACCTGTCTACGAACTGAGCAAGCGACAAGAAGAGGTGTTAGCACTGCTGGCTTTAGGATTGAGTAATGACGCGATCGCTCAACGCATGAAATTGAGTACTTCTACCATTAGACATCATGTCAGCCAGGTACTAAATAAGTTAGGAGTAACGAACCGCACTGAGGCTGCAACTACAGCAGTGCGAGTTGGGTGTCTTTAGTATTGGTGAATCAACTTAGTTACTTTTGAATATTTTATATTGCAAAGTTTTAAGATAATTGATTTTAACAAGAGTAGTAGCGATACCTACGGTGGGCTACGCCAACATTACTACTCTTGTCACGCCAATAAGGTGTTTAATTTTTGCAGGTCGATGCATCTAAGTTGTAAGTCGATGTAACTTAGTTGCAGGTCAATGTATCTAAGGTGCAGGTCGATGTATCTAAGTTGCAGACCGATGCAACTAAGGTACAAGTCGATACATCTAAGTTGCAGGTCAATGCATCTAAGTTGCAGCTTGGTAGAGAAGAGAAAAATTCAAAGTTTTATCAATTCACGGCTTTTGCTCATCCTAAAACTCGTTGGTGCAAAAAGTTGCAGTGCTAGCGATCGCTAGTACTATAGATACTAGCGATCGCGTTTGTTATCGTTATCGTCTTATACTGCCTGTACTTGCCTCCACCTTCTGTGATCCTTCAACGATTTGGTAAAGTTTGTCTTCAAATTTTTGCATACATGCCGACCAATCAAAGTCGAGTATAGAAGGGCGAGCGTGCCGAGTCATATCTGCTTTCAAATCGGGATTTTCCAGAATTGTAATTACCCTTTGGGCGAAGTCAATGGGGTTGTTGGGTTGGGCAAGAAAGCCGTTACGACCAGGAAACACCTGTTCTGAGGTTGAGGGTGCAATAACCGCAACCAGAGGGGTTCCAGAGGCTAACGCTTCGTTATTTGTAGTGCAAAAGTTCTCGGTGACGGAGGGGTTGACAAAGACATCCGCTCTGGCAAACCAACCTAAAAGTTCTGTACCATGAGACTCACCCCATACAGTAACACCCGATCCAAACTTTTTAGCACGCTCCCGAATCTCCTCATCTAGCGGGCCACTACCAACAATCACCAGATGGACATCAGGGATTTTGGCAGCGATGAGTGGAAATATATCAAGCAGTTGATTGACATTCTTTTCGGGGGTGATGCGTCCGACAAACAAGAGAGTTGGTCGGTTGTCGTTAGGAATGGGGTTGTAACAAATGTTTCGCGGGTGAAATTTTTCGCAATCGATGCCTTGATAAGCAACGTATTCAGCCCGTTGGCATTTCAATTCTTCGTATTTAGTGAGTTGTTCTTTAGAAGAAAAGTAATTGAAGTCATAAGACTCACTAAATTGCTTAACTAAAGCAGGAATGATCGGACGAACTAAGCTAAAGAATTTATCCCCAAAGTAATATTTGATATATGCAACGATATCTGTATGGAAGAGTGATATTGTTGGGGTACCTGTTCGTCTTCCGTATTCGGTGCCAATCGGACGACCATAACCTTGCAAGAAAAATGAGTATAAACCTCTCATTTGCGCTGCTTCTTCAACCACGATAATGTCAGGCTGGAATTTCTCCAGCAACTTGGTATCACTCCAATGACGATAGTTCAATGGTTGAGGAAGAGACTTGTAGAATAACAGTGGTTGTGTGGGGAATGCGTAAGCAGAGAAATTAGGGAAAGACTGAATTTCCTCTAAACCTGGCATGGGGCGATCGCCTACATTTTTGGGGTAGCGATCGTTGATTTGTGGATGGATTAAAAAAACCTCATGTCCCTGCTCTAGCAACCAGCGAACTCGTTGGTGAACTGCAACAGAAACTCCAGTCAAGAAAGGAGCATACAACCCTGTAAACAATGCAATGTGAAGTTTTTGCTTAGTCATAATAAAGGGGAATATTTCACGAAAATGCTGGTTTTGAATTTAGGATTTACGCAGCAAATGTTTCATGAACATCCTGATTATTTCTTTCGCTCAGAAATTCCCACCAATACAGTTAGACTAAGGATTTACGCATTTTCAGTTAGCCGAAATTGTCGATTGTGAAGCGGATGTTTATAAACCGGGATTCAAACTATCAAAACATCCAAAATACTAAGTCAAAATTCCCCTTAATATACTTGTCTAAACCCTTGCCCTTAATGCAAATACATTTTGTTAATCAACAAGAAAAAGCGTGTATTCTGGCAAGGGTTATAGCTAATATAGTTCTACTAAATATAAGATAATATAATTTGAAGACTAGGGAATGTTTAGTGTAATAACTTTCATGCCCTAGTTCATATCTAGCGATTCATTTCAAAGAGAAACCTTGCTATCAATAGGCTGATCCAACCATTGATAAGGGCGATATTCCACTAACCGGACATTCCAGGGCCCTTGAACCCGATAAGCGACACCGCGCCAGGTGACTGTTGATATCCACAAGGATGATAACATCGCTAACCCATAAACCCACTGCGTTAGCGGAATCGCAATCAACATTTTGATGATTGTAGCAGCTGATAATTTTGCGTAGACGTGGAACGGCTTGCCGGTAGGCATCGCTTGGTCATTAGAGCGAACTACTCGCTGTATCTCTAATTCCAACACGAGCATTATCAAGAGTAACCCGACAGTATAGACTCCATAGCAGCCTAACAACAGAGCCGCAGCTTCCCATTTTGCCTCTAACAACGACTCAAGAACTAAGATGATGACTGTAGTAGGAAACAAAATGCTAGAAACAGCTTCACTAACTAAAGCTAACCAACGCGGGTGATACAGTCGAGAAAAAAGAATGAGGCGCTTGAGATAGTCTATTAAGTTGAATAAATCAGTCTCTTCACGATTTACTATCAGCAGCGAAGGCACAAACTTTACCTGCAACCCATGTTTTTTGAGGATGTCGTGCATCATAAAATCTTCGCCTAAAGCTTGTCCCCACTTATCTAGCAGTTCTGTTTGGCGAAGCACTTCTGTTTTCACAGCCAAAGTTCCACCCCAAGGAATTTGGAAGAGAAACATTTGCACTACTGTGGATACATTACCGGCGTAGCGTACTAACGATCCCCAATACTTACCTGTCGGTACGTACCAACGATTACCTGTTGTCGCCCCAACTTTAGCATCCCTTAGAGGACTGACTAATTCTCGTAGCCAATTCACATGGACTATAGTATCAGCATCTACTAAGGCAACCACCTTGTAAGAATCATCCAACTCACGAACAGCTTGGATTAAAGAACTGCATTTGAGACTACAATTGTTGCGTACTATTCTCAAAGGGCTGATTTGAACATTGGTCGCTTCTTGCTCTGTGATGGTTTCACTGGCAATTTTCCAAGCGGGATCTTCGTGACTATCAACGATCAACTTTAAATCATACTGTGGATAGTTTTGATTTAGGAGCGATCGCAAACATCTAGGCAAAAACGGATCGGCTCCGCGTAGGCAAAGAATCACTGCGGTTTTGGGCAACTGGTCATCTGGCAATAAGTTTTTTTTAGATGAGCGCAGATACCATATAAAAACAAGCGTTAAACACACCTGAATAACCAGCCAACCCATCAAAGACTTAGACAGAAATATCGCCAAATCTTCCATTAAATTTTTAGTCTCCGGTAGAATATCAGCTTGTTTATATGTAGGTGTGATCTAAACCGTAATTCAGAAGAATTGGTCATTAAAGGAGAAGCAACAGGGGACAGGGAATATTCTGTCCCCTGTTCACTTTACGAATCCAGCGAATATTTCATGATAATGTTGACAGTTGTATTTTTGTTTACAACAAAACTGGCATCACGAAACTTTGGTGTACCTGTTTGTATAGACACAGTTGGATTTTTGGAAATCCCAAAACCTTCTTGAGGAATACCGAAAAAGTCTTTATTGAGTTTGCGATCGCCATTTTGATCGTCAACTACGGCGACAGCATAAGTTCCAGGCTTCAAACCGGAAAATTCTTTTTTTACAGAATTGCCAGTAATCTTAGCACAGCCACTTTGAGCTTCACTAGTATTACTCATCGGAAATCCTTTTTCACTTGCGTAAACTCTGAAGCAAATCTCACCTTTTTGGTGTTGTATTCCATTTACCACAACACTAAGTGTTGCACTTGGCTCTGCATTAACTGTTTTAGCAAAGCTGATGCTTACTAAAGTAGCAAGCAAAACATGAGATATCGGAGAAAGTTTCAGCATAATTTTGTAGTGAAAAATAAGTGATTTTGGGATTGAGAAGAAGCTAGAAAACACAGCTTCTATTTCTGAAGTGATTCGTTCAAAGTCTTACTTGCTGTTTTTTTAACTAATGCAACTTGCCAACTTTTCCAAATTAATTGCAGTACTCTCAGCAAATCTTTCAGTAAAAGATATTCTGTCCCTTTTAGCTGCTGTTGGAGACTTATATGGCAACAAAGACGCTCATACAGACTTAGATGACTACGCCATATGGAAAGTAAATACTCCCAGATTATTCTCCAATGCGGCAACAAAATTTGTCCTTTATTTGCTGAATCAAACCACACTGCATATGCATAAAAATCAGGCAGCATACTCAATAATGGTTTTTGGCTTTTGTCAGAAAACAACAAGTAATTTGGAAAGAACATACTCATTGATTGTTGCGGATGACTTCTGGCAAAAAATAGGTATTCAGGGATTTCATAAAACCTACCAAGAAGACCAAGCCTTAACAAGAGAATTCCATCTGCATTACCGTAACCACCCATAGGCGGTACCATTCTCAGGGCGCTGGCGCGAATTACTCCGTAACATTGATAACACAAATGTTTGGTCAGCAATTCGTGAAAACGTTTGTGTGGTTTTAGTGCATCTGCCTTGAGTTTGATATCGTAGTTTTGGAGGAAATTTCCCTGTTCATCAATGAAATATGTATGGGAGTGACACAAGATTATGCTAGGGTCTTGATCAAGCACCTCAACACACTTCTTGATAAAATCTGGAGCATGTAGATCATCATAGGCTGCCCACTTAAAGTACTCACCCGAAGACAATTGAAAGACGCGATTAAAGTTACGGGCGCAACCGATATTCTTGTCATTGCGGTAGTAACAGATACGTTGGTCTTGTTCGGCGTATGCTCTACAAATTTCTTCAGTTTTATCTGTAGATGCATTATCTGAAATAATTAGCTCAAAATCTTCAAAGGTCTGAGCCAAGAGTGAATCTATGGCTTCTTTGATAAATTTTTCACCATTATATACAGGTAATCCGATGCTCAATCGTGGCTGATTGCTACTCATATAAAACAAGTATTCGGAAAATCTGTGGATTATTTTATGCTTAATTGCAGATAATTGTTAGGCAGATGCAACGTAATAATTCAGAATCCAGAAGTCAAAATATTTTGATACTTCATATCTAACTCCTAACTCCCAACTCCCAACTCCTAACTCCTAACTCCCAACTCCCAACTCCCAACTCCTAACTCCTAACTCCTAACTCCTAACTCCTAACTCCTAACTCCTAACTCCTAACTCCCAACTCCTAACTCCTAACTCCTAACTCCTAACTCCTAACTCCTAACAATGGTTCTAAAAAATCTGTGGTCTATTTCATCAAGCTTTGGATATCTGTTTTTTGCAGCCATTCATGTGTTCGCTGCATTCCTTCTTCTAGGTCAATTGTTGGTTTATAATTTAACAGGCTTTGTGCTTTGGCAATGGAACAAGCATAAGGACGAGTCATAAAATCTATAGACTCTGGTAGGATATCAACTTTTTTGCGAAAAAGTTTTTGTCCTTGAACGCGTAGCTTTAGAAACAACTTGATTTCATCTTTAGGTAATGAAAGGGGCGCTTGTAAACCTTCCATTGCTGCTAAACGCATAAAATACTCTTTCCAGGAAGTTTCTTGGCCGTCGGTGATATTAAATATTTCACCATAGGTTTCTTTTTCTATCGCTAGAAAGATGCCATCAATCAGGTTATCTATATATACATGATTCATTACTCCTTTACCATCATTGGCACAGGCAAATAATTTTTGACGCATCATCAGAATTGGTCTGACTATCCAGGGGATACTTCCTGGGCCGTAAACATCTCCGGCTCGAATAATGATAATGCCAAAATCTGGGGGATTATTCAGTTCTAAGAGCGCTGTTTCGGCTTCTATTTTTGTTTGACAATAGGGATTATTTTCGCCAGAGAGTGGCCCGAATTCTGTAACACCATTAGGATAGTTGAAACCGTAGACCATCACGCTGGATAGATGCACAAATGTTTTGATACCAGCCTGTTTAGCGGCTTTAGCTATGTTGACAGTACCGCCAACATTGACATCACGAAAATGGTTAATTGCGCCAGCTTCTTCGGCAATTTGATCTGCATGTAAAACAATATCTACTCCCTGGCAAGCCTTTTGAGCAATAGTAGAATCGGTGATACTACCAATAATTACTTCAACACCTAAATTCTGTAATTGTTTGTTCTTTTCCGTAGAACTTTGCAATCCACGAACATTCATTCCTTGAGCTATAGCCAACTCGGCTGTACGCAAACCGACAAGTTGATCAATCCCAGTAATTAGGAGAGTTTTGTTTTTGAGGTTCATAAATTTGGGTTTATTGTTAAATAGGTGAATTTGAGTTGTTAGATCAAAGATTTCAAAGTTATACCAAATTGGAGTTTTGGTAAAGTCTTTTAACCTAAAATCTAAAATGGGTATAAAGAGCAATTTTTCTGTGGAGAGGCTGCACCAATGTTTAGTTATGAATCTATATCAGGGCAAAATAATTTGATTATTTTGTTGGTAAGATATAGCTAGAAAATATCTCCTGGATCTGCGGAGCGGAGTTTGTTAATAGCAAGCGCTCCTGATGTTATACACATTAATACTGTTGAGGTTAAGACAATTAGTGCATTATTAGTGGTCATAACTATTGGTAATTTAGTTGCTTCTGCTGCAAAACTATACAACAAAACAGAAGTTATAAATCCTGGGATGTAACCTAAAATTGCCAAAATTAAAGCTTGCTGGAATACCACATTTAATAAGTAACTATTGGCATAACCTATAGCTTTTAAAGTGGCATAAGCAACGAACTGTGTAGCAATATTGCTGTAAAGAATTTGATAAACAATAACCACTCCAACAACCGCAGCCATTGTCAACATCAAGTTAAGAATAAAACCAATGGGTGTTCTGACAGCCCAGTATTGTTTCTCAAAATCAATGAAGCCTTGGCGGGTAAAAACTTGGACATCATTAGGCAAACTTGCTTGCAAATTTTTTAGTACTGTTACTGCATTAGTACCAGGTTTGAGGGAAATCAAACCGACATCAATCATATCTGCCGGACGAGTATTAGGATTTATCCTCAAAAAAGTTGAGTCACTGACAAGTAAATTGCCGTCTACCCCAAAGGATGGCCCTAATGTAAATAAGCCACCAATTCTCACTCGATAACCAATTAATGAATTGAAGGGAAATATTTCAATTGTCTGTGCAGTCTCTCCCGCATTAAATTTTTCAGCTATTGGGCCAAATTCTGGGCGAGAACCCCGGTCAAAAAGCATGACATCGGGAGTTTTGAGTTTATCTAAATTTTTCTCAACTTCTGGGAGATTTATCACAGGTCTGCCTGGATCGAAACCAATAACGTATATTGAATATTTCTCACCAGTTGCCGGATTTTTCAATTTGGCAAATTGCAAATACATGGGGCTAACTGACTCTACGCCATCAAACCCCAGGGATTGGTACAAACGAGTCCGCGAAAAACTTTGATTTGAGGTCAAAGATTTATATTGCGAACTAACTAAAAATAAATCTCCTTTGAGATTCTGATGTACTGCCGTTGCACTTGAATAGAGAGCATCTTGAAAACCAAGTTGCACAAACATTAGCAGCACAATAAAACCAATCCCGGCTACAGCTACTAGTAAACGAACTTTTTGCTGGGCTAGCTGTAGCCATGCTAAAGGAATTTTGAAAATCATGAATTTATTTCTTAGTTGTTATTTGTCATTTGTCATTCACAAATGACTAATGACCAATTACTAAATCTGAATGGCGACATCAACCTGTAAGTTGGTTAAACGAGCCACCCGCTCACTATCTGCGGGATTGTCGATAGAGATTTTTACCTCAATTATTCTGCGGTCTGTATCTGAACCAGGGTTGAGGCTGAAGATGCTTTGCTTGTCAACTTGCCAACCAATCTCTTTCACAGTTCCCTGTAATGTTCCAGTAAATGCAGTGCTGTTAATTGTGGCTTTTTGTCCTACACGCACTTTTTGAACATCGGTTTGATACACCTCTGCAATCACATACATTTGAGATGTCTTACCTATCTCAGCAAATCCTGTGCTGGTGCTGATTACTTCTCCGGTTTTGGCATGAATTTTCAAAATTTTGCCATTTATGGGAGATTTGATGTAACTTAAATCCAAGTCGGCTTTTGCTTGTTGAACAGAAGTTGTTGCACTGTTGACTTCGGTTTGTGCTACCTGAACATCTACACTACGCACTTCGCTAATACTGGTGAGTTGTGCTTGTGCTTGCTTGCGTTGTTCTTGGAATGTGTCTTGAGTCCGCTTGAGAGTCGCTTGGGCTTCTGTAAGTTGCTGTTGTGTAGTCTTTAGTTGCAAAGCTTTGGTATCTGCTACAGAAGCCGCGATCGCACCTTGTTTATATAATTGCTGATAGCGATCATTTTCGGCTTGAGCATTGTCTACCTCAGCCTGGATGCGGGCGATTGTCGCCTCTTGGGTGGCAACATCCCCTTTATATTGTGGCTCTAAACGAGCGATCGCTGCCTTTTGAGCATCGATATCTCCGGTTTTAGCTCCAGATTTAACCTGCGCTAGTTTAGCTTTGGCAACTTGCAGTTGGTCTAAAGCCTGTTGTAAGGCTGTTCTAGAACGACCATAATTTTCTAGATATGCCAGTAATTGCCCTGCTTTTACCGCATCGCCTTCTTTCACCAACAGTCTTTCTACTCGCACCCCATTATTTGAATTAGGAGCATTCAATGAAGTAACTTCACCTTCTGGCTGCAAACGTCCTAAAGCAGTCACAGCAACTTTTGCAGGAGCGACAGCCTTGGGAGGATTTGCTGGCGGTGTCTCAACTTTAGGTTTAGACCAAAGTGGTACCAAACTATAAAAAGCTATTAATCCCGCCGCCAAAGTGAGAGAAGCTGCTAAAATTACTTGCGATCGCCCTACGGGTTTTGTGAATAATCGGCTTTCTTTATTTACTGCCATATTTTCATTCCAATTCTGTTTTCTAGGGGATAGCCTGGTTATTATTTAGTCGATTAGATATAGACTCATCCGCAAATTACCAAGAGGACTTGCCCTCTAGGGTTTCTACCTTAATAAAGTGGATGCGTCTAAATTGGTTTTATATGAATTGTTGTACGCTTTTGCCGCCCAAACTCACTATTGTGGCGTGAAAATTAATGGTGGTGTTACTTCAAAGCTTCCTAAGTTATATCCTATGTTTACATTTAATCCAGTAGCGTAAAATACAATAGCACTAACCGAAAAACTTAACTTTCAAGAACTATGAAGCGCTAGTAAAAAATAAATCAAAGTTGGAATAAACTTGTTATTACAATGCCATTAAAATTGATTTTTGTCAACGGATTAACTTTGCATAATTTCTGATTCTATCACTACAATATCTCATCAAAGTAAGATTAGAGACTGAATAAATTTACTCATCACTAATCACTCATCTGCTAATTAAATTCCAATAGATGGTTAATTATCAAGCATATTTGATATTACTAACAGATTGTTGCTATTAAGGTTGTGTACTATAAGACATTCTTATCAGCTTTCTTCATAGTAATTAAAGGGCAGTTATAAACTACGTTTACACGAGGTTTTACCCACCTGTATCTGATTTTTTACGGTATCTAGAAAACCTCTCTCTAAATCTCTCTCTTTTTAGGAGAGAGACTTTGAATTTTCCCGCTTCCCGCGTCGGAAAGGGGGTTAGGGGTTGTTTGAAAAGTGTTTCGCTGTGACTTTAGGCACTTTTACCTCCCCCCTAACCCACGCCAGTCGCTCCCCTTAAAAAGGGGGGAACCGGAATCAAAGTCCCCCTTTTTAAGGGGGATTTAGGGGGATCTAAAACTATTTGATACCGACAAAAGGACTTTTCAAACATCCTCTTAGGTTCGTGGGTTTCAAACACCCAATTTTCCTTAGTCCGCGGAGGCGGACTACCCTGCGGGTTCGCTGAAAGCGTCTATGTTTATGTGCCCGTGAACTCCGCGAATTCCATTGCCCTAGCGTACTTAAACGCTCTTTGAAATGATGTAATCATGATTATGTTTATCAAGCAACATACTAAAAATTAATATTTGCTTTATAAATAACCACTTTGGGTTTTAACTTGACTTATATTGAAAAATAACCACAAACTTTGACTCAATTATCATGTTTCTCTGAGAAAACATACTTATGGTTATTCAATTTATTTATGTATTCATGGAATTGTTACTTACTAGACAACACATTTGCATTGATAACTTAATCCAGCACAAATTTTTGGCTAACCCGTAGATAACAAAATATCTCACACATTTATATAGTCATAAATTATACTTTTATGCTGAATTTTATTCAAAATTCACAACAGGAAGAATGGAAGTTTATTTATAAAATAACTTTAAAGGAATGATTTAGTTTCTATAAAGTGTGCTATTGTTTTTATTAATTCAATGCTTAAAAGCAGTTAAGCAACCTAGTTATTTAATTTGAATTTTAAAATTAAAAATAACTAAAGATAACTGCTTATTCCTCACCTTGTGATCGTTTAATTACTTTTTAAACTTGCATAAACTCGGATTAAAGGTGGTGTCTCTTCTGTAACGAACTTATCAACTTTCCTGGGTCAAATCCCATAAGATATATTATCCCGGACGTTGAAACTGGCTATGACATTTATCAAGATACAGAATTTTGTCATTAACAACAGGTATGTTGCTGTGGTCAGGCTAGATAATCAAACGGTTCCGGGTGATAAAAGCGTTTCTGTTTCTTTAGCTACTCCTCAATTTTCATCGTTCCAGTGGGATACCATTGCTCAAAATCTCTACTATTACAAATGCATTGAATTCACTGGTCAAGCAGCTATTACACTCCAAAACTATTTTACCAGTTTTAACAACGTCATCGACCTATTGCCACAATATCAAGAGTCTAGCGTTGGATAACATTTTTTCGCGATGTCTACGACGGGCTACGCCTACGCAGTATGCCAAAGTCGCCTGGAAACATAAGGCTTTACCCTGGCAGTATGTGTCGTGTGGTGTCGATTTGGAAACAAGCATTTAGCGGAGATAGGATAGCTAACTGCTTACAAAACCAGAGTTTTTGATTATTAGTAGGCAACAGAAATTACTGTAGCTACACAATTCACAGTACTCACTATGCCCTATGTCTGCTTATTCAATTGATACTGCCTTAGCGGAGTTAGAGAGCCTTGTCAATAATTGTGAACAGGCTGTAATTAAGTCTATCGAGGGAAAAAAAATGAAACCAGATAAATCAGTGTCAATCAACAAAATTAACAGACAATTACAACACAATCCTATTGCCATTGTTGGGATGGCTTCTCTATTGCCTCAAGCCAGAAATTTGCGGGAATACTGGCAAAATATTGTAAACAAAATTGACTGTATTACTGATGTTCCTTCCACACATTGGAGCGTCGAAGATTATTACGATCCGAATCCTAGAACTACTGAAGATAAAACCTATTGTAAAAGAGGCGGGTTTCTTCCAGAGGTAGATTTTAACCCGATGGAATTCGGTATACCACCCAGCATTTTGGAAGTCACAGATGTATCGCAACTATTAAGTTTAGTAGTTGCGAAAGAAGCGATGGAAGATGCAGGTTATGGCGAAAAACGTGAGTTTAACCGCGAGATGGTTGGGGTAATCTTAGGCGTGGCTATGGCCAAGCAATTAGGAATGCCACTGTCTGCGAGATTGGAATATCCAATTTGGGAAAAAGCGCTTAAAAGCAGTGGTTTATCCGATGAAGATACCAAAAAAATCGTTGATAAAATCAAAAGCGCTTATGTGAAGTGGGATGAGAACGCTTTCCCTGGAATGTTAGCTAACGTAGTTGCGGGTAGAATTGCCAATCGCCTAAACTTTGGCGGGATGAATTGTGTAGTTGATGCCGCTTGTGCTAGTTCCTTTGGTGCTTTAAAAATGGCAATTAGCGAACTAGTTGAACATCGTTCTGACATGATGCTGACTGGTGGCGTTGATACCGATAACACCATCATGGCTTACATCTCGTTTAGCAAAACACCGGCGGTTTCTCCCAGTGAAAATGTCAAACCTTTCGATGCTAAATCTGATGGGATGATGCTGGGTGAAGGCATCGGGATGATTGTCCTCAAACGGTTAGAAGATGCTGAACGGGACAACGATAAAATCTATGCCGTAATTAAAGGTATTGGTACTTCCAGCGATGGGCGTTATAAGAGTATTTATGCTCCTCGCAAAGAAGGTCAAGTTAAAGCCTTAGAACGTGCTTATGAAGATGCCGGCTTCTCTCCCGCTACTGTTGGTTTGATGGAAGCACATGGTACAGGTACAATGGCTGGAGATCCGACAGAATTCGGTTCTTTAAAAGACTTCTTTGATGTACATGATGACAAAAAGCAGCACATCGCTTTGGGTAGTGTGAAATCACAAATCGGACACACAAAAGCGGCTGCGGGTGCGGCGAGTTTGATTAAAACTGCTTTGGCTTTACATCACAAAGTTTTACCGCCGACAATTAACATCACCGAGCCGAACCCCAAACTCAACATTAAAAATTCATCCTTTTATTTGAATACCCAAACCAGACCTTGGATTCGTCCAGAAGGGGAAGCGCCAAGACGTGCGGGTGTCAGTTCTTTTGGATTTGGCGGAACCAACTATCACGTTGTTTTGGAAGAATATGAAGCCGACCAAAACGCCGCTTACCGCTTACACAGTGGCGCTAGTGAAGTGCTGTTGTTTGCTCCCACAGTAGAGCAATTGTTGAGCAAGTCGGAAGAGATTTTAGGTAAGTTGCGATCGCCAGATGCACCTACACATTACGCACAATTAGTCAATGAGTGCAAATCACAACAAATTCCCCTTTCTGCTGCCAGATTTGGGTTTGTAGCTGAGAATCTGGAAGAAGCTTGCAAGTTCCTGCAAACTAGCATTGACTGGCTGAAACTCAAAGGTTCAGCAGCATCTTGGGAGCATCCCCAAGGGATTTATTACCGTTCCTCTGGTATGGAGTTGGGCGGAAAAGTTGTCTCTCTATTTTCTGGGCAAGGTTCGCAATACCTGGAGATGGGACGCGAACTGGTGATGAATTTTCCTTTGATGCGCCGTCTTCATGGTTATATGGATAGCCTGTTACTCAAAGATAATTTGCAACCGTTGTCAGAAATCGTTTTTCCTCATCCTGTGTTTGGAGAGGCAGAAAAAAATGTCCAAATTGCTGCTTTGCAACGCACAGAATACGCTCAACCAGCCATCGGGGTGTTGAGTGCAGGGATGTACAGCATACTGCAACAAGCTGGATTTAAGTCAGATTTTGTGGCGGGACATAGCTTTGGTGAACTAACCGCACTATGGGCTGCGGGGGTTTTGAGTACTGAAGATTACTTGTTCTTAGTGAAAGCTAGGGGTCAAGCAATGGCTGCACCTGAAGATCCAGATCATGATGCGGGAAGTATGTTGGCTGTCAAAGAAGATATCAGCAAAGTGGAAGCAGTGCTGAGACATTTTCCCCAGGTTGCGATCGCTAATCAAAATTCTCCAACTCAATTTGTCTTGGCTGGGCCGACCGCAGAAATAGCGAGAATCAAAGAGGCTTTACACGAGAAAGGATATACAGCTGTATTGCTACCTGTATCAGCAGCGTTCCATACACCGCTAATTGCCTTTGCTCAGAAATCCTTTGCGATCGCTACCAAGTCAGTTAAATTCCAAAGTCCCAAAATCCCTGTTTACAGCAACGTTACTAGTAAGCAGTATCCCAAGGAAGCCCAAGGTATTCAAAAGATTCTGGAAACGCACCTTTCCAACTCAGTGCTGTTTAAGCAGGAAATTGAAAATATCTATGCGGCGGGTGGTACTTGCTTTGTTGAATTTGGGCCTCGGAGAATTCTTAGTAACTTAGTGAAAGAGATTCTTGGCGATCGCCCACACATCACCGTATCTTTGAACCCTAGCACTCAAAAGAATAGCGATCGCTCCTTGCGAGAAGCAGTTGTGCAATTGCGAGTGATTGGTTTGGCTTTGAATAACCTCGATCCTTACCAACTTCCCCAAACTATCCCCCCAATTGAGACGAAGAAGACATTAAATGTCCGTTTAAACGGCATCAACTACAGATCCGAAAAAACGAAAAACGCCTTTGCTCTAGCTTTGCAGGATGGGCACAAAGTCACATTACCTGCTGTGACAGCAAACCTTCCCACCCCTGAATATTCTGAAACTGCGGCTCCTTTGTTTACTAGCCCAGGTGTGACTCCACCTGTAGCAGTGATAGAGACTAACGGACATAAAAAACTTACCCCAGCAATGAACGGTGTGACTGCTAGTATCATCACCCAGCCAGAGCAACAGATGAATCCTGTTACCCTGTCACAACCAGTCCAGGAATCTAAGATGCAACCAACACCAGAAAAACTTACAAATTACGAACAACTTTTAGCAAGTTTAGAATATCTCCTGACACAGTTCCAGGAAAATCAAGCCGAGAATTTACAAGTTCACGGTACTTATCTCAACCATCAAATGGAATACGCCAAAGCGTTTTTCCAACTGATGCAGCAGCAGAATTCCTTGTTGAGCGAAAGTAAATCAACAGCCGAAACTGCCAAAATGAAGCTAGTTGTCATGGAAAGCTTAGAGCGTAGCATGATGCAGTTTCATTCCCAACAAGGTGAAACCCTACGCATCCATGAGCAATATCTCCAAGAGCAACTGGAATATACTAAGAGCTTTTTCCAACTCATCCAGCAAGAGTATTCTCAAATCATCTCAGGTGAGGGAGCAAGTCAACTAACAGAGAAATTAAATGAGGTAAAACATCATTTCACTTCATTCACAACAGAAACAACTGTTACTGATGCACCAGTACCCGCTACTACCAAAATAGTAGAAAGCCAGCCTTTGCCTGTAACTGAGCCTGTAGCTAAAAATGGCTTAAATGTTACCCAAGCACCTCTGCCGGCTGCTGTAGAGCCTGTATCTGAAACTTCCTACTCCCCACTTCCTACGCCCCATTTCGCCACTGTCGAGACAGTTGAGCCTGTAGTCGCGCCACCTGTCCCAATAGTAGAACCTCAAGCTGAGGTTGTAGTTAAAATTAGCTCACCTCCAGTCAAGGAAGTTGTTGCAGAACCAGCACCTACAACTGCTGCACCTGTATCTGGCGCAACCATCGATATTGTTGACTTGGATAAAAACCTCTTAGCCATCACCAGCGACAAGACCGGCTACCCAGTCGAAATGCTGGAAATGGACATGGACATGGAGGCTGATTTAGGGATTGACTCTATCAAACGGGTGGAAATCTTAGGGGCGCTACAAGAAATGTACCCTAACCTACCCAAGCCCAATTTAGAAGAACTGTCAGAAAAACGCACCATTGGTCAAGTTGTCGAGTATCTGCAATCTCACGCTTCCAAAAGTGTTTCGGTAGAAATTGCAGTTCACGAAATACAACAAGTAACTGAGATTCCAGTAAAAGCTGCACCAGTAGTTGAGGTAGTCGCTGCACCGGAACCAAGCGTAGTTGTCGCATTCACTCCAGAACCAGAAGTTGCTCCCGCTACAAGTGATGAATTTGCAAACTTAGGTGAAACCCTGTTAGCCATCACCAGCGATAAGACCGGCTATCCAGTCGAGATGCTGGAACTGGAAATGGACATGGAGGCTGATTTAGGAATTGACTCGATTAAACGGGTAGAAATCTTAGGGGCGATGCAAGAAATGTACCCCAACTTACCCAAGCCAAATATCGAAGAACTTGGAGACCTCCGCACCATCGGTCAAATAGTCGATTACCTACAGCAGTTGGCTGGAGGTGAAAAAAAAAAGTCTGAGCCTGAGTTTGTCCAACAACCACCGGAATTAGAGCATACTATCCAGCGCCATCCGGTCAAACTCAGAAGTCTACCACAGCCAGATTACTTGGATTTCCCATTACCAGAGGGACACATCGGTTTAATCACCGATGATGGTTCCCTCACCACCTATAAATTAACTGAATCCCTAATCGAGAAAGGCTGGAAAGTAGTAGTTATCAGCTTCCCCCAATCGCTCATCGCCCAGCAAGCGCCCTTACCCACAGGAGTAACCCGCGTCACCTTAGCAAACTTGAGTGAAGAACATCTCCAACAACAATTGCAAGCGATCGCATCTCACTGCGGAACGATTGGGGCCTTCATCCATCTCCATCCGATGTTTGTAGGAAATCACACCGGAAGTATTTCTTATAACGAATCAGAAAAGGCGATCGTCAAGCACGTATTTTTGATGGCGAAACACCTGAAACCCTCTCTAAACGAAGCCGCAAAGCATGGACGTAGTTGTTTCTGCACAGTTGCTCACCTTGATGGAGCCTTTGGGTTAGAGTACAAAGTCAACTTCGGTGCGATCGGCGCTGGTTTATTTGGATTAACCAAAACTCTGAGATGGGAATGGCCAAAAGTATTTACTCGTGCGATCGACCTAAGCCCCAGACTTGATGCTAAACAGTCAGTACAAAACATCATCGCCGAACTTCACGATCCCAACCTTTATATAAGTGAAGTTGGCTACGGCTCACAAGGACGAGTCACCATTATCGCCGATTAATTAGTTCTTTGATATAGCAGTCTTATTTGAGTTGTGAAAATTCCTGTTTTTACCGAACCGCAAAGGACGCAAAGAGCGCAAAGAAAAGAAATAAACAGAGAATTTCACAAATTTTTAAGACTGCTATTAGTATCTTTTTACTTTCTTGCTACTACAAGAATATTGCCTATTTCTCTTACTTTGCGTCCTTTGCGCCCTTTGCGGTTCGTATATCAAAAAACCCAATTTATGCAGGTATTCACGAGGATTTATGACACAAACAGCCCAGCTTAGTCCATCATCTGTCTTTGTCGTGAGCGGCGGTGCAAAAGGGATTACGGCTGAGTGTACTATCAGATTAGCCCAACAGCAACCCTGCAAATTCATCCTCCTCGGTCGCTCCGAACTATTAGAAACCGAGCCAGATTTTGCTCAAAACTCTGATGATTCCGCATTGAAAAAATGCATCATGGAAAATCTTCTTTCTCAAGGAGAGAAGCCCACACCCATGAATGTGCAAAAAATATATAACAAAGTTACCTCCAGCCGCGAAATTAAAAAGACCCTAGCAGCAATTGAAAAAACCGGAGCTAAAGCAGAATATATCAGCGTCGATGTTACAGATACACAAGCTTTACAAGAAAAACTTGCTACTGCTGTGCAACATCTTGGCCCAATTACCGGAATCATCCACGGCGCGGGAAACTTAGCTGATAAGTTAATTGAAAAGAAAACAGAAGAGGATTTTGAAAAAGTTTACACCGCCAAAGTTCAAGGTTTAGAAAACCTGTTAACTTGCGTCAACCCTAATCAACTTCAGCATTTAGTTTTGTTTTCTTCAGTAACAGGCTTTTACGGAAATCCTGGACAATCTGATTATGCGATCGCAAATGAAATTCTGAACAAATCAGCCCATATATTTAAGCAAACTTATCCCTCGTGTCATGTAGTCGCTATCAACTGGGGCGCTTGGGATAGTGGCATGGTGACAGCAGAATTAAAGAAGATTTTTCAAGAACGAAAAATTGAAATAATTCCGATTGCAGTTGGGGCACAAATGCTCGTTAAAGAAATGGATAATACCAACCATGCAACCTCACAAGTTGTCATTGGCAGCCCACTCGTTCCACTTGCGGCGGAGTTAGATTTAGAACTACGAACCCATCGTATTCGTCGCCAAATGACATTGGAGGCTAATCCATTTTTGCACGATCATACTATTGCTGGCTCTCCAGTTTTACCAGCAACTTGTGCAATGACTTGGATTATCAATGCTTCTGAGCAATTATATCCTGGTTATCGGTTGTTTAATTACCAAGATTTTAAAGTTTTGAAGGGGATTACTTTCAATGAGACATTAGCAGAGGAACATATTTTAGAAATAGAAGAAATTTCTAAAGTTAATCTTGAAAGAATCGAACTTAAAGCCAAAATTTCGAGCAAAAATCCACAAGGCAGAATCCATTTTCATTTTAGCGCTCAACTCAATCTCCAGCGAGAAATCCCAGATGTACCCACTTATGAATCTCTCAATCTCGAAGAAGATAATATTATCACCGCTACAGGAAAAGATTTTTATCAAAATGGTGGGGCTACATTATTTCATGGCCCGGCTTTTCAAGAAATCAAAAGAGTCTTAAACATTAGCCCTGAAAAAATTACTACAGAATGTCTTTGGCCAGAACTCAGCGCACAAGAACAAGGACAATTCCCGGTGCAATGGGTAAATCCTTACACCACTGACTTGAGTATGCACGCCTTATGGGTTTGGACACAACACTTTCATGAAGAAGGTTGTTTACCTGGAAAAGTAGAAAAATTTGAACAATTTGCGATGATACCACATAACGAAACATTTTACGTTTCATGTGAAGTATTAGCTAAGACACCAAGTAGTGCGATCGCAAACTTTATCATACACGACCGCCAAGGTAAAATCTATTCACGAATGCTCGGCGCTCATGCCATTATTTGGTCAATGAAAATGCTCAGAAGCTAGTAATCTTCTTTAAAACTCAACACCTATAGCATTCCTAAAATCCCTGTGAGATTCTTTCTCTTCTTTGCGTCCTTTGCGTCCTTTGCGGTTCGTTAAAAAGAGTATTTATCACAACTCAAATAGGATTGCTATAACTTGCCACTTCAAAGTTTGGGGAACAGCGTAAATCCTGCCTTTTAATTATCTCTTGCTAAATACCCAAACTCGGAGCATATAAATCGTGGAAAAAATAGCCATCATCGCATTATCATGCCTATTCCCCGATGCAAAGAATCCTGAAGAATACTGGCAAAACATCGTTAATCAAAAAGATTCAACATCCTCTGCAACCGTCGAAGAAATCGGAGTAGATCCGACAATATTTCACAATCCAGTCAAAGGTACACCAGACAAAACCTATTCCCTCAAAGGCGGATACATCCGCAACTTCCAGTTTAATCCATCTGAATACAATCTACCATCAGAATTTGTTGCTAGTTTAGATAACACCTTCAAATGGTCATTGTATGCCGCTAAACAAGCAATTTTACAAAGTGGTTATTGGGGTAATCAAACTGTTCTGTCAAAATGTGGCGTAATTTTAGGTAATTTGTCATTCCCGACAAAACTATCTAATCAATTATTCTCTCCAATTTACCAGCAAGCTATTAATCCTGCTGTCAGAGAACTTTTGCAGTATGAAGACTTTAATTTAGCTGTACCAAGTGCAACTAAAGCATCTTTATACAATGCGATGATATCTGGTTTACCAGCATCTATCGTAGCTCAAGCTCTATCGCTATCGCAGATTAATTTATGTCTGGATGCTGCTTGCTCATCATCATTTTACGCGATTAAACTAGCATCTCATTATTTATGGTCACACAAAGCTGATGTTATGTTAGCTGGAGCCATCAGTTGTGCAGATTCGCTATTTGTGCGGATGTTATTTTCCGGTGTTCAAGGGTATGCAGAAAACGGCATTAGCCGCCCCTTAGATAAATCTTCTAGAGGGTTAATTCCCGCCGATGGTGTTGGGATGGTGATGCTGAAAAGATATTCTGATGCCGTTAGAGATGGTGATAATATTCTTGCCACTATCTGCGGTAATGGACTCTCGAATGATGGTAAAGGGAAGCATTTATTAAGTCCGAATCCTAAAGGACAAACCTTAGCTTTTGAACGAGCCTACAATGAGGCAAATTTTAGTCCAAAAAGCATCGATTATCTAGAGTGTCATGCCACTGGCACATTGCTAGGAGATACAACCGAATTCAACTCCATCGAAACATTTTTTGGTCAACATCAAGCTGCGCCTCTGGTGGGTTCTGCTAAGGCAAATACTGGTCACTTGTTAACTGCTGCCGGCATGGTTGGCTTGACTAAAGTGATTTTGAGTATGTCTCATGGTGTAATTCCAGCAACCATGAATGTTTCGGAACCTTTAACTTCAGAAAAAGGTACAATTTCTGCCGACAAAATTGTTAGAACAGCTACAGCATGGCCAAATAATAACGCACCAATTAAACGAGCGGCTATCAGTGCTTTTGGTTTTGGCGGTACTAATTCTCATCTGATTTTAGAACAAGGAACTACACCAGAATCTGTTGAATCAACTCCACCTGTTCCACCTACCAAAGTTGCCATTGTTGGCATGGATGCCTTTTTCGGTAACTGCAATGGTTTGGATGCTTTTGAACGCAGTATTTATGATGGAACACAGCATTTTACTTCTTTACCGCCTCAAAGATGGCATGGTATAGAAAATCAAGAAAATGTCCTGAAAGAGTACGGTTTAACAGACGGGAAAGCACCAGTAGGGGCATATATCAAGGATTTTGAAATCGATACTTTATCGTGCAAAATACCACCGAATGAGATAGAGAAATTAAACCCACAACAATTGTTGCTCCTGAAAGTTAGCGATCGCGCCGTAAAAGATGCGAAACTACAGGAGGGTGGCAATGTGGCTGTGATTGTCGCTGCCGAGACAGAATTCTCTGTGCATCAGCTACAGCAAAGATGGAATCTATCTTGGCAAGTTAAGGACGGCTTACTCAACCAAGGAATTTCTCTACCTGCCCAACAGCTTTCCCAACTGGAAACCATCGTCAAAGATAGCATTCACCAACCAGTAGAAATCGGCGAATATGTAAGTCACATCGCCAACATCATGGCGAGTCGCATTTCTGCTTTGTGGAATTTCACTGGCCCTGCATTCACCGTCAGCGCTGGCGAAAATTCTGCCCTCAAAGCGTTGGAAGTTGCCCAAATGTTACTCGCTACTGGAGAAGTAGACGCGGTGGTTGTTGGTGCGGTAGATTTAGCCGGTGGCGTGGAAAATGTCTTATTCCGCAGCCAATTTGCACCAATTAATACGGGTGTCAATACGTTGGGTTATGACCAACAAGCTAACGGCTGGACGGTTGGCGAAGGTGCGGGTGCAGTTGTTCTCAAGCGCTACGAAGCTGCTAAAGAAGATAATGAACGCATCTATGCAGTAATTGATGCCATGAGTTTCGCACAAGGTAATTCTACTTTGAGTGATGCTTTGGTAAAACCTGATGCTTCAGCTATCAGCAATGTCTGCAAACAAGCTTTCCAGATGGCGGAGATTCAACCCACAGAAGTTAACTATGTGGAAGTCTTCGGTAGTGGCGTTCCCCAGGAGGATGAAGCGGAAATTACAGGTTTACTGCAAGCTTATCCGAAAGTGGGCAATGGTTTGCACTGTGCATTAGGTAGCGTCAAAGCCAATATCGGCCACACCTATACAGCATCGGGAATTGCTAGCTTAATCAAAACAGCTCTCTGTCTTTATTACAGGTATATTCCTGCCACACCAAAATGGTCTGGTGTCAAAACACCGCAAGTATGGGAAGGTAGTCCCTTCTATGTGGCAATGGAATCAAGACCTTGGTTTGTCGATAAAGGCGGCACACGCAGAATAGCAGCAATTAATAGTATGGGTATAGATGGCAGTTACGCCCATTTAATCTTATCGGAGGAACCCAGCCAAGAGGAGCGCGACAACAGATATTTGCAACAAATGCCTTTTCATCTGTTCCCTATCGCAGTTAGCGATCGCTCCACTATACCCGATATCTTAAACCATCTCCAAAAATCCATAGAAGCCAGTTCTTCTTTATCAGCTACCGCCAGCGAAACATTCGCTACCTTTGAGCAGCAATCTAATCCAAAATACGTCTTATCAATCACTGGACGTAACACAAAAGATTTACTCAAAGAAATTGAATCTGCCCGCAAAGGTGTAAATAATGCCTTTGAAAACGGCACAGATTGGCAAACGCCACTAGGTAGTTATTTCACAGCGAAACCATTGGGCAAAACTGGAGCAGTTGCTTACGTTTATCCCGCAGCAGTCAATTCTTATATTGGCATTGGTCGCACCGTATTTCGCTTATTTCCTAAAGTCTTCGAGGATTTAAAAAGTAACAATCTCTACAATCGGGCTGCCGATGTTGAAAAGCTGGTTTATCCCAGAAGCTTACCTAAATTGACAACCAGGCAACTAGAAACTCTCGAAAAGCAATTGTTAGATGATTCACTAGCAATGTTTGAAAGCGAAATCGCCTTTGCTAGATACATGACAGCAATTTTCCGAGATGATTTTAAAGTCAAGCCGCAATCTGTATTTGGGTATAGCTTGGGTGAAACTAGTATGATGGTTGCCCAAGGAGTTTGGAGTGATTTTGAAGGTGGAAGTAATACCTTAAACTCATCACCTCTATTTGGCGATAAATTATCTGGGCCGAAAAATGCTGTGCGTGAATATTGGGGATTAACCGATTTACCAAACAACAATTTTTGGAATACCTATGTTCTCATGGCTACTCCATCGCAAGTTAGAGAATGCCTGAAACATGAGAATCACGTCTACTTAACTCAAATTAACACACCAGAAGAAGTATTAATTGCTGGTGAAGATGCCGCCTGTAAGCGAGTGATTGCGACTTTAGGTTGCAATTCTTTCCCTGCTCCCTTCGACCATGTGATACATTGTGAAGCGATGCGATCGCAGTTCGAGGAAATCAAGAAGGTAAACAGCTTACCATCACAAAATCTTCCCGGTATTGTGTTTTATTCTGCCGCCGATTATCAACCAGTTGCACTTGAAAGAGATACCATTGCTCACAACATCGCCAAAGGTTTGTGCCAAGAACTTGATTTTCCGCAATTAGTAAATCGTGTTTACGGCGATGGGGTCAAAATATTTCTAGAAGCGGGCGCGGGTAGTGTCTGTTCACGATGGATTGATAAAATCCTTGGCAACAAAGAACATATCACAGTTTCTCTGAATCGTAGAGGGATGGATGACCATGCTTCGATGGTCAAAGCATTAGCAAAACTACTCAGTCATCAGGTGAATGTGGATTTATCACCGTTGTACTGCACAGCCCAAGACACTGCTAATCAAAATAAAGCAACATTGAGAACAGTTACCTTGGGTGGGAAAGCGATCGCTGCTACAATTTTGAGCGAAGAAAATCGTAAACTTGTTGAAGATTTCGCTGGGGATCTTAGGAGCGAACGTTTCAAAATACAGCATCCAAACATACCTAATGTTCAACAATCTGAAATCACAGAATTTCTTAATACTTCCAACCACATAACCCAACAAGAAAGTCATTCCCCTAACATCTTGCCTCAGCCAGAAGAAGTAAAACCGAAAAATATCATTGATAACGTTTTTCAACCGAGAGAACAATTACAATCTTCTGAGTCAAGCGCAATTAAACAGCCAATTCCTGTTTCTTTCCCACCCGTCAGAACTCAAAAAATTAGTAGCATCATCAGCATGTTCGATTTAAATAAGACCCAGTATCAAAAGCTCAATGCTAATAATTCAAAGATAACTAAAGCACACACAGCCTTCTTACAAGCTAGACAAGATTACAGTCAGCAAATGAGCGAAATCATTCAATTGCAACTAGCTTGCGCCCAAAATTTACTTAACGACGAATCTTAATATCTCATACCAATTCTCTCTAAACCTTCTCTTCCTTCGCGTCCTTTGCGTCCTTCGCGGTTCGTTTAAAAATTATTACGTGCATCTCCTAGAGAATTGGTATGAAAATCTAGACTCCTATAAAAAGTCTACACCCTTCAACTTTAATCATCCATTGTTTGTAATCCGAGGGATAACTACCGTGACAACCGTAGATACGGTACTAAGTAAACACGATAATGGTCTTAACTTCTCCGCTTGGTCTCATAACAAAAACCAGGTTTGGAAAGGTTCTTTAGAAACTGTATCTTTCGAGAAACAAACCATCAAAGATAAATTGATGGTGTTAAATAAACCCTGCTACATCGTGAAAGTTGCCGGAAAAATCGGTGTCACAAATGAGGGGTATTTATGCCCTGGTGATAATGGCACAACAGCACAAGTAGAACTGCTAACATTTGCAGCCCCAATCCGCATTCAACAATTTGGAGATCCGAATTTTCTCTCCTCTCATGGAGTGAAATATGCCTACGTTACCGGCGCAATGGCTGGCGGAATTGCTTCCGAAGAAATGGTAATTGCGCTAGGAAAAGAGCAAATTTTGAGTTCTTTTGGTGCAGGTGGTTTAACTCCAGAACGTTTGGAAGCAGCCATCAATCGCATTCAACAAGCTTTACCTCAAGGGCCTTATGCATTTAATTTAATTCACAGTCCCAATGAACCAGCGATTGAACGCCGCGCTGTAGATTTATACCTCAAATATCAAGTGAGAACAGTAGAAGCATCTGCATTTCTCGACTTGACCCCCAACATTGTTTATTACCGTGTTGCTGGATTGGGATTGAATAGCGCCAATCAAATTGAAATCAAAAATAAAGTCATTGCCAAAATCTCTCGCCGAGAAGTTGCTACTAAATTTCTGCAACCAGCACCAGCGAGAATACTCAAAGAACTTCTGCAACAAGGATTAATTACTGAGTTACAAGCAACTCTTGCAACTAAAGTTCCGATGGCTGATGATATTACCGTCGAAGCTGATTCTGGAGGTCATACAGATAACCGTCCCCTGGTTTGTTTGCTGCCTTCTATTATTGCCTTGCGGGATGAAATTCAAGCACAATATCATTACCAAACACCAATTAGAATCGGCGTAGCAGGGGGAATTGGGACACCACAATCAGCATTAGCAGCTTTCATGATGGGTGCTGCTTATATAATGACCGGTTCTATTAATCAATCATGCATTGAATCTGGGGCTTGTGAACATACCAAAAAGTTACTAGCCCAAGCAGAAATGGCTGATATGATAATGGCTCCAGCAGCAGATATGTTTGAAATGGGAGTCAAATTGCAAGTTCTCAAACGGGGTACAATGTTCCCCATGCGAGCGCAGAAATTATTTGAACTCTATCGCGCTTATGATTCCATTGAAAGCATCCCCCTTGCAGAAAGAGAGAAATTAGAAAAACAAGTTTTTCGTAAAACTATTGCCGAAGTATGGGAAGGAACTGCGGCTTATTTATCCCAAAAGAACCCTGAGAAACTTGGGAAAGCAGTCAATAATCCTAAACTGAAAATGGCGTTGATTTTCCGCTGGTATTTAGGATTATCTTCTCGCTGGTCTAGTTCTGGTGAAAAAGGTAGAGAAGTCGATTATCAAATTTGGTGTGGCCCGGCAATGGGCGGTTTCAATGACTGGGTACGCGGTTCCTACCTTTCTGAACCAAATAATCGGCAGGTAGTTGATGTTGCTAATCAAATTATGACTGGTGCAGCCTTTTTGTACCGTGTCCAAAATTTGAAAATTCAAGGACTGCAAGCTTCCGATTATTACAGTCAGTATCACCCTGTTCGTTCTACATCCTTGTTGGAGATTTAAAAATGACTATAAAACAGTCTTTCACCGCAGACGATATTCAAATATTTTTGGTATCTAACTTAGCTAAGTTGTTAGGAGTAGCAACTGATGAAATAGATGTCACAGAACATTTAGAAAACTATGGGTTGGATTCAGCCCAAGCAATGATTCTAGTAAGTAACTTAGAAAAGTTGCTCGGATTTCAACCATCTCCATTGCTACTGTGGCATTACCCAAATATTGAGGCTCTTTCACAGCGTTTAGCTGAAGAAGTGCAAGATGGTTCACCAATTCAAGATACAAAGGTAGTAGCCTCTAATGCCAACGCTGCACCCTCTGTTCTAGATTTAGGTGCTGAGGCTGTTCTTGACCCCACTATCCATCCCGGCGCTGCATCTAATGTACTTGTGGGTGAACCAAAGAATATCTTTTTAACTGGCGGAACGGGCTTTTTAGGAGCCTTTATTATTCGGGAACTGCTACAAGAAACTAATGCGGATATCTATTGCTTAGTGCGTGCTGCTAATGCCGAAGAAGGCAAAAGCAAACTCCAAAAAAATCTGGAACAGTATGCCATTTGGCAGGAAGAATTTAACTCCAGAATTATTCCGATTGTCGGCGATTTATCTCAGCCTTTGTTAGGTATTGGTTCGGAACAGTTTCAAATTTTAGCTGCCAATATTGATACCATATATCATAGCGCTGCTTTGTTGAATTATGTTTTTCCATACTCTGCACTAAAAGCAGCCAATGTATTAGGAACTCAAGAAGTTTTGAGATTAGCTTGTCAAGTTAAAGTCAAGCCTGTACATTACGTTTCCAGCGTTGCTGTTTTTGAATCAACAGCTTATGCTGGCAAGGTTGTCAAAGAACAGGATGAATTCAATCATTGGGAAGGCATTTATCTTGGTTACTCTCAAACTAAATGGGTAGCTGAAAAGTTAGTTAAAATTGCTCGTGACCGTGGACTTCCTGTAACTATCCACAGACCACCACTGATTTCCGGTGATAGCAAAACAGGCATTTGTAACACACATGACTTTATCAATTTGATGACCAAGGGCTGTCTACAAATGGGATATTTCCCTGATGTAGATTATATGTTGGATATGTCACCTGTGGACTATGTAAGTAAAGCGATCGTTTATCTATCACGCCAAAAAGAATCCATAGGTAAGGCTTTTAATTTACAACATCCCCAACCTGTTTCTTTGAAAATATTAGTTGAGTGGATACGCTCTTTTGGTTATTCAGTTGAGATGATTCCTTACGAAAAATGGCAATCAGAGTTAATCAATAATGTCACTTCTGCTGACAATCCTTTATACACTCTGCGACCATTTTTACTGGAACGTTGGTCTGATGAACAACTGACTATTCCTGATTTGTACTTGCAAGCTAGAAGACCTCATATTAGCTGCCAAGATACTCTCCATGCACTAGCAGGTAGCTCTATTGCTTGTCCACCAATTGACTCTCAATTGTTTATGACCTATACCGCCTACTTGATTCAAAGCGGCTTCTTGAATCTCGCTTAGAAGTAGACGCGATGAATCGCGTCTCTACAAGGCGATGAATCGCGTCTTTATAAATGGTATATTTGTCGCATGATTTTTTCAAATTGGTATAATCCTACGCTATTGAGCATCGGCAACCTCTGCAACGCATTGGCTACCCTACAAAATAGTTTTATTTAGTCCAAGCTTTTTAAAACTCAGTACTACTGAACAGCCAATATTTCAGATGCCAGCAACAACTAATACACTAACAGCGGCAATATAATTGCCCTGTTTTTTTATGCTCAATCATGTAAATTTTTAGTATTCAACCCTTGACAGAAGCAATTGAGGATAGAATGGTTAATATCGGGCATAAAAGTTTGATTTTACCCGCTGGCTTTTGTGAGTGATCAAAAGCCAAATGCTAGCAGTCTGAAATAAGCGAACTCCTTTAAGGCCTAACTTCTTCGATGCATAAGTCCTAAATTTGCGTTTGGACTGCTACATCTATCCAATGCATCACATAAGCATTTGAAAGGGTAATAACTCAAGATATTTCTTGTAGGTTGAGATATTACGCGTACTTAATTGTAGAACAAGAACCACTGTAAATGCAACGCAGCTTCATCAAGTTGAATTCACCAATATTCTTACATGAACACAACACATCAAAGACAGAGCAAACAAACTGCTCTTATTACTGGCGCAGCTGGTGGAATTGGCTACGAATTAGCATGTATTTTTGCTGCTCATGATTACAATCTAATCTTAGTAGACAGAAACGGGCCAACGCTAGTAGAAATTGCAGCTAAATTCCAAGAAAAATTTGGAATTTTTGTCAAAACTATTGTTAAAGATTTATCTATATCAACTGCTCCTGAAGAAATTTTCACGGAGCTGCAACTCGCCGATATTAATGTTGATGTGCTGGTAAATAATGCTGGATTTGGTATCTATGGATTATTTCACGAAACAGACCTAGCTACTGAATTGGAAATGCTACAGGTAAATTTGGTGTGTCTTACCCATTTAACTAAGCTATTCCTGAAGCACATGGTCAAGCAAGGTGAAGGTAAGATATTAAACGTCTCCTCGGCTGCTGCTTTTCAACCTGGGCCTTTAATGGCAGTTTATTTTGCTACTAAAGCTTATATTTTATCGTTTTCAGAAGCGATCGCTAATGAATTAGAAGGTACAGGTGTCAGTGTGACAGTTCTTTGCCCAGGCTCAACCGCATCTGCCTTTCATGAAAGAACCGGGATGGCTGACTCGAAGTTGCTCAAGGGTAAGAGAATGATGGATGCACGAACAGTAGCCGAAATTGGTTTTCGCGCCTTAATGAAGGGTCAAACCATTGTCATTCCTGGTTTACTCAATGCAATACTTGCAAAAAGCGTCAGATTTGTACCTAGAAATTTAGTAACAAAAATTGTGCGAAATATGCAGGAGGATAAGTAAGCAGATTGTCATTTGTCATTGGTCATTTGTCATTTGTCCACCATATCTCTCTTGTTTCATCTAGGAGATGAGCTTAGTCAACATCAGTACTGCCAGGACTTTAAATTCCAGCCAAAATTCTCTACAGCAACAGCAGCAATATAATTGTTAGCAGGTACTAGTTCAAAAAGACTCCAGTCTTCAGATATCTGTAACTTGGCTGGTTCTGTGGGAGTCAACGACACTTCAATTTGCTCTAACTGGGATAGTCCGTCTCCAGTTGCTTTTAAATAAGCTTCCTTACAAGTCCAGTAACGGAAAAATACCTCTTGCTGTTGGTTGGGAGATTGCGATCGCAACATTTCATATTCTCTCGGTAAAAAGAACCGTTTGGCAAGAGCTTCTAAATCAGACATCGGGCGACTATATTCTAGGTCTACACCAATTGGGCGGGTGCAATTCACTGCACATAAACCCAACCCTTGGGAATGAGACAAGTTAAACGCCAGTCCACTATCGGCAAATTTATCTGCTAATACTGGTTTGCCGCGCTGTTGATAATTAAACTGCACTTGTAAGGGCTGGATACCCAAATAACGACCTAATATAGTTCGCAGAATACCACGACCTGCGATGAAACGCTGTCGATGTTCCTGAAAATAGAACCTTTCAGCACGAGCCGTTTCGTCACTGGAAAGAGTCGCTGCTAAATTTTGCAGTTGTGGTTCTGGTTGGTCAAGGTTTATGCGCCAGACATGAATCTCATCCGGTAACAAAGTTAAATCCGTGGGGGCAGGTAGCCAAATATCATTAGAAGCGGTCATTGAGTCAAAAAATCAAGGGAGTTGTACTTTAATAGTTTGTTTAATTACGACGATTATTATGGTTGGATCTGGTTTGACGCTTTAGCATTACTATATACAACTGCGCCTGTTTTTCCTAGAATCTGCCATAGGTATTGTTAGATATTAAGTCTAGCTGTAAACATAAATACAGGTAGCCGCGATTGCTTTTGCCAGCTAAATATTATAATTTACAGCGTATTTCAAGTAAATGAAGTACATGGGTAGGGGTACAACATGTTGTGCCCCTACGATTATCTGTAACTCACCTTGGCGTAGCCTCTGTCTGCGACACGCTGCGCGTTTGCGTAGCATCCCGCAGGGAATGTAGAGAAGTTGCAATCTGCTGTATTACTCTAGGTGTACGCTCCTCAACTTTGCGTTAAATCCCCTGAGAGAGAATACTTTAAAACTCTTGACAGAGAATCGCAAATTTTATTTTGGCTACAACATTAGCTATTACAGCATTGCTCAAAGGAACTACGAACAATGTCTGCAAGGGTTCTGAAGTAGATATCTCTTCAGTAATAAATAGTTTTTATCAGAAAATGTTAAATCTGGAACAAAAAACCCTTGCCAAAGCTTGTTAAAAACCTATTACAACTACTTTTTTGTAGAACATAGTGAGGATGAATGATTCTTAATTTGGAGTACTTTGCCTTCTTTATACTGCTACTAGCAGCGCTGCTATTAGCAATTAGGCAAATGAGCGTTGCTTTGGATGAGTTAGATATTGCGCGTTTTACTCTTTGGACAGGTATTGCTTCTGTTATTGCTGGTTTACCAATGATATTGTGGTAGCTTCTGGGTCAATGCCATCCTCTCTATTTTGGGCTTCCAAGCAATACGACTCCATCCGTCGAGTATCCTAGCAACTAGAATATTATCTGGCCTACTCTGTTCGTTGTTGCTCTAACCATTGTAAAACCCGATTCCATGCCCACCAAGGATCAGAATCGTTTACTTGGCGCTGGCACTCTTTACTACTCAAATAGCCAACATGACCGCCGTATTGAGTGAGTAACAAATCTATTGCGGGATTGCGATCGCAGGCTTCTTCTAATTCTGGTATGATGGCTGGGTCAAAAAGTGGGTCATCAGCAGCATATAAAATCAAGGTCGGTTTCGAGATTTGCGGCAATATTTGTAAGGCACTACTAGCTTGGTAATACGCCTCCACAGAAGAAAAACCTAGCCGATTAATTACCAGCTCATTGTCAAAACCCCAGATACTATTTGCCCGTTCAATCGCCGCTGGGTCAAGGCTTCCAGGATGAGCATCATGGATTCGCCATGCCAGTTTTTTTAAATTTTGGGCAATCCCCGCTTCCAAATATCTGCCGAAGGGCTTTGTAACTAGATAAGATAGCGATCGCTCCGAATCCAAACTCGGACAAATCACCATACCACCGCCAATATCGCTATCTTCTAGCCCTAAATCTCCATACTCCCTAATCACCTCACCAGCCACCTTCACCGCCCATAGCGCCAATTGCCCTCCCAAAGAAAACCCTGTAAACCAAAATTTCCCCGGACATCCCATTGCCTTAGCAGCGGCGGCGATGCGAACAAAATCTTCCCCCTCATACAAACCATCAGAAGTCAGAGTCGGCGATAATTCGGCAGTTTTCCCGTGGGCCCGCCAATCAAATAACACCACAGCGTATCCTTGAGCATAGGCTTTACGCCCTAGTACTCTCAAAAACCATTCCGTTTTTAACTCTCCAGTAATGCCATAAGTGCCGATAATTGTGCTATGAGCATTTTCCGGGATAGCAACCAAGCCAAAAATTGGCACACCTTGGCCACCAACAAAGATTTTCTCGTGATAAGACGGTTCTGGGTCTTGGATAGTACTTTGCCAGTGACGTTTTCCCCACAGAGCGGTGTATACAGTCATCATCACACCGTTTTGTAAAAACCAAGACGGATTGTAGGGGGGAGCATAACACATCATAGACTATAAGATTTCGTGTAATTGAGTCTTGATTTCACAGTCATTTAATCTTAATATTTATGTAAGATTTAAAACCTTTTTCATAATCGATTCAAAAATCTTTGTATCTATCAAAGGTTGTTAATTATCCTTAATAAGTAGTAATAATTTTTTAAGAATGCCGAGGATTCTTGTCATAGACGATGACCCAGCGATTTCAGAACTAGTTGCCGTCAACTTGGAAATGGCTGGCTACGATGTTAGTCAAGCTGAAGACGGCATCAAAGGTCAAGCGCTGGCTCTCCAGCTACAACCAGACTTGATCATGCTCGATTTAATGTTGCCCAGAGTAGATGGGTTCACCGTTTGCCAACGCCTGCGCCGTGACGATCGCACCTCTGAGATTCCCGTGTTAATGTTGACGGCTTTGAGCCAAACTCAGGACAAGGTGGAAGGCTTCAATGCTGGCGCAGATGACTACCTCACCAAGCCTTTTGAAGTTGAAGAACTGCTGGCGCGGGTGCGGGCACTTTTGCGGCGTACTGACCGCATTCCCCAAGCAGCAAAGCATAGTGAAATTTTGAACTATGGCTCACTTACCCTAGTTCCCGAAAGATTTGAGGCAATATGGTTCAATGAGACGGTGAAATTGACTCACTTGGAATTTGAGCTACTTCACTGCTTACTACAACGCCACGGTCAAACAGTTTCTCCCAGCGAAATCCTCAGAGAAGTTTGGGGCTACGATCCTGATGACGACATTGAAACGATTCGAGTCCATATTCGCCACCTGAGAACCAAGCTAGAACCAGATCCCCGCCACCCCCGCTATATCAAAACAGTGTATGGCGCTGGATACTGTCTTGAGTTACCCGGTATCCCTCCAGCAAGCGAGGGAGTTTCCACAACACTGGTTGAATAAAATCACGCTAAATTCCCTTAAACCTTGCCATGACTTAGGCAAGAACTCCAGAAACTCTTATTCCTTACCGTTTAGTTAAGGTTATTTGTGGAATTTACTGGTGTGTAGAGATGTTGCAATGCAACGTCTCTACAAAAATAATCGACAGGAAAATTATTTTAAGGGTTTTAAACTAGAATTATTCTCAACAGGTTCAAATTAATGACAAAAAGTGATAAGAGAATAGGGTTTTAAGATAGGGATATAGTAAGCGATCGCGGGCGGGCAGGTAGTTAAACACTAAATATGCAGATTTAGTGGGTGTGCAAAACGCTCTTGATTCAGACGTTCACGGACTCGCTTTCTCGTGTCTCTATCCGCCATTCAGACTCCAATTCATGCCCAATTCTGACTTCTGAATTCTTTCTGATAAAGGATTTCAAGGAATTAACAAGCTACATGGTAATAGTCACACCCCAAAAAATAAACCTCGTGGTGACTCCTGGATTCTGGCGTATTTATTTATCTAATTCACTCAATAACTATTACAAATATATACTCTGCGTCTGTTTTCTCTGCTGCTAAACTGTCGTTCATCTAACTTGCACAATTTTTTGTGTTGACTGCTGACTGTTAACAGTCAGCAGTCAACACACCTCATGAGTTATTGTGTAATTTAAAGGCGTAATAGCTTACTAACTTTCTCAACCTAAATTTGGAGCTTGATTAAGCTAATCACCATTCAAGATAAATCAAATCCTTTTATGAGTAAGGGTTTTACCCATATTTATAGGGAAGTTGAATAGTCATTAGCTTACTTTTTAGTTGTATATTCTGGTCAAAAAGCTTTTGAAATAAAATTTAATATAAAATTTACATATTTTATTGATTGTTGCAATCAAAGTCAGTCAACAAGTATAGCCTTTTATCTATGGAAGCAATTTAATATTTATTTAATCTTTAGGGTTGTGAATAAGCAAAACTGGCAGATAACGCTGTAAGCTATTGTTAATCTCATTAAACTTGGCAATCAATAAAACTTGCAATTTATGTAAGTTTTTCCAGTCAATTTTTTGAACTGTCTTTGACCTAAGCCTTATCTATTGGGAATTTGTATTCAGCGAATTGCCATATAGAAAGGCACTATAGTATCTTGCTTTGCAAAGAATTAAAGTTTTCTTAGCCTAATTTTTCATGGCAAGAAAACATAAAAATTACTCAAAGTAGGTGGCAATTTTAACAACCCAAATTTATTTTGCTGTTTTTGTAACCAAAACCAAAAACCCAGTATGTCATTGACTAAATACTATCCATTTTAGAAACTTACGAGGCGATTTATTTGGTGGTTTAACTGCTGCGATCGTTTCGTTGCCTCTAGCGCTGGCATTCGGTGTTGCTTCCGGTGCTGGGCCTGTAGCTGGTCTTTATGGTGCAGTTTGCGTTGGCTTTTTCGCAGCCTTATTTGGTGGGACACCAACGTTGATCTCTGAACTGACTGGGCCAATGATCGTAAGCCTTCTCTACAGGTTCTTGTGCAGCACCTGTGCTGTAAAAGTCAAGCGCATCAGTCTTTTTTAAAGTTCATTTATTGTAATACTCCTCATCAGAGGAAGCGCAAGGAGGTATTCGTGGATTTTTGGTCCCTTTTTCTAATGGACTTCATTAAGCAGTTGCAGTCCCCAACACTCGCCTTTTTGATTGGTGGCATGATCATTGCTGCCCTCGGTAGCGAATTGGTCATTCCAGAGGCGATTTGTACGATCATCGTCTTCATGCTGCTCACCAAAATCGGTCTGACCGGTGGAATTGCGATCCGCAATTCTAATCTGACGGAGATGGTGTTACCCATGATCTTTGCTGTAATAACAGGGATTACGATTGTATTCATCTCGCGCTATACGTTAGCCAAGCTGCCAAAGGTCAAAGTCGTTGATGCGATCGCAACTGGGGGATTGTTTGGAGCCGTGAGTGGTTCTACAATGGCTGCTGGTCTGACGGTACTGGAAGAACAAAAGATGGCATACGAGGCATGGGCTGGCGCACTCTATCCCTTCATGGATATCCCAGCGCTGGTAACTGCAATTGTTATCGCCAACATTTACCTCAACAAGAAGAAGCGTAAAGAAGCAGCCTACTCTATTGAGCAGCCTGTTGCGGCTGGTGATTATCCCGATCAAAAAGATTATCCCAGCACCCGGCAGCAGTATCTCAGCCAACAGCAGGATGCTGGGGATAACAAGGTCAAGATATGGCCAATTATCGAGGAAAGCCTCCGGGGTCCTGCCTTATCGGCAATGTTGCTAGGTCTGGCTCTGGGACTGTTCACCCAACCGGAAAGTGTCTATAAAGGCTTCTACGATCCCGCGTTTCGTGGCTTGCTTTCGATCTTGATGCTGGTCATGGGGATGGAAGCTTGGTCAAGAATTGGCGAACTGCGTAAGGTAGCCCAGTGGTACGTTGTATATAGTGTGGTGGCACCGTTTGTACATGGGCTAATCGCCTTCGGTCTCGGCATGATTGCCCACTACACCATGAACTTCAGCATGGGCGGTGTTGTGATCCTAGCTGTCATCGCCTCCTCTAGTTCAGACATCTCAGGCCCTCCTACGTTGCGAGCTGGTATCCCGTCAGCTAATCCCTCCGCCTATATAGGCGCGTCCACAGCCGTCGGTACGCCAGTTGCGATCGGCTTGTGTATACCGTTCTTCCTCGGACTTGCCCAAGCGCTCGGCGGCTAATCCCAGACGGATTGAGGTCTGTCGGCGCTTCCTTGACCGGGCAGACCAAGTAGATAAATTACATCATTTCAGGAGGTAACCAACATGGGCAAGCGTGCCAACAAGCTCGTCATCGTCACGGAAAAGGTGCTGATGAAAAAGGTCGCCAAGATCATTGATGAATGCGGGGCGACTGGTTATACGGTGGTGGATACTGGCGGTAAAGGCAGTCGCAACGTGCGCTCTACCGGTAAACCCAACACTGCCGACACCGATTCAAATGTAAAGTTCGAGATACTCACCGAAAATCGGGAGATGGCAGAGAATATTGCGGATCAGGTCGCAATCAAGTTTTTCACCGATTATGCGGGCATTATCTATATCTGTGAAGCAGAGGTACTGTACGGGAGACATTTCTGTGGGCCAGATGGCTGTTGAATCGAGACGACGCGCCACCAAATCTTTTTTGGGATATTTAAGTTGGGTAAATACATTACCCTCATGCCTTACAGCGTGATTTCTGGGTTTATGTCTGGGATTGGCGTGATTCTGATTATTTTGCAGATTGCTTCTTTTGTCGGACAGGCAAACCCTACAAGTTTGGCATTTCGAGGTTTGTACCAGAGCATTACATGTTTGTAGATCGTATAGATGCACTTAAACAAGCCGTTGCTTTAGTTAATCCTCATGCAACTTATGCTAATAATCCTGGCGTTGGTACTTACACTGACACCTATTTGTAATTCGTAACTTGTAATTCGTAATTGGATTATGAATTACGAGATATAAATTACATTTTTTAATTGGCTCCAAAATGAATCAGAAACACAAGCAAAAACATGATTTTTTCAGAACCAATACTTAATTCATTTACCGGGTTAAATTTCCTCACCGTAGGTTTACAGTCTCCTTTACTAGCAACGACTAATGAGGCGGAATATGCTCCTATTGTGCTGACTGGAGTATTGCTAAGTTTAGTAGTCATTTATCTGGCTAGTAAAATTGGTGGCGAATTATTTAGAATGATGGACTTGCCCCCTGTATTAGGAGAATTAGTTGGTGGGGTGCTTGTAGGTGCTTCTGCTCTGCATTTGGTAGTGTTTCCCGACAGTGGAGCAACTGGTAGCGACTCCATTATCATGACTATCCTGCAATTCATTAATAACCTCAGTCCTGATGCTGTCACATCAATCTTTCAAAGCCAGAGCGAAGTTGTTTCTGTGCTTGCCGAACTAGGTGTGATCATTCTGTTATTTGAAATTGGTCTAGAATCAGACTTAAAAGAATTACAGAAAGTCGGTTATCAAGCAACAATTGTTGCTTGTGTTGGGGTAGCTGTTCCTTTTGCGGCTGGCACAGCGGGGCTGATTTTATTGTTTCATGCGCCAGTAATTCCAGCGATTTTTGCAGGTGCAGCACTTACAGCTACTAGTATTGGGATTACCTCAAAAGTTTTGTCAGAAATTGGGCAGTTAAAATCTCGTGAAGGTCAAATTATTGTCGGTGCTGCCGTCATTGATGACATTTTAGGTATCATCGTGTTGGCAGTAGTGGCGAGTCTTGCCAAAACTGGCGAGGTTGATATTTTCAACGTCATTTATCTGATTGTCAGCGCTACAGTCTTTCTCATCGGCTCGATTTTATTAGGTAAATATTTCAATCAAAGTTTTGTTGCCATTGCTAATAAATTGCAAACGCGAGGCAACTTAATTATTCCAGCATTTATCTTTGCCTTTTTCATGGCTTTTTTGGGAAGTGCCATTCATTTAGAAGCTATCTTAGGCGCATTTGCAGCTGGCTTAGTTTTGGATGAAACGGATAAACGCAAAGAGCTAGATGAGCAGGTTAAACCTGTTGCTGATATCTTAGTACCAGTTTTCTTTGTGACAGTTGGTGCGAAAGTTGATTTAGGCGTTCTTAATCCTTTAGTTCCAGAAAATCGAGAAGGATTAATTATTGCTACCTTCTTAATTGCGATCGCAATTATCGGTAAAGTTGTCACAGGTTGGGCGGTTTTTGGTCAACCTGGAATTAATCGGTTAGCGGTTGGTGTGGGGATGATTCCGCGTGGCGAAGTTGGGTTAGTGTTTGCCGCCATTGGTGCAGCTAGTGGTACCCTTGATAAACCATTGCAAGCTGCGATCGTTATTATGGTGATTTTGACAACTTTCTTAGCACCACCTTTATTGCGCTTTGCATTTAAACAATCGCCAGCAGAAAAAGAATCTTTAGAAGAAGCCAATTTAATCGGCTAGCACCGTAAGGCGGAAGTCAAAAGTCAAAAGTCAAAAGTCAAAAGTTTTGTATATCAAGGCTTTTGCAAGTTTTAAAATAGTAGCTTGAATTCCGCCGTGCTGTGCTAGTAGTCTGTCCCAAAAGTTTTGATAGGGTAATCTAGTTTTAAATTTCTCTTCTTTCCTTCTTCCTTTGCGCTCTACCCTTCGGGAAGCCACTTCGTGTCTATGCTTACTTTGCGGTTTGTTCTCTTAAAGGTTGTTTGAAAAGTATTAAGCTGTGACTTTAGGTACTTATTGATCCCCCCTAACCCCCCTTCAAAAAGGGGGAACCGGAATCAAAATCCTCCTTTTTAAGGAGGATTTAGGAGGATCTAAAGATTTTTATACCTCAGCCACCACTTTTAAAACATCCTCTTAAACACAAAATAGGTAAAAGAGACGAATTTTATTTTCTCTTTTACCTTCAACCCTCATCCAACAGGCAATTTCCGTGTTAGAAGCGTGCATATTCGCAACAATATTTTGCGGATTTTTCGGCATCATCCTTAAAAAGAACCTCGTTATGAAGATCATCTCTATGGATGTCATGAGTACCGGGGTTATCGCCTATTACGTGCTGATTGCATCACGAAATGGCTTATTCACACCAATTATTTCCAACGTCAAAAATATCAGATACGCCGACCCGGTTCCCCAGGCGGTTATATTGACGGCAATTGTGATCGGATTTTCGATTCAGGCGTTAATGCTGGTCGGCGTTATGAAGTTGGCACGAGATAATCCGACTTTGGAAAGCAGCGAAATCGAGAAGAATAACACGCCATGAGTAACATTACGATCGCATGGATTGCACTACCTCTGTTTTTGGGGTTCGTTATTTATCTGCTCCCCAAACTTGACAAATACCTTGCACTGTTTGTAGCTTTGGCTTCCGCAGGATATGCGTTGCAGCTATTTGTCACTCAATCGCCACTGACACTACAGTTACTAGATAATTTCGGCGTTATTTTAACAGTCGATGAATTAAGCGGCTACTTTATCTTAACTAATGCGCTGGTGACGGCAGCAGTCATCCTCTACTGTTGGCAAAGCGATAAAACAGTTTTTTTCTACGCACAACTGATCATTTTGCATGGCAGTATCAATGCCGCGTTTGCCTGTTCAGATTTGATCAGCTTATACGTGGCGTTAGAGGTAAGTGGTATTGCCGCGTTTCTGTTGATTGCCTATCCCCGGACTGACCGCTCGATTTGGGTTGGCTTACGCTATCTGTTTATCAGCAACGTAGGAATGCTTTTTTATCTGGTTGGTGCGGTGTTGGTTTATCAGGCGCATCATTCCTTTAGTTTTGAAGGTTTGCGGGTAGCACCTCCAGAAGCGCTTGCCCTGATTTTTTTAGGACTCTTGACAAAAGGAGGAATTTTTGTATCGGGATTATGGTTGCCGTTGACTCACTCTGAATCGGAAACGCCAGTATCGGCGATGCTGTCGGGAGTTGTAGTAAAAGCAGGTGTCTATCCATTAGTGCGGTGTGCGCTGATGGTGGAAGAGGTTGACCCAATAGTAAGAATTTTCGGAGTTGGCACGGCGCTTTTGGGAGTTTTCTATGCAGTCTTTGAAAAAGATACCAAGCGGATGCTGGCGTTTCACACAGTTTCGCAGTTGGGCTTTATCCTCGCCGCGCCGTCCGTGGGTGGTTTTTATGCGCTGACGCACGGACTGGTAAAATCGGCGCTTTTTCTGATCGCGGGGGCTTTACCGAGTCGCAATTTTAAGGAACTGCAACATCAACCGATCGCTACCCCAATTTGGATTGCCTTGGTGATAGCCAGCTTTTCGATCTCTGGGTTCCCCTTGTTGTCCGGCTTTGGGGCGAAGGTGTTGACGACGAAGAATTTGCTGCCTTGGCAAGCGATCGCTATGAATATTGCAGCCCTCGGAACGGCAATATCCTTTGCTAAATTCATATTTCTACCGCGTGGGGGAAAAGCGGAGGTAAAGCCTGGTTTCTGGGCAGCTATGATTCTGTTAATCGGTGGGCTGTTCCTAGCTAATATTGTGTATTACGAGGCTTATACCGTTGCGAATATCATCAAACCCCTCGCAACTATCGGGGTTGGATGGTTGGCGTACTTGCTAATTTTTAAACACTCAATACTCAAGCTACCGCGTGTCCTTGAAGAATTTGATCATCTGATCGGTGTAATGAGTCTGATTTTAATCTTGCTGTTCTGGAAGGGATTCGCATGGTTGGGCATCTAAATTTTATATTGCGACTGACTATTTGGTTTTTGCTCACTGCTAATTTCAGTGTGGCAAATATCATCATCGGCGTAAGTATCGCCTTCCTATTACCCGGTGGTCGTACAGCTAGGCAATCATTAAAAGATTGGCTGCGGGTGCTGGGTGAGATCATAGTGGCGATTCCGCAGGCGTATATTGAGGCATTCGAAATCATCCTCCGCCCGCATAACCACGAAGAGATAACGATGGAACAAGTCAAACCACGACGGACACCAGGGCTGATATTCCTAGATATATTCTTGATCACCTTTACACCAAAGACCATTGTTTTCAAATATCACGAAGCAGGCTGGTACGAAGTCCACCGAGTGCAACGGAGGAAAAAGGCATGATCTTGAACCTGGCATTGATTGCAATGATTCTGGCACTGCTTATTCCCATGTATGAGGCATGGCAAGATGATGATATTTGGCAAAAAATGCTGGCATTTGCCAGTGCTGCAACCAAATGTTCAATCATGATCCTGGTTATATCTGTCTTGCGCGACGATTGGATGATTGGTGTTGTCGGAGTAATCATTTTGAGCGTGGGCAATGCCGGATTGATGTTGTTGGCACATGTCCTCAAAAGAATGAATGATTTAGCGAATGAGTAATATATGATTAACGTGCTTAGTTATACCTGCATAGGTTTAGGAATCTTCTTTTGGTTTTGGGGAACCTTCCCCTTGCTTGGCGATCGCTCAGTGTTATTCAAGCTGCATAGTCTTTCGGTTGCAGATACGCTCGGATCAATGAGTATCATCATCGGACTGCTCTTGAAAATACCCAGTGAATGGCCGTTACTCATCCTTGCCATCATCTCTTTGGCAATTTGGAATACAGTGCTGGGGTATGTGTTGGCTTACTGTTCTAGTAGCGAGGGTAGCCATGAATGATAGCTATATATATGTGATCATTGCCCTGCTGCCGTTGGCTGCTTGTATGCTGGTATTTCAAGTCAATCCATACCATGCGCTGGTAATTCGAGGCATATTGGGAGCGATCGCAGCATTGGTATATACGGTTTTGGGGGCACCGGATGTTGCTTTGACCGAAGCCTTAGTGGGTACTATGCTGGCAATTACTCTCAATGCGATCGCAGTGCGCTCATCCTTGGTAATGCGTCTTGGCATACTTAACGAAGAGGCAGATAACAATCACCATTTTGCGAAACTGATGGATGAGTTCCGCACAATTTTTGGCAAACGCTATATGCGTCTTGAACTAGTAACCTACACAAATACGCAGTCTTTGCACCGGGCGCTGATGGAAAAAGAAGTTCATGCAATTTGTGCCCGGCCGAAACAAAGCGATCAAGACGAAAAGCAACTTTATCACACCAAAACCAGAATCCAACGCATCTATGACATCATGCAAACCGAACTTGCATCACCAGCGACAATCCTGAGTTATGTAAGTACACCAGCTGAAGGGGAGAAGCATAAATGAAATGGATCTACATTGCAGCAGGAATAGCGCTGTTTGTAAAAATGCTCGTCTTGCCGAATTCAGCGCCAGTCATACCAGATTTCTCTATCGTTGATTCGATTGTCAAAGATGGTGGCATACCCAATGCAGTTACAGTGATCATTCTCAGGAATCGTTTATATGACACTATCTTCGAGGTGGTGGTATTTACGATCGCAATTATGGGGGCTAGTTTTCTGCTGGCAAATGAAAGACCATCTTGCACAATCTATCGTTTCACCGATCAACCATCTATTGTTCTAGCACGGCTAGGAGCGACCATTACCTCGTTGGTAAGTATCGAACTCGCTATTCGGGGACATCTCAGCCCCGGTGGTGGTTTTGCCTCCGGGGTAGCGGGTGGAACTGCGATCGGTCTGATTGCGATTACCTCATCACCAGAGTGGATGCAAGGAATCTACCAACGCTGGCACGCCGCTACATGGGAGAAAGTTTCGGTTTTGGTTTTCATTGTACTGGCAGTTATAACTCTGGCTGGAATAGAGTTACCGCATGGTGAGTTGGGCGCACTTGTCAGTGGGGGCGTTATCCCCTTGCTCAATATTCTAGTTGCAGTCAAAGTCGCGTTAGGTTCGTGGGCGGTGATTTTAGTTTTTATTCGTTATCGGGGATTGTTGTGAGAGAGGAAGACTCTGCGTACCTCTGCGCTTACCTCAGGGGGAACGCATTTCATTTCTTCCTATTAATTGATAACCATTCTAAAATTATCTCGTCCCAAAGTGCATCCCTGCTAAAAAACCTTAGAGAAAAAATATTAAATCAGGGTTTCAGCCTTAAGTTCTATATGGTAGTATTTCATGGCATTATGTTAATAATCTTTATCTAAAAGCAAAGAGTCTCCAACCCATGAGTTTAGCTGTAATTAAATTCTCTTCAGAAGAATGCGGCATATGTCACAAAATGTCTTTTTATGACAAAAAGGTGGCAGAAGAACTGGGTTTAGAATTTATCGATGTAAAAATGCAGGATACGGCTGCTTACCGTAAGTATCGCAAGATTTTATTAACCCAGTATCCCGATAAATCAGAAATGGGATGGCCTACTTACATCATCTGCAATTCTCCAGAAGGGGAATTTCAGATTGTGGGTGAGGTAAAAGGAGGTCATCCCAAAGGGGAGTTTAGAACCCGTCTTCAAGAGGTTCTGGATTCCACAGCTAATCAGAACTAATTACCTCAAAAGATTTGACCTCTAGGGCAGGGCCAATCATGGCAGTTGTCATGATATCTTCACGCACCTGTCCTTTAACTTTTGCTTTTTGCCCGGCTTTGAGTAAGTCTTTGTCAGCCCCTCTGAGGATTTCGTAAGTAACGCCCTCTTCTGTGACTAACGCCCATGCGCCTGTGCCAATATCACGATGTTGGATTGTACCTGTAATTGTAATGCTCATAAACAGTGCTGAGTGCTGAGTTGGGAGTTGGGAGTTGGGAGTTGGGAGTTGGGAGTTGGGAGTTGGGAGTTGGGAGTTGGGAGTTGGGAGTTGGGAGTTGGGACTTGGGAGTTGGGAGTTGGGAGTTGGGAGTTAGGGGTTATAAAAATTCATTCCCCATGCCCCACTACCCATTTATGCTGTTTTTTCTTCGTTTTTTAATGCTAAACGAGCAAGTCCATAACAGATTATGGCATTCGCGATCAGGAAGAGGCGTGCTAAGTTACCACTTCCCAAACCCCAAACTGCTGGGTCGTAAAGCGCACTCACCGTCAAGCACGCTACTACACCTAAGGTTGAACCAATGGCAAACCATTTCCAACTAGGATGTCCTAGCAGCAATGCCATTAAAACAATGGGAATCAGTACGCTAGCAAACAAGGGATTCAACGCATCAGTTCCCTGGAGGGTATTGCCTAGTTCGGGAATTGAACTGCCCAAAACCCGGAAAGGCCATTGAGGAAGATCAAAAATATAGATTCCCTTGAGGAAGAATAACCCAGAACTGCCGGCAATTAGTCCACTGGATAAAGACCAACTCCAAGCAAAGGGGAAGTAAACCCGTAAAAACCAAGCCAGCAGATAGGAACCAACTACCATTAAAATCTTGGGTAACAGTGCTACTGCACCACCATCAATCCAAAAGCCGGGGTTGAGATAGCCGTTATCTCTTAACCAGCGGAAGAAATCTGGAAAACTGATTTGCCCTCCAAAGGCTAGTTTGACTGCTGCTTCTGCATTGAGTTGTCCAGCGCCATAATAGTTCAAACCATCATCCTGGATAACTCGCGCCGATTGCTTGAGGACTTTTAAAACTTCATCTGGTTCTTTGATGCCAGCAGCTTTGATTAATGCCGCAACACCAGCAACGTGGGGAGAAGCCATGCTTGTACCCTGGAAGCCCAGAAATACCCCTTCGCCCTTTTCGTCGATAGTTTCTTGGAGAATCTTACCAGCTTCACTACCGCCAGGAGCAGAGATATCTACCCCAGCACCAAAGTTAGAATAGGGTGCTCTTTCGCCATCTGGACCAATTGCCGAAACGCCGATGACGTAGGGATAGCGGGCTGGATAGCCTGCCCCATTGGCGTTTTCATTTCCTGCTGCGGCAACGATAACTACGCCTTTTCTATGGGCATAGTCGATCGCTTCTTTCATCAACTTGCTTTCACCGCTACCGCCCAAGCTCATATTAATCACATCTGCGCCTTTATCGGCAGCGAATTTAATTGCTTCGGCAATATCGGCAACAGTACCGCCACCATAAGAACTGAGTACCTTTAACGGCATCAGACTGGCTTCGTAAGCAATTCCAGCTACGCCATATTTATTATTTGTGGCTTGGGCAATAGTTCCGGCAACATGGGTACCGTGACCATTATCGTCTTTGGCTTCTTCTCGGTCGTTTACAAAATCATAGCCTTTGACGAATTTTGTCTCATACAAATCCCGAACCTTAGTAATCCCGGTGTCAATTACTGCAACTGTAATGCCACTGCCTTTGGTTTGACTCCATGCGCCTTCAATACCAATTTTGTGCAAGTTCCACTGCTTGCTGTAATATTGGTCATTGGGGCCAGTTAATGAGGGGCTTGTCTCATCATCTTCTTGTGGTCTCAAAAATTCACCTAACCAAGCTGCTTCACCGGGCTGTGGAATCTTCCTGTAGATATAATTTGGTTCAATAAATTCTGTAGCTTGGACAAACTGAGATTTTTTCAGTTCTTGAAGTCGCTGGCGATCGCCTTTGACAATATAAACATTATCTTTTTTGGAAAACTTGTTGTCTAATTGGGGTGTAACGTTGTATTGTTTGGCGATCGCTTGCAAATTCTGTTCCACCACAATTGATGGAATATCTTCCCGAAAATCAAGCAAAATCGTCTCAAACTCTCCTTTAGCTGCCAATCCCTGGAAATTCAGGAAACCAAATATGGCAGATCCCAGCCCAATGACAAACAAGCACAATAATATAAGCTTTCTCATATTAACTCATCACCGCTTTTTGCCAGTTTGCTCACTACCATAACTTATCTCCATCCTTTAGTGGTGGATTTTGCACTTTTAGTTACAAGTTTCACTCAGGACTTTTTTAAACGATGGAACGTGGTCTTTTGTGGTTGCCCCTATTAGTAATGTTTTTCTGGTTGGCTTGGCAAGGCTCGAAGGAGTATCAAAAAGTTGAAGCCTATCGCGCTTGGGCAGAGCAATTTGAACGGGCTAAGTACGATATTTATTCAGTATTGGGTCAAAAAGGCAACAATTTAACTTGGGGAAAACCCACACCTAAAGGGCCTGTTAAACTAGAAACATTCTCTTTGCTTGATGTTAGGGAAATATATCTTTTAGTAGATGAAAAAAAAGTAGATTTAGAAAATATACCGGAGAAAGGTCGTTCTATAGAGTTAGAATTTCTATTTTCCGAATCTAGTGGTTCAGTGCGGGTTCCGTTTACAGAAATCCCTTTGGCAGCAGAATGGGGTAAGTTTTTGCAGGGGGCGTTAGAAAGTTTGCGATCGCAAGCGAATCAGTAGTTATATTAAGTCTGGCTAATTATCTATGGCAGTAGATATCATAATCAAAATATTTAATTGAAGATAGAGGAAAGTCCAAGATGTCATCAGCACATTAGCTGTGCGATCATCGAGACCAGTTAAAGTATGAATTAAGAGCGATCGCGTAGTGAGGTTGAGCAATACTGGCGGTGAAGTCTGTTTTTGGTGATTCTCCTTTTTTTGTACTTTTACCAGACTAATGCTAGTTTTTGAACGCAACCCCTTGACAGAGATAGGGTGTAGGGAACGCTAGCAAAGAATTTAGTTGCTCAAGATTAAATCTTCTTTGTCTAGTTATTCCTCTACACCTTCTCCGTTAGCACAGCCTCTCGTAGAGAAGAGACAGGGTTATCAAAAGACACAACTAAATAGTGATAAAAGTGGAAGGTTGAGCCGAAAGTATACTTGCAGTGACATTATCCAACATTGCCAACACTTGATTGTCAGAACTATTCATAATGAAGGCTTGACTTCCTTGTTGCTGTATCAACAATTGACCGAACTTGAGACCACCTGACAACGCAAACTTGTCAGTGCCTACTGCAAAGTCAGTAATGGAGTCCGTGCCCTGACCTAAAGCCAATACAAAGGTGTCAGCACCATAACCCCCTGTAAGTACATCTTTGCCTGCGCCCCCATAAAGCCAGTCATTGCCTGCGCCCCCTAAAAGTTGGTCATCACCGATACCACCAAATAGTGTATCGTTACCGTTATCACCCGAAAGCTTGTCATTGCCGCTATCACCATAGAGCAAGTCATTCCCATCATTTGCCCAGAGAGTATCGTTTCCGTCGCCTCCAAAAAGTTGGTCATTTCCTAGATTACCTATGATGGTATCTGCACCCCCAAAGCCATAAATCTTATTGGCTGGGGCATTGCCTTTTAAGTACTCAGAATTTGCAGTGCCATTGAGAAGATAAATTTCGGTAGCAAGAGGGGCTTTAACTGTCCCACTAATGGCAAAGTCAAAGGGGCTTTCGTCACTATCGTTGTTGGTCAAACTGAAACTGCCAGCATAGGTTCCAGGCGTAGGTGTATTCGTATTGAGTGCCACTGTTATACTTTTTGAAGTGTTGGCAGCCACGGTATATGGAAGAGTTCCTACCAAACTAAAGCCGTCGGGGAGTTTGAGATTACTCACGTTGAGTGCAGCTGTACCAATGTTCTTGATGGTGAAAGTTTTGGTTACGGTACTGCCGAAAGCGACATTACCAAAGTTAATCGCAGTAGTGCTGCCATCTGCAATGTTAACTGTGCCATTGAGAACTTGAATTTCGGGAGCAGGAGCGGGCTTAACTGTACCACTAATGGCAAAGTCAAAGGGGCTTTCGTCACTATCGTTATTGGTCAGACTGAAACTGCCAGCATAGGTTCCAGGTGTTTTCGTATTGAGTGCCACTTTTATACTCGTCGAAGCCTTAGTAGCCAAGGTAGTTGGAAGAGTTCCTACCAAACTAAAGCCGTCAGGGAGTTTGAGATTACTCAGGTTGAGTGCAGCTGTACCAATATTCTTGATGGTGAAAGTTTTGGTTACGGTACTGCCGAAAGCGACATTACCAAAGTTAATCGCAGTAGTGCTGCCATCTACAATGTCAACTGTGCCATTGAGAACTTGAATTTCGGGAGCAGTAACTCTACCACTAATAGCAAAGTCAAAGGGGCTTTCGTTACTATCGTTGTTGCTTAAACTGAAGTTGCCAGTGTAGGTTCCAGGTGTATTCGTATTGAGTGCCACCGTTATACTGGTCGAAGTCTTGGCAGCCAAGGTAGCTGGAAAAGTTCCTACCAAACTAAAGCCATCGGGGAGTTTGAGATTACTCAGGTTGAGTGCAGCTATACCAGTATTCTTAATAGTAAAAGTTTTGGTCAGGGTGCTGCCAACAATGCTGTCGCCAAAGTTAATAGCGGTGGTACTGTTATCTGCAATGTCAACTGTGCCATCAAGAACTTGAATTTCGGGGGTAGGAGTATTATTGGTGGGGGCTTCGTATGCGCCAATGTCAATTAATACACTGCCGTTGCCATCGCCATCTAGGGGAATATTTTTAGTGATGCTATTGAAGGCATTAGAACCAGCATCGATTGCAGGACTTCCAGGTTTGAGCCTAAAGTCACCATTCGCTGCATCAACAAACAACGGGTCTTTGTTTAAAATATTTCCTGATCCTGTGCCTTTAAAAACTCCGTTGTAAGCAAGGTTATTGTCAAATGAAACATTACTAGAATTAACGAGCAAAGTCACAGACTCCCCGTTGCTTGCATACATAATATTGTTAGAGGCTCGAACATTTTTAGCACTGTTAACAAAAATTTCTCCGTCTGGGATTGTTTGTGAGTTTTGGTAAGTTGTATTATTAATAATGTCTACAGGATTTTCTCCTTTGAAAATTTGGATTCCAGCCCCTCCATTGTTGTAAACTAAGTTATTACTGATTAAGGCTTTACCAGTATACGCAACACCTCCAATATAAGAAGTGTCAAGCATTATTCCATGACCCTCTGTTATTTTTCCTGCATTAATCCAAGGAACTAATTGGTTATTATCAAAAGAGGTGTTACCCCGAAGAATTACTTTATAATCTGTTACGTTATTATCAGAGTTCCAAAGATTAAGCATTGTAATTCCTTGGTTCCCATAAGGTGAATACCAAGCATTTCCAGAAACGACATTGTTTTCTACTGTAATGTAGTCTACTTCTGTTCCTGCAATCCCGCCTCCTGGAAACTTAGAAACATTATTATTTTTAATTGTGATGTGATGTGAACGTTGCTTTTGGCTGCCATTAGTGAATGTAATATTAATACCATTTCCAGATGTTGCTGGGTTATTTAAATTGTCTTTTTGCTGAAGCGCATATTCTAATGTAATTTCATCTCGTGCTCCCACCAGCGTTAGCCCTTCAACTACTACGTATGAAGAGCCTGAAATTGATATAGCATTCCAATTATTTTTGTGTGCTTCTAAAACAGGTGTGTGCCCGGGATATGCAGTAAATGTGATCGGTGCATCAGCCTTACCCTGCTTATTTGTAATACTTAGGATATTAGCAGAGGCTGTGTTTGTGTAAGTACCATTCATGACGTAAACCGTATCACCTGCCTGCACCAAGTTAGCAGCTTTTTGGAGCGTGCGAAATGCGGCTCCCTCATTCAAGCCATTACTTTTATCATTACCTGTTCCAGAAACGTAATATGTTTTGCCAGCCATAGGTTTACTCCGAATGTGTGTAAGGGGAATTGGTCGTACACTCTCAGCAACTTTTTTTAGTTGCTAAATAGTTATTTGAATGAGTCATCTGTCTGGACTGTTCAAGACAGTCACAGTTGTCCGATGGCGTACCCACACGCCGTAGGCGATCGCAACTTGAAATCGCGTCGTTTGTAGAAACACTGTTGTAAAACTGAAAATTTTTCTCCTGTCAACCGTTGATAGTTAAATCAGGGGTATCGATACCGTCAATCGTCAGTGTTTTATTGAGGGTGATCGGACGATTAGCACGTAGATAAGGCAGCGCAAAGCCGGAGACGTTTTCTGTCTTCTCTGGGCTTGTTGTTAAAAGCTGGAATCGAATGGAATCGTATCTTCATCTGTGGCAGCCGCGTAGGCGTAGCCCGTCGCAGACATCGCTGCTCTTTGCTATCTGCTATATTCGATACGATAATCATAAATTGGCATAGTAATTCCTCAGAGCTTTGTCCGTTGTTTTAGGTCAGGAGGTTGCCAAATCGTCATGGTAAAATGCACCCCTTGCTAATAACTGAGGACTTAAAGTTGCAGTGGTTAAAGTTAAATTGGTTGAAACTTTAGTAGGTTGACCCCTTAACTTAAGGGAACTAATGTAACAACTTAGTCGAACCTGTTGTAATCGGTGTAACTGAGTCTTGTGAACTTAGTTAAAAGTAACCTTTACAAACAGCAATTGATATCAGTAAATACCCAGAATATAGTTTCTTTTTTTACAACAAAACAGGAAAAACTATGGAGTGCCGTGGTTGAGTCCTGTTAATTTCCACAGTGATATGGGAATGGAAAGCGCTTTGTGCGAGGATTTAATGAAGTTGCTCCAAAGATTTTTTGGAAGCGATGCTTTCTGGTACTTCCGCTACCCGTAGCTTGCTTTCCCTTAGGGTCTGGTGGGCTACGCCTACGCCAAGCCGCAACCATCTTGCCAGTAAGTAGATTGCCGTAAATCTTTGTTGTTGCAAGAAGGGATGAGGATGTTAGCCTAGTTCATCACTCTTTGAGATAGTTTGGTTTGATTGCGCCAACAACTCTAATCTTCATAATTATGAACGCTGAAATAAACTCCAGAATACCCGTTGCTTTAACCATTGCTGGTTCAGATAGTGGTGGCGGTGCAGGAATTCAAGCTGATTTACGCACCTTTGCTTTTCACTGCGTCCACGGTACTAGCGCTATAACCTGCGTCACGGCACAAAATACTCTAGGAGTCAGGAGGGTTGATGCCATGCTAAAAGAGGCTGTTGTGGCGCAAATTCAGGCAGTAGTTGAGGATATTGGCGTACAAGCTGCTAAAACAGGAATGTTGCTCAACCAGGAAATTATCTTTGCTGTTGCCCAGCAGGTGGAAGCTTTACAAATTGATAATTTAGTAGTTGATCCAGTAATGGTGTCACGTACGGGGGCACAATTGATTGATGATGATGCTGTGAAGACTCTGTGCCATGTCCTGATTCCCAAGGCGGTTATAATTACGCCGAATCGCTACGAAGCCCAGATTTTAAGCGGTTTACAAATTAATTCCTTGGAGGATATGCAAGCCGCAGCGGAAATTATTCATAAGGCTTTACGCACAAAGGCTGTTTTAGTCAAGGGTGGAGGTATGCAGGGAGATTTGCGTGGCGTTGATATTTGGTTTGATGGCGATAAGTTGGAAGTTTTGACTTGCCAGCAAGTAGAGACAAAAAATACCCACGGTACTGGTTGTACACTATCGGCTGCGATCGCTGCTAATCTGGCTAAGGGAAAAGACTTGTGGCAAGCAGTCCAACAGGCAAAGGCGTATGTGACTACTGCACTCACTTACGCCTTAGATATTGGCAAAGGGCAAGGCCCTGTAGGACACTTCTTCCCATTGTTACGAGATTAAACTCGTGGTCAGTTATTAAGCTGTTGAATGACCATTGACTACTGACTACTGAACTATATCCAAAATGTAAATAAGAAATCTTTGCCCTTTCGGCATTTTTCTATTATTCTTGGGCATAGTTTCAGGGCTGACTATCTTTGTTAGCATCTCTGTACGATCTACTTACCTTGATTTTTAATACCAAGCCCCCGATGCGAACAACCATAGGTTCTGTTCACAGGAATTCGCCAACACCGACTACTCAAGCCTACCCTCCCTCTGTACCACTATCTGTATATCGGGAATTGTCAACAGAGTTGCAAGCAGCACAGGCGAAGCTACATACACTCACCACCAAAAATCAGCAATTAGCACAAGAAAATCAACTTCTACGCCAAGAAATTACCAAAGTTGTTGAGTCTTTTTCTCATTTGCAAAAGTTTGTGGATTCCCATGCCACTTCTAGTTATCACCAAGCCCCCCAAGCTCCTAGCTACGTGAAAAATGCCGCTAAACAGCCAGTAACGCAAGCGCGTCCACCTCAACAGGTTTCTCGCCCAAGTCCACCTGTTGTGCCTAAAGCCCCACCCGAAAAAAGCCGCCGCCAAAACTTTTCTACACCTGTGATGGAAATGAATTTTCCGATACCAGAACCAATTTTTATAGAAGAGCAACAAGTAAGTTATTATTCCACTACTGAGTCAGATCCCAAGGGACTCAATGGCTGGTGGTTAATTATCACCATCTTGTTAATCATGCTTACTGCCTTTAGTGCTGGATATTTTGTTGTGCGTCCCTTGTTTGAACATCAGAAACGTTAGTTGACATTCCCACAGTCGGCAGCAGAAGGCTTTCGGGCTACCGAGCAATTTCTCTGCAATTACTCTCTAAATGGCGTAATTTATCTATTTTTAGGTTATAAAAGTTACATAAAATGCTAACTTGACAGCAGCTTCTTTATGTTAGAACCTCAAAGATTATCCAATTAATAAATCCTTGCAGCTTCTCATGTCCCAAACCCTCAGACAAAGCATCTACACTTTAAAAAAGTGGTAATTATTACATATGTTTTAGGAAAAGCACTGCTAGTTACAGCTTCAGACAGCGGATCTGGTTAGATATATAAACGAAGCTAGTAGAAGTCAGGAGTCAAAAAGATGAAAAAAGTAGAAGCTATTATTCGCCCATTCAAGCTAGACGAGGTAAAAATTGCCTTGGTTAACGCTGGTATTGTCGGCATGACTGTTTCTGAAGTCCGGGGGTTCGGACGGCAGAAAGGCCAAACTGAACGGTATCGCGGTTCTGAGTACACCGTTGAGTTTCTGCAAAAACTCAAAGTGGAAATCGTAGTTGACGACAATCAAGTTGATATGGTGGTGGACAAAATTATTGCTGCTGCCCGCACTGGTGAAATCGGCGATGGTAAAATTTTCATCTCGCCTGTTGAGCAAGTGATTCGGATTCGCACCGGCGAAAAGAACACAGAAGCAGTTTAAAAAAGTTATGAGTTAAGAGTTAAAAGTTATGAGTTGTGAGTCAGAATTCATAACTCCTAACTCCTAACTCCTAACTCTCTCCAGTTGCGGAAGTAAAGCTGTAAAAGCTTTGCCTCGATGGCTAATTGACCTTTTTAACTCCCGTGTCATCTCAGCAAAGGTCAACTGCAACTCTTGCACGTAAAAAATTGGGTCGTAGCCGAAACCACCATCACCACGTGGTGCATGGAGAATTTCACCACGACAAACACCTTCAGATTCTAATACGATCGCACCATCAGGACGAGCGATCGCTACTGCACAAACAAATTGAGCTTGCCGATTTGCTTCGTTGCCTAATTCCCTCAATATCCTAGCAATGCGTTCTGAGTCGGTTTTAGCGTAACGTGCAGAATACACTCCTGGTGCCCCATTTAGGGCATCTACTTGCAAGCCCGAATCATCAGCAATTGCCCAGTTTCCTGTGGCTTTAGCAATTTGTGAGGCTTTTAGACAAGCGTTAGCGGCAAAGGTTTCGCCCGTTTCTTCAATGTCTAATTCTTCAGGTTTGAGGGTTAATTCCCAACCAGAATTTTCCAGGTAAGCTTGCATTTCCCGCAACTTACCGGGATTTCCTGTGGCTACTACAAGTAATGTCATGAATTACAAATTATTAGTTAGGAGTTAGGAGTGATGAGTTATGAGTTAATTAATTCCTAACTCCTAACTCTCAACTCCTCACTAATTTTACTCCGCCCACTGTTTCGCCCAAGCAAGAGTTTGATGCACTTGCTCAATTGTCGAGGCTTCGCAGTACAGGCGTAAAACTGGCTCAGTACCGCTAAATCGAATCATTAACCAGCTTTGATCCGCAAGGCGATATTTGTAGCCGTCAATTGTTTGGCAATCAATCACTGCTTTACCTGCAATTTCCGTCAATGGTTGGGTTTGCAGTTGTTGCAAAAGACGCGATCGCACTTCCATACTTGCTAAGGGTAAATCAATGCGATCGTATGCTGAGGTAAACCCTGTTTGTTTCTGCAAGTAGCGATAATATTCACCTAAATCCAAACCAGATTCTACAATCGCCTCTAGGACGTACAATGCTGACAGCAGTGCATCCCGTTCGGGAATATGGCTACCATAGCCGATTCCTCCCGACTCTTCGCCGCCCAGCAAAACTTCTGCTGCTAACATTCTGTCAGCAATGTATTTATAACCAACTGCTGTCTCAAATACTGAGAGGTTATGTAGTGCCGCTACAAGGGGCATCAAGTCGGAACCACTAACAGTTTTGACTATTTCACCCTTAAAGCCGCGCCGCAGGGTTAAGTGGTCGATTAATATCGGGATTAATACTTGGGAACTTAGGAAGTTTGCTTCTCCATCCACTGCTGCAATGCGATCGCAGTCTCCATCAAATACCAACCCCACCGTTAAACTTGATTTATCGGTTTCTCGGTGAGTCTTGATGACTTCAAATAGCTTTGAAAGGTATTTAGGTAAGGGTTCCGGCGCACCGCCACCAAATAGGGGATCGCGATCGCTGTTGATTTCTTTGACCTGATTGCCTAGTAGTCTTGCCAATCCGCCAGCAGCTGCGCCATGCATAACATCGGCAAATAACGTTAATTTACCAGATGCGATCGCTTCTCGAAGTTTGGCAATATCAACTTTACCTTCTAGCGTTTGGGTATAACTGGGCCAAGGATCGAATTTCTCTTGCTTGCCTGGAGTAGCTGCTAGTGGTACTCCAACCGACAACTGCGCTTCTATCTCTTTTGTGACTTCTGGTGGCACTGATCCACCAAAATAACCCTTCACTTTTAACCCCAAGTATGTGCCAGGATTATGACTGGCTGTAATTACCAGCGCCCCTAAAGCATTGAGTTCTTTTGCGGCCCAACTATAAGCTGGAGTTGGGGCATAGCTCTCGCTCAGTAGCACATCAAATCCGACAGCAGTGACAGTATCAGCAACAGCACGAGCAAAGTCTTCGGCCATGAATCGGCGATCGTAACCGACAATTATTGTCCGGCTACCCACCGTAGAAAAATATGTATCATATAATACTTTTGCGGCGACTGGCGCGACCAGGGCTAGGCGTTCAAAGGTGAACTCGTCACCAATAATGCCCCGCCAGCCGTCTGTACCAAACTTGATTGAGTTAGCTACAACTGGCATCTAAGTATCCTAACTGTCTACTTGAGGATTCTAGCATTTATACAGTGTATAAAGTAAAAAAAGAATCTAGTAAAAATATGTACTAATATTAGGCTGTTTCAACACAAAATTGAGCGAATTTGTGCAATGAAGTGCGTAGACGCGCAGCAACTTGTCTTTAGACAGTGCCTTTTGGCTCACAAGTAAAATTTGCCTTTGTGAACTTTTCACATAGTATCTACGCAGGATTATCCAGATTTGGATGTATTAGCTGCTCTACCTCGGAAGCTTTTTCGTTTAAATCAAGCTCTCTATAGATTTGCAGACTTTCTCTTAAAAACTGGATAGCAGTTGCTTTACTACCTGATTGATGATGCTGGGCGCGGCTCAAGTATATTTCGCCCAAGAGTTTACGAGATGAAGCTTCTAGTTCCCGGCGATTGTACTCCTGAAAAACTTGGAGGGATTCTTGAGCTAATTCTTCGGCTCGGTCAAGATTTTTTAAGGCGCTGACTTCCAGATAAGCACGGGCGATATCAAGAGCTTCATCTGCTCGATTTATTGTCTGCCCTAGTTCGGCAAGATACGTCAAGCCAATATTATAATATTCTTCAAATTGGGCAATTTGTTCTTGCGGTAACGAGTCGTCAATAGATGATAGGCGTAGGCGTTCCGACAAGATTAAGCTAAAGATAATGTAGTCGTAAGCAAGATTTTCTTTATAGTCTCCTGTAGTATTTGTTTGGATGGCTTGACGGATATTTTGTTCAGCTTGCGACAGTAATTCAAAAGCTACTGCTCTATCTGAGGTATTTTTTGGTAACAAGCGTTGATTGTTCCCAAGTTGCATATAGCATCTAGCCGCACTCTCATCATGGCCTAAGTGCTGATAGAGATTTCGACTTTGCTGGTAATATTCAATTGCCTTTGTGTAATCCTTTAAATTGCGGTAGCAACTAGCAATCCAAGATAGTTGATTAGCTACATTCTTCTCTAGACCCAATTGCTCATAAAGATCATGGCTTTGTTGATGGTAGGCGATCGCTTGTTCATACTTACCCCAAGCTTGATAAATTCGACCTAGTTGATTGTAGCCATCTGCTACATTTGTTTGGTCGTCCAGTTGTTGACGGATTGCTAAATCCTTGAGTTCATATTCGAGTGCCTGCTGATATTTGCCCCAATCCCGATAGCAACTAGCTAACCAGTACCATAAGTTAGCGATATCCTTCTCTTTGCCCAATTGCTCATAGAGGTCATAGCTTTGTTGCAAGTAGGCGCTCGCTTGTTGATATTTGCCCCAAGCTTGATAGATTTGACCTAATTGACGGTAAGTTACAGCTATCAATGATGTGTCATTTAATGTCTGGCGTATGATCAAACATTGCTGTTGACACTCTGATGCCTGTTCATATTTGCCCCAGTCGCTATAAGAATCAGCTAGCCAATAACACAAGTTAGCCACATCCTTCTCTTTGCCCAATTGCTCATAGAGTTCGCGGCTTTGGTGGTAATAGGCGATCGCTTGTTCGTATTTCTCCCAAGCTTGATGAATCCAGCCTAGTTGAAAGTAGGCACTAGCTATACTTGGTTCGTCTTCTAAGCATTGATATTGTGCCAAGCACTTTTGCTGACACTCAAGTGCTTGTTGATATTTGCCCCATTCCCGATAGCACACAGCTAAGTTGTACCACTGACTAGCTACATCCTTCTCTTTGCCCAATTGCTCATACAGATCACGGCTTTGTTGAAAGTAGGTGATCGTTTGTTCGTACTTGCCCCAACTTTGATGAATCCAGCCTAGTTGAAAGTAGGCACTAGCTATATCTGCTTGGTCTTCTAACTTTTGATATTGTGCCAAGCACTTTTGCTGACACTCAAGTGCTTGTTGATATTTACCCCATTCCCGATAGCAAACTGCTAAGTTGTACCACTGACTAGCTATATTCTTCTCTTTACCCAATTGCTCATACAGATCACGGCTTTGTTGGAAATAGGTGATCGCTTGTTCATATTTTCCCCATGCTTGATGAATCCAGCCTAGTTGAAAGTAGGCACTAGCTATATCTGCTTGGTCTTCTAACTTTTGACGTTCTGCCAAGCACTTTTGCTGACACTCAAGTGCTTGTTGATATTTACCCCATTCTCGATAGCATCCAGCTAAGTTGTACCACTGGTTTGCTATATTCTTGTCTTGACCCAATTGCTCATACAGGTTACGGCTTTGTTGGAAATAGGTGATCGCTTGTTCATATTTTCCCCATGCTTGATGAATCCAGCCTAGTTGAAAGTAGGCACTAGCTATACCTGGTTTGTCTTCTAACTTTTGATATTGTGCCAAGCACTTTTGCTGACACTCAAGTGCTTGTTGATATTTACTCCATTCTCGATAGCATCCAGCTAAGTTGTACCACTGGTTTGCTATATTCTTGTCTTGACCCAATTGCTCATAGAGGTCACGACTTTGTTGGTAGTAGGCGATCGCTTGTTCATATTTATCCCATGCTTGATAGATGCGTCCCAAACGTGAGTAGGCCAAACCTATTCCGGGTTGCTCGTCTAACTGCTGGCGGATTGCCAATTCTTTTTGCTCACACTCTACGGCTTCCTGATATTTACCCCATTCTTGGTAGCACCCAGCTAGGTTGTACCACTGACTAGCTACATTTTTGTCTTGACCCAATTGCTCATAGAGGTTACGGCTTTGTTGGAAGTCGGCGATCGCTTGTTCATATTTTCCCCATGCTTGATGAATCCAGCCTAGTTGAAAGTAGGCACTAGCTATATCTGCTTGGTCTTCTAACTTTTGACGTTCTGCCAAGCACTCTTGCTGACACTCAAGTGCTTGTTGATATTTACCCCCTTCTCGATAGCACCCAGCTAAGTTGTACCACTGACTAGCTACATTTTTGTCTTGACCCAATTGCTCATAGAGGTCACGGCTTTGTTGGAAATAGGCGATCGCTTGCTCATATTTGCCCCAACTTTGATGAATCGAGCCTAGTTGAAAGTAGGCACTAGCTATATCTGCTTGGTCTTCTAACTTTTGACATTGTGCCAAGCACTTTTGCTGACACTCAAGTGCTTGTTGATATTTACCCCAATCACGATAGCACCCAGCTAAGTTGTACCACTGACTAGCTACATTCTTGTCTTTGCCCAATTGCTCATAGAGTTCACGGCTTTGCTGGTGGTAGGTGATCGCTTGTTCATATTTACTCCATGTTTGATATATACGTCCTAACTGATAATGAGCAAGAGCTATTCTAGTTTGGTCATCTAACTGCTGGCGAATTGCCAAATCATTTTGCTCACACTCTACCGCTTCCTGATATTTACCCCAATCACGATAGCAATCAGCTAGCCGATACCACTGGTTAGCTATATCTTTCTCTTGATCTAATTGCTTATAGAGATTACAGCTTTGTTGGTAATGAGCAATTGCCTGTTCGTATTTGCACCATGCTTGATAGATGCGTCCCAAACGCGAGTAGGACAGACCTATTCCGGATTGCACGTCAAATTGCTGGCGGATTGCTAATTCTTTTTGCTCACACTCAAGTGCCTGCTGATATTTACCCCATTCCCGATAGCAATCACCTAACCAGTACCATTGGTTTGCTACATTCTTGTCTTGACCTAATTGCTCATAAAGGTCACGACTTTGTTGGAAGTCGGCGATTGCTTGTTCATACTTACCCCATGCTTGATAAATACGACCTAGCTGATGATAAGCGTCCGCTACATTTGCTTGATCATCTAGCTGTTGGCGAATTGCTAAATCTTTGAGTTCATATTCAACCGCCTGTTGATATTTACCCCAATCTTGATAGCAACGAGCTAGACAGTACCATAAGTCGGCGACATCTTTTTCTTTACCCAATTGCTCATAGAGGTCACGGCTTTGTTGGTAGTGGGCGATCGCCTGTTTATACTTACCCCAGTCTTGATAAGTTTTACCTATATTCCAAAAATCACTTGCTTCATCATCTTTAGACTTGCGAAACCCTCTGTCTATAGCTAACGCCTGTTGGAAGCATTCTAGTGACTGCTCGTATTTGGTGTGTAAGCGGTAACAAACACCCCGATTTCTCCAGAACAACCGAAAAGCAGATGGATCAATATATAAGGCTAGTTTTTCAAAGCATTCCTGATAGTAGTCAATTGCTTGATCAAATTTCTCTTGTTCCTGATAACAAGTTGCAATCGACCAAGCTATATAAGCACTGTGCCTGACATTTGACTGCGCATTGATTTCTTCTAGAAGCTCAACAGCTTTTGTATATTTATCTGTACGAATATAAGATATTGCAGTGAGTAACTTTAATGCCCTTTGAGAGTCTTGATCACCACCATAATTTTCCAGACTATTTTCTAGAGCCGATGTCATTTCTTCACCTAGTTCTTTAACCAATTCTCTAAGACGACAAAATATATTAGGCTCTAGCTGATTAACAATATCAATGGCACAACTAACTAATCCTGCCCCTGATTCACCACAAGCAACATAAAGAATAGCTGTCTGTGCTTTTACCCGTATTTCTTCAGCAAGTGTTGAGTCATTAGCAAATTCTTTCAGTCTTACCAGAACCTCACCTTTCTGGTTAAAAAGTTCAATTTGGCGTAACAGCCTTAACAGTTGTTTAGTTGTATCATCCTCAAAGTCTGTATCCAAACCAAGATAGGTCATAACTAATTTTTGAATTAGCTTTTTGCGACGACTACTATTGACCTCAACTTGAGTTAAAACCTCACCAGCAAATATCAAATCTTTCAACCGTAATTCCAACTGCTTACAGTTAGTAGTTAATTCCTCTTGCAAATTTGACCAGATGATAATCGCATCCTGCGAAGATGCATTTTTTATTTTTAACTTACCACCTTTAATTACAGGTTCATAAGACTCAAGATTACTGAAAAGCTGCTCAACTAGCTTATTAACCTGTTTAGGAGAATAAATTCCGTAATAGCCTAAAGCTAGTAGAATCGGCTCATTCCAACGCGGCTCATGCAAATGTTTACGGATAATTGCTAAAATATCGCTTACTTCATTGTCAGCGATATAACGTGCAGCAAAGTACTCCTCAAACGTCAGGTGCATAAAGCCGTAGACTCCAGGCGCACGTTCCACAAATAGACCTGTGGTTTCCCGCACTTTTCGTAAAAACTCCTGCACAGCTTGGCGTACTGAGTCTGCTTCTAGGTCAGTATCATTTAATTCTGCTAGCTTTGCTGCTAACTGTTGTTCAACTTCTGCCTCAGTGACTAAACCAGAAGGCTTTTCCTCATGCATCCAGTAAGCCAGTGGTGCTAAAAATGCCACTACTTCATTTTGGTTCAGCAGCACTTTCGGAGCATCTGGCAACTTCTTACCTAGCTGCCAATCTTCGGTTAAGGTTTGCACTGCTAATTCATAAAGTTTCACCCGGCGGTTAGGTAGGCGCTCACCATTGCGGTGAATCAGTGCCAAAATTGTCAACAGTAGAGGGTTCGCTGTCAAGCGCTTTACACCCTCGTTATCTTTTATTGCCTCTAAAATCTTCCTTGCTTGGTCATCTCCTGCTCTTTGCCATTGTGCCTCACTAGCTTCTGGCTGCTGCGCTCGTTCTATCGCCAAACACCAGCGTTCCAGGAATTTTTCTACCTGTTCGCTACCCATATCTTCAATAGTGAACTCAGCAAAACGGCTGCTCAGTTTCACATCGCGGTAGCCAGCTATGCGGCTGGTAATGACAAACTTATTAGTAGAGAAAGTATTGACAAACTGATCAATTCTTTCCACAATCAGCCTGCGGCTTTCTTGTTCAAATACCTCATCTAGCCCATCCAGCAGTATCAAGCACTGCCCTTGGTGCATTTTTTCTAATAGTAGCGCCGCCATCTCTGTTCCCGCTTCCACTTCATCTTGAAAGTAAGCTTCCCACTGGCGGTAAAATTGGTGCAGATAGTCCAACAGACTTAACTTTGGTTCTTGTTGAAGTCGTTCTGCATAGTCGGCAATACGAAAGAAAATTGGCAACAGAGCTTTACCCAATTCTTCTTGGGGTTCGCCACCTATTACTGTTTCATTGCCATCACGTTTTGCTGTGGCAAAATGTAGCGCTAGATAACGCAGTAGCGTTGTCTTTCCCGCCCCTGGAGCGCCGAGAATCACGCAGTATTGATTCTCCCGCACTGCATGGGATAAATCAATTCTTGTTGTTACTGTTTTGGTGCTAGTAGCGGGTATTGAACTTAGTAAAACTGGTTCGTAATAGGAAGGTTCGTCTAAATCGTAGAGGCTAGAGATGCTTACGCTCAACCTGTGTTCAGCTTGGCGAAATGTAGTCATCTCTTGGTCTAGTTTCGACGTTTCTGTAATCTGCTGTCGCCTTACAGCTTGCAGTGAAACATAAATTTGATCGAGAAAAATATCTACTTGGCGCTGGACTTGCATCACACCGCTAATTTTGAGATAGGAATTCTCAGCTATCAACCACTCAAGATAAGGATAAAACAAGGGATTTACAGGTGGACGTGCCTCAAATTTCACCAACTTACCCCGCCAATCCCAGAAATCAGGCGCACGGTTACGAAATTCTTCTAAAAATTCCTCTTTATTCAGCCAAAAAATTATGACCAATTCCCGACCAAATAGCGAATCTCTCCCTAAATTTAACTGCTTCATCTCTTGTTTGAGGCGGGATGTCGGCAGTTGGTCAATTCCAAACGCCATTACCAATTTGCGTTTATTTTGGGAATTATGCAGCCCAGTTTCATCTAAACTGTAGAGAAAATTATAGAGTGAGTTATCACTGTAAAAGAAGTTTTGAGGCTCATGAAAAGTATGATCTCCATATGATAAAAGTAACTTAATTGCCTCGACTACTGGATGTTGTGGCCCACTCTCCGGTGCAATAGCAAAAATTGTCGTTGTCCCACTAGATAATTCTAAGAAACTAACTAATTTTTTTAGCTCTGTTGCGTCATTTGCACTTATAGAATAAGTGATAGATTCGTTAGAAGCCATTTTTATTGATGAATAATTGCTGATTACGAGAGAAAACAACTATTAAATTTTTGGAGAGTTAGCAGCTTGCCAACGTTGTAAATCTTCTAATAGAATAGGGTTCACATCAAACCAGGATTTTTTACTGCGATCGTAATAGCCTAATACAAATTTGTTTTGCAAAAGCTCATCACAAATCACAAATTGACCTTTGTTAGGCAAACTATGAGTGTTAGTAGTTAAGCAGCCTGTGCGGTGAACTTTATCTAGTTCGGGGAAATGGTAATCACTCAAATTATATTCTCTGCGTACTTCTTGCACAGCCTCTTTAGCAACATCTAAGTCTACATATATCAAATCTAGCCTTAAAGAAACTTCACAAGCTGTACGAGCCAGTCGCACCAAGTCACGCATCACACCGCCACTCTTTTCAGAAATTAGTTCTAGCGCATCTGGATTAAATAAACCCTTATAAGCATCACCCAAACTTGCTAAACGCTTATGAATCACACTATTAAGAATGTCTCTACCAAGTTGATTAGGGATTGTAGTAGGACATAAATTTTCATCGCATTCAAATACTGGTGGATTCGTTAAATCTAAGCATTTTTGAAAGCTTTCCATTGGTTGACGAAAGCTTGGAGAATACCTGAGTGAAATCGGAATCGCATATATAATATGGCAACTTAGCTGAGTCAGCAGCGGACTAGCGAACATTTCCAAGGCTGTAACTTGATCGTGTCGGTCAAGACCATCTACAATCACCAGTAATTTCTGCTTGTTTCTTTTCTCAGCAGCTTCTATGATGGAGTTAACTCGCTCAATTATTTTACTAAGCTGCGGACGAATATTAAGAGTTGTAGTAACTTTTCTAGTTAGTCCTTGTTTAAGAATTAGACCTAGTTTTTTGAGAATTTCTGGAAGTTCAAGACCAGTATTTTCAGCGTCTTCATCTTGATAAACTACAGTTTTTAGACTTTCGAGTAAATCATTTAATAAATCGTCTTTTAAAGCCCACTCTCTTTGAATAACTTTTTCAAAAATTTTAATTCCAATTAGGACTACAACCTCAGCATAGCCAATATTGTACTGGTCAAGAGCAGTTACAGTATCAATCCAAATTACTGTATACTTGCTGTTCAAATGTTGTTCTAATCGCCGCAATTCTGTAGTTTTGCCACCACCCCTGTGACCTGCTAATAAAAATTTAGCTGGGTCGTCTTCCATATCCAAAAAAGTGATTAAATTCTCTACAGGACTGTTGGCTCGCTGGACATAAAAATTTTTCAGTTCTTCAGGCGTAGTAAGTGGTTCCTCTGGCTTAAAAAGCTGATAAGCAGGCTTCCAAAAACTGGTATTATTCATGGTGACAAATTTGAACTGATCTCAAACGATGTTTTGACTTACACTCGTTTATCTCAGTATAACTGGGTAATTTCCTGCTGTAGATTCCTAGAATTGAAAAACTTTATACTATAGTCCGAAATAATACTCTATGCCACTTTGATTGCACACTAAAAATTGATGTGCAATCGCTCGGTTTTACATAACTTGATTAGCCACGTAGATGCATTGACGTAAAGCGGCTTCCCTTTCGCGTAGCGTCTCCAAATAAGAAAGGTGGCGGCTTGTTGCTAAATATTGTATCTGTACAAAATATATATATTAATAATCCTTAATAGTTAATACTATTAAGGATTGTTAACATGAGCAAAAACTGCTCACAAACCTGATTGTTCCTTAAAAATCATCGAGAAACTGACTAAGGCGACTGATTACGGGGTCAACCTCTTGAGGAGGGGTAGCAACAGTATAAGAAGTATTATTTACTACTTCTAATTGAGTTGGAGACGGAATGAATGATCGATCATTGACTATGAGCGCCAGTTGTGCAACTTGTTGAGAAAGTTGCAGTAGATGATGTTCCATCGCCTCCAAACGATTAGATCCCTTGGCAAAAAAACGTTCCTCAAGTCCAGCCACTTGACGTTGCAGTTCACCAATTTGTTGTTCGATTGGTGTTGTTGCTGCTGTTTGTGGAGCAGGTTGTACAGATTCCGGTACACATAAAGATTGCCACAAGGCTTCTTTACAGAGGTCACTGAAAGTCTTGTCTGGTTGTTTTTCCAAATAACTTTCTACTTGCGCTAACAAGCTTTCATCAGCAAGCTCTGGGTTGAACGTGACGGATTTAACTACCTTTTTTGACCATTGGAACATCAGCTTTATGCCCTAGCAGCGCGATTGGAGGATAATTGTGCCTCTCCATAAATATACTGCCCCAAAGCATTCGCCTGCCTAGAAGGTGCTGCTAAATGAGCATTAATCTTTGCTTCCTTCAGGAGACGTTGAACGTCGTCCCAGAAGAACTCACCACCCCCGCCAGTAAGAATCACATCGGTGACGCGTTCTGGCAACCAAGCTAGCACACGGCTACAGATTTCGCGAGAAAACATCTCCGTGAGGTTGGGAAGAAAATCGTCAAGGTTGGTGGGCTTGCTAGCGCCTTTAGGACGGTAATAGCGTTCACCTCTGGGTTTGTTAACAGCGGAAATCAACGCTAGAGATTGACTATCTGCTCCCTCGATTTCGGCGGACACCAATTCATAAAACTTATTCATCCCGAAGTCTTCGCTCTTAGAAGCACCTCTGGCAAAACGGAAGTTATCTACCATCAAAAGATCGACGGTTTGATGTCCAATATCAACGATCGCCACCGATATTTTTGTAAAATCGGGACTGCCAGGACTTTTCTTTGGTTGAGCTTCAGACCACAGCAGGCTGCCGTAACCCTCTGGCATTACCCATACTTTATTGACGTTCAGCGACACAGATTCGCCTCGGAAGTTCAACACATGAGGCCCACCTACTTGGCTAATCAACTGTGCTTTTTCCTTTTCAAATTGCTCTAAGGAAAGAAAAGGCAGACCTAGTACGACTGAGATATCGTCTCTAAGTTTGAAGTAGCCAGCGCTTGCTAACACTTTTACCAGTGCAGCTTCTACCTTAGATTGCCCGACTCCTAGATTCGCCCCAAAATCGGCTGCTAGTTGACCAACAGCATATCCATTTCCTTGATACTCCAGCCACAAATCCATTAAGGGGTCAGTAGCCCTGGCTTCAAAAACACCGCCGCGTACTTGTTCTATAGACATCTGCTTGACGTTGGCAGGTACGAACACCACATTGCCTGGTTCACGACTCACACAAGTTTTTGTGGAAGTTCTGCCTAAATCAACACTGAGAATGGTTTTCCCGGAACCACCGCCTGGCTTGGGAGTATTATTAACAGCATTGATGGGAGTCGATGCTGACACTCTATTCATGGGTATAGCAGCGGCATTGATTGGGGTAGCGGCGGAAGGTTGGTCTGTCATGAAAGCTCCTAGTTCAAACTTAACTGTAAAAAGTTGTCATGCTCATCTTACAAAAATGCGAGCAACCAGAAATTCTAGGTTGCGTCAAGTGTAGCTAGAAATACGCCAAAAATTAATTCAGGCAATACCTCCGATAAGCTCTGCCAACACACATCTAGTATTATTTGGCATAGTGTAGGCGAATTTTGGCCAGATGTAACCCCTGCTTTCACTGCTTTCAAACCAAAAGCCTCCGTGTTTCATCTTCTAGTACGTCTTAACTGGCGCTTGAATATCCAGAAAACAAATGCTAGAACCAAACCCCCAAGTACGATTTTGGATACAGGAGCGAGGTACTTGTCCACAAGTTCATACTGACTACCCAATATGTATCCTGAGTATGTTAGCAAACCCACCCAAGCAGCGCTACCTAAGGTTGTGTAAACCAAAAATGGTAGCAGGGGCATGTTGCTAATACCTGCGGGAACAGAAATCAAAGTGCGGATTCCTGGCACAAGGCGACCGATTAATACTGCTGTTCTACCTCGTCGGTCAAACCAATGTTTGGCCTTGGTGATATCTTTACTAGATATGCCCAGCCATTTGCCATATTTGTCAGCCCAAGCTTTCAAACGGGTTTCGCCCAAAAACTGACCTGGATAGTACCAAATAAGTGCGCCCAGTACAGAACCCAAAAGTCCTGCGAAAAACACACCAATGATATTCAGCTTTGCCCCTCCTGGTTGATATGGACTTGCTGTAAATCCAGCCAGTGGCATGATCAATTCTGAAGGAATCGGGGGAAAAAGGTTCTCTAGGAACATTAGTAGGGCGATTCCCCAATAACCAAAATAGTTGATAGTATTAGTTATCCATTCAAGCATTGAGTCAATTCCTGAAATTGCTGGGCTAGTCTTGTTACTAAATTCAGCCTTAGCTTTTTTAAAAGCTAATTATCCCCGGTTGTTAAAGTCAAGGTAACTTAACTCCACTAAAGCATCAGAACTGAGAAACAGAGTAAGACAAGTGGAAGATAGGGGTCTGTTTTATTAATTTCAAGGGTTATAAAAGTTCGTAAGTATTTCTAGCCCTTGAGATTGAGCGATTTATCGCTCAATACGAACCTGACACAATTAATGAAACAAACCATTAGGTTTTATTTTCTAATTTTTTAGATCCCCCTTAGTCAGTTTTTTAAAATAACTAGAGAGGATCTAAAGATTTGATGGCAAATTTAAAAACACACTTTAGGTTTTTTATGAGGTTGAGACTGTGTAGGAGATGAGGGAGGTAGGAGTGCAGAGGAAGACTAGGGAGAAAATTTTACCTTATCCCCTTTGTTTCTCCTTGTCCCCCTCTGCCTCCTTTCTTCTAGGCTGTCGGGGTCAATGATTGTACTCTTGATTCCGATTGCCAGTCTAAGGGATTCCAAACTCGATCTTCCAGCGCCATCTGCTCAATCAAACTTGCCAGTCTCAGCGCTTTGAGAGCTTGTTCACCACCTACTGAGGGTTGATTACCACCATGTACACAGTTGACAAAATGTTCTAATTCTGCACTTAAGGGTTGAATGTTGCTGGTGTAGACTTTTTCAATCACACCATCTTGCCTATAAAGTACTTGTCGGTGGTCGGTGAGAGAATTGGCAGTCGTTTGTCGGTGAATCAAAATTTCATTCTTAAGAAAATCTGCCTCAGTAAATGAATTTTTACAATGGGCGACAATCCGGCGAATTTTTCGGTGGGTGACTTTACTGGCAGTCAGAGTAGCAACAATACCATTAGCAAACCCCAAGGTGGCGGTTACGTAATCTAAATAACCAGAGTCTAGGGCGCGAGTCCCGCTAGCAGTCAATTTTGTTACTGGGGAAGCAGCTAATTCCAAAAGTAGGTCGATGTCATGGATCATTAAATCCAGCACAACTGAAACATCGTTTGCCCGATCTGAGTAAGGACTCATCCTGTGGGCTTCTAGCGCCAGCAATTCCTCAGTTTTCAGCACTTGGCTCAATTCTTTAAAAGCTGGGTTGAAACGCTCAATATGACCTACTTGCAGGATACACCCAGACTCAGCTGCGGCATTTACTAGGGATTCTGCCTCAGAAATACTGGCTGCGATCGGTTTTTCAATCAAAACATGAATTCCCGCTAACAGACAGTTGATACCCACGGCATAGTGCAGACGGGTGGGAACTGCTACACAAACTGCATCTACAAGGGGTAGCAGGTCACAGTAATCTTCAAAAAAACGCACCTTGTACTTGCTGGCAGTTTCTAGCCCTCGCTCAACATTAATGTCTGCCACCCCGACTAGTTCAACATCTTTCATTGAACTCAGCACGCGAGCGTGGTGTTGTCCCATGTTACCCACTCCAATCACGCCTATGCGGATTGGTCGTGGCTGGTTGCGCTGTGTATATGGATTCGGTTCTGCCACTGACATGCTATCTTGCACTATTATTCTCTCCTCAACCACCAAATTTAGAGACGCTACGGCCGTTGGCGTTTATACTCGAAAGCCAGTTACGATCCGTCTAAAACCATCCAGATGGTAACATAGAGCCTATGTTTATGAAGAATTTCAAAGTTTGTGTTCGGTTCCCGTAATCCAGATATCTTTTGTATATATAGTTCGGGTTTGTTTTGGATTTTGCACTTTCTACAATAAATATGTGTCTTTTTATTAACTTTAAAACATTCAGTAAGACTTAAGTGTAAATTCTTCAAATTTATAAGGATCGCCTTCCTCTGCTCCGACTTAACTGGAGGTTGTATTTAGGCAATTAATTACCGAGATCGATATCTAATTGATACTACTCAAATTACAAAGTCATGAAAAAGTAACATGTGTACTTTTTTCCAGAAAAATGCTGTTGGAAATTATCGCCGCTAAATTACTTGAAAAGATTTTTGTATGATTATTTGCAGCACCCGTCGTAGAAACGTACTCCTGTAAAGAAGCAAGCCACGCATAGCATCTGTCTGCGACACGCTGCTCGTTTGCGTAGCATCCCGCAGGGAACGTAGAGAAGATATCGCACCGCTTTTTGAGAGAAACTAGTGTAAATTGTTTTTTTGGAATATCTAAAGGTGCGGCGTTGTTTGCCATCACTCACAGGGTTTAGGAGTCGCTTTGGCATTACTCTGTGACATCTTATTAAGGTGTGATTTGGCAATTTGAAATCCAAAATTTGCAACTGAGATGAAAGCTGTAATTCTGTTATCTGGGGGATTAGACTCTTCCACAATTCTGTACAAAGCTAAGGTTGATGGCTGTGAATGTCATGCTATTTCCTTTGATTACCAGCAGCGACACCGACGAGAGTTACAGTCAGCCCTCACCGTTGCTCAAAAAGCTGCGATCGCAAAACATCAGGTGGTTAATTTTGACTTACGGCAATGGGGCGGTTCCGCACTTACCGATGATGCCATTGATTTACCCCAGGATCGATCGCTGGATGAAATGTCTCAAAATATTCCTGTCACCTATGTTCCGGCTCGTAATACCATCTTCTTAAGCTTTGCTCTTAGTTACGCCGAAGCGATCGCAGCTGAACGTGTCTATATCGGTGTCAATGCCTTAGATTACTCAGGATATCCTGACTGTCGCCCCGACTATATCCAGGCAATGCAGGAAGTCTTTCGCCTGGGAACCAAACAAGGGCGTGAGGGACAACCAATCAATATTGTTGCACCCCTAATAAATTTGAAAAAAACCGAAATCATCCAACTGGGTAACCAATTGGGAGTTCCTTGGGAACTAACTTGGTCTTGCTATGCGGGTGGAGATGTCGCCTGCGGCTTGTGTGATTCTTGTCGCTTGCGGCTAGCAGCTTTTGCCGAATTGGGACTCGTTGATCCACTGGCGTATGCTTCTTGAGTGAGGAGTTAAAATTTATAACTCCTGTATAGACGCGATTAATCGCGTCTCTCTTAACTCTCAACTCCTAACTCTTCTAACCGTCGCAGTTGAATTTGATGCAGGCGTGGGCCAACAATTGATACCACAGTGAATTCAAGATTTTCATAACATAAGGTTTCGCCTTTGCTAGGAATTTTTTGTAACTGATACAGCAAAAAGCCTCCTAGTGTCTGATATTCTCTTGTCAGGGGCAAATTTAGATGTAAAACTTCGTTTAGGTCTTCGAGGTTGATCTGCGCCTGCACCAAAAACTTCTGCTCCTCTAACATCTGAATCAGTAAGTCGTCGCTGCTTTCAGGTTCACTGGCATCGCCAATGATTTCGGCAATCACATCTTTGATGGTCACTAGTCCCACAGTACCGCCAAATTCATTCACTACCATGACCATAGCGGGTTTCTCTTGCTGCATCATGGGCAAAAGTTCACTTAAGGACGTATGTTCAGGAACAAACCGGGCGGGACGCATCCAAGGTTGGATTTGTGTCTCTAAACTTAGGTTTCCTCCAGCCAAAGGTTGTGCCAAATCTTTAAAATAAACAATGCCGCGAACATCGTCTAAAGATTCACCAATCACGGGATAGCGAGAGTAACCAGTAGAAGCCATTTCCTTAAGTAATGTCTGGAAGGTAGCATCTTTTGGCAGCGCGATAATACTGGTGCGGGGGATCATCACATCTTGGGCCATGACATCCCCAAATTCAAATACATTATTGAGCAATTCTCGCTCTGCACGCTGTAAACCAGTAGACCCCCATTCTGTAGAGATAATCAGTTGCAATTCTTCAGGAGTAACAGGCGGTCTCCAGCCTTGACCTGTGTATTGGATGCCAAAAATCCGCAATAAAAAACGAGTTGATTGGTTGAGAATCCAAATAAAGGGGCCGAAAAAACGCACGATCGCTTTTACCGAAGGCCCCAAAAACCGAGCTAGCTGTTCTGAGTACAGCATAGCTAAGGATTTGGGACATAATTCTCCGATCACAATTTGCAAATAGGCAATCAAGAAAAAGGCAATGGGAATTGATAGAGAATGCGCCAGGAAGGTAGTCATCCCACTGGGTAAAGGCCAGGATTTAAACCATGCATTCACCAGCACGACAATCGTACTTTCGCCAATCCATCCCAATGCCAAACTAGAGAGGGTAATACCTAACTGAGTGGTAGATAGCAGTCGGTCAATACTACGTTGTAGCATTTCGACGGCGATCGCTGGAATATCCCCAGCCTTAACTAGCTGGTGAATACGCGATCGCCGCACGCTCACCATCGAAAATTCTGCGGTCACAAAAAAGGCATTTATGGCAATCAGCAGTAGCACTGACAACAACCGTAGCGCCACGTCTGTCCAAATTAAATTAGGAAAACCACTCACCACCAAAGCTCGTGTAAAACTCACGCCCTCCATTTAGGGGAATAGGGAATAGTAAAAAATGCCAATGCCCAATCTACCTTTCTACAGGAATATTCGATGCTTCCAGCTTTAATTCTTGAGCGGGATAATCAGTGAGAGCAAGTGATATCTTCTTGACATCATCAAGTAAAGCTGTGGGAATGCTCACTGTACCTGTAAATGCTGGCCCATTTACAGGCAATTCTGTTGGTAAACCCTCTGTACTAGCGCTTAAGGTTCGTCCTTTATCATCGGTAACATCTAAAAAACTATACAAAAAGCGCACAGAATCCTTACCTTTGTTCTGCATTTTCACTTTCAGTAGCAAATCACCACCAGAGTAACGGACAGATTGCACAGTCATGGTTACACCCTGACTCTGGGCAATAACTGGAAAACCTGGCTGGGGTTTTTCTTCAACCACTACTGGGGGTTTTTCCTCTGGCTTCTGCTTGCTGCTATTGGTTTCTTCATCATCTTCCTCTAGCTTTTCCGATTTAGCAGCTTTGGTCTTACCCTCAATTCGTGCCTTGACAATTTTCAGAATCTCTTCCTCTTTTAATAGCACTAGCCCTGTCTGTTGGGAGTTATTTGCCTTATTGCTGGCGAATTTGGTTGTGGGACGCCCATCTGGTGTGGTAACGCCTTTAAGTGCTGAACTCCCCAGTTCAAAACCCAAAAAGGCGCTTACAGAACCTGCTCCCATCATCAGGATTAACAAAATCAAAGTAAGAAGTACAGTAGAATTTATTTTCATCGCTGACAAGCTATCACATAAGAATGCTGGTCTATTTAAGAATAGTGAAGCTTTTGACCTCAATCCTTAAAGGAACTTAATCAATATTAGTTTGCACTATTTCATGATCAAATTATGTAGTATAAAAATCTGGTAAACTATTGTCGAGTATTCAAAGGTGGGAAATTTGTGCTATAATTACGCAATTGGCTAAACTTAATGCAATGAGGGATTTGCCTCACTTTAAAATTAGCATTAGCAAATAAGGTTTACCTAAGAGTTAAATTAATTGACTCATAGGAACCCAAAACCCAAAAAACAAGCGCCTTTGGCCGATTGGGGAGGCAGCGAACTCATAATTCGCCTTCAGGCTGGTTCGATTCCAGCAGGGCGCACTGAACGATCAAAAACCAATAATGTGTTGTGTTACCAGACCCTCAAAGATGATTGGGACATGAGTAATACTAGATTATCTTGAGTATTGCCATCCTGGTTCAACTCCTACAGCTATGATTTGGTAATTTAGCCATTAGTCAATAGTTGCTGACAAATTACAAGGAACTAAGGACTAATGACCCCACAGACTAGGACTGTTACCGAGGTGGTAAAGTTTCAAACCTGAATTCAGTTCCCACTTTGAGTTTGCTGCTATTCAACCGAGGAGACATCATCAGCGATGTGTCATAAGGATTTGGTAAATCAGGAGTGCGAATATAAGGATCGTTACCAACTTGCTGAGTCAGGACATCATGATATAAAGTGTTAACCAACTCAGCATCGCGGGCAATTTCATTTTCTGGGAAGGAACCACCAAAACCGGAACCAGATCCTAGAAATGAGTCTAGCTGACGCTTGAGGCTGCTATTTTCGTAGAAATTGCGATCATGACGAAAATAAGCTCGTTCAAATGCATCACTCGTAGTTTCATAATTGGGTGTTTCTGTTTGAGCAGATGCAACAGAGGGAAAAGCAATACCAGCAACAAGCAGCACCAGTACACCACCAAAGGTTTTTAATTTTATACGCACGTTTCTGACTCCTCAGTTTTTGGGCAATCTTAATTTATGCTTAAGTTCAGAACTCTGATGAGTTCAACCTTTGGTGTAGCACAACTTTTAATGTTTTGTAATGACGTATCCTACTGAAACTCTTACCCACTCAGATATTTGGGCAACCACTCCTGATTTGACCACTTTGCGCCATAAGCTACTAGATTTATTTTGCCAACTTGCTTATCAAGAAGGTGATTTTCTCCTCTCCTCTGGGCTACGTAGTTCTTATTACGTCAATAAAACACAGGTAACACTTCATCCTCAAGGTGCTTTGGCAGTTGGACGGTTGATATTTCCTTTATTACCCGTAGATACACAGGCTGTGGGTGGTTTAACATTGGGGGCTGACCCAATTGTCACAGCAGTGAGTCTAGTTTCTGTTTATGAAAACCGACCGATACCAGCGCTGATTATTCGCAAGGAAGCCAAGGGTTATGGGACAAGAGCTTATATAGAAGGTCCCAGTTTACCAGAAGGTGCAAAAGTAGTAGTTTTGGAAGATGTGGTAACAACTGGGCAATCTGCTCTGAAAGCTGTTGATCGCCTTAAAGATGCAGGTTATACCGTAAATCAAGTAATTTCACTGGTAGACCGCGAACAAGGGGGAGGTGAGTTGTACCAGTCAGTTGGGTTGAAGTTTGAAACTTTGTTTTCGATTCAAGAAGTTCAAGAACGCTACCGACAACTTGCAAATTCATGAACATTTGATGTACTCCCCGTGAAGGTATGGAGATTCTGGAGTCAAACAGCGATTACAATTTCATACCGCATAACATCACCTAACCCAACAATCTTCGCCGCGTTGCCGTCCAGGTCGTTTTTAGACCTACAAGACGGACAACGCCATTTTCGCTCGGAGATTTCTAACTTTTCAAGGAGATGACCACAGCAGGAGCAAGTCTTGCTGGAGGGGTACCACGGGTTGATGTAGACTTTCTTTGTCGCCACCCACTCTCAGATGCTTAGAAAGTCGCGGAATGCCAAATCACTAACCTTTAGTCCCCATTATGATAATAGTAATATTTTTCGTTATTGGTGTTATCCTCAGCACAACTGCCAGTTTTGTTTTTGGAGTTCCCTGGCTGATGCCGATTTTCGGTGCTGCTGTTCCCTATCCCATTTTCTTCTTACAAGTACGTCGTCAACAATATAAAAGTGCTTTTTGGTGGATGTTACTGTGGGGAGTGTTGCAGAGTATTGCCGTAATTGTAGCAACAGCGATCGCACCAGAAACAGCAGCAAAAGTCATCCTCCGTGGACAGTCATACACTACTGAGATGTTGCACTGGATTCGCACGGGAGAAGGTATGGAAGGAACACTCCGTTTATTTTTACCAGATCATTTATTGCACTACGGAATTTTTTGTATTCTCTGCGTTGTCACTTTAAGTAGCATGGCATTGATATTCGGCACGTGGATGCTGAACTACATGAATTTTTATGTTGCAGAATTGGTGAGAGTTAGTGCTAAACCTTGGTTAGCAGCTATTTTAGGATGGTATCCGTGGTCAATTTTGCGGATAATTGGGTTTATTGCCACTGGGGTAGCTTTAGCTGCTTTAGGATTAAATTTAGTAACTCGCATTAGAGGCGAAGTTCCAAAATCTCCCTTTCCCAAAACTTATATGTTGATTGGGATTGGTTTTGTAATTGCGGATATCGTTGTCAAAGCAGTTCTAGCGCCTATTTGGCAAAAACTACTGTTATCTGCGTTGGGTTAAATTAATTTGTTTGCCAGAATTTCCTGGTAGGCTTGGATTGTTTGCCTTGCGATCGCATCCCAGCTAAAATTTTTCAATGCATATTGTTGGGCGTTTAATCCTCGTCGTTGGCGTTCTGCGGGATTTTGCAAAGCTTCTTGCAGTAACTCTAGCAGTGCTTGGACATCTGTTGCACCCACCCAACCCGACTCACTATCACGTATCTGTTGACAAATATGCACTTGGTCAGAAATGACTACGGGTATACCTGCTACCATCGCTTCAGCTACAGCAATCCCAAAATTTTCGTAGTAGGAAGGTAAGACAAATAAATCAGCAGCTTGTAGTAAACTAACTTTGAGTTCACCAGTGACAAAACCTGTAATTGTAGTGTGCGATCGCAGTGGTGAATTTTGAATTTGGGATATTATCTTTTGTTCGTAATCTGGATCTTGAGGATTTGTTCCAGCTAAGACAAAATGAAACTTATAACCAACAGCTAAAAGCTTCTCTAGCGCTGGAATCAACAAATTTAACCCCTTTTTCGGGTCAATTCGTGACATAAACAGCACTAAAGGCACATCCTTTGGTATTTCTAACTGACTAGATACATTTTTAAGGGGGGATTGAGGGGGAATTACACCCAAGGGAATTACCAAATCGGGCGTAGATACTCCAAATCGTTCTGATATTTTAGCTTCTTGATCGCTGGTAAAATGAATTGCTGCGGCACCAGCTAAATTTTGACGTTCTATAATTGCGACATAAAGCTGCTTTAATCGTTTTTTCTTCCGTAAATCAGCCGGATCGAGAGTACCCAAAGGGCGGAAAATATAAGGTAGTTTTTGCTGACGACAGACAATAGCAGCAGCACTACTTATGGGAGAGAATAGAGCATGAATATGTGCTATGTCAAACTCGTGAGCATGACGTTTTAGCCAGTTTAATAAATCTAGGGAAAATTTGTAGCGACGAAAGGGGGCACAACGAAAGTAAATTATTTCATAGCCATCTTGTTTAATTGGGCTATTTAAAGGAATATCCAGAGGTGTTTGACCATTATCACCATTACTATCAGTTGTGAGAATTGTAACTTCCACTCCCCCTTTTACCAAAGCTGGAGCTAATCCTAGCACCATTTGACTGGGGCCACCGTAAATCAGAGAAATTGAAGGGACAATTTGTAATATTTTCATTTTTTTATCATTTGCCATTTGTGATAGAAAGCGTTCTCGTAAGAGTAGCCGCTGGCGCGTCTACGTCGTTTGTTATTCACTAATGACTAATGACTAATAACTAACTCTCGATAAAACTCTAATTGCTGTTTAGCTAAAGCTTTATTTGTATATTTAATCATTGCTTTTTGATAACCCATTTTACCCAGGGTATGAGCAAAATCTGGTTTATCCATTACCTGAACTAAGCAATTAGCAAGGGCTTGAGCATCACCTTCAGTAAATACCAAACCAGCTTCGCCAATTACATAGGGAATTTCACCAGAATCGGAACCAATCACAGGTACTTGGCAAGCCATTGCCTCAATTATCACATGGCCAAATTGTTCTTTCCAGCCAACAGAAGTTAAGGTTTTAAACTTGTATGTTGTTTCTGAAGGCAGTACTAAAGTACTCATTAAATTGATATAGTTTGCAACCTCGTTATGGGGGACACTTTCTACTAAAATTAACCGTTCTTTAATATTGTTTTCTGCCGCAATTTTGGTTAATTCAGTTTGCAACTCTCCTCGTCCCAGTAGCAGTAATTTCCAAGGTTTATTTTTCAAATTTACTAAGGCTTGTAAAAGCGTCAATAAACCCTTCTCTTGCACAAAACGTCCAACAAAACCTACTACGAAATCTTCTTTTTCAATTCCCAACTTAGCTGCTAATTGTGGTTGAAGTTTGGGAGTAAATAAACTTTCATCTACACCCAGCTGCGGCATGACTTTAATTGCTCCTTTGTATCCCCGTTGTCGCAAAATTTCTGCCCCATCTTGATTTCCAGAAATGATGCCGTGGCTGTGATTGAGGTTATATTTTTCTAATAAAGAAATTGGTAATTTCAGTTCATAGGGTAAATTCCACCAAGTAAAAAATACATTTTTTGCCTTGAGTCCTAATAGCTGATTTAAGGCAATCATCTGAGTATAAGCTAGCCCCCTAGACCCTTGTTCTACTTGAATTATTTGGGGACGAAATTGTTTTAATAAAGATATCAAATCAGCACTAAAGGTAAGAAGTCCCTGATGATTTTGACTAAAATTAGAAACTGGAACTATTCTAAATGTGCCTTCATCACGGTATTCAGTTTCAATAATTCTATTTTGCACGCCACCTGGTTTCCAGCGCTTTGGTACTACAACTGTCACTTCAACTCCCGGTTCTAGTTGAGATAAAGCGCGTAATTTTTCACAGTTGAGGTCTACGATATAAGTGTGACTAGCAACTAAAATTCTCATTTTTCATTTATTCTTTGTTATTCACTAATGACCAATGACAAATGCCTAAACTTGTTCATCCAATCGGCTGTAAATTTGGCCATCGTTCCATAGTGATTGGATGACAGTACCCAAGGCTTTGAAAAAACCCAAAGTGTAGAAAATAGCGCGAGTGGCGATTTTGATGGGGGAACCGCTTTTGTTACAAGGTGCGTGTCCGAGAACGTGACAGTCAAATAAACGGGCGTATAGGCGTAAAGCTTGAGTAGCAGTGAGGTTTTTCAGCCCTAGTAGGAAATGGTTGTGGTAAAAGGTGAGTTGATATTTTAGCGATCGCATACTAATATCATGACAACCCCCTGTTTCTTCGCCTAAATGCACCAAATGGGCCTCTGGGTCGTACCAAATCTTATATCCGGTCTGTCGCACCCGCAAACAAAAATCTGACTCTTCGCGCACTGCACTACCGCGAAACCTCTCATCAAACCTCAGCCCGTACTTAGTAAAAATTTCGCGACGAAATGACATGTTACAACCCCTCGCTGTTAGCACTTGCTGGGGTTTGATGGTATGCACTAAATCAATATGATACCAAGCAATTCCTGGATCCATAGCTTGGGGAGGCAGATATTCAATCTCTAAATCTCCTCCAGAATCACCCAATTTCATTCTGTCAAATACCCGTCCGGCGACAGCCCCTACTTCTGGGTTTTGCAAATAATTTTTCGCATGGGCTGTTAACAATTCTGGGGTTAGCTGAACATCATCATCAATAAATAATATTATTTCACCAGATGACCGCCGCACAGCATAATTTCGCGCCCCTGGCAAACTTGCCCAATCTAAGCGCAACCACTTGATTTTACCTGCTACCGCCATTTCTTCTAGGTAGGCTTGAATTTCTGGTTGGTGTTTTGGGGTTTGGTCTACTACTAAAACTTCAAAATTTGGATATTCCTGTTTTAGGACATCTACAATGCTATCCCGTAGCGCTTCTTCTCGACCATAAGTCGGAATAACTACAGTAATTAATGGCCAATTATTCATGATTTTTATTAAGCAATTTTTCTACTTTGATAATAACCTTATAAAACTTAATTTTACGGAAATTCAGTAAGCTTCTATTACTTGAATTTACTCCCTTACCTACTAGGGAAGCTTGCTTGTTGGTTAGGACTTTGTTGGGTTTCCTGCATGACCTAAAAAGTCAGAATTCACATTCAATCAATTTTTTACACTGCTGCATAGAGATTATCAAAGAACTCATTTTGCTTTTCGGAGTTATGCACAATTTGCGCTTGAGCTAATGCTCCTGCGCTTAAAAATTCGTAATGTTCTCGTTTATCACTTCTATCAAGAAATTGAATTATTTGCTGTAATGCTTTATCTGCCAAATAGTCATAGGTAGTATTTACAATTTCCCAATATTCATCAGTTTTAGTTTTCTCTCCATGTAGCCAATTACTCCAATGCCTATTTTCATTAATTGGTAACTCTAAAATATATCCATTTTCGCCATGACGAATAAACTCTGGTAAAGCGCATACATTTGTTGTAATCGCAGGAGTTGCAACTGAAAAACCTTCTATGATACTAAAGCCATAAGTATCATGTAAAGTTGCCATTAATTGAAAATGATTTTGTGATAATAACTCAATAACTTTGTCATTAGGAAGATTTTTATGAAATACAACGTTATTTAGATTCAGTAACTTTAAATCCTCTACATATTTACTGCGATCGGGAAAATCAGTTGGTACTCCTGAACCATGCCCCAGTTCTGAAATTATATGTACAGTAATAGGTAAACCTAATTTTTCAGCTTTTTTAGCGAGTCTTAAAGCAACAACTCCGCCTTTGCGGGCAATGTGATTTCCTATAAATATAAGCTGGAGATTTTGCTGTTCATAATAAAGTTTTGATTGGTTAACTTTGAGTGGAAAATTGGGATGGATAACATCTAATTTTTTGCTTATTTTCCCTTCTATCTTCCAACCTTCTATCCGCTTAATTAATCTCAACTTTGCATAATCAGAGATAGCGATAATTTTTTGGCAATTTTCTAACGCTAATCGATTATTTAATAATTCATAAATTGCAGCTTCACCTTGATTTTTAGGGTTTCTATATAAAACCCGATGATCCTCAAATGTGAGAAACCAAGGTTTATTTGTATATAAAATCTTGTTGAAAGCATGAATAGCTTGGTATCTTTCCCATACAGGCTGCCACGCCATAAAGCTGCCTAAAGGATACCAAATTTTTTCTATAGGATATCTGCCTGCGGGAAAAGGCTTAGGGCGGATGAGTGTATGCCGAGAATTTCGAGGTAGGTTTGGAATGCTGAGGTGTTTTTGACCTCCTATGATAACTTTTGCCATTTTTATTTCATTTAAATTGTTTTTAGACGTTTTTTCTTGTTTTTTTGCTGCGGGTTAGCATCTTCTTTATCTTGTTTCTCCAGTTCTGGCAATTTAAAAAGAACTCCCGCAAAAAACCAGTAATAGACAGCAACTGGATCAACATCCAGAGGATAGTAGTAGGTGTTGTAGCTAATAAACAATATAAACACCCACAAAGCTGCTCCGTAACTGCGGAAATTACGGTTCTTTATGGAGCGGTAGGTTTTAAAGCCAATAATTGTTAAACTAGTGACCAAACCCAGAAAAGCTAGTACTCCAAGAATTCCAACTTCATAAAGTACTTTGGGATAGTAGGTTTCCACTAGTTTAGTTTTACCCATTACGCGGGCAGAGTTAGTTGCTCGACCTAAGCCACTTCCCAAGGGCCCGTCTACGTTTTTCCAATTCTCTTCAAATTGCTGGACGATAAAATCTTGAGGTGGTGAAGCCTCCCACCGACTGGTAAAACTTGCGGTTCTCTCTTGCACGACAGCAGGGTTAGTCACCATTGCAATTCCCAGAACTAGGGCAAGTCCTATCCCTATGGGAATAAACCGTTTGAGGTTACCAATTTGACCAGTAAGCAATAGTAAAATGCCAAAGCAGGTTGGTACTAAAGCTAAGGCGATTCTCTGTCCAGAAATTACAGCATTGATAAAGACTGTCACTAAAGAACCTAAACCAACCAGCCGCCATATTGGGGAGGGATCGGTGAAGCCAGTGGCAAAGGTAAAAAAGGTACTGGCAATTAAGAACCATGCCCACTGCCAAGGGGCTACAAATGTCCCTGGTAGGCGAATAACCCCTTCATCGGGACTATATACTAGCGCTCCACCAAAATAACATCTAGCTTCGAGTGTTGCTCTAAATAAGGCATCTCCTTCAAGACCTCTGGTGCCTTCACATGCCCCAGTTAGTAATAACATGTATTGGATGAATCCCAGCACACAACAAATCAGTGTGAGGACAATTTGGAGGCGTGATAAAATTAGAAAATCCCGCTTATCACGAATTAAATAGTAAGCACAACCAAGCAGTGGGACATAGCCTAAAAATACTTTCAGTCCCAGAATTCCCATACCTAAGGGTATTTCTTTCTCTACTTTTTCTAATAATCCGACGCTAGGCGGGTTAAACTGCTGGCCACCATTGACAAACAACAGTGTTAGTACACTGCAACCCAAGACAATATAAAGTGGGATTTTAATGCCTTGAGGAATAATTAGAGGTAACCCCTGTTTACGGCAAGTCTGCCAAAGTCCAATTAGCGCTGGAACATAAAAGGCATCTTTAGCTAATTGGAGTATGGGACTATTACCCAAGTAGTAGGTGATAGTACCTCCAATAGGTACGTAAATGATGAAGGCATATAGTGCTTGTCGGGGGTATTTGTAAGAAAGGGACATGATTATTATCCCCAAGACACCAGGGACTGCTGCTTTAATTCCAGCTACAAAAAAAAGCACAATGCCAAAGAAGACACCGCCAAAGGTGGCGGTGGTGAGTATGCTGATGAGTTCTTTACGTGCTTGGGCTGCTTTGCGTTTTTGGGCTAACTGTTCTTTGAGGCTAAGGGTAGAAGTTTCCTTTTTAGCCTGCTTTTTCGATTTTTTAGATGGTCGAGATTTTGATTTTATTTTCGGCATAATTGTGATGTAGCCTATCAGCTTCAGGGAAATATATTACAGTTGACAAATTTCTCTGGATTGCTGTAAGTCGTACAATCCGAATTCATCTATAACTGATTGATTTAATAATTTGCGATTAAAAATGCTAAATTTTAATCTTTTTGAATTATCAAAAAGATTTTCTCCTGTATCCAAAATATAAACCGCACCTGCAAATGGTAATGATTTAATGCTTTTTAGTTTGTTCTTTAAAATATCTCTGACTTTGGCATGATCTATATAATATCTATAGTATCCATAGCCACGATCATATTCTGCGATTTCGGGCAAATCATTCAAATCATATCGAATAATATTACAACTGCCGCACATCTTATAAAAATTGCTTCTTTTAATATATATATATTTACTGCCTTCCTGATATTTATAACCTTTATTGATAACCCAGCCATCAGAATCAGGATGTTGTTGAATAAACTTGGCTAAATTTTTACTCACACAATCGTCGGCATCAACTGTCATAGTGTGAGTGGGATAAAATTGACGAGCATAAACCAATCCTTTTAATATTTTACGCCCTTTATCTGTGTCTCCTTTAGCTACAGGGTTAGTCTCATTTGGAGGAGAAAAATCGACTGTAATGTATGTTATATGAGAATTAGTAAATTCTATTTTTGGTTTTTCGTGACAAACAACAATAACGTGAAAGTTAGGTGAGGTTTGATTGCAAACTGATTTAATGCATCTTTCAAATAATTGTGTAACACGTTCCCAAGAATTGGAAACTTTTGCACTTTTGAGTGGGATAACAAAAACAAGCATTATATTATCTTAGAATAAATAGCTAAGAGAATCTTGAAGTAAATAATAACACGTTAAGCTGATACCAGTACTAATCATACTGACGTGGTGAGTTTTGTTAACAAGGAATTAGTCGAAAACGATTTAACAATACAAAGATAAATGTCACAGCTTCTACAGATAACTAAGGCTAGTTAATTTGTAGAAGCTGTGACGTAAAATTGGCACTTGTAAAAAGCTGAGATAATAGCTAATTTAATCCATCAAATGCTGTTGGACTTTTGAAACTAATTCATTTGTCCAGTAGTTGGTAAGTTCGGCGTTGGCGGCTTCTACCATTACTCTGATTACTGGTTCTGTACCAGAGGCGCGAACTAAAATTCTGCCAGAATCACCCATTGCAGCTTCAGCAAGAGCGATCGCTTGTTGCACAGGTTGGCAATCTTGCCATCCCAAACGGCGATCGCGATCTACAACTCGCACGTTCCGCAAGAGTTGCGGGTAGGTCTGGAAGCTTTGATCTACTAATTCACCCAGGGAAACACCCGCCTCTTTCACCAAAGCTGCTATATGTAATGCTGTTAACAAGCCATCTCCAGTCACAGCATAATGACGGCAAAGAATATGACCGGATTGTTCGCCGCCTAGCATTCCCCCAGTCCGCTGCATTTCGGCTTGGACATATTGGTCACCGACTGCGGTGCGAATTAAGTTACCACCAATTTGCTGCCAAGCTTTTTCAAAGCCTAAGTTGGCCATGACTGTAGATACAATCAGGTTGTCTGGCAGTTGTTGGTTTTGTTGTAAATGCCGTCCCCACAGGTAGAGAATGTAATCGCCGTTAACTTGTCTGCCAGTATTGTCTACTGCTAAGACGCGATCGGCATCGCCATCGAAGGCAAAGCCGATGTCGGCGTTGTGTTCTTGTACTGTGGCTGCAAGAATATCTAGGTGGGTGGAACCGCAGTTGACATTAATGCGATCGCCATCTGCTTCGTTATGCAAACAGATTACCTCTGCCCCCATTTCTGTAAATACTGATGGTGCTAACCCAACTGCTGCACCCCACGCCAAGTCTAAAACAATCTTCATTCCTTGAAGATTTAGGGTACCGTTCAAGGGTTTTTTCAACGCCTCGCCATAATGCCCCACTAACTCAAAACGTGAGTAATGCCGTCCGCAATTACTGACTCTAGCAATAGGTGATATCTTGCCACGCAGTCCGGCTTCAATTTCTGCCTGCAATATTTGCGGTAACTTCCCACCATTCGCACCAAAAACCTTAATTCCATTGTCTTCTGGGGGATTGTGGCTGGCAGAAATCATCACTCCGCCGATGGCATCACTGATGCTGGTGAGATAGGCAACGCAAGGAGTGGGACATAATCCCAAATACCAAACCTCTAATCCTGCTGCTGTTAAACCTGCACTCAAAGCCATTGCCAGCATATCACTGGAGTTTCTGGAGTCCTGTCCAAGAATGACTGGCCCTATTTGAGTAGCATGGTTACGTAAAATAATCCCCGTCCAAAAACCAACTTGCAATGCTAGGGGCGCACTCAGTAATTCTCCGACTCGTCCGCGAATCCCATCTGTGCCAAATAAGGCATTTGCTGGTAGTGGGATTAAATTCAGCCCAAAACTGCTTTCAATCCCTTTACCCAATGCATCAACTTCAGAAGCAGAACCCCCAGGAATTCCCGGTGTCCGAGTTATAGATGAAACCATATGTTTAAACACTCCACACAATCACACCGAAAAATAACACTTAAGACTTTATTCAGCAATTTCGACATGCTTTTTCTCTTGAGAAATTCATTTTAGATCAAGCCATGCTTACGTAATAATACTGAACTCATGCCTCTTTGATTGTAAATATTTCATGAAGTCAATATTGGTTTTTACGTTATCAGTAAAGTGTCCACATTTTAGCTAATTATTCCTTCTATGCCCTCAACCTTAGTCTTGATTATCTGTATTAGTTCACACTTTGCAATGTTACTCACTCAGAATAAGTCGTAATAAATATTACCTTTGTTTTATAAAAAATGTTTTCAGTAAAGCTGAGAAGGAAGGCGAAATTTAGCTAATAACAACGAAAAATTAAAATACCGGAATGTAAAGTTATATTCCATGAGCCTAGTTACTGTGTAAAAAACTACAAAATCCTCGCGACTTAAAAAATTTTAATATAAATTCTCATCAAATAGTTTTAAGGTAACGTTTTAATGGCTTTTTTAGCCGTTAGTGAATTAAAACTCCGGCAGTTAACTTTTTAAAGTTGAGAAATTTAGCATGAGCAGCAATTTAGCAACCAAATTACGTGTAGGCACTAAGAAAGCCCACACAATGGCAGAAAATGTAGGTTTTGTCAAGTGCTTTTTAAGAGGAGTAGTCGAGAAAAACTCTTACCGGAAACTAGTTGCTAACTTCTACTTCGTCTACTCAGCGATGGAAGAGGAAATGGAAAAGCATAGCCAGCATCCAATTCTTTCTAAAATTAACTTTCCCCAGCTAAATCGCAAGTATACCTTAGAGCAAGACCTAAGTTATTACTTTGGTGCTAACTGGAGAGAGCAAATCAAACTATCTCCCGCAGGCGAAGCTTACGTAAAGCGCATCCGAGAAATATCTGCCACAGAACCGGAACTGTTAATCGCTCATTCATATACTCGTTACTTGGGTGACTTATCTGGGGGACAAATTCTCAAAAATATTGCTGTAACGGCGATGAATTTGTCTGATGGGCAAGGAACAGCCTTTTATGAGTTTCCAGAAATTCCTGATGAGAAGGCATTCAAAGCGAAATATCGGCAAAATTTGGATGAATTACCCCTTGATGATGCTACAACCGATCGCATCGTTGAGGAAGCTAACGCCGCCTTTGGCACGAACATGAAGATGTTCCAGGAATTGGAAGGTAATTTGATCAAGGCGATTGGTGTAATGCTTTACAATAGCCTCACACGGCGTCGTACACGCGGTAGTACTGAACTAGTCACAGCTGAGTAACTGTGTTGAGATTGCGGAGTATGGTGTATAGAATCATAAGTCCAGATAGCTTGATGAACGATAATTCATAAGTGTTTCTGGGGAAAGAGGGATCGCTAAAAACGCTTAAAATATTTAGGGGCAATAGCCCTGTGACTGCTTTTCCTACGTGAAAGCAAGCATGGGGAGATTGCCCCTCAATTATTTTTGAGATATAGGAATCTGATTTGATATAACTTACGAGTCAAAACGGAGCTATTACAACTTGTTTAATGCGGCAGCAATAGGAAGGAAAAAAACCACTTCTCATAACCTAAATTCTCGCAGTTACCATCACCTAATAGTTAAATGAAGATAAGGGATCTATGAACGATCAAGAATTGGTCAAAGCTGTAAATCAATTGACGAATGCAATCAGAGGTGGGACTTTAGTTATAGTAGGCGCAATTTTAAGCCATGCAGCACTAATAACTCATCGCCCGGAAAATGGAATCCTTGGTTTGATACCTACTTATATAGGAGTAGCAGGTGGGGTTTTTTGTCTATGGATGGGTGCAAAAATAATGTATCCATAACAAGGAACGAGAGACTTTCAGCTTAAAATAACTAAGTCAATCTTCACACCAAGCTTAATCTCAGTATTTAAGTTTGTAACTTGTAAAACTTCTCATACTGAGTAAATCAGGCAAAAATATGGCTACGAAAATTCCTGTCACAGTAATTACAGGCTTCTTAGGTAGTGGAAAAACCAGCCTAATTCGCCACTTGCTACAAAACAACCAAGGACGCCGCATTGCCGTTTTAGTCAATGAATTTGGCGAACTCGGTATTGATGGCGAATTGTTAAAATCCTGTCAAATTTGCCCAGAAGATGGTGAGGGCGACACTAATATATTTGAATTAACCAACGGCTGCTTATGCTGCACCGTGCAGGAAGAGTTTTACCCAACAATGCAAGAGTTAATCAAGCGGCGAGATAGCATCGACTGCATTTTGATTGAAACCTCTGGTTTAGCCTTACCAAAACCACTGATAAAGGCTTTTCGCTGGCAAGAAATTCGCAACGCCGCCACTGTGGATGCTGTAATTACCGTGGTAGATTGTGCGGCGGTAGCAGCAGGGACATTTGCTAGTGATCCAGAAGCGATCGCAGCCCAGCGACAAGCAGATGATAATCTAGAACACGAAACACCTTTGCAAGAACTGTTTGAAGACCAACTTGCTTGTGCAGACTTAGTGGTGTTGAATAAAATTGACTTGGTAGATGCCGAGACAAAAGCCAGAGTTGAGGAATTGATTAAGCAAGAATTGCCCAGAGTAGTGAAGATTGTCGAGAGCGATCTTTCTCAACTAGACGCATCTATATTATTAGGATTTAAAGCCGCAGTCGAAGACAATTTAGATTCTCGTCCCAGTCATCACGATACTGAAGAAGACCACAATCACGATGAAGAGATTACCTCAACTCATGTAATTTTGGATCGTACCTTTGACCCAGAAAAGCTGCAACAGCAATTAGAAAAATTAGCACAACAACAAGAAATTTACCGGATTAAAGGCTTTGTGGCAGTGCCAAATAAATCCATGCGCCTAGTGATGCAGGGCGTGGGAACCCGATTTGATAAATTTTACGATCGCCCCTGGAAACCAGAAGAGACCAGGCAAACCCGCTTAGTTTTCATCGGTCGTGATTTGAAGTCTTCAGAAATCGAATCACAACTTGTAGCTTTATAAGTATACCCAGATCCCCGACTTTTTTAAGAAGTTGGGGATCTATATTTTGAAGTTACGAGTTATGAATAACTAGTTAATTCAAAGCAGAAAACAACAATAACTGAAAATCTTTCAATTGACAAAATTATGACGATATCTCAACTATTTAACGTCGCAAATCTTTTCGTTTTACCTTTTTGGGCATTGATGATTTTATTGCCAAATTGGAAAGTTACACGGCAGATAATGTCATCATATTTGCCTTTTGTGGTGTTAGCTGGAGCGTATTTGTATTTATTTGTCAATAGCATTACGCCAGAAAATGCCCAAGCTTTATCGAATCCACAATTAGCTGATATTGCGCGATTTTTTGCAGATGAAACGGCTGCTGCAACGGGTTGGATTCATTTTTTAGTGATGGATTTATTTGTCGGCCGCTGGATTTATTGGGAAGGGCAAAAAACAGGTATTTGGACAATTCATTCCCTGTCTTTGTGTTTGTTTGCTGGGCCTTTAGGATTACTATCTCACATCTTGACTGACTGGATTGCTAAGGCATTTTTCCCGAAGTCTCAGCAGAATGAAACGGCGACGGTAGGAGAAAACGCTGCATCATCATCTGGAACATAATAGTAGGGGCGCATGGCTGTGCCCCCCTACCACTTATTCCTCTTGCTAGGTAAATTGATAATGGATAATCAGTTTATTTCCATTACCAATTACCTGATTCTAAAATCAATTAAGCGTTGTCGTGTCTATAGTCAGCATCTAACCAACAGCGTGGTAGAACTTCACCTGAAGGAAAAACGAGATTTTCTTTTTTAAAAGTATCCGATTGCTGTTCTTCTTGACCTTCTTGGTCTTTTGCATGAACAACATCAGTATTCGGGTCAAGTAATTCCTGAATTTCAACAATTTTTACCAATTCGCCACTATCTTTGACTTGTAAAAGCATGTAAATTGCTCCAATAAGTTTGCATGAAAGTTCTGAGAGAGTCTTAATATCAACTCACTCATATCTCAACCGATTTATAAGGCTGAGATTCCTTAATTGTTAAAGGAAATTTTTACCGCTGATGCACACATAAATTTAAAAAGATTCATCTGTGTGTATCTGTGGTTTTTATTTTTATAAAATTGAAACAGCGAACAAACCCTCAATTCAGCATCTCAAATCGAATTAGGCAATGCTGACCGAGAAAATTGTTTAATTCAAATAATCTTGCTTTTAGCGATTAGATTTCGCGTTGATATTTCTCCAAAATATCTACTAAGGTGACTTGGCATTGCAGGGGTAGTAAATCGATTAAAGGAACTTCGCGTCTACCGCCGCCAATTTTTACTGGAATCGATCCCAATACTTCTAAAACTCGGTCTTCATTTACAGCATTGGAAGTAATTAAGGGATACAGTTGCTCGGCAACAACTGTATGGAGTTTGGCATTAGATAAATAAAGATGCCATTTCGCAACGTCTATGTAGACGCTTTCGCCAATTTCAGCTGCTAGGGCTTCTAGTAGTTCTGTGGTGTTAGTCTTAGCCATAAAAATAACCCTATATTAAGAAAGAGCGTAAAATCTCAGGCTTTTTTACATTATCGCTCACTTAACAAGCTGATTCTACTACCACAGGTTACAATCGCCCCAGCATCAGCAGTCCGTCTTCAGGTGGATTTTGGTGGAGTTTCGGTGTAGTTGGCGATCGCACTAATATAAATTAGATGCACCAACACTATTCCTGTCCAACTTGCAGTTACCCACGGCAGCCACTCCCAGGTAGTGCCTTTCAAAATGTGGAAAAACCACAAGCCAGAATTAATAGTAGCAGCGATCGCCACATGCACAGCAAAATTCATCCGGTCATCGATCTTGCGGTAATCAGGGTCTTTGCGATCGGGTTTGCGAGGCCAACGAGGAGGCATAAATATTTGTTACAGATTTAAATACACCCTATTCATTCTAAGGTTTTTGGGGCGGTGGTTGCTATTAGACTACTAGAACTTCTCCAATGTCCCATTCCCCAAAGATAATTCATCAACCTGGTGGATGACCTTTTGATCTTTCTCAGTTAAAAATGATTCATCTTTTTGATAGAGGGAGCAAATACATCCACTTGTGAAGATGGAAAGAACCTTTAGAGGGGATGAAAATGGCTAAGGCAAACCCAGTTGAAATACAAAAACACTTGAAAGGTGTTGACTATCCCGCGAATAAGCAAGATTTGATTAAGCACGCTAAAAAGCAAGGAGCAGATAAGGGGATTATATCTCTGTTAGAGAAACTGCCAGAAGATGAAGAGTTTGAAAGCCCAACCGATCTCAACAAAGCTATAGGTGGGATACAGTAGCTAGCTTATTGCTCTGGCGGGGAATAATCTCCTGATTTCCCGCCACTCTTACTGATTAAACGAATTGATTCAATTTGAATCGACTTTTCTAAAGCCTTTGCCATATCGTATAAAGTCAGGGCCGCCACAGAAACGGCAGTTAAGGCTTCCATCTCTACACCAGTTTCAGCTTTGGTTTTGACTATGGCTTGAATTTGATAACCAGGTAGTTGCGGAGCGGGTATAATCTCGACTGCAATTTTTTGCAAAGGCAAGGGATGACACAGAGGAATTAAACTGGCTGTTTGCTTGGCTGCCATAATCCCAGCCAATCTTGCAGTTGCCAACACATCGCCCTTTGGCACGTTTCCAGCTTGAATGGCAGCGAAGGTAGCTGGCAACATCCGCACATTGGCAGCGGCTACTGCTTGGCGGATGGTGGGTGCTTTATCAGACACATCTACCATCTGCGCCTGTCCTTGATGATCTAAATGGGTTAAGTTGGCAAAATTAGATGGAAAATTCTCTTGCGTCATTTAATTAGAAGTGTTAATATAGATTGTCGGTGAGGGCGTGTAGCTCAGTGGACTAGAGCACGTGGCTACGGACCACGGTGTCGGGGGTTCGAATCCCTCCTCGCCCGTTTTACAAGGCTAAGAGTTAAAAGTTAGGAGTGAGAAATTAAATTTCCTCACTCCTAACTTTTAAGTTGTTCAAGGCATAAGCATCAGGAGCGCGACCTAATGCAAAGCGCAGGGAGTTGGATAGGTCTTTGCTCGACTGGGTGAGGAAGACGACAAGTGCAAAAGAAGTGATCGCAGCACCATAGCCAAACATATCGCGGTAGCCTACAAGTTCTGCGATGGTACCCAGAAGAGGAGCAGCGATCGCAATTCCCAGGTCAAGCCCAGCTACACATATAGCAAAAATTTGACCCCGTTCTTGTGGCTGTGAGCGGTCTGCCATCATTGTGATCATCATCGAGATGAGTGTACCACCACCAGCACCTTCAACGATCGCAGCCAGTAAGAAAAACATCGCACTGTCAGCCTGCCACAGCAGTATTAACGCTAAAACATAGCAAAAAATACCAAAGGTAATAAATAAGCCACGACCAAAGCGATCGCTTGCCTTCCCAGCAAACACTCTAATACAAAAACTAGAAATTGCCGCAGCTGTAAAAAACAGCCCGCCATTGAAGTCTACATCAGTGGATTTGAGGAATAATGAAACAAAAGTATGTACAGCACCGAGAGACAAACCAACCAACAACATAACTATCGTTGGAATTCTCACCTGTGGACTAGCTAAAATTTGCCAGAAGTTGCGATCCTTTTCCTCAGTTTGCTCACGCGCCTGCACTGGCGGATTAGTGACTTGTACAATCCCCAAGAGGGCGAAAAAACCCAATTCAGCAGATAACAGAAATAATATCCCGTAACCACTAGTAGCTTCTATATACCCTCCCAAGGCAGGGCCAATTGCTAAACCAAGGGGAGTTGTCAGACTCATGTAACCAATAATTTCACCACGAGTTTCGGTAGGAGCTAAATCTGCGATTAAGGCACTGTAGCCAGTGGTAAAAGCGGCAATGCTAATGCCGTGAAAAATTCGCACTAAGATCAATAGCCCAATTGATTGGGTTGCCAAGTAACCAAAGGGTGCGATCGCAGCTACTATCGTACCAATCAACAAGGTAATTTTTCGACCACGTTCATCGGCTAACCGTCCCAGCGTCGGGCGAGATAGCAATAACCCAATGGCGAAACTGCCCATCACAATCCCAATTTCTTGCTTACTTGCGCCTACATCATCGATATAAAGCGGTAGCGTTGGTAAAAGCGAAGACATGCTTGACCAGAATAATAAACCTGCTGTAAATAAAATCAGCAGGTTGCGCCGCAGTTCGGTATCAAAGGTATTAAATGCTTTCAAGGTAGATGCAACTTAATGAGTTTTTTGTCATTTGTATAGAGTCAACCAAGTATTTACTCTTAACTATTTACTAATGACCAATGACTAATGACTAATGACTAATCATTACTATTGTTACGTTACTTAACCTTTTTTGCTACTACTTCTCGCACGCGATAGATAGGCCGCCCTTGGGATTCATGGTATGTACGCATGAGTAATTCTGCCAAAAGGCCAAAGCAAAACAACTGTACTCCAGTTACTAGCAGGAGAACTGCCAAAATTAGCAAAGGGCGATTGCCAATCATTTCACCTAAAGCCAATTTGACGAAAGTCAAGTAAATTCCGATCCCCGTCCCCGAAACCATTGAAATCAAGCCCAACAGCCCAAAAACGTGCATTGGACGGGTGAGGAATTTTTTCATAAACAGAATTGTTAACAAATCCATCAACACCCGGAATGTCCGCCAAATCCCATATTTACTACGACCAAAGCGACGGGCGTGATGACGCACGGGTATTTCGGTAATTCTAGCTCCTTCGATGTACGCCAAAGCTGGTAAAAATCGGTGTAGTTCGCCGTAGAGGTTCATATCTGCCAACAATTCTGCACGATAGGCTTTCAGAGAACAGCCATAGTCATGAATATTCACGCTAGTAGTACGGCGAATTAGCCAATTGGCAATTTTGGAAGGGAGTAACCGATTTACGGCACCATCTTGGCGTTTTTGCCGCCAACCGCTCACCAAATCGTAACCCTCATCCAGCTTTGCTAATAACAGGGGGATATCAGCTGGGTCATTCTGGAGATCAGCATCTAAAGTAACAATCGCTTTCCCGACTGCATAGTAAAATCCAGCAGCCATCGCCGCAGTTTGTCCGTAGTTGCGACGCAAAATCACCGCCTTTAAATCAGTGCGGATTTGCGCTTCTTTCTTAAGTAAATCCCCGGAACCATCTGTAGAACCATCATCTACACAGATGATTTCATAATTTACCTGACTAGAAGAAAAAGTAGATGCGATCGCTTCTAGTAAAAGCGGCAAACTTTCCACCTCGTCATGTATCGGCACTACCACTGAAACATCTGGGACAATAGCTGAAATCGCCCCATTCTCTTCACTCAACCCTTGATAAATCTTCCCACTCCTCATATACCTGTGCGCCCTCAGCGTCTCTGTGGTTCGTAACTCTTGATAACTCTACCAGCACCCCGCAGCTGCTGATAGTAGGACTGACTAACAGCATCTCCCTGTTCCGAGAGAATATCAATCCCAATCCCATCCCGTCCCTGATCTTTCCCAGAACTATGAATGTAATAACCATCCGCCAAATAAAGCGCGACATGAGTTGCTTTTTGGCTAGTTCCAAAAAATACTAGATCTCCGGCTGTTAATTCTGCAATAGTAACTGGTTGAGTGAATCCTTCTTGTTGATAGGCATCTCTAGGTAACCAAATACCCACAGAAGCAAATGCCGCCTGCATCAACCCCGAACAGTCATAATTTGGCCCAACCGTACCACCCCAAAGGTAATAATTGGATTGTTGCATCGCTTTTTGGGTAAAGGCGATGACCTCTGCTAGCAATTTTTGAATCTCAGATTCAGAAAATGTTGCAGCCTGATAATGTACAGTAGCAGATTGTAATGAATCAAAATCTGAAAAGGATACCCATCCCGGATAGTCATCTTCACATAAATACACCTCAACCGCTGAATTTTGATGATTTGATGTTACCCACAAATGCCGCCCAGATGCGGCTTGAGTTGCCAAGCGTGTACATTCAGGAGAATCATATACATTCAGGTCAGCTAAACACTCATACTCCCCTGATTTTGGATTTTGGATTTTGGATTTTAGATTAAAGGACATTATTTAGAGAATGATTTTTTTTAATAAAGACGAACAACTCGAAAATCTTGGTAATGGCATTTTAGATGCAACTTGGGCAGCATTTCCGACTTTAGCCCGAAATCAAATTGCCCTGACTTGGGTGGTTTACGATCCACCAGTGCTAGTAAATACTGGTGGGGCGTTGACTCCCAAGGCTTTTTGGGATCACCCAGTCCGTGGTTTTACTTATCGCGGTGTTGAGCGGATTTATCCCGCCAGTGTAGTCAAGCTATTTTACTTGGTGGCGGTAAATGAATGGCTAGAAAAAGGCATGAGTCAAACCTCCAAGGAGTTGGAGCGAGCCTTGCGAGATATGATTGTTGATTCTAGTAATGATGCTACCAGCTTGGTTGTGGATATTTTGAGCGGTACCACCTCAGGGCCAGAATTACCAACCGGGCCCTTTGAAACCTGGAAATATCAGCGTAATATTGTTAACCGCTATTACCAATCTTTGGGTTGGGAAGAAATGGAGACGATTAACGTCTGCCAAAAAACTTGGGGTGATGGTCCCTATGGACGGGAACGGGCGTTTGTGGGAGAGTTACTGGAAAATCGTAATATGGTAACAACAAATGCGATCGCTAGGTTACTGCATAGTATTGTCGGTGGAGTGGCGGTTTCCAGTGTGCGATCGCAAGCAATGATGGCTTTGCTCAAACGGACTCTCAACGATTTGCCCACTGACACTGAGGAAAATCAGGTGACAGGTTTTTTAGGTGGTGGACTGACTGAAAATGCTCAAATTTGGTCAAAGGCAGGTTGGACAAGTCAAGTTCGCCATGATGCCGCGTATATTGAGTTACCAGAACAGCGTCCTTACCTCTTAGTGGTATTTACTGAAGGCAAAGCCCAAGCTAAGAGTCAGGCTATTTTGCCCTTTGTTTCTGGGCTAATTGCCGATGCGATCGCTAGTCTATGATCTACTCTTATCGCATTGCAAGAATACCTATTTCTTCCTTTGGGGTTTGCTAAACAAGTAACTTTTACGGAGTTCAACCACTCATTAATGAGGGTTCGAGCCAACTTAACCTTAAAAAAGGCGGTTAGAAACCGCGTCTACACAGGCAAAACCCACTGCGCTGTGCTTCTCTGCGAGACGCTTCTCTACGAGAGGCTTGTCTACGACACGCTGCGCGAACGCCAACGCGCACCACGCGGTTTACAAAAGCTTTATTTTCTCTCAGCTTACGGAGGTGTAGCTCCTGTTTGTGTAGCCGCGAATTCTATGAGACTGTTGGCAAATTCTAAAGAGGATGAAACCAAACATCTTAGAGGTTGTTTGAAAAGTGGTTGGCTGTGATTTTAGGTACTCAGAGATCCCCCCTAGCCCCCCTTAAAAAGGGGGGAGCCGGAATCAAAGTCCCCCTTTTTAAGGGGGATTTAGGGGGATCTAAAAGTATTTAATACATTACTAGGGACTTTTCAAACATCCTCTTAGAATAATGGCAGAAAAATTATGATCTAGCAGAGGTAAAAAGAGCGGCAAAATCAGAAATGCGACCACTAAGCCCACATACGGGAGAGTACAAAACTTTAGGGCATCAGATTGATAATTATTATTCCTAGTCAAAGGGACTTTGTGAGGGAAAATTTTTCTTGCCAGGTGAGTATTCAGAGCAATTAACTGCTTCTTCCGTAAGAACAATAGAAGGATTTACGGCACATTTTAGATAATGGTTATTGGAATAAAAACGACAGTTTTTACAGGGAAGTTTGTGTATACCTTTAATGGAAAACACCATTTTATCATCTAAAAGCGCTCGGATTTTTCGCAAAATTACGAAAAAAGCTATCCAACTAATTATAAAACCAACAGGAGATAAAGATATTGCTATATCAGTAATAGTTAATTCATGCGTTTGTGATTGATTCTTTTGTGCCTCACTCACAATTACTTGATGTAAATTACTATTGGCTACTACAGTTTTTGGTAACATTTGATCGTGATACATATTATTTACCTTTTGCTATATGTCTTTAGTGTTTTTATTTGTGATAGCGGGGTAACTAACTAGATATTTGAAAAAAGTTCCGACCTATTAGCGTTTCATACAATTTAGGGTGATAGCACTCTTGACTTTGGAACATATAGACATTTTTTTAGAAAGTAATTTAGCAAAATTTTAGAAATAAGATTTGATTTTACATTGATTATTTCAAATCTAAAAATCGTCTATATTCTAGATGTAGATATCAACAATTATTGGAGAACAATGAACTTATAGATTAGGTTTATCCATAAATAATTCCTAATTCAAGAGTCAAGATTGGGCATGAATCAAAATTTGAATAGGGGTAGCAAGTCTGCAAACACCTGAATACAAAAGCATTTTTACACCTCCACTAAATCTTTGATTTAGTGTTCTTCAATACACCTCTACGAGATACTCTTGCTACTTGCTTTCCGCTAGCTAGGAGTGTAGATTCGTTTTCTCGTATCGCTATCATTGGTCACCACTGGTATCGAGTGGTAGCGAGTCTACTTACCATTGCAAAGAAGCAAGCTAGCAAGAGCCTCTCGTGGAGAGTGTATTGATTATGACTTCTTCAATGTTCTGTATTTTAATTAACTCAAAATCACTACACATTTGTCAGTAATTCAATTTTTAATGTTTACAAGGTTTTAATTATAGGTTTAGCAAAATAAAACTTCAGCTATATCTGTCAAGAGTTTTGCTTGTCATTTTAAGTTATATACCCTAGGGAATAAATTACAGAATGTCCTTAAAACTAGATACTTTTATGTTAGAATATATGGAAAAATATTCTCTAAAACTTTTAGACATTAAAGCTATATTACTTTTAAGCTATATTTATTACAAAACTTTTGAATGAATTATTTTTGCATTGGGAGCTTATCTAGTAGAGGGTTTTCACTGAATATAGGGCTTTTGAAGTGCGTGTAAATGACCCCAAGCATTGGCAGTGATTAATTCTCTTATATTGAGTATTTTTGCTCGAATTACTTGACAGCTAAGGTAAAATATATTTGGCTTGATTGGGCTGCAAAACAACAGTACATGAACAGATTACAAGCCAAATATTATTGATTTAGAGGATACAATTTATGATAAGGGTTTGGCGAGAAAGGATAGTCTTTTTCTTGACAACAATTTTGCTAACAATTCTGGTAATTTCTTATGAACCAGTACTAATAGCTGAGGCACAATCTTCTACACCAACACCAACACCAACGGCTGCTAGGTCATTTCCTCCTGTAGCTTATCCTAATAGGTCACTAAGTGCTTCTCCCGCACAGCTACCACCATTGCCTTATGCTTATGGAGCGCTAGGAAAAGCTATTGATGCTGAAACGATGAAATTGCATCATGATGCACACCACGCTAGCTACGTCAATAACTTGAATGATGCATTGAAGCAGTATCCAGATTTACAAAAAAGAAGTGTTGAAGCTTTACTAGTGGATTTGAACAGCGTACCTGAAAATATTCGGGCAAAGGTACGTAATAACGGTGGTGGTCACCTCAACCACACAATTTTTTGGCAACTTATGAGTCCCGAAGGTGGTGGACAACCATCCGGAGCGATCGCTCAAGAAATTAACCAAACTTTTGGCAGTTTTGATGCCTTTAAAAAACAGTTTAACGCAGCAGGTGCCGCTCGTTTCGGTAGTGGCTGGGTTTGGCTAGTACGCAATCCTCAAAATCAACTCCAGATTGTGACCACAGCAAATCAGGATAACCCGATTACCGACGGATTATATCCGATTATGGGTAATGATCTATGGGAACATGCTTATTACCTAAAATATCGCAACCGTCGGGCTGAGTATTTAAATAATTGGTGGAATGTAGTGAATTGGCCGCAGATTAACAGGCGAAACCTTTCCTTGGGAACGCTACGCGAACGGTAAGCTTCTCTACGAGACGCTCCGCGAACGCTAACGCAACTTTCGTCACAACAGTCTCGTTAACAATACTAAGACTTACACAAGCGTCATATTTCTTTCTGAGTAAAGGTTGTCCAGAGCGGAGCGTCTCCGGCTCCGTTCTTGGTTCCCATCACAGAAAATATATGTGCCAGTTCCGTAAGCCCTGAAATAAATGAAAGCTGCTGTAAGAATGTAAGAATTACGTTAGCGTAGCGTTAGCGAGTATTCGAGCGTCATTACGAATTTTTAGAGACCGATGTTTGTAACGAACTATACATAGTATAACAATTAGCAATACAAGCGCTTTGATAATTGATGGCTCCACTACCTTCTTTACTTCCGTAGGAGTTTTAGGAGTAAGATTACACGGAATCTCAATAATCTGTGTGTGATCAGAACCATTACCACTAGGAGTCAGATCGCATTCGCCTTTGCTGGTGAGAGACAAAGGTGTAGGTGGTGTAGGTGTATCTGTCGGAGGAACAGATGCTTGAGATGAAGAACTATCGCCATCCAGTAGTAGAAGCAGAACTAAACCAAGAACCCCAACTCCGACTATTGGCCAGATTGGAAAATCAGGACTGTCTTGTACCAAAACATCTCCTACAGAGCCAGGAAAAGTATCGAGACTTATTGCTTCTGCGTCCAACGCTACCGGATTACCACTCAGCAACATATCTCCTGGGACATCTTCTCCCAAAAGCTGACTAAATTCTTGTGGAATTGCGTTATTGGGGCGTCCGAGTTCCCCACCATCTTCGGAGTATGGAAAGGATAGTACTTCAAAAATCCTCTGTTGGAGTTGGTTCCGATCTCCAGAACTCAACGCATCCAAGCCTGTTGAGATTTTATCTAAATAAAAATTTGTCATTTCTGGCGACAGACCTAGAGACTTAATCTGCTCTTTAATGTTGGAAATTTTTGAGGCCTCCTCAAAGAGCAGTCGTCCATATGACAATTTCAAGTCTAGTAATCCATTACGCAGGCTGACCGATTTATTGGCTTCTGAGTATGGTGACCAGTAGAACTGCTTGGTTACAAGTCCGAGTCCTTCTACTGGGTTACGACCAAAACGTTGTCCAAGAAGGTATTGAGATTCATCCATGATTGCAGCCGATCCGTTTCTCCAAAACGAGGCGAAAGGCACCGCAGAGAGATTGGGATTGTTACCGTAAAAGCTAGCGAAATTCTGGAAGTTTTTCTCCCCACCAGCTGCTCGTATCAGGAGGTTTTGATAGCTAGCTCCACCGTTTAAATCTAGTAATCGCTGGATTACCGATCCAGTTTTATTGCAGGTCAGACCAAATCCAACATCACATGCAGGAATAACTCGCATCTGGCTCAGATTCTGGTTATTGATTTGGTACTGGAGATACTCATACTCCAGTCCTTGTTGAATACCATAGCGTCCAATATTGAGCTGTGCAAAAGCAGACTGACACGTAGTGAGTACTACTGCAACAGATGAGAATAAGATGGTCGCAAAGCGAACCCCTTTCGGCATCGCAATTCTTTGAACGATTGATTTAGGCAAGATGCACCTCCACTAAATGACAGCAATTTCATTAGTTCACGTCCCTAGTTTCAGTCCGTAGGGTCGATATTAATAGCTCTATAAATTCAACGAGTCGCAACGATAGGGCAGACTCATCGAGTCTGTAAACAGCGTTCCTCTCCTTGGTCAATATGGATTGGGGATTGGGAGAAAATTCATTCCCAACTCCCCAGTCACAAGTTCAACTCTTAGGTAAATAAATGTTGATCGTGATTCCGGTACCTTTGAGATTTCCTGATGAGAGTGTGTGATATAAGACCAATGCCCGGTTTGGTTGGTCGAAAAGAAACCCACGACGTGTGGGTTTGATCTTCCCTTCCTTTACTAAGGAAACAAAGGCTTCTAAATACCTACGTATACCTTGACGGTTTTCTTGACTAGTATTCATATGACGCTTAATCAGCATCATAAAGAAGTCCAAACTACGATTTTCCTGTCCCTGAATCAGATTGCCCTCATCTAGGAAAGAACTTGCTATGAGCCTGCCATCAACTTGTTTAACCTTAAAGAGGGTAAAGTAACGCCCTTCTTTTTTAGGATCGTTCGCATAACACACCCAAGAGCCTTCTTGATTCTGTGTAAAACCCTGTTCAGCAAGGTAAGAAAGCAAAGTATTACTTGCCTTGGTTTGTGGTGGAGGTAATAAATCCTCAATCGGATCTAAAGAGCAAATCCTCTGTGTTGTTTTCCCTTCAGAAACAGCAGGAGTTTCCTGGGTATAGACACGTAAGGGCTTGTCGTCAGACATTGCCATACTAGACATCGCAGCGAACGCAGATATTTGAAGAACGATTGCTCCAAACAAACGAACAATGATATTCATGTTTTTCCTGTTACTCTTGCTTACGTTGTTAATAATCCAGTCGTTACTAAATCAGGATTGATTTAGCAGTCTTAAATCGTTTGTTCAATTTAAGTGTTTGCCTCATTTGGTCGAAGGTAGCTTAAGTTTTCACCCATCAAATAGGACTTTGATATATGGGTAACTAAGTACAAAAACTATCAATATCTAAATAAAACACACAATTTCAATTTTTTATTGGCAACATAAATTTAGCTTTTTGATATTTTTACATATACAAAAAGCAATTGACATCGCGTCAATAATTGTCTATTTACTCTTGTCTAATTTTTTGCCATTTTATGAGGTTTTTATGCCTTCTTAGCTGGCTGTAATGGTTCCTAAAAAAGGGCTTTTTTAGCTCTTTAGTATCTTATATAAGCAGACTTTCAAAAGCTCTGTGCTTTGCACCTTGGTGCTTTTGTTGATTTTCTGGGTGGGTTGAATAATTTTTTGTTTTTTGGAGGTAGCACACCTAACTAGCTGTTTCAGCATGGTTACAATTTAATGTATAAAATAATATCTCCTGACAGTAAAATAATATTACCATGAGCTTGAGACATGCAACAGTATTGTGGACAGTTGTCAAAGTTGTACACAGTGAATTGTAACCACCTCTTTATTAAATTTCATGGCAAATAGCTGAGAGTCAAAATCAATTTGCTTATACATCCTAGTATTTTCAAATCTAGTACTCTTGTTCTGAAAATAGCAAATACTTATTTTAAATGTAACTGTTTTTTGAATTGATATACGTACAACTAATATATTGTGATTGCAGGATAAGTGTGATTGTCTGATCTTTAAGCTACAAGCGATCGCATCAAACCAAGTTAGATTAGATTACTAGGTATAAAATTTACAAGTTAACAAGCTGTTGTTGCTATAGACCTTATAGGCATCTAAGGCTCAGATTCCCGAATCTATATATTGTCACGACCAAAGAGGATGTCCTTAAATCTGTTCTGTAGATAGAGGAATATCCTGAGCAAAGTTAGTATATTTAGAAATTAGGGTGTTAACAAGTTTGACTATAATTAAGATATCAACTATCAACTCGGTATTTTTATAAGCTTTGGCAGTATGAATGTGGAATTTTTTGACAGGATTCCTTTGATGCCTTTAGTATTACTATGGTTGGCTTACACTCTCCTGGGATGGTATCTTGCTGCTCATCATATTATTTGGTTGGTAGGAGCTTTTGTAGCTGCTATGGTTATAGCTGTAGTGCGGAAAAGTATTTCTTGGTTAGAGCGTTTAGTTGAATTTGGCTCTCAAACCTTAGTTGTTATATTATTTTTAAGTATATCAATTGCTTTAGTAGCAACTTGGTCGTTATTATTAAGGCTTTTTCTCATACCCCTAGCAACTACGCTTTTAGCTGATTTGGAAATGCGTTTTGCTGGTTTCAATAAGCTAGATTCATTTTGGATTTTAACAGTCCTAGCCGTATTGGGTTTGATCATGGGCGAATTAATAGATATTCTACTTTTTCCCAGTAGCAGATATTAAAGCATTAAGGCTAACAAAATATTTTTATCAATAAATAATTCAGGAGTTATAAGCCAGAATTCAGAATGTTTTTGAACGAAAAAGCTCATGAATCAAGGGGTTTAAGTCCTCAATTAACATGTATATTTAGTGGTCAATAAGAAAGTGGTGATAAGTGAATCTCCCCACCAAAAGGTTGCTCAATTCTGAATTATTTATTAGGGGCGCACAGATGTGCACCCCTACTGAGTCTGAAGTTTTAAGCGATCACTGTCTCTAGCTGCTTGATAAAACAAAGCACGATTACCTGCTATTAGTCAATCATTCTTTAGATAACTATAAATCCCACTCACGGAAGACGTTTTATTGAGTAATATTTTCTACCCTATTACCAGAATTCATACAAACTAACAATGTAAATACTTCTGATAAAAATCGGAGTAAAAGGCGGACATTGGGGAATTAACAGCGAACTGGGACATGGTTCCTTGTTTCAGATTAAATTGCCATTGTTCTGACAAGCATAGATGTTGTCTAGCAAGAGAAATTGAAGCGATCGCTCTAGGGAGATTGATCTGAACGTGGCGAGATGGATATTACCGTTTGAAGACATATCACTGATGATTGTCATTTTTGAGTCACATTTGTTTTGAACTATAGAGATATTAGGTAAAACAGTGCAAAAAAAGATGAAACAAAGCGGCGAGTCCCCACTCAACACTAATAAGGGAGTAATGTGAGTAGACGTAAAGACTACAGTTTGCTTCAGCAGACAACAACAGATCAAGTAGCAGTACCCAAGCCATCGCTGACATTACCAGATGCAGTAGCTTTGATTGTCGGTATTGTCATCGGGGCGGGGATTTTTCAAACCCCGGCTTTAGTGGCAAATCAAGCAGGTAGTGATTTTGCCGTACTGCTTTTTTGGCTAATTGGTGGTGTGGTATCTCTGGTAGGAGCGCTTTGCTATGCAGAGTTGGCAACTGTCTATCCCGATGTTGGTGGTGCTTACTATTATTTGAAACGTGCATTCGGGCGGAGAGTCGCCTTTTTATTTGCCTGGGCGCGGATGACAGTAATTCAAACTGGCTCTATTGCCCTGTTGGCATTTGTTTTTGGCGATTATGTTTCTCAGATATGGCGGCTAGGAACGTTTTCGTCTTCTATTTATGCAGCCATAGCGATCGCACTTTTAACTGCTTTGAACATCATCGGTTTACAACAGGGTAAGTGGACGCAAAATTTGCTGAGTGCTGCGAAAGTTCTGGGTTTGTTGCTGGTAGTAATTCTTGGGCTTACCGCCATTCCTAATTCTGCTACTGCCGCCCCTGTAGAATCTGCATCATCAGGAACGTGGGGGCTAGCGATGGTGTTTGTGCTGCTTTCCTACGGCGGTTGGAATGAAGCCGCTTACATCTCGGCAGAAATTCAAGATGGACGACGTAATATAGTGCGATCGCTAATGTGGAGTATTGGCATCATCACTGCCATTTACTTACTGATCAATCTGGCTTACCTGCGGGGACTGGGATTAACAAACATGGCCCAGTCAGAAGCAGTAGCCGCAGATTTAATGCGCTCTCTTTGGGGCGAATCGGGAGCCTTGTTCATTAGTGTATTGATTGCGATCGCTACTTTAGGAGCAACCAACGCCACAATCTTTACCGGAGCACGTACTAATTTTGCTCTGGGACAGGATTTTTCGCTATTTGGTTTTATGGGACGCTGGCAACAACGTCCAAGCAGTCCTACTTATGCCTTATTGTTGCAAGCTGCGATCGCCTTAGCACTGGTTTTTTTAGGCACGCTCACCCGCAAAGGCTTTGAAACAATGGTGGATTACACCGCCCCAATATTTTGGTTTTTCTTCTTGCTTTCGGGCATATCACTGCTGGTATTGCGAATCCGTGAACCCCACATAGTGCGTCCATTCCGTGTGCCATTTTACCCTTTCACACCATTACTCTTTTGTGCCGTCTGCGGTTACCTGCTTTATTCCAGCTTGGTTTATACAGGTGTGGGAGCAGTCGCAGGTGTTTTAGCTGTAGCAGCAGGTATCCCCGTGTTGTTCTGGAATAACTATCGCCAACGTAGGACTTAATCCAATTTTGGATTTTGGATTGTGCAACCCAAAGCAATTCAAAATTTTACGACTGTCAGTTGTTTTACTAACTACTGACCACAAGCTACTCAATCAAGGAGAAAATTCATGAACTTCAAAAAAATTCTGTTTCTAATGGTTACAGGGGTTAGTATTACCAGCTTGGGAATTGCTGGGTGTACACCGCAAGGGACAGACTTAGAAGCCGGGACACAACCTTCTACTTTGACTGGTCAGACCGAAACCGAAACACCAGCTGCTACAACTCCCACAACTCAACCACAAGAGCGCCCCGGCGATGTTCCCTATGTACCTACACCACAGCCAGTGGTAGATGCAATGTTGCAAGTGGCAAAAGTGGGTAAGAATGATGTGCTTTACGACCTTGGTAGTGGTGATGGGAGAATTGTCAATACTGCGGCACAAAAGTTTGGTACGCGCGGTGTCGGCATAGATATTAATCCCGAACGTATCCAAGAAGCCAATGAAAATGCCCAAAAGGCAGGGGTAACTGATCGCGTGAAGTTTGTCCAGCAAGATTTGTTCACCACTGACTTTAGTGAAGCAACAGTAGTTACACTTTACTTACTGCCAGAGGTCAACGCCAAACTTCGTCCCAAGCTATTGAGTGAACTCAAACCTGGGACTCGCATTGTCTCCCACGCCTTCGATATGGGCGATTGGAAACCACAGCAAACGCTGAATGTAGAGGGCAAAACTATTTATTACTGGGTAGTTCCTGAAAATGTGCCAGCGAATTTGCGCTAGGGACTAATACTATTGCCCCTGAGATACCTCACCCTGGTTTTGCTTGTGTAAAACCTGTCCCTCTCCTTAGTAAGGAGAGGGATGTCCGATAGGACAGGGTGAGGTTTTAGAGGACTTTTGAGGAATCGGATAACTTGTGTGTAGAGCGTACTTTGCAAGGAGAGGGTTGGGGATGAAATGTACTTCATGCAAACGAGAACCATTATATTTTTGAATTCCCTCCATTGGGGGTTGACAGTGCCAACTTGGGATGTTGAAAAGAATAATCTAAAATCCAAAATTGTTTGACTGAGTGCAAATTCAAGCAAGGGCAGCTTAGGGAGGAAATATGATAGGCTTAAAAGGAAAGAATGCTTTAATTACAGGTGCAACTTCAGGTATTGGTCAAGCGATCGCTATCAGGCTCGCTCAAGAAGGGTGCAACATCGCCATCAATTACCGCAAACACCCGGAAGCTGGGGCAGAAACGGAACAAATGGCATTGCAAAAAGCCTGCGGAAATATCGAAAACTGTGGTGTGAAGTCCCTACTGGTTCAAGGAGATGTCTCCCAAGAATCAGACATTGTTGAGATGGTCAACACCATAGTAAAGGAATTTGGCAGTGTAGATATTCTAGTTAACAATGCTGGCATTCAAACAGAAAGTCCATCCCACGAAGTTACCACAGCAGACTTTGACCGGGTAATTGCAGTCAATCTCCGGGGTGCTTATCTCTGCGCCCGTGAAACTATTAAACACCTCCTGTCTCTTAATCGTCCAGGGGTGATTATTAATATTTCCAGCGTTCACGAAATTATTCCGCGACCAATGTATATCAGTTATTCCATTAGCAAAGGCGGTATGGAAAACCTGACCAAAAGCTTGGCATTGGAATATGCCAGCCGAGGTATTCGTGTCAACGCCATTGGCCCCGGAGCAACAGTCACGCCAATAAATCAAGCCTGGATAGATGACCCCGAAAAAAAGGCGATCGTGGAAAGTCACATCCCAATGGGGCGTGCTGGCACCTGTGAGGAGATGGCAGCCGCAGTAGCTTTTTTAGCTTCGGATGAAGCCGCCTACATCACCGGACAAACCCTATTTGTAGATGGTGGATTGACTCTCTATGCTGACTTCCGAGAAAGCTGGTCAGCTTGAGGTAAGGCTTGCGTACTTTCCACAATTGAGCCGATACATATTATTAGTGGAATTAAACGCCCATGACTAGCGCGATCGATAAGAATATTCTGCTGGAAGCAGAAGCCTGGGAATTGTTGGAAGAGTCGATAATTTATTACCAGGGAAGACCCATTGGTACTGTAGCCGCCAGAGATGCGGAGTCAGATGCACTCAATTACGATCAGTGCTTTCTGCGTGATTTTGTCCCTTCTGCCTTAGTGTTTCTCATGCACGGCAAAGCAGAGATTGTGCGTAACTTCTTAGTAGAAACACTGAAATTACAAAGTCACGAAAAGCAGATAGACTGCTTTGAACCGGGAGCGGGATTAATGCCTGCAAGTTTCAAAGTACACTCTAATGGGAATGAGGAATTTTTGGTCGCTGATTTTGGTGAACTGGCGATCGCTCGTGTTCCCCCAATTGATTCTTGTATGTGGTGGATTCTCTTGCTACGCGCCTATGAAAAAGCTACAGGCGATTTGACTCTAGCGCGTCAACCAGATTTTCAAGCAGGAATTAAGTTAATTTTGGATCTTTGCTTGGTACATCGCTTTTCCATGTATCCAACAATGTTAGTTCCCGATGGCGCGTTTATGATTGACCGTCGTATGGGAGTCTACGAACATCCTCTAGAAATTCAGGTGTTATTCTATGCATCTCTCAGGGCTGCTAGTGAATTGCTTTTACCAGATGGGGATGGCGATAGCTACCTTGGCAAAGTCAATAGGCGATTGGGATCTTTGAAATATCATATCCGCAACTATTACTGGCTAGACCTGAAGCGATTGGGGGAAATTTATCGTTACAAAGATAACGAATTTGGTAAAGAAATTGTTAATAAATTCAACATCAACTCAGAATCAATCCCCACTTGGTTGACCGAGTGGTTGCCCGAAACTGGAGGATATCTAGCGGGAAATTTGGGGCCGGGACGGATAGATTTTCGCTTTTTTGCTCTGGGAAATCTGATGTCAATCTTAGCTTCCTTAGCCAGTGAAAAAGAATCTCAAAGCATTATGAATTTATTTGCCCAACGTTGGCAAGACTTGATCGGCTATATGCCTGTTAAAATCTGCTTTCCAGCAATGGATGGTTTAGAGTGGAGAATTGTTACAGGATGTGACTCTAAGAACAGGGCTTGGTCTTATCACAACGGTGGTAACTGGCCCGTTTTACTGTGGTTATTTACCGCTGCGGCAATGAAAGCAGGTCGAACAGAACTTGCTCAAGCAGCTATAGCCATTGCCGAAAGGCGTTTATTTAAGGATCAATTTCCGGAATACTACGATGGCAACAATGGTCGTTTGATTGGCAAAGAAGCTAGAATTTATCAAACTTGGAGCATCGCCGGATTGCTAGCAGCCAAAAAGTTGCTGGAAAATCCAGATTACTTGGAATTAATCAGCTTTGCAGAGGGTCTTGAAGTCCCAGGCTGTAGCCTGTAGGTACTGAATGCCCCCAAAGCTATGATTTAGCTGTTGTACTTAACTTATACAGGATGCTAGTACCGCAACTCTTAAAGACGCTACGCACATAGCCAAATCACCAAAGGAGTACGCAAAGATAAACTTGAAATCCTCAAATACCGGATAACTGATACACTATATTGTAAGAGGTATCTGAAGTGTCATACTCAGTAGTATCACAAGATAGTCTTTGCATCATTAACACGTTTTAACGTGTATAAACCATGAAAACTACTTCAGATTTAATTTCAGAATTTGAACAACTATTCAGACAAAAATTGCAACTAAATAATTGTAAGCTCAGAAAGAAAAGACAAGAGAATAATTATGAAATTATTACTCCAGCTAAAGACATTTTTTTGATGTATTGGTCTGAATTCCCAGATGTTAACTTAATATATCAAGCTGTAGGGGTACGCACTCAGCAGACTAGTGTTTATGAACGAGCTATCCGCTCCCACATCAGTTCTAGTCTGAGTAGTATCCAGGAGAATCCTCACTCGGAAACACCATTATTGGTGAAATAACCAATAACTCAGATAACACAGAAAATATTTACTGAACTCTCGCCAGCTTTTGTAATAGAACTGACGAGAGTTTTTCACCGAAAATCTGTTGATCAAGAGATAAAAATGCAATCCGAAAAAAATCAAGATCAAGATCAGCTAGATTATAAAGCCTTGTTAGCGAATGCAAAGCAAGCCTTAAAACTTGAATACCAGAAATCAGCCGCTTTAGCGTCCCAACTACAAGCTATAAAAACTCAGTTAGCGCAAGTTCAGGCTGAAAACAAAACTCTAAAAGAGAGTGCTTACGAAGATGTAATTAAGCACTTTGAGGCGCGGACTCAAGCAGCGGAAGCACTAGCACTCAAAACAGAAGTACACCAAAGATTCCTTGAAGCCAATGGTTGCAAGGATGATGAGAGCTTCGATACTCTATGGGATAGTATTAAAAATAAGATTCAGATCCAAGATGGTGAAGTGAGAATCGTTGCTCCAAATGGCACTCCTAAGTTCACCTTAACGGGCAGCATGATGACTTTGAGGGATTTTATTCAATCCCTCAAACAAGACCCAATCTCTAGAAAGTTTTTCTACAACTAAAGAGCCAAATTCATGAAAGCCTATCGCTAGAAGCGGACTAAAGATTGTAGCAGAAAGTTATTCATCTTCGTCTCCTGGCGGTCGTTCGCTCTCGCTTTGTTGGGCGTTCCACTCCAAAACAATGCGTTCCAACATCTCAGGTTGCGTACAGTTATTAACATCGGCGTACATTTGAATCAACTGCCTCACTTTAGGACTAATGTGGCGAATCTCTAGTTGGTTACTTTGCACCATGTTCATTAACTTTTAGTGTCTATTACATATGTTGAACTATTAAACTATGTCTGTTGCAATAAATTTTGTTAATGGCGATGTCTTACGACAAGCCGCTGCGCGTCTACGCTACCTGTAGCCCTATGTAACTATTTAGACTTAACCAGGTGGGGCTGCTTCTTCAAAAGGACGAATAATCGCAGGGGCTGGCGTGACTTCTGGTTTAAAAATTCCCTGCAATGCTTGTTCTAAGGTTTGTGCCATGACAATCCGGTTTTCGTAAGCCACGACTACCCGCACCAACGTTGGTAAGCTATTCTGTGTGGCTTCTAGATAGATTGGCTCGACATACAGCAGCGATTCTTCAATGGGAATTACTAGTAGATTGCCCTGAATTGCTCTCGAACCCTGGCGATTCCACAGGGAAATTTGCTGAGAAATCACTGGGTCTTGGTTAATCCGCGCCTCAATTTGCTCTGGGCCGTAGACCAGTCTTTCTTTAGGAAAAGTATATAGTAATAGCCTACCGTAATTATCGCCATCCGATCGCGCCGCTAACCAAGCGATTAAATTAGTCCGTTGTCGGGGAGTATAAGGTAGAAGCAGAATAAATTCTTCAAACGGTACAGTGGGTAGACTAGTAATCAAATAATAAGGCTCTACCGGACGGGTTTCACTGCCATAGATTTCGTTAGGAATCTGCCACTGGTCTTCCCGATTGTAAAATACCTGTGGGTCGGTCATGTGGTAGGTCATCAACCGCTGAGATTGAATTTTGAAAAAGTCCACCGGATAGCGGATATGACTGCGGAGAGTAACTGGCATAGCACTGAGCGGTTTGAAAGTGTTGGGAAATATCCTTGACCAAGTGGCAATGATCGGATCGCTTGGATCGGCAATATAAAAATTCACACTGCCGTTGTAAGCATCTATTACTACCTTGATCGAGTTACGTATATAATTAATACTTTCGCTACCAGTGTCTGAGTAAGGATAGCGATCGCTTGTTGTGTAAGCATCAACAATCCAGTAAAGATAACTGGGATTACTTGGGAAATCTTGATTAGCCGCAGCGGCTACTAAATAAGGGTCGCTGTCAAATTTGAGGAAAGGTGCGATCGCTCGAATTCTTTGCTTGACATTTCGCCGCAGTAGCACTTTTGTCTCTGGCAAAAAGTCCCGCGTCAGCACCATCTGCCAATCTTTCAAATACATGGCGAATAACCACCGTCGCCATGCTGAACCGATTTCAACGCCACCCAGACCATCGTAAGAATTGTAAACATTATCACTACCACTTGGGTAGTCTAACTCGCGAACTCTTGTGCCAGTCATCACATAAGTATTGGCTATTTCACCGTAATAAATTCGGGGTTGCCCAATGGGAATACTTTCACGAATGGCTTCACTGGAAGTTGTCAGAGCGCTACTATCACCGCTAATATCTTTGACAAAATATTCTGGTAGCCCACCCGGCCCAACTGTATTAACTGGGCTAACAGTAAACCCGAAACCGTGGGTATAAATTAAATGGCGGTTAACCCATGTTTGAGCTTCCTGTGGTACGCCAGTGTAGTCTAATTCTCGTGCAGCAATCAGTACCTGCCGCCTTTCTGTTGATTCAATTGCTTCCTGCTGAGGTTCTGGTGGTTTTCGAGGGGCAGATGGTGGGCGGGAAGTTACATCTGTTTTCAGAGTATACCGATCAATATCGGCATCGGGAAACCGATAATATGGCCGAATTTGTTGCAGCTGACGGTTAGTTTCTAACAGTGGTCGCTGATCCCAAAGGCGAATATTCCGAATTGTCAAGTCATTAGTTCGAATATCAGCTTCAGTCAGTGTTCCTTGAGGGTTGAAGCCTCTGGAATCGATCGCCTCTAGATCGAATGCTTGGCGAGTCAAAGCGATAGTCCGCTGAATGTAGGGTTGCTCCCGTTGCAACTCATTAGGTAAGACAATTAAATATTGCACCAGAGTAGGTACAACAACATCAGCTAATACAACTAGTACTAGATAAACCCCTAATCCGTAAAATACCAAGCGACGATACTGGGATTTGGGTTTCCAGAAAAACGTTCGCCAAAGTAGGTAAATTGCGATCGCTACTGCCACAATGCACAAAACGGTATAAGCTGGCAACTGGGCTATCACATCCGTGTAGCTGGCACCATAACTAACACCACGGTTAGAATACACGAGTTCATAGCGACTCAGCCAGTAACTCAGAGCCACTACCAGCATCAACAAGCCACCCATACCGGATAAATGACGCTGCTGCTGGGGTGAAAAACCAGGGAAAATCCCCTGACTCAAACTGTCCGCCGACAAGAGATAAGTGAGAGTAACGGCGACAAAGCCATACAAACATAATCCCATCAGCCAGAGTTCTAGCAGCTCCCAAAAGGGTAAGGAAAAGACGTAAAAGCTGATATCTCGACCAAATAAAGGCTCAGTGCTGTTGAAAAGGGTGGGGTGAAAATATTGCAGCACCTTTGCCCAGTTTTGGAATACGATCAACCCAAAAATAGGACTGAAGAGAATTGCGATCGCAGTTAATAAAAATTGGGGATAGATTAAGATTGCGATCGTTATTCCCCCAATTAAGCCGAGATACCAGACTTGAGAGACAATCTGCCTCAACAATTGCCAGATTGTCTCTAGTCGAAATAGGGCAATAATGGGTTGATTAGCTTTATTAACTGGAGGATGCCAGTAAGAAAGAGCAATTTGACCATAGTGAGCCAGCATTAACCCGATCAACAAGCTCAGTACGAAAGCTAGGGGTAATAACCAGCGCAATCTGAATGGTTTAAAGCGTTGCGGCGTAAGTGTTCGGGTTTCGTTGTGTCTTGAATAATGAGGACTGAGAAAATTCTTTAATTCGCTGCTCAGTTCTGCTTCCTCACGCCTCACTTCTTCAATCTTCAAAGACTGGGGATATTTTAACCGTTGTGCGAGAGCCAGGTTTAGCAGTAAATAGGCAGCAGTTATCCCAGCCACCACTACCCACAAAACGCCACGAGTCACTAGCCTCAACAGAAATACTTGGAGGTAGCCGACTTCCTGAAACCAAAAAATCTCTGCTCCCACGCGGGAACCCAGATCCAGGAGTAGCCACAGCCCGAAGAATACAATTAATAGTCTAAAGCCCCATTTCCAATACATTTGATTCACCACCATTCATCCTTAGAACTCGGTTGTTGCAGTTCAAGGCACGAAGTTCCGAGTTCCCAGCCTCAAGCTTGCTGATTAGAAGTCTATTTTCCTGTTTTACCGTCCTTACTTGCTACTTGCTACCTCCCTAAAAGGCTTTGGGAAGTCCAGCTTGTTTCAAAACTCCATTAGCGGTATGGCGTGATTTGATGGTTCCGTCTACAACAAACCGACGATCTGTAATTGGACTGTACCAGATTTCATGATCTCCTTTGCCTTGCCGTTCAAAGTAGCACCCAACTTCTGAAAGCATCTTTTTCAACTCAGGAGTAAACGACGCACTCATCTATGAAGCCACCTGAATCAACTCTTGTCGATGGCTGGTTAACTCAAAGGTGATGGAACCCACATAGTCAAGAGGGACAATTTTGTTGAGAATGATCAGTTCTGGAATTATTTCTCGCAGCTTTTGCGTCAGAACCTCAATCGTAGAAGCTTCTGTTACCAATCCAGGTACATCATCACTAGTTGCTACCCAAACTTCTGCGTCTGAATCCCAAAATGCTTCAACCTTAAATGTGATTTGCGCCATCATTGAATGCTTACAACGTAGTTCCAGTTTAGAACATCTGAGTCATCGTAGGGGCACGGCATTGCCGTGCCCTTAGCAGGTGTTGCATCCCAACGCGAATTTATATTTATGACATAACACAGGGTTTTAAATCAAAAAGGGATATCAAACAGGAAATCTCGATCGTCAAAATTATGTTGCGGTTTTTCTGGATCATCTGCCCAACGCTGGGGATTATTTAAAATATATTCTCGGATGTTATCTACAGATTTTTCCTCTCTTCCAATGTGTTCATAAAAATTGCGTTGCCAGATTGATTGTCCTTTGGTCTGCCAAATTATATTAATGCGTTTGGTGACAACACCTTTATAACTACGAATAACTGTAGAAATAGAACCATGTACAGGTTTACCGAATTTTTCTGTGTTGTGGGCGAGATGTTGATTGAGGGCACAACAATGTTGTGCCCCTACAGGTTTATCGGTGATGATTAAGATGCCCTGTAGATGGTTAGGCATGACTACAAAGGTATCTAATTCAATATGGGGAACATGATCGGGTATTGTTTGCCAGTAGTTGAAGGCAATATGACCTAAATAATTTAATTGCATTTCGCTCTTAACCACATTACCAAATAAACATTGACGCGCTTTGGTGCAAATGGTGATGAAATATGCGCTAGGTTAGGTGTAATTGTACCCTTTCAAGCGAATAGAATGGCGATGATGTATTTGTGAATCATAAGCCATGAATTTTTATATTTAGCTATTAGCAATATGTGTTTATTTTAATCGATGATTTTTATTTACACCCATATACACAATGTAGGGGCACGGCATTGCCGTGCCCTCCAACCCATTTGGCATCTCAACGATAAACAATATTGTTTTGCACGATGTATATTAAATTTGAATGATACTAATTCCTTTACGAGAAATTACAAATAAATTCTTGGCTGGGGTGAACAGTTCTATCAGGGCACAACATTGTTGTGCCCTTACGCAAGATATTTGGGGTAGCTTTAGTTTGCAGGTTTGTGAAGATGGAATAATAAGGACAATATTCGCCCTTGAATCACCATCATTCACCTTTGAATCTCGGATATTGCTGTTCTAAGCATGAAGTTCCGAGTTCAGAGGTCGAAGTTTTGAGTTCAGAGGTCAAAGTTTTGAGTTCAAAGGTCAAAATTTCGAGTTCAAAAGTCGAAGTTTCGAGTTCAGAGGTCGAAGTTTCGAGTTCAAAGGTCGAAGTTTCGAGGTCAGAGGTTCAAGTTCCGAGTTCTGAAGGTGAAAACTGGAGTTCTGAGCCTAAATGGTGGAGATAATAAGTACAGACCATTGTAAGGGCACGGCATTGCCGTGCCCCTACCCATGTTATTTACTCCAAACATGTTTGCGGCAGACTTCGCAAGCGGCTTTTGCCTCCTCTGTTTGCGGATTGGTGAAGATGGGATGGTAACGCAACCTGTCGCAACAGACTTGCAACCATCCACGCCAACCACCTCGCCATAAACGCACTGTGCCGTCTTCACCACCACTGACAATGGTCTGCCCATCCTGGCTAAAGGCAACGGCATAGACATCACCCTTTACTCACCTACATTAACTGCTTTAATCGGCAGATTAACAATAAATGTCGTCCCCTGTCCTTCTCCTGGACTTTCAGCAAAAACTGTACCACCGTGCAATTCTACCAAGACACGCACGATTGCTAACCCTAATCCCAGTCCACCAAACCTCCTTTGAGTGGAACTGTCTTCTTGACGAAATTGATCAAAGATATAGGGGAGAAAATCAGGATTGATACCTATACCTGTGTCCCTCACGGTAATCACAGCATAGGAATCAATTTTTTGTAAGCTGATTTGAATGCACCCACCCTTGGAAGTAAATTTAATAGCATTAAAGAGTAAATTCCAAATTACCTGCTGCAAACGTCTTGGATCGCCCAACACTGCACCCAAATTGGAGTCAAGCATAGTTTGAATTTGAATTTCTTTTGCCTGAGCAGCTAGGTGTATAGTATCTATTACTGCCTCAATAATAGATACCAAATTGCAAGTAAGGACATTGAGACGCATCTGTCCTTGTATGAGTGTTGATATATCCAAGAGGTCTTCTATTAGTTGCGATTGAAGGCTAGCATTGCGTTCAATGGTTTCCAAGGCTTTTGTTGTTTGAGTTTCGCTCAACTTGCGAGATTGTAGCAATTTTGACCAGCCCATGATGGCATTCATTGGAACTCTTAACTCATGGGAGAGAACAGCTAAGAACTCATCTTTTATGCGATTGGTGGCTGCTTCTGCCTGAGAACGTAGCATCTGATTATGGGTTAGCTCTGTGTCGATGCTTAGTTGGCAAAAAACTGCCACAGTGGGAGATAGATTTAGTTCTAGTTCTTGCCATTGTTTCCGCACTTGATCCAGTAATCGCCCCATCATTAAATTTTCATCTTGCGGATTTTTTATCCATTCCTGAAAAGCATCTTCGACTAAGTTAATCAGTCGTCGCAATGGTCGGTTTTCCTTCCGCCATTCAGCAAACTGCTCCCAACCTTCTATTAAAGCTTCATGGGCTAAATCAATCCAGGCTTCTCCATTTTCATCTTTCCCTGTAACCAACAAGCGTCCCTTAACTAATCCCGCTTCCCCATCTATCAACTCACTGAGGTCTTGCTGTTGCTTGGCATCATCACCTGCAATATTTAATAGTGTGGCTTTTGGTTGGCGTTGGCGAGTGTCTTTTTCTCCCTCTCCCGTTCGCACTAACCGCAGAAAAATTCGCTCAATCCATTCTTTTTCCTGCTGAGTGCGTTCTGCGCTTGGTGGTTCTTCCTCAAAATCTTGGTAAAGATAAACATTTTCTGCATGGAGATTCAACGCCCCTGTTAATTCTCCCAACTTTTCGTATTCTTCTAGGGTGAGTTGATGTTTATTGCGATCGCGTTTGTCCCAGAGTTTAGTTAAAGCAAACTCCAACAGAGGCAAAAACCCTGGCTCTTGTTTCACATCTTCTAAAATCTTCAGTACTAGCCCTTCTTCAACACTATGACCTTGAAGTTTGGCTGGTTCAGTGATGGTGTCTTTTAAATCAACTCCGGCTAAAGGCGGCATAAAAACTGCCTGGGTTTGAATTAGCTGAGTCAAGGAGGGATATTGCAAACAGGGTTCGAGAAAATCCGCTCTCATGGTAATGACAACTGCTAACCGCGAATCGGCAATCTCTACTACCTGAGTTAGCAACTCAATAAATCTCTGCTTTTCTTGCTGACTAGCACCGCCAGTAAATACTTCCTCAAACTGATCCACCACCAGCAAGAATTTTGCTGAACCAGGGAGATTTTCGAGAATTGCAGATAGACTATTCGGCTCAGTGCAAATCAAATTCTCAAGCTGTTTCTGTTTTTTAGTCCCCTTAAAAAATTGTTTAAAAGCTCCGCTCAATTCTGTTAAAGGTGTAATCCCTGGCATAATTGGTTCTAAAACCTGCCACTCACTATCATCTAATTGTGGAATCAAACCCGCCCGCACTACTGAAGATTTACCACTCCCCGACGCGCCAATGATGGGGACAAATTTAGCCAGGTCGAGTTTCTGTTGAATATGGTTAACTACTTTTTGACGACCAAAAAAGAATTTTGCGTGTTGCTTGTCAAAAGCTTCTAAGCCCCGATAGGGACATTCGTCAAGTACTTTTGTAATAACTCCTAAATTCTTGGGCGGATACCAAACCAAAGGAATTGACCTACCACCGCCCATGTAAATTGGTTCTTGTCCGCTTTGCTTGAGTTCCCGTGAAACGAAGCTGATCAAGTCATTGACATTAATTTCCCCAGTGGCTTCATCAGCTTTATCTTCAGCAAGTCCTTTGAGAATTGCTTTGGTGAAAATTCCACCTTCGGTATCTTCACGCGCTCTTTCCGAGGCACGAGAGGCTGTAATTAAGCTGTAGTCTTGTTTGCTGTTGAAAACGGAGAAACCAGACTTGATAAAACTCCTCTCTAATAAAGACCCCGCATAGCAGCAGTCCAGCAATACCACTAAGCTGCTGAGTTGAGATTTAGCGATTAAAGTGTTGAGGTCATCAAAGGCGATCGCATTTTGTCCATCTTTGTTACAATCTGATGTTGCCAAATACCCTTTCGCTTCACCTGTCAGGCTGGGTGCTTCAAATCCATGTCCGGCAAAATAAATCAGTGCCTCGTGACCTTTGGCTTTTTCTAACAAAAATATTCTCAGTGCTTGTCCGAGTTCTTTACCAGTTAACTTTTTATCTGGTGTAATTTGCCAGCGATTCTCACTCTCGATTAACTTGCTAGGTAAAGGCTGAACATCAAATCGACCTTGTTCGCGCAGCAGTTGGGCGATTTGTTCCGCATCATTGACAGCCTTTGGTAGGTTGGTGAAATTGTCATACTTAGCAATTCCCAACACCAGTGCATATCTAGCCATATAATCTAACCTGGCATCCGTTTTTACGTAATATTGCTAAGAATAACTTAAATAGTAACTGAGGCTATTGTGTCAGAAGTACAACGTTTAATCATCAAAGAAGACGATCTGGAGTACGAAATCTACGTAGAATCAAATACCGTCGCTGAGGTTCCAGAAGAAGAGGAACCGGGATACCGTGATGGTTTACCTACGGTTAATATCAGAGAATTTCAAAACAAAATTCGTGATTATGCCAAGTTAGCGGTTGGGGCATTTAAGAATTTACCTGACGCTGAAGAGGTAACGGTTAAGTTTGGCATCAAGCTGGGTGGTAAAACTGGCATTCCGTTTTTAACTGAAGGCTCGGCTGAGAGTAATTTTGAAATTGAGGTTAAGTATAATTTGGCGAACAAAAAGCTATAATTCGATGCATTCTACATATTGATTATGAGGGCAAGGCAATGCCTTGCCCCTACAATGTGTTGCGTCTCAGTGCGAATTGATATTTATAATCAAACACATGATTTTTGATTAAAAAGGGATATCGAAAATGTAGTCTAGAGCGTCAGAATTAGATGTTGTATTTTCTGGATCATCTGCCCAACGCTGGGGATTATTGACAATATATTCTCGGATGTTATCTATAGATTTTTGTTCTCTGCCAATGTGTTCATAAAAATTGCGTTGCCAGATTGATTGTCCTTTAGTCTGCCAAATTATATTAATGCGTTTGCTGACAACGCTTTTATAACTACCAATAACTGTAGAAATAGAACCGCGTACAGGTTTACCGAATTTTTCTGTGTTGTGGTCGAGATGTTGATTGAGGGCAAGGCAGTGCCTTGCCCCTACAGGGTTGTCGGTTATGATTAAGATGCCGTGTATATGGTTAGGCATAACCACAAAGGTATCTAATTCAATGTGAGAAAAATGAGCGGGTATTGTTTGCCAGCAATTTAAGGCAATATTACCTAAATAATTTAATTGCATTTCGCCATTAACCACATTACCAAATAAACATTGCCGTCCTCTAGTGCAGATGGTGATGAAATATGCACCATGTTGGATGTAATCGTATCCTTTCAAGCGGATAGAATGCCGATGATGTTTTTGTGGATCATAAGGCATAGTTTTCTATATTTATTTATAATAATTTTTTATTTATTTTAATCGTTGATTTTTTCCTTCACCCATAAAAATAACGTAGGGGCAAGGCAATGCCTTGCCCTCCAACAAATTTTGCATCTCAACGATAAATAATATTTTTCCATCCAGCTAATTCCTCTATAACGAAATTACAAATAAATTCTTGGCGGTGGTGAACATTTCTATGAGGGCACGGCATTGCCGTGCCCCTACGCCAGATATTTGTTGTGGCTTTATTTTTTAGGTTTATGAAGAGAGGATATTAAGGAAAAAATTCGCCTTTTATTCACCATCATTTACCTTTGGATCTCAGACGTTGCTGTTCAAAGGACGAGCGATCGCCTTTTATTCACCATCATTCACCTTTGGATCTCGGATATTGCTGTTGTAAGCATGAAGTTCTGAGTTCTGATCTCGGCGTTCCGAGTTCCGAACTCGGAACGCCGAGCAATTTACTGCAACATCCGAGTTCTGAACCTCAACATTGCACCTTAGAAGTGCAATCGCCAAGCTATTTTCTACAACGCTGCTGCTTGAGGCTTGGATTTCCGAGATTTACGGGCGAACCGTTGCCCCATTTCTTCAACTACTGCATCTAAACCAGCACCTTGTCCACTAGCTTTGGCATAGTTATACACCTGCAACGCGGCTGCATAAGCTTCACTGCCTACTGCTATAGATGTATCATCCAGCAACTCATGTAATTGTGACAAAGACAGCAATACTGGATACAAAGCTTCAAATAATTTTACGTCTTTCCGCATTTCATCGAGGTCAAACGATCGCGGTAAAAACTCTGGGTTCTGTGTCGCCACCTCCAATGCTTTGCTGACAAAGGCGCGGCTTTTATCTCCCATCTTGGGTAAAGCTTTCCGCTCCTCGTTACTTAAATCAATCAAAAATGGTAGTTTTTCTTTAATGGTGGCGATCGCTTCCAACACAGCATCTCTCTCTGATTGCGCTAGTGTTGCACTAATTGGGGCTGTGGACATAGAAATTAGTCTCCAGTATGTGGCTTAACTTTAGAGTGCCCACATATACAACAAAATTACCAAGTAGGGGCATGGCAATGCCATGTCCTTACATCGTTGTGCCTCGCCCCTTGAGAAAAATCGCACATCGCGTTAGTCTTCATGGACGTAACTGCACGCTGTAACATTAGGCGATGACAAATCAACTCTCTGTGAAAATTCCTTCTTGTACTTGGAGCCGTCCTATCGGCTTAGGCTGGGACAAACCTTATACCGTCCGCTACGCAAGTAATATCGATGACGGCCCTTGGCATGGTATGCCTTTAGGTGGCTTTGGTGCAGGTTGCATCGGTCGTTCTTCACGGGGAGATTTTAACCTGTGGCACATCGATGGCGGTGAGCATACCTTCAAAAACGTTCCCGCTTGTCAATTCAGTGTGTTTGAATCCAATAGCACATCTTCCCAAGCCTACGCTTTATCTACCCAAGCGCCAGATGATGACACTCTCAAAGCTTGGCAATGGTATCCGACAACTCCCGGTAAACAAGGGACAGGTAATTATCACGCGCTATACCCACGTAGCTGGTTTGTGTATGAAAATGTATTTCAAACACAGTTGACTTGTGAGCAATTTTCGCCAATATGGGCAGGTAATTACCAAGAAACTAGCTACCCTGTGGCGATATTCCTCTGGAATGCCCACAACCCCACAGATGCACCGATTACTCTCAGCATTATGCTGACTTGGCAAAATATGGTGGGCTGGTTTACAAACGCTCTCAAATCTCCCCAAGTGCGGGTACGCGATGATGGTAGTCCGGTTTACGAATATCAACCGCGCTGGGGCGAAAGTCAAGGGAACCATAACCAGATAGTTGAAAATACACAACAGTTTGGCTGTGTTTTAGGTCGGGTTGGTAGTGATGCTTTGCAAGAAGGTGACGGAACTTGGTGTATTGCTACAGTTAAGCATCCCCAGGTGGAAGTATTTCACCACACTCGCTGGAATCCTGAAGGTACGGGTGATGAGGTGTGGCAAAGCTTTGCGAAAGATGGTTCTTTGCCCAATTATATAGATGCAAATCCAGTAGCAGAAGGTGAACAATTAGGGGCTGCGATGGCACTCCGTTTCACTCTCCAACCAGGCGAAACTCTCGAAATCCCCTTTGTTCTTGCTTGGGATTTGCCAATCACAGAATTTGCCGCCGGGGTTAATTATTACCGCAGATATACAGACTTTTTTGGTAAAAGTGGAAACAACGCTTGGACGATCGCATCGACTGCGTTACAAGAATACCAAAGCTGGCGATCGCAAATTCAAGCTTGGCAAAAACCGATTCTCGACCGGGAAGATTTACCCAACTGGTTTAAGATGGCTCTATTTAATGAGCTTTACGACCTTACCAGTGGCGGTACTCTCTGGAGTGCAGCATCAGAACTTGACCCCATCGGTCAGTTTGCGGTGCTGGAGTGCCTAGATTACCGTTGGTATGAAAGTTTAGATGTGCGATTATACGGCTCTTTTGCCCTGCTGATGCTGTTTCCAGAATTAGAAAAGTCGGTGATGCGGGCATTTGCAAGGGCGATTCCTCAAGGTGATGATACACCCAGGATAATTGGCTATTACATGACAATTAAGGCAGAAAGCCCGATCGCAGTTCGCAAAGTCGCAGGTGCAACACCCCACGATTTAGGCGCACCAAATGAACACGTTTGGGAGAAAACCAACTACACCAGCTATCAAGACTGCAATTTGTGGAAGGATTTGGGTAGCGATTTTGTCTTGCAAGTATACCGTGATTTTCTGCTCACGGGTGCTGACGATGTAGAATTCTTAGCAGATTGCTGGAATGCGATCGTTCAAACCCTCGACTACCTGAAAACCTTTGACATTGATGGCGATGGAATTCCGGAAAATTCTGGTGCGCCTGACCAAACCTTTGATGATTGGCGGTTACAGGGTGTCAGTGCCTATTGTGGGGGGTTGTGGTTGGCGGCGCTAGAGGCTGCGATCGCAATTAGTGATATTTTATCAACTCACAACCTTGGCGACCTTGGCGGCTTGGCGGTTCAAAAATCCATCTATGAAACTTGGTTACAACAATCTCTTCCTATCTACCAAGAAAAACTCTGGAATGGGGAATATTACCGACTTGATAGTGAAAGTGGTTCCGATGTAGTGATGGCAGATCAACTGTGTGGACAGTTTTATGCTCGTCTGTTGGACTTACCTGATATTGTACCGAGCGATCGCGCCCTCTCTACCCTAAAAACCGTTTATGATGCCTGCTTTTTAAAATTCTGCAATGGTGAGTTTGGTGCTGCTAATGGTGTTCGTCCTGACGGTTCACCAGAAAACCCCAAAGCTACTCATCCCCTAGAAGTTTGGACAGGTATAAACTTTGGGCTGGCAGCTTTTCTCGTGCAAATGGGAATGAAGGATGAAGCATTAAGGTTGACACAAGCTGTAGTGGAGCAAATTTACAACAATGGGCTGCAATTTCGCACACCTGAAGCTATCACCGCAGCTGGTACTTTCCGTGCTAGCACTTACTTACGGGCAATGGCGATTTGGGGAATTTACTTAGTTATTGATTAATTGGCTATCAAAACGGTTCTCGTTTTGATCCAACACACGTAGGGATGCATAGCTGTGCGTCCCTACGAACGGTCGTATTCCATTGAGCACATTACATATATACTGTGCGCAATGCCAAATTTAGCCTGTCTTCATCTAAGAAAGCAGAGTCTAGATTTGTGATTTTATTTTCCGAGTATTTCCGGAAGCGAAGGAAATTTTCAGTAATGGTAAGAGTTGAAGGATTGAGAATTCAAGACCACTCTTTCAAAAAATGCAACTATTACTAGCTTTAGCCATAAATCTGAGAAATGAAATTGAAGCATTGGGTGATTAAAAACACAAGTAATTGCGTTTTACATAGGCTATTGTAATCATGTAAAACCAAATCAGCGAAAGAATTATCAATTTTTTTGCTCTATAAATACCCACGTTGCACAAGTTAGTAAGTTTACCCAGAAAACCGAAGTTAAACCATGAACTCCTCTTCGTCATCAAGAGTTCGGGGAGATGTGAAATTAAGTAACCAACAGTCTCCCACTCCAAAAGTGGCTATACTCAAATTTTTGAGGTTAGTTGCAGAGGATACAAACCTAGAATCGCAACTTACCCAAGTTTGTGTTCTCCATGAGTTTCAACTAAGAGAGGAGGCAACTATCTACGGTTTAGATGGGAAAACTGAAGACAATACAAATTTTCTCTATTCAGTTTGCCAGGGTCGGGTGCAGCTAATTCTGTCAAACGTAACTATTAAACCAGAGGCTTTAACTCACTTGCTCTTGGAAGTGCTAGCAGTGAGGGCGAGTCTTAGCAAGCTGGACTCATATTATAACCCGTGGATAGCTAATTGGCAAGAAATTCATTATCCAGTTGTCTGGCGAGTTAAAGGCGATCGCACATTAAGTAATCCAGCCATAGGTGAAGCTAGCTGGACAGGATATGTCCTACTATTAGACCTTACCGAAAACTTGAATGCCCTCAAGGATGAGAAACTCTCCTTATGTCACTATTGGCGAACATTGTGGCATTACCGAAAATCACTCAGAGAAATTATTCTTGCTTCATTTTCTCGCGCACTGATTAAGAACACAGCAATTCTAATTTTAGATAAAGCAACTAGTACCCTAGATAGCGATTTGGGCCACCAATTTCAACAGAACGTAGTCTAGATTAATCAAGCTTGTATCACCTTCATCATGTCGACTATATCCTTGTTCTAGACCGAGGTCTCCTCTTAAAGCAAGGCACTAATTAATAGCTTCTAGTAATTAGTTGTTTTTCTTAGTATTTAGCAGAGCTACCGATACATTTTTAATCTCACTTATATGAATATATTAAATATTAATATAGATATAAAAAGTTGCCGAATTAGTTTAGCAACATACTCTGTTAATTACCTTTATTTTTATTAATCAATTTATCTAAAAATGTATAAGTTTAGCTGCCTACATTTTTTTGTTAAGAACATCTTATTATAGATGTTTTGCTTAACTAAGTTGATGATAGTTAAAAATCTCTGTATTACTACTCATCACTAATTATCTTTCAGAACTAGGCTATCTGTGATTCCTAGATGATGCTCATGAATATTTCATGAGCAGTTTACAGCTATTTTATTTAGATTAGCTAAGACCGTAGGCTTTGTAAATCAAGATTTACAAAGTCAATAACTAATATTATATAGTTGAAAATATTTAAAATATATTTTCAATACTTATGGCTGCTCATTTCTTTACAGCCTCTATAAAATTACTATTTTTAGAAGTTGTTTTGCCTCATGGTTAATGGTAATATTTTCTAGCGACTCGACAATAATAAAAGGTTTAAATTGATATTGTGTGGGGGGTAAGACCCCTCATAAACTAGCAAAAGGGGACAAAATTAAAAGTTGCACAATATGCATATAAGTATTGAAATATATTCAGTAACTTTAACTTATCAATCTACTAATTTAGTAGATGACATTAATGGCAAAAAATAGTATAAAGACGAATAGCGTTGTTAACGACCCAAAATAAATAAATTTTCTCTACTAACCCAAAAAATATGCAAATTTCCCGGAAAATGCCTAATTCAGCAGTAGTAAGAAATACAAACGCTTGAACAGATAAAATTTGTTGAATTAGGAGTTGAAAAAGTTTAAAAGGACAAATTATATCTACCAAGAGCCACGCGAGACTTTTGTCCTACCAGTCATATGAAAAGACAAAAGGTAAAAACTTACCTTTCACTAACTAAGCAGTTTGTAAGCCTCAATTGAAACACCAACAATCGCAAAAACTAAACTAGTTTACTTCATCTCAGATAATTAAAAACTATGATGAATCAAGACATTGCTGGCATTAGTAGTAACTTAGACAAAACAGTGAAAGCTCAACAATTTGATAAAGTAGTTGAAGCAATCCTTGCTGGAAAATATTCCTGGGCATGTGTTTTAATGCTGCGATTTGCTGGCTATAATCCTCTCCATTACATTCCATATCGCACCTATAATCGTTTGCTAAAAGAAAACTCTAAAGCCAGTAGGTCAAATCACCAGCAAAGTGAAAATATAAAAATGCTGAAGCATGGTAATGATTCAATCTCTGATAGTAATGTATCATCCAGTTGTTTAAGCAAAATCAAAGACCTAGCTTATCTGGAAGTAGTCGGAAAGCAAAAATCAGAAATTCGTGGTGGTAGTTTAGATCAGAGATTGGTACAACAAATTAACGATCATCAATCAATGAAATCGCAAATAAAGCCAGAAAGTACTCAAGATATTTCCTTGAAACGCTGTGGATTCAATTAAAGGCTATTTGGAATCAATAGATTCTGCCCTAGAGTGCCTGAAAGGAGAGCCTGCTATGCTAATTAAAAATTTCTAGCATGGCAGGTTTTCTATAGCGGTGATTCATTTGATATTTTTTAAAAAAATCTGCCAAAATGGCAAATATATATTGATGAGATTGGTAAACTAATAAAAACTACAACTTCAACAAAAATAGAGGTGATTGGCGGCAAGCAAGTTAATTTTAAAAAATAAAATCAATGATTAGTTCTGACTATGAAGTAAATCAAACTGATTACAAAAGTAGTCAGCATGTCATGGAGTAAATAACTCCTAGTCCAAGATCGATGATCAAACCGTTGCTACTGGTGGTTCTATTTTCGAGGAAGTCTGAGCAAAGAGAATTTGGAGCGGTAGCTTCTCCCAATCCAAACTTTACAGAGCTTTCACCGACTGCAGACGGTACGAGTAATGCTTATAAAACTTCTTATCCTGTGATTGGTGTTGCTTTAGTTAATAAAGCAAACGCTTAACACCAATACCAGAAACGGAAATAGAAAAGTTTCGGTAAAATCGTTGTCGTGGCTGGTAGAACTAGTAGTTCATACGCTTTTCTTTCGACTATTGTAATCCTAGTCCTCCCAACCTGGATTATCTCTGGTTTCTAAATTTTCAATTTATATAGCAACTACTGGAAGTTCAAAACTTGAATAACTTCCAGTTTTTTACGTCTAAATAAAAATAAAGTGGGCAATTTGCCCACCCTAATTTTTGTGGAGTACATTTAATCCAAAACTGAATTAAACCTTGGCTAATTCTGGGGTAGGACGCTTGCTGTTGCGAATCGATGTAATAGCCTCAGCATAATCCTTAGCGTTAAATACAGCTGATCCGGCGACAATTGCATTAGCTCCCGCTTCCAAAACTTGCCAAGTATTATTTGCCTTGAGTCCTCCATCCACTTCAATCCAAGGGTCAAGACCGCGTTCATCACACATTTGACGCAACTTGCGGATTTTGGGTAATACACCAGGGATAAAGCTTTGACCACCAAAACCAGGGTTGACGCTCATAATCAGTACTAAATCGCATAAATCTAGAACGTATTCAATTAGCTCTAGAGGGCTACCAGGATTAAGTACAACTCCAGCTTTTTTACCAAGCTCTTTAATTTGCCCCAAGGTGCGATGCAGGTGTGGGGAAGCATTATGCTCACAGTGTACAGAGATAATATCGGCACCCGCCTTAGCAAATCCCTCTACATATTTTTCTGGCTCCACAATCATCAAGTGGACATCCAGTGGCTTGGTCGTAACCGGACGAATCGCCTCCACAATCAGAGGGCCTATCGTAATATTAGGTACAAAACGACCGTCCATGACATCAACATGAATCCAATCTGCTCCGGCCGCGTCTACGGCGCGAATTTCGTCACCCAGACGACTAAAATCGGCTGATAGGATAGATGGAGAAATTACAATGGGCTTTTGAGATAGGTTTTGGGTCATGGCTAGTGGGTTTTTAAGCGTCCTCGTCTGTACGCATTGTAACAAAACATTGAGCAAGACTCATAACTTTGATCCCGGCTTTTTTGGGGAATGGAGAGCAGAGGGAGAATAATAACTCCTAACTCCTAATTCTTTACCAATGACCAATGACCAATGACCAATGACAAATGACAAATGACAAAAAAACTAACTTGGATAATTTGGGGATTAAGTGCATCTTGTCTGAGTGCGCCGGTAATTGCTTCGGCTTTAGAATCTGCTTTAGGAACTAACGGCATTGATGCTCTGAAGCTACACCAACCTCCTTATAATTTAATCGGTCGTAAGATTGCTATTGGTCAAGTGGAAATTGGCCGACCGGGAATGTTTGGGTGGGATAAGGCGGTGTCTAAAAATCGCGCCATATCTTTAGCAGCGGTTTTCTTACGCAATGGGCCAGCTAAGTCTAATAGCGGTGTTGATCCCCATGCCTACAATGTTGCTGGTGTCATGGTGAGTCAAGACAAAGCTTTGCCGGGAGTTGCTCCGGGAGCGCGACTGTATTCCTCTGCGGTGGGTTCCACTAAAAACATGGGTCAGCCAGAAGAGTGCTTATCGGCCCAGCACATAGCGCTACAAAATAGTGGCGATGTCCGTGCCATTAACTTTAGCTTTGGTGAACCTCTGAGCCGCGATCCTCGACCAGAGGCTATTTTAGATGGCAATGCTTTACTAACTTTATGTGTTGACTGGTCTAGTCGCGTTCATGATGTTTTGTATGCGATCGCAGGCAACCAAGGTAAGGGCGGTATTCCCATTCCTACAGATAATTTTAACGGAATGAACGTGGCTTTTTCATCTCGCAGAGGGGGAGTTTTTAACAAAGTAGACGTGGCTAATCTGGCAGGTGCTAACCAAGGAGCGAGTCGAAGGCTAGCTGGCAAGGAGTTTAATCTTGATGGGCGTCGCGCTATCAGTTTAGTTGCTCCTGGGAATAATATTCCCTTGCTCAATCCAGATGGCAAATTGAATAAGGTTACAGGTACGAGTTTTGCAGCGCCTCAAGTTACAGCTACTGTTGCTCTCTTGCAGGAACTTGCTGACCGACAGATGCGGACAAAACAACGCAACTGGAGCATTGATGCTCGGCGTCATCAAGTAATGAAAGCTGTATTGCTAAATTCAGCAGACAAAATCCTAGATAGCGGCGATGGCTTACGGTTGGGAATGGGCCGAACACTAATTGATAAACAAAATCAAAACTGGCTAGATTCTGATGCTTATAAAGATCCAAAGATTCCCTTAGATGCCCAAATGGGAGCGGGTCATTTAAATGTATTTCGCGCTTATCAGCAATTTAGTGCTGGTCAATGGCAGGCATCAGCTGCGGTGCCGGCTATTGGTTGGGATTATCGCACAGTGGATGTTGGAGCGTATGTTGACTATATATTAGCCAAACCGTTAAAGCAGGGAAGTTTTGTTGCTGTTACCCTTAATTGGGATCGATTAGTAGAACTCAACGATAAAAATAAAAATCAGCAATATGACATGGGCGAAAATTTTCGCGATCGCGGCTTAAATAATCTCGACCTATACTTAGTAAAAGCCGATGCTCAAAATTCAGATGCTGGTACTGTTTGTTCCTCAGTCAGCCAAATTGATAGTGTAGAACATATTTTCTGCCCCGTTGCTGCTACTGGCAATTACAAAATCCGCGTCCAATTTCGTCAAAAGTTAAATGAATCGACTCAACCTTATAGTTTAGCTTGGTGGAGTGTACCTATCAATTAAAATAAGGGCGCACAACTGTTACAGCGTTTTTCATCTATTTGAACCTTTATAGGGACCCACAGCCGTGTGTCCCTACAAAAGTTTGGTATTTCGTGAACTGAGAAACGTGATTTTATCTTTAAAAACCAAGAGCGGTGGTTATTTTGTGATTAAGTAGTCTACAATACTTTTATATATAAATTAAGAAAATTCCTAAGAATCCAGATTGTTCATCATTCGTCTGCATAGCCACCTCAATTAGGAATTAGCAACTCTAATAAGTTGTGTTTAATTCCTTTGAGCTAGTAACTTGCTGTTACAAAAACTGTAACAGTCCCATTTTTCTATTGCACCAAATGCAATAGTTAATCATTGACACAGTATCTGCGTCAAGCATGAGCACAGATCGGGAATCTTTGGCAAGTGAGGTAGCAGAATGAATCGGCAAAAATTGAGTGATGCGAAAGAAAATTTCTTGCAAAGACGTTACGGTGTGAGTCTGGGCAGACGTTATGCTCTGGCAGCTGCAAGTGTTGTTCTATTTAGCGTATTAGGGTGTTCTCAAGTCGAGAGTAACAAAAATGCCCTCGCCCAATCTAGTTTACCTCAGCCAGAAACTCCATTGCAAAAAAAAACAGTCAAGACTGATACAAGAATAGTTGACTCTAGCAATAAATTTGGATTTAAACTATTTTCAGAAGTTCTGAAAGGTGATAATGAGAAGAATGTTTTTATCTCACCTTCGAGTGTAGCGATCGCTCTTGCTATGACCTACAACGGCGCTAGCGGCTCGACTCAACAAGCAATGGCAAAAACCCTGGAATTGCAGGGGATGAATCTACCAGAAATCAACTCTTCTTATGCGGCGGTATTAAAGCAAATTTTAGACAATCAGGATGCGAAAGTGCAACTGAGCATTGCTAACTCACTTTGGGCAAATCAAGATGTTAGCTTTGCGCCAGACTTCCTCAAGAGAACCCAGGATTTCTATCAAGCTAAGGTCAGCAATTTAAACTTTAAAGATGCCGCCGCATCTAGTATTATCAATAACTGGGTAGAAGAAAATACTAAGGGCAAAATTACTAAAATAGTTGAAACAATTGAACCTAACCAAGTATTGTTTCTGATTAATGCCATATATTTTAAAGGTAATTGGAGTAATGAATTTGACAAAAGTCAAACCGCTCAATACCCTTTTTACATCACATCTGGTAGACGAAAACAACACCCAATGATGTCCCAGGAAGGTGACTATAGGTACTATGAAAACGAACAGTTTCAGGCAGTTAGTTTACCTTACGGTAAAGATGGTAAGTTGAGTTTTTATATATTCCTGCCCAAACAAAACTCTAACCTCAAAGCCTTCTATCAAAACTTAAATGTTGAGAACTGGCAAAAATGGATGACTCAGTTCAACAAACAAAAAGGCTTTATTCGCCTACCCCGCTTCAAAATAGATTACGACGTTACACTCAATGATGCCTTGAAAACTTTAGGCATGGAAGAGGCTTTCAGCGACAAAGCCAATTTTTCCGGCATGGGTAAAAATTTTGCCATTAGCCAAGTTAAGCATAAAACTTTTGTGGAAGTGAACGAAGAAGGCACCGAAGCGGCTGCGGCTACTTCAGTGGGAATAGTAGCAACATCTTTGAGAGAAGAACCAGAACCGTTCCGAATGATTGTTGAGCGTCCCTTCTTCTGTGCCATTAGGGATAATCAGACGGGAAGTCTTTTGTTTATGGGTTCCATCATTGAGCCACAATGAGGAGGCAGAAAACCTCCTGCCTCCTTAAGGTAATGTCGCTTCAGAAATGCTCAGAGTGTTTTTAGCGTCAGCTTTCAGAGACTCGTTTGCTGCACTAGGTGCAGTTATTTCTCCAGTGGCGCTGTCGTCTGTCTCGTTGCTTAGGCTCCCAGGACGTAAGGCGCTTAAAGCAGTCTTAATTACAACAGCTGTTGGTACTGCCACTATTACACCCAACAATCCACCAATTCTTGCCCCTGTCAAAACCGAAATTAAAATCCAAACTGGATTTAAACCCGTAAAGCTGCCTAAAATTCGGGGGGCGATTAAGTTTTCGAGAATTTGCTGTACAATTACTGCCGCTATCAAGACTCTCACACCCATTGAGAAATCTTGCAAGGCTACCAATAATGTAGTCAGGGCGATACCTACAGAACCGCCAAAGGGGACGAGAGCCATCAGGCCAATAGTTAGGCCAAATAGTAGACCAAATGGCACTTTCAGCCACAAAAAGGTAGGAATGAGGGCTGATGCCATGCACGTTGATAAAATTAGCTGGGTGATGAAGAAATTTTGGAAGCTCAGGCGGACTGTTTTAGAGAAAGGATCACGGAATTTAGAGGGTAACCATTCTACTAAACTTTGCCAAAGTTCACCTCCATGCTGTAAAAGGTAGAAAGTCAAAACCATTGTCAAGAGAATATCTAGCAGACTAGTGACTGTAACTACCGCCAGATTTAAAACTTGTCCAGCGATCGCTTGCAATTGTCCCTTAACGCGATCGTTGATTTGCACTACCAGAGCATCGAGGTTAATCGGTAAGCCAAAAGTCTCAGCTTTTTCGTTTAATATCATTAACTGAGAGCGTCCAGAGTCGATTAACTCTGGCAAGCGAGCTACCAGTTGTTGAGCTTGGGTAAGGGCCAGCGGAAAAAGTGTAACACCCAACGCCAATAAAATCGATAAAGCCAAGAGAAATACTAAAATAGCGACTTGCTCTCGCCTAGCACCATGATGCTCCATCCAGCTCACGGGGTAGTTGAGCAGAAATGCTAGCACTGAGGCTCCGACTAAAATGACTATGAGAGAATGGAAATAATCAAAAAATACCGAAAGTGCCCAACCATTAAGAACTAGCAGCGGAACGAATAACGCGATCGCCACGATTCGCGCTATTGGTGTGAATGTTTGCCACCAGTCGAGTAGCTTGCGTGTCTGCATTTTGAGCTAATTGCGGGATAGAACTAAATGAAATCTTTCTTTACAGCTTATTATCTCTAACTATATGAGTCTTATTCATCCTTCTAGTTTAGGAGTTAGACTAACCCAAATGGGAAATTTTGAACCGAAAGGGAATGGGGAGTGGAAAGTGGGAAGTGGGAAGTGGGGACTAGGGACTGGCAAAGATGAGGGAGATGGGGAGACAAGGGGACAAGGGGACAAGGAGACAAGGAGAATAACTCAACAGTCAACACTCCCAATGCCCAAAACACAGTTGCTTTTATATTTAGTTCCGATCATCGGCTTTTTTCCGTCCTTGTGGACTCTCTATCGAGGGCAAGGGAGTCGGGAACAACTTGCTGTTAGTCGTCTGTCTATTACTTTGGCACTTACTTGGCTGTTGACATATCTATTATTAGCTACCGGAGCAGCAACTTCAGATTTTTTTCCGCTACGTCTATTTATCCTGAATAGCTTTCTCACGTCGGGTTACTTTTTAGTAAGTGTCTGGTTAATTGTACGCCTAATGCAGGGCAAATCTGGGCGTTTACCAGGGTTTACTACCTTAGCAGAACGAGTGTTTGGAAAGTACTTATCTTAATTTTTTAGGGTGAGAATTTTTCAGTACTTTTACCTATTTCCTAAAAATTTACGGTTGATTTATCTATATATCTAGTCAAATCCAGTTTATTATTGCCATACTTCAGTAAAACATCTCCAGGTTGGCCCAAAAGAAGGAAAAATGCTGCTATAAGTGTTGTGGTTGACACTACATTAAAAAAGTTAGCACTGATAATTAAGAGTTAGCTATTATGGGTTGATTTGTTTGGATGTTTTTAGTCTGCAAATTGACCGAATTTGATTAGTGAGTAAGTGTGAGGAAGTCTGTGACCATTCAAAGAAGTTCGGCGGAAGAAAACCAGTCGGGAAAAGCCTCAAAATCCAAGAAAAAAATTTCCCTTCCCCATAACTCGAAATCTGGACGTTGGCTGTGGTTTTGGGTAGGTATGAGTGGGATTGCAATGGTGTCAGCAACAGCAGGGGCACTTTTAGCGGTGTCTTTAACCAGTACGCCTTTGCAACAAGCCCAGCTAAGTCCACAAGATGAGGCGGTCTTTGATAGCGATAGCATTTCTGGTGGTGTGCTGCGATTTTCAGAATTAACTCGCCCGGTGAATCTCTTGGTTATGGGGATGAGTGTACTTCCCCCAGATGTGCAAAACCCTCCCGAAGAAACCAAAAACCTCAAATACCTGCCCCAAGTAAACTCCTTTGATGGTCTTGCCGATGTGATGCTCTTGGTCAAATTTGATCCAGAGACGAAAAAAATAGTTATGCTTTCCATTCCCAGAGATACCCGCACAGAAATAGAGGGGTATGGGGTGAAAAAAATTAATTCCGCCAATGTTGAAGGTGGGCCAGCTTTAACTGCCAGAACCGTCAGTAATCTCTTAGGTGGGGCGGGAATTGATCGCTATGTCCGAATTAACGTTTTGGGAGTTGCCAAGCTGATCGATGCTTTGGGTGGCGTAAATGTCTACGTCCCCAAAGATATGAAGTACCAAGACGATTCTCAGCATTTGTACATTAATCTGAAGGCGGGTAAGCAGCATCTCAACGGCGATCAGACACTGCAATTGTTGCGGTTTCGCCATGACGAACTCGGTGATATTGGTCGGATTCAGCGGCAGCAAATGGTCATGCGTGCCTTGATGGATCAAACACTCAACCCAGCTACTGTTGCTCAATTACCTAAAGTTCTTGATGTAGTAAAAGACCACATCGATACCAATTTGACGGTTGAGGAGTTAGTGGCGCTAATGGGTTTTGGGGTGCGAACAAATCGCTCTAATATGCAAATGTTAATGCTCCCAGGTCGCTTTAGCGAAAAGAATGAGTATGATGCTAGCTATTGGTTGCCAAGCAAAAATGGTATTGCCAGACTCATGGCTCAACACTTTGGTTTGGAATCAGACCAGGAACAGCAGATGGCTAATCCACGCTCTTTGCGTGTAGCAATTCAAGATAGTACAGGTGGCGATCGCTCTAACCTACAACCGTTGATTAGAGCCTTGGAAAAATCTGGATATCGCAACATATATGTGGCTAAGGCATGGGGTGAACCTCTAGAGGTGACTCATATTGTCGCCCAACAAGGAGATGGTGAGAGTGCCGAATCAATTCGTAACACTTTAGGATTTGGCGAAGTGCGTGTGGAAAGTACTGGCAACCTTGGCTCGGATATCAGTATTCAAGTGGGACAGGATTGGTTGCAACAAAAGTCTATTTTGGAGGAGTTGCTGACCAAATAATTCGTAATTCGTAATGACGCTCCTGCGTAACGTAATTCGTAATTAATTACGAATTATTTTGACACTCTCAAGTAAGTGATGAAATCGATATTTCTAACTGAACTATTTACACTGGCACAAATGCTGCTGACAGTGAATTTACTAACTGGCTAAGTTCTTGGAGTTTAGCTGCTACTACACCATTGGTTAATAATTCTTCTGCTTTAGCTAAACCCTCTGACATATCTGGACAAATACCACTCCGCCATAGGTAAAATCCGCCATTCCACAAGGCTGTTTGCATTAGTTCGCCTGGTTTACCTGCCAAAACTTCCTTCATATCTGCCACCAATTCTTCAGTAGTTCCAAGGGGTACGTTCTTGGTAGTAAAACCGTAATCACGCGGTACGAGGTGCAATCGTTCTACCTCTTGGGATGCTACGGATGAAGATAAGCTGATGATTGCAGTGCGATCGCGTGGTAAGTCGCAACTCCCTTCCAATCCTTTGACTAATGTAAATTTTGTTACTCCCCGTAGCCCCAGAGCTATCTGAAACATCCCTTCTGTCGGCGGATGAACAAACCCAGCGATTACGTGAGCATCCCCCGCATAAGGACACCAGATTAGCTCCATTGTCGCTAAGGGCGGACGTTTGCCAAGTTGGTCGCGGTACTCCCAAATACTGTTAGTTAATGGAAAATGCTGAGGTAGATAAATAAAGCCGATTCCCGTTTGCTCAAACACCTGCTGGGTTTTTGCTAGTGGTAAAGTAGTCCAATCGACTCCTAAACCCTGCCAAATATCTATCAGGGGTAAGCCGTACTTAGTTGGGAGGCGATCGCCACCGTGCATTACCACGGGTTGTCCAACTGCGGCGAGTAGTAAAGCTGTTACGGGACTAATTGGTGCTGTGCGTGTTCTGCCATCATAAGGGATGCCAAGAGCGATCGCTGGTCGCCCAGAGGCGATTGGTTGCAGTTTTGGCCCCAGTTCTTCATAAGCATCCAACATTCCCGCTAACTCTTCGCCCGTAGGACGCTTGATTCGATGAGCAATCAAAAACGCTCCGATTTGGGCTGGTGTAGCTTCACCCAGCAGCATCATTTTAGTGGCGGTGGCTGCTTGGGCGCGAGTTAAATTCTCCCCTGTGTGATTTCCGCTACCTACTTTTTGTAGTAATTCCCTAAATATATTGCTCATTTGTCCTTTGTCCTTTGTCCACTGTCATTTGTCCATTGTCCTTTCTGAAAATGACTAATGACCAATGAATAATAACTAATGACACTTAAGAGACCGATCGCTGCTGGTCAATTTGTAATGGGATATTTTCGCGCACAAGTTGCCAAAAGTGCTTGATGGGGGGAATTTGGAGCCGATCTTGAGTTGTAACCATAACTACCCGACGAGTCAAACTGGAACCATCTGCTAAACCACTAATATTATTGCTAGCTAAGGAACGAATCGCTAGGGTAGGGTCAAGACGAGCTTCCAGCAATGCTGATTGAGGTAGCAAAGCTATCAGTTCTCCTTGGCGCACCACTCCTCGGAAGGCATCTAGGGTATTTACCTCTAAAGCCGCTTGGAGTGTAGCTTCCATTCGCTCAAATCTATCTTGTATTAAGCGTTGCATCCCATAACCATCTTTAAAAACCACTTGGGGATAACGAATTAGCTCCGACCAAGGTACGTATTCATATTGGGCTAGTGGATGATTGGCTGCGGTTAGAACTTCTATCGGTTCATCATAAAGTACTTCTACCACCATTTCTCTACCAGTGGTTAAGAAGCGATTATTCATCACAATTGCTAAATCCACCAATCCATCTTTGAGGACTTTGAGGGCGCGATCGCTTCCCAATGATGTTACTCGCAATTGTACATCTGGATAATCATGACAAAATTTTTGCAACACTGGGGGTAAGTAAGATCCACATAAGGAGTGAATCGCGGCAATGCAAAGTTCTGGCTGCTTTCCGGCAATTAAATCAGCTAATTCTTCTGTGGCTGTCTGCCATTCTTGACAAATTTTGCGGACGCGGGGTAGCAAATGTTCACCTCCCAGCGTCAATTTTGCGTGACTAGTTCTGTGAAACAGTTCTACACCCAAATCTGCTTCCAATGCCTGGATTTGGCGACTAATCGTAGATTGGGTAACACCACATGTTCGCGCTGCTTGTTGAAAGCTGCCGGTTTGTGCGATCGCCAGAAAGGCTTGCAACTGCTCTAGGCGCATTTTTATGTAGCCTGAATTACATTTATAGCTTTCATTAAGTTAACGGTTTCTTATCCGCTATTTAGTATAGTTTGTTACAACTTTTTTACTATAATTAAAATTTGTGTAAATCAGATTTTACTGCTTTCATCGTTAATTATCCGTTTTGCACGAAATTTTTTGCTAAATTCCGCCAAAAAAGACTTGACAATTTTCTTCTGTAATAAATATATAAATTTTTAGATAAGATTTTTAATTGATCACATTATGCGATGGATTATGAGTTTTAAGGAGCATAAGCCTTTGTGAAACCTCAAGCAGATAGCCAGCAATTAATTTTATAACAAGTATGCTAAAGTGGTTCGCGACTGGTTGACGCGAACCATTCTTTTTTACCAGAAGTTGGCAATTAGCGCAAAAATTCAGCAAGTTGCTCAAGTTTTGTCCAAGCCGCACCGCTTTGCAGAACTTCCTTAGCAAGGGCAATACCCTTAACACAACCGGCTAAAACATCAGTTTCCCCATGAATGGCTTCACCAAC
>NZ_JACJTD010000079.1 GCF_014698505.1 Nostoc foliaceum FACHB-393 | reverse complement strand
ATGAGTGCGTTTGCTCTCTGAGGCAAAGTCAGATTAGTTATAGTGTCTGGTGAAAGCCCCTGTGCTGATGGCTGTAACTCCTCCGGTTTAGAAATAGAAGCCGCTTGGTGAGTGTCCCGAATATCTACTTGTGGTGATTGAAATTGCTTAATATCTACGGTCGGTGGTAACTGGGTTTGAGCCTGTGCGATAGCACTTACCTCAGACCGATTCAGCCGGCTGTCAATGGTCACATCCTGTAAATGGAGAGCCATACTTTGATAAGTCGGTAGCTGACGACCCAAAAGCTTGCCAAACCAACCAAACATCCAGCGATAAGCATAAAAACGTTTTCCTGGTTCAACTTGGGTTAAATACTGCCCAATATTTTCAAATTCAGCATGAAGAAAGGCGTACTCTTCAGCCTCATGTCGCTCTAGAAATTTAACGGTATTAGCAAGATGATCTGCTTGATAATTGCTGCGATTATCATAGTCACCAGCACGGGCTAGAGCGTCTATAAAGTTGCCACGTACAAAAGGCAAGGGGGCAATTTCTTTAGTGCGGTTGGAGTGTTCGACAACAAACCATAGCCATGCAGCACCACCAATTAAACCACCAACTAATGCCATTGGATTAACCGCATAACAAACCGCTCCTATCCCAGAAGCCAGCAAGCCAAGTACACGGGTCATGTCTGCTTCGTTCTCAGAAACTCGGGCCATTTCAAATAATTGATCCTTGCGCTCTTGCAACCATTCAGAAACATTTCCTGCCTCCAAATGGGATAAGGCCGGATATGATTCGCGTAAGTGTTCCGTTTCCTTAGTTGTAATTTTTGGGATATTATTGCTTTGCATAAAACAAATGCCCTGTTAAGTTAAGAAGCCGCTCAATGTAGAGAGTTGTTGAGCGGCACGAGCTTTAATCAAGTCGCAAGTCGCAAGTCGCAAGTCGCAAGTGAAGAACTCTCAAACGGTTCAGTTTAAGTCCCCGGCTTCTATCAAGCCGCAAGTATGTGTTTGCGGGGTCTAAATCCCCCATACATTACTTACTTGCGACTTGCGACTTGTCACTTGCGACTTGCTTTTAATCTTTGGTCAACCGCCAGATGGCAAACCCAATTTCACCTGCCATCATTGTCCCAATGTTGAATAAGGTGCAACCCAAAATCATGAATGGGGCTGTGTATTCAAATGGGTTACGAGCTGCAAAGGTGGTGACAATATCGAACGCCCAAACCGCAATCACAACTAACCCTGCGCTAGAGCGATCGCGTGTGCCTGCGGTCTTGTAGTCTTGCCACAGCTGGCCTACCAAGTCAATCTTGCCACTAGGCTTGGTTTCAAGCTCATAGACCATGTGATCTTGAAGTTCCCGCCTAGCTGAATCTGGGTTTTTACCGCGTAGGGCGTGGGCTTCGATTACCTGAACGCCTACAGAAATGATGAATGCCAAGTAAAACAAAGGATTGAACAGTGCAAACGGCACATTTAGCCAATTCCAAGCCGGCTCAAACCAGGGTAAAACAGGGGGCCCAGTAAAGATTAATTGCCAAGTTGAATCAGCACTAATTACAGAACCACCAATAAATAAAATCCCGCCTACCAAGGCACGACCCGCGCCACCGTTAGCAACAAACTGATTGACTATAGCGGCGGCTGCCCTAATGGGTAAACCAATAATCATCACAACAGCCTTGGCGCAAAAATCAATGATTTCACCAAGCGTTCGCTTCTTACCTTTAGGTTTACCATCACTGTTACCAGTGCTATTACTTTCTGCACCAGATGTTCCTAACGCCATTACTTCCTCCTTACTGGTTTGATATTTTGAACGCTTTTACAAATCCCTTTGGTTTTGTGCTTCCACTTCCAAATTCCTTCTTCAATTCGCCCAATACACTTACCCGTTGCATCAAAGACATCAATAATCTCGTCATCAAGATATAGGGTTGTGTCTGGTCTGGGATTGCGTTTAGCGCTATCAAAGTAATTAGTAATCCTAAGTTTTCGAGTTGTGGGCATGACTCCGGCTTCATATAAGGCATCGCTGGTCTTAGCCCGTTCTTCTATGCGCTGACGTTCTAATCCTTCGGTGGCTTTTAATCTCTCGGCTTCTGCATAAGCCCCCAACTTGGGAATTAAGGGAATGAAGAAAGGCAACATACAAACTAAGACTCCAGCTAAGGCTAAATACAATTGCTTTTTGTACATCTCACTGCACCATTGCTTTAATCAATGCAATTTTTTCCCATTGCTTTAACTCATGCAGTCGAAGACATGCTGAAGAAGCTTCATTGCTAGGAGCGGTAGAAGAATCACACTCTAACCATGCTTCATGGGCTACACGTGCAATTAACCAGAGCGTGTCTGATTCGTTCATCTTTTCTAGCGCCTCGCCCCATGTCTCACACATATCTTTAATGAGTGCGTTGTTATGGGAGAGGGAGTAATATCCTACGGGGTGCGCCATTTTGATATCCTTAATTTGTGTTTTTTCGGTTGCAATCAACTGGCGTTTCACGTTTCACACTGTGGTCATGCCGTTTCCCGGTTGTTGTGAGGCTGAAACATTGATGCAACCGTTGAAACAGTTTCATGAAACGTTTTGTGAAACACTACCGCGCACAACTGCCAACCTTTTGTTCTTCTTTCCTTTGAGCTTTTATCGGTGCGGCTGGGGCTTCTGGCTAGTTCGGCTTTTGAAGTACATAGGTAATAGCCCCTGCACCTCCCACAGCTGCGGCGATGGTAAACATATTTTTACGGCCGTTGTACTGCACTCCAAAGTAACCAAGACCTAGAAAGCCTTAAGCAGCAACAGTAAGTCCTAGTGTTTTGTTTGGTTTCATGGTTACGCTACGAACAAATCCTCAAAGTTACTTAAGCTGTCGGATTGGGACTGCTCAGTTTGAGCAGATTGTTGCTTGTGCTGACAGCAAAGTGAATTTTTATCTCGAAAGTAAGCCCTTAAAATCCAAGTCACAGCAGAGGTCAGGTCATCGGTGAGAAGTAGTTTTTCCGCCTCAGCCTTTACGGGGTCAATCAAATCTTTGGGGATGCAAACCCGGTTATCTTTCGCCATGAATTAAGCCTTCTTTAATGATGCAACAGCTAATTTAAGTAACCCAATTGCATTGGCCGTCTGGGAATTAGGAATCTGTGCAATTCCTTGCCTAGATGCGATTGCACTAACCGATGGCAGCATTGCACCGCCACCCACAAGGTAAATAGCATCCAGGTCATCAGCGCGGGATTGCAAATGCTTCCACGCAGGCACTAAACAAGATGCAAGCCATCCCTTGAGTTCGTCAGAGTAAATGCTTGAAAACTCCCAATTGGTGGTTCCATAAACAAAGTTCTTGCTCATCCCCTCTCGGATCAGATGAGGGTTAGCTGGTTTCCCAAGGTGGCGACGGGTTTGGAGGTTATTAGCTATCGCCTCACAAAGATGGTGAACGCCTACTGTGTCAATCTTGCGGCTGTTTTGTAATAGTTTGTTGCCTTCAAATATTGAGGTGATAGTAGTTCCATGCCCCAGGTCAATGAGCGCGACTTTCTGCTGACCAGGGGCCCGGGAAACTAACAATGCTCCTACACCTTCCTCTGTTATTTGACAGGTGATATCAACGTTTACAATGTCTTTGCCATCAAACTTGACGATGTGCTTACCTTGCAAGGCTTTCTTTAGATCATGGGCAAAGGCTTGAGAGTCATGCAATGAAGCGACTAAAAACAAGTTATAGCTCTGCTGTCTAGGAGTTTGAGCAATTGCGCCTAAGAGCATTTGCAGCCCATAAGTAATTTTGTTTTTGAAGTCATCAACAATGCGTCCAAATGACTGCTTACAGTAGATTTCGGCAGTCTCTCCAATCAACCACTTAGAGCCAGATAGATCAGAACGTTCGCCTTGAAGATATTCGATTACCGCACCGTTGCCTAAGCTTTCGTAGTCGTTAGAGTCCGTTTCAATGACTTGTTTAAAGTAGGAGGGAATAAGTATCTCTCCCTGGGGTAAATGTAGTTTGGAATACCCGTTACCACAATCCCAAGAAGCAGGGGTCAACGATGGGGCTAGAATCCCAACAGTGGGACAAGATGCCAAATTTACCATCTGATTGAAGTCCTTAAATTTGTTTCAATTTTTCGTAAAACCTTTGTGGTGAAAAAGCTTTGGATATCTGCGGTTACTGTTCTATCCGTCTTGCGGGGTCTGTTATCCGCTTCCATCTGCGGTTGTTTTCGCCACTTTTGGTTTTTGGCTCACATTTACAAGATAACATCAAAAACCGCTTGCGGATTTGTGGTTTAGAGGTTTTGCGGTTAGGATATTTTATCTATGTCCAGGTAAGCTTAAGTAAAAGTTATACAATTGGATTTGTGAACTTATCCGCACGAAATGTGGTAGAAAAGCAGTATCTGAGAACACGAGTTCCGAAAGAACTTCACAAGGAGTTCAAGCAACTGTGTGTTGCTGAAGAAGTAACTATGGAGGATGTTGTCGCAGAGCTTATCGAAAGCTGGGTACAAGAAAAACGAAAGCATCAAAAGCAAAATAAGGATGCAAGTAACGACTAAATATGATCAATTTCACTGAGGTATATCCCCTGTCGCTGCCCTCTGTCGTTACCCTCACCCTTCCATCGCTTGTCTAATGGGAAATCTTTACTCACCAGCCCTGGTATTTGCTTTGTCTTGGCAGATGATCACGTCTTGTATGTAGGGGGAACGAACCAACTTGAAAATTACTGCTCCCACAGAAAAACGGGACGCAGTAAAATCATCTGGAAAATGCTTAAAAACTGGCTAAAAAACAAAAATTCCCAAGCAGATTGAATGCTTGGGTGCAAAAAAAAAGGAGTAGCTCTTGCTGCTTCGGGTGCGCTCTGTTAGATGATGAGGCGAACACCAAGAACGACTGGAAATCGTTCACGAGTAGTCAACAAAAACTACAACCAGATTATTTTTCTATAATTCTTCATCTTCTAACCTAACAGAACGCGGCGACAACGGCAAAGAACTACTCCAGAAACACACAAAAAATACATGGAGTAGTACAAATGAATACGTTAGAAATGCAAAGTGCGCCCGGACTGCTAGATCATGGCGCAACGCCGAATATTTCTGAGCCGATAAAAATAGCACAGTCAGCTACAGGGGAGCAAGAGTTAGCAGCACGCAATACCAAAACAGCCAGTGTAGAAAATAAACACCTTGAAGATACACCAGAAAAAACTAATGCCTCAAGAACTCAACAGACATTTGAAAAATTCGACATCCGAAATTTTCAAGACCAGCTAGAACCGTCCAAAGCTAAAAATAAGTTTATTTGTCCAGTTTGTGGCGGTAATGACTTATCTATTGTCCCAGAAACCGGGAAGTACAGATGCTTCAATAATTGTGAGTGTAAGGACATCAGAGAGGCGATCAAACCTTGGGCTGAAGTGGTGGCAGAAAGGGCAGGGGCTAATTACACTCCATCCCTAAACCGTTTGGCTGCGAAGCCTAAGAGAATCTTGCCCAAAAGTGCGCCAATTCCAGATGGTGAATTAGCACTGGTGATGTTGACCCAAGCGGCGACTGACATACCCCAAACTCAAAACATAACTTGCAAGCTACCAAAGGGAATACCAGGGAATGCAACACAAACAATCTACCCTTACTCACAAAGCCAATGGGTAATTCGCTATGAATGGGCGGATTACATCAAAGAGAAGGGAAAAGATAAATCCTTCCGCCAATGGCACAGGCTTCCAGATGGCACTCCAGAGATGAGAAAAGGGGATGAACCCTGGAAAGCTTACCGCATTGATGAAGCGCTAGCCTGTGCTAAATCAGTGATGGGAACCCCGGCGCTACTCCAGCATGAAGGCGAGGGATGCGTAGAAGTTGGTCGCGCACATGGTCTTGCTGGGATTACGTTTCAAGGCAGTGGATGGGATAAAAAAACAATCACGCCTGAATATCAACGTGCAATTGAAGCAGGCATAGGATTAATCGTTTTTCTGCACGATGCTGACGACACTGGCTTAAAGAAACTCCAGACCTGCAAGGACTGTGCAGCCGAGGTGGGGATTGCATTAATCGGAATCAACCCTCACGACATCTGCCCCGATTTACCATATAAATCGAGTGATATCAAAGAAATCTTGGGGCAGATGGAAACACCAGAATTTATCCGCAGGCTAGAGCAAGAGATCCACGCAGCAGTAGCGCAGCGTAAGCAAGCAGAGAGAACTGATATTGACGATCCTTTAAATGATCTTGATCCAGTTGTCAGCTTTATTCAAATTGCCTTCAAAACTCTCTATGGAGACAAGAATTGGATTTGCGCTATGGATCAGCTCTACTGGCATACTGGCAACCACTACAAACACTCTCCTGATGACACAGAGCGTAGACGAATCACCAATTTTTGTAACTCTTTTGCAGTTGAAAATGAGCAAGGTAAAAAATCCTATCCTTACGCTTCACCCAGTTCAGTTAAGAAGGTTCTAGAGTGGGCAAAAATGCGAACGGGAATTGAGGCAGAATTACTCAATCCACCAGGGATTAACTGCACTAATGGAATAGTTAGACCCGTTTTGATAGGTAATAAGGTTATTCCACGGCTAGACCCTCATACCCCCGAAGATTACTTTATTTATGAACCGTTGATTGAGTACAATCCAAACGCTGATACTACAGATTGCGACCGATTACTTGAGTGTTTGGACAAACCGCAACGAGAAATTCTTTTGAGAAATCTTGCCGCTTCGATTGACCTTAAAACTGTTAGGAAGCTCAGAGGAAGAGAGGTAAAAGCAATTCTAGCAGTTGGGCTTGGGTCTAATGGGAAAGATGCTCTGCGCGAATGTGTATCCATTATTTACGGCGAAAATGGACTAACTTCTGTCTCTTTAGCAGACTTCCAATTGTACGACGAAGGCAGGAAGTTTAATCTAGCTCCGTTGATGTACAGCAGGGTAAATTGGGCATCAGAAAACCCACAAACGTCGAGAATCGACAAGATTCAAAGCTTAAAATTATTTGTAACTGGTAACAAGTTGCATTGTGAACGGAAGGGTAAAGACCATATTGAGTTTACCCCTGAAGCCATAGGTCTTTTTAACTTGAATGAAACACCATCATTACAAGGAGTAATGAAAGCAATTCAAGATAGGATTGCAGTTTTAGAGTTCAAGAAAACCTTTGAAAAAAATCCAGATCCGAACAACCCAAATGAATTACTAGCTGATCCCCGCTTTGCTTACGACAAGGAATTTATCAGAACGAAAGTAGCCCCAGCATTTCTAAATAAAATGCTGCAAGCACTTAATGACCTTATAGAAGAAGGCATTGATTACGAATGTACAACTGATGCTTTCTACAACCTTCAGAAAGAAAATAATCACCTATTTGACTTCATAGAAGCCGCGAACATAGGCTATGTCCCTGGTAAGGAAATGACTGCAAAAGAACTATGGGTAAGATTGGAACATTACTACACTCAAACTGGCACATTAACTATAGATTCCGATAACAACCGCAGAACATGGAGCGAACAGGTTAGACCCAGTGACAAAAATGTAAAGGGCATCAACCAAGTCATCGCCAGAATTGCTCAACTCTTCCCCAAGGCTGTCAAGGGAACTAGGTACTGTGACATTGCTAAAAGAAACATTCCAGTACTGAAAGGCATTGGTATTTTGGAAGTTACCCGCACCACTTTAGACGAAACCCGCACCACTTCCGCACCACAACACGCACCAGAAACCTCGCAAAATCAGGACTTCCGCACCACCCGCACCACTTTTTCAGATTCCCAGGAAAAAAACATTGAAGAGTCAGAAATGAAAATTCAATCGCTTCCTATCCCAATGGAAAAAGAAGAATATGCCACCTCAACTGGTGCGGGTGATGCGGAACCCTTGCTAGATATGGAAAACTGCTGCGGGGAGTCCTGCGGAACTGGTGCGGATCAACTAGAAAGTGGTGCGGGTATGCCAACTGAGGATCAGGCAGCGATCGCCGCGCCAATTACATCCGATACTGTTTTGGTAAAAGCTGAGTCTGAGTTCTTATACTCACTGTTGCAGATTGAAAAAGACGGCGGGGACATCGCAGGGTTTGTTGGTTGCCAAGTAGAAGTGCGATCGCTTAGTGGTGCGGTCAAGTTCGCAGGTGAGATGATTAACTGTGACCCCAAGAATGGAATTGTGACTGTGGCCACCGAGCAAGGGAACCGAGATGCAATTTTATGCGAGACGTTTGTAATTGACTAAGGAATATTCTCTATGAGCGAAAATGCTAAATCCTTTGATGTTGACTAGCAATATTTATTAGTACCCAAACGCGGGGAGCAAACTTAACTATACAGGGCTGTCTTTTTCAGACCATCTTGCCCCTGATAACAGCTTCGCACTTATCCACCTCAACTATCAAAAATTAACCACGTACTCAAAACAATTTTAGTCAAACCTCTGCCCGACATTTTACGCTCTCGCTCTCGTAAAAATTGCAGCAACTGGCCATCGCTACTGTCGTGACGGGAGCTTAATCGAAAGCACTTCTAAATTAGGTTGCTCCATGTCCTGTATTACTACCGAATTACAGGGGATTATAAGTAAGCCATCGTGTTGATTGATACCATATTTCGATGACTGTCAAAATGCGCCGTAAACTACCCCTAAGTACCCCTTTGCTGTACCAAACGACAGTCGTTTGACTGTCATTGTCCAAAACCCCGATGACTGTCAAACGACTGTCGTTATGTACCCTAGAGGTAGTTTTGGGGATATTTTGGCAGTAGGCAGTAAGGGCGATTTCTCCCGCAAAAGTGGATTTCAGGCATTTGTATAAGTGATACCATACTCACTATGGTTTCATGCCCTGCGGGTGGCTGCGCCATCTCTCGCTGCGCTCGTGACATGAAACCGCCGTTCGCCCAAAGGGGTTTTTGAGTACTACACTCACACTGCATTTGTAGCATAAATCTTTGATGTCGCCACTAACAATTCTCAGGATTGAGAAATTAAAAACATTCGGCAACGTTGCCGGAAGTGATGACCATGTTACCAGGAATAGAGAAACACCCAACGCAGATCCAACGCTCATAGAATCTCCGGTTGATTGGGGGAGAAGACGAACGCGCACTCGAAGAGATAGTTAAAGAAAAAATCTCTACGCTACTGCATCGCCCACGGCATGATGCAGTGTTATGCACCGAAATGTTTCTCTCGGCATCGCCTGAATATTTCCGCCCCTTAAATCCATCTCTTTCTGGGCAGTGGTCTGATTCACTGATGCAGCGTAGACTGTCCATAATAGATCGGATCAATCGGTTAGGTATCAAGCCAACCAAAATCGGCTACTCCCTACCCAACCTCTACAAGGGCTGTCAGCAATTGTTCCATAGCTTGATTTTTTATGTTGTAGGCGATTGCATCAGGTAGAAGAGATGTTTGATAACGACAAGTAAAACACATCTTCTCCTGAAGTGTTGCTACACCTATTAAAAGTGGTAGAGATTTTGGGCCTGTAGCCATCAAAGAAAGTTCCTGTAGCTGTAATTTTCCAAATTGCTGTTTCATATTTAATTTTCCCAGATTAGTAATTGCAATATCCATTCCTCCTATCTCTCTTGCATCTGGAGTTTCCTCACATTGGTTAGAGTTCCTAGATAATAAAGCTCTGGCTTTTAGTACATCGTCAAATAATTTTCCGTCTGCTATGAATTGATTGAGCTTATATTTAACTTCACGAGCTAAATCCCAAAAATTAGTCTTCTGGCTTAATCGATGAGCAGTGACTGGTCGAGTAATGTATTCTCCCAGATTTTCACCAACAGTAATTGTCAAATATTTACGGATATTGACTGGTGTATGACACTTAAGAATAATCTCGTCAAGAGATTTGATTTCAGCAGCAATCGCTAAAAGAAATGCAGCACATAAAGCACCGTGAACAGAAGTTTTCTCTTCTCTACAACGAGCTATAAGCTTGGTAGTTTCCGCAGAAGAGAGCGCCCAATAAAATAAGCGAATTGGAAATGTTTCTGAAGTATTTACTCCCGGATTATTTCGATAATTTGTTGTTAATATAGACTCCGCTTCTCTCGAATCATCTAAATCTTCCTCAACCCAATTTTTTGTCACATCAGGGATAATTTCATCAACGGGAGGCAAGTCTGGTAAAAGCTCACGAGGGCTGTCTGGTTCACCAATAAATTGCAAGATGTCCCGGATGAGATAAGCTCCTGACAAACCATCACCAATACAATGATGAAAAGTAATTATTAGGTTAGAAACATCAGGTGAGTGGAGTAACAATACGCGCAGCAGGGGTTCTTCGCTCCAACTCAAAGGGTGGCGTAATTCTTCTACCATTTCCCGACACCAATGTTCTTCTCCTTGTCGCTCAATTACTCGCAGTGGAATAGGTGGAACATTTTCTAAGGAAAATTGTGGCTGATTTTGATGAAGAGTGACTATTTTTACTCTTAACCGAGAATGCCGAAGTTGTAGCCAAGCCAGAGCTTCAGTTAATAAATCAATGGTAAATGACCCTTTAATAGTCGCCGACAAGGTAACATTTTCCGGGCTATTGTTATATGACAACCACATCAAATGTTCTGATGCTGTAAGAATGCGATTCATGGGAATTACAAGGATTTTAGATTGAAATAAATCCAGCCATTTTTTGCAATATAACCCGCAAATATTACTACATTGTGCGGTAGCTGACAAAATTTTCTTATTTTATTTCTTCGTTTGAATTAACTATTGAACCATATACGCAGGATATACAGCTAATCTTCAGTAACAGACTTGGCAATGACCGCGATGGCAACGAGAACACCGCAGGCATCGCAACGAGAACACCGCAGGCATCGCAACGAGAACGCCGCAGGCATCGCAGACTAACTATTTAGCATTGAGCCAAGATGGACGTATTTATCAATTGATAACTATTTGCAATAACTCTTGAGTGGCTTGTCTCTCAACGGAGTAATGGGGCTTGTGGCGTAGTAGACTGTCCATAATACCTCGCGTAAACCGGACACTACCACCGAGAATAAATGAGGCTGCCACCCCCAACTCGTCTACCCAACAAGCATTATAGGTCTAGAGAATACCTTACACCAAGCGAGGTGCGATCTCTACTCAATGCCGCACTTGAACGCAAAGCTCGTTATTCTCATCGTGATTATACACTGATGTTGCTCATGTTTCGCCACGGTCTGAGGGTAGGGGAAGCTGTAGGTAAATCGTGCGGCTTGCGCTGGGATGCACTGATGTGGGCCGAACGTCAGATTTTCATCACCAGGGAAAAGGGCAGTGACTCTGGGGTGCATCCCTTGAGAGATGATGAGTTAGTTTTGCTCAAAGAACTCAGAGAGATGTTGCCCGATAGCAAATATATTTTCGTTTCCGAGCGTGGTGAGGTGATGTCTACTGATGCGGTGCGAAAGCTGCTTGGGCGATTAGCGGCACAGGCCGGGCTTGATATCAAAGTTCACTGTCACATGATGCGCCATGCTTGCGGTTACTATCTGGTGAATCAGGGGTATAACACCAGGGAAATCCAAGACTTCCTGGGACACCGTGATATCAAACACACTGAAAAATATACAAAGCTGAATGCTCGACGCTTCCTGAATTTTGATTGGGGTGATTTGTAAAAGTTGAGAAATGGATATCTAAAACAACAAATAAATTCGTACAACCAAAGGTTGATTAGGACATAAGAGCGATGGTTTTATGAAGCTCACCTAGAATGCGATTGCATGAAGGCACTGGACTTTGGGCAATAGTGTGACTTAACAAAACCATCGCTCTTATAGTAGTTAATTTTGAGCAGTTCGTAGAAGTTGTAGAAGTAAGAAAAAATTATTGGTTTGTGACCGTCAAACTGCCCCAAAGCCAATTTGACTATTAGTATTTGCCCAAAAACATCGGAGTTTTTTTAGACTCTATTAGTAGCAGTTTTGCAACTTCTGTTATTAACTCTGTAGCGGTTGAAGGCTTTTGAAGATAAGTTTGAAACCCAGATGCCAAAGCTTTTGAGCGCGTCTTGCCTTCAGTACAACCACTAAAAGCAATCGCTGGAATTTCTCTAGTTTTGAACTGCGGAAGTTTTCTGAGTTTCCGTATCAAAAAATACCCGTCTTCTTCTGGCATAGCAATGTCACTAATTAAAAGATCCACCCGAAACTGTTTAAGGACTTCAAATGCTGTTGAAGCATTGGATGCCGTCATCACCCGAAATCCATAGCTTTCAAGAATATAGGTAGTCAAGAGCAGAAAATCATTTGTATCATCTACTACAAGAATTGTCATTCCTTTGAAGATATCTATATCATCTTCAAGATACGCATCACAATAACTTTCTGCCACGATAAATTGGCCTCCTTAGTTGCCAACTCAATTACGGAGGAAGTCCTACTAGTGGCTAGCGCTAACTAGCTACCTAGTGGGCACTATTAATTGTTTGTAAATTAGCAAAACAATTTATTAAATCAAGTTTCTCTACCCTGAGTCTTATTCCTTTAGACTGAGAAATTGGGTGTGAATTAAGGAAGCTAGTATTTACTTTTACAATCACCCTCATTCTTTGTACCCTCACTTGATTTTTATCAAGTCGGGATTTGATAGTAATACGACATCACACGAAAAGCGCTGACTGTAGAGCTTTGACATTTAGATCAACTAATTTCTATTTCCTGATCTAACAGTCAAAGCTTTTGCTCCCCAATTGCAATATCTAGTGTGTTCCTAGCTCACGTGTTATGGCTGTATGAGTCAAATAATCTAGATTAAAGAATAAATAATCAAGAATATATCAGATATTATGTATAATATTTGCCACACAAGCAAACTGAGTCAAATGTAAACGTGACCCAAAAACTGGCTGTCTTCAACATGAAAGGAGGGGTGGCGAAATCGACCACCGCTTACAATTTAGCTGTGGGTCTGGTCAAGTTTAAAAAGCAGCGGGTATTAGTTATTGATATCGACCCACAAGGAAACGCTAGTGCTGCACTAGGGATTCCCATCTGGCAGCTAGAATTTCAGCTAAAAGATGTGTTGCAGCACAAGGTTCCGCTAGCACAGGTACTGGTGACAACTGCTAGTGGTGTAGATGTAATACCGTCTAACATCTTGCTGGCAGAAGAAGAAATTCCAATATCTGGTCGTCCAGGCAGAGAACTGCTACTCAAAAAAGCGATCGCTCCAATATTAGATAAATATAATTTTGTGCTGATAGATTGTCCGCCTAACGTGGGTGTGTTTGCCATCAACGCACTGATGGCCAGCGATGGGGTAATCATCCCAGTAGACATGAGCTATTTGGGATTGTTGGGCGTTCAAGGAATTGAACACGCCCTAACTTTGGTTAGAGATCAGCTAGATCATCCCATTGCCATAGCAGGTGTGCTGGCAACTCGGTATGACCGCAGGAACAATCTTAGTAAAGAAGTTTTGGATGCCCTAACTGAGCATTTTGGCTCAAAGATGTTTAAGACGGTGATTCCTGAGACGGTGAAAATCCGAGAAGCACCTTCTCACGGACAATCTATCTTTGAATACGACCCAAACGGTGTGGGTGCTTCTTCTTACCGGGAATTAGTTAATGAGGTGTACAAATGGCAGTAAATAAAAATAAGTCGCGTTCGGTTCTGGGTGCTAATCCTTTGGCAAAAGGGGTTTTTAACAAGACTGAGGTAGAAACTCAGTCTACTGAAGAAATAATCAATAATCAAGAATCTAGATTCTTGATTAAAGGTGATAGAGAGGCAGTGAATCTGCGCCTACCAATCGAACTGAACGACTGGCTCAACGATCTACTAAAAAAAGGTAAGCGCAAGCATGGTGCTAAAGTACCGAAGGAAGTTTGGGTGCAAGCTGCTTTGGAATTATTTAAAGTCATGCCCGTGAACTGGGAAGAAATTGATTCAGAAGACAACTTACGCGCAGCTTTATTGAATCTAGAATCTAGAATAAATAATCTAGAATAAATAATCTAGTGACTTTAAGACGATTTATTTGCGATCGCCTCCAACAAAGTTAGACGTAAAAGGTGTTGAGCCAAGATGTTCGTAATTTACGGCAAGATAGTCTGAAAACCCTTATCCTACGAGTTTTTGAAAAATTGCTACATAAAGCTTAAAAAAGCCAGGATTTATAACGGAAAATCAAGGCTTTTCAGGTCATCTTGCAGGTTTTTGCTTATATCCCGGCTCAACACCTAGATGCGTTCGCCCTACAGCTTCCCCCAGTTACCCATTTAAAAGTTAATAGTTGTACAACCTTGTTGGCTACTAACTATATATTTTACTTTTCCACATATTTCTAAAGATAACGCAGATATATCAAAGGTGAAAGTCACTTCAGCACCTATAGCATTGACGCTTCCACCTAATTTAACCGTAGGATGGTCACGGTTTAAAGTTGCCTCACCGATTTTTACACTTAATAAATTCAGAGTAACTTTAATCTCGTTTCCAGATATTTCATAACAAACTTGCAAAACGCTTAAAAAGCTAATGCATCCCCCTAAACTGGTTACTTGACGTTCAAGAGTACTCTCTTCAGCCAGTGAGATATGAGGAATGATGTCATCTTGAGAAAATTTGACAGGCATAGTTTTTTTTTAGAATCTTACATAAATAAGATAATTTTTTTGTAACTGCTATATCTACCCCTTCGGGAGGGTTTTTGCCCACATTTTGCACCCTAGATGTAGCAACCTGCAATACTAATCGCTCAAATCTTCCACCGACAGTATTTTCAAACCAGGATTAAATGTCACTTAAAGGAAAAGTGGCCGTTTTTAAAGGATAAAATGACCGCAAGACAGAACTTAAGATGAAGAGTATTTGAGAGATTTAAATGCGATCGCGTGCAGAGCATGGCAACATAAAAATAAGCATTCCAGCTTTTCAGGAGTGGCCACTTTATCGGTTATTGGCAACTTTTGGTGATTTAGGTTGAGGGAAGGCAGAGGGCAGAGGGCAGAGGGCAGAAGGCAGAAGGAGGAAAAAGAAAAATATAGATTCAAACTTTGAGTTTGTTTAAACTGGCAACTAGTATACTTTGCATTTCCTCAACTTCATTTAATAGGGGAGTAAAAAGGTTTTTATCTGCCAAATCTACTTCTTTAGCAATGATTAATTGTGTATCGAGTTCTCTTAAAGAGCCTAAAGCAATATGCAAAAACTGTACGTATTCTTGCTTTGAACGTCTTCCATATCCTTCCCTAACGGGACGCTACGCGAATGGCTATGTTGGATGCTACAGATACAGAAGAACGTCGTATTTGACTAGTTAAACCATACAATTCTGACTGAGGAAATAGGCGAGTAAATTTATAACAATTGATAGCAAGTTGAACCGCTCTTTGCCAGATAAACTGATTTCTATAACTCATATAATATCCCCACATTCGTTTTGAATTTCAGTGGTCTGCAATTGGGAGGGGTATGTATCCCCATCTAATTCCCTTCTGCCCTCTGCCTTCCCTCAACCTAGATCACCAAAAGTTGCCAAGAACCAAGTTATGATTCATTTTTTGGTCAATTTATGGGTAAAAGCACAATTTCGTTCTAGCGCAGAGTACAGTACATACTCTGCGCTAATACACCTATTGCATATAAAAAACCCTGGAGAAATGCCAACTCTATCGAGATTGCAATTTATCTAGGGTTGTAAAGTATATATTTATGTCACGTAAAAACGTAAACTTAGTATTCCCAAAAATTTTGGGATTTGAACGTTACATAGATGTGATCTTCATGGGGGCTGCCGAAATCAACCACAGAGTATATGCTCTACTCTCTACCATCTAAATGGAAATTACCCGATTTTTGGCTCAATGCCAAAAAAGCGATCACGTTAGATCAATATATATAGCCACCTATTCCACGTTTTGGCTCATACGTGTAATGCAGACCCAGTTTTTGAAATTGGCTTTGAAACAGCAATTTTTTACCGCTAAAAAGCGCCCCCTTTTTTGAGAGCGCCTTTCATTTGATTTTATTTGACGTTATTGCTAATTAACCGTTGATAGCAGGAGCGGTAAGAGCCACAGGAGCAACATCTAAAGCCGCCAAATCTAAGGGGAAGTTGTGAGCGTTACGCTCGTGTATTACTTCCGTACTATCAAACTAACAACATAGGTTAAACAATTGCCAAAAAAGGATATATTTTGTAAGGCATTTTGGTTAAATTAGTAACCCTTTTCTGTAGCTTACAAAAGTGCTAAAAAATAGTTTTGGGGATAATATGACTTGTAAACCCACTCGTATTACTTCATTTCACGGCCTAACCGTTTACAATTCTCAAATCTTAACTTTAGAGTAAAAGTAAAAAAATACGTGTTAAATTATACATAAAACTAGTAAAAAACGCAGATGTTATACGGCCAAAAATGAGAATTTAAAGCCTAGTTTTGTAGGGATGCGCCTCCTGCCTTGAACGCAGAATTCTCACAAAATCGCGTTGCTCCCTCCCCAATTGAACTCATTTTGGGGTAAAGACAAGATACGCGCAAAATTTATCACTATGTAAAGTTTTTGTAACAAATTTATCGCGATCGCCTTTGTCTATATGAGAGAAAAGTCTGCCTAGTTTGGCTTTCAGCCTAGTGAACACTTCGAGCTTATCTGTCCCAACTTAGAAAATATTGCCGAAAACAGAAGCTGAAGGCTCTTGTCAAGGAAGGCTCAAACCTTATTCTTCCGCTCAATTGCACTCATAACATTGCCTAAAATAAGCCAAACTAGGTAATGTTTGAGTGTTTGAAAGACATCAATACATGGCTACTTTACACAACTTTACATCGTGATAAATTTTGCGGGTATCTTGTCTTTACCCCATGTATAGCAAAACAGTGAGAGGATGTAAATCTACTGCTAATTCAATTTAGCTTTGGGAGGAAACTCCAAGAACTGAGGGGCGTGTCCGCCAATGTGATCCCACGTTGCCTTGGAGCCAACGAAAATGTGCATCTCGATTTGAACACCTGGATCTCCATCGACGCTTCCGAGGGTCACTCCATGCACCTTGCCGTCGGCTGTACCACACAGCGTGGTTCCACAGATTCGACAGAAGCACAAACCCCATCCAGGTATCGTCTCATAGAAGGTGAGATTCTCTTCACCACTGAGCCAGGAGAATGAACCTGGCTCAACTTCAGCGTAAGCAGAGCCTGCCCCGCTAAATGCCTTTCTACAGCGAGAGCAGTGGCAACTGCGCCCAGGCTTAAGCGGTGAATTAATCTGGTACCGAACCCGTCCGCAGAAGCAACCGCCAGTCAAAGCCATGATCTCTCCCATTGTTGTTTTATGCCGCCCAACTATTTATTATGCGGAAAATTTTTGAATATCAGTGCAAATCAAATACTTCTAAAGTCCGTAAATTTTATAGTTGGCTTATCATTTTGGCTCGTTATTCATGCAGCATTACACGAATGGGCTATTACGTGTAATCAATGGCGAAAATTATTATTTCTACGTTGTTAGAAAAAAGTGGAATCGGCAATTAAAAGTGCTTGAGCCACTATCAAGCCCTTGAGTTGGAGGAAACAAAGCTAAATCATCCGACTATTTGCCTGTAACCCTTATTCTCTCGTTACCCCCATAAACAGTTACAGTAATTTCATCATTATTAGTTGATGTTTTTACTTTACATATATTTACGTAATAGTGTGATATATCTACTTGTAAGCTTTTAGTGCATTGCTCACTATGAAACAAAAAAAAACAACCCTAAGACTGGTATAGCTAGGATATTTTATACTTCCAAAACTAAGATTTTCTTATTAATCTGCGTTTTTATCATTAGTGTTTTTGGCATCTTGTTATCAAATTGGTTGGTGACAAGCCAGACAGCCTTCGCAAAAATCGATCTTTTGCAACCTGCACCGACTCAAGTGCTAGGCTATTACGACTATTTTGGTAAACTACTTAACCCTCAAGAAGCAGCGCAAGTAGTGATAGAAAAAGGACTAGATCCTAATGACTCAACTTCCTATCAACGGATTGGGGCAGTAAAAATTACTAAGGAATTAATAGCGCAAGGTGAAAATATATTTTTCAACCGTAAGATTGGAGATATATTCGGTTTGCAAGGGGTATTTGGTTTTGGACTTGGCATTGCTAGAATTTTACCAGAATTACAGACAGCAATAGTTAAGTTGCAAGGTCAGCCAACAACGAACTTACAAATTATTCTTCAGAAGGATATAGCATTAGGTAGTCGAACTTTCCCCAAAGGAACTGTTGTCAATACAGGCTTAAAAATGGAAAAGGGAGGAACTTTTCCGATTGGGCTGGGAATCACACCCAAGATTGATATTAGCTGTGCTGCTTGCCATGTATCCCTTTCAAATAAGGGTGAACGTCTTTTGGGAGTACCTAATGGCGAAATTGCCACACCCTTGCTAGTTGCTTTAGCACCAAATTCTTCTGCGGCGTTTTCGCGTTTAAAGTTTAATCCCCTAAACCCACAATACCAAGGCAATGGGAAAATTATTTTAGATAGTAAAGGTAATAAAGTAGAATTACCTGATCCCGAAAAGTTTGAAAAAGCTTTTGACGATGCAGTATTGGATGTACCTTTTGGTAATTTTGAAAGTTCTTCAGATAGTATCAACAATACTACTCAAATACCCAGTATTTTCACATTTAAGAATCAGCCTTATTTCTTTGATGGACAGTTTGCAGTGGGGCCATTTGCGGGACTCAGCGCTGTCAGCAACGGTGTTCATTCTTCAGAAATCAATCTATTGGCAGCTGCTCAACTCAGTGCAGAGACTCTTGGTATTGATCCAGAAGTTTATATTGGTACATTTCTTCAAAATGCTGCCGTTCCCAGTCTACGTTTACCAGAAGGAGTGATAGTAAAACCTTCTGAATGGCTGCGGGGGGTAATCGCACCGAATCCTACAGAAGCAGAATTAGAAGACCAAATTCCCGCTCCTGGCACAGGAACTTATCCAAACCTGCGTCCCAGTTTATTTACTTACAACGGTTTAGTTTTCAGTCCAAATACTGGAAAGCCTGGAGATATTGCCAGTGGGACTTTCCTCTTTGCTGACAACGCTATGTCTGCTTTTCAAAATAGCTTAGTACCACCTGCCAACCAGACTGCGGAAAACTGGCAAGCGTTAAACAGCAATTCTGTTAAGCGTGGAGCAAAGGTATTTGAGAAAGCTAATTGTGCAACTTGCCATATTCCACCCTTCTTCACTGACAACAAAATTCATTCACTCGATGAAATTGGTACTAATCCAGCCCGCGCTCAATCTCGCCTGGAGCTGAATAAATTGTTAGTGCCACCCAAGTTATACACTTTCAACACTCCCGTTCCCATACCTGCTGATGCTGAAGTGTTGGATGTACCAACGCAAGGGATCTCCGACACTCCCACAACTCTACCCAAAGGTATATTGCCAAAAGGTGGTTACAAAACTGCTTCCTTGCGTGGTCTTTATTTAAGTGCGCCATATTTGCATGATGGTGGTGCAGCTGTACGGGCAGGAAGTCTGAAAGTTGACTCAAATGGTAGCTTTACGGTTTTTGACAAGAGCGGGTTAGGGCTAACTGGCACTCTAAGCCTTGGTATACCTGCCGATGCTGCTAGCAGCTTGCGTGCCTTAGTCGATCGTGAACTTCGTGCAAAAGTTGTGAAAGCCAACAAAGCTAACCCTAGTTTAGTGCGTAGTAACCTTGATGGCACAGGTCATGACTTCTATGTAGATAGGCAGGCTGGGTTTAATCCAAACCAGCAAACAGACCTGATTAATTTCTTACTAGCACTTGATGACGTTCCTGGGAACTTCTAATTGAAACTGAGGCTGATACAAAGAGTGAATCTACCTTTCATCCGACGCTAACTTCGGGCAAAAGTAATACGGAGTTGCGTTCAAAGATATTACTTTTTATTTGGAAACAGGGGTTTGGGAGCCAGAAGAAAGAATATTCTGACTCCTACCAGAATTTTTACTTTATTTTTTTGGAGAATTATCTAATGGAATTAGTCAAAAAGCTTGGCATTGCTACCGCTAGTGCTGTTGTCGGCTTGACTGGTGTCGGTGCGTATTCTACAGCGCAAGCTGCACAGTTATTTGATTTTCAGTATTCTTTTCCCCGTTACGAAGCAAATGGTACGGCTATTTCAGCTAGCGGCACTCTTACTACAACTGATCTAGACCCCATAAACAACAATTACACAATCACAGGTATAAGTGGGACAAGGACAGATCAAGGAATTGCAGAGACAATAATCGGGTTGCTCTCACCGGGTACATACGGTGTCAACGATAATCTGTTGAATGCGAGTGAGCCACTGTTAACCACGAACGGTTTTTCTTACCTGGTTTCTGGTAGCGGGGAAGACGGTCAAGGAAACGTTAACGTATTCTACAGTAGTTTAAGTGAAGGTTATTCAGAGCTTTCAAGTGATGTGGATTATGGCAACTTTAGTATCACTCCACGTCCTGTTCCCGAACCTCATACAGTAGGTGGCTCATTAATTGCTCTTGGTTTTGGCTGGTGGAGGAAACGAAAGCAAGCAGTAGCTTCCCGAAAAAAAGCCTCATAAAAGCAAGCATTTAGGGGTAAAAGTAGCCTAACGCAGCAGACTATTGCTCGCGCCATCACCTAGAGAGACATCCCTTTACTCTGTCTTCTTTCTTGTCGCTCTACATCTTCTCTTATTTGTTGCAATACGCGCTCTGCTTCTTGCCAAAAGCTCAGGTCAAGAGAGTCTACTTCCCCCACATTAATCGGTGAATACTCAAGCTCACCTGACTGGTTTCGGTTGACTGCCACTCTAAAAATCTCACCTCGTTCATCATGGGTAAATACCAATTCTCTACCCTGCTTCTCCAGAGTGGCACGTTTGAATCTAAGGCTATTTGAGCCAGTTTCTCTTAACTGCCAGTTAATTAATTCAACAGCAATAGGCACAGCTTCGGCTAAGAATTCCTCTTCTTGACGCTGCTTTTCATCGAGTGACTGTTCTGGTTCTGACTTTTGAGTTGCCAGTTTATTGCTAGCGATTAGTACCAATTCTTTGGCTTCATCTTGTGTCCATCCGGCTGGACTGGCAAAGATAATTTCTTCAACATCTTGGGGTAGTTTATTATCTTTGAGCGCCCGTATAGCAATTTCTTTATCTCGGTCAGTCACTAATAAGTTTTGCAAGTCGGTGCTGTAATACTTATATAACTCGGCTGAAAGATTATCCTTTAGCTTTGGTTTATCTGCGGCTAGAGTTTGAGCTTTATTTTCAGCAATTGCATCCACTGTTTTTTGTGATCTATGGAATTGCTCCAAATAAACAATCACTTCTCCAAGGTCGTCGAATGCGGTTGTTCCTGCTGATAGCTGCTGCCGATATTGAGAAAGTTGTTGCGTTAATTCTAATACTGTTTGGGTTAATGCTGATTCAACAGTCGATTGCTCAACGTAATCAGAAATTGCATCAACTGCTCTTTGTGATCTAAGTCGTTGCTCCACATCAGCAATCGCTGATGATAGCTCGTCGAGTGTGGTTTTATTATTAGCTAGCTGCTGGTGATATTGAGAGAGTTGTTCTGTTAATTGTGGTAACGTTTTACTTAAGGCATCATCAACTGCTGACAGTTCAATAAAGTCAGAAATTGTATTTAGGAGTTCTGAACTGGCTCGTTGTTTTGCATCTGATTTAGCTGGGTTTAGTTGGTGTTCAGTTTCGGCTATAGCTTGAGCTTCTTTCGGGAAGATGGTTGATATTAGTTGCTGATTAACTTGGCTATTATCTACAGATTCTAAGAAATTATTTAAGCGTTTAATTTCGCTATCGTCCCGTTTGGGTTCGTAGTTTATCTCCAATTCGGTCTGAAGCTTTGTAAATGAACACTTATATTTATTGAGATTACCTCCCTGTTTCCAGAGCAAACGGGGGCTACCATCTTCATTAACTGAGCCAATCTCAATGCCAAACTTGATACCCCTTACCCCACCGTGACCGTAATAACTAACGATGGCTTTAACTTGATACTCTCTCCATAACCGCTCAATTAACTGGGGCATTGTAGGTTTATCTGCTGCCACTTGCTCAATCGCCCGTCGCATTATTTCTTCACCTGGAAGTCCATCGCGCTCGACTCGTTCCAGTTGATTCCGAGTCATAGCTTTCTGCTTACTCTCCCAACTGCTTTGGATTTGGGTTAGCTTAAACTCTCGCTCTAGCAGTCGGGCGGAGTGTTCCGAATGGGCGTAATTGTTCCAGGTACGAATAGATTTCCCATCTAGGTTATTGACTCTAGATGCAACGATATGGGTGTGGTCGTGTTCTTTGTCTGAGTGCCGCGCTATAAAGAAGTCATAAGCTGGTAGTTCAGTTTCTATAAAGTCATCGACTAGCTGTCTTAGTTTGGTATCTGATATTCTTTTTTCTGGCTGTTTAACTTGGGATTCATTACCTTGAAGCCGCGATAGTACAATGACCGATGCCAAGTGACGTTGGGACATATTAGCTAATTCGTCATCATTTAGCGTTCTATCATTTTTTGGTACACTAAGCATTAAGTGATAACATGGGTCTTTTAATTGGGGGTTAAGGTGGGCTGATAAAGTAAACTGCTCTACCAGTTCATTGGTGCTTTTCCCGTACATATTCCCGCCAATAATTTTGGCTTTCTCTTTCTCTATTACATATTTAGTAGTGCCGCGAAATGATTTGTTAGCTTTGACTTTGGTAATCATTGTGCTGCCCCTCTACCGTAGTTTGAGTGAGTAATTGGCGAGTCTGTTCTAAAAGTGTTGTTAATTCTTCAATAGTTCTCAGATATGATTTCACCTCGTTAGTCAACGGTTGGCTACCAATTTTTACAGCTTCGTTAATAGCTTTGGTCTGTTGGTTTAGGTTGTTGCCAATCTTCTTTAATTCATAAATAGCCTGTCGGTTCACTTCGGGAATGACTAACTTAGGATGTGGTAAAGGATAGTCAAATAATCTCGCTCTTATATAGTCGCTTTGCACCACTCCAGTACACCGTTGCTCTAGCCTCGCTTTCTCGGCATGGCTAGCCCTAAACGTGATGGTTATTTCTCGCTTTTCATCTGGTGCTACTGACCGATTGGTTAATGTGTCAGCTAGTTGATTACTGAGATTGGTACGCGGGTCTGGCTGCATAACTAATTAAGCGTTTAGCTCTTTAAATATTTATTTTTTACCGGGTTATTCGCTGTAGCTGCTACGGCGCTTTGCGCCGAGCAGGTAGGCGAATAACCCGGAACCTCTTGTTGACTCATTTACCCCTTTAATAGACATGTTTTAGGGGGGTTTGGGGGATACCCCCAACAAGCAACCACGCCGCTTTTACCGAAGGTAAAAGTAGCCCGGAGGGCGTTACGGCGTATTGCTCGCCTATGCCCCCACGACAGGACTGGGGTAACGAGAACCAAGGGACACAACGGGAGGCTGGGGGAGTACGAGACTTTGGCTCACCACGATTGACTCTGTGCAACAACCTCGGTTACACCGAGGGCAGGGTCTGTTTAACAATGCTGTCAACACCCTTTGATACTAGGAATGTTGATTCATGGGTAACTGCTTTTTTAGACTAGTCTACCTCACGAGGATACAAACCCTTTTCTGTTGATATTCGTCACATCACGATAAGAAACTTAAACTTTTGATGACCACGACTTTTTTACAATGGAATAATTTATTACTAGTCAAAATTAGGGTGTAGGGGGTAGGGTGTGGGGTGTAGTGAAAATCAAGAAAATTATCTTTTTGTACACTCTGACCCATCACCTTCATGATTCAAGCCACAAGGGTAAATTCATGGAAATTCACTACACCCTACACCCTATACCCCACACCCTTACTAAAATATGTCGCGCAAACCGAAAGCTGTTCCTTTATCAAAAATAGAAGATATTCAAACCAGTCTCAAACACTTTGCGGCAACACCTAAAACCATCAGTCTGTCAGATTTAGTTCTCAGTTTGGCTAAACCTATTCAAGATATGTTAGACGCTGGCTACTCTTATGACGATGTTTCTGATGTGTTTAAAGGTCATGGGGTAGAACTAGCGGCCAGTGGTCTGAAGAGTTTTCACAAGAAAGCTTTGACAACGAGTGCTAATACATCTGGTGAGAATTCGCTTAGTTCATCATCAGATTTAAATTCGGAATCATCTGAACAATCGACCTCACAAGAGATTTCTAATGCTGATGGGTCGTCTAGTT
>NZ_JACJTD010000078.1 GCF_014698505.1 Nostoc foliaceum FACHB-393 | reverse complement strand
CGGTTGAAATTCTCAATCAGGGTTTAAAAGATTTGGTTGAGGAAGCTTCTAAATATAAAAAGTCACAGTGATTCGCGAATATCATTCGCGAACCAATTTCCCCTTTCCACATCCCGTGAAAAGTCAGGAAAGCCTTCAGTTCAACTATGCAGGTGGTGAGCATGAGGCTTGGGAAAGGCTGATGATCAGTGAAAAACTTAATCGTACAAATACCGGGAGGTTAACGGAGGGATTAATCAGAACATATTCTCATCTTGATGCTGGAGGATGGTGGTGTGATGCTGGAGTTGATGCGCGAACATTTGCTGATTTAACCCCAGGTGATAAACCAACTCTGAAACGATGGGGATGCTACAAGCCAAATCAACCAAGACCCAAAAAAGATGAGAATAATCAAATAATTGAAGGGAAATTCATCAAATATGAGCATCCTCCCAAGGTTGAATTAAGCATCTTCCTGCTTAATGTCCCTGATGATATTGCCGAACGCATTTACTCCAAACACAAGGTGAATCCCAGTGATAGCGATCGCCAGTCAGGATTTTGGTACTGTGTCTGGAAACATAATATCCCCTGTGCGATCGCAGAAGGCGCTAAAAAAGCAGCCAGTCTGTTGAGTCAGGGTCATGCTGCCATTGGGCTACCTGGGATTTCGGCGGGATACCGAACTCCCAAAGATGAGTTTGGCAAGAAAATTGGCAAGTCTTACCTGCATGAAGAGTTAGCAATTTTTGCCACACCTTCTCGAGAAATCAAATTCTGCTTTGACTATGAAACCAAGCCTAAAACGAAGCTCAATATTGAGAGGGATATTTCCGTAACTGGAAGATTGTTGCAGAAGCTTGGAGCTAGGGTCAAGGTCGTCAGCTTGCCAGGGCCTTCTAAAGGTGTTGACGATTTCATAGTCGCAAGTGGGCCACTGGCTTACGAAAAATTGAGCCATGAAGCAATGAAGTTAAGGGACTGGCAACAGCACAATCAACACTCAAAAGTTGCTGCAATAGAACCACCCAAACTTCAGCTTAAAGAAAGTTCTTTACAACAAACCTCACCAAATCAACCAATAGGACAAACCCATGACAACCAACAACAACCCAACCCAGATACAGTTATTAACCGAGAAGATAGAGGAATTATTAACCTCTCACGGGAAACTGAACAAGAATTTCGAGCAGTTAGAAATCAAGAACTCTCAACTCACCGAAAAAATTCAGAGCTTAGAGGTAGCCCAGCAACAGAGGTTGAGCGACTTCTTACAGCAGTTAGCCGAGACATTGAATGCCAAGAAGTCCTCGAACTTAGAGCCATTAGTACAAGAATTAACCCAAGCTCTACAGATGATTGGCTTCGAGGTCAACGAGCAACGAACTTCTCAAGACAAGTTAACCCAGAAGATTCAGCAATTATTGACGGCGCAGCAAGTGATGTCAGTTTTGAACAAAATGGAAACGCCAAACGACCAACTACCGAACAACTCTTAAACGCAATTACTGAGAATATTCAACAGTCAATAGTTGATGATGCCTTGGTTGAAACGTTACCACAATTAACAGAACAACTGTACGGGTATCAGCAGCACCTAAGAGGAGCTAGAACCAGATTAGATGACTTTGGAGCAGTGATTGCTTCAATTGAGCAACAAATTTCATCAAAAAGAACAGTGGATGTAATCTCTGACTTTATTGAACAGTCAGTAGTTGAGTCCACCCTAATAACTTTGTTGCCACAATTGCTAGAGCAACTCTCTCAAGTCAGTCAGCAATTAGCTCACAAAACAGCTATTGCTCAACAGTCAGAACTTTCAAGTTCACAAAAAACTGTTTGGGCAATTGCTGAAAATATTGAATACTTGGCTGTCTCCTCTGCCCTCACTGAAGCTTTACCACTGTTAATAAAACAACTCTCTCCCTTGAGACAGCAGCAAAAAGGAGTCAGAAGTAGATTTGACGATTTAGAAGCAGTCATTACTCAAATTGAGCAACGACTTTCATCACAAAGAGCTATAGACGCAATTACTCAAAATGTTGAATACTCGGCTGTCTCCTCTGCCCTCACTGGAACATTACCGCAACTAATAAAACAATTTTCTCCTTTGAGACAGCAGCTAAAAAAAGGTATTGCCACATTCGACAAAATATTTACAGCAATTGAGCCATTATCACAACGCCTTGATTTACAAAAAACTATCGATATAATTGCTGAGGATATTGAACAGTTGGCTGTAGAGTCTGCTTTAAGTGAAACGTTACCACAACTAATAGAGCAACTCTCTCAACATCACCAGCATATCTCAGGAAGAATAACTAAATTCGACGACCTAGAAACAGCAATTTCTCAATTTGAGCAGCACCTTTCAACAAAAAAAACTGTCTTATCAGTTCTTGAAAACATAGAACAGTCATTAGTTGAGTCTGCCCTAGCTGAAACTTTGCCACGGTTAATAGAACAACTTTCTAAAACTTGCCAACAGCAAAAAGCTCTTAAACCCGCATTTGATAAAATATCTACAAGAATTGAGCATGAAATACAATATCTTTCTTCACAAAGGACTGTAGACGCAATTGCTCAAAATATAGAACAGTCATTAGTTGAATCCATTATTACTGAAACGTTACCACAACTAATAGAACAACTTTCTAAAACTTGCCAGCAGCATAAGGGAAGAACCACCTTTGAGGGATTAGGAGTAGCTATTACTCAAATTGAACAACGGCTTGATTCACAAAAAACTGTAGATCCAATTATTGAAAATATCGAATACTCGGCTGTTGAGTCTGCCCTCATTGAAACTTTACCACAATTAATAGAACAACTCTCTCAATATCACCAGCAGCTAAAAGGAGGAAAAACTAGATTCCACGGCTTAGAAGCAGCTATTACTCAAATTGAACAACGACTTGATTCACAAAGAACTATCTTATCAATTGCTCAAAGTATAGAACAGTCATTAGTTGAGTCCATCATTACTGAAACCTTACCACAACTAATAAAACAACTTTCTCAATTCAGCCAGCAGCTAAAAGTAGGAAAAACCACATTCAACCAGTTTCAGCAACTACTGGACAATGAATTCGTAGGGTATTTGACCCAAAAAACTCGAACTTCAGAACACTTAGCTCTTAATGCTATTTCTGACTACGTTGCTCAAGAAACTGTTGCAAGTTATGAGACTGTATCAGCGCTCTCAAAACTGAAAGAATTGCTAGGGGTGAGCCAATCTCAAACTTATACCGAATTTACTACTGCTTTACAAAAGATACTTGACTTGACTGAAAAATGGGGACATCATCAAAATCATTCTCAAGGAAACGTTCAATCCCTCTCAATAGAAGTAGAAACTGAGTTATTAAAAGAGTCACTTAAATCACACATTAAACAAATAATTCACGGTTTAGATATTGAAAGATTGGCTGCTTTAGTTATGGAAGTAGGAAAATATGTCAAAGGTGAAAAGGTAACAGGAGCAAAGGTCAGCGAGTTATTTACGAGTGTTACAACTGATGCCAAAGCTTTGACTTTTGAGCAAAAAATGAACATCGTTAGGCAACTCATTAAAGATGAAAAACCATCGATTATGAAAAGATTGGGAATCAACTCGCCATCGCCAAATGACAACGAGGAGCATCTACGGTTTCGGCGCTAACTTATCAGTGATCAATTATCAGGTATCAGATATTTCCATCAATTCATTGATAGGTTAGTTGTTCACTGATAACTGTTCACTGTTTTAATTAGTATTGTTATTCCCACTATTTTTAACTGCTTACCTAAGACAAAATTTACTAGTTTCTGACCGCTCACTAAGATTATTTTATCGGAGCGACGAATCAATTGTTTTGATAACTGTCCAGTTATGCCAGTATGCACGAAGAATCCACCACTAGCTCCTTCTCCTTCGATACAGCACAGGAAATCTTTGATGTGTTCTGGGCTAATGTAATCAGCGTAACGCTTAACCTGGATTACATAAAGCTTTCCCAAAATCAACACGCGACCATCTATCCCGCCGTCACCGGTGTACCGAAAGTTGCGTTGGATTTGCCAGCCCTGTTCAAAGCAACAAGTGAGTACCAATTCTTCAAAAACGTAAGGCGATATCCTGCGTAGCGTAGCGATTACTACTGGCAATTTGGCTAATTGAGTTATGCTACGAAGCTCAAGTAATACTTGACTAGCGTACTCAATATTATTCAAGTGTTTCTTAAGCTTTTTAGGTAATCTAACCCTTGGTGTTCGCGCTGGGCTTGGTAGTAATTGCTTCTTAAAATTTTTAGCTAAGAAAGCCTTTTGGATTGGTACTGAGCTTTGTCGTACAGGCTTCTTAAAATTTTTAACTAAGAAAGTCTTTTGCCTTGGTACTGGGCTTTGTCGTACAGGCTTCTTAAAATTTTTAGCTAAGAGAGTCTTTTGCGTTGGTGCTGGGCTTTGTCGTACAAAATTTTGAGATGAAATGTCAGACGATTTTGTACTCTTAGGTGGTAATGACGATTGCTTAAAACCTTGGGAGCGATACTTTGACTTTGGTATTGAAGGTGGAAATAAAACAAACAGCCAAGCTAGAAAAATCATTCCACCCAGTGCAAACAACAAACCAATGATTAGGATTAGTATCATTTTTACGCTCCCCTTTGATCATGGAACACCATTCCCGGATTTCTCACCACACCTCGAATGGAGGAGTAATGAGTAGTGAGCAAGGAGTAAGGAGTAAAAATCTTAACTTATTACTCATTAGGCACTTGCCAAGAATAAATCAGCCCAGCCGTATCAATAATATTTTTGGCAAAACCGAGATATCTAGGCGCTTTCGCCCTCAAGGCGAAAGCGACGGCTGGGCTGATTTATTTATTGGTTCTCCCTTACTTCTTACTTATTGCTTAAAGAAGTAATGAGTAAAATTCTTAACTTATAAGTTATTACTTATACGCAAAGCAGCTTGTGAGAAATGCGGGCATTGCTCCCCTTTGATCATGGCTTACCTGTGCATATTTCTAAATTGTGATTCTTGTTGAGAATCCTGCTGAATTTGATGATGCATATCAACAACAGATTGAACCTTATCAAGTGCCTGTAACTGTTTCTCTGAAATGTTAGCCGATAAAACTCCATCAGTGAGAACAGTCTCGCCGTTTTTGGCACGAACAATTACATTATCGCCAAGGCGTTCAAAATCAAAATTTGTACTTTTAAAACTCTTAGAACCATCAGGGTTATCTTTGCCCAAGATATTCAGCATTGCTTTGACACTCTGTTCAATTGCTTGACCTTTAACATCATCAACAGTAGCCCGTAATTCAGTTCGAGTATTGTCAATAGCTGACTTAACACCCATAAGGCTTTGATCAACCGTGTTTTTAACACTATCTACCTGTGTACGTATTTCTTGAGTTAAGTTACCAACTTGTTGATTGAGTTCATTTCTTACACTGTCAGTCTGATATTTAACTTCATCCTTGAAGCTAGTAATTTGTTCATTAATTTGAGATTTAAGTGAAGTAATTTCCTTTCTGAGCTTCGTTACTTCGGGTGTCAGCACATCTTTAATCCGCTCAAAAACATTCTTGGCAGTTTGTTTTACCTTGTTCTCAACCGTACCCACCCAATTTTGAAGAACCGTATTTTGAACTTGTGGTAAAAACCGTTCATTTACCTGTGACAATGCTTTTTGGGTGTTTTCAATCAACTGTTGCTGCTTCTCCAAGGATTTACTCATTTCGGCAACTTGAGCAGCTAGTTGTGATAAAGATTCGGGTGAAAACTGTTCTGATTTGATACTATCTACAAGTTTTTGTTGTTCGCTTAGTTTTTTCTGCAATACTTGCACTTGTTTTCCTAAAGCTTCTACACTGTAGATTCGCTCATTACTTACAACTTTATTTTTCTGTGATGCCGGAGCTAAACCTAATTTGTCAGTCAGTACTTCTCCATTTTTAATATGGAATACTTTCTCATGACCAATTTTAATAGAAATTGCCCCTTGAGAATTTTTCGGGTCAGACAGAGCTTTTTTTAAGTTCTCTACTATCGTTGGTGTTAATAAGTTTTTAGAGGGGGATTCTCCCAATGTTCCTTGATAAACTTTGTTAGAGCTAGAGTAAATATGAACATCCTTGCTGGGATCTAATCCTTTTTCTTTAGCTTTGGCATGGATGAGTTTGAGGAGAGATTCTAAAATTTCTAGATAATCTCGCTTAATCTCTTTAGCTTCACCATCATCAATCATTATTTTCACCTTTGAGAATTGACTGAATTAACACATCGGGATTAATCGCTACTTCTGGCAAAACTATTCCACCGAGTTTATTAAGAACCTGTCTCCCTTCAACTTCAATGTAAGCAAATTCTCCATCAATCATCACTGTTATGGATGATGTATTTTTTTCAGCATGAGATGGGACATAATCTTTCAGAACACCATTTAACACAAAAATATTGGCATCATCTGCATCGCCACTATAGACTTCAAGGCACTCAGGAAAATAGTTAGCATCAAAAGGCAAATTATCCCAACTATCAGCAGTGTTTAAAATCTCGCTTGGATATTTATCTGCTAGGGCTGCTATATCAGGAGGGAGTTTAGCAATTTGTTTTCTGTCATAATCAGAGAACGGATAAAACTTACTTGACGACATGAATTTTCTCCTTCAGATTTTCAGTTTTAATTTGATTCCAGATAATATTTACTTAAATCAGACTTGCATATTCTGATAATTGCTCTTGGTTTTCTATTAAAGGTAACAATTTTATCGCGGAGGCTCGGCGAATTTTCATTTCTTCATCTGCTGGAGTTAAGAGAGTAGACTTTTTAGATAAGAACTTTTGAAACTCGTACCAAGCTTTCACACTCTCAGCTTCCGATTGGATTTCATGCTGAGGAATCTTAATTGATTCTAAGATTGGCAAACTTATTTGACCACGAGAACCAAAACCTGGACTAATAATTACTGCTTTTCCCGATGGTAAGGTGTTAAATTGATTGACATCAAATAACTTGCGAGTACTGTTTTGGTCAGAATTAGAAATACTTGCACCACCCTTGCCTCCTGATGAGCGAGAACGTTGCTTGTATTTAATTTCCTCTTCACCTAAAAACTTACTAAATCGTTCGGCGGCTACATCATCTTGGGGGTTAAAGAATGCTTTAGTAGCACAACCACCAAATATTGCATTAGTTGTGTTTTCTCCATAAGCTTCAATCAGCATTGAGAGATTTTGTAACCCTAATATTGAAATTAGCCCATCTTCCCGATTCTGATTCAGCCAATCAACCAGTGCTGGTAAATAAAGAGTAGGTAATTCGTCAATCCCTAATACCAAAGGACAAGTACGTTTATTAGCCACATTCCGACTAACTAATAGATGCAGAATCGAGACAAGCAAAGGAGCAATTACATCACGCTTTTCTTTGTTCATCCCGAATACCACCATCTGCCGCCCCTTCAGATCCAATGGAATATTAGTTTTTCCACAGAACGCTGCTAATGCCGAGGGAACCATGAAGCGGCTGAACAATCCGCTAGCTGTACCCACAATACTAGCTGCTGTTTCTGGGGAACCCGCAACAGATACAAACTGTGCGAAAGCCTCTCTAACCATGAAGTTTAGATTTTCTGCTTGCTCAATGCGCTTAACTAACTTTGGCAATCCTAGTATCGCTTGGCACATCATGATATCTGGATACTCTGTGCCCTTTGCCAGCATAAAGACGGCTTGGACTAACTGATCTCCAGCATTGGTGAAAAAGCTATTTCCAGAATCTTTATCACCCAATTGAAAGTTGCGATTGAGTGTAATCGCAAGCTGCCGTGCCATTTCTGAGTCTTCATTACTGCGAAGAAAGTCTATAGGGTTGGCAACTGCTGAAGAAGCAAAGCCTGGGGCAAGCACAGTAACCTGATAACCGCGTTCTATCGCATACCCTGCAAGTATTGGTGCTTGCCCTTTAGATGGAGAATCAGCTGATTCCTGGGAGGCGTATTTGAAATCATATAAAGCCAGAGGTAAGCCCTGATCAATTACAGAGCGAATCAGGGGATTAATCATTGAAAATGACTTTCCACTTCCTGGGCCACCACAAACTAGGATGCCTCGCTGTGCCTCTGGAAAATAAAGGGTTGTTGAATCTTCAGGGATGCAAGTTCTACGGACACCATTAATAACCTCGCTCGTTGTATTCTTGGGAGTTCCCACATACAGTGATACTCGGTTATGCAAGCGTTGCTGGATTTGTTTACATGCCAATTTCCGAGCCGATGTTTTTTCTCTTATCCCGCCCCACCGCGCGGTCGCTAGCTTGGCAATACCTCCCCTACTATCGATGATTTTGGCGATTACAATCACCGCGCCACAAACGAGTACCCCTAAACCTGCGGGAGAAAACAGCGCTGATTCAACTCCTGCGGGAATAAATTGATTTGGCTTAACCTCTGTCTTAGGAGTCCCTGTCATCGTCCCGTCCCCACGATAACCAAATCATTCTCACTCACGGGCAACCAGGGAACTGGGCCAATGAAGTAAGGGGTGCAAGTTTTCTGCTGAAATGGCGGACGAGCGCAAATCCTAAAGAAAAGACCAAAGTCTGCGGTTCCTTTCGCTTCATTAACTCCAGTTAGCGCCACTTTGAATCCACTACCATACACTAGCCGCCCCGTCGGTTCCTTGCCCCCATTCACAGAGGCTAGAATTCCATAACCACCCAAAACTAGCTGGGATGAGCCTGATGCCCAACGCTTACCATACAAGCTGCCCTGACTGCCAGCAAAATCCCCCATCTCTAAGTATGAGCATTCAATGCCTGGAGGACAGGCAACCTCTTCAGTGCGGTCGCCTCTGACAACGCTGCCAGAAACAAAGTAATCATTCCCAGCCCTTCTGTCGCCCTTTTCTGCCGTACCAAGTACAACAGATGCGATACCCACAACACCAATGCCAGAGCTAATAGGCTGAGGCATTTTATCAAAGGGAACTTGACTTAATTTAGGAATTTGATTGACATAAGCTTGCTGCCATGATTTAAACTTTCCTAATTGAGTTTTGTCCAACCCAGGAATTGAATCAAGCGAATATTTGCTTAGGTCAATCTTATCTAGTGTCAGGTTTGCGACTTGAGGATTTGAGGCTATGGCTTGAGAAATAGTGCCGCCACCGCCGCCGTTCTTGGAGAATAGTTCGGCTAATGGAGGAACTTCTGATAGGCTCAGATTGCTTAATTCAGGCATTGCTTTAACTAATGTTTTTGGCGTTTGCCATTGCATTAATCCAAAGTCTTTGAGGGTGGGTTTGGTGGTTGTGCCTGTAGTGGGCAAAGCCACCGTGTCAATGGACTTTAAGCTCAAGGCAGACATCTTAAAGGCATCATCTGCATCCCCCAACATCACAACAGAGTCTACTTTTTGCCCTGCTGTCCACGAGCGCGAGGGGTCGTAGCCAAAAACTGAAATCAGGTTTTTAGGTATCTTTAAAAATCCTGGCTGTTGAACGGGTGGCAAAGTATCCCATGTGATTTTCGACCAGTCGGGGGCAGCCGTCTTGTACAAGCCTTGTGAATAATCGATTGTTGGTGTCTGTGCGACTGAGGCGGAAAGCGGAACTAGAGAAGCTATTGCAGCCAGTAGAAAAGGCTTAAGTTTCATGATTTTTGTTAAAGTAATCGGGACATTGTTCTTGATTGGAGCCACGTGGATGTACCGCACAAATCAGTTTTTCTTGGTCGTATTGTCGTCCATGAAAATAGGCACAACTCTCACATCCACTTTTGTCTTGCTGTAGCTCTACATTTCCTGTTGGTGCTAACAGCTTTTTGGATTTTCTGTACTGGTTTATTTGCAATACAGTTAAGGTTGCAAAGGGCATGGGTAACAGCCATTTTAAGTAGGTTGTTGCAGGACTAAGCTAAGTCTTATCCACAGCCAAAAGAGTAGTCAAAAGCAGCAAATAGCCGATTGGTGGAAACATCCATAACTCACCTTCACACCTACACGAATCCAGAAAATCGCCTAATTCTTGGCGAATAGATTTAGAAAAATTGTTCACAACTGCCCCCATTGGAGTAATTGATTAAAAATGGTTTTATCGACCTGAGAAAGCGAAATTGCCTCATCTCTAGTCTTGCCACGCCGTAACAATTTAATTGCATCTTGTACCTTGTTCCAGGTGGTAGATCCGGGTTTAACTTGACCTTTGCGCCCAGCTTCTGCTAGCCCAAAAGCGAGAGCATTAGCATCGTTTCTCTGAATCGCACCATTTAGCGTAGTCCCAGGATTGGGGCGTAAAACGGCAACAGGCTGAGGGACTTTTATTGTTTGTGGTGGCGGCGAGGGCTGGTGGACTACTGGCGGCGCTGATTGCGGCTTTTGAACTGTTAGCGGTTGCGGCGACCTCTGCCTGATGATTGGCAATGGCCGATCTGAGTCAGATTTAATCACTAAGCTTGTATAGGTTGGGTTGCCAGTAGCGGGGACTATCTTAAATTGATACTGCTTTTCATTGGTAAGTAATGTAATTTGAGTGCTTCCATTACTGCTAGAGGTAACAGGAAACTTGATCGGGTCAATCTGGCGAAGAAAGATTACAGTCGCTGTACCTCCCGCGCATTCAGAATCGCCGCCTGATGACGGGCATAAACCACCGTTTGAGGTAAAAGCGAAGCGACTTGGATCGCCAATCCAAACTTGCTTGATAGTTTCCCCAGTAGACATTAAATTAATAGTTAGTCCATAGCCTTTCCATACTTTTAATTCGATAGCGCTAGAGTTTGCATCATTCTCGTAAACCGTTCGGATGGGTATCGCCGTTGCTTTTGCCGCGCTAGTTAAGATTAAAAATGCTGCAATAATAGTGTTTTTCTTTAACATTTATATCCTCAGTTACCGTAACGTTATTGTGACTAGAGCGATATTGTTTGATTAACGAATATTTGCACTGGCTTACCAACATCGATCACAAATACTTCTTCTCTACCACTTAACTGTTGAGAACGGGCGACATTTGAACTTTTGATATTATCGAGAACACTATTAAATGCACCCTCTCCAAAAGCGGCGGATAGGTCTTTTTGATCGTTGGTAGTGGAGCTAGTAGAGAAGCCATTAGAGTTACTGCTGACTTGAGTTATGGGGCGATTCTGTACTTCGGCAGCTTTGGCGACTCCCGCAACAATAGCAGAGATGAAATTGTTGCCCAGATTACTGCCTCTGCGAGACTCTGCTTTTAAGAAACCACCATCCTTGGCCATTATCAGAACGGCATTTTCTGGGAGTTGCTTTTCTTGCGTATCGCCGTTTATATTGACCAACACTGAAACACCACGCAGTTTGGCGAAACCCGAACCATTGGACTCTGCTAATTGAACAACCAGATAAGCGCCCACGGGTAGTACGTCCCTACCATCTGAGGCTTTTAAGGGTTTTGTTAGTTTCACCAAGTAATTCTGGTTGCCAGCGTCACCAGTGCCCCAAGCGATCGGCGTTTCTAGCCTACCCTCTGCGGTGCTGCCAACAAGTACGCGAAGAGCGTTGTAATTAGTGGTAGTGTTCTGCCCGACTTGTGTAGCTCCTCCCGTACCTCCTTCAATTCCAGTAGTCTTGATGGGTTTTTCGCTTTCTGATTCATCGACTGAACTCCTGAAACTGCCAGCGTTTGCAGCGAGAAGCCATTGCTGAGTGGGGTCTTGGGTGGGGGCGTTGCTTGCAGCCGTTGGGAACGCCAAAGGAGATTGTCTGCTCGGCTGGGCAATTTGGGGCTGGGGCTGGGGTCGAGGCTGGGGAATAGATACTCTAGCCTGGGGGAAAGTTCTCGGCAAAGCTGGCTGACTGGCGACTGGGTAAGAACGTTGTCGGCGCTGCACTGGTTGCATCGGAGGGGTAACGGGTGCGATTGGGGCTGGGGCTAAGGTTGCGCTAGGAGTAGGCGTTGGGCTAGGCAAGCGATCGCGAATCTGCTTTAACTCGTAATTTTGGCTAGTCAGAGCAAGCGCTGTTTTATCCTTGCCTGTCTCATTTTCCGGCTCTGCTAGGGGCGTTTGCTCTTCTGTAGGCGGTTGCACAATGCCCTTAGAAAACTTCAGCACATTCATTGAGTTGCCTAGCATTGCCCCAATGAGCGCCACGAAGATAAAGCAAATTAGGGCAACAACGCCCATTTTTAAGAGTGGAGATTGCGAGACTGTTCGAGCAGTAACAATTTCTTCTGGGGCGGGATTCTGTTCTGGTTGAATTGAATCATTAGCCCTTGTTGTTTTAGCACCGTTCATCGCGGCAAAATCTTGCTCTTCTATCTCAATAGTTGCCTCTGGCAAAGCTGACTGGGTATTCTGGCTCATAAATCTAAATCTTGGATTTTATAAATTTCTAACCCCGCTTTACGAACCCTTGATGCGGTTTCTTGAATATCGGACGCAAATCTAGGCAGGGCAGCCGTATCAATCGCCCTGACAAATACAGTTTTGTTAAAAGCGATGGGCTTACCAACTAAGTTGCTGCCTTGGAAAACAACAATCTCTGCAACCATATCTACTTTCCATTGCCCATCCTTAATCCGAGTCGGCTGACTGATTAGGCTGACTTTTAGGATTGATTGCGTAGACCCATTAAAGACATCGGGCGGCGTAAGATTACTTATCTCCTCAAGGAATGGTGCGCGAAAATCTTCTGACAACGCAAAACCCCAAGCCCATGCACTAGTAGTAATCTTGGCTTTTGATGTCGATATCCCAGGATCTAATTTTAATTGTTTGGTGGGGTCTGGATTGTAATCATCAGTTGGCTTGGGGAGTGCGTTCCAACCCAAAAGCCCTGTCATTGTTTTACCAACAAAATGGGTAATAGCTTGTGCGGAACGATCGCTACTACTGATAGGCAGAACTCGAATCGATTCTCCGTCAGATAATTCCACCAAGGTTGAAGCTTTAGTTTTAGAAATTGTTCCTAGTCGAGCAAAATTTACAACTTCTATTAATAGAACAATCGCCAATAAAACAGCATTGACTATTAAGAAAATTGGGGTAAATTTTAACTCTTTTCTCTCTAATATTTTCATCTTCTTAAACCCACAGACAATTTAACCCCACTGGTAAACGCTGAGAATACAGCCATCCCGCCACCCGTGCCGATGGCTACCGCGAGTAATGGCGAGAAAATGGCTTGTAGTAGTTGCAATAATAAAGGATTACTCGAAGGTTTAGAAACAATTGCGCTGGCAATAATTCCGACTGTTATCGAGTACGAAATGAGAACCAATGTTAGTCCTAGCCAGCCAGACAACCAAGCATAGATAGGCTTGCTTTGGAAAGGCAGTAAAGATAGAACTAGGAAGACAGGAGCGACGAATGCAATCATTAAGAAGGACAGTTGGACGATATATTGAAAAGCTGCTGATAGCCCACTGAGAATTACATAAACAAAGCCTTGGATTGCACTATTGATTAGTTCACCGCTAAGGTCTAATGGATTCCAGCTTCCGCCCCCAGAACCTGCACCAGTCTTTTCTCTAGCTTCCTGTGCGGATTTTCGAGTCTTTTCTATAGAATCCTTGATGCAAGCTTGCTTCTTGCTTAATTCTTCTCCTTCTTTCTTCTCCTGGCTCAGTTTTTCGCAATCGGATAAGGCTATCTGCGCGGCTAAGATAAAGCTTTGGTCAGCGTTTACATTTCTGATAGCATCTCTCAAATTCACTCCATTTCTAGTAATATTTAAAATGTTTCTATTTAGTCCAGTGGATACGTTTTTTAAGGCGATTGTCGTGTTGACGAGAAGGAACCCGTTGTTACTCAGCATGACAATTACTAGCAAGGGTAAAACCATCTCGGAGATCAAATCAAATCCAAATCCCTCTTCTGCATATTTCCTGTACCAGCCGAATGAAGCAAAGCCGATCATGACAACAGCCGCAAGAGTAGAAACGGCAACAACAGCCGTATAAATTGGGTTTGTTCCAGATGCCAATTCAGACCAATCATTCTCAAATGATTTATAAATTAGGTCTGCGCCATTAATCGCCCCTTCTACTATTTCTCCGGCGTTTGTAGTCCCTGTATTTTCCCCCGCTTGCTGTCCCGTAGTTTGAGCAAAAAGAATAGTTAAGAACGCTATCATTTGATTATTGATTTTTCCAGAATGAATCGTTAGCTGCGGCAGTTTGGATGATTTGACGAGTAGCCGCATTAGATTCCTGATCCTTTGCTGCCGCTTGCTCATCCATGCGACCGGAAATATCAGCAAGATTGATATTTGTAACTGCCAAGGAACGGGATTGTTTCTGCGCTTCTGAGTGAATTGATTTAGCAATTACAACGCTTTGTAAGTTTTGAATAGCTACCTTTTTGAGAATGTCTTGGGTGATGACATCATCCTGCGCGGCAATCGCATTTTCGCTTGATTGGGAGGTAGCATCATTAGTTGTTTCTGCTGACTGTGACTGGGATCGCTGTCCTTCAGCGCCAAGAACTGATTGAGACTGTCCGCGTGTATATTGTTGGTTCCAATCCTTGATGGCATTGTCGGCTTGGATGCGAGGGTCTAATGTCAGCAACGTTCCTTCTTGTTTCGCAATGACCTTCTCAATGTTCTTACCAGCTTTTAGGGGATCAGGAATACCTAAATCCCCAACGCTAGATTCAATCGCCTGGGTTAATTCTGCTGACAACTTGCCCAAACTTTTAGAAAACTCTTTCTGATAATTACTAATGTAAGTCTGCAAACTACTATAGATTTGTTGAAATTGAGTCAGAAAAGATTGGTTTTGATTAGTTTGAGCGTTGGCTGGGAGGCTAGAAAAGGATATCAAAATCACTGTGCCTGAGATCGCGATCAATCGTTTGGTATCTTTCATACAAATTATCTAGGTTCACTACAAAAGGTTTTTTGGTACAGAAAGATTTGACAGTCGCCTTTTTTTTTGCTAAATCAAAGGCAACTGCTGAAACCATTAATGTTTTCGGTGCATCTTCCTTATTTAACAAGCTCGTAAAAAAGGGGTCGTCAAACGGTAAAGCATTAGGCGGAAGGGTGGAAGCCGGAGATCGCAAAATCATAACGTACCCCCCAGGATCGGCGGAGTCCGAATTGATTCCTGGTTGTTTTAGTCCCCGGAGGAACTTATTTTGATACTTCACTGCTTTCAAACTAGGGCTGTTTTTAACTGCATCTTCGCCCAATTTTATGTAAACCCCGCAGTCGTTCTTTGCATTGCTAATAAGTTTTTCGTATTGAGCTTGATTGTATTGCCAAACCTGAAAGCTTCCTATTGACGCAACACCCGCGAGTATCGACAGCAATAACTTATTTTGAATAGCTAATGATAGTACCTTCATAACGGCTTTCCTTGCTTAACGCAATCGACATAATACTTAGAAAATTCTGCCACCCAGGTAAACTTGTCTCTGTAAGTTTTCTTAAATTTATCTCGTGTGGATTGTTCCTCTCTGCTATTAGCCACCAACGCCAACAGTGGATAGGATGGATAATATCTGCAACGAACATATTTGTTGTTGTAGTCCAACAGCCACAAAGTGTATAGCTGTTGAATATTTGGGATAAAACTCTCGTTTTTATCAATAATTTCTCTAGGGATGCCCAGCAACTCAGAGAAACTATTAGCCGCTCCTGGAACAATCCTCCCAATCAACCGCAAGGGCATATTTTGTAATATTTGTTCTCCTGCTGAGGATTTGGCAATAGAAATGATATCTTGTGCAGCCAGAAAAACTCGGCAGCCTTGCTTTCGAGCCGTAGCGCATTTACGACCCGCAAGCCGCGATAATGCGGAAAATCCCAGCAATACGCTAGCCTCATCCATAAAAAATACACTATTGGGGGAAGAGAGAGATTGACGGGATGCGGCGATATATGCTGACATCCCAAATACCTCTGCGTCCTTTCCTGATTGCAGATTAGTGAGGGCAAAGGTAATCAACTGGCTATCGGCTTGAAAAGTTGAAGGCTTGCAGATAGCGCTACCAATACTACTTGCTTGCCAATACTGTAATCGCAAGCGAATATAATTTAACGCTTTTTCTACGTTGTCATCCTGATAGCCTAACGAAATCCACTCAGGAGAAAAGAATTTCTCCATATCTACCAATGTCGGTGTATTCGCCCACTCTGGGGTGTTTATCCCGGCTTTTTGCGCTAATTCAAATCGCTCTTGGATTTCGGTATCTTCATAAAAGGCTTTTGTACCCAACGGAATCACAGACTCAATAGTTTGGGCTAGCAACCCATCAAACTTTTGTGTACCTAAAACTAGTTGAAGAACGATTAAATTAATATCATTTCTGTGAGCTTTTGTCCTCTCCTCCCACTGTGACTCAGGAATATTTGATAGGTCTAGCGGTTGTACAAGATTGTTTGATTCCTTAGAGATATCAAAATAAAACCCATTAAAGTAGGGCGTGAAATCTCCAAAGGTTCCTGAACCATCATCATTTGGCAAGTCAATCATTAATACTGACATTCCCAACGCCAAGCATTGATAAATAATAGAGGCGATAATTACCGATTTCCCGCTCCCAGTAGTGCCGATTACCATCATGTTTTTCGGCTTTGACAAATCGATATAGACTGACGATTGCCCCTCATCAGCTACTAATTCAAAGCCTTGTTTATCGCCGTGCGCTGTTTGCACAACTGGCGTTAAACCAATTACTTCACTAGCAAAGAAAGTGGCGCGTCTGTTGAAAGGAAAAGTCAGTTGTGGTCGTTGTCTCAACAGCAAAGTGTCAAGCCAGATTGACCATGTATATTGCATTTCTCTAATCAACTCGGCAGGCTGATTGATATACCCTGAAATCAGCCTGCAAGCATCATCGATTTCTTCTGGAGAGTTACGATAAACAAGGATTATGACAGCTACATTTTCCGGAACATCACCCGTGTATAGCTGCTTCTGAGCATCGACTGACCGCTCCGTATTAATTTGCGCTCCTACGTCAATAGTCTTTTTGCTGGCGCTAGCGGAGGCATTTATTGACCGCCTCGTAATCAATTGTTGGGTAAGCCTAATCATTTTTTGATCGGCTGGGCTAATCTCTGTTATTATCTCAACATCATAAATAACCTCGCGTGAGAATACGTCCCATAAAAAGCGTATTTGCTGATAGGTTGAAGCAAATACCTCTGGTTTTTGAGCAAGCGTCATTACGCCGACATACTTCTTTTTGTCAGTACTTTGATGGGGCAAACATACCCAGCGCCTGTCCGCGTAGGGTATACCGTTATTTAAAAGTACTGAGGTTGCGTGTAGCTGGTCGTTGTATCTCTCTGGTTTAGGCGCGGCTTCGTTAAATTCCTCTTTTAATTCGCCAGTGTCATAAACTAAGGCATGAGGCACTTTTGTCGGCTTTGCACCCATTCTAGAAACTAAATCACTCCACAATTGCTTGTCTGATTTTGGCGAGGGGAACAAGCCCATCTCAGATAGTATTTGTTGATGACGCAAAGAGACAATTATCGCTTTTTCAAGAACTTGAATTAAGTTTTGAAGAGTGAGTTCGGTCGCTCCTGTTGGGGTGAATTTGCGCTGTAAAAAGTTCGCCAGCTTAACTATCGCTCTATCTACCGCGTCACCACCTTCGGTACCTCCTGGGCGGACAGTGAAAGTCGTGTAAATACTGAGCTTAATATCCTTGCGCTGATGGTTACGTGTGAGTTCCTGCATTCGGGCAACCTGCCCCCAATCAAGAAACTCACTCTCAGGAGATACAGGGCTAGCTAGCCTCTGACGATAGTCTTCAATTACTTTGTCTTCGTCGCAAAACGAAGACCAACGAAATGTGAATTTCTCACCCTCGGAGAAATCTTTACAGCCGTTCTCAAAAGCCTTGGCAATTCCCTCTAGTCTCTCTGATGAATTAAACAGTGGGTGAAAGCCAGTGCATTCATATCCGAATACTAATTGCAGCGTGTTGTTAGTGTCGCTTACTTGTTTTTTGCTCAACAAGTAAGCTCCGATTTGATAGTTCTCCTTTTTTAGTTTTACTAAAGTTGCTAAGTCTAAAAAGTCTTCAAAGGGTACTATTTTTTGATTACGAATACTGCTTTTTACCATAGCTTAGGCATTTTCTTGTGACCCGCCCTTTTTTTGTTTTGGGGCGAAGTATATCTGATATAGCCGCGAGTGAAAACTGGAACGCTTGGGAACACTCTTGACCAGAACAAGTAAGGACGCTTCCCAGATAAAACTATCACCGTGGCACTCAACCAAACACCAGCCAGCAGTCCCCAAACTATTCCTGCCCCAAACATAATCGCTATGATGAAGCCCATGCCAAACATAAATAAGGCGACTGCAAATTGAAATCCAGTGAAAATACCGATTGAGGCATTTTGTCCGAGTGATTGGTTTACGCGCTTGAGGGATTTGTTGTACTCGCTCATAAATTAGCAAGCGGCTGTAACGCCGTTAAATAAGATACTTTGAGCAATCCAAAGCACCAGGATTATGAAAAATACGCCTACAGGCTGTTGAACCATCTGCGTTACTTCCTGCCCCTCTCCTATCCCGTTGGCCACCTTAAGCCCAGAAGCCACAAAGTATACAAACAAAAGCACTGTGATGGTTGCATTTATAACTGCCGGAAGTGCTTGAATCGCAGCCGCGCCGCCAGCCGCACCACCACCAATACCGCCAGCGCCGCCGAACATACAAGTCATTGCCACCTGGGCCGAATCGAACAAGCCCCACCCATAAGACGGCATTGACTGCATGACAATGATTGTCGCCGTACCGGCAGCGTTTATGTGATGCTGATACTTGCGTCCAATCGCCGCGAGTGTCTTAGCAAGAACTTGAGATTGTGTTCTTCGCACAGAATTATTAGATGTCAAGGCAATTACTCCTTTTTTCGTTGTTCTAGGAAAAATCTAAAAATCACCTTATTACCGAAGTTGGAAGTAACAAAAAATCTACTTCCAACTTCCCACTTCTGACTTGTTTAATGCTCTTTGTTGAAATTCACTTTCTATGTCAGCTAAAGTATGTTCCCTAGCTAGTGAGCGAATTTCCTGAAGTACTGCAATGTGACACTCGTATAGTTTTGCATAGCCATCTAGACCACCTGTTTTTTTGTTGGTGAACTTCTGGAACTCTGGCAAGTACTTCCGAGCTATGTTCAAATATGCTTGTAGTTGTCTTGCAGAAACCTTTGGCTTTAACATCGCCGCAACTTCTGGTCTTGTTAGTTCTTCATTTTGCCAGGTAAACCTCCCTATCCCCATGACTCTGAGAACTTCTTGGAACTTCTAACTATACATAAAATACCCGCCTTTTTCGTGGCGGGGAAGGGGACATTTTACCCAGTTAGGAAACATTTATAGGTAAAAAGCAACTATTTTTTTCCCTTCACGTTCCCACTTCTCATTCAAAAGCCAGCAAGTTATATGAACAACCTTCATTGGATTTCGATGCTTCTTTCCACACCTGAACCAGCTTCGGACAGTATCGTAACTTTCGTATCCTAATACGAACGCCATCTCTTGATAAGTTAATTTCCACTTCTTCTTAAACTCTATTGGGTGCATAGTATTTATTTGATACTTGCATAAGGAACTTATTTAATATTTATAACATAATTACTTAGTCAAATCTTTATAATTTTGTGTCAAAGGATAAATAATCTTCTTATATTTATTTATCTTAATATCTTGATAAAAATATTAGCTATTATCGGATTTATCCAATTTATTTATAATAGAGATATTCTCTTTTAACCAATCAACTTTATGTCCAACACAGATACTAATTTTCATCAACTCTTTCAACCCAAAAGTCAATTTAATGAAGATAACGAAAATCCCACGCTATTACTCAATCGCCTAACTCCTACTGATGACCAAATCAAAGACTGGCTACAATCACCACAAATCAAACAGTGGCTTACAAAGCTACTAATGGGCATACCGAATAATCTCAAGATAGAAGCGATAAATACCATCATCAAAAATGTTACACAAAACCCAGACAAAGACTGTCGAGTACAATTCGGTAGTTCAACTATTGGAGTTGAGGTTTTACGGTGGCAGCTTTGGGCATTCTATAAATTACCTTACGCCAGTGGAATCAAAACTCCTGATTGCCCCTACACTTTAAAAAAACATTTGGATACTCCCGACTAACTTCCCAGATCACATAATCCCGAAGTTTCATTAAATTCCCACACAATATCCGATCTATTCTTACCAAAACTACCATGCTTAACTGCGAACTGAGAATTTCTTCCACTATCTCACAAACAGCAATTCCAAATAAATAGATAAAAGTACGATTTTACTCCGTACTTCCGTCTCTTGATTTTTAATCAATCATCGTTATATTTTGGAGGGTTAAGTAGAGAGCAATGCAACAGGCGATCGCACATCTTAAGGGCAGGTACGCCACCGCTTGACTGCCATTAACTTAGTAGATGACTAAATCTTGTATTGAAGCCAAATTTGATGACGTTAACAGAAACATTTCTTTACATCCCTTTTAGGCTCTAGCCCATGAACATCTTTCATCGCACAAGGAAATTCTTTAGAGTTCGTAAGCCAATTGGATTTTTGATTTGAGACGATGAGTTAGCTTTAGAGCTACCCTTGTAGAAGAACAGAATCTCTCAACTACTCTTTGACTCATGATCAGGCTCCTTCAAGTCGAAAAATTCCCGATTCTGATGTTGCCGGAAATCGAGGCGTATTTAGAAAGTGGACTATTTCGTGGGATTGGCAAGAAAACTGCTCAAACTTTGGTCAATTGCTTTGGAAGTGAGACTTTATCGATATTAGATAACAACCCCGAAAAACTTTACACTGTTCCCGGACTAACTCAGTATCGGATTGATGGTATTACCAAAGCTTGGTCAGAGAGTAAAAAGAATCCGAACTTGGGAGTGATTACCCAACTTTTGGCTGTGGGAACTTCATTGAAGTTAGCTTTGAAAATTTGTGACTATTACGGACACAAAACTGCAAATGTACTTCAGAACAACCCTTACAGATTAATTGATGATATTGATGGCATCGGTTTTAAGACTGCTGATGAGCTAGCAATATCTCTTGGTATCCCGCTATACAGTGATACTCGTTATATCTCAGCTTTAATCCATGTTTTAAAATCCGGCTTGCGTGAAGGGAATTGTTTTTTACCGTTTGAGCAATTAGTAAGTATTGCCACTGACCTGCTTTCTTCACCACAGCATACGCCCGATGTTCAATTTTTAAATACAATCATTCAACAGTTACTCTCCAAGGGGACTTTAGTTTCGGGTGATGTTGGTAATAGTGTTTATCTCAAAGCTGCTTATCGGGCTGAACTTTCTGTGGCTTTGAAGATTCTTGCTCTCCTTGACCAACCAACTCACCCCACTGAACATTTAGAACACTGGTTAGCCCAATTCCAAACTACTGACTATCGCCAACTTTCACGTTTAAGTGATGAACAAATCAGCGCCTTGATGATGGCAGCCAAACATCCAATTAGCATTATTACTGGTGGCCCTGGTCGAGGGAAAACTTATGTACTGAAAACCTTGGTTGAATGGTTCATCCATACTGATAAAGCGATTGCACTTGCCGCTCCAACAGGGAAAGCTGCTAACCGGATGAAAGATGCTACAGGCATTGAAGCAACTACTATTCACCGTTTATTACAATGGCAGGGAAACAATGCAGTTTTTCTTCATAACGAGGATAATCCTCTAAATCTTGATTGTCTAATCGTTGATGAATTTTCAATGGTTGATATATTTCTGTTCAATTCGCTACTCAAAGCCTTGCCCAAAAAAACCAGAATTGTACTAGTAGGGGACTTTGATCAATTGCCCAGTATTGGCGCAGGAATGGTCTTGCGAGATTTAATTGTTTCTGAACTCGTGCCAACAACTTTCTTACAGACGATTTATCGTCAACGGCACGAAAGCCCGATTATTTATGCCGCTAATGATGTCAATTCTGGCATAGTCCCCACACTGCACAATTTTAATCAAGTTTCTGATTGGATGGATGTCGGTGACTGTGCAATGATTCAAAAAGACTCGCCCCAAGCGACCTCCCAAGCCATCGTTGAGTTGGTTAAAGCTATTGGCCAGTCAGGTGTTGATTTAAATCAACAACTAATAATCTTAGCGCCCCAAAAACAAGGAGACTGTGGAGTTCACAATCTCAATCAGCTTCTTGCCCCTATCTTTAACCCAAAACAAGAAAATCAACCACAAGTTGTCTCTGGGTCAGTTATCTACCGAGTCGGCGATCGCGTAATCCAGCTGAAAAACCGTTATGAAACTGTCCCGCCCGTAATGAATGGCGAGATCGGTCAGGTTATTGCTGTGGAGCCGGAAAAATTTCTGGTTACAATCTCTTGGGAGGGCGGTGCTGTTGTTAATTATTATCCTGGAGACTTCGAGCAAATTATGCACTCGTTTTGTATAACTTGCCACAAGAGTCAAGGTAGTCAATTTCCTTATGTGATTTTCCCATTGGTCAGGGCTAATTACCGGATGTTAACCCGTCAGCTGCTCTACACGACTATGACTCGCGCAATGGGTACATTCATCGCAGTTGGACAGCATGAAGCATTGAAGACTGCTGTCGCTACTGATAAACCCGCCCAGCGTTTTACTGGACTAACTAATCTCCTCATTTCACCTGTTGAGCAACTTAGTGAAATCTGGCAGAGTTTGAGCAACACCAGAAAAACCACTTGTACGATAACATCTTCCCCTACTGTTACTGTCGCTTCTAGGCTACAACAACGCCAACTGACTGCAACACCTGGACAGATGACTACTATTGGTAGTCTTGCACTACAAATGTATGAATCCAAGTATGGTTATCGTCCGTCAAAACAGCCCGAACTTGTCGGCAAGTTTCGCTTTAATACTTATCACTATGAAACTACCGCAATTGAGTTGATTGATTCAGCAATTGACGCAGTTCTGCTCCAATAATAAAACCCATGCCCAAAATGAGAACAACGGTCGCATCCAACCAGACTACTCTTGAAGTACACTTTTAACATTTATGGCTATTCCAGCAACACAGTTAAAGATCGGCCAATCAGTGAAGTATCTAATCGGTACTCGAAGCGGTATGAGTGCGGCAATAACCGATATCAGCAAATCATCTCTTAGTCTCAAAAATACTCATATTGTTACTTTAACCTTTGATGATGATTCACTACCAAATCACTTAAAAACACAACAACTAACTGTTTATGACGAATTGCTTGAAGGTTGTGAAATAATCACATTTTAAAAAATTAAAATTGGCAACAGCAACAGCAGAGCGCACATTCGCCGCTACAAGTTTAAATTAATTGAAGAAGAATTCAGCTATTCTGAATTCAGGAGTCAGAATTAATGAGTGGGGGATTCAGACTCGCCACTTGATTATTGCACCACTAAATCAGAGATTTAGTGGGGGACTTCAACCCGTTTATTCATCTGCCAGTCGCTTAACCTTCTTCTGAATTCTGGCGACTGACGCATGTATTCTGTTTGTTAAAATACTAACTTGCTGGCTGATATAATCCCGTATTTTGGTTAAATTCCCATCCCAACCCTGCTCTATCCTTGTTCTTACACCATGCTACAAAAAGCGGTGGGGGAAGATTAATTCGCTCCTTGCGTACAGTTTCCTCACTTACACCAAGCCTCTTGGCCAAACCTTCTTCAGTTAACGGTTGCATTCGCGGACTTTGCCCAGAATAGGATGAATTGTTGTAGTACGATTTTTGGCCCCGCTTTTGTTGGTTGTTGAGATAGTCTTGTATTTTAATGATCGCCTCAGCCAACTGTGTCATTCGGGCTGTCATCTTTTCAATTTTTTGTTCTAAATTGGCGAGATTATCAATTACTGTGGCTTGGTTGCTATTAGATTCATTTGAAAATTCTGACTCCAGCTTCTCAAGTCTTTCGCAAATAGCTATTATTGTTTCGTTGGTCGGACTGCCGTTACTATTGTTACTCGTAACTAAGTACTTCTCAACACTTGCCTTAATCTGAGAATCTAAGCGTTTGTCTAAATTATTACCACCTATTGCATCAAGCTGATCTTGAGAATCGTCTAAGTAGAGTTCGATAAATTCGAGCAGCGTGGCTGTTGCGGTCGTCCCTTTTGACTTACAACTGTCCATTAAAGAATTATTTGTCACTTTTAAATAATTACTGTCAAGTGGTATATGAGGCTAAAAGCCTGATAGATACAGGGGTTAGTGCTTTTTGCTGCTTTTGTATTTTTTGAACGTTATTAAATA
>NZ_JACJTD010000077.1 GCF_014698505.1 Nostoc foliaceum FACHB-393 | reverse complement strand
CCCCCCTCGTAATGATTATCATTTTTATAATGAGTGAGATTTAATTTCCTCAAAGCCTTATGTAGTTTGAGTCTTGGCGTATTTCACCCTGATTCAGGCTCGTCAATATTTAGATGCGTTTGCCCTGGAAGGAGGATTGAATTAACAGAGTACAATGGTGTTGTTGCATGAATAAAGAGAAAAGTTTTGGCTAGCTACAAAGCGTCTGTGACAATCTCAAAATTATGCTTAAGAGAATCTTGAAGGATGTTATTCAATTTTTAGGTTTAATATGTTTATGGATGTAAAAGAACGAAATTGGAATTACTTTACTAAGCATTTGCTCAATTGGCATGGAATTTGGACGCGATATACACCAGTTGGTGATGTCAAAGAATCGTTTCAGAGTCTGAGAAGTTTTAAAACATTTTACTAATTTTTGAATATTTGAATACTGGCATATTCCAGCACTCGTTCCTATTAAGAGCGCCACGCCGTCTCTACCAGTATTTCCTTGCTGTTGGTAAATTTGATAAATTCTTGCCCAAAGGCAATGAAACGCATCAGTAAGCAGCCGATGAAAGTACATCATACCCCACTTGGAGGCTGCGGCATTCCACCGTTCAATAGCAATTCTTCCTTTCGTTGCTGATAATAGTTTTAGAGCTAATTATTCAAGAGGTCTGATTATGGTCTTTGCTCAAACCAGTCCCCCAGATATAATAACAACTCGCCTCACGTTAGACGAGTATCGGGCTATGGAAGAAACAAACCCCGAACGCCATGAATACCATAACGGAGAGATTATTACTATGTCGGGAGGGTCGGAATCTCACAGTGCGATCGCCAGCAACTTCTTAATAACTCTAGGGTTTTTACTGAGAGACACGGATTTTCGTTTGTATAATAGCGACTTGCGAGTTTGGATTCCTGAATATCAGTGTGGTACTTATACCGATTTGATGGTTGTTAATGGCGAACCAGAGTTCAATGGCAATCGCAATGATGAAATTCTCAATCCAATGCTTATTGTCGAAGTTCTATCACCCTCGACTGAAGCATACGATCGCGGGGACAAATTCAGAAAATATCGCTCTATTACCAGCTTTTGTGAATATCTGCTTGTAAGCCAAACTGAACCCTACATTGAGCAATATCATAACTTGGATCGTAACAGTAACGAGCGCTGGCTATGGCAAGTTCACTCTCACCTTGAGCGGACGATTGTTCTGCACAGTTTAAACGTAGAAATTCCCCTGACTGAAATCTATCGTCGCATTAATTTTTAAGGCTGCTTAACTCTCTGCCAATAATACCAACAGAAATTTTTATGAATCAGTATACAAATCATGTTAGATTGCTTCTCAATTATTAATTTTTAGTGATGAATTCTTATTAGGGGCTTTATCCTCTGGATCTGATTAGTGAAACTCGTCACCAAAAGAAGCACTCCCAAGAAAGCTAGAAAAAGTAAACAGCATCCAACCCAAACAAATATGCTTTTGGGTTTGCCAACCGTATCTGTCTTCTATTGTCGGGATTGTGTTAGCTTCAACGATTTCTAATCCCCAATAGCCTAATGCACTGATGCCAAACAACATAGCGCTGACGATAGACAATTTAGCGATGACTTTGAGAATGCAATTGCTTAAAGTAGGCGGTGTTTGAAAGGATTGTCTGTGACGATGATAGATAGTGAGTTCACTTGGAGCTACAACCAAAACACGTCTTGGTTTTTGTTGAGTGAGTTGGCAGACAATTTGTTTATTATCAGTCATGGGTCAAACCAAAGCCTGTTGATTCTAACTAGATTAGTTTCAGTAATTATATTGTAAACTTTCATCAGGTAGATGTGGTTAAATTTACATAAAAATTCCACATTGGGAAAAAATATTTTAATGGTTAAGCGATGTCATACATACGAAAAACCCAGAGGACAAACAAGCGATTAAGCTGAAAGTCAGTTAAAAATATCCCCCAGTGCGATATGCACTGGGGGATATTATCAATCTGCCTCAGAGTAATAAATAGGATCTACATAATCCAATACAGATTCATCAGCGATAATCTGTGTTCGGGTGCTAAGTGATCCTACATATATATCCAAGTCTGGGATATTAATTCCTAGCTGATCAGATATTTCTCTCATTTTTTGGTATTGAGAATCTATTTCCTGCTCCCTGTGAGTAGAATGCCCATACCCCTCCGACTCCCAAGAGCTAACAACTATCTTTGCCATAGCTTTATTCCTTATTGAATTCTGGAATTTTGTCACAATATTTTCCGCCAAGCTGATTTACAAATGTCGCCAAAAGTTCTTACTGATAGTCTTGAGACTGACAACTGCCGTTTCTGTTGTTGCTTCAGGAGCATGACCAACAGCCACCGCAACAGCTTGTGGTGCAGGAGTCGCTAACAGAGAATTGAGTAATTCTTGCTGATAGTCAATATCTTCTACTGTGCGATAAACTCTGTGGTAGTCAATTTGCATCCCTAAAGGTGTTGGTACTATTTTCAAATACTCATTTAGGGCGTTAATATAGCCATCGTGAAAAATTCTATTAGCAATACAAGGACGGATAATATTCAATAATTGAATAGCTCGTTTAATGTCTGCAACACTACGGCTAGCATCAATCTCTGGCTGACTTTCGCTGTAACCTTTGGATTTCTTTTCTGCTACCAGATTATGAAATTTAGCAATGGCTCTCTGATGATTGGCTAATGTGTGGACTTTGGTTTGCGCTTGATAACCGACTCTGCCCCACTGCACTGTTAAGTTACTATCTTCGACAATGTCCGCCCAGAATTTATTGCTGTTTTGAATTGCGTCAACAAAGACTAAATAGATTTCCATCTTTCTTACCCTGTCAATTTCCTAACTTCAGGGCATTGCCCCATCTGAGATAGATATACTGAACGCGATCGCTACGAACCTAAAAGAGCGATCGCCCCTGTAGAATCAGGAGACAATCGCTTTCTCATCAGTTCATGTTTCTGTATTTGGCAGTTCTGAGAAACTGAGTTTTCGTCGCTTGTACAGGACTACTAGCCCGTCGTGCGGTTGATGCCCAGGACTGCATCCGCTCAACTGCCGCAGCGTCCTGAATCGCAAGCGGGGTAATGGTTTGACGACAGGTTTCCAGATCAGCAAGTGTTACCTGCTGCGGTCTATCCTCATCGAATGCCAGCAGAGCAGCTTCAGATGCTAGCGTTTCCAATTCAGCACCGGAAAATTTCGCGGTCGAGGCTGCGATCGCCTCCAAATACTCCGATTCCAGATGAATGCCAAAGCGTTGTAGATGAATCGCCAGAATCTGTACACGCTCCGGTTCTGTAGGAAGATCAACAAAGAAAGATTCGTCAAATCTTCCTTTCCTCTTAAATTCACTTGGTAGTGCTGATGGGTCATTGCAGGTTGCAACTATAAACACCCCAGCAGTGCATTCAGCCATGAACGTAAGCAAAGTACCCAAGATGCGTTGAGAAACACCGCTTGTATCGCCCTGACCTGACAGTGCTTTTTCTACTTCATCTACAAACAAGACACAAGGTGCGATCGCCTCGGCAGTTTTCAAAGCACGTCTGACATTCCCCTCAGACTCACCTACCAGACTGCCCAAAAGGGACGCAATATCGAGTTGCAGAAGTGGTAGATTGAGTATGCTAGCGATGTTTTTGGCGCAGTGAGATTTTCCAGTACCTGGAGGCCCTGCCAGTAGCACACCTTTTGGTTGGGGTAAGCTAAGACTTCGCGCCTCTTGTGTGAATAGCCGCCGCCGACGAGTCAGCCATTCGCGCAGTAGATCCAAACCGCCGAATGCGATTGTCGCAGGTTTGCCCAACTCGATACCCATTTGAGAGAGTAGCCGAGTTTTGTATTCGACGGCTTTGGGGATAAAATCAGCGCCAACGACGACACCATCATTAGTTAAGTTTTCTTTGACTGTTAACCGAAGGAAGTCGCTAATCTCCTCCAGGGTTAAACCCAGTGCTGCACGAGAAAGAGTTTCTTTTTCAGGATTTTCAAGCGTAACAGTAAAAGTCAATTCCTGTTCAATAGCAGACTGTTGTAGATCATGTAAATAAGAAGTGATATGCTCAAGTATTTGGTCAATACTCGGTAAAGGGACTTCACAATAAGGAATCAATCTGACTAGGGATTCGTGTAATTGTATGTTCTGACCCAACAAGACAATGCGTTTATCTGTAGGTTTTAACCTGTGGTAAAGGTTTTTTACCTTGCTTAAAATCTCCCAACTCAATTGGGGTGAGTTCTTAGCAATAAAGGGGTGAATATCTCCGAGGATAAATACACCATTCCCACTAAAGTTAGCAATGTAGTCGAATACGAATAGTAGTGGATCAGCGTGTTGTGGTCTTTTGTACTCTGCAACTGGCTTAAACACCAATCCTCCATCTGCTGCAATTAAACATTGCTCCAAGGTTAATACTCCCAGATTCCAGAAGAACACTGGACATGAGAGCTTATTGTTAGCTTCAGCAGTCAGCCACTGAATAATCGTCGCTTCATCAGGCGATAGAACATCAACCGCAGCGATGGGAATTTGTGAATCGAGTGTGGAGAGAAGATTTGAGAGGTTCATTGTTTTTCAATCTCATAAGGTAGTGGAGCTAATTCATCGTGAGTATTAACAAGTCTCACGACTACTTCATAAACTTTGGCATCGCCGTCGAAAACCTCTGCTGTACCGTTGTTCTCTTGGTAGGCAATCGCTGTTACTATTGCATTCAGCAGCACACACAACCCTTCAGTATTCGCTTTGATGATCACAGGCTGGCGTGGTTTTTGCTGGGCGTAAATGTGGATGAAAGGATACTCTTTAGGTAGGTACATAAATATTTCTTGGGGGAACCCAATCGTCGCGGTTCCCCTTTTCCCTGATTTACTGCCGTAAGCGAATAGAGTGAGTTGAAGTTGTCCGAAGTTGTTGAGTTTGAGCTTCATCCTTGAAAATGCGATCGCTCTCGCTGACAACTCCAAGTGCTTCTTCAAATGGTTGCGTAGCCGATAAACAACTCAATCCCTCGAACCCCTCCGCTTCCACTCGAACTTCACCTGTAGCGCTGTCGAAATGAATCAGTATTGAACGTTCCATGTTTATCTCCTCACATACTGTTGAACTTCCTGATGTCCGGCAAAGGTAAGGCGTAGAGTTTGCACAGTGCCGTTGGTTGATTCAGCGATCGCACATTCCCCAAATTGCTCTTGTAACTCGGCAGCTTTGACACGAACCAAATGCTTACCATAAGCCAGCATTAGTTTATTGCTGAAAAAGTCTTTGCCCAACTTCGGAACTGTTTCGTAACTGTCGTGTATTATCTCGTACACGCCGCTTGACTGATTCCATTTAAATCCGATGTCTGCACGGGCTTTTATGGTGCGACCAGAAACTATAATTTCAGCACTTTGTCCTTGAGAGCTACCGTAGTATCCTTTTAGTGATTGTGCTGTTTCATGTACTTGCGGATTCAGTTTCAAGTCTTGTAAAGCTTGTACCAGACATTCACGGTTAGTAAGCTTGGTTTTAACTGTTGAGAAGTGTGACATGAGAATTTTCTTCCTGTAGTGGTAAAAGTGCGGTATTCTTTGTGAGGTGTATATGCATTTTTCGTTTAAGGTATTTAGTCTTGAGCGAATGCACTCTCGCCCAAGACTGTTTTTTACCGGAACTTAAACGACATCACGGTAGCTTTCGATAAGCCCACGTCGTCAGTCGCAAGTGATTGTAGATTGCGTTGTTCATCTAACAACTTGGTGCGGATCTCTTGCATTTTTTGCTGTAATTGACTGCGCGTATCTGAACCCAGATTCTTCGACTCAATCGCTGGGTCGGTGACAATGGAATCTAAGTGCGCCATCATCTGTTCTAAACTGCTGCCTGCTTCAGGTGAGGCATTTGCCAGTAACACCCGCACTTTCATCAGGTGTTTTTCCATCTTTTTTTTGAACTGTACTGGCTTACGTCCTGGCTCCCAGTCGCTCAATTCTTCAAGGAGTTGCCCGGCGAGTTGTTCACCGCCAGCGATCGCTGATTCCCGTAGCCTTTGCTCCAGATTCTGGTCATACTGTTGGATGAATCGCGTAATTTGGTCAAGGCATTCGGCTTGCTGCTGGTTCAGTTGTTCGGCCAGTGCCGGGATAATTACCGGACGACCAATAACGACCTGCAAATAATCTTCAAGGTCGGTCAGAGTCGGAAATGCTCTTAGCAAGTTGGCTTTGACTGACTCTTGCTTATCCTGTGCTAATTCCCAAGTATTAAGTGAGAGAAACTGGTCAATTCGCTCTTGGTAATCTTCGAGTCCTGCTTCGTAATCAACTTTTAATTGATTGCGTAAACCAGGGGCGATATTATCTCTGATGTTGATTAATTGATTCCACACGAGTGGAGCTAAATCAATCGGACAAATCCAATCACCAGTATCAGCAGACATCCACTCTTGAACCGAAGCAATTTCTTGCCTTAATTGGGCAGCAGCTTCATCCAACTTCTTAAATACTTTGATACCCCGTAAACCAACTTCGGAATTAGTAACTTTAACGAGGTCTGATTCAATTTCAGAGACTTCAGCTTTTAGCACATCTGCCCATTTAGGCGCGGCAGATTTTGTACTTTTCTTTAGTTGAATACGGAAGCGAATGCGAGTTTTATTTAACTGTGAGAAATTGTGGCGCTCGACTACTGCATCAGTCAGGAAATTTGCAGCAATAGGGTTGTCAATTGCTTGTACCATGATTATTGACCTCAATCATTATTTTTCACTGTCGATTAAGCGAAGCTTTCTTTGTGGTGATTTCTCAAGAGAGCGAATGTCTGTAGTAGCTCTATAGATTACTTTTGTAGAGCTTTTTTGTAGCCTAATATGTCTTTTAATGACTGGTGGTTTATGTATGGACATGGCTTAAAATAGCTGAAGTTGTTGTGAATTATCCTGTGCCACAGGCTTGTTATAAACCATACCTTCGACTTCATAACAGCGAGTCATGAGTTTGTTTCGATTTAGCCGAAAGCTGGCTTTTTTTCTTTGATTTGGCAGAGGTAGAAACAGATACTGTGGATGTTGGATAGTACCTGCATCGCCTAAATATCGGGAAAGCGTACCGTTGATTTGGTAAACTTTGGATGAGCTTAACAGTGTCGCGTCATACACTTTAATCAAATTTGTTTCCATCTTAGTAGCAGTGAAGTGTGCCATAATTTATCGTGGAATCGATTTTTCTCTACAGTCAGATTTAATCAGCCTGACTGTAGAGTTTTTCACGCATAATCTGATTCAATTTTTCCTTTGATTCATCAGGCAGAGCATTAAAATCAAACTCCTCTGAGTCCCAAACTTCATCAAGGCTTGTAGACTCATCAACAATGTTTGCAATCAAACAGGATTCATCGCTGTAGTTCCAGCCATTTGCTAAAAGCCACGGCAGAACTCCCTCAGATTGCAATAGTTTCTCAATGTCGAACAAGTCAGAAAACTGCTGTAAGTTTTCGATATTGGGGTGAACGATTGTTGTTGTCATTTCTTGTTATTGGCAAACTAGTAGACAGCAAAAAGAGGGGGAAAGGTTAAAGGGGAAAGGGAAAGGGATTTATGAATTAAATCATCCTTAGAACCCCTATTCCGCACCCTAACTGTCACACATCAAAAAAAGCCGCTAAAGTAGTACAAAAGAACTAAAGCTAATTCAAGAGTTAAGAGACTTAATAGGAAGATTTAGCATTAAACTTGGTATGGTCGGAGAAAGAAAAGTTATGTAACAAAGATAAAAGAAAGAAAAACTTGCCCAGTAAAAATTAATTGATAAGTGAAAAAGAGATGAGAAAATCACAACAGGAGTAGTGGAGAACTCTGTTGTAATTTAACTCAAAAAATGGAAATTAAAAACATAGATCATTTAGGGATAGTGGCAGGAATCATAGACAAGATAGGATTAGTAGAAATAATCAATGAATTAATAGGTGAGGAAAAAGGAGAAAAAGTAAGCCCTGGCCATGTAGTCAAGGCTATGATCTTGAATGGATTAGGGTTTGTATCCAAACCTTTATATATGTTTCCCAAATATTTTGAAACAATAGCCTGTGAGCATTTAATAGGAGCCGGAGTAAAACCAGAATATCTTAACGACGATAAACTGGGGAGAGTCATGGATAAACTGTTTAGAAAAGGGCTAGATACAATATTTTTAAATATTGCCTTAAAAGCTGCTAAAAAATTTGGTGTATCTCTGTCATCATCACACCTAGACTCAACATCAATACACGTACATGGAGAATATAATACCAGATTACCAGAAGTAATATTTGAGAACCAGCAAACAGTCAATATTGAAGAATCAGAAGAATTAGCTCTTTCTTCACCAAAAGAGATTACAATCACCTACGGTTATTCTCGTGACCATAGACCGGATTTGAAACAATTTATTATAGAGCTAATATGTTCAGGAGATGGAGATATACCAATATTTTTGAAATTAGCATCGGGAAATCAAGCAGACTCATCATGCTTTGGTCAAATAGCAGTAGATTACCAAAAACAAATAGAGGTTGATAGCCTCATAGTGGCAGATTCAGCTTTATATACAGAATCGAATATTAAGTTGATGTCAGGGTTGCGCTGGTTATGCCGAGTACCTTTAACTATCAAATTAGCACAGTCATTAATATCAACCTTACCAAAATCAGAATTTACCCCCAGTAAATTATCAGGATATAAGTTTGTAGAAAAAACAGTAACTTATGCAGGGTGTGAACAGAGATGGTTAGTAGTGCAGAGCGAAGAAAGAAGAGCATCAGACCTGCGTAAACTGTCACAAAAAATTGTCAAGGCAGAATCAAAGGCACTTCGGGAATTGAAAAAATTATCACAGGATAATTTTGCTTGTGAAGCTGATGCTGTTAAAGCATTATCAAAACTAGCAAAACAATTTAAATATCATCAAATTCAGGATAGTAAAGTTACTGAATTTACATCGAATAAAAAAGACAATCCCACAAAAAATTCTTACCAAATATTAGCTACGCTCTCCAAAAATGAAAGTAAAATCAACACAGAATTACAAAGTGCAGGGCGTTTTATTATTGCTACTAATGTTTTAGAATCAAGTCACCTGAGCCAAGAGCTAATGTTGAGTGAATATAAAGCTCAACAGTCCTGTGAACGAGGATTTGCTTTTCTCAAAGACCCATTGTTTTTGGCGGATAGTATTTTCCTCAAAGCCAGCGAGAGAATTGAGTCTTTAGGAATGATTATGGGTTTATGTCTACTGGTTTATACCTTGGCTCAACGTCAAATCAGAGCCGCACTCAGAGAGTCCAAATCAACCGTTAAGAATCAGTTGGGAAAACCAACTGACCACCCCACTTTACGCTGGATTTTTCAATGCTTCGAGTCTATTCATTTAGTTGAGTTTAACAATGAAAAATACATCTCTAATTGGACTCAAGACAGAAATTTTATTTTGAATCTTTTACCAGATGATTGTCTCCATTATTATCAGCTAGTCAGGTAAATCTTCTCTTCATTAATTTAATATCGACAAGGCTATAAAGCTGATAACTTTGATTAATAGCTTTAATTTACTATGCCAATAATCTAGTTCTTTCACTATTATTTATTAATTTAATTTATGTTGAGAGCATTTAACATCTTCATTTATTTATCTCATTCAAATCTATCTTCCATTAGTTCTTATTGCTCGTTATTGACAATAGGCTTTGATACCATTTTTACTGACTCATGGCTGCTCAAATCTCTTTTTTGACTAAATATGTCTGTTTTTATTCCTACTTGGCTTTTTTATCTCAGTAATTTCCCTCTGTGACACTTGGGGGTGCGGAAGATGGGTTAGAAAAGTAAGTTTTTTACCTTTACCCCTTTCCCTTTTCCCATTCCCCTTCTTCATTAGCTGTAGACAAAGTTTGAGCAACTTCTAATTACAGTTGTCCAAACCCTGTTTACAACAAATTAGAACACCATTTCTGCCGCAGCTTTGGTTACAGCAATTGCCTGCTTGCTGATCTCGCGCCAGTCGCTTTGCTCGTTGTAGGATGCCATGACTAATTCTGACTCTACCCATACCCGACAGAACAACACGTTTTCATCTGTCGTTCCCGCCTGCGGCTGTAGTGTGATGGGAGAATACAATTGTTCTGGGGTCAAAGTTGCGATCGCCGCAAGTATGCACTTTGAGAAATGAGTATCGTAGCCTGATTCTAAGATATACGTCCGGTCTGCTTGGATAGTTATCAGCAACTTGCAGGTTTCTTTTTTGCGGCGTTCTGTATTCTCAAACCGCAGTTCTTTAAGATATCCAGTTAAGGCAGTTTGAGGGACATCACTCGGTTCACCATTTAGTGTGTACCATAGCCCTCCGTGCTGGCGATTACAATATATCTTGCAATTGCCAGCTTCACTGTGCAATCCTAATTTCGGCTTATTGATTGCTGCAACTAACTGCTTGAGCAATTCTTCCTGGCGCATCAAAGCAGCAAGTAAATCCGATGTTTCTTGAGGGTTCATTTGTTTGTACCAAAAGCATTTTCACTTTTGCATTGGCGAAGCCGTTTAATTGTGATATGTGAAGCGTAGAGCCAATAAAATAGCGCTCTTGATTTCACAAAAGCGCTTTTTATTACTCATTATTTGCCCTGTACAGATTATTGATGTGAATTAAATCTTGCTAGCAAATCTTCACGAGATAATTCAAGGCATAGGGGAGTAAATTCTTCTGGTGTTAACTGCAATAAACTCTCGACTACTCTTGAGAGTTCTTCATCCACAGAACCAAATCTGAATCTTAACAAGTTTTCTACAACTTGACGGCGTTCTTGTTGCACTCCTTGCTGTTTAGTAGTTTCTTCCCACTGCTGGTAAGCTTGCGACAAATTCATGATTAATTCCTGCTCATCTTCTGTTAAAGTTTCTTGCTGTTGAACTATAATTACCCGCAAATTAGTAATCAGTTTGAGAGTATTTTGTCTTAATTGGTTGCTTTCAGGTAATGCCAGCAATTCATCAATGGCAGTACGTTGCGTTTCGCCTCTACCCAAAATCCTTAGCCATAATGTTTCTTCTGTTACTGGTAGCTCGTTAACCGCTACTAGTGCTGCCCTAAAACATTTCTGGAAAAAGTAAACTCCCCTGCTCCACTTTTCTAAATCTATTTTAACCTCTAAATCCTCCAACAGAGAGGCTGAAGCGCTAGGCGATATAATCCACAAACGCGCTAAACTATCTTCTGGTAAACTGGTTTTCTCTCGCTTGGCTTTACGTTGTGAGTCTGCAATCACGGTGAACAGTTTCAGAAAACAGTTACGTACCTCTAATCTACTTGGTTGATTGCGGAATGGTTCCAAAAGTGCCGTATTTAACACAGCGATTCTGCCCAATAATCCAAGATTTTGAGCTTGGGCAGTTGGTGTGCTTGTAAACAAAACGTCAACAAATCTGGTTTCATCAGTTACTTGTTTGTTAACTTCTACTCTACCTAAAGGAGACAACAACTCCTCTATAATTCCTTAGAAAACTGATCGTAAGGCTTGCTACTCATGTTTTAAAGACGAACTGTATTTTATTTTACAAGGATTGGTTATGGTTGCATGGTGGGTTTTAATACCCACCATTTCACTTACGCCGCTACCAACTCCCGACAAACTTGCGGCAGTTCAATCGGAGCAGTTGCTCTGGATAGAACCTCTACAGCTTCTTTCACACTCCAATACTTCATGCCATCGTCACAGCGCCAGTAGTATGTCTTGAGGTCGTTTTCCCAGACTTCCTCAGCGTTTCTGACCTTGAAGAGTATGCCCAAAAACTCACCATCTAGATATACATTGTGAGCCGTCTGGAGGTCAGTGCGTCCTACATAAGTTAGTCGGTAGCTGTCTACTGGCGTACACAAGTCTTCTGCACGAGTACCGCGATACCCACAGTTACCGCACCCATGACCTTCGCAGTCTGGACAGATCGCAGCAGGCATATTCCACTTCGGCAGTGTAAAATCCCATTCAGCCGGTGGGGTTAATAGTTGAGGCTTCTGCGAAGTGTAGCAACCAGCGTGACCGATTACTTTATCAGGATAGTATTGGACGCTCAACGATAACCAGTCACAATCACCTAACAAGCCAATTTTCTCAGAAGCTTGTTTCAATTCCCTTTCTTCTTTGTGATTGCACTTTACTGGAGCAGAAAGACTCGCTTTAACTTCTGCAACAGCGCGTTTGAAAGACTCTTTGTGGTATCGAGCATAGCCGTGGATCATTTTTACCCACACGATATCATCACTGTTGATCCAGATAGTTACTACATCTTCGGGCTTGCAGTTTTTGGAGTAGTCCGACTGATTGACGATGGTTGCAATAATTTGGCGATCCTGTGTGGTTAGCGGATCTTTTGTTGGCGCAGGGGCTGAAACTTGTGTAATCATTAGAAATACCTCTAAATGGGTAAAAGGGCGATCGCAGACTTTCCAAGGTGCGGCGATCGTCCTGTTTTTATTAGTCAGTTTGTTGTGCTGAAAGCGCAACACTCTCAATCTAGATTTGGCGAAGCCTTATAGAACCCATTTGGTATCTTGGAAGAACGGGTAAAATGAGAAAAAAATGCCGTACTCCAGCAGCTTAACCGATTCATAGTGGGCAATCATTGAACCACTATTGCCGCAGAAAAAGCAAGCCAGACTACCAAAGTGGACAAAGCGACAAATCTTAGATGGTATCTTGTATCAACTCAATGCAGAAATACGTCCTGAGAGTTTTGCGATCGCCCATAGCGCTCTTGTAAAATCATTTTCAATTGTTGAGAATTCGCAAGAGAAAAAAGTTTATGGCAGATATGTCCGGTCAAGACCCCTCGGAAATCACAATGGCAACGGTTGATGAAGAACGAAAAGGCGCAACTTTCAGAGGTACGGTCATCCTTGGGATAGATCCTGATGCTGGGGAAGTCGTTTTCTTTAGAGACTTTTTAATTGAAGATTATAAAGGCGAACTTACCGCAAATCTTGCAACAGATGGCGATATAACGAAAAGCATTGATTTAGGCGAACTCGATCATAAAAGCCCCAGTTTTAGGCTGCCAATTCCGTTGGGAACGGATACATTACCCTATAATACAGTCGTGTTGAGCGACAAAAAAAGCAAGAAAAAAATCCTGACGATCAATCTATAAAATTTGTAACTTAGCTCGTAGTTCAGCCAAATTCGATTGCGCTCCTGTATAGATATCAAATGGGTTCTATAAAAGTGTTCAAGGGTAAAGCGTATTAACTGATGTCATAACACCAGACAGCACTAAGCTGTAGAGAAGATATTGGATTTATCGTGCCCTCTGTACAGCCATGTGGAAACAATTGAAAAGGCGATTATATACTGAGGAGTAATAATCGCCTTAATTCTGGGAGGATTGAAGTTTTGTTCAACCAGTTTTTAGACGTGGTAGGTCATCGGAATCATCTCACGGCGGCTTGACCATTACAAGTTTAAGGCTTCCGGCTGCTAGTCCCGGCGGCTATTAGTTTTATTGGTTTGGTATCAGTAACTCGATTTAACTGATTTAGTTTGTAAGTCTTTGGTATTCGGGGTGCTGGTGATTTACTCTCCTTCACCCTTATATTTAGTATTTTATAACGCATACCTGTAATTTGTCAATACTTTTTTATAACGCAGCGCAACTATTGTACAGTGCAGTTTATATCCCAAATTAAAGAAGATACGTCACCATTTAATGCAACACAAAGCTTTTGTAGGATTTCGGTACTAACAGTTATTTCTTTCGGCTTTTTAGGACGATTAACAAACAAATGTGGAGCTTCTAATTGCTGAATGTAAGTAGCAGATATACCTACTATCTCGGATAGTGCTTTCCGGCTATATCCAGCCTTTTCCCTTAATTCTCTTAATTTCTGAGCGTTTTCTTCATTCCAACGGAAAGATGCTACCGGAGTAACATCTATTTTAATCTTCATTTGTAAATCTACCTTGTTGTTATTGCGCTCACCTGTTGGCATTTAATACTACTCGCCTTAATATATTGGTGTCAACCATAATTCAACCAAATAAACTCGTGTTACACCATAAATTTATGGTGCTAAAAGCTTTTGTCCTGGTTGATAATGCCCAAAATTATTTATGGACAATTGCTTTAGTGACAGATCGACTTAAGGCCGCTAAGGCTTTTCCTCCAACTTAGACTGGTATTCGACAGAAAAGCCATTGTCAATAATACCAAACGTCTTACGCTCCTTGAGCAGTGCCAGAGCAATCGCATACGCTTGTACATGATTGCTGATTGAGGGCAATGCCAGAGTGCTATGCCTGCGGCGGTAAACTACGCTTTGATTCTGGAACGATTGAATGAAGTTTTTGCAACCAGTTTTCAGACTTGGTTTGGTCATCGGGATCTCCCCGGCGGCTCTAGCGTTAGAAGTTTACTTGCCGCCACTCCGGGTTAGCTCCGGCTACTTTTCCCGGTGGCACTTCAGTTTTGGTTCGTTGAATTAGTTTGCGATCACCTTTTTGCGTTCGGCTTAAAGACTCAGTATACTGAGTAAAATTTAAGTCTGATTTCTCTAGCTATTTTCTCATCTAGAACTTAAAATAGTCGTTAATACTGTTTGCGGGACTTTGGTGCGACTTCCGAACCTAGCCTGTAATGCTATCCTAGCTTGTCGTGTCGTCATTCCCCGAACAGTACCCCTTCAAAAAAGCCACTATGTCAAAAATGGACATTAATCGGGCGAAGCAACATCAGCAAGTGGCAAGGGAAGATTTAGTCATGTTCATTAATGCCTGCCTCTCCTGCACAGGACAGCGTGAATTCTACGGTGATAGTTACGGGCAGCGCGTATCTATTGATTTTTTGCACGACTATATTTTAGGTAATTACCGTTTACTCTATACCCGGACATTGGCAGCAGGGATTAATCACTTCAACCAAGCGCAGATTATCCTCAAATTACTAGCAACAGGAAAACATACGCCCCCTGAACATCGACAAGAAGAAGGTGCATTAATTGCCGCAGCATTAACAGCCCTACCACCACAACGAGGTTGGGAGGTATTGCAACAATTACGGAAAAGAAGTATCAATAATCGTCGTAGCAGAGCGATCGCTCGTGATTATCTCCAGCAAAAACGTGACATCAACTTTGATGCTGTGAAATATCGCTCCAAATTTCGAGCGATCGCTTCCCATGCTCACCTCACCCTACCAGGAGAATTAGGTAATTTTCTCTTTGGGAAATGGAAACAGCAGGTTTATCAAACAGAATTATTCGAGACATTTCGCCAAGCACACTATAGCGCTCAAGCAGTTTATCAACTACCCTTTACAGTTGCCGAAGGTTTAGCAGCAAAACACGGAATTAAACGAGAAGTCTTTTTATCCCGTATTCAAGAGCAAATGACTTTGAATGAAAAATTGCGCTTTCAAAGTTCAGCCAACCGCACAGAAGTAGAAATCGACATTAATTTAGGTCGTCTCCCCCTAACTCGTTTGGCGCTGTATATTCTATCCTTGCCATTGGATACTCGCAAACAGCAGTGGGATATTTTAAACCAAGCATTAGAGAAATCTGCTGCCTTCACATTAAGAAAATCACCTCTAAAACTAGGACGAGTAGCCGCAGTTCTAGATTGCAGCTACTCCAGTTCCGGTTCAGCCGAAAAACATCGTCGTCCTTTAGGGGTAGCCTTAGCTACTCATTACTTACTAAAAGCAGCATCCCAGGAATACCAAGCTTTTTGGACAGCATCAACCAGCGATCCACTGCTGATTCTAGCTCGTGGACAAACAGACCTCGCTACTCCCCTACTTGATGCTTTGGAATGGGGCGCAGATTTAATAGTACTTGTCACCGATGGTTGGGAAAACGACCCTCCCAGTGGAGCATCAGAAATTCTACGTGTATATCGTAATCGTTTAGACCCAAAACAAAAAACTTCGATTATTCATTGCAATCCTGTTTACAATGCCAATGACTTTTCTTTACACCCCCTTAGCCCCACAATCCCCACAGTAGGATTACGGGATGCAGAAGATTTACCTACCATGTTGGGCTTTGCTCGATTTGCTGAAGGCTCTGCATCTTTAGCCGAATTGGAATCATATTTAGCAGAGCGAGTCAAGCAAATGTTAAGCGATACAGCAATAAAAACTCCTAAACCCAGGACTGATAAATCTTGAGCGACAATTATGGCATCCAAAAGCAATCTGTTAGCAGACATATCACTCAAAGGACTAGAAATTGCTCCTTCTCAAATACGGGGAGCAGTGCGGATTGTGCCATTATTGCGCCATCAAGTACGTAATGACTTGCGCTTGCTGCGTCGTAGTTACGATGAAGATTTAGCAGTTGTTTCCTTAGCGGGAGAAATGACAGCACCAGGAATGAAATATTTTTCCTATGTTCCTCACGGGCTAGTGTTGTCCTGGACTGATGACGGCAGCCCTGTAGGGGCTTTTGGAGGACAGCTTTTTAAAACAGATGGTAAACAGCTAAACTATGGTTGCGCCAGTGTCCGGTTGATGCACCGGATGGTGAAGCGGGAATCTAGTAATCAACTAAGATTTTTGCCACTTCACTTGGCAATGGAAGGCTTTTTATCAATGTTTTTCTCTGGCCCCGATATCGCCTGGAGTGAATATTCTAAGTATGCCCTTTCTCATGGGCTGGGTAGCCGAATGGAAAGCTCTTTTAGTGGACGTTATATTGCTGGACTTGAAGATGCTTTGCGGGTATTTGAAATTCACTCTCGACAGGTTGAGGTATTAGTATTTGTTGCTGAGGCATTAGCATCAGCTTTTGTAGTACCGACCCCAGAGGACTATCGACTTTTGCACAATAGCTTGTTAGAAGATTTCTATGGTGAGTTATTGTACCAATAGGCTTTACTGCACGATACAACTTTGACCATTAGTGTATCTTTAGATGAGTCAAAAATCAATGATTTAAAAGCTTTGAGAGCAGCAGTACAAAATATGCGTTCAGATTGGGCATCGTTTCAGGGTTTCATGGCAGAGGGACTGTTAGGACGCAAATTAATTTCTCAAAAAGTCTATACTGCTGGTTCGTTCATGTTACAACGATTTATTACTGACCTCAACCCCAACGAAGAAAATCATATTGGGGAAGCAATTATTCGAGAGAATGGTGAATTGGAGTATTTAAAGACTTATCGCTTATCAGGAATGCAGACTCGCCGAGTTTATTTGCTGAGTCAGTTAGCAGAGCATAATTGGAATTTGGATGCTACAGCTAGTAAATTGGGCAATACACGAGAGGAATTTGTGCTGCGTTTAGAGAAGGTGGGTTTTGGTTATTTGCTTAATGCAGAAGTACGACTTGCAGCACTGAAAAAAATCAAGGGAAAAAGATGATACAGGTATATTATCCTGATTAATTTGAAGAAACTACATCAATTGCTCTTAGGCGATGGACTACAACTGCTAGAGCAAATTTAGCGGAGTTCGACTTCAATAACCTTCGACTAGCTTAAATCAACACATTGCACACTGAGTATGTAAAAGTAGAAGGCGAAATATTGTTATTGGCAACCAAGGTGCGGGGAGGATGTTAAAGCCAGATTAAACTAAGAGTATGAGAATTGGTATTTTCGAGCAGATGACAGTTAATAATGGATTAATTATTACGCTTTTTATTCTGATTATAAGCCTGCTAGCTCTTGGCTATGGTTTTGGTGTGAAAGCTCGACGTTTACCCTTTACGGCAGAAATTGGGTATAACCAGCAGCAATGGCAATTTCTGCGATGGTGGGTCAAATTAGCCTTGGTTGCTGGAGTTTTGTTACCGATGTGCTTGTTAGCTCTGGCTTGGAAACAACCATCTTCATGGGTATTTTGGGGAAGTTACCTGTTGATAGTCGCCGTACAACTCATATCTGAACGTATTTTTAGTCGCTCCCTAGTGCCAAGTATTGTTGTACCTATTGGCTTTTTCTACACAGCCTTTCGGTTGTGGCAGCTGCTAGATGGATTCACACAATTAACATTTTCCTATTTGACATTAGTGGGTTTTGGCGTTGTTGTCTTGTTTTGGGTTTCTAACTTAATAATGTTGATGGTGATGCCCATTCCAACAATCTTTAAAGGTTCGGAGTCAATTGAACAATCTTGATTTTAATGAAACATTTTTACTGCCTAGCTGAAAGCTGTGTTTCGTCGTAGTTATTTTTCACATCCGATGCCATCACCATCTCGGTCAAACCCATGAGGATCGGGTGGCAGTACTTTAAACCTTCGTTGGCTAATATCTCGGCAATCTAAGTCTGGTGAATTCTTTGGAATGCAAAAATCTGGGTAAGCAGGATCACAGTTATTCTGTTGCTGCGGTTGAATCGCCTGTGAAGTTGTCTTTTGGGTAGCTCTGTGGCGGAAGTCCCAAGGCATCACAGGATTAGCCTGACTCCAAAATGCTAAACGCTGTTGTTTGGCGGTGTTTTCACCCTGCAACAAACTATCTTTAGATTGTGGGCAATCTTTGAGGTACTGACGATAGACCACAGCCTGACCCTCTTGCACCATATTGAGGTTGACGCTGCGATTCTCGACAAACACCTCTGCAACCAAGCGCTTGTATTTGTCAGTTTCAATAGCACGTAGGGTAATTCCTTGTCCCACTGGCAGTAATTGTTTGAGTCTTGCTGATGATTGCTGTCCCCAAGGATTCTGTTTCATCTCTGGTGCATCAATGCAAGCAAGGCGGACTGTTACAGTTTTGTTACCAGTTTTCACCCGTATGGTGTCACCGTCACCTACGCTTACAACTGTAGCGGTAAGATTGTTGGCAAATACGGGTAACGACATTTGAGCTAAAAGCAAAGCCCCAACACCAATCAAGCGAAGTTGAAAAACCATTTGTACTAAAAGTCACTCTTACTTACTTTAGGATTCCCAATTTCAGCCAAGCGATCGCTAGTTAACTCACAAATTATTTTTATGTTTTAAAGTAGAAAATAGTTTCATTGAAAGTGATTGTTAGTACCAATGAAAGTTTTAAGGTTAGTCCTACCAGTCTTGTTGCTGCTAGGCACGCCTGCAATGGCAGTTGAGTTCAAAGGGCAAAATATTGATGGTCAAAAGCTGCCTGCCAAAGCTTACTATTATGCAACTGGTGGGGTCTACAAAGTTCAGGTCAGCTTTCACAACAAGCGGGCCACAATTTACTTTGATGACGGCAACCAAACGACCATACAGTTGAACCAACAGGTAATTACTGACTCAAACAATATTGAAGGTTTTGGAAAAATAGGGCAATATCCTGTAAGTAGCACGTTCAGTCTTGGCTTAGTGTATGACAATAATTGGCTTGGCAGCAATGATAGTCAATTGCAACAATCTAATCCACTAGATGGGTTGTGGAAAATTAGTTTGGAGTGAAAAGTAATGTTGACTAATTTTCTTCCATCACAAGTTAATCAATTAACAGACCCAAAAGCGATCGCTTTTGCCCAAAGTATTGAGAGAATTGCCCTTGCAACCTCCCTGAGCGAACACCAAATCCTCACAACCTATATTCAAAAAGGTAGTGGGGGAACACCAATTCTGCTGCTACACGGTTTCGACAGTTCCATCCTAGAGTTCCGTCTTCTGTTGCCATTACTTGCTACTCAAAATGAAACATGGGCAGTAGATTTGTTAGGTTTTGGCTTTACACAAAGGCAAAAAGAAATAAATTACAGCCCAACTACAATCAGAACTCACCTTTACGATTTTTGGAAAACTTTAATCAACAGACCAATAACACTAGTGGGCGCATCAATGGGAGGTGCAACTGCAATTGATTTTACTCTTACTTACCCTCAAGTTGTAAAATCACTAATATTGATTAATAGTTTAGGTTACACTAGTTCTCCCGTCTTTACCAAATACTTGTTTCCTCCTTTTGATTTCTTGGCTGTGGAATATCTACGTCAACGCCACATCTTGGCATTAAATATATGTAGTATCTTACCTAATCTAGATCCCAAAATACTTTTGGCTATTCAATGCGCCATGTTACACCAAGAAATGCCTGGTTGGAATGATACCATGATTTCTTATGTAAAATCTGGTGGTTATAGTGATTTAGCAAATAGAATTGCCCAAGTTGACAAACCAACACTCATTTTATGGGGAGAAACTGATGATATGCTGCCATCTGAAGATGCAGAAAAATTTCAGCAATCTCTTGTCAACTCTCAACTAATATTGCTGAAAAATTGCGGACATACCCCTCAAATCGAACAGCCAAAAATCACATCTCAACATATTTTACACTTTCTGAATAGTGGGAATTTTAATTGAGCTTAAGAGGATATTTTAAAAGTTCCGCTAGGTATAATTTAGCTATTCTGCACTTAAGCTAGTGTAAAACAGATAAATTGATACAAAAATCAAATCTTTCTTTAGCTATAAAAAGTTGTATGAAATCGTATTTATATTCTAAAAAGGAAAATAGATGACTTATAAAAAGGTCGTGTTAGTTACAGGAGCATCATCTGGATTTGGGCAATTAACTGCTAAAAAGCTTGCTGCTGTAGGTTATTGGGTCTTCGGTACCAGTCGCAAGTCACATCCAGCATCAGGTGATGTAGAAATGTTAACGCTCGATGTTACCTCTGATGACTCAGTGCAATTATGTATCAAACAGTTGCTCACACGCACTAACCGCATTGATTTACTGATTAATAATGCCGGACAAATTCATGCCAGTATGCTGGAAGAAACTTCTTTACAACAAGCCAAGGAAATCTTTGAAACCAACTTTTGGGGTGTTGTCCGCCTCACCAACGCTGTTTTGCCAGTTATGAGACAGCAGAGAAGTGGACATATTATCAATATCAGTTCAGTCGCAGGATTGATTGGCGCACCCGGTCAAGGTTTTTACAGTGCAAGTAAATTTGCCCTCGAAGGTTATAGCGAAGCACTGAGTGTGGAGCTAGACCCGTTCAATATTAAAGTGTCTTTAATTGAGCCTGGTTACTTTAAGACTAACTTCAACCATGCCATGTTACCACCCACCTTCAATTATGCTGATTACGACAATGTACGTGATGTGATTCGCTCAACTGTCACTCAAGCAATTGCACAGGGCGATGATCCAACAAAAGTTGCACAGACAATTGTCTTTGCTGCTCGTAGCCGTTCCCCACGATTACGGTATCGTGTTGGTAATGAGGCACAATGGTTGCCTCGCTTGAAAGCAATATTGCCTGATAACTTGTTTCGATTTGGTGCCCGCAAGCGGTTGAACCTCCCATAAATCACAGCTTCTATTTAATACAGCGATAGCTGCGCCACCGCCTGCCGCAGGATACCCGAATGCGAACAGTGCCTCAATTCTAGAGAAGGGCTGTAAGGCTAGGGCAAAGCTTTGCAATACACCAAAATTTTAATTAGATATCAATATTTATCTGTTCTATCTGTCTGGCAGCTTTATCCCAAAGCTTTGCAGAAGCCTCATCTTTCCAATGATTTCTGAGATTTTCTGCTTTTTTATGACTGATTCGTTCTAACATTTCTAGAACTGCGGCTAATGTTAATTGATCAACAATTGCCTCTAAAGACTCCATATATTCTTTTGTCATAACTAACCTCTTGAAGAACAATAAAAGTTAACTTTTTTCTTGGAGAATCGTAAATGTACAATTTTACTGTTGTGCATAACCTAATTATATGGACACGATTAAATACGTTCTGACTGAAAACCAAATGCCAAAAGCTTGGTACAACATCCAAGCTGACTTGCCACAAGCCTTACCACCAGTTTTAAATCCTGCTACTGGTAAGCCAATTACACCAGATGAATTATTACCTTTGTTTCCATTGGCACTGATTGAGCAAGAAGTTAGCCAACAAAGATGGATTGAAATACCAGATGCTGTCCGCTCTATTTATTGCCAGTGGCGACCAACTCCTCTTTACCGTGCCCGTCGTTTAGAACAAGCTTTAGATACACCTGCCAAAATTTACTACAAATATGAGGGTGTTAGTCCCTCTGGAAGCCACAAACCCAATACTGCGGTCGCCCAAGCATACTACAATAAACAAGCTGGAGTCAAAAAGCTAACTACTGAAACCGGAGCCGGACAGTGGGGATCATCTCTAGCTTTTGCCGGTGCGCTATTCGGTTTAGAAGTTTTAGTTTATATGGTGAAGGTTAGCTACCAGCAAAAGCCTTACCGCCGAGCTTTAATGGAAACCTACGGCGCGAGGGTCGTTGCTAGCCCAAGCACTCAAACCCAAGCCGGACGTGAAATTCTTGCACAAAATCCCAATAGTAATGGCAGTTTGGGGATTGCTATTAGTGAAGCTGTAGAAGTAGCTGCTGCTGATGAACAAACTAAGTATGCTTTAGGTAGTGTTCTCAATCATGTACTGCTACATCAAACTGTGATTGGTCAAGAAGCATTGACTCAATTAGAAATGGCAGGAGATTATCCTGATATTGTTATTGGCTGCACTGGTGGCGGTAGCAACTTTGCCGGAATTGCCTTCCCATTTCTCGGTGCTAAACTGCGAGGAGAACGAGATATACAAGTAATAGCTGTCGAACCTGCTGCTTGTCCATCATTGACTCGTGGAAAATATGCTTACGATTTTGGTGATACTGCCCACTTAACCCCACTTACCAAAATGCATACTTTAGGTAGTAGTTTTGTTCCTGAAGGAATTCATGCTGGAGGCTTGCGCTATCACGGTATGGCTCCCCTTGTTAGCCATATTGTGAATTTGGGATTAGTTGAATCACGTGCTGAATACCAACTCGCTTGCTTTGCTGCTGGATTAACTTTTGCCCGCGCAGAAGGAATCTTGCCAGCACCAGAAGCTAATCATGCTGTCAAAGCAACAATTGATCAGGCTTTACTCTGCAAACAAGAAGGAAGAAGCAAAACTATCCTGTTTAATCTTTGCGGTCATGGACATTTTGATATGCAAGCTTATATCGATTATCAAGCTGGACGGCTTGTTGATACTGAATATAGTGCAGAAGAAGTGGCAATGGCCCTGGCAGGATTACCTGTAGTTGATTCGTGACCCAACAATTCCCTATTCGCAGTGACGCTCGAAACAACCATACAGTTGAACCAACAAGCGATCGCTTGTGATAAAGCAGTACACTGGTACTATGCCAAAACTTCCAGAGTGCGATAACTGTCTCCTCTATTCACATAACCCTCACCTCGTCTGTGTCGTTCACCCTGATGGGGTAGAGGGTGAGAGCTGCTTGGACTTTCGACTTGACCCCAACGCCAAAGCAGAGGAGTTATGGCAACCGGAGGGGGCAAGCTACTATAACAGTGAATTAATACTGCAACCACAACAGCGGTGGACGCAACAGCAAAAGCTGGAGTTACTTGATTGGCATCCAATGTTTACTGGTAAGTGTCCCCAGTGCGATGTATCCTTTGACCGAGACTACACCTCAAGAGTGCATTGGGATTGTGAATGCGGTTGGATGGATGATTCAATTTAGAGCGTTCGCTCTTTCTTACTTCCTTGCGCTTAATGCCTGTTGACTCAGTTGCATCACAATATTTTGGGGTAATGGGTCTATGACAGCATCAGTAGGCAGTGATTGGATAAAAGCTGTTACCTCTTCCCCAGTTTTATATTTCCCTTCACTCCAAGCCGAAGCCATCTGTTTCGCTACCCGGTCAGCATGATCTCGATTGGCATGGGCGGTAATACATTGAATATCATTGCCTGTAAATGATATCCATGTCTGCCAAAGTCCCGTAACTGGATGCTGCACAATCCCTGTGGTCAGTTCATTGTCCTCAAGTACCGATTTTTTTTGACGGCGACCAAATCCTTTAAACATGGCAATATTGAGTAAACGCTATTTTAAAATACCCAAAATGCAAAGCGCGATCGCTCTAGTAAGCTGCTAACAGGTTTAACTCCATCGAGTTGTGGGAGATAATCTACTGGTTTGTACATTCCCATTAATCACCTTGGAACTTAATCAGCTAAATTTATTTTCTGATTTGACCAAGCCCTATTGGGGCGGGGTTGCAGATTCGGGTATGGGGTGTAGTGAAAAAAATAGCCCCAACAACTGGTGCTGTCCGTTCGCTCATTTTTGAGGGGTGAGAGATAATTACGTCAAACGGAAGAATCCATTTATAATCTAACTTTTGAATTTTTTCCTGTTGTGCTGCATTGATATTTGCTCATTGTTTTCCTGAACTCAATGATTTTGTGGGGAAAACCGATTATTTTACAGGTCACTTTTGGGAACTTCCTCATGAAATTCTATGACCAATTGCATTGTTTCCACTACCAAATCACGTAAATCCCGATTGAGCGCTACAGTGTCATTCGCTCCAAACCAACGGTCAAAAATAGCGACATATCGCTGATTTCCATTGACGAATCCTTGCATGAACTTGACCAGAGAATAGTTGACTGTATCCAAGAATTTTGAGTTATTTTCTGGCACCATGCAAGCAATACCTTCTCGTGAATAGGGGCGATCGGGTACAATTTTAAAAGCATCTGGATTTTTTTGCTGTTGCAGCCATCCCTCTAAAAGAATACTATCAGATGAGAAAGCATCAATAGTACCTTCTTGCAAAGCTGTGTATCCCTCTGCCCTCGTTTTAAAATACACTAGTTTAGCTTGGGGTTGTACATGAGCGATCGCCTGCTCATTCGTGGTTCCCGCCAACACACCAATTTGCTTACCAATAAGAGATTCGGGGGAACCTAGATTACTTCCTTCCTTAACTAACAATTGGGTTCCAGTCACACCATAGCTGACAGAGAAGTCTACTTTTTTATCTCGCTTCCATGTAAAACTACTAGCATCACACACAATATCAACTTGTTGATTAACTATTTTAGGAATCCGCTCAGAGGGGCTAAGACCAACTAATTGCAGTTTAATTTTTTTCCCCAGGTCTTTTTCTAATTGCTCTTTAATTAGAGTCAGCATATCTACAGAATAGCCATTTAACTTTCCTTGACTATTCACATAGGCAAAAGGTAGCGCATCTCTACTAGTACCAGCTGTTAATACCCCTGTTCTTTTTACTTTTTGCATCACAGTCTCAGCACATGCCACATTAGGCATGAGCGTTGCAAACATAAGACTTAAAATAGGAATAGCAATTTTTTTATGCATAAGCTTTAGAATCGGTCGTTTTTTCAAAAGTCAAATCTGATTTATATATCAGGCTAAAGAAACTATCACTATCGAGTACACAGGAAGGTTATTTAGTAACTATTCTTTACATTATTGCTCTTTTATAGCTCGTCAAATAAAAATTTTAGCCAACTTCTAAACAAGTTATAGATGTTGCGGCTCGCAATTATAAATGCTCTGGCTCGCAAACAAGGTAATTTCTGGCTCACATTATTTGCAAATAGAAAAGCACTTTGGCTCAGATTAATTGCAACTAGGCTCAAGTGAACTGCAAATGG
>NZ_JACJTD010000076.1 GCF_014698505.1 Nostoc foliaceum FACHB-393 | reverse complement strand
TCCATCTATTTCTCTATCTATGTTTAGCCACCAGCTAGAGTACGGCGAAATTACTCGTTATGGAAGTCTGCGCCTCCTTTTTTCTCTGCTTCAATTTCTTGTACTCAGACTTTTGTCAGTCAATCAGTAAGCATGGGTCGCTCCTTTGTTCCAATCTGCATTTAATAACATTGCTAGTGCTTTATCACCAGATAAAGCTTTTTCGGATTTACTCAGGTATTGAGTAGCGATACCTAAAGCTGCGGGTGTTGAGTTTTCTAGTAGGATATGAAGCTCATGTACTGCTCTTGAGCATCCGACATAAATTCTTCGTCTCCACTCAGCTTTTGCAAACTGTTGTGGATAAACATCCACAAGAATTAAGGCTTTAGCTTCTAAACCTTTGAATTTACGAACAGTAGTAAAGGTAATTTTGCCTTGTTCAAAGTCTTCTGATAGTAGACCAAGCTTAAGCTGTTCAATATTTTGAAGTACAGACTTTTCTATAGTTTCCATCGACAGAATTGCAATTTCATGGGGTTTTAGCCCTCCCTCACGAAAAGTCTTGATCAGTGCTTTAACGTGGGACTTAACTTCTGTCTCATCTTTACAGGCATACAGCTTGGGTTTAGGGCCTTGAACACCAGCAGTTTCTTGCCCTTTATTAAAACCCGCACAACGCTGTGCCGTTTTAGCAATCTGTAAAGTATTGCGGCAATTACGCTTCAATACAAGACGGCATTCGGCGGTTTCAATCCAAGTAGGCAAAGTATCTCTGTAGATAAGTTGGTTGCGATCAAAGAAAATATAAAAGCTTCCAGAAGTTCGCAGACTCAACCATTCTAGTAAATCGTCATCAAAGTCCTGCTCTTCATCAACGATAATGTGATCATATTTCCAATACGACTCATCTTGAGCCAAGTAGTCAATTAGCACGGATGGTAGTTGATCTAATGAACAATTCGCAAATGGACTACACTCCCTTGCTAGACTGTGAATTGTATGAAACTGAATACCTGGCTGTGAATGATTGAAATTAAGAAATTTCTTTAGAGCAGCGTTATAGCAAAGAAACAAAACTTGTTCACCATCAGCGCTCAATCTTCTAGCTTTCTCTAATCCCAGTACAGTTTTGCCTGTTCCAGCTGTTCCTCCAATAACTGCTGTATTCTGTTCATCAAGAAAATCAATAATCTTCGCCTGTTCAGCAGTCATCTGAATAAACTGCTTATCTCTAAACTCAAAACTAGAGCGTAGAGAGGGAATGACACAGAAGCTGGGAGCAATTGCTTGGAGTACTTTTTCTACACTTGTTTTCGATAATTTATGTGCTGGAAATTTGCTGGCCCAAAATTCATAGACTTTTACAACAGCATTAGATGAATCATTTAATGAATTTTCATCTAAAACTATTTCCGTAGGATAGCTGGGTGGCAAGTTGTGTTTAGGATACTTGACTGAGGGAAACCAAACTGCATGACAAACCAAGCAACGCTCAACACTATTTAAAGTATTCTCGATTTTCTCAAGCAACAAAAATTTAGTTGCTCTAGCTTGATTTTCCGGATCAGTCGCATTTTGTTTTCTGGTTGCTCGGTTTTTTTGATATAACTGCCCATTAACAAATTGAATTTCTCCAGCTTTGACTTCGATAACTAAAACGCCTCTTTGGGGATCGAAAATTACAAAATCAGCTTCCCCTTGAGCTTTTCTCACCCTACTCGTACCAGTATTGATCCAAGATAGCGAGTAAAATACGTAACAGCTATTATCTAGTTGCTTAAGGGCATTAAAAACTTGGTATTCACCCTCACTGTTGTTGAAACTCTGAGGAGAATCAGGAATCATCACTGCCATGAATAGCAGTCTCCTCAATTTAAGTAGAATAAAACTATCTTAGATTATTTATACTTTTATTCCCTCAGTATTTTCAGCTATTACTCGGCACAAAAGAGAGATAGCGACAGTATTTACTAGGGCACGATTATCAAATTTCCCAGAAAATAATTATCCCTTTAACTTATGTACCCGTTGCCACTCCTGTTGTGTAATCTTGTAATTTGTAGCGTTCGGCTGACGAATTACAGCCAAGTTTTTCAAGGCAAGGTCTTGTTTTAAATCTTCCCTTAGCAAAGGCTTTTCTAACAACTTGCTGGTAAACCGAATCTTTGCACAAGGTTTAATACCAATGCGGGCGGTATCTATCCAATAGCCAATATCAGGTGGGTTTACAATAATTTTAGGAGGTTCAATAATCTCTGTAATTGCATAAATTCCCGCCTTATCGCCAGATTTCCAGATCAGTACTCCATCACCAGCAACCATGTCTTTTGCATAGCGGGTTACAAGCCACAGCATCTGCTCAAAGTCGCGGATGCCATCAATGATGCGGTAATACTTGGGGTTGCCTTGAAATAACCAATATGCCATTACTTTTTTCCCTTAAGAATTTGATGGGGTGACGGGGGCGAAGCACTCCGTAGTAATCGCTTCTTATCACTATTCATAAAATGCAGAACTTCGTCCAAACTTCCGAGGCGGATCAACATTTTCAAAACGAACTGCTTTAGAGTCAAAAGCAATGATAGTTTTAGCTTTACCAAACATATCAATGGAGTAACATTCTTCTGGGTGAATAGGAGCAACAATTCGTTGGTTTCCTTCCCAGTTGTAAATATGTACCTCAGAACAAGCTTGAACCAGTTCTAAATTTAGTGACCAGTAAAAGGTTTTTCCTAAAACTGCTAACGTGCGTAATCCTTCAGGTATTTCATGAAGCCTTGTCAACTCATCGGCATATTTATCTAGTTGTTTCAGTGGAATACCTGTACGGACAATTACAATTTTATTGCTCATATTTTTCTTGAGTCTTTATAAAAGATGAAAATGTTCAAAAGCTTCTCTAATGAATGGCAATCTATCTGGAGGACAAGGATAAACTCTTGGTTTTCCTTCAGAACTGCGTTGAGATGCTTTAAGTGGAAGTCCTAACTGTTCTTTGGCATGAGCAATCCAACAGGTTTTAACTGTGACCTGATGTTTAGTTTTGATGTAATCCTGAAGTTGCTTGTAAGTAGTCATATTTGAGAATTGATATCACCTAAGAATCTGGTTTAAACCACTCATAGCAAATAAGCTTAATGTCTTTTTGCTGGATAATATCTACTGGTCTTATGTCTTGGTCATCTGCAAGTTCCTCATATTGGTCAGTGTCTACAAAATATTCATCTAACTCAGAAATGAGTAAGCTGACATTTTTATGTTGTTTGAAATTCTCCCAAACTGCTTTAATATCTCGTTCATAACTACGGGAATTAACTGTGGTAATAACTTTTAACACTCGTTCCTTGGCTTGTTCATCAATTGGTTCACTTTGAAATAAATCAGGCTGGGTAAGGGCATGATGAATACTTTGTAATAGTTTGGGCATTTGCGGTTTAATGCCTTTAGCTGTTTGCTGTTGTTGGAAAGAGTTAAACAGATTGCCTATGGCTCTTTCTAAAACAGAGAAAATGCGGTTATCAAACTGGACTGGTGGTAATTCATCGGGTTTAGGAAAGTCTGAAGATTGGCATTTAAGCCAGTTAAAAATGGTGCGTTTGTCGCTAATCAACCTATTAGGGTCTAGGGAGATAGCATTATCAATGCGTGGGTAAAAGTGCCAAAAGTGTTTGTCTTGTACCCGAAAAGCAAAGAATATACCCCCATCAGGAACGTTGGGGTGGGGTATGGGTTTGTTCCAGGTGCTATGAATACCAAAGGGGATATCATCAATTAGTTCTTTGCTTGCTTGTTGTAAAAACTCTAGTAGGGGTAATCTCATTTCATCTAGAGATACCAAATCAGATGCTTGTTCTAGTTCCTCTAAAATGGCTTGTTTTTCTGCATCTGTGTCAGCCATCTTGAGTTTGTACAGTTCGTCTAATGATTTACCAGAAATAGTTTCACCTAGTACACTACCGTCTAGCCCTACTTCCCGGTCAATGGTGGCAATGCGCTCTTGTAATCTTCTAACTAACCCTAATAGCGTCTCTAGTCCCTGTTCTGGAAAGCAATTGTATATAAACAGTTCATCATAATCTGTTCCCAGTCGGTCAATGCGTCCTGCTCTTTGAATCATGCGGACTGGGTTCCAATGCAAGTCATAGTTAACTAACACTCCAGCATCTTGCAGGTTTTGACCTTCTGATAGTACATCTGTACAAACAAGAATATCAATTGGGTTTTGTTGCAGTAGAGCTAATTCCTCATCACTATCACTATGGACATTAGCTTTAGGTGCAAACCGCTTAACTTTCTCTTCTCGTTGTTTACCGGGGGTTGCACCAGTCAATAACTCAATTACAGGCGCTTGACCATTAACTTGCATTTGAGATAACCAAGCTTTATCTGTAATTAATTGCTTATATAAATACTCAGCCGTATCTTTAAAGTAGCTAAATACTAATATCTTTTTACCTTGCAGTTTGGTTTTGAGTAAGTCTTTGAATGCTGCTAACTTGCGGTCATAGTCTGTGTTGGCTGTGGCTGACGATTCAATTTTTTCTAAAGTGATAAGAATGTTATTTAAAATTCTCAAGTCAGCTTCAATCTGCTGTTTGAGTTGATTTAGGTCATAGTCTTTAGAGTCAACTTCACTTAGTGACTCAATAATGGCATTAACTGAGTTACCTTCTTCTTCATCTTCAGCAGCTAATACTAACTTGCGAAAGTTTTTACTATCTAACAGTTTTCCTTGTTGAGTGAGAATTTCATAAAAATTAGTCTGAAAGTCTCTCTGATTGCGAATACTATTTTTAAAAGCAAGTAGCGAACTTTCAAATCGTTTAAAATAAAGGGCTTTTTGGAGGGCAACTAGGGCATCATTGCGCTTGACTTCATTTTCTTCCCCTTTATCCTTGCGCTTTTTAAAAGCCTTAATGTTATAAGCAGGTAAGTTAAGCTTGTCAATTTGAGCGGCTATCCCAGTGTACAGTCCAGCAAAGCTATCTTCAAAGTTATAGGTAAACTGTTCTAACTGGCGTTTAGGAAAGTGAATGAGTTTACCATTAATGCGAATTTCTTCACCTGCTTGTTGCCTTCTAATCACGTCCTGGCGGCTGCGTCTCACCATTGTTTGCATGAGGAGTTCTGTAATTTCTACGCCACCTTTAGCTAAGGCTTTAAAATAAGTCTTGAGGTTAGAAATACCCCATTCTCTGTAATAGGTTTCACCACCACGGGTAATTAGTAGTATTTGATGATAAAGGTCAAAGATGCTGTTATTAATAGGGGTAGCGGTTAGTAACACCACCCGTTTATTACGTTTACCACTGCTAACTAGTTTTAATAAATTGCGGTAGCGATTGGTGGCACTGTTACGAAAGTTATGAGATTCATCCACTACCACGATGTCATAACGTGCGTAATCTTGAACATTAAAGCTTTGACGGCTGATTTCTTCATGGGAAATTACATCAGCTTTAATGCCAAATTCATCTAGTTTTTTGTCCCACACTAATTTTTTGAGTTGTGCCGGACAAACCACCAAAGCACGAGGCACAAATCTCGGTTTCCTCAGTTTAATTAGGTAATAGTCCAGCAGCCGCAAACCAATAAAGGTTTTCCCCAAACCCACAGCATCAGCAATAACACAGCCATCATGTCTTTCTATGAGTCTGACTGCTCTTTCAAATCCCTCTTGTTGAAAACTGGCTAGTTCTAATGAGGTGCGATCGCTCTCGCCAATGATGGTATCTTCCTTAAATAGTTCGTATAGTGCTTTGAGGAATATTTGGTAGGGGGTGTAAGCTTTACTGCCAAACTTAGAGGCATTGAGCGCATCAATTAGCTTGGTTTTGTAATCTAAATCAACACTAGGGTCATTCCAAAATCCTGCAAACCAGTTATGTCTGAGGTCGTGAGCGATCACACCAATTTTGTTGACAACGTTTAACTCGGTATTCCCTTCTAAGCCGGCTGGGGTGAAGTTGGAAGACCCGACGATGCTGTAATTATTGAAGATATAGGCTTTGGCATGAAGAAACTGATTTTTATCTCCATACGCTCCAAACAGTCTCACCTCAACGTCATGCCTTTGCAGATAGGCAATCATGCGCTCTATCTCATTCTGGTATTTAGAATTTAGCGGTTGGGTTTCTAACTCCTCTTGAATGTTTTTCTTAAAGTAACGGATTAAGTCAATGCGATCGCTCTCTGCTGGTCTAATAGTGGGGTCACGTCCAATGAGTAACCGCAGACTGGTTAGGCGGTTCATGGCAGCTTCTAGGCGTACCCATGCCTCAATGCGGAAAAATCCGGTGGCGATGTCAAGGACTAATTGGTTTTCATCCTCAATTAAGGTTTTGAGGATGGTTTGGAGTTTATGGCGGGAGTTGTCGATGTAGTCTGGTAGAGGCATTTTATTATTACTATTTAATCACTTAAAGCCCATCTGAAAACTTAATGTAGTAATTCTAAATTAATTAGAAACGACACGTGTACCATCTGTTTTATTTACAAAATATTAATATTTTCTGTCCATAGCCCAAACAAGGTTCCTATCAATGCAGCTATTATTATTAGCAATATAAATGTAACCCACACTACGTATGCCCCTACTATTAATCCAAAAACCAATAAAAGCAGTTGAATAATAACATTATTTTTTTGTTCAATATGGCTATTTAGCTGAGAAAATTCTTCCTCTTGAGTTAAATATTTATTATTTATAGGGGAATTATTGAGAGATTTTTTGATTTTAATTAAGACTTTTGCATAGGCTTGAAAATTTGCTGCTGTTGCAGTGATAAGATAAGTACCTGGATTATCATCTGCAAAAAACAACCCATCTTGATATATAGTTCCACCACTAGATTCCCATATAGCTTGTTCTATTTCTGATTTATTTCCTTCAGAATTAATTCCAAATACTGTAAATGAAAGAGCTTGATTATATTCAAGCTCAATACTATCTGGCGAAATGATGATTTCTGTTAGCTGAGGAAGCTGAGTTAAAAGATGTAATTTGAGATTTTCATAAGCTTCATTAATTTGTTTTAATTTTTTCTCTGCTTTTTTTTTAATTCTTTGATTATTACAAAATTTGTCTGGATGCCATACAAATACTATATCTCTATATGCTTGTTTTACATCTTGCATACTATCTGTTGTTTCTATTTCTAATACTTTAAAGCATTCATTAATATTCATATCTTACCCCTCCTTAATAATCTTCATTTCCTCAGCTGTCAGCCCATACAGATGAGCAACCCTATCATCAATTTCTGCTTCCCAATCTTCTACACCCTCACCTTTGGCATCAAGGCATTTTTGTACTAGGGCTTTAATGGCTAGACAGTCTGCTTCGGGGGCAGTAGGGATGGGGATTTGTTCAAGATTTTCTTTGTACGCTTGTAAGTAGCCATTTTGTAAGTCAGTACAAATCTGTTTGATAAACCACCATCCACAAGCTGAATTTAGTATTGCTGTAGTATATTCATCAGCGCCTGCAATTAAATGAAGTGCATTATTATGAAAAAAACCTTGATTATCAAATGCGAAGGTTGGTTTGTTCATAAAAATACTTAAAATTATTTTAGGAACTTTAAACTCTTGCCAATAAGCTACATTATCCTGAATTTCATACCACTTATAACTTCCTGCTTTTCTTCCTCCTTTTACACCAGGAGTTAGTCGCTCTTTATATTGCAACAAATAATTATAAATAGCAGGATACTTTGTAATATCAATACCCCTCCTTGTGAAAATCAACCACAAATTCTGATAGTCCACACGCCACCGTTTAACATCTTTTCCCCTCAAAAACGGTTTTAACACTTCAGATGATGATTCGTGTTCAGCAATCAACCTATCTCGTGTTTCTCTATCTACAACAAACGTCTCATTTAACCCCGTTAAAATTCCTCTATAAAGCCTACCATTGACATAATCACCCAATGGTATACCTGCGCTCCTCAATTTATCCAACAACCGCAACACAGCAGGAGACTCTAAACGCCACCCATCAGCCCCCAATTCTTTCTGAGGCATATAAAAACTTTGGTTTTTATACACCGAATTAAACTCATCAACAGACTTTCCAACTTCCCAATTCAGCACACGAGCTTGATGATTGTTTGGCTTACTCTTACTGACTAAAATAATGCTAGGGTAAGCGATCGCTTCAAATACTGGCGCATCCCCAAAATCAATCAACACCTGGACTTGTGACTTTTCCCCTAAAAATTGACGCAACTTCTCACCATAACCAGCACGGAAGTATTTGTTAGACGTGATGTAAGATAAATGTCCTCCAGACTTAAGTAGCCTAAACCCACGCTCATAGAAGTAAACAAAGAGGTCACATACCCCGGTGTAACATTCATATTCTGCTTGAAGGGCTGGCTTGAGTTCTTTAATCTGCTCTTGTCTCACATACGGCGGGTTCCCAATCACAATATCAAACCCGCCCTGCTGCTGAAACACCTCATTAAAATGCAGATGCCATTGGAAGAAGTTAAGCGATCGCATCCCTCTTTCCACCTCAGCCGCAATCTGGCCTAATTCCTGCAATTTGGTACTGATAGCTTGTTGCTTCTGAGTTTGAACGCGGCTAGCTTTGCCCTTAAGACGTTTAATATCCTGTTCTAAATTGCGCTGCTCAATCTGCCAATACTGAAGACGGTCAGCGATCGCAACTCGAAACACATTCTTTTCAGCCTCTAAAATTTCTCTTCTAAGAATCTTGCGCTCTTGGGCATGAGACTCAAAGTACTGGTGTTGCAAATCTATCAAGGGCTGAATAGCTGATTGTACAGGGGTGACATTCAACATTGTCTGCTGGTCTTTGGTGGGGTCAGGAATTAACTGCTCACCTTGAATAGTAGAAATCAGTGAATCCCCACACATCAGTTTGTAGTCAAGGTTAGGCAGTGGTTCCACATCATCAATATCAGGAATATCCACCACCAGCGATAACCACATCCGCAGCTTGGCAATTTCCACCGCTTCGGGCTTGATGTCTACACCATAGAGATTATTAGCAATGATGTCCCGCTTCCATTGACTGATAGTGATACTACCCCGTTGTACTGGTCTACCATCTGTTCGATGAGTGATCGCTTGTTTGACTGACAAAATTACCTGCATCATCCCCATTGGGAATGCACCAGAACCCACAGCTGGGTCACAAATCCTCACAGAGTTTAGTGCCTGCTTTAATTTCTTAGCCTGTTCTTTGGTCAGCAGTTGGTTAATATCCTGTCCAGGTAGTTCAGAGTCATATTCTGTAAGTTTCTTGACTGCTTCCAAGTCCATACCTGTCGAATCTGCCAAGTAACGGCTCAAAGATTCCACACACATGAACTGGACAATACCTCTAGGCGTATAAAAAGTACCACTTTGCCCCCGTTCCTCAGATGCCAACATATTCTCGAATACTTTACCCAGCATCTCAGGGTCAACGGCCACATCTTCATCACCCTGGACGTTTTCTGAAACGGTGAAGTTATAGCTGTTAAAGAACCTGAGAATACCTTTATCGCCACTGGGGTCAAAAAGTGAGTTAGGTAATTCGATTTGAGGGGGTGTTTCCACGCCAGCTGCATCAATAACGCCTAAACCATAATCCCGGTCAAACAGTCCACCATTGAGATAAGGAATTTTACCCCAAGGGGAATCCATATTTGGGCGTTGTTTGTTGAGCATTTCAAAAAACAACGGCTCTAGCACCTGATTATAGAAATCGGTATCTTTTAGGTCTGAGCGTAGTTTGTTGTACTGAGTCTTTAGAAAATTGCGATCGCCTGCCAAAAACTCCTTTTTCTGCAAAAAGTAGAGGAACATAACTCGCCCCAGGAGTCGTTGAGAGAATTGGTGCAGCCGATTGGAGTCATTGAAGTAAGAATGCTGATTGTTAGCTTTAATAACCCGTTGCAGTTCCTCAAAGATTTCTCGATAACCCCGATAGAACTCTTTAGTCAGCTTCTCTACATCAAAAGCTTCACACTGCACCTTATACAGTTCTTGGGGAGATAGATTACGAGCAGCGATCGCATCTAGACGGTCACGGTCATAGTTGGTAGGATTAGCCCTGTCAATTAATAACTTGCGGATGCTAACTTTTAAATTCAGGTCAGCATCAAAGGTTTTACGGGGATTGACCAACATCAATTGGTCATAGTTTTTTGTACCCAACAGGAGAAAATTAGAGGGTCGTCTACAAAGACTTTGAGCCAGCGATCGCATTCTGTTGCTGGCAGTACTATTCGAGAGCCATTCGTTTTCTTGAAGCTGAAACAGCAAAACTTGCAGCGACTCATTACCATACTGATGATCAGCAATCATGTATGCGTCCCAAATAGCTTCTGCACTCCGAGTAGGTAGCTCTAAGTCATCAACAGCTAATTGTTGAGCAGAAGCATTGTAGCCAATTTTTTGAAATAAAGATGCTACGTTTTGTGGGCTATTTATATGCCTGACATCATCAAGTTGTAGTAATCGCTGCGCCATTTTAATGTTCCATTAACTCAAAACTTATTTTTTTAAAACTCTTGTGGTGTATCGACTTTAATTAATCTTGGATTGACAAATTGAATCTGCAAATTCCCTATGAAAATTGCGGCATCAAACAAAGCATTGCAAGTATCGCCATATCAAAATTAAGCAAGCAATACTACTCACCTAAACAAATCTGTTTACTTGTTACTCAGAACTAATTTGATTGATATTTCGCTAACAGTTTCTGCCCTGGATCACCCATCTCTTGCAGAAGTTTTTCAATCCTCTGCATAGCCATCGGTGATAACTTAGAGCGTTTATTTTCCCAACGATTAACTGTGGAATAAGTAACACCCAAATGTGTTGCAAACTGTTCTTGGGTTAAGCCCGTTACAGTGCGAAGTTCATGGATAAGCTGTCCCAGTTTTGGTTGTTCGATTACCAAAGGCTTTTTGATCGTCATTAGCTCAAAACCCACTACTTGAGTAGCAAATAATGTGTAATTTGCTATATCGTAGTTAGCCTAGTACTAGGTTGTAACCCGCTAATATACTGTTATTTATTTACTGTAGCTTCAATATATCTATGTAATAAACGCAACTTGTACTTAAGTATGCTTGGTGAGAACTGGTTTAATGTACAATTGCTCCCAAAGTGCCATTGACCGCACGTAAATAATCATCTGGGGATAGCAGAAGCAGCATTCCTCGCATTCCACCAGAAACAGTGATCTGCTCAAATAGGGTTGCAGTTTCATCAAGGTAAACTGGATAGTCTCTTTTACTCGCTAAAGCCGTTACACCCCCACGGATGTATCCTGTTAGTGGCTGAACTTCCTTGAGAGCAACTGTTTCAACTTTGCGGTTTCCCGAAATCCGTGCCAAGGCTTTTAAATCTAACTGAGCATTTCCTGGCACGACAGCAAAACAGATACCTGTTGTGTCACCTCTGACTACTAGAGTTTTAAAAACTTGCTCTGGCGGAAGACCAACTTTGTGCGCTGTACTCTCAGCAGCTAAATCATCAGGATCTACTTCATAGCTGAGGATTTGATAGGGAATACCTAGTTTATCCAGTAGTCGAGCAGCATTAGTTTTCATTGCTCTTATTCCCAATCTTCAATCACCAGCCCACTAACACGACTGAATTCTCTGGTGTTGTGTGTGACTAGCGTTAAGTTATTCACCAGCGCGATCGCTGCAATCTGTAAATCATAAGGCCCAATTGGTGTACCAAGCGTCCCTAACTCTGCCCGAATTGTGCCAAAAATCCGAGCCGCCCGATCATCAAAAGGCAAAGATACAAAATTATTTAAGAATGCTTCTTGTAATGTTAAAGTCCGTGTAGGATTATTACTTCGCATTGCACCATAAAATAGTTCGGCTTTGACTACCGAACAAACAACAATATCTACTGGTGATAGCGATTCTAACCTCTGCCTCACAGCAGACATAGGACGATTCAGATAAACAATACAAGCATTGGTATCTAACAAAAATCTCACTCTAATGGCTCCCTAGTGTCATACTCACCTTGGGGATATCTTTGAATTGGGTCATCTGCTAATGATCCAGCTGTTTGTTCAAAAAATCCGGCTGGCCATCCCAATTCTTCGGGTGTTTTTGGGGGTGCTGATGGTTCGATTTGTTGATAAATCACCATGACTTCCATTTCTTTGTCTGTTATGCCAACAGGAATCTCAAGGTGCAAAATGCCGTCAGCCCCAACATGAGAACATAACTTAATACTTTGCATTACTATTTTCTCCTAGTCCTTGGTTGATTGAAAATTACGTGGTATCTTATCTATGATGCCGTATTCTTTTTCAATCACACTCAACAGCTTCTTCTCTATAGCTGTCAAATACGGTCGCTTCAACTCTCCCAAGTGCTTTAAGACATCACTTGAGGCATCTTCCAAGTTTTGATTTTCCCATAGCCTATGAATGCGTAGGCGTAGCCCGCCGCAGGCATCGCTTCCTGTGGGAGAAATAGCACCATCGCTGATTAACTGCATTTGCTGACATTCGGATGAATAAGCCAATTCCTGAAAAATTATCTCGCCAAATCGACGCAGGTGTTAAACTCGCTATGAAAAAAGCTATTGAAAGACACCGCCGTTTAGTAAAATTTATTAGCATTTGGCAAAATGGCCAAGTTGTGAGATTAACCGCAGAACAAATTCCTCCTCTCAACTCAGATGAGTAACCTATTTTCCCTCATTCCAGATCAAATCCGAGATAAATTACCACTGACGGAAGATAAAAAACAACTACTTCAGCAGCAAACCATTACTCAAGATATCCCAGGAACAATTCTGCGGGATTTTCAAACTATTTTAGAACTTCTCCAACCCAATGGTGTTGAAGTTAGTAGCACTTATTACCAATTATCGCTTAAGTATCTCCAACAACTTAACTCACAATTGAGTTATCCCATAGATATTAACCTCAAACGTCCTGTACAAAAATCCTATCCTTATATTCACGGTCTTTATTTCCTTCTACGCACCTCTGGACTGTCTCAAGTTATTACCGAAGGTAAAAAGAGCAAGTTAGTTTTAGACCAAAAATTTCTGCAAATTTGGCAAGGATTAAACCACACAGAACAATATTTTACCCTGCTAGAATCTTGGTTAGTTTGGGGAGAAAGCGAACTCTTAGGCGACCAAAGAGATATGTTTGACCAAGCATATCGCTGTTTATTATTTTGGAACAATCTCCCATCATTAGGATTAAAAATTAATAATTACTCAGAACAAGATAAATTAGTTTATTATCCTGGTTTCCACAATCTCGCTCTCTTACATTTATTTGGATTAATTGAACTGACATCAGTCAAACCACAAGCCGCTAAAGGCTGGTGTTTTACTCATGTAAACCCCAAGCCTTGGGGTAATGCTCTCATGGCTGTATTAACAGAAAGTCGCTCAAATATCCAAGTAGAAGATTACGCCACTTTTCGGTTAGATTTTCGCATAGCTTTTGACAATTTAAAACCCTATCTCCAACCCTATTTCCCGGAATGGTCACAAACATTAGTGATTGCAGAAGGCGATTTTACTGAGGGTGTTTATATATTTAAAGCCACTTTACAGGATGCTTGGCGACGGATTGCTATTCCTAGTTACTTTAATTTGGATGAAGTAGCCTCTGCAATCGTGCAAGCATTTAATTTTGACCCGGAACACCTCTACAGATTTATTCACAAAGACCGTTTAGGAAGAACTTGGGAATTTAATCATCCTGTTGTCGAAATTTCCCCTGATACCTGCGATTTTCGTTTAGGCGATTTATCCCTAGAGGTAGGTAGTCATTTACAATTTATCTTTGATTTACTGCAAGAATGGGAATTTGATTTATATGTAGAGAAAATTGAACCAGCTAATGACAAAATGAAAAAGCCCAAAATTCTTGAATCTCATGGTGAACCGCCAGCGCAGGATGGTGAAGAGGGAGAGCTTTACTGATGCGATCACTCTTACAGTATTAGTGTAAAGGGATGGGTGGTGCGTTCCTCGAACGGGTTGCCGCAGACATCGCCTTAACATTGCTTATATATAATCTCTGATTTATTCTCCATCTTCTATTGCGCCTAATGCTTTGAGAGAGGCTTTTTCAGCTTGGGTTAAACCCATTATCCCAGTAATATTCATAGCTTCATAGGGTCTTTCACACCTAAGTGTCTTCAAGCACTCCCCTGTCCTAATATCCCAAAGTTTTATAGTTCCATCTTGGCTGCCACTAGCTAGAGTTTGACCATCTGGACTAAAAGTGACTGACCAAATCCACTCAGTATGCTCTTGCTCTTGCAGAATTTTAAGGCATTTGCCAGTGCTAATACTCCACAATCTAATCGTGTGGTCAGTGCTACCACTGGCTAGAGTTGTGCCATTTGGACTAAAAGCTACTGAGCAAACTAATGCAGTATGCCCCTGAAAAGTTTTTAGACACTCACCAGTGCTGATATTCCATAACTTTATAGTTTTGTCTAGACTGCCACTAGCCAGAGTTTGACCATCTGGGTTAAAAGCTACTGAATCCACTGAGCCAACGTGTCCTTTTAGAGTTTTTAGGGAACAACCATTATCAATATCCCATAGCTTGATTGTCTCGTCCCCACTACCACTAGCCAGGATCATCCCTTGATGGCTAAAAGCAACAGACGAAACTGTATTTGTGTGTTCCTGCCAAGTTTTGAGACGCTCACCCTTACTAACACACCAAAGTTCTACAGTACGATTCTCACTGCCAATAGCTAAGATATTACCATCAGGAGAGAAAGCAATTGAGACGATTGCCTTTCTCAAAGGTTGTAAACTTATGAGGCACTGACCAGTATTAGTATCCCATAACTTGATATCATCATCACTGCTAGTAGCTAGAGTCATGCTTTGAGGCTTGAAAGCAACTGACCAGATTTTATGAGTGTGCCCTCGCAAAATTTTCAGACATTCACCACTGCTAACATCCCAAATTCTTGCGGTATGATCGTCGCTACCACTAGCCAAAATCGAACCATTAGAACTGAAAGCAACTGATTCTATTCCATTACTGTATCCTTGAAAAGTTTTGAGACATTCACCTGTATTCGTATCCCAAACTCTTACAGTATGGTCATTACTTCCGCTAATAAGGATTTGACTGTTAGGAATAAAACAAACCGATCTAACTAAGTTAGTATGCCCTAACAAAGTTTTGACGCATTCACCTGTGTCAATACTCCATACTTTAATAGTTGAGTCGCCACTACCACTCACCAGAGTTTGACCATTGAAACTAAAACAGACTGACCAAATCCGCCTGAGATGACCTAAAAAAGTTTTAATGCATTTACCAGTATTAGCATCCCAGAGCTTGATTGTATTGTCTTCACTACCACTAGCTAAAATTTTGCCATCCGGGCTGAAGCAAACTGACTCAATCAAACCAATATGTCCTGATAAAACTTTAAAACATTCACCAGTATTAGCATTCCAGAGCTTGATTGTATAGTCTTCACTGCCACTAGCTAAAATTTTGCCATCGGGGCTGAAGCAAACTGACCCTACACGACTAGTATGCTTTAAAATTTTGAGGCATTCACCAGTGTTAGCATCCCAGAGCTTAACTGTATAGTCTTCACTACCACTAGCTAAAATTTTGCCATCGGGGCTGAAGCAAACTGACACTACACGACTGGTATGCTCTAATAAGATTTTGAGGCATTTACCAGTGTTGGCATCCCACAATTTCACTGTATAGTCTCCACCGGCACTAGCCAAAATTTTATTATCGGGGCTGAAACAAACTGACCTTACCCAATCAGTATGTCCCTTACAACTTAAAACTGGTTGACCTTCTGAAAGTCGCCAAAAACAAACCTCCCCACTTTTATCACCCGTAGCTAAAACTTCTCCATTGGTGCTAACTGCCACTGATAAAACGCTGCTAAAGACTTTGGATAAGTTAGAATTCAACAGCTTTGCTTCAACTAAATTGACACGACGAAGACTGGCATTGGTAAAATCAGCACCTTTGATCACAACATGGCTGAAATCTCTCCCCTCTAATGCGGTCTTATCAACCTTCACCGCCAATGTTGCCGCATTCCCGCCAACGTAACCCACCTCTTCTTCGCTTTTGTTTCGTGTTGCCTCAATCATCCTAATAAGAGGCTCACTATCACTTAAGATTGGTAAAAGTAAATCCATCACAGCTTTAGTGAGTGGTGCTTTACCAAAGGTCTGCCTTAACTTATCCAAAGACTCGTTTCTAAATTCCCTTAACGGTGCGTTCCCAAAAGGTGTTGCCGCAGTCATCGCCTCCCCACTCCCTTGACGCGAAAAATAACCAGACCAAGTATAATCAACAGACGTTGCACTGCTATCCAAACGTGATTGTGCTTGGGCTAATTCCGTAAAATCACTCGTCAACGCCCCCAACTCTGCTGCAAATTTATAGGCCACAAAAAACTCTAACAGCGACCGATGCGCTGGAGTATAGTTACCATCAGCATTACGGACAAGCATCGTCTGCGCCATCATGTCATAATGCCAGTGGTCTAAATCCTTCTCTTCTTGCACACTAGAACCAAATAAGCGGCGAATACGTTCTGGGAAAAGGCGATAATTCAGGCTCATTTGGTCAGTAGATAGCATTTCCCAGGAAAGTTCGCACAAAAAGTACAGTTTATCTGCCAAAGAAGTAAAAGTACGCTCGGCTTTGATGTCCCGTTCCATCTTGCGCCACACTGCATACAGATAAACCCGTGACATATCCACAGGTTTACCCGCCTCAATATCTGGCAATGCTTCTAAAATTAATTCAGTCATCAGTGGACGACGCGCTAAGTCCAAAAGTTGAGAATTACCCATTACCTGCTCAACTGTTGCTGGTTCAGCTTGGTATGACAACATCTGGCGAATTTGTTCGTCGTTAAATTTCTCCAGTTCCAAGACTTCAAATTGAGGTGTTTCGCCAGTTAATTTTTTAGTTGATGCTTGCAGTTCTGCATTTAGTAAAGCACGTCCTTCCTTCGCTTCCGGGAAATGCTCAGTACGACAGGTGAGGATGACTTTAGCACCGGGAACCACCACCTTCGCCAGTTCCCAAAAGTTGTTAATCATCTGTTGACGATCTACCTTTGCTGCCATTTCGTCAAAGCCATCGAAAATTAGCAGCAACTTACCCATACGATTGAGTTGGTCAAAGACTTCGCTGTTGATACGGATATTGTGTTGGGTAAAAAAGAAACCTGCTAAAACATTCTCAACATTTAGTGCTTTGGCAAAGTCACGCAGGGTAATTACCAAAGGCAGACGGGGACGTTCAACACCACGTTTCTGGGCATCACGGTAACGTTGCAGTGCAGTCCAAGCATAGTGAAAAACAAACCAAGTTTTACCTGTGCCAAATTCTCCCAGAATTGAAATATGCTCTTTAGCTGGGTCATCAAGCCAAAGGTCTATATACCCATCAATCCAGCCGTCTTCTTCTTCATATCGACTCACCCCGATTCGCCGCTTGGTAACTGGGTCAATTTCTTCTTTTGTACAAGCAAGCGGTACATACAAGGTATCAATTTTTCGGCGTTTGATTTCTGCTTCTAACCAGTCGAGATAACCATTAAAGTCAGCATCTAAGTCAATCAGTTCGTCAAATGTAAAGCAGTCAAGGCGATGATTTTCTTCCTTCTTGACTTCATCCCGTGCGGCACGGGAAATCCGACGGGTAGTCACCAGCCATCCTTCATCAGTTTTTTGCGCCTCAACTGACGAACGCAACGCCATGACATCACTCAGTCCCACCTCTCCTGCAACGCCACGTATAAGAATACGGTCATAACTGCGACGTACTGGGATGTGAATTATCCATTCAAAATATTCCTCTGCCCAGATTTCATATTTTTCAAAATCATAGCCCAAGGTTTCAAACCATCCTCGCATCTGCTGGGCTAGTGCGATCGCTCTACATTGGTTTGCAGTCGCAGTTCCTGGTAGTGCGGGATAATTCTCTACTGCCAACCTTGCGATTTCTGTACGAATTCCCTCCAGCGTCGGCAGTCTTTCCATTTGCTCTTGGATACAAGCAATCCTTTTATGTAGAGAGCCAATTTTCTGGTTTAGTAAAACATCAGAGGGTGTGCGAGTGCGTTTAGTAACTTCGATAAATACAGTTGCAAATTCAGCCACTTCTCGCCTGACATCAAGTTGCAAACTACTAATCTCATCACCCAAGGTATAGGTATCTAGAAAAGCATCAACCTCAGAAAGCAGAATTGAGGGGTTATTGTGGTCTAATGCTGTGCGAAAAGCTTGTTTAATTGCTCTTTGTCGGAACAATTCGAGCAATGGCTTAGGTTTGCCTACGCCATATTCTACTAGGGCGTAAGCGTAAACACCACTAAAATCAGCAGGTGGATGCTCTGGATCGAGGTGAAATTGCTGGAGTAACTTAATTACAGTCTCCGAACGCAGAATTTTTTCTTTAATCAAAGGGTTGGCGATGCTAGTAATTGCGTTGAAGACCAGATCCAGGTTAATCAAGCTCATTAAAATACTCCAATAACACAGAGCTATCTTGCTAACTAAGGGTTAATTACTGTTACAAATAATATACCGCCAAAAACAGTTTTATTTTATACTTCCTCAATGATTCTCGAAAGAATACATTTGATAACTGTAATTTACTAGGCGGTCGCTTTGCTCCTCCTGTTCAACAATATTTTTTCCGAGTTGATTGCAAAGTAGATTTTGGAAGTAGTTGATCACTGCTTCGGCGTAGTTCACCGCAGGCATCGTTTCCATTCCATCACTCAAGGTATATTCGCGGGTATTCATCGCGTCGAATTAAATTAACAATGATGAAAAGACCACAAACTGTCAAATCATTGGAAGAATTAGGTCGGGTACGTTTGTCAAAAAACTTTTTTATGCGTGATTTTCTACACTCAGAAATATCTCAAATTGAAGGAATCCCAAATATACCAGATAATCCTGATTTGGCGATCGCCTCCGGCAAAAATCTTTGTGAACAAGTTCTAGAACCAATTCAACAAGCTTTCGGAAGAATCAGCATTCGCTCTGGATATCGGTCATCTGCTGTCAATGCTAAAGGTGCAGAAAATAAAAACCAGTACAATTGTGCTAGTAACGTATCTAACTATGCAGTTCATATCTGGGATGTTCCAGACGCTCAAGGTTATATGGGTGCTACAGCCTGCATTATTGTGAATTCTTTCATTTTATTGTTACTGATCGATAGGCGATAATAAGCAGATAAATTCATACTTTAATTCTGCAAGACTCTATTTAAGCCATTTCTCGCTCCATTCTTTTTTAATTTCATAACCATTATTATTAAGATGATTTAATTCTAATAACCCACCTTCTACCTTATAACAATACGCATCTTTTTTAAATCCACAGAGATCTATAGCTCCATAACCTGTTTTTATATCCTGGGTAGGAAGCATCTTTGTTCCTAAGTGATAATAAGGTTTACCTTCCCATTCACCAGTTCCAAACCATATTACCTCTTTATTTAATGCCTCTTTATTTAATGGAAGAACACAACGTATACCCCAGTCTCTTGAATTAGGTTTTTCAATTCTTCTTTTGGTTAGAATAGGATATACTTTGTACTTTTGAAATTTTTTTCCACATTTAAATCTATTTGTTGGCTGACCTAATGGAAAATATTTAATTTCAGAATTCGATTGAGCTAAAGTCCACTTTTCTATTAGTCCTTTTTCATCTTTAGTTTGAAATTCTAATATAGAATCTTCTTTTTTATTAATTATATTAATTTGCATTTTTTTCTTTAAAAGGCTATTTTTGGGGTTGTAATCATCGAGGGCAAAAATATTAGTAACGCTTGAATTTGAATTTTCGTATGAGCTTTCTCCAATATGACGATATTCTTGATTATTCATTCTGCCTTCACCATACCATACAAGTCTAAAGCTTTTATTTCCTAGCTTTTTATCTCTAACCGTGTTTATTTTAAGGAGACAACGTATACCAGTAACTTGATTGTTATTCAAAGTTTGAACAGAATAAGTATAAACATGTGGGCCACAGATAGATCCTTTTTGTTTTGATTTTTCATATACTTCCCTATTTGTTACACTTACATTATTAAACTCAGCCTCAGAAATATTAGATTCCAATAGTTTAACTTTTGACAAATTTGTATTTCTATCAATTTTAGTTTTCCTTAAATTAGCACCTATTAAATCAGCATTTTCTAAATCAGCATTTTCTAAATTAGCATTTTCTAAATTTACTCCTACTAAATTAGCTCTATTTAAGTCACTATCTTTTAGATTAGCTTCTATTAAGGTAGCTTCTCTTAAGCGAGCTTCAGTTAAATCCGTCTTCTCTAGTTTGGCTTTTTGAAGATCAGCGTATCTTAAAGAAGCTTGTGATAAGCGAGTCCTTCTTAAATCTGCACCTGAGAGATCCGCACTTGAGAGGTCAGCACCTGAAAGGTCAGCACCTGAGAGGTCAGCACCTGAGAGGTCAGCACCTGAAAGGTCTACTCTTGGCAGCTTAACTTTTACTAGATTAGCTTTACTTAAGGATATAATTGGCTTGTTTTTACTACTTGAAGGAGAAAAATTTCTATTATTAATTAGATTTGCCTCTATTAAGAAAAATAATAAAATTCTTTTACTATCTTCATCTAACTGTTCTAACGTATTTATTGTTTTAACACGAGCTAAATTTTGAACTTCTTCATTCTTGCGTAGAGGATTTCCGTCTTGAATTAACAGTTGTTTCATGTAATCTATATATTTTGTAAGTTCTTCCTTTTGATAACGTTTATTTGACTCTTCTTGCTGAAAGTAAATAGTTTGAAAGGCAGCTATAACCGTTAATACTGCAATTAATTGAGGTATAAAATCCCAAAATGTTTTACCCTTAAGTCCACTCCATTTAAAAATAAGAATAAAAGTTGACTTAAGCCTTTGTTGCAATTTCATTGTAATAACTCCATCATTTGCTCTATTTCTATTAAGAAATGAATTTTTATCTCTACACTTTTCATTGAATAACACTCTTGTGTTAGATTGGGAGAACCTAACCGATGAAAGCCCTTTGAGCTTTTTCAGTTTTTCACTAGAAATAAATATTAGTTTTTACTAGAAAATAAAGCTTCAATCCTTGATTGGTTAACAGTTTCATAATCTAGCTTCGACAATTGTTTTCCAATAGGGACACAAGAGGGATAAAATTAAAGTTCTTCCACTAGGTAAAACGATAGGAAAAAAGCAAACTATGTAAATAAAAATGAACTAGATTAAAATTCTCTTCACCCTACCTCCTACTTTTGTTTAACAATAAATATTTACACTGCTACACTTACACAGCTTTTATATTTCAATACATTCTGTCTATAACAGAGCAGTAAATAGCGAAAAATGAAGCAACATAAAACTAGTCATGTATTGTTGCAAGAATAATTATGGCTTTACTGCTAAATTTAGCTACAAGCGTACAAAGCCATATTCCAGATTGATATTAGCAATATCAGTAGATTTACGATAGCAGTTAAGCTTGATAAAATCTGAACTCTTGAACCAATAGTTGTTGCATCCTTGTCCAGTCTTGAATCCAGCACTTAAAATAATTTAAAAATAAAAATATATTTTATCGCCAAAATTGCTTAATTGCTTATCCTTCTTGCCTAGCTTCTGGCTCCAAAACAGTCAACAATTTATCCTCCAACGCAGTCAAATAAACACGATTCAGCTTCCCCAAAGACTCCAAAAACTTCTGCACCGACTCCTCCAGCACTCGAATACACCCGATTGATGCGTAGGCGTAGCCCGCCGTAGGCATCGCAAATCACCTGCATCTGCTCACACTCGGCAGGCAAGTAATTGAAGGATTTCAGATGCTGCAAACCAACGGTGTACACACCATCCCAGAGTTTTACAGTGCAGCTGAATTGGCCCACATGGTTAACGATACCCCAACAGCCACCTTTGCCTCTGAGTTCAGGATTCTCTTTAACAAGGATTTGGCAGACTTCCCCGATTTGGTAGGTGTTTGGTAACTTTCGTCCTTTCAATTATGCGCTGCACTACATCTTACTTATAAGACGCTGAACTTGGACAGATACATCAGGAAACTTTAGGGGTGAAATAGTACCTGTAGTTAATGTCAGTTCGGTTTTGTATTCCCCATTTTTTAGGTCACGAAATACTTTTAACTGCGGAGTCTTCAGGTTGACAACCCAGTATTCAACAATACCAGCCTCAGCATAAATGTCTTTTTTGTCACCTAAATCTTTGCTCAAGGTGGCTTTGGAAAATTCAATAACCCAAAAGATATCTTCTGGGTAAGGATGGTGTTCTAAGTAGACTTCACCTAAAGGTTTGACAATCGCAACATCGGGAGCAGGTTCAGAATCGTTGGGTAAGGTAATCGGTTTGGCATCGCGGATTTTTACCCGTTCACCGAGCAGTGTGCGAAGATAATCAGCTGCTTCTGTGTTGTAGTAGGCGTGAGGTTCTCGTTCTGGGGGCATAACAATCAGGTCGCCGCGCAATAGTTCAATGGACTGGTCGTCAAAGATACCTGCCTCTATTGCTTGGTGATAACGTTTAATTGTCCATTTATAGGTAGTTACAGTCATAACCATTATTTAGCTCAAAGCCAAATCTATCATCAATTCCATATTCGTTCTCAATCAAACCTAACACCTTCTCTTCTACCTCCGTCAAATACGGTCGTTTAAACTGCTCCAAGTACTTCAACACAGGACTTGGGGCATTTTCCAATTTTTCGCGGTTCTGCAATCTACTGATACGTAAGCGTAGCCCACCGCAGGCATCGCTCTTAGAGAAATGCCAGTTATCTACACCTTCTGAAATCCTATTTGGTTTTGTTCATTTCTAGCCAGTTGTAGAGTGGGAACTGAACTCTGTTGAGCGCTGTATCAATTTTGTAGAGGGGTTCTACAGCACTCAACTAAACAACTAGCATAGCTGGATGTCAAGAAGCGGGAAGTTTTATCTTTAGTATAGCGAAAGTAGGGCGACAGAAAAATAAGCATTCCAGCTTTTTAGGGCGGCCACATTATCCTTTAATTCCGGCCATCTTTTCCTCTAAGTGACAGATTTGTCCGGCTTCTCCTTCCAAAAGTTGTCCAAAATCTTCTTAAAATTACAATTGAGTAGTTGAGTTACATCTTGCAGGCAGTGGGATATATGAATCAAGAAAAAGAACAAGCTTCTGAACGATTTTATTCTTTCTTCTCCTCAATTAAACCTCCTCAACATAAAAGCGCTCCTAATGAAGATAACTGGCAGTCTCATATTTTACTTCACGGTGCAATTGAAGAACTAGCAGCAAATCTTTGGCACGTAACTGGCACTTTGCCCAGTTCTGTTATGGTGCCACGCGAAATGGTGGTTTATAGATTCGCCGACTCCAGTTTACTAATTCACAGTGCCATCGCTTTAAATCAACAAGGAATGGCAGAACTTGAATCTTTAGGCACACCTAAAATCCTAATTGTACCTAACCGCATCCATAGGCTTGATGCAGGTGTATATAAACAACGCTATCCCAAACTATTAGTTGTTTGCCCCGCAACAGCAAAACCTTATGTTGAACAAGTGGTAGCCGTAGACGGAAGCGCAGAAGAAGTTTTACCTAATTACGGTATTATTTGCCACATACCTGATGGTATCCGAGAGCAAGAACTAGTTTATGAACTACCTCTTGCTACGGGAAAAGCACTAGTGTTTACTGACATTCTCTTTAATCTGAACAAGCAATATTTACAGCAACATTTACCTACGGGAGAGTTCTTACTTCAGTGGCTAGGAGCGAGTCTTATTGGGTCAAGTGGATTTTTCGGGATCACTGGCTTGGGTAGACGCTTTTTTCTCACAGATCGCCATGCCTATCGTCAGTGGTTAGAAGCATTAGCTGATGCCATCACTGATTTGCAGGTTATTTCTGTAGCTCATGGTAGTCCAATAGTTACTGATTGTAATTCCCGATTACGTGAGGCAGCCGCACGCTTACTTTAGAAATTTCTAGCGTGGCAAAACTAGCTAGAGCAAAAATTTAAACGTAGTAAATTCGTTATTATTGAAAATTTTGGTTTACCTATTTACGCCTATTTCAATCATTAAAAATCTACTCTAGCAAGTTTTACCACTCTAGAGAAATTTTGCTCTTATCTCAATTATCAGAATTTTCCACTGTGCATTTATTTGCTTATATCCAAGTAATTTAGCAATTGTTGTTTCTACTTATTCACACAGAAAAAGCATTATCAATCCAATCCCAAATTTCTCATCGCTTTCCACAAATTAGGTCGTCGCTTATGCTGAACTTTCCATTGGGACAACAAACTATCATAATTCTGCGGTGCTAACTCCTTCAAGGCAGACATCCATTGTGCATTTTTCGTATAATCCGAGCTTTGAGACGAGTCCGGTCTGGGTACAAAGTTGTGTAAATTTGCTTGCCAATAAGCCATCACTCTTTCCCACAAATCAGGCGGTGCATATTCTTGGAGATACCTTCTCCTAGAAATATCATCCCGTGTCGATAGTTGGTTTGGTAGAATCACAACCTCATAAAACTTCGGGTAGGGGGATTTTCCCTGATACTTTATCTCGGTCAAATCTTTTGTTAACAAATGTAAAACACTATATTCTCCACCCAGTTGCGCCTGTTCTCCAGGTAAATTCTCCAACCACTCGATAATTTGTTGCTTAAACCAAGTATGTCCTTTTTCCTTAGTTGTAATACTATCGAGTAACCAATGCAACCACCAAGTATCTACGGGTTTTTGATTTGTATATAAACCTAAGTATCTGTATGGTGTACCACGTTTTATTATCGATTCACGCCAAGATGTAAACAAGGCTTGCTGAGTATCTTTACTTACTGATATTTCAGCAAAAGCTTTGAACATACTTGACCAATCGTAACAACAATCAAAAGTAATATACTGAATTGACAAAGCATTCACCCGTTCGATTTCTCCCAATTCTCGAACAGCTTGCTGATAATAGCGAAGTAAAGTTTTTTCCTTTTCCCAATTCCCAGGAGTGTAAGAAAATCCACCCACAGCAACAAATAGCAGCGAGTTTTCCGGTGTCCAGGGATTCAAGTCAGGTTTGTTTTTTAATAACGCATCCAAAGTCTCGTGAATCACTATAAGACTTTCTCTATATTCTTGTTTAGCCAACAAATCCTCAATTACAGGTAAACCATTTTGCCATTCCTGGGAAATAGTTGCCCGGAGATTGTTCAAATATATCTCTGGGGTTGCAAATTGCTGCATCAATTCCATGTAAACTATATGCCAATAAGAAAAAGTATTCTCTAAGTCATGCTTCCACAGAGAAACTTCTCGATTGGCCTGGTTGACTGACAAAACTCAAGTAGAATAGCAATATGACTTGACCCGAAACTCTCTTTCGTACTGCCTTTGAGCCTGTTTTTTAGAAGCAATAGCAGGTTCTGGATCAGGAGTACCAAAAAGCTGC
>NZ_JACJTD010000075.1 GCF_014698505.1 Nostoc foliaceum FACHB-393 | reverse complement strand
AAATACCTATGAATTAGTCACCGAATTATTGAGACTAAATCTTAATAAGCGTAAATACTATCTGCAAGGAGAGAGGGCTATGAGGCTCATTATATCTGCGTCCTAGCCCTTTTTGTCCCCCCGTAAGACTTTACAGTCAGCAGTTTTCCTCTCCGATGGATTGTTTGAAAGAGTTCCCCTATATAGAGGACTTTAGTGAGTATCGTAACCGCATTGGGGGATTGTTGCTGCTGCCAAAGTCATTTAATGCCAGTTACGGTGACTTGCCTTATGCTAAAAAGTTGCCCCATTACTACGGACAGAACCTTTTAGCTAAATCTCTCAACCCTCAATGTTACGACCATAATCCTGGTTTCCTTGGGTATAAGGAACGCTCTGGCCTACAGTTTCAGCCCCATGAGGAGTTTAAAAAAGCTGATTTGGATGCACGGCAAAAGCTTTATCAAAAGATTGCAGAGGAAATTTGGAACCCAGAACGCTTGAACAGGGTAGTTGAATCTTATATTTCTGAGGAGATTGCAGGATGAAACGTTATCCAGTTTATAGGGATTCGGGTTTGGCTTTTGTCGGAAAAATTCCTCAGCATTGGGAAGCAAAACGAGCAAAGTATTGTTTTTATGAAGTAGACGAGCGTTCAGAGACAGGGGATGAGGAATTGCTTTCTGTTTCACACATCACCGGAGTAACTCCTCGAAGCGAAAAAAATATCACTATGTTTATGGCTGAATCCTATGAAGGCTATAAAACTTGTATTCCTAATGACTTAGTTATAAACATCATGTGGGCTTGGATGGGAGCGTTAGGAGTATCTAAATATCAAGGAATTATTAGCTCTGCATACGGTGTTTATAGACCAAAGGATACAAATAAATTTTATTCTGACTACCTTGAATATCTCGTAAGAATACCAGAATACATTGCTGAATATACCCGCACTTCAAAAGGTATTCGCTCCTCAAGGCTGCGTATGTATTCTGATGATTTTTTTCAAATTCCTATTATTTGTCCTTTATTTGAAGAACAAAAAACGATCGCACGCTTCCTGGATCGCAAATTAGAACAGATAAGCCACTTCATCAGCAACAAGCAAAGGCTTATTGAATTGCTCAAAGAGCAGAAAACTGCGATCATTAACCGTGCAGTCACCAAAGGAATTAACCCCCATGCACCTATGAAACCTTCTGCTATTGAGTGGTTAGGGGAAATACCAGCACATTGGCAGCAAATTAAGATTAAATATGTTCTCCACCAAATTATAGATACTGAACATAAAACCGCCCCATTTTATGAAGATGGACAATATCTTGTGGTAAGAACCTCAAATATTAAGGGTGGAATGCTAGATTTTACAAATGCAAAATATACAAATTTAGATGGTTTTCTGGAATGGACACGAAGGGGTAAACCAAAACTTGGTGACATTTTATTTACACGCGAAGCACCAGCAGGCGAGGCTTGTTTAGTTCCTCAAGGTATCGACTTATGCTTAGGACAAAGAGTTGTACTTTTTAGAGTTAACCATCAAAAACTAAATGAAGAATTTGGAGTTTACTCTATTTATGGCGGAATTGCTGCTGAGTTTATAACCTTGCTTTCACAAGGTGCAACTGTTCCACATTTCAATATGTCGGATATAGCAAATATACCTTTATTACTTCCATCAGTAAATGAGCAGCAACAAATTGTTCAGTACATCAAAACAGAAACTAGCAAAATTGACGAAGTTATCGCCAAAGCTGAAAAAGAGATCGAACTCATCCAAGAATACCGCACCACCTTAATTTCCGACGCTGTAACGGGAAAAATAGATGTACGCGAAACATCCGCAGTTGAATCCACCCTTACAGCCGCAGCAATTTAGTCATGACCACAACTGACACCTCAGAAAAAGGCTTAGAAGCCCTCATAGGAAAAAGCCTACTCACAGAAGCAGGTTACATCAAAAGTCTATCTGGGGACTATGACCGCAACTACTGCTTAGATAAAACTCAACTGCTGCTATTTCTCCGTAAAACGCAACCCACCCAAGTCACCAGGCTAGAAACCAGCTACGGTAAACGGTTTGAAGAAAAACTGTTTCAACGCATCTGTGACCAAATCAAAACCAGAGGTATTGTTGATGTTATCCGCAACGGCATCAAAGCCGGAGAAGTCAGCCTCACTCTCTACTACAAGCTACCCTCATCCCAACTGAACCCCCAAGCCATCCAACGCTACAACGAAAATATCTTCTCCGTCACTCGCCAACTATACTTTAGCAACGATCACAAGAAGCGATCGCTGGATATGGGGATTTTCATCAACGGCTTACCCCTCATCACCTTTGAACTAAAAAACAACCTTACTACGCAAAACGTCCAGGATGCCATAAAGCAGTATAAAACTGACCGTGACCCCAAAGAACCCCTGTTTAACTTTGCGCGTTGTTTAGTTCATTTCGCCGTTGATGATGAGTTAGTCTACATGACTACTGAACTCAAGGGACAACAAACAGTTTTTCTTCCCTTCAACAAAGGTCAAAAATCTGAACCACACTTACTTTTCCCCGACAGTACGGGGAACCCCATCAACCCCAACGGACTAAAAACCGATTACCTGTGGAAAGAAATTTTCAGCAAAACCAGCCTCAGCAACATCATTGAAAAGTATGCCCAACTGGTAGAAGAGAAAGACGAAGCAAAACAGAAGAAACGCAAGCTAATTTTCCCTCGTTACCACCAACTCGACCTAGTGCGAAAACTCCTAGCCGATGCCAAAATTAATGGTGTAGGACAGCATTATCTAGTTCAACATTCCGCAGGTTCAGGTAAAAGTAACTCCATTAGCTGGCTGAGTCACCAACTAGTAGAACTTACCGACACCAACGACACCAACTCCATATTTGATTCCATTATTGTAGTTACAGACCGCCAAGTTTTAGATAGACAAATCCGCGACAACATCAAACAGTTTGCCCAAGTCAAAGGCGTAGTTGAAGCCATCACTGAAGGTAGTAAGCAATTAAAAGAGGCGCTAGAAGAAGGTAAAAAAATTATTATCACTACCGTTTTTAAATTTGCCTATGTTGTTCGGGAAATCCAGTCATTAAGCAATAAAAAATTTGCCATTGTCATTGACGAAGCCCATTCCAGCCAAAGTGGTAGCAGCGCCGCCAAAATGAGCGCAGCCCTGAATAAAGAAGCAGGTGAGGACGAAGAAACCACCGAAGATAAAATTCTCCGCATTATTGAAGAACAAAAACTTTCTCCCAACGCAAGCTATTTCGCCTTCACAGCCACACCCAAAAATAAAACATTAGAAGCTTTTGGTGTTCAGAATCCAGCCGATGACAAGTATTATCCCTTCCATAACTATTCCATGAAACAGGCAATAGAGGAAGAATTTATCCTTGATGTGCTGGAAAACTATACCACATTTACAAGTTACTGTAAACTTCATAAAAAGATTGAATACGACCCGCAATTTGATACCAAACGGGCAAAGAAAAAGCTCAAGCAGTACGTAGAGGGACACCCCCACGCTATCCGCAAAAAAGCAGAAATTATGATTGACCATTTCATGCAAGACGTGATTGGTCAACTCAAAATTAATGGACAAGCAAAGGCAATGGTAGTCACCAATGGTATTGTCAGCGCCATTCGCTATAAACTTGCCTTCGATGCCTATTTACAGGAAATTAACGCACCTTACAAAACTATTGTTGCATTTACAGGCAGTAAAGAAGTTGACGGGAAAAAAGAGGATGAGTCCTCAATGAATGGCTTTCCAGGAAATGACATTCCCAAAAATTTTAAAAAAACTGAATATCGATTCCTGATAGTAGCTGATAAATACCAAACCGGATTTGATGAGCCGCTATTGCACACCATGTATGTAGATAAAACCCTAGCTGATATCAAAGCGGTTCAAACCTTATCCCGCCTCAACCGTGCTTACAAGCCAGATAAAAAAGATACATTCATCCTAGATTTTGTCAACTCAGCCGATGCAATTAAAGAAGCTTTTGACCCATTTTATAAAACAACAATCCTCAGTGAAGAAACCGACATAGACCGCCTCAACGACTTGCAAGATGCCCTTGACGGGTTCCAAGTTTATTCTGAAGAACAGGTCAACGAGTTAATGACCCGCTTCATCAATGGTGCAGAACGTGACCAATTAGACCCCATACTCAATGAATGCAAGCAAAATTTTATCAACGAATTAGACGAAGAACAACAAATAGACTTTAAGAAAAAAGGCAAATCTTTCGTCCGCAATTATCAATTCCTTGTCCAAATTAATCCTTTCCGTAATCCCTACTGGGAAAGCCTGAAAACCTTTCTCAAATTCCTACTAGCCAAACTTCCCAACCTTAACGACACCGATTTATCCAAAGGTATTCTAGAAAGCGTTGATATCGACAGCTACCGCATAGAAAGACAAACAACCCTGGCCATACAGCTTGAAGGTGGGTCAGAAATAGCACCCACACCCCCAGATGCTCCTGGTGGCAGATATGAGGCGCAATTAGACGTACTCAGTAATATTATTCAAGATTTTAACGATCGCTTCGGCAATATTCAGTGGACAGAAAAAGATAAAGTGCGTCGCTTCCTATTTGAAGAATTACCCGCCGAAGTCAGCAAAGACGAAGAATATCAGAACGCCAAGAAATACTCAGATCGGCAAAACGCCAGAATCACCTTTGAGAAAAAGCTAGTCGATAAGTTTCAGGAATTCATCTTTGACCATACAGAAGCATACCGTAAATTTACTGAAGACCCTGAATTTAAAGTATGGTTAGCCAATACCCTGTTCGATAATGATTACGACCAAGGTGCAGCATAAGGAAGGCATAGAGCGATCACATTTTTATATCTAGGTAAACCTGTGATTCCTGTGCGGTTAAATGTTTGTTCTCAACAGTTGCAAGAATATCACAGAACTCGTAGCCAGTTGTCCGCAGCAGGTATACCAAGAATTTGTCACACAGACAGTTATAGGCAGCAGTAAGGCAAGGTAAGATAACGAGGAATCAGGTATTTGTAGGCAATTTTGATTAGTGCCTCATCTAGTAATACAATAGTACTATATCCAGAGTAAATCAGCAAAATGAAAGGAGAGTTGCTCAAACGACTATTTAGAGCGATTGCCAGTGAAGATCAAACGGCGATCCAAAGTATGCTATCTGTAGTCGTTGAGGAAGAACGCAAAAAAGGACACACTCTCCTCGCTGAACAGCTCGAAAATATTGCTCACAAAAGTAATCGTCAATCTCCTCGTATTTCTTCTGAGAAACCTGCGCTTTCACCTGATATATCTCGTGGTGTAATTCCGTCTCCATCTTCCAGGGACGCTATTTCAAAAACGCCTGATGCCCACTCTCTAACTGTACTGTCAAGTAAACAGCGTTTTAACCATCCCTTCATTGTTACAATTCCTAGAGAGCGTTTGCGGCACCACATGATTCTTTCAGATACTGTGGAAGAGCGTTTTCGCCGTATCGAAAGAGAATATGCTGCTCGTGACCGACTAGCTCATCACGGTTTGCGCTACCGTCAAAAAATCTTACTTTACGGTACTCCTGGCTGTGGTAAAACGATGGGGGCTGAACGTCTAGCTTGGAATACAGGATTGACTCTTGTCAAAGTACGCTTTGATGCAATGGTTTCTTCCTTTTTGGGTGAAACTGCAACGAATTTGCGCGAAGTATTTGAAACAGCATCTCAAACTCCTTGTTTGTTATTTATTGATGAATGTGATGCGATCGCTAAATCGCGGGAAGATGTTCAGGAAGTTGGTGAAATTAAGCGCGTTGTTAATACTTTTTTACAACTACTTGATGAATACGAAGCCTCAAATGGGTTGCTTGTTGCTGCCACTAACCTAACTAAATTTCTGGATGAAGCTGTATGGCGAAGATTTGATGATGTAATCGAGGTGCCAAAACCTACAGCAGCAGAAATTGAGGCTATATTAAAACAGACACTTTCTTCGGTTGAAGTTGGCGTAATCAACTGGGAAATGATCGTGCAGAAACTGGATAAACTTTCAGCTGCACAGATTGTTCGCGTTGCTCAAGATGCCGCGAAACGCGCCATCCTTGATCGGGAAGAACTTGTCATTCAAGAACACTTAGAGGCATCTATTCAAGACGTTGTAGCTTCTCATGTCTGAGCGATTCAATCAATTTTCTCATTTACCCCTACGTTTAACAAATCAAGGAACTGCTACACCTTCAGGAGGTGGGGGCAAACCTTCTGCAAAAACTTTGGCTAATAGAGGCAATGCAGGTGGACACGGTAAAAAGCTAAACTTTTCCATTTCCTCTATTATCTCAAGTTGGGAAGCAGAATGTGAAAAGCGTAAGGAAGAAGGTAAACCTGAGCTTCCAGATGCAATTTCATTCATTTTGCAAGTAGATCCTAATTTATTTGATGCAGATGCATTGAAAAGTTTTGGGATTGAGGTTGTTGCCGATCTGGAGGAAGGCTACATTATTGGAGCTTCAGCAGATACAGGACTTTCGGAACTCAGAATAAAGATTCAGCTATTTATTGAGTCAACACGCGGTGGCGGAAAGGTTCCAGAAATATGGGAAATTTTGGAGGGGACTAAGCGACCGGAGTATATTCTTTCACCTAGTCTTCAATCCCAGTGGGATCAGATTTCAGATTGTCAAGAATATATTGTGGATGTAGGTATTTCTTGTATCAATATTCAAGAACAATATTCTAGATGTCCTAAGCGGGAACGCTGTAATACTGATGCCAGTTTTCAGAAAAGTATTAATAAATGGCTGGATAAACATAATCTCACACCTGAAGAATGGGATGATCTGTATTCAGACAGAGAAGCCAAGTTTCTTAAATTTATACAAAATCCGCTATATCGTGGAGAAATTTTGCGGTCTATTTCAGGTGACGAAGTTGGAATTTCACGTTTACCTGATAGCTTCTCCTGCCGGATTCGCATACTTGGTAATGGATTGAAGGATCTTGTCCTCAATTTTCCATATATATTCGATGTCAGTGAAGCCGACGAATTTATCGCTCCATCCGTTACACCGAATAGTTCTGAATCAGGTCAGGAACAGTTTGAATTAGAAGCACCTGAGCCAAATGCACCCAAAGTTTGTATTATCGACAGTGGTATTCAAGAAAATCACCCCAAAGTGAGAGTTGCAATTGACTCTACTCTCTCTACATCTTGGGTACCTGGAGAAACGAATATCACTGCTGATTATTGTAGAGGTGGTGGACATGGTACTAGAGTTGCAGGAGCAGTTTTGTACCCACAAGGTATTCCTAAAACAGGTCGTCAGCAGGCAGTATGTTGGCTTCAAAATGCCAGAATTCTTAATGCACGAAACGAACTACCTAAACTTATATTCCCACCTGACGTTTTAGAGGAAATCGTAACTATTTATTACCACCAAACTAGAACGCGAATTTATAACCACTCAATAGCTGGAATTTCACCATGTCGCACCCAATCAATGACTCCTTGGGCAGCAGCTATCGATAAATTAAGTTGGGAAAATGACGTTCTCTTCATTGTTGCTGCTGGCAATATTGAGGCAGTGAGAAGCTTTGTCACACGTCCTTCAATTGCCGCTCATATACAAGCTGGTCGTAACTATCCAGAATATCTCCTGCAACCTTCTGCACGAGTTGCTAACCCGGCGCAAAGTTTCCAAGCTCTAACTGTTGGTTCTATTGCTCATCACACTTATACTAATCCCCCTCTAAGTTCGATTGCAAAGCAAAATTATCCTTCTTCTTTCTCCTGCTCAGGCCCAGGCATCTGGGAAAATATTAAACCAGAAGTGGTTGAATATGGTGGTGACTACGTTATTGACTCACTAACTTCACCAAGTTTCACTACACCAGAATTAGTTTGCCCAGAATTGATTCGTTCAACCCGTGATGGTGGTAAAGCTTTTAGTGCAGATGCCGTAGGAACATCATTTGCCGCTCCTAAAGTCACACATATCGCTGCCGCACTGGAAGCAGCATTCCCTCAAGAAAGTACACTCCTTTACCGCGCACTCATTGTTCAATCAGCACGTTTACCAAGATGGACGAATAACTCGAATGCTAATCTCTGTCATGCCATTCGGACTATGGGTTATGGTATTCCAGATATCAATCGCGCTCTCGGCAATTCCCTAAATCGTGTAACGCTAACAACTAGAGCGATAGAACGCATTCAAGCTCGGCAAGCTAAGGTTTATCAAGTAAAAGTGCCAGAAAATTTCCTGCCTCAAGGGGAAGGGTTTGACATTTTGATTGAAATCACACTTTCCTATGTGGCTGAACCTCGTCGTACCCGACGCAACCGCAGGAAATATTTATCAACCTGGTTAGATTGGACTTGTAGCAAACGGGGAGAAGATCCCGATCGTTTTCTTGATAGAGTTCTCAAAGACTATGATGCACCAGAAGAAACCGAGGAAGATGACGGACTATTTCAATGGACACTAGGAAAAAGGCAGTTAGCTAAAGGTCAAACACGTCCAAATGGCATTGATGGCATAGTAAAAGAACTGTCCCGAAGTACAGGAACTGTTCAGAAAGATTGGGCGACTATAAAATCCTATGAGCTACGTGAAGGCTTTTGTATTGCTGTAGTTGGACATACAGGATGGAACCAAGATCCCAATGCTGAAGTACCTTTTGCGCTAGCTGTTAGTTTTGAAGCTGTCAACTCTGATATCGATGTATATACTTCCTTTGTTGAAGCAGAAGCTAAGGTACAACCAAAAGCTAGAGTACAGCAGGAAATACAGATCCAACAATCAGTCTGAAAATCCAAGTATTTTGGAATTGTTCTCTTGATATTAGATATTGATCTAAGAAAAGGTATAAAAGCGAAAATTTTCTCAACTAGCGAAGCAATCGCCTCACTTCCCTTTTCCTTGATTCGGCGAAATCGTTCCTTCCGCCTGTGCTTTTCTAATTGCTCGTTTCAGAATTAATACCGCCATTTGCGACAAAGAACGCTCCTCTGCATCCGCCAGTTGTTGCAGAGCTTCTTTGTCTTCTTCTTCCATGTAAATACTCAACGTTACTTTCCCCATGTGACTATCATCAGCTTTTCTATGTATTTTTATATTAAATCACTAAAAACAAATAAATTTAAATAGAAGTACACAGAATCTATGTATAATTACTGATAAGTCAAAAGCCAGCGCACAACTTTCTCACGGCCGACGCTGGCTTCTGGCTCCCTTTCACAGGAGACATATTCCATGTTAAGACCTGTTTGCCATAAAACAGATGAACACAGAAGTTATCTACAAGCTTTAGATGACTTTGGTATTGCTGAACTATTGGCGAAACTCAGCAATTATTGTGAACAGCAAGAACAAGAAAGTTTAGCAGCGTTATTGATTTCCCAATTAACTCAGAGTCTTGATGCTGAATTAGTTGCTAGTTATTTGAGTGCGATCGCGCTCAATCGCCAGGATTTACTCCCAAGATTAATTAACCAGAAATTTTCTCCGAGTTCTGTTGATTTACCCGACGAATTTCCTAATACAGCAAAGACACCCCGCTTTTTGTATGGCGACAAATTGCGTTGGATTGGTTCTGATACCGATTGGGGAACTGCGATCGGCAGATTTTATAGCTTTGCTCCCCATCTTTGCTGCTGGACTTGGTGCTACCTGATTTGGTTGAGCAAAGATAGCTCTAGTGCCGCTTGGATATCTGCCGATATTGCTTGGGAACAGGATTTAGAACCACTGGAAGGGTCGCCGCTATGACTAATCCGCGTCCTTTACTGGTACGAGAGCAAAATTTGATTGATCTATATAGCCATTGTCAACTAGGAATGACACCCAAGAATTTCTATGCCAAATGGGATGTCAATCATGAAGCGATCGCTAGAATTTGCTCTCGTTCACTCTCAACTGTCCGGCGTTGGTTTTCCAAGGGTCGCAATTACCGCAGTCCCATGCCCAGTGATTTACGCCATCTTGCCCTGATGGACTTCTTGCTAGAACACTTCGAGGAAATTCCCGAAGAATGTCTGAATATACTTTGTTCTCTCACAGGGCATAAGTAGGAATCGAAAAGTCAACCAATTGCAATGTCAGGATGACATTTTTTTACCAGCCACTCTCACAGTAGGGTGGCTTTAATCTTGTAAAAATTTGAGCCACATTTGTTAACTCCAATTCACTAGCTAAATCATAGATTTTATGAGGAGATTTTGTGACCTACATTGAAAAGCTACATCCTTGGTGTATAGTTCGCCATTTTCCTAATATGCAACACCAGATAGTTGCTCGTTTTCGTCGTCGTGGTGATGCAGAGGCTCATTCACAAGTTCTGCGCCGACTAATACCAAATACAACTTTCTCAATCATGTTCAATCCAGCAGTCGAGCAAGCAGAACAAATTACCCCATGATTTTAATATTCTGGAAGTCAGTTAAATTGTAGCGAGTCTCTTTCAGAGGTGCTTTGCTAACACATTTTAATCAAATATTATTTATTCAGACAACAAGCAATTACCTCAAGGATGTTTTTAGTCCTTAATGTCTTGCTTTCGCCTAACAGCATTAACTTCAAAACATATCCCTTCTTGATTTCTTGGAAAACAAAGGCTAGCAAGAGGGGATTATATGTTGATGGCACTGACAAAATTGTTATTGAATTGCGCGGTTTTGCTTAGTCAACAATAATTCTGTCAATCTACCATCTCATCAAAAGTTATAGCTGAATTAGTAAAACTCTAAAAATCTCACACAGGTACAAATAGAAATCGTGAGTTTTCATATTCTTTGTCCAGGATTAGGAATAAGTTCTTATTCAAATTCAGCTATGTTTAATTTCACTACTTAATTATGCTTTTTAAAACCTAATTTTGCAATTAGATATCTAAGCCTTGCTCATTAAATATAACTGGTTGAGCAGATAGCCCTGATTCCCATCTTTGGAGCCTTGTCTGGTTTCCTTGTGTAGCATCAAGCTGTTGATTATAAATATCAACAATGTAGCGAACTAGCCGTAAGTTTAGTTCCTGCAAAGTTAGAGAAGCTTCTTCCTCTGCTGTATTTAGACTGGATTGAGCCTGAATGTTGGAACTTATATATCCAGGTAAAGCAGCCAGAAACTCCGTATTAATCTTCCGGAAAATACGTTCTGCAAATCCACCTTGACTGAGGTGGTCTTCGCACAGACGAGAATTAATACCTAACTGCAAACAAATCTGTTCTAAGCGTTGAGAGCGAAAATCTCTGCTAGCATCACCGCAAATAATTTCAGGAACACCATACGTTACCCATTCGCTATTAAGTTGATATTCTTCTCCATACTGCTTTGGCAAAATAGCATGACGTAATGCTAAGGCAATAGAATGAGAACTAGGTTTATCAAAGCCTAGATAAAAGCCCATAATACAGCGAGAATAACTGTCTATAATCAACGTTAAATAAGGAAGAGTTACAGATTCACTATGTTGGTCTACCAGTAGGATATCTAGCTTACTATGGTCACATTGCCAAACTTGATTGCTATGGTCTACATCTAGAGTTTGCCTTTCAAAAGTTTGATTGATCATAATTTTCCTCCATTCTAAATTAGCTACGGTTATTCACCTTTAAGTAGGTTAAAAGTAGCGGTATTGCAGTACAGCAATGCACTAATTAGTGCATAAGTACTATAAAAATACAACTTACCACTCTTGAAATCAAAAATCAATAATTACTTCACAAAAAAGCAAAAGTTGATTAATTTTCATGCTTAGAAATAAGTTTTTGAAAGACAATCATCTCCTCAAAAGGCAGAAAACAACGCTGACACCAATTATCTGCCCACAAAGATGGAACTTTGAATCTTGCTCCACAGTTGGGGCATTCTGACAACAAGGTTAATTTATGGCTCGTGCATCCTTGCGTTACCTTAAGCTGCCATTCCATCTTGTGACATGGCGACTCAACATAACAAGCAGCACATAACCGAATTGGCTCAATTTTCATACCCACTCCAGCAGGTGGTAACATCTGCGCTAGCCTATCAGCATCAACCTCCACAACCTTAGCCAATGCCTCTAACTGCTGGCGAGACGGTAGGGGATTAAACCGAAATTTTTCCCACCGTGCGATCGCACCCCCAAGTCCTGCGGCTTTACCTAACCCAGTAGGGGTTAAATCATTTGCCTGTCGAAAGCGTCCCAAAAAATGACTTAGGCTTTCTCCTTGATATGGTTGAACTCTAAACAGCCAAGGCTTAATATTTTCCACTTCCATCACTTGTACTCAGCAGCTACTTCCTTCAAAGTTTCCAAGTCAATTTTTTGCAGTCCTTTTTTTAAAGCCCGGATTGCAGTCTCTCGGAGAATCATATCCATCAAACCGATATAACCTCCAGTTGCTTCCCCTAACGTCTTCAACATCGTTTTACTGGAAAGGTTGGAAGCAACTGGCAATCTCAGTATTTGTTTCTCCCAAATATCCACCGTTCGCTTAAAATCTTCCCCTGACATCTTTCCAAAACGGTGACAAGACCGAAAACGGTTGTAAACCTGCTCATCCCGCTTAATCACTGCATCTAAGCGGTCGGTTCCTACCAAAATCACTGCTATTTCCAACCTGTCAAAAATATCACGTACTTCCGCAAAAGTTTTCGGCTTAAAGCGGTCAGCTTCATCAATAATCAACATCTCCACCCCGCAACCTTTAAGAACCCGCAGTGTTCTATCTCGAATTTCTGCCACTGTTCCTTTAGTTACTTGATATTTCAAATGCTCCATAATTACCCCAAAGAATTCCTTAGCACCGCACTCCTGGGGAATTTGGATATAAGCCACAGGTACAGTTGGGGGTTTTCCTGCAATTTGAGAGGGTTTATTCCTAAGCCTATAGGCATCACAACCCATTGTTTTACCAGTTCTCGACTCACCTACCACACGCCCGGATTGTCTTGATTGGCGTTTACCTTCCAACCAATCATGGAGAATTTGCACTTGTTCAAGTGGGACAAAACCTTTACGATTTAATCGTTGAATCTCCGCCTGTAATTTTTCACTATTAACGGGAATATCACCCAATTGTTGGGCGACTGCTTGGGCTTCTTTTAAAGTCATGTTCTAAAATCCGTAATCTTCACGCATTTGTTCGTAATCAAAAACTTCCGGCATCTCTGGCTCAGGTTCGCTATCAATGGATACTGCCTCTACTGATGACTCTGGCTCAACAGGTATAAGTTGTTTAGATTTTTTGACCTCAGCCTGTTCTACTTTCTGACGCTCTTTTTTGGTTTTCTTTTGAGTTTGGAATGTTTCGCGTTCCCGAACTTCTGCCAAAATTGAGCGATTACTCACAGCTTTACCCGCTTCTCTGACCTTACGGCTGCTAGCTTTTGCTTCATCTAGAGATAGTTCTTCTGTCTCCAAATCTTGGGCATAAGCACGAGCAAGAAATATCTCTTTATCCCCTTCTATGCGATAAACCAAAATCGTTGTGATGTCTCTGGGGTCATATCGCAACACAACACTTTCCCCTGCATAACCCGCCAAGAGTTCACCTCGATACATCAAGTTTTCAAATTGCAGATATCCCCCGCGTTGAATTTGTCGCCGTGTTTGCTTCATTAAGCAAATATCCAAATCCCTCTCGGAAAGTAAATCGGGTGCTGCAATTAAACCAGATTCCCAGCGTTGAAATCTTGTCTGGTCGCCCATTCGAGCATCAAGTCGCTGGTTATAGTTATCAACGATGTAACGCACCAACATTTGCTCTAACTGCCGCAACGTTAAGCAAGCTTCTTTCTCCGCTTCCTCTGGTCGCTCTTGAACGTTTGAACCTGTATATCCTTGTAAAGTTGAGAATAATTCTGTATTTAGAGTTTTAAACGGACGCTCAACACTACCACCTTCAGATGGGCGATCGCGTAAATGACAAACAAACCCTAACTGCACCCCTATTTGCTGTAAATGGTTGGAACGAAAATCTTTACCCCCATCCGTATAAAAGTGTTGCGGCAAACCAGAAGTACCCCATTCTTCATTAAGCCCATATTCTGAACCATATTGCTTGGGCAAAATTGCATGACGTAACGCCAAAGCTACAACTTGAGAACTTGGTGCATCGTAGCCCAAGTTAATCCCCATAATGCAGCGCGAATAGCTATCAATAACCGTTGTTAACCAAGGACGACTTAGAATTTTGCCATGCTGGTCTATTAATAAAACATCAACAAGGGTATGGTCGCATTGCCAAACTTGGTTACTGTGTTCTATTTGTAAGTCTTTTCCATCACGAGTTTTAACTGATAGCCGCGAACCACGCCAACCCGGACTGCGAATACTTTTAGCTTGCTCAATTTTATCTATTAATGGTTGCAAAATACGGTAAACCGTCATATGGGAAGGAGGCTTAACTCCTAGTTCATCAGCTCTAGCCTTAGCTTTGATAAATACCTGCTGGCGAGTCATCCTTTTACTTCCCTTATTACCCTCCTTATAGGTCTTCAAAATAAACTCTTGCCAGTTTTCATCAACTCGATGCTTCCCTTTATCCACCCGTTGATTTTGCGCCAGTCCAGCCAAACCTTCCTGTTCCCATTTCTCTACTAGCCGTCGCACTGTACGTACTGACTTACCAAGCTTTTCTGCTGCTTCTTTGAGCTTTTGAGTATATGTAGTGCGATCGCTATTTTCTAAAAGACTTTGAATCACCTCCATTTTCAATTTTGCTTCATCCGAAAGTTTAGAAACTATAACGTTTGCTTCAGCAAGATCGCTATTAACATCTGCGGAGCTTGCCCAAGTCGTAGAGGTTGTAGAAGATTCTGCTTTTTCCATACAGTGTTTGATTAAAACATAGTTGTATTATACTATTAAAGTGACAAATAATTTGTTAATTTATGAAAAGTCATCACTTTGCCAGGTTTCCGGATATTGACAATTAAATTGTTAAATATCTGGTATTTGACATCTAATTAGTGAAGACTGGCTTGGATAAGTATAACTGTCCTAAATAGGAAAAACCCTGATATAATCATTGTTATGTCAGGGTTTTAGGTATTTAGAACGCTGTGACAATATTTTGTTAAATTGACAAATAATTAGTTAATGTACATTACCTTTACAAGACTAACGACAAAATCGAGAGGTCATTTTCTCTCACGGGATAAAACCAATCTACCCTATCAGACAGAATTGCAACGGATAGGTAGAATAGATAAAAATTATAGGTTAGACTTGGTAATATAATTTTTGCTTACAACTCATTTATAAAACCTGTCTCTGATAATTCCTAAAAACTTGCTAGAAAATTTTTAATATAATTTATACAAAACTTGACTTTTTTAAAATTTTGTGCGTCAGGTTTATTTTATGGTGGTGCTGTCTCTGCGTTAGAGTGCTATCACCTATATCTATAGGTATGTACTTTAGGTGTAAAAAGTTGCATACTTTACATACTTCAGTATATTTTCATCCAACTTTTTATGCTTGCTAGGGAATCCAAAGGAAACGGGACTCTTAATAAATTAATAGTATAGAGAAGAAACACGCGTTTTCTTCCTCTTAGTGCCGAATCGCATCTGGGTAAAAGTTTCCAACCGTAGCGGCATCCCGGTGGTTTCTGGCACAGCATAATGTCCCAGTCACAATTGTCGAAGGAGTCAAGAAAGCGGGGGCATTATTGACTGCGGGTTATGCAGCGATCGCAATTCCGGGAGTAAACGCAGGATACCGTACCCCCAGGAAGAGGACAAGGGGCAGGGTGCGGGGGGGCAGAGGGGAAAATCTCTCTCCCATGCTCCCTGCTCCCCTGCTTATCCAATCGGTAAACCATCTCTGATTCCCGACTTGAAACATTTTGCAACACAGGGGAGACAGGTTAACATCTGCTTTGACCAGGACAACAAACCTGAGACAGTCCAGCGAGTCAGAACCGCTATCAGTCGCATGGGACGGCTGCTGGTAAATGAGGGTTGTTCGCTGCGAGTGATAGATTTACCTTTAGTACCAGAAAAAGGAGTTGATAATTTATATCGTTGCCAAGGATCAGCCAGCATTTGACGCGCTCTACAACACTGCCGTTGCACAGGAGTTGCGGGAAATCAATCTGTTTACCTTGTTGACTTACCCGCCAGCGATCACACAAAACCATCGATTCCGTTAAAGCGGCAAGTGAGCAATTGTACGCTAGTGAATGTCAGGCGATCGCTTCTTCTGATGAGCAGTTTTCCAGTTTGGAGCAAATAATCTCTATTGCCTTGCCCTTGAAAAAACAATTTTGTGTTCGTTGTATTGTCCGTCGCTTAAAGTAACGGGAGCAAGGTTTGTTTTAGCCTAACATTGAACCTGAATCAACTTCCCACCGATGTTTGAGCAATTCTTGGTAAGTCGCTTCCCTAACTATCATCTGCTTATAGAGCATCAGCAAGAACTCTTGAGCTTGTTCACGGGACATCTGCTGCACTTGGTCTGCAAATGTTCTCAGGCTAAATTCTTGTTCTAAAGATAATTCAATGGGTTGATTCATCGCTGTATTACCTACTCTTTTATTTGAGTTTGCTAAGTTAAGCAAATATTGCTTTATATAAATAAATGTTACGATAGCTTTACAAAAATCAAAGGGGTGTAAACCGTACCGGCGTAGGTTAGAAATGCCGTATATACTGCTGAAAACCTTGATATCACTCCATTGTGGCAACCCAAGTAAAAACCTAAGTTCTCAATTTTCCTACTTTGAGGTTTTTAAAAGCATTTTTAGCCTCTGCTTGCGGCTGGCGATCGCTGTTGGAGGAGATGGGCAATACTTTGGGCAAGAGTGGTGAGCGTCGCGGCGTGATGCTGGAGTTTGAGAATCTGAATATGACAAATTTACTCTTTGCCGGGGTTTACAAATTCTCATCGTCGCCTGTGGGGGTACTCTAATTCCTCACATTCCAGATGTTTACGGTACATCTGCATTACATCGTCTAAAGTCTGAACCTGGACGACATTTACCTACAGAACATCTCGTCAGGATAGATGTAGAAAGCCTTTTAGCTGACTGTTTACAGAATTCTCACATAAGGGTGATCCCACCAAATTAATCGGTGCTGAAACTTTTTTCTGTAATTGCAATTATCTCCCCTATTTATCCCCTATTTATCTTTAAATTCAAATCACAATAGCAGAGAACACCATCTAATACAGGCGGCCACTCTCTGTCTAGAACCTATCTCACTAATAATATTTGTGTCACAAAGCTTAAGCTTATCGAGAACTGACAACGAAAAATTAAGGTTTTTAAGCACATTTTACGAAAAGATGTAGGGATTTTTAGAATCATGGTATGGGTTCACAGATTTTGCCGTTTACACACAAGCGTGTCTGAAAAGCTTACATGGCTAGCATCTCTGATCTACTTCATCCATGTCGAAACCTAATTATTAGTTTTTCAATTTTTTGGAGGAGAGGAAAATGAAGAAATTCACCTGTTTGATGATTGTCGGGGCAGTATTGTCGATTAGTGCGCCCGCTGTGGCTGAAAGTCGTGCGGTTAATATCAGTATTGGCAGTATTGGTGGTTCTTTAGATAATGCCGCTTTGCGAACAATTCGCCAAATTATCGGGTTTGCAGTCGGCACTAGTACCGTCGATAAATTCATTGTATATAGTCCCAAGGCCGGATCTCCTATTCCCATCGAAGGAGGTTTATCTGCTTGTGCTGAAGCTGGCTTCGGCACAAGCAATGCAAGATTTAATGCTTTTATCCAGGAGTTGCGTTCAATTAATCCCAAACCAGGGACTTTCTACAATGTAGAACTTACCGCAACCTGCAAACAGAAATAAGATGTTTGCACTCAAGTACCGTAGGATGGGCTGAGGTACCAAGCTCATCTATAGGACTAGTATTTGATTTTTGAAAAGATACGTAGGGTGCGTTAGCGACAGCGTAACGCACCATTCTTAAGGCTTTGGTGCGTTACGGCTTACGCCTAACACACCCTACAAATACTTAGATTTTTTCAGAAATCAAATATGATTCCTATATCAAGTTACACGTAAGCTTAATATGTTGCTTAACTTTGGCTTAGAAGCTGTAGATCACCTTTGCTGTGGCAATATGGGTAAAGTTGATGGCTATGAGTTGTTACGTTTAGCTAACAATGACTTACCCTGCGTATTGTTGTGGGAGTGATTAACCCTGTTTTGTCACTCTCGGAAACCAATAATCATAGTCCCTCAAAAAATTTTTGTGAAATATATCCTGAAGCTCAAAATGCGTAAGCACATACTGAACTCTTTGTTTCCAGTTGTCTTACTCGCTGCTTATGTAGGGATTGGGACACATCCAGCCCAGGCAAACTGTCTACGTTTTGGTCGTCCGCCAGAACAAGTGAACCCTGAAGTACAGCAACGTGCAAACCAACTCAAAAATGATCCCAATCAATTCTTTGGAAAAAAGATTTTAGATACGATTACAAATCGCCGCATCACCTTGACTCCAGATTTTGATCGTTTAACGGGAATCGAGAAACAACAAGTTCTCAATACTTTAGAATTAGACGGTTCAACCTACGAAGTTTACGCAGCTGATGAACGGCTGGTTTCGGCGCAATATGATGGCTGTACTCGTACTTACTTGAAGACTGAGCGCGATCGCTATGGTTGGTATCTCAATCGCCCTCCGGTAGCAATGCCACTGCCGATGTTACGCGATGCTTTACGTAATTGGGGGCAACCGACTTGGCGCAAAGTTAACCAGAGTATACATCCGGAAGATGAGCGTAGAGCGCGCTTCAAGTTTTGGGAAACAGTTGGCTATGACAAATACAACCAAGGCTGGTGGATTGGTTGGGTGCCAGAAGGGGGCTACTTTGAAGTTACAGTTCGCAATGCTGATGGTGTTACCCAACTCAAGCCTTATTTAGGAACTGCGTTTCATCAATATCGCTATGTAGTAATAGCGAGTGATGGTACCCCTCTGTACGATACTCAAACAGAATTAGGTAATCCGTGGCTGTCGGTTCTAGGTAAAACCTCTTCTCCTGCGGGATGGAATGTCAGCCCTTGCCATTATCAAAATTCTTTACTGTGCGTCTATCGCAACAAACTTGATGTGGGAAGCGTCGAACTTCAACGCCGGACGTATACTGACTATCCCATTCTGCAAACCCAATTTGAACAACTTGGGTTAGTCCCAGGGCTATTCACCTATAGCAATCCTAATGATAAAGCTAAGGCACTGACTGCATTAAAAGCTGTAATCGCAGATTACTACCAAACGATTACAAAAGAACGTACTTCGACTTATGGCACAACCTACAAAGTTCAGGTGCAACAACCAGAAGAAGTCAAAATTGGTGATTTGCCAGGGTTAAAGTATGGCTTTAAGAGTATAGACCGCTTAGGGCAGGTGCGCGAAAAGTATGTGAACTATATGGCATTTAATGGGAATTTGTACATTATTACTACAGGCTACGAGCCAGCGGCAAAAAGTAATACATTCAAACAGCTTGCCAGCCTCGAGCAGTTTGAACCTCATTTAAAGACGATTATGGAAAATCTGAAGCTGTCTGAAACTGATCGTTAATGTGCTTCTAAGTTAAGTACTGCACTCATAAAAAGTATATATTTCTTGCAGTACTAATTCAGCGCTAAGGGTGGGGCTATGCCTACGCATTCTCAGAAATCTGCTTCAAGGAACTTGTAGTAATAAGTTGTTATCTTTGACACCACAGCTTTCTTGACGCTCAAATTTATGCTAGCTAAATTCCCATCACCTGTATTTACATTTCTATTAGGACTTGCCATAACTCAAACCTTCGGATGCACAACTCAAAAAGATAATTCAGCGATCGCTCAAACTTCGCCGAAGCCAGCACCCCAAGAAATTGTGCAACCAGGAGAAGTTCGACCTTTACCAGGAAACTTGGATAAAATACCCGTTTTTAACAGCAATAGCCCAGAATGGATTAAAACTGAGGGTATTTTACTTTCTACCTTTCCTACAAACGGTAAAAAAGTTCCAGCAGCGCACCTCAATTTTCCCTTTCAGGGACGCTTTGACTTATTTGCCCACCACTACACCCACACTCCCAAGGATTTACAAACACTATATTTAGGCGTAATCGTACATAACCCTGGTAAAAAACCTGTAACAGTAGATGTATTGCAAGCAGCGAGTTATCTAATGCAGGATGCGCCCTTTGTCACCTTACCCCCCTACATAGAAAATAACGATGGTAAGGCTTACTCAGGGCCAGGTGCTCGCGCTGTTGCTGATGTACTCCGAGGTGTTCGACAAGCAGATTTTCCCGCAAAGCTGATAATTCCGCCAGGGCAAAGCCGGATGTTGTTAAATCATCCAATTCCTGTACGGAATCTAGAAAAGCCGGTAAATGGTCGCTCTAGTTTTATGCGGCTGCGTAGTAACAATCAAGTTTATGCGGCAAGTCTAGCAATGTTTGCTAAGAAAAATACTGATAATACAGACCGCCCACCCACTCTTGCAGAATGGCAAGCTTTACTAAATACCGGGAACTTCGCTGGGCCGCGAGATAAAACCCCTACTCCTCTAAATGCTACTAGTGGCGCACTGATTTATGGGCGTGTAGCTGGTGTGTCTAGTGGTTCGCAGTGGAAAGCAAAGTTGGTGGATAATCCCCAAACCACAAATCTGACTATTCCCCAGCGTGGCAAAGCTATTTCTTATGCTTTAGATACATTGCTCAGTGGTCGATTGGGCACTCAACAAATCCAAACGGCCAAAATGCTGGTACGTTATCCAGATACGGCTTATGAAGCACATGGCAATTATGGGGTGGAATATAAACTCACTTTACCCTTAAGTAACAATACCAGTCAAAACCAGACCGTAGCTGTTACTTTAGAAACACCTTTAAAGGAAGATAAATTATCCCAAGGTGGTCTGCGTTTCCGCAAACCATCCCTAGATTTTCCTTTCTTCCGTGGTACAGTGCGGCTACGCTATTTCGATGACCAAGGTCAACAAAAGACGCGCTACATACATCTATGGCACAGAACTGGTCAAGTGTTAGAACCATTGGTGCAGGTTGTACTTCCACCTTCAACTAAGCGGATAGTACAGGTAGATGTGATTTATCCACCAGATTCGACACCACCGCAAGTGCTGAGTGTAAAAACTTTAGAAAAGTAATAACTTAAGGCTTATATGGTTTTCCAGTACACTAACGCATTTGTCACCATAGCATCAGTTAATTTTGAGGAGTTAGTGAGTTTTTATACCAGATTTCTGGAGCAAAAGCCAGTTCTTTTGATTCCAAATGTATATGCTGAGTTTAATTTGGTTAGTTTGCGATTAGGTATTTTTAAACCGAAGAACACAAACGAATCGGAATTTGAAGCGATTGCCAAAAGTAAGATAAGTTTGTGTTTAGAGGTGAGTAACTTAGAAGATGCGATCGCTCACCTAACTACTTTGGGCTATCCTCCACCAGGAGACATTTCCATTGCTTCCCACGGCAGAGAAATTTATGCCTATGACACTGATGGCAATCGCCTGATTTTACATCAAGCCCCAGTGAATGATAATTAATAAGTGATAATAATTTATTTGGTAATTAATTATGGCTATAACTCAAAACTATAGATTAAACCTGATTCAATGGTATCCAGGTCACATTGCTAAAGCTGAAAGGAAGCTCAAAGAACAGCTTAAACGCGTAGATGTGGTGTTTGAGGTACGAGATGCCCGGATTCCCTTAGCGACTCACCATCCCCAAATAGGTGAGTGGGTAGAGGGTAAGGCACGGGTGTTGATACTTAACCGAGTAGATATGATTACGCCGCAAATGCGATCGCTGTGGATAGATTGGTTTAAACGCCAGGGAGAAGTCCCTTATTTTACCAACGCTCAACATGGTAAAGGTATAGCAGAAGTGGCGCGGGCAGCGCAAGCTGCTGGAGTAGAACTCAATCAAAGAAGAAGCGATCGCGGAATGTTACCCCGTCCAGTGCGGGCAGTGGTGATTGGTTTTCCCAATGTCGGTAAATCAGCTTTGATTAACCGCCTGTTGGGACGGCGAGTAGTGGAAAGTGCAGCCCGTCCTGGGGTAACTCGCCAACTGCGCTGGGTGCGAATTTCTGAACATTTGGAATTGCTAGATGCTCCTGGTGTCATCCCTTTAAGATTGGAAGATCAAGATGCAGCTTTGAAATTAGCTATTTGTGATGATATCGGTGAAGCATCTTACGATAACCAACTAGTAGCAGCAGCCCTAGTGGATTTACTCAATTATTTGGAAGCTGTAGCCGCAGATTTATTACCAAAAAAACCATTACAGTCCCGTTACCAACTCGATTCGACACCAGACACTGGAGATACCTATTTGCACGCCTTGGCGGAGCATCGTTACAAAGGTGATATAGAGCGAGCTGCAAGGCAACTTTTAACAGATTTTCGCAAGGGGTTGTTGGGTGAATTAAGTTTAGAATTACCTCCTAATTAAATAAGGGTGACAGAAGCTGAACTCACCGCGCTGGCTCACAAAATTGAAAAATTCCTGGCTTCCCTTTACAAAGAGATCCAAACCCCCTCTAAACTGAACCTACAGCAAAATTGCCTATTTCAATGTAATATCCGTCACATACAGTTGTCGGAATGCAGTTAACAGTGTCATAAAGAAAAGGTGAAGGTTAACCTGTAGGGTATAACTTACCTTAGAGTTGCTTGCACCTCTAGCTTCGATGGATCTATCACGCTCATGACTGAACTCACGCTACGCCTACAAGAGGGAGATACCGAGACAACGATCGCAGTTGACCAAGATATCTTCACAATTGGTCGTTTGCCGGAATGTAACTTATACTTACCTTTTGCTGGAGTATCCCGCAACCATGCCCGCTTGGTGAAAACGGCTGACGGTGTGTGGACTATTGAGGATCTAGGCAGCAAAAACGGGACGCAAGTAAATAAATATCTGATTAGCTGTCCCCAAGAGTTACATCACGGTGATAGCGTTTGGCTGGGCAATGTAAGCCTGTTAGTGCTGCTCACAAGCCCTGTTTCCGAATCGACACCGGAGTATTCCGGAACTTCGGAAAATAATGAGCAAAGAACAATCCTTCACAATGTCAAGCAATTACAACAGCAATGGATCGCAGCTGATAGCAAAGATGGCAACATCAGTAATAAGGATAAAACCATTGCCCGTCTCAAAGACTTAGTGGATATAGCTAAAAATCTCTGTGCAGCCGCGTCTATAGAAGAGATTTTTTCTCAGGTGCAGCAAGTGGTTTTTCGTTACCTTGATAGTATTGATCGCTTGGCATTATTAATTGATGTTAATGGTTGCGGCCAATTAGAATTAGTAAATGCTGCCACTAGAAACGTTTCTCAACAAAAACATCTCGCCTCAGATGGAAGTTGGATTAGTCGCAGTATCTGTCAAAAGGTATTTGACGAAAAAGTTGTCATTCAAACCGCCGATACCCATCAGGATGAACGGTTTTCTAGTGAACAGAGTATTTTGGTCAAAGGCATTCGTAGCGCGATGGCGGTGCCTTTATGGGATGAAAATAAAGTTGTGGGCGTACTATATGCCGATGCCAATCTTTCTTCCTACCATTGGGCAAATGAAGGCGAAGAAGAACTCAGCTTTTTTTCAGCTTTAGCAAACCTTGTAGCTTCTAGCGTCCAGCGTTGGTTGCTGGTAGAGAAACTCAAAACTGAAGAGATGATTCGTCACCGACTAGAACGCTATCATTCTCCAGCAGTCGTACAGCAGTTGATATCTGTAGGCGGATTACCGGGTGGTCGTTTAGCTCCTGCCGAGAGCGAAATTAGTATTTTGTTTGCAGATTTGGTTGGCTTTACAGCAATTTCTGAACGGTTAACCCCAACTGCGATCGCTCAACTGTTAAATAATTTATTTGAAGAGATGCTAAAAGAGGTGTTTACCTACGGCGGCACTTTAGATAAATATATTGGCGATTGTATTATGGCATTTTTTGGCGCTCCAGAACCGCAAGCAGATCACGCCGATCGCGCTGTTGCTGCTGCAAAGGGAATGCTCACTCGTCTGGAACATCTTAATGCCAATGGTTTTTGGCACGAACCTCTGCAATTACGTATTGCTATTAATAGCGGTAAGGCTGTTGTGGGAGATGTTGGTAGTTCCCAAAGAGTCGATTATACGGCATTAGGCGCGACGATCAATCTTGCTGCTCGTATGGAAGCAGTTTGCCCCCCTAGTGAATGCGTGATTAGTGAAGCCACTCATAAAATGCTTTCACTGCCTTCAGACTTTGAGGAGATGGGAGATTATCGTTTCAAAGGTATTGATCGATTGGTAAAGGTTTATAAGACAAATTTGCAGCAAGTGCCAACAATTATTGGTCATTAGTCATTGGTCATTAGGTATTGGAATGACAAATGACTAATCTCTCTATAGAAATACATAGTTAATTAGTATATTTTATTTCAAAAATAATTGCGAAATTGTAATTTAAGCAACTAATTCTTGGTGAAAAGACTAAAATTTGGGTGGTAGCTTCCAGAATTGATCTGTGTAACACTAGGAAGCCTACCTCAAGCTATTTTTTAACGGGAGGTCAGGTAATGGCTATCGCTACCATTAATCCCGCCACTGGGGAGACGCTCAAAACCTTTGAGGCGCTCAATGATGCAGAGATTACCGCTAAACTCAATTTGGCTAATCAGGCTTTTGAAAAGTATCGTCAGACTAGTTTTTTGACGCGATCGCACTGGCTGCAAAAGGCTGCTGATATTTTAGAGCAAGACAAAGCAGAATTTGCTAAGTTGATGACTCTGGAAATGGGTAAGCCATTTAAAGCAGCGATCGCAGAAGTAGAAAAATGCGCCGTCGTCTGTCGCTACTATGCCGAACACGCCCCTGGTTTTCTGGCTGATGTTTCTGTAAAAACGGATGCCAGCCATAGTTTTGTTCGCTATCAACCAATGGGTGCAATTCTCGCAGTGATGCCGTGGAATTTCCCCTTCTGGCAAGTGTTCCGTTTTGCCGCACCAGCTTTGATGGCGGGAAATGTCGGCTTACTCAAACATGCTTCCAACGTGCCGCAGTGTGCCTTGGCAATTGAAGATATTATCCGACGAGCGGGTTTTCCTGAAGGTGCGTTTCAAACTCTATTGATAGGCGCTGCTAAAGTCGCCGATTTAATGGCTGATGAACGAGTAAAAGCTGCCACATTGACAGGAAGCGAACCAGCAGGCGCATCCCTCGCCGTCGCCGCCGGCAAACAAATTAAAAAAACCGTCTTGGAATTGGGAGGAAGTGACCCATTTATTGTGTTAGAAAGTGCTGACTTAGAGACAGCAGTTGTCACAGCTACTACAGCACGAATGTTGAATAACGGGCAATCATGTATTGCAGCAAAACGTTTTATTGTCGCAGAAGCGATCGCAGACAAATTTGAAAAATTACTTTTAGAAAAATTTGAGACGCTGAAAGTAGGCGATCCCATGCAACCAGATACCGATTTAGGCCCACTGGCTACACCTGGTATTCTCCAGGATTTAGATCAACAAGTGCAAAATGCCATCAGCAGCGGTGGTAAAGTCCTCACCGGTGGACATCCTTTATCAGATCGTCCAGGGAACTTTTATCCGCCAACGATTATCATAGATATCCCGTCTGACACACCAATTGCAAAAGAAGAATTTTTTGGCCCAGTAGCCTTGTTATTCCGGGTTCCAGATATCGATGCTGCCATAAAACTCGCTAATGACTCACCCTTTGGCTTAGGTGCAAGTGCTTGGACAACCAACGACCAAGAGAGCGATCGCTTGGTTGAGGAAATCGAAGCAGGTGCCGTATTTATCAACAGTATGGTCAAATCTGATCCCCGATTGCCCTTTGGTGGCATTAAGCGTTCTGGATATGGCAGAGAATTGAGTATCCAGGGTATACATGAGTTTGTCAATGTTAAAACCGTGTGGGTGAAGTGATTAGTGATTAGTCATTAGTCATTGGTCATTAGTCATTTGTCAAAGAACTAATGACTAATGACAAAGAAAAGATTACTAATGACTAAAGTCTTATTCGTCAATAGTTAGGAAATAAAATGAATACAGCAGAATTATTGGTGCAGTGCCTAGAAAATGAAGGAGTGCAATATATTTTTGGACTCCCTGGCGAAGAAAACCTGCACGTTTTGGAAGCATTAAAACATTCTTCCATAAAATTTATTACGACTCGTCATGAACAGGGTGCAGCATTCATGGCCGATGTCTACGGACGCTTAACAGGAAAAGCCGGAGTGTGTCTTTCTACTCTTGGGCCTGGAGCAACCAACTTGATGACTGGGGTAGCAGATGCGAACCTCGATGGTGCGCCCTTAGTGGCTATTACCGGTCAGGTTGGAACAGATAGAATGCACATAGAATCTCATCAATATTTAGATTTGGTGGCAATGTTTGCACCTGTTACCAAGTGGAATAAGCAGATTGTGCGACCTAGTATTACACCAGAAGTAGTGCGGAAAGCATTTAAGCGATCGCAATCGGAAAAACCTGGTGCAGTTCACATCGATTTGCCAGAAAATATTGCTGCCATGCCCGTCGAAGGCAAACCTTTGCGTAAAGATAATAGCGAAAAAACCTATGCATCTTTTGCTAGCATTCGGGCAGCAGCAGCCGCAATTTGTCAAGCAGTTAACCCCTTAATCTTAGTAGGAAATGGGGCAATTCGCGCTCAAGCAAGTGATGCCGTAACGCAATTTGCCACATTGCTGAATATACCTGTTGCCAATACCTTCATGGGTAAAGGCGTGATTCCCTACACACATCAATTAGCTTTGTGGTCAGTGGGATTACAGCAAAGAGACTTCATTACCTGTGGCTTTGATAACACAGATTTAGTAATTGCGATCGGCTATGATTTGATTGAGTTTTCCCCCAAAAAATGGAATCGTAATGGTGAAATTCCCATTGTGCATATTGGGGTAAGCCCGGCGGAAATTGATAGTAGTTATATTCCCAACGCCGAAGTTGTCGGAGATATTTCAGATTCCCTCTATGAAATCTTAAAATTAGCTGACCGACAAGGTAAACCTGATCCCTTTGCTATTAGCTTAAAGTCAGAGATTCGGGCTGATTATGAACAGTACGCCCATGATGATGGATTTCCAATTAAGCCGCAAAAATTAATTTATGACTTACGGCAAGTTATGGGCCCAGATGATATCGTCATCTCAGATGTTGGCGCACATAAAATGTGGATGGCCCGCCATTATCATTGCCATAGCCCCAATACTTGCATAATTTCCAACGGCTTCGCGGCTATGGGTATTGCCATTCCTGGCGCTTTAGCAGCAAAACTTGTTCATCCTAACCGCAAAGTCGTTGCTGTAACAGGCGATGGCGGCTTTATGATGAATTCTCAGGAATTAGAAACAGCCTTGCGTGTAGGTACGCCCTTTGTCACCATAATTTTCAATGATGGTGGCTATGGATTAATTGAGTGGAAGCAAGAAAATCACTTTGGCAAAGGAAACTCATCTTTTGTGCATTTTAGCAATCCTGATTTTGTTAAATATGCCGAAAGTATGGGTTTGAAAGGCTACCGAGTTGAATCGGCTTTAGATTTGATTCCCACTTTGAAAGAAGCCCTCGCTCAAGATGTACCTGCGGTGATAGATTGTCCCGTAGATTATCGGGAGAATCACCGCTTTAGTCAAAAAGCCGGCGAGTTGAGTTGCGCGGTGTAAAAAGTTAGGAGTTAGGAGTTATTTATTCCTAACTCCTTTTTAATTTTTACGAAGCGTGGAATATCCAGCACAAAAAAGTCAGCCAAATAAGACTTGCCTTACTGATTGAGACTGGGACAACAAATAAATTTCAATTAGAACAGCAGTTTAAAGAAGAAACAGCTAAATTAACAAATCTATAGGAATCATATTTGATTTCTGAAAAAATCTAAGTATTTGTAGGGTGCGTTAGCGACAGCGTAACGCACCATTCTTAAGGCTTTGGTGCGTTACGCTGTCGCTAACGCACCCT
>NZ_JACJTD010000074.1 GCF_014698505.1 Nostoc foliaceum FACHB-393 | reverse complement strand
TAAGCTAATTCACATTTTTAAAAATACTTGATTTATTTTATTTATCATTCCATCAATTTTTACAATTATCTATGTCATTTTGGAATCTCCCTTAGTTTTTATTAGTAAATAAGATGCGTTTGCCCTGCAGGGTGGTGCAGCATTACACGATTGGGCTAATACGTGGAATTGATGGCGAAGATTATTGATTTCACGTTGTTAGACCAAAGGTGTAATCCCCTGAACGGTTACGTAAAAATCCCGCAAAACTGGCAAAATTACCTATAGATAATAATACCTTTGCCAAAATAAGAGCCTACAAAAATTTTAAATTGGTATTAGCCCTTATCATTCCGGATTACGAGGTTCTTATGTCAGAAGGAGAAAAATTGATCGCCATTAAGGCATCTGATGCACCGACAAGAACTAAGCCCTCAAACTATCCTGAACCGTTTGCATCGCGTATGGTGGGCAGGGAGAAACACCCACTTGGTGACCTGTTTGGCATCACGAACTTTGGTGTAAACCTAACACGCCTAGCTCCAATGGCAATTTCAGCCCTTCGTCACGCTCACACCTTGCAAGACGAGTTCGTGTACATCTTGGAGGGGCATCCAACGCTTTGTACCGACGAAGGTTATACACAACTCTCCCCAGGTATGTGTGCCGGCTTCAAGGCTGGCACTGGTAACGGCCACCATCTAATCAATGAAACAAGAGAGGATGTTCTTTACCTCGAAATCGGAGACAGAACATCCTCTGACTCAGGCAGCTATCCCGATGACGACCTGATGGCCAATTTAGAGAATGGCTTGTGGAGATTTGTCCACAAAGACGGCACACCGTACTAATTTTGTCAGAGCCAGTAAACGATCGCCACGGATAAAACCGTACCAATTGAAGTCTCGGAAATTTAAGAGCTTCAAACCCAAGATGAGCCGTATTAAATGGTTGCACCAAATAATCTATAGGTTAATTGGTACATCGAGAATTGTTAAAAATATCGAATTTCAGAATGCTTATCTTGCGCTGACTGACGTTCTGCATCACTAATCTCACGTCCTAATTTTTTAGTTAGCAGTTCCATCGCCTGGGATGGTGTCATGACATCCAGGCTATAAGTGCTGGCTTTTAATACATCAGCGATCGCAGCATAGAGTCTGCCAGTCAGCTCGGCCAACTCCCGCAACTGATTGAAGGGTTAGTAACACGGCTAATTCCTGCGTTCGTCCGCCAGCTTCCGGCATTAGCAATCACTGATTTTTGATCCGATCTCACAAAATTGCGTTGCTCCCGATGATACTTGTACCCCAATGGCTGCTCATTTTACCCCCATGATATTCTAAAGTTATCAAATATCAAGTTATTATGCTAATAATAACCTCAAATATCAAGTTATTATGCTAATAATAACCAAATGTAACTATCTGAGCTATTCCAAACTTGGGCTAGCAGGAAACAGTAGAAACGGCATTATTATCTTCCCACTGACATCGGTTCAGATCCGGTGTTGTGTTGGATTGACGATTAAGGAGGTATCTGTTGATTTTGTTTGAAACTCCTCGGCTGCTCGTCCGTCAACTTCTGCACTCTGACGCAGACGCTCTCTTCAGAATATGTAGTGACCCGGTTGTGATGCGGTGGATTGGCAATGGAACGCCTTTCACGCACGAAAAATGTGTGGAATCCATAGAGATATGCCTTTCTAACTACCAGATCAAGGGCTTCGGTGCCTCGGCGGTAGTAGCCAAGGATACTGGAGAGTTAGTAGGGTGTTGTGGAATTCTCTACGAACCAGACCGAGGCGAACCGGAGATCATCTATGGCTTTGGGCAACGTTGGTGGAAACAGGGCTATGCCAGTGAAATTGTACCAGCCATGCTCGCTTATGGTCTGAATCGATGTGGGCTGAGGCGAGTACTTGCAAACATCGAACCGGAGAACTTGGCGTCTCAGCGTGTCGCGCAGAAGGCGGGGATGGTGTTTGAAGGAGAGAAACTCAATACGGGTGGATTTTCTATTTGTGTGTACTCCTTTGAATCGAACATCCCTGCCTCTCTAACAGTGTAATAAGGTATTGAGTTAGGTCGAGGGGGAGTATGATCTCCCTCGACCTAACTCAACCCCATAATTGTTGTAGCGAACTGCAAACAAAGCAATTTTGAAACAAGTCGTGTTGGATTAGCTTCCAGTAGGTTCGTGGGTATCTGATGGCGGTGTAACTGATAAATTTTCAGTTTTTGATTGCCTAGCAGTCATATATTTAATGCACTCCCCTGATTGAATTACTAAGTCAGTTCCTACACGCTGCACAGGAAAATTCCAGAAACACTTCACCGATTTGGACGGTAAAAATCCAAATAATCTCAGTTTAAAATCCTTGGGAGTATCATTTATACACCGAGGTAAGCGCGGAATCTTTACGAATACTATTTCTTTTTCAAAATCCTGATAGACGACAAGACCTTGGACTGAAAAATTATCAGCTAGAGAGACATCCCTTTACTCTGTCTTCTTTCTTGTCGAAGAGCCTCTTCTTTTATTTGTTGTAATATGCGCTCTGCTTCTTGCCAAAGCTGAATATCTTCTCTTTCTACTGACCCAATATAAATCGGTGAATACTCAAGCTCACCTGACTGATTTCGGTTGATTGCCACTCGAAAAACTTCACCTCGTTCATCATGGGTAAATACCAATTCCTTACCCTGTTTTGATAGAGTAGAGTGTTTAAATCTCAAATTATTCTCACTACTTTCTCTTAGCTGCCAGTTGATTAATTCAACAGCAATAGGCACGGCAAAGGCTAAGAATTCCGACTCTTGACGCTGCTTTTCAGAGAGTTCTGGTTCTGACTTTTGAGTTGCCAGTTGATTGCTAGCGATTAGTACTAATGCTTTAGCTTCATCTTGTGTCCATCCGGCTGGACTGGCAAAGATAATTTCTTCAACATCTTGGGGTGGTTTATTATCTAATAGCGCCCGTATAGCAATTTCTTTATCTCGGTCAGTCACTAATAAGTTTTGCAAGTCGGCGCTGTAATACTTATATAACTCGGCTAAAAGATTATCTTTTAGCTTTGGTTCATCTGTGGCTAGAGTTTGAGCTTTATTAAGAGCAATTGCGTCCACTGTTTTTTGTGATAAGAGTTGTTGCTCCACATCAGCAATCGCCACTAATAGGTCGTCGAATGCGGTTCTACCTGCTTCTAGCTGCTGGTTATATTGAGAAAGTTGTTGTGTTAATTCTAATACTGTTTCAGTTAATGCTGATTCAACAGTCGATTGCTCAATATTTTCAGCGATTGATAAGATAGCTCTCTTCTGGGCATAAGATTGTAACTCAGTCGCAAGCACTGCATCCAGGTCATTGAATGTAGTTTTAGCTGTAACGAGTTGCTCTTTGTATTGAGAAAGTTGTTGCGTTAATTCTAATACTGTTTCAGTTAATGCTGATTCAACTACTGACTGTTCAATAAAGTCAGAAATTGTATTTATGAGTTCAGAACTGGCTCGTTGTTTTGCATCTGATTTAGCTTGGGTTAGCTGGTGTTTAATTTCAGCTATAGCTTGAGCTTGTTTAGGTAATATGGTTGGTATTAGCTGTTGATTCTCTTGGCTATTATCTACAGATTCTAAGAAATTATTTAAGTGTTTAATTTCGCTATCGTCCCGTTTGGGGTCGTAGTTTATCCCCAACTCGGTCTGAAGCTTGCTGAAAGAACACTTATATTTATTGAGATTACCTCCCTGTTTCCAGAGCAAGCGGGGGCTACCATCTTCATTAACTGAGCCAATATCAATACCAAACTTGATACCCCTTACCCCACCATGACCGTAGTAACTGACGATGGCTTTGACTTGATGCTCTCTCCATAACTGCTCAATTAGATGGGGCATTGTGGGTTTATTTACTGCCACTTGCTCAATCGCCCGTCGCATTATTTCTTCGCCTGGAAGTCCATCGCGCTCGACTCGTTCCAGTTGATTACGAGTCATAGCTTTTTGCTTACTTTCCCAACTGCTTTGAACTTGGGTTAGCTGAAATTCTCGCTCTAGCAGTCGGGCGGAGTGTTCCGAATGGGCATAATTGTTCCAGGTACGAATAGATTTACCATCTAGGTTATTGACTCTAGATGCAACGATATGGGTGTGGTCGTGTTCTTTATCAGAGTGCCGCGCTATGAAGAAGTCATAGGCGGGTAGTTCTGTTTCAATAAATTCATCAACTAGCTGGTTTAGTTTGGTGTCAGTTATCCTTTTATCTGGCTGTTTGACTTGGGATTCATCACCTTGAAGCCGCGACAACACAATGACATTCGCAAAGTGTCGTTGGGATAGATTAGCTAATTCGTCATCATTGAGAGTTCTATCACTCTGAGGTACACTAAGCATTAAGTGATAGCATGGGTCTTTTAGTTGGGGGTTAAGGTGGGCTGACAAGGTAAACTGCTCGACCAGTTCATTGGTACTTTTACCATACATATTCCCGCCAATAATCTTAGCTTTCTCTTTCTCTAAGACGTATTTGGTAGTACCACGAAATGATTTATTAGCTTTCACTTTGGTAATCATTGTGCTACCTCTCTACCGATACTTGAGTGAGTGATTGGCGAGTCTGCTCTAAAAGTGCTGTCAGTTCTTCAAGAGTTTTCAGATATGATTTCACTTCATTACTTAGGGGTTGGCTACCAATTTTCACAGCTTCGTTAATAGCCCTAGTCTGCTGATTCAGGTTATTACCAACCTTCTTTAACTCATAGATAGCCTGTCGGTTGATTTCGGGAATGACTAATTTAGGATGTGGTAGAGGGTAATCAAATAATCTCGCTCTGATATAGTCACTTTGCACCACCCCGCTGCATCGTTGCTCTAATCTAGCTTTCTCGGCATAGCTAGCCCTAAACGTGATGGTTACTTCTCGCTTCTCATCTGGTGCTACTGACCGATTGATTAATGTGTCAGCTAGTTGATTACTGAGGTTGGTACGGGGGTCTGGCTGCATAACTAATTAGGCATTCATTTATCTACTTCTTCATTTTTAACCGGGTTATTCGCTGTAGCTGCGTTAGGCGCGGAGCGCCGAGCAGGTAGGCGAATAACCCGGAACTCTCTTGACTTATTCACCCCTTGAAAAGAACGGTTTTTCGGGGGTTTGGGGGACACCCCCAACAAGCAACCACGCCGCTTTACCCGGAGGGTAAAGTAGCACGTAGTGCGTTACGGCGTATTGCTTGCCTATGCCCCCACGACAGGTTAGGGTCAACCAGAACCAGGGGGCATAACCGGAGACTGGGGGAGTAAGAGACTTTGGCGAACCGCGATTGACTCTGTGCAATCACTTCGGTGTAACCGAGGGCAGGGTCTATTGGGCAATGCTGGACATACTAGTGATACGAAGGATATTGATTCATGGGTAACTGCTTTTTTAGACTAGTCTACCTCACGAGGATACAAACCTTTTTCTGTTGATATTTGTCACATCACGACAAGAAACTTAAACTTTTTCTGACCACGACTTTTTTACAATGGAGTAATTTATTACTAATGCTGAATATGTCGCGCAAACCGAAAGCTGTCCCTTTATCAAAAATCGAAGATATTCAAACCAGTCTTAAACAGAAAGCCGCGACTCCTAAAACTATCAGCCTGTCAGATTTAGTCTTCAGTTTGGCTAAACCTATTCAAGATATGTTAGACGCTGGCTACTCTTATGACGATGTTTCTGATGTGTTTAAAGGTCATGGGGTAGAACTGGCGGCCAGTGGTCTGAAGAGTTTTCATAAAAAAGCAACAACTTTAACGGAGAATAATTCGAGTAATGAATCATCATCTAAAGCGGTTGAAGAATCAGTTAATTCTGACTCCGAGCCAGAATCAACTGATTCTTCAACCACAACTAATAATGATGTTCCAGCAGTAGAACCAGATAGTTCGCCAATTGATAGTAGTGAACCATCCGGCTCATCATCAACTAAAACTAGTAAACGAAATAAAACAACATCTAAGACTTCTGCCCAATTTAATATCACTGATAGGAGTGAAATATGAAACGTATCGTGATGATACTGGGGGGCAAGGGTGGTACAGGTAAGACTGCCTTTACTCGCTTGCTCTTGGATGTAATGCACAATAAAGGAATTAATTATCTAGCTTATGACGCAGATACAGAGAATCCAGAACTGTACGAATATTATCAAAATTTTGGCTCAGGGGTAAGGCTGTTAAATTTCCTAGAGGTGGCAGAGGCGAAACGCTTTTTTACAGAAATCAAAGCCGAATCACCCGACTCAATAATAGTAGATATGCCAGGGGCATCAAGCAATAAAACTAGGGAGATTATCAGTAAGTTTGGGCTATTTAAGATTGCAGGTGATTTGGGTTATAGAGTAACGCTGGTGACTGTGCTTAACCTTGGTTATTCAGTGATCACTAGCTTAAAAACGATGGCTGAATTCTGTGGCGATAAAGCTGATTATGTGGTGGTGAAAAATCTGTGCTGGGATAAAGGTTCAGGTTTTCAGCGTTGGGAGAATAGCAAAACATCGGCAGCGATATCTGAATTGAAAGGCATAGAAATAGAAATGCCAGAGCTAGACTACTCGACCTTTGACACGTTGACAGAGAAAGGTCTACCTTACTCGGCTGCGACTGAAGAGAATGGTTTTCCTTTTGGGGATTACCTACTGGTCAGTGGGTTTTTAGATCAGGCGAAACCAGAACTTGAAAAAGCTGGGGCTTATTTGGGGTTGCAGCAACTAGAAGTTGTGGTTCCTGCTGAGTCGAACACCTCAACTTCAAAACAGACAAAAGTTACTGCATCTACTTCTGGTCGGGGTAAAAAGAAAACTAATGAGCAACAACAATAATGGCAACGGCAATCACAGCAATCCTCACTCTGAAACTGCCGATTTAGTAGAGAGCAGTGACTTGGGTGAGGTGAAGATAGCACTGGGAAGATTATATAGAGAGTTTGACAGTTTTAAGCAATCACAGAAAACTGAACGCGAAAGAGATAGGGCAGAGTTACAAGCATGGGCACAAACGAATCTAATTCAGAATCAACTTCTCAGCAAAGCGATGGTGACAATCGAGATGCTGACGGGGGAATTGAAGAATCAGAATCTCTCATCGAACGAGTACGAGCAGAGCAACGAGAATTTGAGACAAGAATTAACTCCCTTACTGACGCAGTTAAAGAATACGCCCAAGTCCTCAACGACATTAGAGAGCTTAGAGTTCAAAGGGCTAAAGAGCGAGATAACAGAATTAAAGCAGAACTGGAATCAACTGTTGAATCACACGAAGAACTTGACTACGGTTATTCAGGAGTTGAAGAACAGCCCTCCCCCCAAACCCATCACCATAGAGAAAGAGGTTTATCGCGCTGAACCCATAGGAAAATATGGGACGATGGGATTGTTTTCTGCATTATTTACTTTGTTGATTTTCCTTGGATTCAATCAATTTATTCCGGTAAATATCTCGAACGATATTGACATCTATTTGAGAGCAATTTTGCAGCGTACAGATTATAGTAATGCCAAGCTACAACGGGTAGAAAAGCGTTTGGGGACTGACCGAAATCGAAGATGAAGGGCAAGATATAGCGATTGGGGCAAAGGCTTAAGGTAATACTTGCCCCAATAATACAAATAATCAGAGATAAGAATCCACGAGTTTACCTTGAGTTGACCACTTCTCATCTAGAAGTCTACAAGCAACATAGACAACTTTTTGAGGGTTACGCTTATGTTTTCCATTTATCCCCCAGCAACGGACAGTGAAATCACTTTGATAACCTCAAACAAGTGCAAGCTCGTCATAAGTTAACTGCCACTTTTTCTTAAATTCTATTGGGTGCATAAATTTAGATCCATTACTAGGATTTCAGAGTTTTGATGTCTTGATATCTTTGAACTAAGTGAAAATTAAAGGCTTTTTGAGATTGCAGTAATATTAAAAAGCGGTAAAGCCTAACTTCTCACTACCGTTCAATTGCTTGGATTCTATAAGTTGTGCAATCGCACCCCTTAAATACCGAACACTAGGTTTCTCTTCGCCCCACTTTCGGCTATTTCTAATCGCGGCAAAGCTGACTGGTGTTGCAACGGCTGAAGTAACAATGTTTAAAATTTGCTCTAAATCAGCCTCAGAAATACTGGCTTCTTCTACCTCTGCAATTTCAACCTCTTGGGTAGGCTTTGAGAAAATGGATTCTAGCTGATTAACTGCGTCTGATGGTGCAATTTTCTCCCCTCTGGGCATAACTGCTGGCTGGTGATGCTGCACCAGTTCCGGGAAGAATTTGAGTAATGTTCTAGCTGGATCTGGTTGACCATTTCCTGGGTGTAACTCTATCTTTAGCCAGTCTGGAATCATGCCGAGATTGCCACCGCTAACAGGTTCAGCAAAGTTATTAGGGTTGGCTTTGAAATATTCGCCACTGGCAACATTAATTTTTCGCAATCCGCCAGCGCTGACAGACTGAGCTACACAACCAATGAAGTTAACCGATTGCTTAAAGGTATCTGCCAGTCCTGCTGTGGCCTTGCCAACCACAGAAGTTAAGTTGGAGCCATGCAAGACAATGATTAATGTACCGCCACATTTGGCGAAGCGACTCAGCAGATATTGGATAGCCCAAGTGCGATCGCTCTCATCAAGTAGAGACAGCAACCGCATCGCCTCATCAATCACAAGAAGTAAGTTTTTGTGGGAGTAAGGCTCACTTGCATCTAAGCCTTTAAGAAATTTAAGCAAGTCACGGGCGACTAGTTTATCTGCACCGTCCGCATCTTTTTCGGGGTATTTCAGAGCAGAAATCAGATTGCAACTAAAGGGGTAAACGTCCACCCCGGCTGTAAAGTATTGGGTGTTTAATCCCGAATCTAATGCTTTTGATAATGTTGCCAAGATTGCTGCTAAGGTTCCCTTGCCACCTCGTTGAGTACCTGCAATTGCAATGACTTGGGAACTCATCATATCTTCTACTTGGAAACCACTTTTCGTTAAAGCCGCGATGAGTGCGTTTGCTCTAGTCGCCAGAGGGAGATGAGTTATAGTCTCTGGTGCAAGCCCATTAGCTGATGGTTGTAATTCTGTAGGTCTAGAAAGATGATCTGCTTGGTGAGTGTCCCGAATATCTACTTGTGGTGATTGAAATTGCTTAATATCTACGGTTGGTGGTAACTGGGTTTGAGCCTGTGCGATGGCACTTATCTCTGACAGATTCACACGGCTGTCAATGGTCACATCCTGTAAATGGAGAGCCATACTTTGATAAGTCGGTAGTTGACGACCCTTAAGCTTGCCAAACCAGCCAAACATCCAACGATAAGCATAAAAACGTTTTCCTGGTTCAACTTGGGTTAAATACTGGACAATATTTTCAAACTCAGCGAGAAGAAAGGCGTACTCTTGAGCCTCGTGTCGCTCTAGAAATTTAACGGTATTAGCAAGATGATCCGCTTGATAATTGCTCCGAGTATCATAGTCACCAGCACGGGCAACCGCGTCTATAAAGTTGCCACGTACAAATGGTATTGGTGCAATTTCTTTAGTGCGGTTCGAGTGTTCGACAACAAACCATAGCCACGCAGCACCACCAATTAAACCACCAACTATAGCTAAAGGGTTGACCGCATAACAAACCGCTCCTATCCCCCCAGCCAGCAAACCAAGTACACGGGTCATGTCTGCTTCGTTCTCAGATTGCCGTGCCATTTCAAATAATTGGTCTTTGCGCTCTTGCAACCATTCAGAAACATTTCCTGCCTCCAAATGCGAGAGACTGGGATACTGCAATCGCAGATATTCTGTTTGTTTAGTTGTGATTTTGGGGATATTATTTTCCACAAGTTGAATCCCTTATTGAGTTAAGAAGCCGCCAAAGTTCGCGCTCAATTTAGCGGCTATTGATTATCAGTCTTTAGTCAACCGCCAGATAGCAAACCCAATTTCACCTGCCATCATTGTGCCGATGTTAAACAAAATGCAGCCCAAAATCATGAATGGGGCTGTAAATTCAAATGGGTTACGAGCTGCAAAAGTGGTGACAATATCGAACACCCAAACCGCAATCACAACCAGCCCTGCGCTAGAGCGATCGCGTGTCCCTGCGGTCTTATAATCCTTCCAAAGCTCACCAACAAGGTCAATCTTGCCACTAGGCTTGGTTTCAAGCTCATAAATGATATGGTCTTGAAGTTCCCGCCTAGCTGAATCTGGGTTTTTACCGCGTAGGGCATGGGCTTCGATTACTTGAACACCTACAGAAACCATAAATGCCAAGTAAAACAAAGGATTGAACAGTGCAAACGGCACATTTAGCCAATTCCAAGTTGGCTCAAACCAAGGACAAACAGGGGGCCCAGTAAAGATTAATTGCCAAGTTGAATCAGCACTAATCATGGAACCGCCGATAAATAAAATCCCGCCTACCAAGGCACGACCCGCGCCACCGTTAGCAACAAACTGATTGACTATAGCGGCGGCTGCCCTAATGGGTAAGCCAACAATCATCACAACAGCTTTGGCGCAAAAATCAATGATTTCACCAAGCGTTCGCTTCTTACCCTTGGGTTTACCATCGCTGTTACCAGTGCTATTGCTTTCTGCACCAGATGTTCCTAACGCCATTACTTCCTCCTCACTGGTTTGATATTTTGAACGCTTTTACAAATCTCTTTGGCTTTGTATTTCCATTTCCAAATCCCTTCTTCAATCCGACCTATGCAGCGCCCAGAAGCATCAAACACATCAACAATCTCGTCATCTTGATAAAGGGTTGTGTCTGGTCTGGGATTGCGTTTACTGCTGTCAAAATAATTCGTAATTCTCAGTTTTCGAGTTGTGGGCATGACTCCCGCCTCGTATAAGGCATCGCTGGTTTTTGCCCGTTCTTCTATGCGCTGACGTTCTAATCCTTCGGTGGCTTTTAATCTCTCGGCTTCTGCATAAGCCCCCAACTTGGGTACTAAGGGGATGATTACAGGCAAGAAGCAGACTAAGACTCCAGCCAAGGCTAAATACAATTGCTTCTTGTACATCTCACTGTGCCATCGCGGTAATCAGTGCAAATTTTTCCCATTGTTTTAACTCATGCAGTCGTTTAAATACTGACTCCGCTTCATTGCTAGGAGCGGTAGAAGAATCACATTCTAACCATGCTTCATGGGCTACACGTGCAATTAACCAGAGTGTGTCTGATTCGCTCATCTTCTCTAGTCCTTCCCCCCATGTCTCACACATATCTTTAATCAGTGCATTGTCGTGAGAGAGAGAGTAATATCCTACGGGGTGCGCCATTTTGGTATCCTCAATTTGTGTTTTTTCGGTTGCAACAAAAAGGCGTTTCGTGTTTCACGTTTCACACTGTGGTCATACCGTTTCCCGGTTGTTGTGAGGCTGAAACATTGATGCAACCGTTGAAACAGTTTCATGAAACGTTTTGTGAAACACTACCGCGTACAACTGCCAACAATCATGTTCTTCAAACTTGGGAGTAGAACTCGATATTTAGGATTGCTTCGTGAATCTCCATCAAGGCTTGAACTGCATCACCTATTTTTAGGTCATTCGATGTACTGAACCTTTCGGATGCTTCGATTTGTTTGTAATTGGGAGATGCTTGCACAAACCTTAGAGTCTGTTCACAACCGAGGATGATAGTCATGATTTCGGTTGTTGTTAGGCTTGGCTGTGTCTGCACGGTATCTTGGTTGCTCATGACTTCTTCCCTTGACTTTGAGCTTTTATCGGTGCGGTTGGGGCTTAAAAACTCCCCATTGGGGCAAATTTCTTAGCTTGTGGTGATGGCTGAGGTTTGATAGATGGTGGCTGAAGAGGGTTTTGTGTGGGCGTTTGAGCTACTAGAGATGACTGTATAGGTAGTTGGTGTGAGTGCTTTAAGCAGTTAACTAAACAATCACCGTAATTAACTAGCAGCAAGGTAAACAGTTGAGAGAGGTTATCGATTCCAGTCGCTTCTAAAATTTCTTCAGCCTTGGGCTTGTACTTGGGATTAAGAACAATTCTTGTTTGCGTCATTGGCATTACTCCTGATAAGCCATTGCAATGATGTTGAATAACTGCGGCGATGGGGCAATCTTGAAGCGATCTCCAGAAGTTGCACAGATAGGGGCGGCGATATCTGCACTTCCACCTACAATCAAGACTTCTCCCAACTCTGGTAGGTGTTGCGCCCACTTCGAGCGAATTTCTCTCCGGGCTGACTCTACCCACTGGTCACAGGCTTTTTCAAAGATGGAGGAGAAATCAAGTTTGTCTGTCCCGTAGAGGCAATCACCACGAGAGATCGCGTCCATGATGCCCTGTAAACTGGGGCTGTAATCGAGAGAATAAACTTCTTTCATCTCTACCGCTACTTGCTGGGCGAGTGCCTTGGTTCCGGGTAGAATCACCTCCGCATCATGGATCATGGTTCCGTTCGGCGTGTAAATTCTGGCTATAGCCGTGCCTCCCCCTAAATCCCAAATCGCGTTCTTCGCTTCGGGGAAGCTGAAAAATCCTTGATTTAAGGCGTAATGAAATGCTGGCTCAGTCTCATCAACTGGGACGACTTCACCCACGGTATAGGTGATGTATTCGCCATTGCGTTTAAATTCTTTGGTCAGTGGGTGGTTAGCAATTCGCTTCACTGCGACTACATCATCATCATTGAGAGTATTCGGCAGTGCCACAATCATCTGTTGGATGTGTACTGATGTTTGTCCGGGATTTGGCTGGATTGCCGCTAGTGCCAGGATAGATGCTAATTGGCATTTGTCTGTTTGGAAAGTTGGCTCACCACCTAGTTCTTGAGCTAATCGCCCAATTACAAAGCGTTTACCGTCAATTTCAATCAATACTGACTGGTCATCAGCCTTGAGCCGTTTCCACTGGTATTCACTGACTTCTTTTACAACACTAAGCAGACATTGCACAACGTTGTTGGGGTCAATCCATTTCACAAAACGGTTGCCTCCATCAAAAACTACTCGCGGTCTTATCTGTCCGTGTTGTGGACTTATAAACCCGTTACTCGGCGGATAGGATGAGCCGTAAACTGGCTGGGTATATGCGTAATTCATGGTTCAGATAAAGAGTTTAATTCTTTGCTTGATAAGCGTTTGCGGTCATTTTTAGGCGGCTACTAAGTCCTACAACCTATTTATCCTTGGTGTGGCATTTCACGCGCCATATCGTCCGTTTTGCGCTCATATCTTAACTTTAGCAGATACTATCTGCTAGTAAGAGATGTTATCAGACAGAAAAAATTATATATTTTCCAAAATGTATTAGTTACACTGATGATATTGTCTGCTACTATCTGATCTGATGTATAAAGGTAAAAAGTTTAGCGTTGTTACCCCTATGGGGATTTACAAACTCATAACGGAATTAGCCAAAAAGGAAAGCCGTACAGTTTCTCAGATGACAACACTTTTAATTAAGGATGGTTTGCTAAGTCGTGGTTTGGAAGTACCAGAGGATGAGTAGCGATCGCCCTTAACCCTCACCCAGTACATAAGTATTTATGAAAATTATTTATGTACTACTAACTTAGTAAAACTGATACAGTCTTAATCCTCAAAATGCCTGGCAAATAAACTGAATTATTTTTAAAATAACTACTAAAACTCTTAATTTTAGTAAAATATTTTATGCTTTTTAATATTATTTAAAGTACTGTACAAAGTTTGCTATGCCTTGGCTTGAGGGAAAAAATAAATTATTTTATTTTTAAAATTTGAGATATTTATTATTTATTTTTCTGGAATATCAATTAGTATGTAATAAGGCTATACCCTTAGTCCATCTTTTCTAAGTATGTTGTCACTCAATATACATAAGAAAAGAATGCCTCCCCAAGACTCAACTAGTTAGAGCTAGTTGTTTAGCAGTCCGAGAAGACACCCCTTGCAAAAATATTCAAATTTCTTTATAACCTAATGCTAGCAGTTCCGAGAACTTCCTACAACAGGTTATAGAGAAATTTGATTAAAACTTTGGTAAATCTTCAGGGGAGGTAAAGCCCACACAATTTACCTCACAAGGATTTTACAATGGTAGCCCAATTAATAGGACAAGAGACCGTTGGCCGCTCCGTTATGTCAGGGGATCTCGCCTCCAAACCGATGGAGGTCACAAAGCATTCACCCTGCCCTCACTGTGGTAAACCAGACTGGTGTTACTCAATAGGAGAATTGACAGTCTGCAACCGCGATGCCCAACCAGCGCGTGGCTGGGAGCAAACATCAAAGACTGACCGCAACGGCAAGCCATACTACGCACCAGTCTTGCACCAGAAACCGCCACGTCCCCAAGGCAAGAAAGAATATATTTACTATGACCGCTCAGGGCAACCATTGATTAAGGTAACTCGCATTGATGACGGCAACGGGAAAAAGCGAATCTTTCAGTCACATTGGGATGGTCGCAACTGGGTTAAAGGATTAACTGATGAAGCAAAAGCTTCTATTCCCATTTATCGTTATAGCGAAGTCAAAGCAGCGATCGCAGATGGTAGAACCATCTTCATCGTTGAGGGTGAAGGCATAGCCGATATTCTCTGGGAAATGGGCATACCTGCCACGACCACAATCGGCGGCGCTCTGAAGTATCGCGCCTACGGCAATTACCAAGCGGATTTAGAAGATGCTCATCTAGTTCTTTGTCCCGACCGTGACGAACCTGGGTTAAAGCACATGGAAGATATCTTTAAAGACTTCCCGAATGCCTTATGGTTGTATGCCCCACCCAATGACTTTTACTGGACACACCTAGCCAAAAACGGCGGACTGGATATTAAAGACTGGGTAGAAGATGGGGCAACCGTAGATGACATCCTGCAAGCAATTTCGGATAGACGCATCGTTGTTGATGCGCTCAATAAGTCTCTAGAATCGGATTCCGACCGAGAGCGTTCAACAGAAAGCAAGTTGGAGCAAAAATTCAATCAGATTCGTGCCGTCTGGGGTGAACGTCTGCGCTGGAACACTCTTAAAAAGCAAGTAGAACTTGACGGACAACCACTACCACTTGACCGCATTGATTTGAAGATTGCCAGACAAATTCATCTTGATATTAGCAAGGAACAAGCTAAGGGCATCATTCTCGACCTAGCTCAAGAAAATCCTTACAGCCCAGTGGTTGAGTATCTCGAACGGGTGAGCCATAAGCATACTGAGGTCGATATCAGCATACTTGATACAATGGCTTTACGTTACTTTGGCACAGATGACCCGTTACACGCCGCGCTGATGAAACGGACTTTGATTGCAGCAGTGGCACGGGCATACGAGCCGGGGTGTAAACATGATGAAATTACCATCCTTCAAGGTAAGCAGAAATCTCTCAAGTCAACATTCTGGGAAGTGCTAGCAGGTGATGAGTTTTTCACTGACGACATCAACGGCACAGAGAAAGATGAAATCCTCAAAATTAGTCAGTACTGGTTGCTGGAGTATGCCGAGTTTGAGAATGCCTATAAGAAAAAAGACGTTTCACAACTCAAAGCATTCCTTTCTCGGCGTAAAGACTCAATGCGTCGTCCCTACGGCACAGACATTGAGGATTTCCCCCGCCCATCAATTATGGTCGGCTCCACCAATCAAAGTGAATTTCTCTACGACAACACCGGAGAGCGTCGTTACTGGGTAGTCAAAGTCTTAGTTGACAAAATAAATATTAAGCGGCTCAAGAAAGAGCGCGATTTACTCTGGGCGGCTGCGGTGGCTGCTTACAAAAATGGTGAGCAATGGCATTTGACTGAGACAGAAGACTCAATGCTCGAAACGGCCAACAAACAATTCCAAAGTTCTGACCCTTGGGAAACAAGCGTTATGGCTTGGGCGAATCAACGCTCTGAGGTGTCCATCTCAGAAATCCTCACTGACGTTTTAAAACTTGACTTAGCAAAACAAGGCAGGCCAGAAGAGTATCGTGTCAGCGCCATCCTTCGCGCGAATAATTGGATGAAGGGCGAACGCAAGCGCGTTAACGGGAAACGTGTTTATCTGTGGATTAAACCAGAAGATAGGACACCAGCATGGGACAGCACTCAAACCCTTATACAGCATTCTCTTGAGCCAATTCCCCAGAGCGAAATACAGATAGGGGATGGGACAGGAATAGGACAGGCTCAAAGTGATATCCAGCAAGAGTTACAGCCTCTTGTCCCATCCTGTCCTATTCTTTTACAAAAAACTTTTTCAAATTTAGATAGCACTGGTGAAACAACACAACACACATCAAATTTAGAAAGTTTAATTTCGGATAGGACAGAATGGGACAGCCCCGAATTAGAAAAGCCTCTAACTCTTGCCCCGTCCAACTTAGAAGCCTGTCCTATTCTTGTGTCTCAACCACTTGTGTTTGAAGAAAGCGATCGCGAATCATTGAACTCAGAAGGGAAAAAGGTTGAGAAAACGGATTTTGTAGAAAGTTTGGGCAAAACTCCATCAACTCCATCAACTCCATCACCATCCGTCACCACCCGCCAGCCGGTTAGAGGAGATCGGGTGAGGCTACTTTCAGGCGGCGAAGAATATAAAATCTCTTGGGTTTCCTGTGGTAGTGATAAAGTGCTTTTGGTTTCTGCCCGAACCTCTGAGCCGCTCACTGCTACTTCCCCTTTGCGTCCTGGCGTTGCGGCGGGTGGATTAAATCTCATTGATGTTAGCGAACTTGAGTTTTTGGATACTTAGAGGGCATCACCGTGCCAGTTGTAGAAATATGATTAAGTAAGAAGTATTTGTCAGGGAGGGTAAATTATTCAGGTGTGCCAAGATGAACTCAGGGGACAACATCTAGGTCAATGCGCCAAACTTTAAGGATTTTGGGAATGGATAGCTCATGTTATACGTAGGGTCTGACTGTAATGTAGTATATGACACTGTACTTTCCTATCAACTGGCTGATTCTCGGTTAAGAGCAATTATTAAAGAATGGCTCTTAAACAGAACAGTTCGCTTAAAGCAAGTATCAACCAGCAATAAGGGATGGACACCCGGAGAACTCAAACGTAAGTTTGGGTCTGACACTGGACTGTACTGTTTTAGCGGGACTATGGTTGGTTGTGTTTTAGAAATTGGTGGATTAGTCAAGCAAATTAATGGGCGTATTCCCTATCTGAAAACCAACCTCAAGCTTGACAAGACTACTGCTTTAAAAATGGATTACGGGTACATAGATTCATCAGGAGAGAGAGAAAAGGTAGACCCTCACCGTAATAGCTTTTATGGCGCAGCCAAATATTACACCACTCACTTCCCCTGTCATGTGTTTAAAGAGCATTTTGGTGATGGTGCTGATACCGAAACTGACATGGTAGATTCCTGGGATAGGCTGGATGAACTTGGTGTCAAAATCACTGAATCCAGTCCAAAACTGGTCTATTTTGATGTTCCTGACCTGTTTGTAGAGCCTCTCCCCAACTTTATTCAACCGTGGTTCCCTGCCCCTGTTAGCTCCTAGCCGTTGCAGCCAATAAAAATTACTTATATTCTTACGACCGAATCAGGGTTACAGCCACGGTCACTAATAAGCATGATTAAATTCTCAGTGCATTGTTCACGCAAGATGGAGGTTTGGGGCGGTTAGGCGGTCATTTTGACAAATAAACTTGTACAACCAAAGGTTGATTTAATTAATCTAACTAAAGGCTAATTAAATCAAGTTTATAAGTGTCCATAATACCCCACGTATTATTGAAGTTATTGAGAAATAAAGGTAAATGTTTCCCTGCTTTATCCAGAGATAGCACCTGAATCTAGTTTCCACTCATGCTTGAGCAATTCCTTATATGTCGTTTCCCGAATCATCATTTGCTTATACAGCATGAGCAAAAACTCTTGAGCTTGTTCACGGGACATTTGCTGCACTTGGTCAGCAAATGAACGGATGCTGAATTCTTGTTCTAAAGATAATTTGATCGGCTGATTCATTGCAGACTCCTGTACCAAAGTAGGTAAAAAAATAGAAGTGGAATACTGGCTAGATTGGGAGTCAGCTAAATACTTAGCTGTCACTCAATTTCTAGCGCAATAAAGTAGATTTTAAACTGACACGATGAGCAGTCTATCACCATTACTTGAAAGGTGTAAAAACATCTAAATAGATGAGATGATTAAGCGCTAGAGCGGGAATTTTTTCGCAAAATTTAGCTAAAAACAGAATTCTGGCTCTGTTCAAAAACATCTGATATTTTAGTGAAAGTTTGGTTGATGGCACAACCTTAGTTCTTTACCTATGACGTCACGTTAAAGAATTATTATTTTGAAACCAGTCTCAAAACTTATAGGAAAATTGGCTATTCCTTAGTGTCTATAGAAAAAATGATAACTGCTGCTGTTTTCCGAAACTTCTATCAGAGGGGTAAAACCACTTCAATCGAAAGAATTAACTTGCTGTTTAGTTCCTTTTTGATTGGTCTATTTGACATGATTTTATTCTTTTTTGTCTACCTCAAGAGAACGGATTAATTCTCGAATTACATCGGTTGCTGGCCTTCCTGTGCTTGCACTTACCCAAAATTGATGCTATGAGTAACTGAGTATTTACTCAAATGAGTGTTTACTCAAAATAGTGGAGTCTTTAAATGCCAATAGTTATAGCCATCCTGAACCAAAAGGGAGGCTCAGGTAAAACAACCATTGCTACTAATCTTGCTCATGCACTGAAGCGAGATAATTACACAGTGTTAGCCGTAATTCCATCACCCTCATCTTCCCTTAAAACGTTACCTGTTCTGTTGGAGCGCGTCTTCACCTGTACGTACTACATTCACCGCTACAGGCATGAACTAGGCAGATTTTTGGTTGTCTGAAAATTTTGGTGATTAGACCCAAAAAAAACCAAAAATTACAAATCATCATGGTTGAGTGTGATGCCGATTTTGAAATAGCGTGGTGTTAATACAGGGGGAAGAAAAATGTCAGAGCAAGTTGAGCAATCAGAACAGCAGTCACAACAGAATTACTTCCAAGCAGTTGGGGTGATTTCGGGTCAGATAAATTTTACTGAAGACAAGAAATTAAAGATTGAAATTGGGAGACGAGAATATTCAATCTTCTCTAAACCCAAGCCATTTGAGGCACTGAAAATACATCTCAAGAAAAAAGACACTAACGAAGCTACTTTGTTGGTTTATCCGAAAGTAATTCATTTCCCTAAGCCCGACCAACCACATCAAATACATTTTCAATTAGTGGCACACCAAGAAGCCCCTTCGGGATTATTTGAAGAACTCAATGACGGAGAATTTAAGCTATCGGGATTATGGCAGTTTATCCCTGTATGCCGAACTCCCTGCATTTCAATTTTCAAGAATTTTAACTTCGAGAGATTAGATTTTATCAAATCTGCCGAGACTTCATTGAAAGTAAAATTTATGAAAGCATCCCATTTACCAATTGTTTGGAAAGATGCTATTGTTCCCCCCTTCCGATTTAATCCTAAAGTGGCTAAAGAAGATCAAGCCAAGCGTTATTTCGTTCAGTTGAAAGCCAAATTTAACCCGGAAAAAAATATATTTATCTTTGATTCATTGATGGGATTACCCACTGAAGAATTACCCAATTTTCTCAAAGCATCAAAAACAGATAAGGCGACAGTGGCGGCTGAGAAAAGGAAGAGTAATCTTAACAAGAAACCTGGAGCGAAAAAGGAATCAAAAACCCCATTACCAAAGCCTATAAAAAAGAAAGCTGTCTTGGAGACGGAATGAGTTAAGGGGGGAATAGCCTGCAAGGTTTGTAACAAGGTTTGAAAAAATGAGTATTTACTCAAAATACTGGAGTCCATCAGATTAACTAAAACTCAGCTGAAGAATTCGGAAATTTTGTTGTATTTTTGACTTGCCATTACCCAGAATTAATGCTTTGATTGTTTGAGTATTTACTCAAATGAGTGTTTACTCAAAATGCTGGAGTCGTTAAATGCCAACAGTTATTGCCGTCCTGAACCAGAAAGGAGGCTCAGGTAAAACAACCATTGCTACTAATCTTGCTCATGCACTGAAGCGAGATGGTTACACAGTGTTACTGATAGATTCAGATCCGCAGGGCAGTGCTAGGGATTGGAACGAAGCAAGCGGGGGGAACATCATCCCGGTTGTTGGACTAGACCGGGAAACACTAGCTAAAGACTTGCAAGCTATCTCGCAAGGGTACGACTGGATTGTAATCGACGGTGCGCCGCAAATCGCCAAGCTTAGTGCAGCTGCGGTCAAGGCTGCTGATTTGGTTCTCATCCCTGTACAGCCTAGCCCCTACGACATTTGGGCGTGTGCCGATCTAGTTGACATCATCGCCGCACGTCGAGAAGTCACCAACGGTAAACCAAAAGCCGCTTTTGTCATTAGCAGAGCAATCAAAAATACCAAGCTCAGTGGGGAGATTAATCAAGCACTCTCAGATTATGGTTTACCTGTGCTTAAGGCAGGCACAACTCAACGGGTAGTCTACCCAACAACGGCAGCAGAGGGATTAACTGTTTTCAGTAACCCCAGCACCGATGCGGCAAGAGAAATTAATACACTCAAAAAGGAAGTGCTGGAGGTACTCAAGCATGGTGCTTAAAGCAAAGAAAACACGACGCGACCATGAGCAGAAAAACTTGGCGATTGAAGAAGCAAGTAAGGAAGAAACTACTCGCTTGAATGCAGAAATCCCAGTCAGCTTACACAACAAAGTTAAGATGCGGGCCATAGAGGAAGGCAAGGGCAGCAGCATCACCAACATTGTGATCAAGGCACTAGAGGCATATCTAAATACTCCAGTCCCCAAAGATTGAGTAAAACTTCATTTGAGTAAATACTCAAATACTCATTACAAGCGGGTATTCTGCATGAAGCAGAATTGTATACGGTTTTGAGTGGGCGTTGTTGCGTCTGGGTCAATTGGCTCTAAATGGCAGTTACTCAAGTGGATAGGTTAAAAGCGTTGCTAGATCCGTCCACAAAACTGTTGACGTAGCAACGCTTATAGGCGAAATGGGTGAAGAGAAGTTCAATTCTCGCACCACATAACGGCTAGAAGTTGTGTAAAAAGCCACTTTTGAGGGAGGATTTATTCATTAGCTCGTGATTGACTGCCGTGAATACCCGTGCGATCGCTAAAAATAACTTCAACCCTGAGTCGCTGGCGTTAACTGAACCAGTACCGCTAACTATGCACCCAGCTGAAGTTTATATCAACAGTCTGGGTGAAGGTTCCCGGCGGACGATGCGGGAAGCACTCAACGCGATCGCTCGACTGCTGACTAATGGCAGTTGTGATGCAAGTACTTTAGATTGGCCAAAGTTGCGCTATCAGCACACAGCTGCGGTCAGGTCAGTACTGATGGAGAAATACAGTCCGGCGATGGCTAATAAAATGTTATGTGCGTTGCGGCGGACGCTCAAGGAAGCATGGCGCTTGGGGTTAATGTCCACGGATGAGTATGGACGAGCGGCTGATATTGAGTCGGTGCGGGGCAAGAGTTTGTTGAAGGGGCGAGAAATCGATGCAGAAGAAATCTCTGCGCTTTGGGATGATTGTATTCAAGATGACTCAACATTAGGTAGGAGAGATGCGGCACTGCTGGCAGTTTTGACGGTAGGGTTGCGTCGCAGTGAGGTAACATTTCTTGATTTAAGCGATTTTAAGCCACGTACTCGGTCATTAACAATACGTGAAGCGAAGGGGCGGAAGGAACGAATTGTCTATTTACCTGAAGCTGGTGTGCAAGCTGTTACTGATTGGTTGCTGATTCGGGGTAAAGCACCAGGGCCGCTTTTTTATCCTTTAAATAAGGCAAAGAAAATCATACATAGACGGATGAGTGAGCAGGGGGTATTACGGGCATTGCAGCGACGAGGGGAAAAAGCTGATGTGGATGCGTTTACACCCCATGATTTTAGAAGAACTTTTATCGGTAATCTATTGGATGCGGGGGCAGATATCGTTACGATAGCGAAACTTGCAGGTCATGCGTCGCCAAGTACTACAAGTAAGTATGATCGGCGTGGGGAAGCAGCGAAAAAACGGGCGATTGATTTGCTGAATGTGCCTTATAGTAGGCGCGATAAGTGAAACTTTCAGTTGAAAAAAGCCAAATATGTCAGATTTGGTCGTTGCCACTTTCACCTTCCACCCCAGTTGGCATCGTTCAGGTAAGCAAGTCTCACACTTTAATTGACTAGCACAGGCATGACTGTATAGGAGCGCTGTATTAGGAGAGGCAGCGGAAATGGGGTGGGAGTCGGGCATCAGAATGCTGTTAATAATTTTACTACAGAAGTGCGGAAATTGTTTTGATTTTCTTGTAGTTATATAGTTTGGTTTACTAAATAAATAAAATTTATAGCATCTACCAAAAGATAGACTTTTATCATTTATGTAAAACTTTAATCATCTTTCATGTAAAGATATTTTCTGTGAGTATATGAACACCACATAAGTTTTCTCATACTTATATTTAGCAGCTTGATCAAGTTTTGGGGGTAAATGAGCAATCTACATATAGTTATTTTAAGGCTAAAAGCCTTACTGTATAAGCATTTTATCAATATTTTTTGCAATTATCAAAGTACCAAAGAATCTATAGACTATTTGGTGCAGCAATTTAATACGGTACAGCAAGGGTTTGAATTTCCTAAATTTCATAGAAGTCAATTGGTACAGTTTTCTTATTGGCGATCAGGATGTTGAAAACGGCTCATCAATTCCTTACCGTAACTTTTGGAATGACTGCTCATTTCATCCCATCCTATACACTCTTAAATGCTGTTCTAACCATTTGTGCAAATAAAACTCATAAAACTAGCAGCTATGCATATTAGTATTGCATACGCTTCAAAAGCCATGAAAATGCTACTTGCGTTTTGCATTGCTTGAATATGAGTTAAGTTGATTACAAGTACTTTCATTAATTGACTGAGCTATTTTTAATATGGGAAAATAAATGGCTATCAGATACTTAGATCATGAATTCATAAGTTTTCAAGAATACATTCAGGAGGCTGAAAGGGAAAAAATCACTTCCTACGCTCATCCAATCGATGAGTGGATGATTCGTACTTTAAATTCCAATGTTCTTAAACCCTGGTTGAATAAGGCGATTGACTCCTTAGTTAGCAATAAGTTCGGGACTGATCTTGCTAGCATGGTTCCTATTAACCAAAAGTCATTCCCTGAATTATTTAAAATCTTACATCACTGTGCAAAGACATTGCGTATTCCGATTCCCCATGCAGTCATCAAACAAGTTGCAAATATTGCATACTCAGCAGGAACAGATGAGTATGCATTTATATATATTTCACCTGAGATAAGTAGATTGTTTTCAACACAAGAGGCGTATTTTGTGGTCGGACGTGAATGTGGTCACATTGCCTTGGATCAGATATTCTACGTGACTCTAGCGAGATTCCTAATAGATGAAGATGCAGATACCAAGTCTGTCAATCTGCTGGCAAGCAAGTTGCTGGAATTGGCAGGTGATGCTTTGAAAGCTTGGTCACGACGTTCAGAAGTAACAGCAGATCGGGCCGGGCTGCTCTGTTGTGGCGACATTAATATTGCTGAGAATGCTTTACTTAAGCTTTTAACAGGTATGTCAAATGTCAATGAGGTTAATATCGAAGACTATCTAAAACAAGCTGAGGCATTGTATGAATTCCACGAGTCTAGGAAATTGCATAGCTTGCTGAAGAGCCAACTTCCCGTACCAAAGCGGATTAAAGCGCTGCGGCTTTTTGCTGATTCTGAACTTTACTATCAGCTTGTTCATAAACCAAAGCCACGCGGGAAAACTCTCCTTAGCCAAGAAGAACTTATCCGGCAAATTAATCAGTTAGTTCAGCCTTAGTTGTGAGAACACTTTAGCCGTTGGAGTTTAGGTAGCCATGCCAGAAACAGTTCAATCATTCCTAAATCAAGTTAAAGAAGCAGCTGCTGTGTTGAAAGAACCAGATGTAATTGAATTGATTGAAGCCGTCAAAAGGCAGTCCCACACATCTAAGTTGCGATTATTAATCGTTGGCTTGAATGGTTCAGGACGGTTCTCTGTTGCCAATGTTCTTTTGAAGCAACCAGACCTGCTACCAACATCACCTATACCCAAGGCACCCATCAGCGTGAATGTTAGTTATGGAGAAGTAGCTGTTGAAGTCTCTGCTAAAAACGGTATTAGGACAGTTATTCCCGTAGAACAATTGAAAACTTTATTAACCAGTGCGGATACACAAGCAAACAGGTATGAAGGGATTGAGGTTAAGACAAACAGCAACTTGCTAAAAACGTGCAATCTCAGAATCGAGAACATTGATGCCGAAGTCTCTGCGGCTGAGTGGAAAAAACTTCTAGCGGGAACCGAATATGTGATTATTGTTCTCAAGTCAATTACTATCTTATCTGAGCAGGAAAGGCATTTTATTAGGGATATTCTCAAACCCAGTTTTGGGCTCGAAAGGGTTGCAATTGTACTCAACCAGATAGACCTTGTTCCAGAAGAAGATCGTTCATCAATTTCTGAACTAGTTCGGGTATTTCTTGGGTCTTTTGAAAGCCAGCCACTGCTAATAGAGTTTTCTGCAACCCAGGCTAACATGGAAATTACCTCTGGCATAACCACTGTCGGCAGTGGTTATGCCACACTCAGCCATTTAGTGGAAATTGACTTGCTTGAGCAACACAGTCTGCTAAAACCATCTGCCATCCTCCAGGGAATAGAAATTTGTCTGACAGAGGTTGAGGAGAGAGCTACTCGTCAAATTGCTCTAATTGCTACAAGCGAGATTGAACTTCAAGAATTAATAGAAAAAAGTGACTTAGAAAGCCAATGGGTTAAAAACTGCATCCAAAGGGCGCAGCAAAAAATAGAACTTTTTATTAATACGCTAATTAAGCAGAAAATTATTCTCAAAATTCAGGAATTTAGCCTTGTTCTACAGGCGCAACTTCCTAGCGAAGTCATGCCAATAAAAGATGTTACTCAAGTTAGGCGATATCTTCCTGGCTATATTGAGGCAGTGTGGTCAGAGTTCTTCAAAGCTGAATTAAGCGAAATCAGAAGCAAGCTGAGTCAAGAAATAAAGCTAATTAGCGAAATGTTTGAGAATGACCTTACAGAACTGCTGGGGGATAAAGTTGCTCAGTTCCGGAATTTGGTAAGTGAATTTGATCCGACTGATACTAACTTGGAAAATTTTTGGATGCCCATAAAACCTACCAGTTCTACTGGTGATATTGCTCTTGCATCTGGGTTGGGATTGCAGATATTCAGCAGATTCAGCAAATTAATTTTCTCTTTGCCATTTGTAGATATAGCTGTGGGCAAAGTGGGAGAATTTATTGCTTTGTCCGGTGAAAAAGCGATCAATCAAGCTAATAAAGAAGCCATCCTTGACTCTGTTAGGCAGGGATTCCCAGCACTGGAGCTATTAATTCATCAGCAAGTTGAAAATCAGTTCGCCAAACTTACCGAGGAACTAAAGAAAGTGATTGATGATTTGTACACAGAGAAAGTCACCAAGATTCATAAAATTTTGGAAACTACTGCTGCATCCCATCAGGAAATGATTCCTAGAAAAGGCGAGATTGAAGAATTAATTAGTAAAAATATTCCTGAACTAAGACAACTTTTGCGCCAATTAAATTAACAATAGAAATTTCAGCTTCTCGTGGAGAGATAACAGAGTTACTAAGTTTATAGAGGACATGACCTATGAGTATTAATGGATTTGCTTCAGCAAGGCAAAAAACTGTTCAAGTGGCTTCTAGCTTACAAGATGTCTCAACACTGATCGGAAAGCGCCAAAACAATCCTGTCAAATTAGAAACAGGAAGCACAATTGAGGCTGGATTGGATCTTGAAACTGAAGCCAGAATCTTGCAAAAACAAGCTAAAGATATTCAGCAGGGAATTTTTAATCTATTAGTGCTTGGCGAGTTCAAAACTGGTAAAAGCACTTTAATCAATGCTCTTTTGGGAACTAAGGCACTTCCAGCAAGTACACCGCCTACTACTGCTATTATTAGCGTACTGGTATATGGTCAAAGCCAGAAAGTTGCTATTTACGAAATAGGTAAAGAAGATCCTCGTTTAATTGATTGGGAAGAGTTCAGAAAAGAATATACTCTGTCATTTCAAGACGCAGAGACTATCCAGCAAACAGGACATCTTAATAGATTTGAAAATATTAGTTATGCCCAGTTAGAGTGTCAGCACCAAATTTGTGCTAACGGTGTCAAAATTATTGATTCCCCTGGATTAAAAGAAAATAAAATCCGTACAAAATTGACTAAAGATTGGCTGAAACAGTCACAAGCTATTATCTTCGTTTTAAATGCAACTCGAGTTATAAGTGAAGACGAGAAAAAACTTATAAGCAATTTTTGCAAAAATCGAGAGCGAGTAAATAACGTATTTTTTGTTATAAATCGGATCAATCAAATTAATAAAAATGATATTGATTTAATAAAAAACTGGGTTAAAAACTCACTTGATAATTATTTTCTGGATGAAAAGGGTCAATTTGATGAAAACTTTTACAATCGCCGCGTCTTCTTTGTTAATGCCCAAGCAGCGCTTGAGGCTCGAACACAGAACCCTACTAACACGTCAATGTTTGAAGAGTCCGGTGTTCTGGCTTTAGAGCAAGAACTGGAGGGATTTTTAACTAGCGATGAAAAGCTCATAACAGCTTTTTATACTAATTTACAGGTTTTGCAGGGGATTGTTGAAAAGGCGTGTAAAGATATTTTTCTTAAAAAGGCTGCCCAGAATCTAGGATTAGATGAGCTTGAAAACAATCAATCTAAAGTTAAGACACGATTTAGGGGGTTAGAAGCTCGAAGAAATAGTATTGAAAAAGCTATCAATCTTTACGGAGAAAATCTTAGCTCGAAGATTCTCATTAATTGGCAAGATTATACAAATGATCTGTTAAAACAAGATAAAGACTTGCAAAAGTCTTTAAATTTTGACGAAGTATCGTTACAGAGAATTATATTGTCAATTATCAATAAAGAAAGTCAAGAGGAAATCCGGAACTTAGTTCAGCGTGAAGTCGAAGGATACCTCTCTGAAAAATTTACTAAGTGGGTAGAGCAGCTTCCCACAGTTATTGAGGAAGATATAGAAAATATGAAAGGGATGATCGAAGAAGAGATTGTAAACTTTCAGCTAGAACTAATTCAGCTAAAAAGTTTTTTCTCGGGAGTAGGAATTACAGATGAGCAACTGGATGTAGAGAAAGTCAATGCTATTAAAGTTACTCAATTATTTGTAGGGGTAGCAACAGGTGATCTGAGTAGTATATTTGGCGCTCTAGTCGGTCCAGGTCATTGGGAGAGCCTATTTGCACAGATTTTGTTTCAAACTTTTGCAATTGGTGCCGCATATGTAGCTAATTTACTCTGGAGTGGTCCGGTTGGTATTGCTGCAATTATTGCTATAGAAGTAATCCAGGTAATCTTAGGGTTACATTTGACCAAAGATAACTTCCAGAAAAGCTTGCGCGAAACAATTGGTAAGAAATTGCGCGAAGAACTTCCTCAAAGGCTAATCAACAAGAAAGAAGACATTCGTCAACTAATTGTATCGCAATTCCATCAATTAGCTCAAAGTACTACGAAAATACTCCAACAGCAACTTGACGATCTCCGCACAGAGCAGGAAGATATTATTCGCCGAAAACAAGATGATAGTTTTTCGGCAGAGGAAGAGAAACTTCGTCTAGACGCTATTAGTAACAAGCTGTTAGACATTTACGATCGTGTAAAGTTGGATATTTTTGGTAAAGGGACAACTCCTCAAGAAAATAACAAATTTAGGAACCTTCTGGACAGAGGTGCTATTTAAAAGGGCGATCAATAATCTAAAGGAGATTACCAAATGAGTTGGGAATCAGAGTTTAACTCGCAGTGGCAAATATTTCTGGATATTGTGGAGACGCGCATTCGTCGAGAAATAGATAGCAGTAAAAAGTTAAATTCAGCATTTGTTAACTCTGTAGTTCGTTCAGAAGTTGATAAATGGTCAATCAGCACTCACTATAATGGTGCATGGCTAGGAATTTTGAAGCGCAAGTATCCATCCTTGGGTGAAGAGTTTCAATCTGTACTTAAAGACATATGCGTCAGCGATGACAGATATTTTCGTTTTGATTTACCTATATTAAAATTCTTTAAGATTTTATTGATTGCTTGGGTAATCATTCTGCTCCTATACTTGGCATGGTCAACCTATAAGCTCTTAGTTATTCACTCTTTTCAGTTTCCGAAAAATTCTATTGAAGATTCTTCAGTAATAGAAAAAATTATCCCACAGAAGACTCCAGGGAAGAATACTTCAGCAAGTCCGATTCTAGGGAAGAATACTTCAGCAAGTCCGATTCCAGGGAAGAATACTTCAGCAAGTCCGATTCCAGGGAAGAATACTTCAGCAAGTCCGATTCCAGGGAAGAATACTTCAGCAAGTCCGATTCCAGGGAAGAATACTTCAGCAAGTCCGATTCCAGGGAAGAATACTTCAGCAAGTCCGATTCCAGGGAAGAATACTTCAGCAAGTCCGATTCCAGGGAAGAATACTTCAGCAAGTCCGATTCCAGGGAAGAATACTTCAGCAAGTCCGATTCCAGGGAAG
>NZ_JACJTD010000073.1 GCF_014698505.1 Nostoc foliaceum FACHB-393 | reverse complement strand
CCTGGTCATCTCAAGTTTTTGGTCAGTCCATGCTCTCAAAAAGAAAAACTGTATTTTCGATCTTCAATGAAGACACAGATACTGCATGAAGTTTTTTGGGCGATTTTCCTATAAAGTCAACACCCTAGCTCTGTGGCGGAAGTCCCAAGGCATTACAGGATTAGCCTGACTCCAAAAAGCTAAACGCTGTTGTTTAGCGGTGTTTTCACCTTGCAACAAGCTATCTTTAGACTCTGAACAGCCTTTGAGATACTGACGATAAACAACAGCTTGCCCTTCTTGCACCATACTCACGTTGACACTGCGATTCTCGACAAACACCTCTGCAACTAAGCGCTTATATTTGTCAGTTTCAATAGTACGTAGAGTAATTCCTTGTCCCACTGGCAGCAATTGTTTAAGTCTTGCAGATGATTGCTGTCCCCAAGGGCTTTGCTTCATCTCTGGTGCATCAATGCAAGCGAGGCGGACAGTCACAGTTTTGTTACCAGTTCTCACCCGTATGGTGTCACCGTCACCTACGCTTACAACTGTAGCGGTAAGATTTTTGGCAAATACGGGTAACGACATTTGAGCTACAAGCAGAACGCTAATTGCAACAAAGGGAATTTTTGGAAGCATCTGTAGTAATAATCACTATATAATACTTATAATTCCCAGACAACTAATTAAAAGTAGCTAATAAAACTAGTAACTTGAGATTAATAACCCAAATTGTTAGTTAACTTGAGACTGCTCTTTTGCCCTGTAGACGCAACAGCGAACGCTACAGAGGAAGCAGTGATTGGATTGCTAGTGATAAAGCAATTCATCTATGGCGCTACTTTTTCTTTAAACTGTTTCCCAGCAGAGAATGCAGGCACTTTGGTCGCTGGGATAGTCATTGGCTCATTGGTTTTGGGATTACGCCCTTCACGTTCGGAGCGTTCGCGTCTCTCGAATGAACCAAACCCTACCAGCGTTATCTTCTCTCCATTCGCTACAGCTTCGATAACTACTGACAAAAAAGCACTAATGACTTCATCGGCTTGCTTTTTTGTGATGTTGGTCTTTGCTGCTACAGCATCTACTAATTCGCCTTTGTTCATAAATTACCCTGAAGTATTGCAAATATTGGAAATCTAGCATTACTAGCTTTTATTAGCAAAAGGGTGAAAGGAGTAAAAATCAAGCAACACATGAAAATTAACAATGCACTGCTACTGCCTCTTAGACACTCAGGCAGTCCAACCCCATTACAAAACCAACGGCAGCAATTGCTTCATCACCTTTGTCGCGTAGAATAACTGTGGGTATAGCCGAGTGCAACACCAAAGGTATTCACAAAGAAAAAGTTCATGCACTCCTTTGCTCCCGATTTGACAAGATTCAAACAGCATTGGTGATTGGAACTAACACTTGAACTCTTTAATTTAATTAACGCCGACGCTTCACAAGGATGAATAGAGCGATCGCACTTCTAAAGTTAAGATATCTCTTAAAAAGTAATTTAGGCAGGAATGATTAAAGCAATTAGTGAACGCTTATCAAGTGATTGAACTTTTCCTACAGAGTTGAGATCAGTTACAACCCGATCTAATAGTTCTCCAGCTTGCTCACGATATTGATGTTCCCGACCTCGTAAACGAACAGCAAACTTCACCGAATCGCCTTTACTCAACCACCCGACTGCTTGTTCAATGCGTAACTTATAATCAGCTACACCTATATTCAAACCAAACCGAACTTCTTTTACTACTGGTCTAGCACTTTGTGCCTGACGCTTTTTCTTTTGATACTGAAGCTTGCCATAATTCAGAATCTTTGCAACTGGAGCCTCTTTTCCTTCAGACACTAATACTAAGTCTAACTCTAGGCTTTCGGCTAGCTGTAATGCTTCATTGGTATCGGTCAAACCACGATTATTATTCTCATGGTCAATCAAGAAAACTTGGGGTCACTTGATTTGTGAGTTTATTAGTTGTTTTGGAATTGCGATAACGTTTGACTCCCAGATATTACAAATCTATAAAGTATCAGTCATGCCGACTGTTGACAGCCTTGTTGTCTAAATCTATCGTAACCTAATCTTTTGCTTCTCTTTAGTTACAAAACCTGCATGACATGGAGCGCTTCTATTGAGAATCACCTACATACTTTGGCGTTGACTGATTCTATAATCACCTTTTAAGAGGAAATTGTGTGAAGCTGTAAGAGAATGAAGAATTAAACTTTCTTCTACTAATGAGTTCTAACTTACATAATTGTAAATATGCCTTCAATTTCCTACAACCGCACCGATAGCCAGCAACCACAAAGCATTACTATTGAAGGTTATGTTGTCCGTCCTGGATTACACATTCTAACTTACGAGCAACTCAAGTTTCTACGGGAGCAAACACAGCACCATTCTCAGCTTGAACATTTAGTCAGTCAAGGCGTGATTAAGTTGACTGGTTAATAGTCGCCAGCACAAAAATCCTAACTCGCTACATCTAATTCCACATTTGCTGGCTGTTGTTGCTCCTTGACAGCACCCAGTTCCTCAATAAAAGCGTCAATTGCCTTTGCTGCTGACTGCTTACCTGTTTTCAATTTAGAAAGGACGTTTTCGCGTATTGCTAAATAATCTGGTAGGACTTGCTGCTCAACAGAAACAACCTCTTGTGTAGGTAGAGCAACTTCACCATTACGCTGATTCATTAAGCCTTTTATCTGAGCGATCGCTTCGGCTAATTCCTGTCTAATCACCTGTTTTATCTCTTCCCCATTAGTTGTAGACACAGCTAAAGCATTTACTTCCTGTTTAACTATTTCCTTAATCTCATCACTATTAGATAATGCCAGCCCAGCTTTTGTCTGACCCAGGATTCCCTGGAGCAATCTTGTTGCTGTATGATTTAATGACTCATTCTCGGAAATCTGCATTGCCGATAAAGCTTTGACTTCTGTATCAGTTAGCCCAATTGAAATTGTTACCTTAGCCATACTTTTAAAGCCTGTAAATATTAATCTTGTACATCGTTAGTTCTGGGTTATACCGTTTGCATACAGTTTCTTTGACCGAGAAGATTGGAGATTGAAGATCGCAGATTGCTTTATTGTTTGTTTTTAGTACAAGCCCAGCCCCTTGTGGGCAGAATAAATCTGAAAGACGCTCCTACGTCACTAACGCTACGCTATCGTCAATCTCAAATCTACAATCGGCAATCTACAATTGTTTGACAGTACTTTTATTGCTTACCACGAATGCTGTATAAAAAACTTATCAATGACCCAATTATTAAACTTTGCCCTGTGAGCAACTTTTACCCTCGATTCTTTAATCTAGCTTCAAGTCAGTCAAGTTGCCACTCATTCAATTCTAACGCACACTTACCTGATATCCATCTTAAAAATGAGGGCAGATGTGCCCTCATGTAAACTTTTAACTTTTAAGTATTGCCCTACATCCGCTATCCTTGCAGTTTTATAACTAGAACTTACTTGTTCGGTTCGCTGCACTGTGTAAAGTCAGCGCAGTCAGAATAGTTTACAGCTGCTATAAATACTCAACTTCGACAGCAAAATCACCTGTTGGTACAAATGTATTATAGTAGTAGTAAATTAAACTATGCACCTTTATGCACCTTCTATGGTTTCGTCGAGATTTGCGTTTAACTGATAATGAAATTGTCACCTCTTCATCTGGTAATGATGCAAGAGTTCTGCCATTCTTCATTATTGACCCTTGGTTTTATATCTGGGCTGATGTTGGAACTTCTAGAGTCCGCTTCTTGTTTGAGTCATTGGAAAATCTCGATTCAAATCTGCAAAAGTTAGGTAGTCGGCTGTACTTATTTGAAGGTAATTCTACAGACATCGTGCAAGCGTTGACTAGGCAGTTAATCATTGCAGGATATAAACCCAAACTTTTTTTTAGCCGTGATGTGCAGGTAGAGTACGGGGTCAGCCGCGATAAAACTATAGTTGATTTTTATAAGCGGCTGAATCTCGACTACCACATTGGGCTGAACAACTTTCTGCAATCACAAGATAAACGTGATGAGTGGTTTAGCGAATACTATAACTATCAAAGACAACCCCAACATCCAACACCTCAAACTATCAACACGCCCCAACTGACTCTCAATTTACCACAACTAACATTTGAAGAACTTAAACATAAGTATCACAGTTTTTGGGCAGGAGATAAAATTTATTTTTCAGGAGGTGAAACCGAAGCACAAGCCAAGCTAGACTCATTTTTACAGAAGAGATATTACGGTTATCACTGGAAGCTTTCTCGTCCAATGCTATCACAGCTTGGGGCAACATCTCACTTGTCACCACACCTGACTTTCGGGACTATTTCAACCCGTACTGTTTATCAAAGTACTAAAACCAGAGCAGAAAAATTAAAAACTCAACCCAAGGCAGAATTCTCCCTCAAAGCATTTCGAGACCGTTTACGCTGGCATGATAGTTTCACTCAAAGACTTTATTTTTATCCAGAAATTGCTTACACTAACCGTTACCCGGAATTTGATAGTTTGTATACACCATCAGAATTATCACCTGCAAAACAAGAGTTATTTCAGGCATGGCTTGAAGGAATGACAGGTTTTCCTTTAGTAGACGCAAGTATGCGGCAACTCCAAACGATGGGCTGGATGAACTTTCGGATGAGGGCAATGTGTGCCACGTTTTTAACTATCAACTGTGGTATTTCCTGGCATCACGGCGCTAGACATTATATGAACTATTTAGTAGATGGAGATTTAGCAATTAATAATTGGCAATGGCAGATGCAGGCTGGTGCAACTAATCCACTTAGCGATACTTTTCGCATCTATAACCCGTCAAAGAATATTGCCGAAAAAGATCCTCAAGGAGACTTTATTTCCCACTGGATACCGGAACTGCGGGGCTATAGTTTACCAGAAATTGAACAGGAGAAATACATTAACAATAGTTATTATCCACAACCAATTCTAGATTGGTCAAAGACGCGTAAAGTTAATGGCAAAGTTGTTTCTGACTTACGAAAGCAAACCAAACAGCGATTGTTAAGCCAAGGTGGAGATGAATACAACAATGCAAACGCTGCTAAAGAAACAGTTGAGAAATACTGGCAGCATCAAGATAGAGAGTACAAAGAATATCAACAAAGGCTTACTGAGTTGCAGGAGTAAAGCATTATCTAGATTTTAAACCAAGCTCCTCTCTCTTTTTACTAAATAAAATCACCATTCAACAATACTTTGTCGCGTCTTCCCCGCATTTATCTACTAAATACAACAAACACTTATAACGAAGACCAATTATTTGTTCATAGAGAGGATTGATTTTACATAATGGGGGAATGTGAAAAAGTGTCCGCCCTAAAATTGATACAGTTCTTTCAAAAGGACAGTGAGATGGAATTAGTTTACATAATAGTCTGGCTAATTTGGGATTATGAATTTCTAATCTTTCAACCTGATAACGAATCTGGTTTAATAAGCTGTTATTTAAATGGTCTTGCGTAGGTAAATTCATATATCAACTCTCTTTTCTGAAATCTGTTCCTCTAAAATGACAGTTATCTTCAGAGAAAAACATCGTAAATTTACGAAACTATTCCCTCGCTTCAAGAAAGCTAATTGAAATCTCAGTAAAATTCCCTAAAATCTAGAATAAGTAAGCAATTGTATTTTATATAACAACTACTACGAACAAAGCTAGTGTCTGAGGAAGCAGGAGCATAATCTTTACTTCAAGAGGCTACGCAAATGTTTACGCACCTCTTGCTTCTGTAACGATTACTGTTTTCTACTTCGAGTGTTTAGCGTCAAAAATCAAAACTGCGATCGCTTTATGCAACATCTGCAATTCAACAGTCACATTTCCCCTAACATTGCCATATCCTGTCTTGAGAACTTATTGGTTTTGGAATTACGCCCTTCACGCTAGTAGCGATGCCGAAGGCGGCAAGCTATGCGTCGCTCGAATGGGCCAAACCCTATAATTCCAGAGGCGTTAAGCTTGATATAAGGAAATAAACTTAGTTAAGATCCCAAAATGTCCTCACCACAAATCCAATCCTACGGTTGTAACAACTCTCTAGACCAGCCTTTATCCACTCTGCCGTCGTGGAAAATCAAATTGCTGTATGACGGCCAATGTCCCTTGTGTCTGCGTGAGGTTAATTTTTTGAAAAAGCGGGACGCGGATCGAGGGCTGGTGGCGTTTGTAGATATTGCAGCTGATGACTACAATCCCCAAGCAGATGGCGGTGTTGACTATGAAACTGCAATGGGGCGTATTCATGCTGTGTTGCCAGACGGAACGCTAGTTAAAAATGTTGAAGTTTTCCATCGCATTTACGAAATTCTGGGGATGGGTTGGGTCTATGCTGCAACTTCCTTACCAGTTATCGGTGCTATTGCCGACTTCCTATATGGGATTTGGGCTGATTGGCGACTTTTTCTAACAGGACGACCAGATTTAGCGACTATTGTACGAGAGCGTTCTTCTCGACTTGCTTGCAAGACCCAAAGCCGTTGTCGCTTAATGGATGAAGATGACTAAGCCCAGTTTCACAATAAACAATGTCTTACTGCACACTTAATTGAAATTGTGACTCGTGAAGGAGCAAAAACAGTGGGAGCTTTACTACAAAAAACTTGTGTTCTTTATAGTGGTGATTTGCCGTCAGTAACTGAGACTGAAATTGCTGAACTTCAGCCTCAGATACGTAATTGGAAGATGATTGAGGAGAATGGTGAGTCATCCTCCACTCATTGAAGTATTAAAGAAACTCAACTTTCGTCCCTGAGCATCACTTGCTTAATCATGGGAGTTGTTAGCTTGCGATAGTTAACTGTAACGCTTGCATTTGAGGAAAATCACGCTTAATAATTTCGATAGTTTTTCTTTGACTCTCTTGCTTTTTAACTATCAGTTGTGCAGTGCCATCCCCCTGAGAACCTACGCCTTTTCCTCCAAAGATATAAGGCTTAAGTGGCTCATGAGCGAGAAGCAGATGTAGATTTTTTGCAGTTAATTGATCGGGACAAGCCGGAACTACATATCGGTCAAATTCCTCTTGGGCTTTTGTCATTAAAGCTCCAAGAAGTTGGGCATCTCCAATTTGTATTGCTTCAACTGCTGCCTGGGTAATTTCAGAGCTAATAGAACCAAAATATTTTTGGACATTTTGCTCTATTGAATTAGTAGCGAAAGGATAACACTGATTCAATCGTCTTAGTATTTCTTGTGTGTTTTTGCTCCCGCCGAGATCGACAATCACAAAAAACAAATCCTCACTCACTTTCAATTCGAGTAGGTCGATTTTTTCACCATTAAATATCATCAATATTGGGCGATTTCCATAAGCACAAGCCTGATCCATACGACCACAAAGGCTAGGAGTGGTTCTTTCTCCTTTGTAGGCAAACTCCATTTCTGAACGAATTGTCATCTTCAAGCCATACAGACGATTAAAAGCCCTCGCAATCAGAACGCAAAAGGCAGCACTCGAAGATAATCCCTTTTGGATGGGTAAGTCGGTTAGATAATTATCAACCTCAAGTCCGCCAACATCATAGTGAGTCAGAATTTGATATGCTGTACCAGCAGCATAACTAAAAAAACCACCCTTTGCCGCTATGCATTTCAAGGTATTAGATTCCATAGGTAATCTCAACGGTTCATAACTCCTGCCATCATTGAGAGAAGCACGAATAATTAATTCAGTAGAATTAGGCAAGACATTGGCATAAATTCCTTGATTAGTACCAACAATTAAGGTGTAGCCCTTTTCGAGAAGAGGATTAACACTGCGATATTCTCCTGCCCAGTCAGTGTGTTCTCCAAACAAACAAAGACGACCCGGAACAAAAATTCTCATTTTAACTTTCCTGTTCTTAATCAAGGTATATTATCCTGATTAACTTGAATAGATAACATACCAGTCATCACTCCAATAGCCTACATCACCAGGGCTTTCGGGAATCACTCATGAGAATCGGTTGCTCTTAGGCGATGACTACGCTCCGTCTAGCGATGTCTACAACGGGCTGCGCCTACGCTACTTCCTTCATCCCCTGATTTGCCTTCTCAGCACTCCATCACCAGCAACTATGTCCTGTGTACCACCAAGGAAGAAGCTCAAAGTCGCGGATGTGTCGTAGTACTTGCGCTCGCCTTGCGGTTACTTCTAAGTAATGCCAACTTCAAGATTATTCGTTTTTTGCGTAAAGCACGAAAATTGAAGCGAATAGTATTATATAACGGTACTTACTATGGATAAACCGGGGACAACACTAAAAGTCTCCTATATAATTTACTTCTATCAAAACTGCTCTAGCTTCCGTCTAGGGCAGTTTTTGATTGCACGGTAGAAACCAGATTCACAATTGTATCTAATGGTGAAGCATATAACAGTATAGAACTTAAGCACTTAACTTGATATTGAAACTAAGAATGAAAAATAAGACAACGCCCCATGCTCAATTACAAAATTTCCAAAAAATGGTTAAATTTGGTGACACTAGCTTTGATATCTGCCTTGTTGCTGGCGATCGCTTCTTCTGCCTCAAGTATTTATTTATATGGCCGCAGTACTAATAATATCAAGGCAGATGCAGCAATTGTTTTAGGAGCGGCAGTTTGGGGAGAAAAACCATCTCCTGTTTTCAGAGAGCGAATTAACCACGCCATCAACTTATATAAAGATGGATCTGTTAAAACAATCATTTTTACTGGCGGAGTTGGCGAGAGTAATGAACCACCTGAAGCTATAGTTGGAAAAAATTATGCACTCGCACAACAGGTAAAAGCTGCTGATATTCTCACTGAAACTCAATCTCGTACAACTCACCAGAACCTCACAAATGCTTTGGAAGTAGCGAATGCTCACCAATTAAACAAGTTTCTTATTGTTAGCGATCCATTGCACATGAAACGAGCAGTATTGATGGCACGAAATTTAGGAATGGATGCACATTCGTCTCCCACACCGACTACCCGCTATCGCAGTTTTCACAGTCAAATGGAGTTTTTAAGCCGAGAAACTTATTTTTACTTTGTCTACTTAGTGTTTAAAATCTAGTTTTAGCAAACTGCAACTAAAAATTGCCTAGTTGAGCGATAACACAAAGCACCCCCTGAAGCAATCGCAACAACAAAAGCAAGTTTTAGTGAGCGCTCACGCCTGAAATCGCTAAATTTTAGCTGACTTTCCTCTCGGCAAACAGTGACAACTGTCCCGGAGAAATATTCCCGCGTCCGAATCGATGGTAGTAAAGGTGACAGCCACTGCATAGGCAAGCCAGGTTCTCAAGCCGATTGTCACTAGGGTCACAATTCCAGTGATGTACCTGAAGTGTATGAGCTTTGCACTGAGATTTTGTCCAATCAGGTGGTTTTTCCCCAGGACGTAAGCAGACCCTACCACATTTAGTACAACGCCAATCACAGTCAGCTTTTAGCGCTGTCGCAATTTCTTTCCAATTGTCTGGATATACACCCTGACTCATGACGATGTATTTTTGCAATCTATAGTGATTTATCAATCAACAAAGCTTATCTTAAAATCGACTAAGTTAAAAGTATCGTTGCTACAAGAATCTTTCGCCAATGAACATAAATATTCTTCTAGCTTTGAGATCCAATACCGTTGTTGTTGTGAGGCGTAGATAGGTGACTGCGGTTAAAATTGTGGTTTCTTATATTGCAATAACAGAGCTAACAACATGAAGCCATCGTGGAGAACTGCCATAATTTTAACTGCGATCGCTGGAGCTATCATCACCACTATCTTGATTTTCCAAAGCACTAAACAGCCATCCATCGCGCTTACCGAAGAATGGATAGCTACTCAAGTGGCAAGTACTATGCCAAAACTTCCACAGTGCGATTACTGTCTCCGATACTCACATAATCCTCACCTTGTCTGTACCGTCCATCCTAGTGCGCTCTATCAGCAGCCACCATATCCTTTGGCTAGCAAGGTCTGGTCAAAGTTACAGTTTCTCAAGTGTTTGGTTGGCTAAAAATAGGCAGTTAGAGAAATAGATCGCAGAAGAAAAAATTATGTATTGCGATCGCACGCAAGTCGATTGATTAGTAGTCACACAGCAGTGTAACCACCATCCATCAGGTGGAAGCTGCCAGTGACAAAAGAGGCTTGCTCGGACAATAGGAAGCTAACCATGTTTGCGACTTCCTCAGTTCGTGCAAGGCGACCTAAAGGGTGCAAGTCAGCCATCTGCTTTCGCGCTGACTCTGGCAACTCTTGCATCTGGGGTGTATCAACATAACCTGGGCCGATTGCAGTCACCCGGATGCCCTGGTTTGCATATTCCAATGCTGCCGCCTTTGTCAGACCGATAATCCCGTGCTTGGCAGTGACATAGGGAGCAATACCCGCCACTGCGACCGCACCCGCGGCAGATGACATATTCACAATTGCCCCGCCACCACTTTGGATCATTGCTGGAATTTCGTATTTCAGTCCAAAGAAAATGCCGTTAAGATTAGTCGCAATCACACGATGCCACCATTCAATCTCATAATCGGCGATATTAATCCCATGCGGCCCGGTAAAGCCAGCATTATTGACTGCTAGGTTCAACCCGCCAAATCGCTCCACCGTTTCGGCTACCATTGCCTCCACAGCGCGATGGTCAGAAACATCAGTTTCAATAACGTGTGTCCGCTTGCCAGATGAATCCAACCGCCTAGCTACTTCCTGCGCTCCTTCGGCATTGATGTCTGCCAGAACGACCCGCGCACCGTTTTTGTACAGGTTGACGGCAATGGCTTCGCCAAGACCTCTGGCTGCACCAGTGACAATAGCTATCTTGTTTGCGAATTCGGTCACTGGCTTATCCCCTGCGAATCAACGCTGTACTCTTTGTCAGTTCCAGAGAGCAACCTGCTACAATGGCGGGTTGATTATACAGCCTCGACCACGCTGGACACAACAGCAACAGTTAGAGTTGCTTGATTGGCATCCGTTGTTTACTGGCAAATGTCCCAAATGTGGTGCTGAGTATGAACGCGATTGCACCTCAAGAGTACACTGGGATTGTCCAAACTCAGAATGTGGCTGCATGGACGATACTGTGTAGAGCGATTGCCTAGAAAGCGACTAAGTATTACAGGTCATTACAAATTTCAAGTAGGCGCAGATCCACCAAGCGCATTTTTGTAAGCATCAGCAGTTTCTATGCCAAAACCACCAGCTTGAGCATGACGGAGTAGCGATTGTACTATCGGCATCGCAATACTCATGCCAAATAAGGCATTGAAACCTGCAATAACCACTGGTGCAGATAATACAACTGTAAATTCTGGAAATAACGCTAATACAGCCACTAAGATCAGAAAAACAATCGGTGTCGCAATACCTGCTGCTTTTGCAGCTTCTAAAACTAAACTTTTGTACTCTTCAACAGTAATATCGCCCCGATAAAGATCCAAGGAGTATGAAATCGCTGTGATTATAACTTGGGTAAGAATAGCGGTTCCTGTAGCAGTGATCCCCAGCCTAGCAATTGTTCCAGAATTGCAAATAATAGAATCTACTGCATTATAAACCCGAACATAAAACTGCTCCCCAACAGTCATAACTTCGGCACCTCGACGGAGATTATCCACCCCTACTTCCCACAGAATATTGTCAGCACCGTTTGAGCCTCCTTGAGAACGTGGAATGATATGGCTCCCATGCTTATCGCTCAAGAATTCACGGATGGTTCTTTCGTTAGCTCCAAGCTTTGATGTGCCTGGAATTTTCTCAAACAGCTTCATGACATCTGCATCAGAGCGAGGTAAATCTCCAGTTCTCAGACCAGCACGATACCTCAATCTATATGCAATCTTGGGCATCTCTAGGGCTAGTTCCGCAGCTGTCTTAGGCAAGTTTTGTAATGCCTCAGCTATGGCTACACTCGAAGTTGTCACACCAATAGCAGTACCTTCTAATGTTTTACTTACATTTTGTACAGCTTGAAAACTCTGCTGTGCTGTTGCAGATAAATCAGCAACTGCATTAATACTTAAGGTGGTAATCTCTACAGTAGTATTTGTGATTCCATCAATTACTTCTTCTATCCCCTTTGCTGTATTAGTTGCTGCTTCTTGCGCTTTATCTTTGAGCGTATCCGCCAAATTTCGTGCTTGGTTGATGAAATCCATATTTTAGTAAAATATTGTTTTGATAATTTAGTATTTAGTTCAGCTTCTCCCCTCAAAGCTAAGAACCACATCAGCATTAATCATGAACTTGCAGGGTAATATTTAAAGAGAAAGTAAGGAACTTATAGCTTGATTGTGTGGTAGGTCAAAAGCTGAACTCTCAAGCTAGTTTAGCTGTTTTATTAACGATTTAAATAAAATTTTATTGATACAGCAATCAGCATTATATAAACCATCTTTTAGTTTTGGTATTTTATACTTGAATTGAAGTAACAAAGCGATCGCGCTCATCAGTTCAATCTGTATTGGACGTTTATCCTGTTGGCAAAGAACGAATTAACTCCCGAATAACGTCTGTTGCTGGTCTTCCTGTCATCGAACAGTATTTTTCTAATATTTCTGCTTCGCCTGATATCAGATTTATTGTTATTCGTTTAACAGCCCATTTCTTATTCACTGGTTAAATTAACTCTACTTGAAACTATTTCTCTAGTATCAATGACTCAAACTGTTAACATAATAATAAATATAAGGATATTAGCCTTAAGAAGCTGTGAAGTAAACGCTGCAAACTTTAAAGCTGTAGTGAAGAGTTTAAATACAGTTTAACGTATGAAATTTAGATAATTTAGAAGCAAGTATTATGAGTATAATATCAATACTATTGCTTTAATTATAATTTTATCTTACCAGAATATACAGATATTAAACGCTGCTTAACTAAATAATCAATTTGATAAATAAGCGCTCCTTGAATTAACCATATAATTCCAAATATTACTATAATCTGCTGCTCAAACTGTGTGTAAGTTTCAGGAGGTTTTATATAACTCAGATGAAACATAGGTAAAATTATAGTGCAAACTAGACAAGTAACCAAAGTAGATAAGATAATTACAAGCCAGCCGTATAGACCTTCCCACCAACTCATTAATTTTGGTATTATCCCTGTTACAATACCTATTTCTGGTGCTTGAATTTCTGAAATAAAACGGCTGAAGAACAAATGTAAATAGTGATGAGTGAAAGCAATAACGGCAATTGGGGACAGGAGAGTTATTATTACAAATATAGCTAGTAATTCTGGGCTACTTACCAAATTAGCAACACCATCTCCTAGCTTTATTAAAATCTCAGTTACAAATCCAATTACTCGAAGAAATACCATTAAAATAAAGGATTTTAACCAGCAACTAGGATATGGTAGATATGCAGGCCAATGAGACTTTCGCCGTTTTTGTTCTGCATTATCTACAATATTGGGTTTATTCATAGTATGAAAATAAAAACAATGTTCTATATTTAGTATTCCCACTTTACAGTTACAAACATCACTTGTAATCTGCTGTTTGTTCTGACTGGTAGATAAGCCTATTTAGGTTTTACTCAAAAAGTTGCAACACTCAACTGCTAGAATTCTGACGTTTAACGAGTTTTGGCTTGGGAATTGGCTTAGGCGTTGGGATCGTCTTTTCGGGAATCTGATAATTAGCCACAGCGGAGGCGATCGCCTGTATTTGCTGTTCGCTCAAACACTCAGGACAACTAACCATTGCTTGCAGTAATGCAGGTACACCTTGAAAAACTTGTACTGAGCAATTGTTAACTCCCAACCATTTGGCGATAGGAAAGACCACAGGAGCATAAACGCAACTATTAGGGAGATTTGGAATAACAGATACTATCCATTGGGCAAACATTTGCTCATGGTAAGCACTTTGAGACGTTGGGCTATGAGTTATTGCTACCCAACTATTGCCTTCTCGACGTTTCCATTTATCGTTGTATGCTGTAAATGAACCCTTCCAAGTTTTGATTTCCAATAAGAAAATGCCTTTTGTACCGATAATTAAGTGGTCTATCTCGGTTAACGCACCGGAGTTATTAGTAGGAATTAGAGCATTATTGAACATTACCCAAGTGTCTGGGAAGCACTGAAATATTGCTGATACTCCCCATTCACCCATACTGCCTTTGAGTTGATTTTTAGCTTGTTTAAACTCATACATGAATGAAGCTAATCCACTTAATGTACTGTCGCTTAAAGCTTGGTGAATTTCTTGGTGTACAGCAGACTTTTTAGCAGTAATTTTCTCTTGAAATGCTGCTCTTAACTTTGATGACTGTTGCAGAGTTCTCATAACCAGTTTCTCAATTAACTTGAACGGAATTTTGAGTAGGTTTTGTCTGCATACTGCTGGGCGTATTTAACTTACGAGATAATGCCAGCGCACCCATAGCAAACTGCTGGTATACTTCCGGTGGCTTATTCATAAAGATGATCATCGAGTTGCGGTGGCTATGAATTGCCAAATACCGATTTTTATTGATAATGGCATATACGATTAGAGCAACACCTAAACCAATGATAATTAAGCCGCCTAAAAAAGAATGAGCTAATAAACCTAAAGCAAAGAAGATACAAGAAGCCCCAGAACCTAGCAGTGCATAGATAGGTGCTTCTTGAGTCTCAACTGAATCAATATTTTGAATCCGTATCCAAGTGTCTTTCTTCTCTAAGTAGGTTTTAACTGTAGCTTGAAGAGTATCACCAGTTACCTTGACGGTCATTTGCCCTTTAGCAGGAATTAAGATATTACCCCACACCTGAGCAGGTTTTCCTGTAATTTCAGAAAGAGGTTGATTACTTCTCATATTTGTATTACCTGTTCATTAGATGCTTTACTTAATATCTAAGCCTAGTTATTATTTGCTATCTGCATTAAGTGTTTCTTCAACAGTCAAAGAACGAATCAACTCTCGAATCACATCGGTTGCTGGTCGTCCTGTGATTGAGCAGTATTTTTCTAATCTTTCTGCTTCTCTGGATGCCAGATTAATTGTGATTCGTTTAGTAGCCCATTTCTTATTCACAGGTTAAATAAACTTTCTTGTAAACTACTTCTCTAATATCAATCATTTAAACTGTCGTTACCACGATAGATTTAATGAAATTAGATTCAAGAGGTTATCAAGAAACTGCTATCAAGTATAAAACTGTGATGAAGTAATTGAATAGTTTCTAGAGTATAAAGCTTAGACAATTTTACAACAATAATTATGAATAGAATATAAGGTAAATCATTTTACTTTATTAAGCGGGCAGTAGAAACACATAATAATTAACAGCTTATGAATAATATGGCTAGCAGCAATATTGAACTAGACTGAATTAAGCCAGGAGCAGCAAAGATTCTAGCGAAGCGCGATCGCTTGGGATTTCTTTAAGAATGAGGGTGAGCGCTCATTTTCCAACAGAATCATCGCAAGTATTCTCTCATACTGCCATAAACTATTCCCACTTCTCCTCAGTCTGGGGTGCTTTGTCTTGTGTCAATCCCACTATTCGGGCTAACTGCCTAGCTTGCTCTGGGTTTTCGCCAAGCTCTATCAACTGGTGTTCTAGGTTGGGGTCGTAGCCTTGGGCTAGTAGCTGGGCATATTCGGTATCGGTCATGCCGAGGTTGTGGATGTTGGTCATGGTTGGGGTCGGGGGCGATCGCTTCTCTTTTCCTCTAAGAATGGTATGCCTACGCAACTACCAATTAAAGTACTTTTACTGCCACTTTACCTAATACTGTCTCCAAACGAGTGGTAAATTCTGGGAGCGAGCGATCGCTCGTACTGATATCTTTCCTCTAAGAAGGGTGCGATCGCTCCTGCTGTTAGTCTTCCCTTAATAATGGGATAATTAGTCTTAGCAAAACAAGCGGTTCAATCTGACTTTGAGCGATCGCCTGCGACGGGTGGGGTTTCCTCACTTGATTGGGGCGATCGCGTCGGTGATTTTTATGCTCTCGATGTATGATCCAATGTCTGCTGTAGCAAAATAAGCGATTATCTAGGTAGGTAATATATAATATTAGAATTAAGTTAAATACGCTTGTAATTATAGCGATAGATTTAATCCAATGGAACCATTAAATCAAAAGTCCAGATGGGAAGAATGGAAGAGATTGAGAGAGGCTGGGCATGACTATAGAACGGCTTATACTCTATCTTCAGATAATCCTTTAGCTACTCATAATAGATTGAATAAATTAAGGGAAGATATTTTAAGCTATATTAATAGTGGTAAAAAAGATAAATCTTCACCCATACATCAAAAACTTAAAAGGTTTCAAGAGAGTAATAGTAAATATCTTCAAGAAAATAGTGAATCAATGAATGATATTCCAGAAGAATACCGAAACCCCTATTATATATATGGTAGGGATTTAACAGACTTATTATCAGATTAATAATAGTTTAAATTGTTTCCAAAATTAAGTTTTAGAAATTGGTATATTTTTTGAAAACTGAGTGATCGCTTCGTTGCATCCGAGAATTGGGTGGAGGCGATCACCAGGGAGTACCTATAGGAGAAAAGTTTTTACTGTTTTGAAAAGTTATAAAATTTATAATTAATTAATTAATTAATTAATCGAATTTGATATTACTTCCCCAACCACTGATTTAAAGATTCCCGACGTTGTTGATTTCTTTCTCCTGGGGTCATATCAAAAGGACTTTGTTTTTTAAATACCAGTGGGTTATAAATTCCTGTTTCCCAGTTTCCATACATAGGATTAGGTATTGCAATGTAAGCAGGTTTCACTATCTCTCTTGTGATATTAAACACCCCATAAAAACTACGATTCTTGTCTACATGATCCCGACGTTGTTGGTTACTCTTGCCTATAGTTTCATCAAAATCATTGAGGTTATCGCCAATCAAGGCAATTACTGTATATCTTTTGCCATCAGCACTGCCATTTTTAACAGCTTCTACACGCCATTGTTTAGAAGTATTCTCTTTGCCGTCAATCTTTTTGGTAAACTCCCCCTTTAACAATACTGTCTGTCCGTTGACTCCTGTAAACCCCACAGATTTTAAATTGTTAATAGTAGCTATTTCTAAATCATTGCTTTTAGCATCTTTAGCGCTCTTTTCATCTCGATTAGAAATAAAGAATACCTTGCCCCCATTTTTATTTACATAATTAACAAATTCAACTGCTCCCGGTACAGCTTTAGCTTTCTCCTCCTTAATCCATTGATTCCAAGCAGTAATTTCAAAACTATTATTAGTATCTAATAACCCTGCTTGATAGGGGCTATTGTCAAGAACTGTTTCATCAATATCAACAATGATGGCGGGACGGGTAATATTTTTTGATTTAGCAGTATCAAAAGTGAGTTTGGCTATATTGAACGCTTGATAAGTTAATGCTCTATATTCTCCAGATTGTTGCACCCAATTAACTGCTAACATTCCTTGTTGATTTAGTTGTTTACTAGTAATTTCTACTGTATCTTGCTGTAATTGTGAAAGTAGTAGGACGGGTACTAATGCAGTAACGGTAAATGGTAATTTAGACATTGGTGGTTACAGTATTTTTAAGTTAGCTTTTTTTTGCTGCTCTTTTTTGCGATCGCCAATCCCAAGGTGCAGTAAATTGTGAATCTGCCCAAATATTTAAACGTTGTTGTTTAGCTTCAGCTTCAGCCTGTTCTACAATACCAGCACTAGCACAGTTTTTTAGGTATTGACGATAAACCATCGCTAACCCTTCTTTCACTAATATCTGTTGTATGAAAGTACCATCCTCTAAGCGTACCTCAGCAACTTTGCGGCCATAGCGATCAGTATCTACGATATTTAATTTGATCTGATCGCCAATTTTGATAATAGATTCTAGCCGCTCTTTTGCTTTGTTTCCCCATAAAAACTGATTTTTATCAGCAGGGTTATCACTATTTTTTTCTGCGTCAGACTTGGGTGTTTCTGCCGTATCTATACAAGCAAATCGCACTCTGATTTCTTGATTAGATACATCAGTGACTGTTATTGTATCGCCATCATCGACTTGCTTGACTTGATAGTTTGGCTGTATAGAAGATTTTGGTATATCTTCTAATATATTTAATTGATTAGGCTCTGTAATTTTTAATTCAAACACTTGTCCTTGTGCTTTTTGGGGTGCAACATTTATGATTTTTACTTCTTTACCTTGTAAAGCAATTGGATTAGAAGCGCCAGGAATTTGATTTAGGATTTTTCGAGGTATAATTATCTGGTAAACTTTATTATCTTTTCCTGACAACTTGAAAGTTTCAATTTCATTAGTTTGGCGAGTCCATCCATTAATTCGCCCTAATATTTCTGAAGTATTATTAGAATTATTAGATTTTTGATTTACGGAACTATCACTACAGTAAAAATTAACTGGATTCTGCTGAAAATTTGCACATCTCAATATTTCTTCAGTTCTTTGAGAAATCTTTATTAATTGTGAATAGTCAGATTCATCGCCACCACCATAATTAGCTTGTTTTCTAATATTATCCGGTGCGTTAAGTAAAATTTTTGTAATTATCTCACGGTCAGATTCAGAAAGCTTAGGTGATAAATAAACATTAGAGCCAGGAATTTCCTTACTTAAATGAATGATTCTCAAATCTTTATCATTTGTAACTGCTTCATAAGCAGCAGCACCTACATCAGCTTTTCCAGTTTTAACTAAGTCCTTAATATCTTTTCCTCGATGGCCCATGTCTACCCTGAGACTTTTACCAAATAAGTCATAAGCAGGTACATAGAAACTAGATGCTGAATTGAAATCTCCAAGAGCAATAGTATTTGTAGATTTTAAATCATTGAGAGATTGAATACTACTAGTAGATTTTGTGAATAAAGTAGCTTGGTAATACGGAGGATTATTTGGAAACATTCGCGCTGCAAAATGATAATCGTTATTTTTAGCAGCTACAGAAAGTATTGGTGATAAAGTAAAGGCAATATCCCATTCTTTATTTATCATCCTTTTTCGGGCTTCTTCATAAGGAATTGATTCATCACCATCAATAACTATTTGTACTTTATTACCCAATTTCTCACGTAGGTAAGTTGTTAATTCTTGATAGTAACTGGGCTTACTCAAAATTCCTATAGTTAAAGAACTTGTTTGTAAGCTTTGTTGTTTATTTTCAATGATAGGAGAAGGTGAGGAAACTGCGGATTTAGGGACATTAGATGGACAACCAGATAAACCCAAAACACCAATAAATGCTAGAAACTTTATGAAAATATGGCTACTTTTAGAATTAGACACAATAGATATCACCTATATTTTTATGATTAAGCTGCTTGTTCATTAGATATGCCTGTAAGTTGCTGCAAAATTCTTTGATATCTTCTTGCATTTTGTAAATAAGCTTGATTGTCTAATTGTTCGATAACATTAATCAAATTATTTAGTGTAGTTACTCTGTAAAAACCACCTATATTGGATTCAATACCATGATCAATATCCGAGTTTGCTGGAAATACAACAACACCATATACAGGAAATTTACCCCAATTTGATGAATTTACATATCTATACAAAGAATCTGCATAAGTTTTCACTTGCTGATAAGGGTTCTCTCCCCAACAAGCATAAATATAGAGTTTTCTAGTTCCTATATCACAAGTCCATCCAGTGTTACGCGGATTACCAACAGATTTAATTGTTCCCTTATAAGATTTAGCTTCTACAACGATACAGCACTTATTTGTAACAAGGATAAAATCAGTAAATTTACTTCCTTGTTGTCCACTACCTACATCAAATTGTGTCAATACTCTTTCTAAAGAAAAATGCTGTTCTAAGGAACTTTTAATAGCTATTTCAAAATTATTTAAAGTATGCCGACCTGTTTGATTCTTGATATTCTCAATTTCTATAGTCAAAGCCTCTAATTCAGCTTGTTTCTGTTTTTCACGTTGTTCTAATTGTTGTTCTCTCTCTTGAGATTCTAATAGGGAGTTTTGAAAAATATCTAGTTGAGTATTAAGTTGTTCTTGCATTAAGTTTTGATTAGCTAATTGCTGTTCTAACGCAGTAATAATTCTCTGGGAACTTGTTTCGTTATCTCGCAGTTGTTGTAATTCAGAATTAACTAAAGAACGAGAGTTTTCAATTTCCTGTATTTGCTGCTGAAGTTGGGATAATTCATTTTCTTTTAGTTCATTTGTTCTTGCTTGTTTATCTTGAACAATATATAAATCCTGAGTTAATTTTTTAATTTGCTCTTCATATTCCTGTTGCCTATTTAGATTCTGCTGTGCTTCTAATCTAGCTTTTTCAGATTCAATTTGTGCCTTTCTAGCACGTTGTTGAGATTCTAACAGAGAACTTTGTAAAAGTTCTAGTTGATGGTTAAGTTGTTCCTGTTCTAGGCTTTGATTAATTAACTGTTGTTCTAAGGTAGTAGCAATTTCTTGGGAATTATTTTCATTATTTCGTAATTTTTGTAATTCAGATTCAGCATCATATATTTGTTGCTTCAGTTGAACTAATTCAATTTCTTTTGGTTGATGATTTTCTAGTTGCTTTTCCTGAGCAATCTGCAAATCTCTGTTTAGTTTTTCAATATGTGCTTGATACTGTTGTTGTTTATTGAGATTTTGCTGTGCCTCTAATCTAGTTCTCTCAGATTCAGCTTGTGCCTGTTTAGCGCGTTGTTGAGACTCTAATAAAGAACTTTGTAAACTCTTCAATTTATTGTTAAGTTGCTGTTGTTCAAGTCTTTGATTAGTTAATTCTTGTTCCAGTCTAGTAGCAATTTCTTGAGAATTTTTTTCATTGCTTTGTAGTTGTTGTAACTCTGATTTAGCTAACAAACGATAATTTTCAATATTCTTCATTTGTTCTTGAAGTTTAGCTAATTCATTTTCTTTAAGTTTATATAATTGATTAGCTTCTAATTGTTTCTTTTGAGCAAGTTGTAAATGATGATTTAGTTTTTCAATACGTTGTTGATACTGTTTTTGTTTGTTTAGATTCTCTTGTGCTTCTAACTTAGTTTTTTCTAGTTCAGTTTGCAGAGTTAATAAATTTTCTGTATTTTTTGGGAGATTATTCAGAGATTCCTTGAGTTGATAAATTTCCTGTTTAAGCCTAGTATTTAAAATACGCATTCTACTAGCATCCCTAACTAATTCATTCTTTTCTTCCTCTCTTTGATTTTTTAATAATGTTAGTTCATTTATTCTCTCGGCTAATTGAACTTCTAAAACTTTGTTGATATTTTCTAATTCATCTTCTCTTTTTTCTGCTTTCTTTTTATCAACTCGCTTTTTATAAAGCATAAACTCCAAACCACTCCAGATAAGCAAAGTCGCTCCGAAACAAGCCATTAGACTTGTTGCGTAAGTTTGAATCCTACTACTTCCAGAAAAAGGATTAGTTACTAATGTTGCAATATCCTCTTGAAACGTTGGTCTTACACCCCTAACATAGTAAACCCTACCGATAACACGGCCTTGATTAGTGACACTTATAGCACTGCGTTCAGTAGCATGAGAATTGCTATAAGTCCACTGTGCAAATGCAGGTGGAGGATCAAGCAACACATCGTATGGATGTTTTGTTAACTCTTGTGGATTTAGAGCCGCTTTCCAAGATGAGGATTTTCCAGAATCTTTACCTGAATACGAAATTATTTTTTGTCCACTAGAGTCTGTAACGATTAATCCAAATAAACTATAATTACTATCTAAAGTACGTTGTACTTCTTCTGGTTTATTTTTAATAATTGCATAAGAAAGTTTCGTTGGTAGAGTATGAGATAAAATGTTAAAATCAACAGTCTGAACGCGAAATATTGTTTGATTCCAATAGTTGTTATAACGGTCAAAAGTGACTGCTCCACCAATTCCAAAACTAATTATTCCTGTTGTTGCTAGTCTAGCTAATACTTTCAGTATTGCTCCTCGATTAGATGTCTGAGGTGCTTGTGTATTTTTGCTGTTGACCATCTCATGCTCCTGAAATTTATATTTTGTGACCGCTACACTATTAGTTGATATCAGGACAAAAAATCCTCTGAATAATACTGAATGCGTGACAATGATTACAGTGTGTGAATGCGTAGGATTCCTCTGAAAAATTGGGTAGCGATTGCTACCATTGCTAATCTTTCAATTCATGTACACGTTGCCATTCTTATTGTGTAATTTTGTAATTTGTAGCGTTAGGCTATCGAATTACCATCAGAGTTTTCAACACAAGGTCTTGTTTTAAGTTTTCCCATAGCAGAGGCTTTTCTAACAACTTGCTGGTAAATCGAATCTTTGCACAAGGTTTAACACCAATGCGGGTAGTATCTATCCAATAGTCAATATCAAGTGGGTTTACAATGATTTTGGGAGGTTCAATAATCTCTGCAATTGCATAGATTCCCGCCTGATAGCCAGATTTCCAAATTAGCACTCCGTTGCCAGCAACCATGTCCTTTGCATAGCAGGTTGTAAGCCTTGGCATCTGCTCAAAATCGTGGATATGTGTTGATGATGCGGTAGTACTTGGGGCTGCTTTGGAATAAGGAGTAGGTCATTCTACTAAGTTAATTTATCTCAAATCACTCTTCTTCATGTGTCACATCACTGTATGCTGAATCATCCACAGCCAATACAGGCTTGCCCATAGCAGCTTCAATTTTGGCAAGTATCATCCGTTGACGCGATGCCATGAAACCCTCAAAGTCGTCTTGTCGCAGTGTTATTGCGTCGATTTGATGAGTTGCCAAAATCGCATTCATGCCTGCATCGTCTAGCTGAACACTGTCATGCTTTTGAAGCTGAACCAGATATTCGCTTGGAGCTTTACCGCCAATCATCCGATTTGCTTTAAACGATATGGGAGTTTTGTTGAGGATAGAGTTATAGCGAGATGCGGGAATACCCTGCTTGTCGCACCAACTTTTAGGAAAAATGTGATGAATATCGAGTCTGCGTTCTTCCCAATCGCTTTCATCCAAATCCCGAATAGTGGACTTCCAAAAGAAATCTTGAGAACCTTCACGTTGAATCAAGGTATTGATACCCTTATATGCTGCACTAGTTCGGGAACGCAAAGTCCCTAAACGTGCAGGTTGAAAATTAGCATCCCGAACAGTTGCAGGTTCGTACCCACCGTCCTCAATCCAGTCTATAAGCTCTTGAATATCCAAAGCCATGCGAGTTTCAACTGCCCCGCCGTACAATTCGCCAAGGATACCGCACCAGAACCAACGGGCGATTTTGTCGTGGATTTTCGGTTCCAGCCAGCGATCGCCAAGCAACGCCATGACTGCGGCAAGAGGAATAAGTTGAGTGCGGTAAGGTAAATCGCTAGTTGAAAAAAACGATTGCTGTCGTAAAAATTTTGCAGCTTTGCAATAACCCTGCTTAAGAGGCTGTTTCCATTTTTGTAAAGCATCTACAGTTAAAGATAGAACGGCTTCGCGCTTGGAAGTCACACCTGTTATTTGCTTGCCAGTTTTACCTGCTTTTAAGTCTTGCTGACGTTTCTCCAAACTGTACAGTAGCGTTAATCCCTGGAAAAACTCTGTCGGTTCAACTTCATGTAATAAACGTTGTTTTCTGAGGTACGGTTGAATCCCTTCAATTCCTTCTTGAATATTACCAAACCATTCATCCCGCAAGTTGATATTATCAGCAGCGTAGGTGGCAGTTAAAAGTTCAAAAACCGAGAGATTAACGCCACCAGTATTTACTTTCTCAAAGACAAGACAAACAGCTTCCTTCTTATTGTTGCGATTGAGTTCAATGATGGGTAGCTCATAATAACGAAATTCATCAATAACTTGGGTACGAAATTCCATATAGCGACTCAATTTATTTGAGCCATGATTTGCATCATACTTATTTAATCCTATTTCCCAAGCACCTGCGTTGAGAATTTGATTACAAGGAAAGTAAAAGTGTTCATATTCCTTTTCTGGCGTACTGAGGTCAAGTTTGACATCACGGCCAAAGTTCTCTTTTTGAATACGATTTGCATCAATGCTAATAATTGCGCTTTCGTAATGTTCTGGCCCTAATAAGGCCGTTTCAATATCAATATAGTAATAACGCTGTACTAATTTTTTCTTAGAGTCACGAGTTTGAACAGGTTGCTTAAATATTAATACTTGCGTTAATGAAGTCAGCCGTTGTTGCCCATCAAGAATAAGCTTTTTCAATTTATCAAGTGTTGCCTGTGTTGGATCTACTCCCTCTACAGGTCTAGCTTTAAACTTAGCATCACCACCAGCCTCAAGCAGCATAATTGCTCCCACAGGGAAAGAACGCGCAATACTGACTAACAGTGAACGAATATGTTCATCATCCCAAACCCACCCCCGTTGGAAATCGGGTAGTTGAATTTCACCTGTCATGATATCTTTCAGTAAAGTCTCTAGTCTTGTTTTAGTAGAATCAAATGTAGACATATAGATATTTCTTCTGATAACTTGTTTGAATCTCTCGGAAAAAAGTGTTGAATACCAATAACCCGTTCAAAATTGTATAGTGAGGAAAAGCCTTGGCATCTGCTTAAAGTCGCGGATACGTGTCGATGATGCGGTAGTACTGGGCTGCCTTGGAATAGGGAGTAGGTCATTGTTGTTTGGTAGATTTCCTTGCTTGGTTTGGGTGGAGCGATCGCTTTAATCATCATCATCACCAGGGGCCCATCCATAGTCAGGAAAATTTTCTAAGCCAATCATGCCTAAGTAATCTCTGGTATCAAGACTCATATCCTCGAAATTCTCCTCATCGTCTTCTTCATCATTAAGAATTTCGTCTAAAGCACCTGCTAAAAAGTGCTTAATTAGCCAAGAGCTAACTTGAGAAAAATCACGCTTAAATCCTAAATAAACTGCACCAAGCACAGCCTCAAACATTTCTGCAAAAAGTCTCTCTTGCTCATTTAAAGGTTTTCCTTTTAGACTTTTTCCCAATAGGCAGAACTCTGGTAAATTTAACTTAATAGCAAATTCTGACAATTGGGCTTTATCTACAAGTGATTGTTTATCCTCAGTAAGTTCGCCTTGCGTAGATTCAGGAAATCTCTCATATAAATAGTCAGTAACAATAGCACCAAGAATTGCATCTCCTAAATGAGCTAGCCGTCTGTAAGCTTTCTCTTGGAAATCTTTTGTCTGCCTATCTACATTTGATTCATAGATAAATGATGGGTGTCTTAAAGCAATCTCTAGCGCTTCTGTTGCCTGAAATTCACTTATACCAATTCCTTTAATAAAAGCTTGAATTTGCTGTTGTCGTTGCTGTTTTTGGTTATACAATTGTGTCATAATTTAATAATTAATATAATAATTTTTAGTTAATAAGTAGTAAAAACAAGAGAGTATGTCTACTGTAATTGCTTATGCCCTTAATAAAAGAGCAGCTAAAGAAACTTGTATACTAGTAGGTTTAATCCCTTCAAATGCAATTAGGTTGAGTTTGTCTGTATCTTGCACTAACTGAATCACAAAGTTTTCATCATCCAAAATTGCTTTATTGCCATCGGTATACTCTTTTAAAAGTTTTTGTACAGGCTTCATCTCCTTCCAAGCGTTTAATTTTTTTAACGTACTCTTAACAGCTGCTCGATCTAAACCTGCTGGAAAGTGATCAAGCATACTCACCCGACGTTGAATTTTAGTAATGCGCTCAGAAGTAACACTAATATTTTCTAGGGTTTCTGGCTGTTCTAATTCAGCAACCTGCTGCTGTTTTAAGCCCACCAGTTTGTTATATAAAGATTGAGCGCATGATAGTAAATATTTTGAAGAGAAAACATTTCCCGCTATTGGAGTTTTGAAGGCAGTAGCGATCGCCATACCATAACCATCGTTTTCCCCGGTTTGGTCATTCCAGAACAAAGTCTGCTGTTTCTCTAAAATTGGTTCTCCATTTGGGCCAAAATATTGCATTGTCAACGCCACTAATCCGGTAGCTTCATCTTTTTCACCAGTGCGGCGACCTACAGCAATTGGATTGGCTTGGTAATCTTCACCCAATTCTTTTAGTAACTTGCTTAGTTCTTCACTATGCAGAATCTCATTTTGGGTATAAAGGTCGCGGCTAGTTTCCTGTTTTTTATAGGCATCTTCTTGTAAATTACCCTGCTCTATCTTTCTAGCTTTGACTAAGCTCTGAACAAAGTCGATGTATCCTGGCAGAATTTCATCATCAAATAGGGTATCACCATAAATAGAAGCCCCCAATGTGTTGACACTAGAAATGGTAGGGATGTTGGGGTTAGGTTCAATACTAGCGATGTCTCCATCATTTTGGGCTAAGTCTCCTACAAGTTTTTTATTCAGATTTGATAGGCGAGAAGCTTGCCGTAACAGTTGGCTTTCACTGTTGGCATAATAAACATAAATGTTCTTAGCTTTATGTTGCTTGGGGCGGTCAATCCGTCCAATGCGCTGCTCCAAAATCATAGGATTCCAAGGCAGGTCAATATTAATCAGATAATCAGCATCTTGTAGATTTTGACCCACTGATAAAGTTTCTGACCCAATTAGTACGGCGATTTCTTCCTCTGGCTTTGGGCGTTCTGTAGGATTTTTACAAGTCGCGTCTGGGGCAAACAGTCTAAATATTTCTTGGCGATTTAAAGTAACTGGGCTACGTTTTGGTTGCAGTGCGTGACCAGGACTTACTTTTTGAGGTTTGTCTGAATTATTTGTGTAATACAGCTTTGTAGAACCAATCAGCATCCCAATACCTTTAGATGCGATCGCACTGTCACGAGCCATGTAACGGTAGTAATCAATTACGGTGTCACTGAAAGTTGAAATTAGCAGCACCTTATGACCTTGACTTACCAGTTCTGCTACTTTTTGAGTAACTTGCTTGCGTTTGTGGTCAACCAGAAATTCATCTATTAACAGGTTTTGAATCTGTTCTAGCTGATGCAAATCACCTTCACAATCAGCCAACATTCGCTCATAAACTTTTTGGGTATTGTTAGGATTATCTCGTAAGTTATCTGTGGCAATATCAATAGACCGCCTTAACTGCTGACGCTTTTGTTGTTGTTCTGCCTCGTTTTCGTCCTCGTCTTCTACCCCATCTTCATAATCCTCATCCCAGCCTTCAGGGTTGTAATCATCTAAGAAACTTTCTGGTTTATCCTTCTTGTCGGATTCAAAATTGTAGTGAATTAGCAAAAATTCTTTCAGCCCATCAGCATCAGGAGAAACTGATTCTAGGCGTTGTTGCATCTGCCGAATGCGATCGCCAAAGTTTTTGATAGTCCGATTCAAGGCATACATACTCGATTCAGCCCGTTGTAGAAAGAATCGGCGTTGATTGCCTAATAGACTTCGCTGTTCGACGCTACCTGTTAAATAACGGATTGGATCAGCAAAGGGAATAAAAAGACTGGTTTCAAATTGAGTGAAAATCTGCTCAAGTGCTTGTTCTGTACTAATTTCAAAATGCACAGGTAGCCATTCTGCTATCCGTTTGGCATACAAATTTAAATCTGGGGTGGCTTCTCGCAGCATTTGGCGGGTGCGCTGAAGAAACAGTTCGCGGTAGGTACGGCGAAATAGTTCAGTATTATCTGTAAAATTTTCTACCCCAATTTCCCGATTTTGAAACCATTGAGCGACTTCTGCGGGGAACTTTAAATCATTGAATCCTTGAGGACGACTGATAAAGGGCGAGAGAATGTTATAAATATCTTCCCGGCGATTGTTCCAAGGTGTAGCGGTCAACAGTAGAAAGTAACGTTGCCGAGCAGACTTGCGATCGCTTTCTTGAATTGATGCACAGGTTTTATGAATGCGGTTTTTATAATTACGAATGCCTTCGTGCGCTTCATCGATGATAACTAGGTCAGGGCCACCGTAGCGATTGAAGTCTGCAAGAAAATTACTACCTTTGCGGCTCATCAGGTTTTTATTGTAGAGTTCATAATCACCTGATTTAAACCCAAGTTCAGCCATTTCTCGTTCCCAGTTGGGATGAAGTTTTTTGGCAGCAATGATGGCAATTTTAGCTTGACCCTTCTGCTGACGATACAACCACGAGACAGTAGCCGCTAGTCGAGTTTTCCCCAATCCTACAGCATCAGCGCAGACAGCAACACCAAAATCCTGCATGACTCTTAGGCAATGTTGCGCTCCAGATTTTTGATGCTCAAACAAGATACCTTGATTTAACAGTTCATCTAATAAATCACTACGTTCAACCCGGAACTGACGGGGGCGCTGCTGTGCCAACCAGTAAAGAAAATCATTTGGTGTGCCGTGATTTCCTGCCAAAATGATTTCTACAGCTTGTTTAAACCCTTGAATTTCACTGAAATCTGGAATTTCTAGGGATTGGCTGACGGCTGGAGGATTTTCGGGTGAGTTGTGATAAGTGCCTTCGGTGGTTGTAACTTTGAATTCGGTTAACTTTGTCGGCGGATGTTCTGGGTCTACCTCAACTTGACCAATAATCCGTTCCGAATCTTGGCTGTCAATGGTGATTTTCACCAATTGATCATCTACAACCTCAATGCTTTCTATTTTGTCTAAATTTTGACCTGTGATTTCAACTTGGGTGGTTTCCCCAGGGGCAAACTCATCAGGATTGATAGATTCAATAACTGGTTCTTTTAACTTGGCACGGCGATCGCGTTCGGCTAGTACCTGCTGTAAAAACTCTTGAGTTAAGTCAAAGGTAATGTCATCTCGCTGCCACTCAACATCAAACTGACCAATACTTTCAAATATGGCTTCTGCATCTAAACGAGAATCCCAAGAATAGAGAAAGGTTACACTCTCAGCATTTTTGGAATGTGCTGCACGAGTGAAATTATCTGAGCCTTCGTGCAAAATGTGGTTTTCTAACTGGTCGCTCAGGATGCCAGTTTTTTTGTGATAAATACCTCCTCCTGACTCCATTTTTACAAGTTTAATTTGCAAAAAATTCAGGCGAACTAACTCTGCCAAAATTTCTGTCCCACTAAAGGCACTATCTTCTAAACCTTTAAGGAATTCAGTCAGAGTACAATGAGCAAATTGGGCGCGGTAGTTAGGGTCTTGTAATTTCTCCAGTTCTTGGACATCCGTTTGCTTGGTAAAACCCTGCCAGTCCATCAATAGGCGAATTTGACCTTCAGTTTGCACAATTGAAGCGAGAGGTTCTTCATATAGTTTCAGCACACCACTATCAAAGTAAGCTGTAGAACGGCGATAAATTTGGGTGCGTTCTAGGGCAGAGCCGATGAAGACATTGTACTTATCTAGTTGAGCAGGCAAATTGAATCTACGAAGACGACCTTTAATTTCTAAAAAACTGCCAGCAAGTAAAGCCTTTTCTTTGGTTACACTTTCTTTATGAAGGAATTTTTCAATAATATTTAAATTACTAATTCGCAGCAGAGAGGTACTAGGTACATTTCCATCTTTGATAGGAATGTAATCAAAAACCCTAGCGCTTTTTGGGTCAATTCGTAGTATTCTGTAAGTCGCTTGTTTAAGCTAATCAGCATTTAAATTGCAATATAACCATTATTTCCTTTGTTTTTTATATTTCGATGCCACTTAATGACTAACTCACCCTGATTCAATAGCTTATCAAGTATTGACTTCAACTCATCTACT
>NZ_JACJTD010000072.1 GCF_014698505.1 Nostoc foliaceum FACHB-393 | reverse complement strand
TGGCGTTCAACTTGAACGGTTTCAACTTCAACCAATCAATCATTGATTCTCAAGGTCGCGTTATCAGCACTTGGGCTGATGTAATCAACCGGGCTAACCTGGGTATGGAAGTAATGCACGAGCGCAACGCTCACAACTTCCCCTTAGATTTGGCTGCTGGTGATGTTGCTCCTGTCGCTCTGACTGCTCCTGCTATCAACGGTTAATTCTCAAGCATTAACTAAATAATAAAGCGCTCTCCCAAATTGGGAGGGCGCTTTTAATTTAAGTTAGCAACAGATGAAGTATTTCCTGTTATAGAGTTGGATAAAAACTCAGAAAAATAGCGGAAAGTTCTACAAAAATAAGAGCAAAAATCAACTTTTGTAAGAACTCTAGGTAGAATACATAAGCCTCACCTTTTTCCTCAAAATCATGGGCAATATTTTTGGTCATCTATTTCGCATTAGTACTTTTGGCGAGTCTCACGGCGGCGGTGTGGGAGTTGTGATTGATGGTTGTCCTCCACAACTAGAAATTTCGGCAGAAGAAATTCAAGTAGAACTAGATAGAAGGCGTCCAGGACAAAGTAAAATTACGACCCCCCGCAAAGAAGCGGATACCTGCGAGATTTTATCAGGGGTATTTGAAGGCAAAACTCTGGGAACGCCTATAACAATCTTGGTACGTAATCAAGATACTCGTCCTCAAGATTATGACGAGATGGCACAGAAGTATCGACCTTCTCATGCGGATGCAACTTATGATGCAAAATATGGCATTCGCAATTGGCAAGGTGGGGGTAGGTCGTCAGCGCGTGAGACAATTGGAAGAGTAGCAGCAGGTGCGATCGCTAAAAAAATTCTCCGTCAAGTCGCCAATGTCGAAATTATCGCTTACGTTAAGCGCATCAAAGACTTAGAAGGTGTAGTTGATCCAAATACTGTCACCTTAGAACAAGTGGAAAGCAACATCGTCCGCTGTCCCGATACTGAATGTTGCGATCGCATGATTGAATTAATTGAGCAAACAGGTAGACAAGGTGATTCTATCGGCGGTGTAGTAGAATGTGTGGCGCGAAATGTGCCGAAAGGTTTAGGCGAACCAGTATTTGATAAATTAGAAGCTGATATCGCTAAGGGTGTCATGTCTCTCCCTGCTAGCAAAGGCTTTGAAATAGGTTCCGGTTTTGGGGGAACGCTGCTAACGGGAATTGAGCATAACGACGAATTTTATATTGATCAAAATGATGAAATCCGCACACTAACAAACCGTTCTGGTGGTATTCAAGGGGGGATTTCCAACGGAGAAAATATTATTTTGCGAGTTGCATTTAAGCCGACAGCAACAATTAGAAAAGAGCAGAAGACTGTAACTCGTGAGGGCGAAGAAACGCTATTAGCAGCGAAAGGACGCCATGATCCTTGTGTATTACCGCGTGCAGTTCCAATGGTTGAGGCTATGGTGGCGTTGGTTCTGTGTGACCATTTGTTAAGGCATCATGGGCAGTGTAAGGTCTTGTAGGCACTACACATCGACTTACAAAAAATATTTATTTTCCTGGGGTGGGTATCTTACTCGCCCTCTTAAAAAATATTTTGACTCTGTGAACTACTCACACTGACGAGTTGTAGAATATTGGCAACTTGAATCGCTGTATAGGTTTTCCATCTTACTTTGTGTTCTTCTCTACCAGACGTTGTGCGGATGCGGTTCGTTTTCTTGCTCATCAAAATTAATCTTTCGGATCACTAGTAGTCTGTCAAGTTTAAATTGATGGGCAGAGAATATCCGAGTAAAGACCAAAGTCCTTATTCTCTAAGCGCTTTAGTGCTTATTTAATTCCAATCCTGTTCGTCTTTCTTCCCACGACTTTTGTAAATACCTCCCAGGTTGTGAATTTGGCGAGTTCTCTCATAAAGTTCCGCTTCAGTCAAACTCCACTGCTGCAAGACTTTATCTAGGTCTTTTTGGATGTCTCGTGCCCCTGGAAACCCTTGATAACGCATTCGCAGTCTAGCTAATTCTGCTAAGTTATAGTCTGTCGCCTCTTGAGCGAGTAAGATATCAATAAGAGGACGATCACGGTTATAAAGAGGGTGTTGTTGGTCTTTGCCGGCCGTTGCTTCAGTCATCGTCAGTCCTGAATGAAAAGTTAAGAGTTAAGAGTTAAGAGTGCTAAGTCTTAGTTTTTAAGTTTAGCTGAGAGCAGAGGAGCAGAAAAGGCAAAAGAAAATCATCTTTTGTACTGACAGAATAATTGTAAACTAGATAACTCCTTACTTGCTCATCACTCCTAACTCATCACTCCTAACTCCTCTTAGACGGCAACTACACCTGAGGTCTTACGGCTCTCACCACTGCCACTTAAGTTTAAATAAAGTTACATTAGTCCTTAAGAAAATACAAAAAACTTTAGATGAGGGTGAATTTATCTCACCCAAAGTCCAAGCAGCAAGGGAGCAAGAACCCGCTATGTTTGAACACTTCACTTCCGAAGCCATAAGAGTAATTATGCTAGCTCAGGAGGAAGCACGTCGCCTGGGACACAACTTCGTAGGAACTGAACAAATTCTCCTGGGTTTGATGGGAGAAGGAACTGGGGTTGCTGCTAAAGTGCTGGCCGAATTAGGCGTTACCCTCAAAGACGCACGCCGCGAGGTAGAAAAAATTATTGGTAGAGGTTCTGGCTTTGTACCACCGGAAATTCCTTTTACCCCCAAGGTGAAAAGCCTCTTTGAGCAATCTTTTAAAGAAGCTCATAGTCTGGGACAGAATTACATTAACACTGAACACTTACTCTTAGGATTGACCGAGGCTGGTGAAGGTGTCGCCGCCAAAGTCCTGCAAAATCTAGGGGTAGACTTCAAGAGTGTCCGCAGCGCCATAGTTCGGCGTTTGGGTGAAAATGCCCCAGCTTTAGCTGGTGGTGGTAGTCAAAAGCGCACCCAACCGCTAACGATGGAAGAGTTTGGCAGGAATTTGACCAAATTAGCACAAGAAGGCAGACTCGACCCTGTAGTGGGTCGCCAGAAGGAAATTGAGCGTGCGATCCAAATTCTCGGTCGCCGCACTAAGAATAACCCAGTGTTGATTGGCGAACCAGGAGTTGGTAAAACTGCGATCGCAGAAGGTCTAGCTCAACGGATTATCAACCAAGATGTTCCTGAAACCTTACAGGGCAAGCAAGTCATCAGCCTCGATATGGGGTCATTGGTAGCTGGAACTCGCTTCCGTGGCGATTTTGAAGAACGCATCAAAAAAGTCGTGGAAGAAGTCCGCACTGTGGGCAATATCATTCTGGTAATTGACGAAATTCACACCTTGGTTGGCGCTGGTGGTACAGAAGGTGGTTTGGATGCAGCCAACATCCTCAAACCTGCCTTAGCACGGGGTGAACTCCAGTGCATAGGCGCAACTACCCTTGATGAGTATCGGAAGCACATTGAGCGCGATGCTGCCCTAGAGCGTCGTTTCCAACCAATTATGGTTGGGGAACCCTCAGTAGAAGAAACCGTACAAATTCTTTACGGCTTGCGCGGCGCTTACGAACAGCACCACAAAGTCACAATTTTGGATGCAGCACTTGTAGCAGCAGCAGAATTATCAGACCGCTATATTAGCGATCGCTTCTTGCCCGACAAGGCAATAGACTTGATTGATGAAGCTGGTTCTCGCGTTCGTCTGCGGAACTCTCAGAGTTCTCCTAATAAAGAACTCAAGCGTGAACTCGCTGGCGTTACCAAAGAAAAAGAAGCAGCAGTCAGAGTCCAAGATTTTGACAAAGCTACACAACTGCGCGACCAAGAGTTAAAACTCGCAGAACAACTGCAAGCAACGTTTACACCAAACGATCAACCTGTCAACTCTACTGTAGTTGATGAAGAAGACATCGCCCAAATCGTTGCCTCTTGGACTGGCGTACCAGTTAACAAGCTAACTGAATCTGAGTCAGAGTTGCTTCTGCACCTAGAAGACACCCTCCACCAACGGCTCATCGGTCAAGAGCAAGCAGTCTCGGCTGTATCCCGCGGTATCCGTCGCGCCCGCGTTGGATTAAAAAATCCCAATCGTCCTATTGCTAGCTTTATCTTCTCTGGCCCAACTGGAGTTGGTAAAACAGAATTGGCGAAGGCACTAGCTGCCTACTTCTTCGGTTCGGAAGACTCGATGATTCGCCTAGATATGTCCGAATACATGGAAAGCCACACTGTCGCCAAGCTAATTGGTTCGCCTCCTGGTTATGTGGGATACGATGAAGGCGGACAACTTACAGAAGCTGTGCGGCGGAAACCATACTCAGTGCTGCTATTCGACGAAATCGAAAAAGCTCACCCCGATGTATTCAATATGCTGCTGCAACTCTTGGATGACGGTCACCTTACTGATGCCAAAGGTCGGAAAGTGGACTTCAAGAATACGCTGATCATTTTGACTTCCAACATCGGTTCCAAGGTGATTGAAAAAGGTGGTAGTGGCTTAGGCTTTGATTTTGACACTCAAGCCGATGCTAGTTATAACCGCATCCGCACCTTAGTAAATGAGGAATTGAAAGCTTACTTCCGTCCTGAGTTCCTCAACCGTCTCGATGAGATTATTGTCTTCACCCAGCTTTCCAAGGATGAAGTTAAGCAAATCGCTGAAATTATGCTCCGCGATGTTGCTAGCCGCTTGGTGGAAAAGGGAATTATCCTAGAAGTTAGCGATCGCTTCAAAGAACGTGTGGTACAAGAAGGCTATAACCCCAGCTATGGTGCTAGACCATTACGCCGGGCAATTATGCGCCTCCTAGAGGATTCTCTGGCCGAAGCAATGCTGTCTGGTGAAATTACAGATGGAGACACAGCAATTATCGATGTTGATGATGACTCTCAGGTGAGAGTACAAAAATCAGAAAAACGAGAATTGCTCTTGGCAAATGTTAGCTGATATGTTGGCTAATATTTATACCTAATCACTTTTTGGTGTAATATTTGAGAAGCACTCAAGCCTCTCGTCTAAGTAGAGGCACCAACAGGGGCATCTCCGACAAACATAAAGTGAAATGGTATTTATATCTTTCACCCCTGGTAGAAATACCGGGGGCTTTTTTGTGTTGGGGCGTGTTTTTTTGATGTTTCTACAATAGCATTAGCTGCTAAGGAAACTTCCTCAGCGTCAATATAAGCATCTGGTGAAGTTTAGGGGCATGTCTAGCAACAGTAGTTTCCACAGTAACCTTCACCGGATATCATCCCTTTCCCGATAATTATCGGCGATATTCGTCGCCACAATCGCCGATAAGCTGGTACAAATCGCGTGATTGGCGAGATACAGCATTGATGCGATCGCGATCGTCAGCATCTAAACTAAAACTAAATACTTTGGCGTTATCTTCTATATGTTCAGATACACCGAGTCTGGCACCAACTATCACACCTCCCACAGTTGGCTGATCTAAAATGTAATGTACTGCCACGTTGGAGATGCTTACCCCATGCTTATTAGCAATTTCCTTTAGAATAGCCAGCAACTCTTGAAATAATCGCCAACCACCCCAAGCATCGATCATATTTTTATATTTTTTTAAACTAGCAGTGGATAAATCAAATCCTTGTGGTTCCGGTTTACCCAGATAGTTTTCTGATAACAAACCGCCGCACAATGTACCGTAAGTAAAAAGCTTTATGTCATGCTGTTCACAAAACTCCACCATATTAACTTCAGGACGGCGGTCAACAAGGGAAAATTGCACTTGGTTAGAAACAATTTTGATACCTGCTTCGGTAATAATCTTCAAGTTTTCCGTGTCAAAATTAGTTAAACCTAGATGCTTAATTTTACCCTCAGTCTGAAGTTCTGCCATATACTTGAGGGCATCCAGGTAATTTTTATCCTGATATTCCCACCAGTGAAATTGCATCAAATCTAACGATTCCACATTCATTCTTCTCAGAGAAATATCAATATTTTCCTCGACCAGTTTCTTCGTCATTTTGCCTGGACGAGGCACCCATTTTGTAAATGCTTGTACCTTGGATAAAGCATCTTTCCCACGAGTATCAATTAGTTGACAGCGAAACTCACCAATAAAGTCTTCTGCGGGCCCGTAATGGTCTGCTAAATCCCAAGTGGTAAAGCCTGCATCTAAATACTTGAACATAGTCTCAATGGCGGCATTGGGATTTATCTGTCCGTGTGCGCCGGAGACTTGCCACATACCATTTAATATGCGGCAGATGTTTAAATCGGGAGTGAATTGGAGACGGCTAGCTGCGGGTAAGTTCATTTTCAAGTTTGGGAGTTAGGAGTAACCACTGCGTTACTCTGGTCAATAGAGTTGTCGCAAGTGGCGTTGAAAACGAAAGAATTAAGATTTTAATGATATATAAATCATAGCTGATCATTATTAATTCCTAACTTCTAACTCCTGTACAGACGCGATTAATCGCATCTCTAACTCCTAACTCCTAACTTTCTAATGCCAGCCTTTTTCAGCTTGTTCGAGAACGTAAGCAGCAACATCTTTAATTTGCTGTTCATTGAGGCGCTCTTTGTAAGCTGACATATTATTTTTACCATTGGTAATTATAGATGTAACTGCCTCTATTGAATCCATCCCGTATTTTTTTAGCGCTTGCTTTTTGAGATTTTTACCACGCCTAACTATGTTGCTGCCGTTGATATGACAACCAGCACAATGAACACTAAATATTTGTTCCCCGTTAGCTGTGTCTACTGCACTAGCAGGCAAAGTAAAAGTACTGATTAATAACAAAAATGTTACTAATACTAATGCAAGTAAATTTTTCAATTAACTTCTCCCGATTTTGACATACTATTTGCAGGTATAAATGTAAGAAGAAATACTAAAGGGATTCAAAGTCTGTTGTAAATCCAGCAAAATTTGCACAATCTTCTTGAAAGGCTTCTGCATCACTAACATCCTCAATTTTATAGGACATGATGCGCGTACCATCTGGCATTTTTTTGGAACCAATTAATTCACCTTGATATTTCTCTGCGATCGCTTTAAATTCAGTACCATAAAGCTTCCAGGCATCACCTGAACAAGTAATATTTACTTGCCACATATTTTCATCTCAATTACTACCAACAAATATTAATCATCTCACAAATGGGCAACATGCTACACATCACCTCTTTAGGGCTATTATTTTCTATCTAAAGGAAGTGCCAAGCCTTATCAGGCTACGCCATAATATGTGTATGAGAACATGTCTAGAAAATTTTATCCAAATTAGTTAAATCCCAAGAGTTGAAAATGCCTAACAATATCAAACAGCAAATTCAAGCAGACCTGCAACAAGCTAAAGAAACTGGGCAATTAAGAACTGAGCGGATTCGAGAAATTGTGAAATCCGCAGTTTCTCAAGTTGCGTCTGAGTTTAAACAAGGTTCTAGTGAAGTTCGTAACCTTGTTAAAGATGCAGTTTCTGCTGTAATTGAAAACTTCCAAGAAAAAGGTAGCGAACTCAAAGATGAAGTGACAGCTTCCATTGAAGGAGCACTAGAAGGGATTAATAGTAAAAGGCACGAAAGCATTGCTCAAACTCAGACAGATATAAAGAGGCTACAGGCTCAACTGGATGGTGAAGAAGAACAACTCCAGCAAGAGGTTGATGTAATTTTGGCAGAGATTGAAGAAACCGGTAAGGAAAAACCAGCTAGTACCAAAACTGCAATAGATTCTGCTGTAAATGCTATCAAAGATAGTGAAGAAGTAGGATTGTTAAAGAAACGTTACGCGCAACTGCAAGCGCAACTAGCCATTGTCCGAGCTAACTTAGCTGCACGCTATGGCGGACGTAATATGGAAGTTCAAGATTATCTAGACGAGGCTAAACACTGGTACGACAAAGCTCGTCCTCAAGCAGAATCTATGGCTGTACAGGTAGAACAAAAGCGATCGCAGCTAGAAGATAAACTGGGTGAAGCTGGTACATCTCTAGCAAGAAAAGAGCGCCAAATCAAACAAACATTAAGGGAGTTACTCTTAACGGCAGCTGACTTGTTCAAAGATAAGGAGCCTGCTAATAAAGAGCGCGAGACTATTCATAAATAGTTTGCTTTGATGTTGATTTGGCTCAATAAATCTTAAGATGGTGCGTTAAGCTAAAGCTTAACGCACCATCTTAATATAGGGGTGCATGCATTATACCAAGTTGTCTTTGTTCGTATTATTTGTTCAATCAGTCATTTCAGTAACGACCTTTATTCTAAATAATACCAACTTTTGCAACTTGGTATTAGGCACTATTTCAGAAATGTTTTTTTTGCAAATAATCTTGAAATATAAGTCTACCAAAATGAGCAGATTCCATACATAAAAATTAGCGCGTTAGGTTTTTAACCTAACGCACCTACTTAATTAGAAGCCCTAATATTAATCTTACGTATTAGTAAATGCCTCCTTCTCTATTCAGCTGTTCATCATGCTTGGCAATAACCCAAATTGCATGAATACTACCGGGAAGCCAACCTAGAACTGTGAGCAGAATGTTAATAAACAAAGTCGGGCCAACACCAACTGTCAAGAAAACGCCTAAAGGAGGCACTAACAAACCTAGAAGATAACGAACTAATTTCATGATTTTACAACTTTGTGATTTTGTTTAACTACGTTCTCTTGAAGATACCGAATTAGAAAATCTACCTCATGAGTTAACTTAATTCGGAGATTTTATATGGAGTAGAAACAGGATATACCTAATGTTTCTACTCCTATTGATACTTATCTAGAGGGTAATTGATCTTGGCTTTTAATATTACCACTGCCGGTTAAAAGGTTTCTTTCAACGAAGTAGTTGTTAATGAAGGTGTTAGCAAAAGTTAGAATAACTGGCCCAAGAAGGAAACCAATAATTCCGCGAACTGAGAAGCCTGGAACGAACGCTGATGCTAACCAAAAACACAAACCGTTGACGACGAGCGAAAATGCTCCAAATGATAGAAAGTTAAGTGGTAGAGAAAGAGTAGAGAGAACTGGTTTAACTGAACCGTTAATTAGACCAATTGCTAAAGCGGCAATCATCGCTGCGGGAAAATTAGCAATATTAACGCCTGGAACAACTAAATCAACAATTAACAGGCTCAAAGCTGTAGCTAGGGCGGTTAATAATGGTGTTAACATTTTTCTTACCTAATCACTAGAGATTTTTTGTAACTTCTTATCTCATCTTCAACTATGTGCTAGGTTTTAGCCTCTCTTGCAAGATAGAATTACCTTCTATCGTTAGGCCGATCATTTAGAAAAATATACGATTCTTATACATATATTATATACATGCAATACATTGTAAAGTCGCAAAACTATGCTCCCTTACTCTGTTCAACCAATTGCAAAACTTACAAGTGCTGTGATGCCTTATATTTAAGGGTGCCTCAAATATAAGGCACCCTACGAATTTAAGATTAATTTAATGTGAACGGGCAAAAATCAGTCAGATTTTCCAGACTCAGGCTGATAGTAAAGTGCTGATTTATATAAAACTTGTTCTTGATGGGTTTCTAAACTGCAATTAGATAAAGGGTAAGTCACACAAGTCACGACATAACCAGCTTGTATTTCACTTGGACGCAGAAATTTTTGCTCACTTTGATCAACTTCACCACTAATGAGTTTGGCGACACAGGCAGAACATTCGCCTTGTTTACACCCAGATGGTAGGCGGATACCAGTATCTTCCGCCATATCTAGAATATATTGATCATCAGGTACTTGAATGGTGCGATCTAACCCAAGTGTAGGATTGATAAATCGAACTTGATAAACTGCCATCTGCTGTTTCTAATTATTGCTTAACTGTTTTCATAGACAAACTAATCCGCTTCAGTTTCTCGTTGATTTCTAACACCTGCACTTTGACTACTTGTCCAACTTTGACAACTTTTTTCGGATCGTCTATAAATCTATCAGCAAGTTGAGATATATGCACCAAGCCATCTTGATGTACGCCGATATCGACAAACGCGCCGAAGTTAGCGACATTTGTAATCATTCCCTCTAGTTCCATTCCCACCTTTAAGTCCCTGATTTCCTTAATTCCTTCTTTGAAGGTGGCATACTTAAACTCAGCGCGAGGATCTCTACCTGGTTTTTCTAGTTCGCTGAGAATGTCGCGCAGTGTGGGTTCACCGACGCTATCGGTAACGTATTTCTTTAGGTTGGTCTTTTTGAGTTTTTCGGCAATTTGTGTGACCTGATTTAATGGCACATTTAGATCAGATGCGATCGCTTCTACTACAGAATAACTCTCTGGATGCACTGCTGTATTATCCAATGGGTTTTCACCGCCGCGAATCCGCAGAAAACCCGCCGCTTGTTCAAAGGCCTTTGGCCCCAGCTTCGGAACTTTCAAAAGTTGCCGGCGATTTTTAAAGGCTCCATGCTGGTTACGATAGGTGACAATATTATTGGCAACACTTGCCGTAATGCCAGAGACAGAAGTGAGAAGTTCTTTGGATGCGGTGTTTAAGTCTACACCGACGTAGTTAACGCAGCTTTCTACGGTGTCATCTAATTTCTTTTTCAACAACTTCTGATCGACATCGTGCTGATATTGTCCCACACCAATGGATTTGGGATCAATTTTCACCAGTTCCGCCAAAGGGTCTTGTAAACGGCGACCGATGCTAATCGCACCGCGCACGGTAATATCTAAATCGGGAAACTCTTCCAGCGCCACTTTACTTGCAGAATATATAGATGCGCCAGACTCATTCACCATCACTTTCACTGGTTTGCGTTCTATATTTTGTAATACTTGTGTGACAAATTCCTCTGTCTCGCGGGAGGCTGTACCGTTACCGATGGCGATTAACTCAATTTTGTACTTTTCAATCAGATTTTTGACAATTTGTGCTGCTTTGAGTCGTTGTTCAGCCGCTTGGTGGGGAAATACTGCTTGATATTCCAAAAATTTCCCCGTTTGGTCGAGGACAGCAACTTTACATCCAGTTCTAAATCCAGGGTCTATCGCCAGCGTTGGTTTCATACCTGCTGGTGCAGACAGCAGCAACTCCCGCAGATTAGTTTCAAATGTCTTGATCGATTCTATATCTGCATAAATTTTCTTCTCAGAAATTACCTCTCCCATTAGAGAGATTTTCATCAAACGGTTAAATGCATCCTTCAGCATCGCCTGATAAAAATCCCGAATTGTCCGAACTTTAGTTTTAATTTCTTTCGACTCAAGATAGTAAAGTACCGTATCCTCATCGAAAGCAATTTCAAAGCTTAATACTTTCTCAGTTTCACCCCGACACAACGCCAGCATATTGTGAGGTGCAATATTTGTTACCCTAATTTGATAGTTACGGTACATCTCAAATTTGGTTGTACCTTCGGGATAATCATCTTTGATGCGGGAGACAAATACCCCTTCTTGTAAAAGATAATCGCGGATATATGACCGTAATTCAGCTTTTTCAGCCACTTCTTCCGCTAAAATATCGGCAGCACCTTTGAGCGCTTCTTCTGCTGTTTTTACTCCCTTAGTTTCAGAAATATACTTAGCCGCTTCTTCTTCTAATGAAGCTATCGCAGCATTTTTGACATTTAGCAACTTGATAAATTCCGCCAGTGGTTCGAGTCCTTTTTCTCTGGCGATAGTGGCGCGGGTGCGTCGTTTTGGTCGATAGGGTAAGTATAAATCCTCAAGTTCGGTTTTTTGTAAGCAGGATGAGATTTTGGCTTTGAGTTCATCTGTAAGTTTACCTTGGTCAGCGATCGCACTTAAAATCACCGATTTTCGTTCTTCCAGTTCTGTTAAATAAGTATATCGATCAGCCAGTTCACGTAGTTGCACTTCATTCATCTCATCAGTGCGCTCTTTGCGGTAACGTGCAATAAAGGGAATTGTTGCACCCTCCGCCAAAAGTTCCAGCGCATTTTGCACCTGATGGGGTTTGAGGTTTATTTCAGTTGCCAGTAATTGAGGAATGTTCAGCATTAGGTGTCTAAAATGAAAAAATGAAAATGCTACTTCTAAAGGTAATATGCTAGATCCTGATCCTGGCGCAAGTCCAAAGTTTTAAGGTAATTTACCAGATGATTGCTCACAAGAGTGTAATTGGCAAATATAGACAAAACCCACCTACGCAAGTTTTAAACCCTTTCAATCCGCATGGGTAAAGTATTGCTAAAAGAGAGTTTGTATAGCATAGCGCAGCTATGCTGAGTCGGGATAGCGGCAAAACGAGCGTCACCGGAAGGGATTGTGTACTCCTTCCTATAGATGTAGCATCTCATACCTCTATTCTTAAAGCTTACTACGCACAGCATCGACCATAGAGAAAGGAGTTATTCGCCAAGCTTTTGGGTGCTTCACCTATCGGAATCATTACAGCAATTCTAAATTAGATTATGTAGATTTTCAAAGCTCAAATGCTTGATATCTGAGGTCTAGCAATACCTCACCAGCATAGGAAGCGCAATATTCCAATTGGTATAAGATCCAACGTTGCGTAATCTTGACTTTCCATAACATTTATTTCTATGGGCTGTTGTAGCTAAAACCTTATTGGATGTAAAATTAACCACAATTACAAAAACAATTTCAATTTGTTTTATACGCACAACAACTTTTAGTTCAGAAGTTAGTAAAATGCCTTTGTTTTTCTTGATACCACTGTGTACTGCTTTAGCTATTGGCTACTTATTTAAAAAGAGTACTGATGAAATTGCATATCTTGCAGGTGTATTTGCAGCTATTAGCTTGATTTTAACCTTAGTATTAGCACCCTGGCAGATTCAGTTTGGATTGTTAATCATTGTCTTAATCATTACCAACAAGCTTTTGCAGGAAAATGAATCCAAACAGATTGAAGCTACAGGAAAGCAATCTAGAGAAATTAAATAATCCCAACTACCACGAACTTATTTTTCTAAACTTTAAACTGGTGGATAATTAGAAGACAGCGACCCCAGTAATATCTTTAAAAATAGAACTTGGTAATTATTATTTATCGAAACGTCTTTCCTGTGAGTATGGTATTGACTGCTTTAAACTCGCTTTTTAACTAGGATATTTCCTATTCAGCTTATGAACCCTATTCTCAAATAAAGCTTGATGAAAAAATTCAGAAATAGGGTCTTTCTACTTACTTGATGTCTGAATTAACTTTCAACTAAATTTTCTTGCGTCAAGCAGGTACAGAGCTACGGATTTTGAGGCAGGAGGTAAAAACTCTTAATATCTGATTTTGAGTCTTGCATTTTGTACCTCAGTTACTTGCAAACTTCTGTAAACCTGAATTTGAAGATTTTCGTGGGTAAATAGAAAACGATTTAGACTCCCGTTGCCATCTATAATTTTTTTGTAATTTTTTATACTTAGTGCAATTTTATACTAAAGCTTTTCTTTTTTTGCGCTGCTGTTCAAGCTGCAATTCTGATTTAGATAACTCTTAGCTTTACACTTTTATAGGAATCCTATTTGATTTTTGAAAAACTCCGTGCAACTTCAAGTTACTTCTTCTCTGTATATTATTTTCTACCTAAGGGAGTAATATAAGTTCAAAAATCAAAGCGGGCTGCTATGGAGTTTTATACTAAATCGCTACTTCTGCAAGTTTGTTATCCAGAAAGTGCTTCATAAATGTACAAATCCTCAAAACAAAAATTCATTTAGAGAAAGTTTCGATTTTATGAAGTTTTTGTTTAAGTATATTTTCGGAAAATGAATTTTTGATGAAGTGTAGCGATAAATTTGCAACATACCTTTCTCGTGGTATTCTAGTAAGTGATTACATGTAAGAATAAATTTAAAGTAAACCTCTAGTTAAAATTACATGTAATAAAAACAGTCAAGCAAACCTAACCTTAAAATAATGTGAAAATATCTCAAATCTGATGCAATCAACATCAACTCTGAGTTGATAAACCAACACTAGTTTATATTAGCTATTAGTGTGGTCAAAGGCTCCATTTGGACATGCAGGAATATTTCCTATAAACCTGTAAAGCGCATTACCGTGAACGGATTTATCTATTGATTTCTGCAACTAAGCAGACTCCTATTACTTATTGTATTCCCATGTCCAAAAAGAGTACATATAGACATTTAATTTGAGTACAAACTTTTATTAATCGGCTTAATTCACAGCCGAGGTTGCAGATATATCTGTGAGCTTGGAGAAATTCTATGCTATATCGGTAAAACAATAAATTTTTCTAGAGCAAATTAAAGGCATTTTCAATCCAGCTTTGTTTTGATGTATAAGTTAATGGACTGAGAGGTTCAGTAGTGTCTTCAACAAGATTTCTACAGCAGGATACAACTGATGAAAGTTAATGAATGGATTAATCAAAAATTCTGGCAATCCATTATTATTCGTTTCGCTCCATCTGTTGAATATGTGGGTGGAATCCGACTTCAGCATAAGCGGTGTCTACGAGGGTCTACACCTACGCACACTGCTAAATTTTCTCCAGAGAAGATTTGTGGCAAAGGCCTCAACCTTGCCTATGTCTGCATAGACTATGACCTAGATAGTGCGATCGCACTAAAAGTATTATTGAAGCATAACTGGCTGATACAGAAGATTTCTGCAATTCACAGTTCGGCAAAGCCTAAATTGATTGTGCCAATTACCAAGAAAAAAGACTGGTTTGTCTTGGAATATAACGCATTATACCAATTGAGCGTACTTTACTCCGATAATGTCGGACGCTGCCATAATACAGTAGCCATATTGGAAGCTGCATAGTATTTAGTTGCTAACTCTTGGGCATTAGCTTCGATGCTCTTTGATATCAGTACCTTCAACATAGCCTTCCTAATTTTGCTGTCTATTTATTAAAGTGGAAGCCGAATTGCACAGAAGGTGTGGTCGAGATCAGAAAGGTTCAAAATGATGAGATGTTTCCTGTCTGGTTGATACATTCTATATCGAGTGAGGCAAATGTACTATGAAATCTATGTCGCAAACTTCAAACTTTAAAATAATTCCTTATATCATTTTATTTGTCAGTATTTTATTTAGTATTTCTGGGCAATTGCTGATGAAGCATACTATGAGTAATACAAATGAGGGATTATTTAATTGGGTATTTATTCAAAAATTAGTATTAGCTATTACTGTTTATTGCTTGGGAGTAGTAAATTGGATATTGGCTCTGCGGTCTGTAAAACTGAGTATTGCTTATCCACTGACTAGTTTAAATTATGTCGGGATACTTTTTGGTTCATACTACTTTTTTAATGAAGTGATTACACTAACTCGTATAGGAGGAGTAATCACGATTTTTTTGGGTGTTCTATTAGTGGTCATCCCATTAAAAAAATCTACATAAATTTATAGTAAATCTCATAATAATAAGGATTGATAAATGAACATAATTACTTGGCTAGTTTTAATGCTTGTAGTTTTATTCGGAACAACAGCTAACCTATCACTAAAGTATGGACTTTACATTTCTAGCCCTACGAAAGGAGCAAGCACATCTATCCGAAATCTGTTATTGTCTCGTTATTTTTGGATTTGGTTTGTCTGCTATGCATTTATGACTATATTGTGGCTTTATGTATTGCAGACAATTCCTCTGAGTCAAGCATTTCCAGTTCTAGGATTAATGTATGCACTTATACCAATTGCTTCTCATTATCTTCTAAAAGAGCAAGTTATATTTAGCCAGTGGGTAGGGATTTCCATTATCATAACTGGTGTAGTTCTTGTTGTAAGCTAATAGATAAATGCACAGAGATCAAGGCTATTAATTAATATTAAAGTTCTCTGAATATAAATCTCAAAAGTGTCGCTACAAAAATCTAAATTAAATTAAATTTATGAATATAGGCATCATTGGCGGAGGTATAACTGGGCTAGTATTAGCCCAACGTCTTTCACATCAAGGACATAAAGTAACTGTATTCGATAGTAATAAGCAGCTTGGTGGTCTTACCACCTACCATGATTATGGGTTGTTTACCTGGGATCGCTTTTATCACGTTATCCTACCTTCTGATACTCATTTAATAAATTTTCTCAGAGATATTGGTCTTGGAGATAAACTACGTTGGCATCGAAGTTTAACAGGCTTCTACGACAGTAAAAAATTCTATTCTATCAGTAATAGCATAGAATTTTTACGCTTTCCCTTGTTTGGACTTATAGGTAAAATCAGATTAGCTTTTACTCTCCTGTATGGTTCACGACTTAATAACTGGCGGCGATTAGAGAAGATTTTAGTTGAAGATTGGCTCTTGAAACTCGGTGGGAAAAATACATACGAAAAACTCTGGAAACCGTTGCTTTTATCTAAATTAGGAGAGAACTATAAGCGAATCTCAGCAGTTTTTATCTGGGCTTACATCAAACGACTATTTTCAGCACGGGATTCTTCATTAAATAAAGAACAACTTGGTTATGTCTCAGGTGGTTACAAAACTGTTTTTGACCATATAGAAAAATTAATTTACGCGGCTGGAGGACATATCCATACAGGTGTAGCGGTAGAATATATCGCACCTCATCCAGGGGGTGGAATGTGGGTAGAATATCAGGGCAAAAAAGAACATTTTGATAAAGTCATCTTTACTGGCCCAGTTAATATTCTGCAACAGGTTGCTGCCAATGAATTGGTGAAAGTTTCAGACACTGGTGAAACAGTAGAATACCTGGGTGTAATCTGCATGGTACTTATTACTCGTAAGGCTCTAGTCCCTTATTACGTAGTAAATATTGCCGATAGAAATATTCCCTTTACCGGAGTCATCGGTATGAGCAACTTAGTTTCTTTGCAAGAGACAGAAGGATATCACATGACATTCCTACCAAAATATATACTTTCCACTGACCCACTGTTAAAACAGCCAGACGATGAATTGCGCCAAGTATTTTTCCAGGGTATACGTTTGATGTTTCCAGAACTTAAAGCAGATGATATTGTCGCGGCACACATTAATCGAGCTATTAAAGTACAGCCACTACAAGTTTTAGATTATTCAAGCCTTGTTCCAAAAGTGAGTACTGAAAACGATGATTTTTTCGTCGTCAATACCTCACAGTTGGTCAATGATAGTGTCAACAACAATGCTGTTGTGCGACAGGTCGATGAATTTCTTAAAAAATCAACATTACTGAATTCTTGAAAGTTGCGTAATGATATTTAATTTGAAAAACCACACGAGGTACTTATGAGTCTTTTTATTCTTTTACCTGCATACAACGAGCAAGAATCAATTCGCCCCTTGTTCAAAAAATTTCAGACATTGCAGCAAATCTCTAATATGGAGATAGAACTGATTCTTGTTGATGATGGTAGCAGGGATGCAACTGCTCAGACTGCCTTAGAAGAATCTCAATCACTGGGTATATTACTGAAATTAGTTCAACATCCCAAAAATGCTGGTTTAGGTCAAGCAATTAAAACAGGTTTCACGACTTTCTTAGAAATTTCTCAAGAAGGCGATTTTTTAGCTGCGATGGATTGCGACAACACTCAACCACCAGAACTATTAATAAAGATGTATGACACTATGATAGCTGGTAGCTATGATATTGCGATCGCATCTAGATATCGAAAAGGCTCTAAAGTCATAGGATTATCAAAATTTAGAGAGATAATGAGTTACGGAGCAAGCTGGCTTTTTAGAATTGCAGCCCGTGTACCAGGTGTAAGAGACTATACATGTGGTTATAGGCTGTATAACCGTACTTTCGTTAGTAAACTGGATATGTATTATGGGGAGAGTTTATTCACTGAAAGTGGATTTGCTTGCATGATAGATTTACTACTGAAAGCCAAGGTACTCAAACCAAAAATCGTAGAAATTCCAATGGTTTTGAGATATGATCAAAAGCCAAGTGCCAGCAAAATGAAAATTATTAAAACCATTACTCGAACCCTCAAGCTCCTGTTTAAGAATCTATCATCGGCAGGACAAACTTCAAATTTAGGTCAGACTTTCAATCAGCAAAAAATAGCAAGAGTTCCACTGAAAATGGGAAATCGTAAATAAAGCTGATATGGATAGCCTGGATTAAATTAAGCGTTTGCAGCAAACAGATTGCATCTTTAATATAGGTTAGCCGTCAGCAAGTTTCTATATTCTGACCACAGTTAAAGCATCTTCTAGCTCATGACCCTCTTCCTTGAAAAGAGTGCCAGTCAAATACAAATATGTGTATCTTATTTTACACGATCATCCTCAATCAAAATCTCAGCCCGCAAAAGCGGGCTTTGTTTATATAGTCCCAAACTTCTAGTACAGCGCAGCGTAAATCCAGCTACCATCTCAATTAACTAGACAAAGGTATTTTGCCCCTTATTTAGGAGGGAAATCCACACTGCCTCTCTACCAACTGTGTCTTTCACTGATTTGTTAGACTGAACAGACCAGGATTTTTCAGTCAAATCTCTGAATTACGCCAGCAGACGAGGCTACCCATGCTTACAAGTACGCTACTTCTCTCGAATCAACTTCCCACCCTCCAATATTCCTCCACACCAGAGCGTTTCGATGAAACCTGGGAAGCCCCTCTGGCTACCCTCTTGGGACTAGGACGCGCCGCTGGTGCTGACTTTATTGAATTATTTTTAGAGCGTCGCAACTATATTAGTTGTCTTGCAGAAGACGACTCCATAACTAGTATTTCACCCAGTCTATCTACAGGTGCGGGAGTCAGAGTATTTCGTGGCAAAGCCGATTGCTACGTCAGCACCAATGACCTTTCCTTTTCCGGTTTGAAAGCAGCCTTAGAAAAAGGTCTTTCTATTCTAGGATTGCAACTACCTGCTCCTAAAGCTTTCATCCCAGAAATAAACCTGGAATTATTGAGAGATTACGCCACCAAAAGAGGCAAAGATGCCTGGTTACCAGTGTGTAGCTCCATTCGGGAAATGGGAGAAGTCCTCCTTGATGGTACTGCCAACCTGAAGCAAAAAGCTAGCCATGTCCAATCGCGCCGTGCTACCTATTTCCGGGATTGGCAAGAAGTTTTAATCGCTGCCAGTGACGGCACTTTCGCTCGTGATATTCGCCTCACCCAGTCAGTAGGATTTAACCTGTTGTGTGCTGATGGTGCTAATCGTGCTTCCATTGGTGAACGCGCAGGTAATACTAGTGATGCCAACTTCTTGAGAACTTGGGATTCTCAACAAGCGGCTGAGAAAATAGCAGAATCTGCTGGAAAAATGCTCTACGCAGATTACGTGGAATCGGGTACTTACCCCATCATTATGGCCAATCACTTTGGCGGCGTAATCTTCCACGAAGCCTGCGGACACCTGCTAGAAACCACTCAAATTGAACGCAATACCACTCCCTTTGCTGACAAAAAAGGCGAAAAAATTGCCCACGAAAGTTTGACAGCCTGGGATGAAGGGCGGTCTGAAAATGCCTTCGGGACAATTGACATGGATGACGAAGGTATGCCTGCTCAAAGAACCTTATTAATTGAAAAAGGCGTTCTCAAAAACTTTTTAGCAGATAGAACAGGTTCAGCACGCACCGGACACCCCAGAACTGGAAGTGGACGCCGCCAAAATTATACCTTTGCTGCTGCTAGCCGGATGCGTAATACTTATATTGATTCTGGCGAATATAGCATTGATGATTTATTTACCTCTGTTGATAAAGGTATTTACTGTAAAAAGATGGGTGGCGGAAGTGTTGGTGCTACAGGTCAATTTAATTTTGGTGTTGATGAAGCTTATTTGATTGAAAATGGCAAAATCACCAAACCATTGAAGGGTGCAATTCTTATCGGTGAAGCCAAGGAAATTATGAATAAAATTTCTATGTGTTCCCAAGATTTGGAAATTGCACCAGGTTTTTGTGGCTCTGTTAGTGGCAGTATTTACACCACAGTAGGACAACCCCATATCAAGGTTGATTCTATTACCGTAGGTGGACGATAACCTCATCAACTTCCAGGTTATATCTGGAAATTCCTTCCTTGTGCCTCTGCCACTTATTTATCTAGGAGGCAGAAGCCTTCCAGTATTAGACTAAACTCCCAGGCTGAAGCAGGGAGCGAAAAAATCCCAAATTAAAAATTGACTATGCCGAATATCAATGAAATTGCAAATTCTGCCAAGGACAATGCTGATAAACTTGGCATTAAGAAATTCGACATTTATGGCTCAACAGTAGATGATACTAGCGTGCAAGTAGACCAAGGTGAGCCAAAACAAGTAAAAGCCTCAAATCGCTCTGGTGTTACTGTTCGCGTCTGGAATGAAGATAATACAATGGGTGTCACTAGCACCACAGATGTAGATTCTAAAGGACTGGAATTAGCTTTGAAAACTGCCTACGAAGCCAGTTTCTTTGGTGTTAAGGAAAATGTTCCTGATTTTAGTCCAGAAGCTACTGTTCCTATTTCAAATAAACCTCAGGATAAGACACCCCAAGCACCTGTTGCTGAACTCATAGAAAGATTGTTAATAGCTGAAAAAGAATTATTGGCAGCTCATCCAGCAATTAAAGGTGTGCCTTATAATGGGTTATCGCAAAGGGATATTGACAGGTTTTATCTAAATAGTGACGGGGCTGTGAGAACTGAATCTCACTCCTTAGCATCAGTTTATCTTTACAGTAAAACTGAGGAAGAAGGAAAAAAGCCTCGTAGTGCAGGCGCTTTTAGAATCAACCAAAGTTTAGATAATCTAGACATCAATGGTTGCATCAAAGAAACCGCAGATAAAACTATCAGTCACTTGAATTATGAAAAAATTCAGACTGGTAAATATCGAGTTGTTTTCTCACCGGAAGCTTTCTTAAGTCTGTTAGGTGGTTTTTCTAACTTATTCAATGCCCAAAGTATTTTGGACAACCAAAGCTTATCTACTCCTGATGATTTAGGTAAGGAAATTGCTACCCCTCTGCTTTCAGTTTATGATGATGCACTGCACCCAGCTAACGTAGGCGCAGAAAGTTTTGATGGTGAAGGAACTCCTACTCGTCAGGTTTCGCTGATTGAAAATGGCGTTTTAACAGGTTTTCTCCACAGTGCAGGCACTGCCAAAAGGTTCAATGCCCAGCCAACAGGTAATGCAAGTATTGGTGCAAAAGTCAGTGTTAGCCCCAATTTTTATCACGTTTTTACAACAGCAACTCCTGAAGAAGAGTTGAGTTTAGAAACTGCTGAAAATGTGATTTTTATTGATGATTTACAGGCTCTCCATGCTGGAGTTAAATCCTTACAAGGCTCGTTTTCTTTGCCGTTTGATGGTTGGCTAGTTAACAAGGGTGTCAGGACAAGTATAGAGTCAGCAACTGTTGCTGGTGATTTCTTGGAACTCTTAAAGTCAATTATTTATGTAGAAAAAGAAGCAGAGTTAACGCCAGGAGGAGTTTGTCCTAAAATCTGGGTTAATGAACTATCAATTACTGGTGAGTAAAACTTAGAAAGTGCAGAGTTAGGAGTTGAATTTAACTCTTAACTCATGACTTTTACATCATGAATCATCATTAATATTCACCACCGACGCTAATGGCAGTATTAAATACGTCAGCGCCGCTTAAATCAATATTAGCCAAAATTGCGCCATCTACTTCAGTATTATATAAATGCGCATTACTCAAATCAACATTGGTGAGATTAGCATTATTTAGGCTAGTACCACTGACAAAGGCATCTGTGAGATTAGCAGATTTCAAATTTGCACCAGTTAAATCAGCACCTTCTAAGTTAGCACCTTCGAGATTAGCTCCTTTTAGATTTGCATTTCTCAGGTCAACACCTATCAGATGAGCGCCTTTAAGGTTTGCTCCTGTTAAATTACATCCGAAACATTCTCTAGTTTCCAGCAAGCGCCGGACAGGGGCGGAGTTTTCTGCTTTGACGGAAAGGGGAGCAGCTAGAGATAGCGTACTAAGTAAGGCGGCTGCCGTCAAAAAGATTGGTTTCATATTTACCTCCGACACTTCTAAAAGTCATTAGATTCTTGACTTCTACGATTCCAGTGTCCCAAAATTTGAGAATTCTGTCCTCATGCGATCGGAGGAATACATAATTTCTTTAAGATTAAGTATTCTTCCGTAAGCTAGTCCGCAGGGAATAAGTTGGGAATAATATTAGGAATTGCAAATTATACCCAACTTTCACTACTGATTACCAACCTGAATGGATAATATCAGTCAATACACTTGGGTTAAGGTTATAAACTAAAACTGGCGTAGGTTGGGGAGCCAGGCGCTAACACCGGGTTTCCCGACTTGTACCTCTACGGGAAAGCAAGCTACGCTTTTAGCGTTCCCGCAGGGTAGCAAGTGGCATTTGAGAAACGTAGACCCGTAGAAGAACACAACATTATTAAGCCTTTGTTGGGTAACGCTTCCGCTCAACCCAACCTATTATCTTAGAAGAAGTATGCAAACGGAAATTATATTAAGCTTTGCCACTACCTAACAAATACAGCAGCGCCATACGAACGGCGACACCACTAGTAACTTGCGATTGAATGAGACTAAATTCTGGGTCATCCATCAATTCAGAACTAATTTCAACACCACGATTAACTGGGCCTGGATGTAAAACTTTGACGTTAGGTTTACAAAGTTGCAGCTTTGTGCGTGTAATACCAAATAGCTGATGATATTCTCGCAAACTTGGCAGCAAATGAGCCGTCATACGTTCCTTTTGCAAGCGCAAAGTCATGACAAAATCAGCATTCTGCAAAGCTGGTTCTAGCTGCCAGTGGAGAAAAAGTTGGGGATTGGGGGAATAACTCCTGACTTCTGACTCTTGACTCCTAGCTCCTGACTCTTCAGAGATATACTCGGCAAATAACTTGGGTAAAAGTGTAGGTGGTGCTGCAAGATGCACTTCGGCACCACTAGCAATTAAACTCCAAATATTCGATCGCGCCACGCGAGAATGGAGAATATCCCCAACAATAGCAATCTTTTTTCCCTTTAAAAGTTCCAGTCGGGGACTAGCTGGATCAATTAGCGTACAAATGGTAAATAAATCTAGCAGTGCTTGAGAAGGATGCTCATGTTGACCATCACCAGCATTGAGAACACTAACTCGTACACCTAAACGATCCATTTCAGCTGCGATCGCATTCGGTACTCCTGCCTCTCGATGGCGGACTACCATAATATCAGTTCCCATGGCCAAATAGGTCTTTGCCGTGTCGAGAATTGTCTCTCCCTTAGTCATTGAGGAAGTGGCTGCGGCGAAGTTCAGTGTATCTGCACTTAAGCGTTTCGCGGCGAGTTCAAAACTGCTGCGAGTGCGCGTAGAAGATTCAAAAAATAAATTCGCCACCACCTGTCCCTGCAAAGTTGGCACTTTCTTCGTCCGCCGTGATAGTACCTCTTGAAAACTAGCAGCAGTTTGCAAAACAGTATCGTATTCAGCGGTAGTGAAGTCAGCTAAGGAAAGAATGTGATGACGATTCCAGGTAGTAGTAGGCATAAATAGCAATCAGTTTCCTGCATAGAGATCCGAGCGGTCGCGTCTCTACACCTTTTTAATTTACATATGCAGAGGAAATGATATCACCTGTCTTCTATCAAATTAGCTATCTGTTCTCTACAGCATGAAGGATTTATATAGTTTGATTGAATATTCGGTAGGAGTGCACAGCTGTATACCCCTACTATATAAACGTCGATTAAGTTGGTAAATGAAAAACATTCAAAGCACCAGAAATCAGGGTGAGGAATGTTAAAAACCCAATTGTATCTAGCATTGTAGTTACTAAAGGGCCACTAACCAAGGCAGGGTCAAGCTTCAGTCGTTTCAAACCCATTGGCAGTAAAGTGCCAAGTGTAACAGCCACAATTGTATTAGTTGCCATTACCATGCCGGCAATTAAAGCCACCCATCGCTCTTGGGGTCGTGCCCAAATTAAGGAAAGCAGCATCATCGTCATAGCTAAAACTACGGCTGTGCCTAATCCTGCTAGAAGTTCTTTGCGGAGAATTTTCAAGGTATCTTTGGGTGTTACCTCACCCACCCCTAAGCCGCGGATTGTCACCGTTAATGATTGAATTCCAACAGTGCCACCAGTGTTAGAAAAAATTGGCATGATGACTGCTAGAACTGGCACTGCGGCAATTACAGATTGGAAAGGCGCGATCGCACTGGCTGCACCAATATACATTGCCATGATGCCTAACAACCAAGGCAAGCGGTTACGGATAGTGAGCAAGGGAGAGGACAAAGCAGCTTCATCACCGCTTACACCCGCCAGTTTTTGAATATCTTCTGTGGCTTCCTCTTGCAAAATATCCATCACATCATCAATGGTGACGATGCCAACCAATCGGTCTTCCCGATCAACCACGGGGATAGCAATTAAGTCGTAGCGCTGCATGATTCGCGCCACCTCTTCTTGAGGGGTTTCAGTTCTAACTTTGATGACGCGATCGCTAGCAATATCCTTGATGAAAACATCGGGAAAGGTAAACAGCAATTGGCGCAGTGAAACTACTCTCACCAATGTCCGGTTATCGTCTGTGACGTAGGCGTAGTAAATCGACTCCTTGTCTTGGTCTTGACGGCGAATTTTGCTCAGGGCTTCACCTACAGTCAATCCTTGACGCAACCGGACATACTCAGTTGTCATCACCCGCCCAGCAGTGCCTTCTGGATAGCCGAGAATTGTTGCTGTTGCTTGCCTTTGTTCTGGACTAAGTTCTTGTAATAACCGTTTGATTACCCCAGCAGGTAATTCATCAAACAATTCTGCCCGTTCGTCAGGACTCATCGCTTCTACAAGTTGCACTACCTGGACATCATGCAGAGAATTAATTAGTTCTTCCTGCACCTCTGTGGGCAGATATTCAAATACATCAATTGCCTGAGCTTTGTTGAGTAAACGGAATGCGATCGCGCGTTGTTTCTCAGGCAATTGTGTAATGTATTCTCCCACATCCACAGGTTGCAAGCGATTTAAATCCCATTTCAATTGGTTTAAATCGGTAGTATCAGTCAGCAAATCACGAATATCTTGTGTGAGCATGAGATATATCTCCTAAGTCTCCCCCGCGCTGGGAGACTTCCTCGCCAGCTCAGAGGAGGTTGATACTGCCATCTGGTGGACTATTGCCCATAAAATTTCAACAATTCAATATCGATATTTAAATTAAGCCATCGCTAGTCATCATCCTAACCCGGAATAGCACTCTCCGGTAGATACTGAATATTAGCCTTCAGTAACTGTGATATTCTTCATTAGCAAGTAATGTAATTACCCTGAGTTTCAGGAAATTCTCGTGTCACTTAAAGTAGATTTTACTACTACTACAAGCTATGTCAAGCCAATCAACGAATTTACTCGCAAAATTTACATAGTTAAAATATTTACAACATTAATAAGTAGTAATTCGTATCAAGCAACTTCATGCATAGTCACCTGGACGACTAAGAATCAGAAATGAGTTAGCAGGTTTGACTTCATAGTTGCGGTAATGTGTTTGAGCTTTGGCGTAGGCGTAGCCCAACCTAGGCATCGCTTCAGATGCAATCCACTGCTAGCAGCCATTGGTTGGCGCGTGCAGGAGAGCAGGTATAAAGCAATCGCTCCCATATCGGCAATAACTCGGTATTTACCAGTCTTAACTTCACTTATCTAGAGTGAAAAGTAGAGATAAGCTGTTACGCATTTAATTTGTACATTTACCTAATGACTGATGACTGTTAACGACCATCAAGAGTGTTTATATACTTTAGAGGCGCATCAGCTTAATAGCTCTCAAGAAGAACTGATATATAGACAGTTCCTAACGCTTAATTCCTAATTTTCACCCAATACACCGCTTAAGCGAACCATCAGCGTATAGCTCCAATGGTACTAGCTCAATTTTACCGTTAACTTTAACTTGGGAATAAACTACTTTTACCAAGAGAGCATGATTTTCGTTGTAACGCAGAGACATAATTAATCTCCTTTTCTACAGAGTTATTTTGTGTTAAAAGGCTTTTATACCTATAATTTAGTCAATATTTTTTTAGCTCATGTTGCCTCTTTTGAAAGATTTTTGATCCTTCTTTAGAATTATCAGAAATTATGTAAAGGCAGGTATAAAATCTTATAAGTAGTAATGAAGGTTTGAACAAATATCATATTTTAATTTGCGATCGCTAAAATTAAGTACCCAGAGGCGTATGAACAGGAGATAATAATAAACTCACACCACTCTTAGCTGTTGTCCCATCAACCATTACAGAACTTATTCTGGCTTGGTTTAGGTAATTCACTTGACAGTCACAGGGTCAAATTTTGCAAGTAGTTCTGAACCAAATCATGAAAACATCTACCAAATTGCTAGCTCGCCTGGACTATTACTACCAGCAAATCAAAACGATTATCCTGACTCGGCAGAATCCAATTACTGGTTTACTACCTGCGAGTACAGCGATTACAGCCCACGGCGATTATACAGATGCCTGGGTGCGAGACAACGTTTACAGCATTTTGGCAGTTTGGGGTTTAGGACTTGCATACCGCAAGATTGATGACGACAAAGGACGCACCTATGAATTAGAACACAGTGTCATCAAACTGATGCGTGGGTTGCTATTTGCAATGATGCGACAAGCTCATAAAGTAGAGACATTTAAACATACTCAGTCGCTACTAGATGGATTGCACGCCAAATACAATACCGCAACCGGTGACATTGTTGTTGGTGATAACGAATGGGGACATTTGCAACTGGATGCCACATCTATATTTTTACTGATGTTGGGGCAAATGACTGCTGCGGGATTGCAAATAATCTATACGATTGATGAAGTGAATTTCGTCCAAAATTTAGTTTATTACATTGGACGAGCTTACCGCACACCAGATTACGGCATTTGGGAACGTGGTAATAAAATTAATCGTGGTAGTGCTGAGTTAAATGCCAGTTCTGTAGGTATGGCAAAAGCTGCTTTAGAAGCTATCAACGGACTGGATTTATTTGGTGTGCGTGGTAGTCAAGCATCGGTAATTCATGTGCTACCAGATGAAATTGCCCGCGCCCGGATTACTCTAGAATCCTTATTACCGAGGGAATCTGGTTCCAAAGAAATTGATGCAGCGCTGTTAAGTATTATTAGTTATCCTGCCTTTGCAGTGGAAGATTTGGAGTTACGCGATCGCACTTTAAACGATATTATCAATAAACTCGCAGGCAAATACGGTTGCAAACGCTTTTTGCGTGATGGACACCAAACCGTTTTAGAAGATAATCACCGCTTACACTACGAACCGTGGGAACTCAAGCAATTTGAACATATTGAATGCGAATGGCCGTTATTTTTCACTTATTTAGTTCTAGATGGATTATTTCGTGGCGAACAAGAACAAGTTAAAAAATACCAAGAGCTTTTAGAATCATTACTCATAGAACAAGATGGTTTGCGTTTATTGCCAGAACTTTATTATGTTCCAGCAGAAAACATAGAGGCAGAAAAGTTAGCACCCCAAACGCAACCACGTTTGCCCAATGAAAATATTCCCTTGGTGTGGGCGCAGAGTTTATATTTTCTCAGTCAAATGTTGAGCGAAGGTTTACTGGCGGTTGGTGACATCGATCCTTTGGGAAGACATTTATGTGTGGGCAAACAGCGCGAAGCATTGGTACAAATTGCCTTATTAGCAGAAGATGAAGATTTACAGAAAAAACTAGAAGTTCACGGTATTGAAGCACAAACGCCTACCCAAGTAGAACCGATTCAGGTGAGAAAAGCTGGAGAATTTTCAGCTATTTATACCCAAATTGGACGTAACGATAAACTTGGTTTAACTGGGCGGCCAGTGCGGCGGTTGCGGAGTTTAACAACATCTAGAATCTTTCGGATTAGTGGTGAAACAATTGTCTTTTTGCCTTCATTTTCAGACTCTCAGCAGTTTTACTTAACTCTTGATTACCATTTTTTGCTAGATCAAATTAGAAGTGAACTAGCTTACATTCAAAAATATTGGAGCGATTTAGGGCGTCCCACTTTGACTTTAATGTTGACGCACACCATGTTAGAGGCAGGTTCGGCAGCATTACTAGAATTGATGCAAGAACTGAAAGATGGTGTTTGTAACGGTGTGCGAGTGAAATTAGGGCGGCTAAATCAGCTAATGCTAACAGCTGGAATCCAAAGAATTGATTTTCTTCCCAATGCAGAATTCTCGCGATCGCCAGTGAAAAATGCTAGCCCACGTTGCTATTATCTAGCTTATCATCCTGGGAAAAACTGGCGCTTAGGACATACCCAAGAATTTCAAATGGAGTGTGAAACCAACTTTGGTTTATTACTTTCTCATTTGCGCTCATCAGAGAACATCTACGAGCAAATTGAGTTATTGCAAACTTTAACTCGCTTACAGGGAATGGAATTTGATACAGGGTACGGTGGCCCAGGATATCGCGTCACCGTAGGCGATTTACTAGATGAAGTTTACACCAAAGCTGGAGATTTAGGTATTTGGGCAGTGGTACGGCGGGCTGCTGGGTTACGCCAAATGGTTGATATCAGCCTATCAGATGCAGTCACGAGTATTTTGGTACGGGGTAAGCAAATTGCTGTGGGTAAAGCTTACAGTGAAGCGTCCTTGATTACCGTACCCATGTCCCACGATGAAATAGCCGATAAAATTAATCATTTTTGTCGTGAAGATATACGCGATCGCGTCCTTACCCAAGAGATTTTAATCTATCTTGGCATCTTAATTCGCTCAGAACCCGAACTATTTCAGGGACTACTAACGCTGAGAGTCGGCTATCTTATCTTATTGATCACCAGCGAACTAGCGCGGGAATTACATGTTACTCAAGATGAAGCATACGATTACTTAATGCAACTTTCACCCTTTGAAGTAAAAATGCGCTTGCGTCAGGTATTAACTGGATATACTGGCATGAGTAACCTGTTACGCCAGCAAGAATCACTGCACGTCAAGCAAAAAGAAAGTGATATTGCTTGGGTAGTCTCACCAGCGATAGGAGAAGGAATAGAAGTTCCCCCAGGCGGTTGGCGGCGATTTCGCCAAGCCGAGGGTGCAACGGGGCGCGTACCAAAAGAGTTTTTTAAACAAGTTTGGCTATTAATGCAACATTGCAAGGGTCTAGTAATTGGCGATAAATTAGAGCGCCGCAATCGTTTAGATAGTGAGATAATGCTGTCGGAAATGACAGCCGGGGAAAGAAATTTTGCTCTGTTAGTTGAGCATTTGCTGAATAAAATCGAAGCTCCAGAATATCGCCAAGTTAATATTGAAGCATTAATAGAATTAGCTGCGATCGCAGCTAATAATCCCAAGCTGCAAATTGAAGAATATATCGTGTTGGATGTGTTAATTGGTCATGCAGTGCGATTGGCGTGGCTAGAAAATCATACTCATCGCAGCGATCGCTATGATGAAGATAAAGCTAGTGCATGGCGATCGTTTTACAACACTTCTCCTAGAGATTGCGCTAGTTATATTTTGAAAGCATTCAGGTTCTTAACAGAATTTGTGAAAGATTTTTAAACGCAGAGGGGAGGCAGCGCGTTGCGGGGGTTCCCCCCGTTGTAGCGACTGCCGTCGCGCAAAGGGAAACGCAGAGGATGAGAGAGAATGATTTGAGTGGGGTGATTATTGGTTGTGCGATAGAGGGTGCATACTGCTTTGAGGCCTGGTTTGTTGGAGTCGGCTTATGAAGTGTGATGCGTAAAACCCTCGGTTTCCAACCGGAGGATATAAGCGAATATGCCAAATAAATTTGGCTAACTTATGTGAGAAGTATTAACATAAGTTAGTGGTTAACTGGTCGACACCATGATTGTTTACGAGTTCAAAGTTAAGGGGAAAAAAAAACAGTATAGCGCTATTGACGAAGCCATACGCACTAGTCAATTCATCCAAAATAAGTGCTTGCGCTACTGGATGGATAATAAAAATATTGGCAGATATGACATTAATAAATATTGCGCGGTACTATCTGCTGAATTTCCTTTTGCCGATGAACTCAATTCAATGGCTAGACAGTCTGCTGCTGAACGTGCATGGTCAGCGATAGCGCGATTCTACGATAACTGCAAGAA
>NZ_JACJTD010000071.1 GCF_014698505.1 Nostoc foliaceum FACHB-393 | reverse complement strand
TACGGTGGGGCACACCGGAAGCTACGCTTGGGGAGATTTGCCCTCTTGGGCCGTTGGCGCAAGCCTGCTGCCTAACGGCGAGTCAGAGAACCAAGAATCCCCGTCTCTTTAGAGCGGGGAGTGTCAACTTCATAATTAGGCTGTAACAGAAATAGCCTATGCCTTTATCCTTTGATCTTATCCAGAGCTAGATTCAGCTTCAACACATTAACTCCAGGCTCACCAAAGATACCAAGAAAACGACCATCGGTATTTTGGGCAATCAAAGTTTCCAGTTGGGGGGGCTGAACTCCTCGCGCCTTGGCTACTCGTGCAATTTGAGCGATCGCAGCTTTGGGGGTGATGTGGGGATCAAGGCTGGAACCAGAGGTGTAGACTAGATCAGCAGTCGGCTGTACACCTGCTGTTTTCAAACGATTGAAGTTACCTTCAACCTTTTTGCTGGGGTCGGGGTAATTTTTACCTTTGATGCGTTCCAGTAATGCGGGATTACTAGGAGCCAAGTTACTAGCACCAGAAACCCCGGTTTTCAAAACTCCCGCATCGTCCTTTTTGGGGTCGGCTGTGCTGTAACTGGTGGTACTGGGACGGCTGTTAAAATAGCGATCGCTACTAAAAGGTTGACCAATCAAAGCAGAACCGACAACTTGACCTGTGCTATTTGTTAGTAAACTACCGTTTGCTTGAAACGGAAACACAATCTGCCCAATGGCAATCATCCCAAAAGGATAAATAATTGCTGCAATAACCCAGAGTAACAAGGTAGAACGAATAGCCCTGCTAGCTTCGCGTGCAAAACTCATTAGAATTTCTCCGGTACAAACATTACAAAAAATAGATAGATGGAAAGCCCTAGTGTCACCAGCCCTAACAATCCCAATCCCCAAGATTGACTGCGGGAAAGCTGTTCACCAGTCGCCGCATAAACTAGAGGTGCAACAACTAGGTTGAAACACATCGCCAAGAACAAATACAGTGCCAGCTTGTGTCTACGCCATTGACACCAGATTTCAGTTATTTCTTCTAATACTTGAGATGCAGCGATGCCTGCGGCGAGCTTCGCTAACGCGCGGCGGATATTAACGGGTTTCATAGTAGATTAAGACAAAGGTAAGATGATATCTATCAGTTTGATGGCAATGAAGGGAGCTATGATACCACCAACGCCATAGATGAAGATGTTGCGACGTAACAGTTGATCTGCTGTTAAAGGTAAAAACTTTACCCCTTTGAGTGCTAGCGGAATTAATGCCGGAATAATTAAAGCATTGTAAATCAGCGCCGAGACGATCGCAGATTGAGCACTCTTTAATCCCATAATATTAAGTGCGCCGATTCCAGCGGCTGCAAAGATAGTGGGAATGATGGCAAAATACTTGGCAATATCGTTAGCGATGGAGAACGTTGTCAATGCTCCACGGGTAATTAGCAACTGTTTACCTATGGTTACTAAGTCAATTAACTTCGTGGGGTCAGAGTCTAAGTCCACCATGTTGGCAGCTTCTTTGGCAGCTTGCGTCCCAGAGTTCATCGCCACACCGACATTTGCTTGAGCCAAAGCAGGTGCATCGTTAGTACCATCTCCGGTCATTGCCACCAATTTACCCTGAGATTGTTCAGAACGAATCACCTCAATTTTGTCTTCTGGAGTCGCTTCGGCAATGAAATCATCAACCCCAGCTTCTTGGGCAATTACCGAAGCGGTAATTCGGTTGTCACCTGTGAGCATGATAGTCTTAACACCCATACGGCGGAGTTGGTCAAACCTTTCCCGCAGTCCAGGTTTCACAATATCTTTGAGGTAAATGACACCATAAATATTGTCATCTTGGCAAACAGCTAAGGGTGTACCGCCTAATCGGGAAACTCGCTCATAAGCTGCGTCTATATCATCAGGAACGTAGCCACCACGGGAACGGACAAATCCCTTAATGGCATCCACTGCTCCTTTGCGAATTTGTTTGCCATCGGGTAGATTTGTGCCACTCATCCGGGTTTTTGCGGAAAATTCCACACCCTCGGCTTTGTCGATATTAAAGTCTACCGCAGCTTGGGACTTTTCTGCCAATATCACAATTGACTTGCCTTCTGGCGTTTCATCAAACAAGCTAGCAGCAAGGGAGACTTGCGCCACATCTTTGATTGAGTGATTATTCAAAGGAATAAACTCGTCAGCCATCCGATTACCCAAGGTGATTGTGCCTGTCTTATCCAGCACCAGGGTATTGATGTCACCGCAGGCTTCTACTGCTCGACCAGAGGTAGCAATGACGTTAAACTGGGCAACCCTATCCATCCCTGCAATACCGATCGCACTGAGCAAACCACCGATAGTTGTAGGAATTAAAGCTACCAGTAGCGAGATGAGGATAGCAACGCTAGCACCCGCCCGCAAACTGTTTCCCGCCTCAACTCCAAAGGCCGTGCTGATAAAGCTAGCGATGTAACCTACAAAGGGAGGCATGGTTGCCACCACAATCAAAAACACCTGCGTTAACACTGCCAACAATACCGTTAAAGCAATCTCGTTGGGAGTCTTGCTGCGTTCTGCCCCTTCTACCAGGGAAATCATGCGATCGATAAAGCCTTGACCAGGATCAGCGCTAATCTTAATTGTCAACTCATCGGAGAGTAAGCGTGTGCCACCTGTCACCGAACTGGCAATATCTGTACCTGGTTGCTTCAATACAGGGGCAGATTCCCCAGTAATTGCCGACTCATCCACTGAGCCGATGCCTTTAATTACATCCCCATCGGCGGGAATCATATTATTTGCAACCACTTTTACCAAATCGCCCCGCCGCAGTTCCGTAGAATTGACTTTGACTATGGAACCATCGGGGAGGATTTTATTAGCGATCGTATCTGATCGCGTCGATCGCAGTGAATCAGCTTGTGCTTTACCGCGTCCTTCAGCTACGGCTTCGGCAAAGTTGGCAAAAACGAGGGTGAAAAAGAGAATAAAGGTAATCAACCCGTTTAAGACGCGTTGTTGGTTGGCATCTGCCTGGATTGTGCCAAACAGATTTGGATTAAGGGTAACAAGGAAGGTGACAATTGTCCCTACCCAAACAACAAACATAACTGGGTTTCTGACAGTAATTCGCGGATCGAGCTTAATAAATGACTCGCGAATTGCTCTCTGGTAAAGTCCCCGCATATCTGTTTTGGGGGTGTGTTTTCGCGAGTCACGAGTTCCAGATGGAATACGGGGGGAGGGAGAATCAGTAGTAATTGGCATACATTAAATCTTGGGAATGGGGCATTGGGCATTGGGCATGGAACGATGAGGACGATGAATGGTGTTCCGAAGTCGATGAATGGTGTTCCGAGGACGATGAATGGTGTTCCGAAGTCGATGAATGGTGTTCCGAGGACGATGAATGGTGTTCCGAAGTCGATGAATGGTGTTCCGAGGACGATGAATGGTGTTCCGAGGACGATGAACGGTGTTCCGAGGTCGATGAATGGTGTTCCGAGGACGATGAATGGTGTTCCGAAGTCGATGAACGGTGTTCTAACTCTCCCCTGCCCCTCCGCTCCCCAATCCCTAGCCGATACCTTTGGCAATAAAGAAAGCTTCACCAATGGGGCCTAATGCTAATACTGGGAAGAATGTAAGTGCGCCCAAAATTAAAATCACGCCTGCGGTAACGCCTATAAATAGTCCGGTATCGGTTCGCAATGTACCAGTGGTGTAGGGAACAGCTTGCTTACGAGACATACTATCTGCTAAAAACAGCAAACCCAAAACTGGAATATAACGTCCAGCCAGTAAACTGAAGCAGGTACTCAAGTTCCACCACAAAGCAGTTAAAGTTGGTTCTGTACCTGTGGCGATAGCAAAAGGAGACGGTTGTGAATCGCCTAAGCCTTCAAACCCAGAACCGTTGTTAGCAGCAGCGGAGGCGTATTCATAAATTACTTGAGCAAAGCCGTGGAAGCCGGGATTGCTAATTCCTGATAGTTGATCGGGAAATGCCAAGGTGATACCTGCGGGAATCATAATTGCGATCGGGTGAACTAGCAGAATCAGGAAACTAGCAAGAACAACTTCGCGCTTTTCAATCTTGCGTCCGAGAAATTCTGGTGTGCGCCCCACCATCAGCCCTGTAGCAAACACAGCCAGAATCAGGTAAGCGAACAAATAAGCGGTTCCTGTACCCTGTCCACCCCAGATAATTTGCAGAAACATATTGGAAAGGGTAATAAAACCGCCGTTGGGCATAAAGGAGTCGTGTAAACTGTTGACTGCGCCGCACATAGTACCAGTTGTACTCGTTGCAAATAATGCAGATTGTGCCCAACCAAACCGGACTTCTTTACCCTCTAGGTTCGGCTGCTGACTACCAAGCAGTGCATTAACAGCCGGATTACCGTTGTATTCACCAATGGCAGTGACGATGATAAATACAACATAAAGTACACCGACCATGCCATATACTAACCAAGCATTAGATATACTTATAATGATTCCAGCATTTACCAATCACCCTCTATGATTTATGGCAATCCTTCAACTGATTGAACCCGAAATTAAAAATCTGGGTGGGTCTTTTGCCCGCCGCAGTTTGCCATATCCTAATCGCCAAATGGTTGGGCCGTTTATCTTTTTTGATCATCTTGGGCCGTCCGTTATGCCCCCCAATCAAGGCATCGATGTCCGACCACATCCTCATATCAATCTTGCAACGGTAACTTATTTATTTGATGGTGCTTTGATGCATCGGGATAGTTTGGGTACTGTGCAGGAAATCAAACCAGGTGCAGTGAACTGGATGACAGCAGGAAAGGGGATTGTACATTCAGAACGCTCACCTGACTCTGACCGTCACAAAGAAACTACTATTCATGGCATTCAAACCTGGGTCGCCCTACCTGTTGAAAACGAAGAAACCGATCCAAAGTTCATTCACTATCCTGCTGAAACCCTTCCCACTTGGGAAGAGAATGGCGTTGTCATCAAACTTATTGCTGGGCAAATATTTGGCTATACCTCACCTGTAGAATTTTTCTCACCTATCCTCTATTTAGATGGGGTGTTATCTGCCAATGCCCACTTCACTATCCCTACTGATTATTCAGAAAGGGCAGTATATAGTGTCACAGAGGGATTGAGGATTAATGATGAACCGATAGAGCAATATCGTCTCGCTATTCTAGAGCCAGGTGATCAGATCAGCGTTTCTGCTACTGCCCCTGCTCGATGTATTGTTATTGGCGGTGAGCCGTTAGGTAAACGCTACAAATGGTGGAATTTTGTCTCTAGCCGACCAGAACGAATAGAGCAAGCTAAAGCTGATTGGCGCAACTCCCGCTTTGCTACCGTGCCAGATGAAACAGAGTTTATTCCACTACCAGAAGTGGTGACAGAAGCTAATCCTTTTTCATAGGCGTTTGAAAGGTCATTGTTGCATGAATGACTTTGTGCTCTTCTGGAGAATCTTTTCTTTGATCCGTCGCGCATTAGTTTCGGCATAACCAAAGGCAGGGCGCTTTACGACAGCGAACGGTGAGTATCTTGTTAAGATGATATTGACTGCATAATTACTCAAAGCAAACAATCATTGACCACCAGTAGAAGCATGAAGCATCTGTCGGACTACAACTTCTTTGACCCGGAACTGCTTGTGTGTCCTTATGAATTCTACAAACTGGCACAAGAGCAAGCACCAATTATGGAGCTACCTAGTCCCAGACCTGACACCAAACTCTTTCTCGTTACCCGCTATGACTTGGTGATAGAAATTCTTAAGGATACAAAAATATTCTCTAGCAATTTCTCTACTTTACTGGCTGGCAAAGGAGAACAGGATGATGAGTTGCAGAAAATTTCTGCTCAAGGCTGGCCTCAGATGAACACCCTGCTCACGGCAGATCCGCCAGAACACGAGCGATTTCGCTCGCTGGTGAATAAGGCGTTCAGCTCGTCGCGTGTCAACAAAATGCGTGACTTGATTGAGCAGATTGTTGATGAACTTATTGACAGTTTCATTGAGCGCGGCAAGTGTGAATTCGTCAGTGAGTTTGCCGTACCCTTACCGATCAAAGTTATTGCTCAACAGTTAGGTGTGCCGCAAGCAGATTTGCCGAAGTTCAAGCAATGGTCTGATTCTTTTATTGCACGCCTAGGTCACACACTTTCTAGAGACCAGGAGATCGAGTGTGCTAAAGATGTTGTTGCTTTCCAGCACTATTTTCATGATGTCATAGACTCACGCCAAAAACAGCCTCAAGATGATTTGATTACTGACTTGGTACAGGCAAAGGTGGCTGGAGAGCGATCGCTCGACACTGCTGAATTACTAAGTATAGTTCAGCAAATATTAGTGGCAGGCAATGAGACTGTCACCAGTGCACTCGCGGGTGGGATGTTATTGCTGACAAACAATCAAGAGCAAATGAAGTTGCTACAAACAGATATTTCCCAGCTAGAGAACTTTGTTGAAGAAGTTCTACGGATGGAAAGTCCGACAGCGGGAATGTGGCGAGTTGTGATGCAAGATACAAAACTAGGAGATGTTGCTCTCCAAGCTGGGTCTTTGGTCATGATCCGTTTCGATGCTGCTAACCGCGACCCCATAAAATTTCCTGAGGGTGAGCGTTTCGATGTGTGCCGCCATAATGCCAGCAACCACCTATCTTTTGGTTATGGCATTCATTTTTGTTTGGGCGCTATGCTTGCTCGTAAGGAAATGCAGATCGCCTATGAGCGGTTACTGCTACGGCTTAAGAACATCCGCTTGGCACAAGAAAATTACCAGTACTTGCCGAACATACTCATGCGGACAGTGAAGTACCTCCATATTGAATTCGACAAAATAGCATGAAATGGGAAGCAACGCGATTTTGTCAGGTTGGATCAAAAACAAGCGATGCCTTCTCTTACCCTGCTGGGGGCTGCTGCCCCTAGTCAGCCATTCCTATGCAAAGCATGGGAACAAGAGAATATTATTAATTACGAATTATTTGTTTAACTACACCAACAAAGCGTTCCATGTCAGCGTGGGTAATAGCTCCCATTGTCGATACTCGGAAAATAGATTGAGCTAAATTTCCCTGTCCAGAATAAATTATATAGTCTTGTGCTTTCAGTTGGTCGTGAAATTCTTCATATCTGAAACCATCTGGCAAGTAGTAGGCATTCAAGACAACGGATGAGCTGCCAAGAGGAAGTAAGGGTTTAATTCCGATTGAGGCTAACCCGTCTCTGACTAAGCTGGCAAGTTGGTTGTAATGGTTGTGTCTAGCACGCCAACCCCCTGCTTCTGCCATTTCTTGCAAAGCTTCTGTTAAAGCATAAAATGTCTGTACTGATTGTGTAAAAGGTGTACCGCCTCGGTCTTGCTGCTGGCAATAGGTTCCTAAATCTAAATATAAGGTGCGGGGGATTGTGTCTACTGACGGCAGTGCATCCCGTCGCAGAATGACAAAGGACGTTCCGGGGACACCATGCAGACATTTATTGGCTGTCGCAGCGCAAGCCGTGATTCCCCAATCGGCAAAATTTAGTTCCTCAGCACCAAAGCTGCTGACTCCATCCACTAATAGTTTGATGCTGCGTTCTTGACAAATTGGCGCAAGTTCCAGCAAATTATTTAGGCGACCAGTAGTAGTTTCGTGATGGACGACAGCAAGGTGGGTGATGTCGGCATTTTCATCTAAAAGTTTGACTAAAGCGTTGATATCTATTTCGGCATCCCAAGCATGGGAAAGTGTGATGTAATTAATACCGTGGATTTTGGCAATTTTGGATAGTCGTTCGCCATATACACCGTTTTCAATGACCAGCAATTTCCCATCGCTTGGAACTAAACTGCTGATCATCGCTTCCATTGCTGCGGTACCAGAACCAGTGAGAAGAACTGCTGCCCAACGAGCGCTTCCAAGACCATAAACTTGAAGTAATTGTTCGCGGATTCTGCTTTGAAGTTGGGAAAATTCCACCTCACGATGACACAAATCTGGACGCAACAGGGCATTTCTGACGCGATCGCTCAAATTGACGGGGCCGGGATTTAGTAAAATCATTTTGTCATTTGTCATTTGTCATTAGGCATCAATACTGCTCGGGTTTTGCATTTTTAACTTGGCATTGGGTTTGGGGAAAAGGTTAAAGGTTTTTTCTTTCCCCTTTCCCCTTCCCCTTTTCCCCTTAACCGACAAGTATTGCATTAGGCATTAATAAATTTAAGAGTTGGTACTTTGAATTTATTAATTACGAATTACGTTAGCGCAGCGTTAGCGAGTATTCGAGCGTCATTACGAATTACCAATGTGTTTCATAAAGCGTTGTAAAACTGCTTCTGGCGTAAGGTTGGGTCTGGGTAGCTTTTCTAAAGTTCCGGGACGGATTTTTAAATGGGCGAATTTAGGCCTATTGTTAGCATCTGCGGTAAATAAGGTATTTAAAAGCGAAGGGTCATTTCCAGCTAATGTAACGCCGTAACCGCAGGCTTCGGCAATTTTGGCAAAGGAGATACCCGCAGAAACGGTGGCTTGTGCGCCTGTGGAATCGTGGACTTCATTATCTAAAAGAATATGGGTCAAGTTAGCACCGCCATAAGTACCGATGGTCGCAAAATTACCCATTCGCATCAGTGCTGCCCCATCGCCATCAATTACTACTACCTTCAGGTCTGGACGTGCTAAAGATAATCCCAATCCCATTGAGGAAGCGCAACCCATCGAGCCGACCATATAAAGATGATTGGCGCTGTCTTTACTAGCAAAGAGTTCGCGTCCCGTGTATCCGGTGGTGGCAATTACTACAGTGTTTTCTGGATCAGTAAGTTCTACAATCCGAGCTAATGCTTCGTTGCGAGAAATGCGTTGTTCTTTGCTATCCCGAAAAAAGTTTTGCTGAATATGAGCGCTATTACTATTTTCTCGTTCGGGGATAGAAGAACGAGTGAGTGCATGGGGGGCAATCGCTCCTTTACGCATAATTAGAGCATAAGGACAGCGCTCTTGTTGCATATAAGCTGTGGCTCTTTTCAGAACTGGTTCTATTTCTGCTACGTCTGTGGGAAAAAATTCCCAAGGTATAGTCATTGTTTCCAATAATTTCTCTGTGATTTGCCCCATTAATTGATGTTGCGGTTCATCTTGTAAATGGCGATCGCCTCGCAGGGTACAAATCAGCAGCAGCGGAATCCGAAAGATGTAAGTTAGCGACGTTAGCGGGTTAACTGCATTCCCCAAACCAGAGTTTTGCATCATCACCACAGCAGGTTTACCAGCAATTGCGGCTCCAGATGCGATCGCTACAGCATCTCCCTCATTGGCTGCGGAGATATATCTAAGTTGAACGTCATTGATGACGTAGTTAATAAAGGGCGTGAGAAAAGAACAGGGTACGCCCGTGTACCACCCAAAGCCAAAATTACGCGCAGCTTCTACAAATTCTTCTGCCTGAATCATAATTAAAAATTTACAGTAATTTTTGGGATGGGGAGAAACGCGATTAATCGCGTACTGGGGAATTGAGAGGAAAGATTATTATTTCAACCTCTGAACTCGGAACTCCAACCTCTGAACTCGGAACTCCAACCTCTGAACTCGAAACTCCGACCTTTGAACTCGAAACTCCGAATTTTGAACTCGGAACTCCGACCTTTGAACTCGGAACTTCGACCTTTGAACTCGAAACTCCGACCTCTGAACTCGAAACTTCAACCTTTGAACTCGAAACTTCGACCTCTGAACTCGGAACTCCGACCTCTGAACTCGGAACTCCGACCTCTGAACTCAAAACTTCAACCTCAGAACTCGGAACTTCAGCCTCAGAACTCAAAACTTCAACCTTACAATTCCAATCTCCAATTCCCAATCCCCAATTCCTTATTGTTTTAATTGAAAAGCAAGGTCAAGATCATCTAAAGAATTAACATCTAACCAGTTACCGCGAATATAAAGCACCTTGATCGGTTTTCCTTGCTCGATTAAATAATTACATAATTCTGGCAAACCCAAACTGTTGAATTCCGGCCGTTTTTGCAACTCATTGAGTGCTTCACTTAGCCACTGTCTACCTTGACTCCGCAAGCGCAGCATCCCAATCCAGCGGCCGCTAGATTTACCCAATTGCGTTTGTGTTGTTTTAGAAACGTTCAACAGGTTGACATCCTGTCCAAACAAAGAAAGGTCATCTGGAATTGAGCAATAGGCGTAGTCAGGTGAACCGCTAACAGACTTACTGTTCGCCACAGAATCAACCACAGCCACAATTTCTCCGGGACATTCTAATAAATCGCGCAGAATGTAGCTTCTAAATAGTAAATCGCCGTAAAGTACCAGCATCTCGTCGCCGAAGCTGTTTTGAGCGCAGGCTAAGGATGCTAATTCTCCCGTTGTTTCATAATCTGGGTTGCGGATGACTTTAGTCCCCACAACATCTATAGTTTCTGCTTTGTAACCTGCGACAACGGTAATATCATTGATGGCAAGTTTTTTGAATTTGTCCACCAACAACCTGAGCAGTGGTTTACCTCCAAGAGGTAACATCACTTTGGGTTTATCTTGCGTCAATCCTGCTAATTCTTGTCCTCTGCTAGCAGCCAAAACGATCGCTTGGGTATGTTGTCGTCCGTTGCTAAAGTAGCGTTTTTCGGCTTCTAACAGTTCATCCGCCCCCTGTAGCCGGAAAATTTCCTTTACGGGAGCAATATCATCTTCAATGTTGATTAAAGTTTCGCTGGCTTTTACTTCACGGGCGATCGCTTGCATACTAGCAACAGCAGCTCGAATCATATGGTTTGCCCAGATGACCAAATTAACTTCGGCTTTGCGAAACACATTGGTGGCAGTGCTGTAATATTTAGTCGGTATAATCACTAACGGGGAACGACCCGCCCACTCTTTGGCAAAGGCTAGCACTTGGTCAGGACGCGATGATTTACTGTGAATCAAGATTGCGGTTGCTCCTGCGGCGTGATAAGCTTCAGCTCGGCGCATTGCCTCCGAAAGATCCCACCCAGCTATCAAAGCTTCGAGTCGGGCGACAATACAGAAATCTGGGTCTGTCTGACTATCCTTACCTGCCTTAATTTTGCCGCAGAATTCATCAATATCAGCCAAAGCTTGGCGACTACCGTTGATAAAGCTATTAGTTTTGGGAAAAAGTTTATCTTCAATACAGACTCCAGCAATACCTCGCTGTTCTAACTTTTTGACCAGGCGGCGCATATTATTAAAGTTGCCATAACCGGTATCTCCATCTAATAAAATGGGGATGCTCGTGACATCAGACATGAACTCTAGCATTTCCACAACTTGAGTCCAACTGGCTTCATTATTATCTCGAACGCCATATTGAGCCGAAAGGGCTAGTCCACTCGCCCAAATTCCTTTAAATCCAGCCTCTTCCACAATGCGGGCGCTAATCCCATTGTGAGCTTCCATAATGAAGTCGAGTTGAGGCGATTCTAGTAATAGCCGCAATTGGGCACACTTATTTAATTTTGCAGCGGTATCAATGGGTGCAAATATTTGATGCATCTATTCTGCTTTTCTCAACCTATATAATAATTGAAGATATTTTCAGACATTTTCTGCGACTTCTATCTGAGGTAAAATATCGTTTTGGGCACGTTGAATATCCTGGGGAAAATCAATTTCGAGCCAAGGTAACCCAGTGATGTCTTCGTAGCCAAATGTTGCTGGAGTTTCTAACAGCAGATCCCGAATTATTTCTTCATAAGGTTCATCATCCAGTCCATCAGCAACATACTGTTCTGTGCGAGTAGCAAGACGGTGAGCAACAGCACTTTCAAAACGAAAGAATCCTACTGATTCGCCTGCAAAATCATAAGTCAAACCAAGAGCTACTTGTTTGCGAAACTCGACTAGATAATTATCTCTGACACAAAGCTTCACGGGTTCATCCCCAGGTTCAAAATCCCGATCCAGCAAGAAGCAGTTGGAGACATTTGTCTTTATCAGTTGTTCGATGATGCTGCGATCGTATAAAACATCTGCATCCATTAATAATATGTCACCGCCAGCAACTAGCTGTTGACGTAAAGTCCAAAGACTAATGACACTACCTTTAGTGTAGTCAGGATTATAGACTGTACTAACCCAATTTTCGGCTCCCAATGCTTTGATTTCCTCCTGAATTTTTTCAGCTTGGTAACCTACAGCAATTACCACTTCGTCAATGTGGTAATGACGAAGATAGTTCAAATGGCGCTCTAATAGAGATTTACCGTTAAATTTCAGTAAGCATTTGGGTTGGATTTGCCCGTCTTTACCTAAGCGTCGTCCAATGCCAGCAGCTAATATAATTGCCTTCATCGTCAAGTCACCAACAAAGCTAAAACACCAGGAAATCTGGAAATTTTCCCAGTATTTTATAATGACTGTTTTTTGCTCAAGACAATATTTGTTAATTAATTCTTAACATGGAGTTAGGGAGAAAGTTCTCAACCACCAACAATTCGTTCTGAGAGGATGTTTGAAAAGTGGTATGTTGTGATTTTAATCGAATTACTACCCCCTTAATCCCCCCTTATAAAAGGGGGGAAACAAGAAAATCCGGTTCCCTCCCCTTTATCAGGCTACGGTGTACACACATCTTTCTAGAAAACCAAAATTGTCCTAGATCCCCCTAAATCCCCCTTAAAAAGGGGGACTTTGAGAGCTTTTTGCCCCCCTTTTTAAGGGTTGGGGGGATAAAAAGCCTGTGGCGCAACTCTAGAAGACTTGTGTATACACCGTAGCCTTATAAAGGCTACGGTTAGGGTGGGGTAAAAAATATTTGATACATCAATCATGACTTTTAAAACATCCTCTGAGCTTGAAACTTAGCTTGAAGTTTCTGGTAATCAACAATTGCTATAGCTTTATAAATTTCAGTTTCAAGCTTCATTAATAATTATTTATTCTCCCACTGCTTCCTTATCTAGTTTGGTTTAGACTGCGGGAGTGTCCGAAATTGCCAAATTACCCATACAGCAAAAGTTGGCGCACCAATTGTAGCTGCCATTAGTAACGGCTCTAGTCCATCCAATAAAGTAACTATGGGAAACAAATACAGCACGTCTTCGATGTCAAACCCGGCGAAATTTGGTTGACGGCTGGCGTTTTTACCTAGGCGCTGTTCCATTTGGTTTCGCAAATGAAAGATGCAAGCAACAGATACGCCAGATACTATCCCCATAAGCAACGCCCACCAACCAAATTTTCCCTGCCTAAGCCCATATCCAATACACACAAATAAAAGAATGTGGATGATGGCATCACTAGCAAGATCGTACTGATGTCCCCATTTAGTGCTTTTCCCACTCAGACGAGCTAATTCACCGTCAGTGTGATCTAGAAAGTTGGATAAAGCAAATAGCCATGCCCCAATGTTAGCCCAGATGGCATTACCAACCCCGTTGGCGTAGCCCGTCATAGACATCGCTACGGCAGCTGCCAACCCTGTCACAAGCCGCACTGTAGTCAGATGATTGGGGTTTACCCAACTGTTTTTTAAAGGTCTAACTAGCCAGTAAGCCAGTTGAGCATCCCAAGGCTTTATGTTCATAGATGAACTTGAATTTGATGTGGTCTTTGAATACTGATAACACTGTAAATTACCACATCCATCTAAAGTTATATATTTTTATTGTAAGATGACTACAAATTGTCCATTTTGTGAAACTCTTCATTGATGGATGAAATTTCTAGTTTTGAGAGCTGCGGGATTGGTCAGCGAACGCTTTGAACTCGATAGCATCATGACTACAGAAGAGGCGCACGCCCTTATTGCGATCGCTTGATAAGGTGCGTAGCCGATCTTGATTGAGCAACCGAGCTTTGCGATCCACTTCCATCATCCATTGGTAAGCACGCAAACCTGGCGTGCAGCGTCTTTTGGATGAGTCCATCTCGTGCCGATAAAAGTAGGCATCACCTGCATGTAGGAGCCAACCTTCTGGTGTATCGATGGCGATACCAGCATGACCCCGCGTGTGACCAACAAGCGGGATGAGAAGAATCTCTGGCGGTAGTCCGTCGAGGTTACGTACTGCTTCAAAGCCAAACCAAGGTTCGCCTCCCGCTGAATAATACTTCCAGTGCTTAACCTCATCCCACTGTTCTGGACGATAGCGCCCTCTGGCGATAAAGCCATGCCGATCCTGGGCGGTTTCAATCTCACTCTGCATTACATGCACCGTTGCTTCCGGGAAATCCTCTAGACCACCGGCATGATCGAAATCGAGGTGGGTGAGCACAATATGACGCACATCTCGCGCGGAAAATCCCAGCCGCTCAATTTGATCGAGTGCCGTGTATTTTTTATCAAACTGGATGCCATTGAAATGAATGAAGAACGGGCTAAGGTGCGAGTAAGGCGACTTCATATCGCGCAGTCCGAAGCCGGTATCAATGAGAACAAGTCCCTGGTCTGTCTCGACGAGCAGACAGTGGCAGACGAGGTGAGCCGTCGGGCCGCGACTGAAGCCATCGAAGAGGGCCCCACCAATCGGGCACATGCAGCCGCAATTGAGATGATGAATTTGCATGAATCCTCCGTTACGACTCTGACTGTCCTAAATGTGTGAGATTGCCGCCTCGCTGGTACAGCTAAGGCGATCGCAGCTTAAAAAGAGTGCCAATTGAGCATATTCGGTTAATTAGCTGACCCAGACTCACTGAGTTTGCGGGGCTGTTCAGCATTGACTAGGAGATCAAAGCCGTTTTGGGCAAACTATTTGGCGAGTTTGTAACCGATGCCGTTGGAGGCACCTGTCACGACAGCTAGGGGTCGAGTCAACGAGCTGTTCAAAACCGTCCTAAACTCCTATGTAACTGCTCCACAATCGCTTGCTATGGCTTGCTTCTCTCGCTACCAAATAGTTCTGCGTAGACTGTAGGCTTTCAACCCTTACAATGTTACGCAGATAGCAGTGTGGTTGCGTCTTTCCAAGGAAGTATGGCGCGTGTGTCTTTAAGGTTACTTTTATAGAGTTCCGTATATAGTTCTAACCCTCATTTAGTTAGAGAGATTCTGTTTAACTTACACCTCTGGCAAATCTCCAATTTTAAAGAAGAAGTAAGTCACACAGCAATGGTGAAATATGACTTTCAGTCTCTCAAAATCTATTTTGCTTGTTACATTAGCTACGAACTTTGGTAAGGATTTTTTGGGAATAAAAGGAAGCTGATTCTTCGTTTTTGGCGCAATCTTGGGCAAATTTAATTAGATGGTGTCCGACAAGTCCAACGTGAATCAAGTTTTCAATATTACCTGCTTTTAGTGCTGGCTTGGCCATTTTCCAGAAAGTCTGACGATAGTTACTAAAAATGCCTATCCGCAGCAAAATATTAGCTAAATAAGTTAAACCTTTGCGAATATTTGCCCCAGAAGTACGAGCTGGGCTGTTAGGTACTTCGATGCGGTTTGGATAGGTGTGTTCCATGTTGTAGGCAAACCGCTGATATAAAAATTCTGGCTCATAAGCAGTTGTAATGCAGCGCCGCCACATCTCAACAACTTGCTCGTAGGGCATCAAAAACTCCACATTTGATTCGCGGCTTTCATCAAAAACAAGTCTTCCTTCTGCTTCTAATCTCCGCCATAAAGGAGTTCTAGGTAATGCATGAAGTAAGTTAATTGTCAACATGGGAATTTGAGATGCCCGAATAAATTCGATAATTCGGTCTGCTGTTTCTGGTGTATCTGTATCTAACCCGATGATGATTCCTGATACTACTTCCATGCCATAGCTATTTAAAACCTGAATTGCTTTTAAGATTGGCATACTCAGATTTTGGTCTTTGGAAATGGCGTGGAGAGCATTTGGTTCGGGTGTTTCGATACCGCAAAAGATTGTGCAGAAATAAGCTTCACGCATCATCTCTAGCAGCTTTGGACTTTGAGCTAAGTTGAGCGTTGCTTCACAGGCAAACTGGATGGGGTAGCCATTGCGTTTTTGCCAGTCAATCAGATGAGGAAGTAACTTCATGGCGGCGCGGCGATCGCCAACAAAGTTATCATCAACAAAATACACTGCCCCCAAATTACCAGATTGTCGCATTGCATCTAACTCAGCGACTACTTGCTCTGGTGTTTTCATTCGGGGACTGTTGCCATAGAGTTCGGGAATATCACAAAACTCGCAACGATAAGGGCAACCACTAGAAAACTGGACATTTGCCAGGAAATAATCATTGATATTCAGCAAATGATAAGCTGGAGTGGGAAACTCTGTTAGGGGCAAACGTTCCTTGGTTTCAAAGCGAATTTGCGCTTGAGGACGTTCCAGGTTTTGGTCTAGATACTCGATCATGCGATCGCTTGCATCTCCCAACTCACCCAAATGTAAAATGTCAAATTCAGGATAATATTCTGGGCAACCAGATACTGAAGGGCCACCTACAACTGTGATTTTGCCGGCTCGATGGGCAAGTTCATTAATTTGATTAATCTGTGGTTTTTGGATATGCATTCCACTCACAATCACCACATCACACCATTGGTAATCAGCCCTGGTTGCTGATTTGACATTCTCATCAATAAACCGCACTTCCCATTCTTTAGGTAAGTAGGCAGCCACAATTAAAATGCCTTGGGGTGGCATAAATGCCCGAACATTACCCATAAGTGGGTAAGCGTGATGAAAAGTACCAAAGGAGCGGCTGTACTTGGGAAAGATACACAGAATGCGTCGATGGTGCGAAGGAACGTAGCGGGTTCCTGGAGTGACAGGAGCGGTTTTGGAATCGGCCGCTATATAAGTTGGGTTCTCTAAAGACTTTAGATTCACGGTCATCGCAAATTTCACCCTGGAAAACTGAGCAGCTAACTTGACAGTTTATTGACATAATTAGCTGTAATTCCAACTAGCTTACCGTGATATTTCAGAAGTTTTTAACTGTAAGATAGAAAATTTACCCTAAAAGCGCGACCTCGATTGGTTTGCAAACAACTATCTTGAAAATAGGGCATGAGGCATTGGGTATGGGGCATGGGGCATAGGCATCTATCATGAATTTGATTTATTTTCTTTTGCGTTCTTCGTGGGGGATGGTAGCGATCGCGATCGCTACCGGATTCCTGAGTGGTGGTAGTAGTGCTGGCTTGATTGCCTTAATTAGCCGTGCTGCAAGTAGCGGTAGTGCTTCCCGCCTCACATCCATAACTTGGGGTTTTGCGGGACTGGCTATAGTTGCACTGATTACCAGCATCATTTCCCAAGTGATGCTGATCCGCCTTTCTCAGAATGCAGTTTTGCAATTACGGATGCGTTTGAGTCGCCAAATTCTTGCTTCCGAGTTAAGTCATCTGGAAAGTTTAGGGAATCCTCGATTATTGGCAACTCTCACAGAAGATATTCAAGCGGTTGCCAATGCTGTTTATCAGATGCCTTTTATATTTATTAATTTAGCGATCGTCCTAGGTTGCATAGCGTACATAACTTGGCTTTCTTGGTTAGTATTGTTGATGGTTTGTGGGATTTCAGTAGTTGCGATCGGTAGTTGCCAGTGGTTATTAAATAGAGGCGGCAAATTGCTGGCCTTAGCTCGTGAAGATGAAGATCAGCTATTTAAACATTTTCGTACCATTACCGAAGGAGTCAAGGAACTCAAGCTAAATTACAGGCGACGTGAAGATTTTTTAGAACAAAAACTGCAATCAACTGCTAACGAATTCCGTCATCACAACGTTAACGGTCTAACCCTTTTTGCCACAACTTCAAGCTGGGGTCAACTTGTATTCTTTTTTGCCCTTGGTTTTGTAATATTCGCATTGCCTAATCTGCTTGCCATCAATGCTGAAACTCTCTCTGGCTACATTTTGACTTTTACTTACTTGGTGTTACCAATGGATAACATCATCAGTAAACTTCCTCTATTAAGCAAAGCCAGCATTGCCTTGCAAAAAATCGAGTCACTGGGTTTATCTCTAGCTAGTCGAAATGAAATATCGACTGTTCCACCTGCTCTTAAATCTGACTGGCACAGCTTAAAATTTAAAAGTGTTACCCACACTTATTACACAGATCAAGAAGACAATAGCTTTATCTTTGGCCCTATCGACCTAACATTGTATCCTCAAGAATTAGTCTTCATTGTCGGCGGTAATGGTAGCGGTAAATCTACATTAGCTAAACTAATTACTGGACTTTACATCCCTGAAAAAGGCGAAATTTTGTTTGATGATGAGTTAATTAGCGAACAGAACCGAGAATGGTATCGCCAGCATTTTTCCGTAGTATTTTCCGACTTTTATTTATTTGAAGAACTTTTAGGATTAAAAAATTCTGACTTGGATGCTCAAGCTACAAAATATTTAAAACAACTGCAACTAGACCATAAAGTTAAAGTTGAAAATGGGCAACTTTCCACCACAGCACTTTCTCAAGGACAACGGAAACGGCTGGCTTTGCTCACAGCGTACTTAGAAGATCGACCAATTTATCTATTTGATGAGTGGGCAGCTGATCAAGATCCAGTATTCAAGGAAGTATTTTATACTCAGCTACTACCAGAACTGCGATCGCGCGGCAAAACAGTGCTGGTGATTAGCCACGACGATCACTATTTTCATTTAGCAAACCGAATTATCAAACTTGACTATGGACAAATAGAGTACGACAAGACTTGAAAGGGGCAGGGAGCAGGGAGCAGGGAGCAGGGGGAAGGAATTTATTTGTTGCTCTCAACCCCATCTAAATCCAAGCCACGTTATGATATTTTGAACTTTTTTTTGAGCGAATAGGGAAGCGATCGCCAAATTAAGGGACTTCCAAAAAACTGATACAGCAACCCTTGTTATTTTTTAGGTAGAACTTTACCGATAAAGTTGGTTAAATGTTGGTATTGCTGGTACGATTCTACGTAGCATCAATTTTTGGAAAAAACCTATATTGCACCTTTTCTATGAAAAGAAGACAAATTCTTGGCTTTTTGGGTATAGCAGTTGCAGGCTTGCTCCTAGCAATTGGTTTACCATTAGTTACGCTTTCTCCTTCTCCTGTAATAGCACAATCAAGCACCAGCATACTCGTGTCCGCAGCTGCCAGCTTAAAAGATGCGCTGGAAGAAATTAAGCCTTTATACCAACAAAGTAAATCAAATGTCAACATTACTTATAATTTTGGGGCTTCAGGTGCTTTGCAGCAACAGATTGAGCAAGGTGCACCAGCGGATATCTTTATTTCTGCTGCCAAAAAGCAAGTAGATGCCTTAGAAGCAAAAGGACTATTGTTACCAGGTAGCCGTACTAACTTGGCAAATAACCGTCTAGTCTTGATTGTGGCTCAGGATGTTGTTGGTATCAATAGCTTCTACAATTTAACAGATAGCAAGATTAAGAAAATTGCGATCGGTGAATCAAGAAGTGTACCCGCAGGGCAATATGGGGAGCAAGTCTTAAAGAAATTGAAACTTTATGATCAGCTTAAACCAAAATTGGTTTTTGCTAACAATGTGCGTCAAGTCTTGGCAGCAGTAGAAAGTGGCAATGCTGAAGCAGGTTTAGTTTATGCCACTGATGCCAAAATTTCCAACAAGGTAAAAGTTGTAGTCGCTGCTGACGATAAGTTTCACTCACCAATTGTCTATCCGATCGCAATAATTAAAAGCAGTAAAAATACTTCTGCTGCCAAAGAATTTGTCCAGTTTCTATCTGGCAGTCAAGCCAAAACTGTACTCAAAAAATATGGGTTTATTGTGCGTTGATGAAGAATGCAGATAACAAGGGGCTTTTGCCCCAAGTCTTGTTAATTGAGGTCTAAGAAGCTGCTGACTGTAATTTTTCTAGTCGTGCTAGCACTTCTGAACTGTGAATATTTGGGTTGACTTTGACAAAAGTCTCGCGCAAGACACCCTGAGGATCGATGATAAAACTGTGACGCATCGATAAGAAGCCAAGCCATGAACCGTAAGCTTTACTCACGGAACCATCAGTGTCAGCCAACAGCGGGAATTTTAGTCCCTCTGAATCACAAAATTCGGCGTGAGAATCAATATCATCAGCACTTACACCAATAATCTGGGCATTCTTTTCAAGGTATTGGGGTAAGTCTTGCTGAAAACGACGAGCTTCTATAGTACAACCAGAGGTGAAGTCTTTAGGATAAAAGTAGAGGACTAGCCACTTACCGCGCAAGTCAGAGAGGGAAATTTTGCCATCACCTGTGTTGGTTGGCAAAGTAAACTCTGGTGCGGGTTGATTAATTGCAGGAAGTTTACCACCAATAGCATCAGCAGTAGGGGTAAAATTCAGCCAGCTGACGATAGAAATACAGCTGGCAAATAATATGCTTAAAAAAGTGCGGCGAGAAATCATGGTGCAAACCAGAATCACAACTTTACACAAGTTTACAATTCTTGGTTACTGCTAATGTCACTCTAAATGAGATTCGGGTGGGGTATCTGTGCTTTCAATGTATTGGCTATCTAGAAGAAAGGCTCCCCTAGCAAAGCGAATACCCCAATATCCACCAGGTCTGCGGTCAATGACTGTACCCTCTTCGCCAATGTGAATTACATCGGGTGGGCGCAGCATGGGCATGGGTTCAGCAGTTTTGACGTAAGGTGGTAGTGCCACAACCCGGACTTTACTACCAATTGTGAATTCTTTAGACATTTTAATCAAGCTAGGAGTTTTGAATTAACTCATAACTCATAACTAGCTTGAAAGTCTACTAAGTGAAAATAAATAGGGAAAGGGAAAGGGGATAAAGTTTTTCCCCTTTCCGCATCTTCTGCAAGAAGTCTATTAATTTTTAACTATGGAAAATAGGGACTGGACATCAGTCAAGTTAACTATTTTTTGAAAAATTATTATTGAGGATTGCCTTGTTGACGGCGCGAAGGAGCATTTTGACGATATTGCTCTATTTTTTGTCGCTGTTCTGGGGTAAAGACTGCTTGAATCTGTTGTTTCTCAGACTCGCGGATTTGTCGCATTTGGGTTTTTTGTGCTTCAGTCAGATTTAAGTCAGCATAACCACCCTTTCCTCGACGTTGACCGGCTTGAAGTTGGCCTTGATCGGCTTGACGTTGAGCCTGACGCGCTTGTTTCGCCGCCTCTAATTTTGCTTTTTGTTCTGGGGTCAAAACGGCTTCAAATTTGGTGCGGCTATCGCGGCGAATTGCTTGAATTTGGTTTTTTTGGGCATCTGTTAGACCCAAGTCTTTCCACATACCCCTTCCTTTTTGGGGAGTTTGTGCAAGTAACACGGGTGAAGGAGAGGCTGTTTGGGCGTTAACAGCAAAGGAGGTTGCAGTTAAAGTTAGAGCAATCGCTCCAGCGAGTAGCGATAATGGTTTGAGTTTCATTACTTGTGTGGTGAGTTTTTCCTGGTTGGATGTCACTATCATAAGAATTTATCTTGAGTAGTCACATGAGGAGAAAGTCATGGTTCTACCCATGACTTTAGTCATGATTGAATTTTGACAAATGTGACTGACAATAAATAGTTAAGAGTTGGGAGTTAGGAGTTATGAATAATGAAAATTTTCATTATGGTTAATTTATAAATGCTTGTTTAGTTTATTACATCATGTTTTAAATTCAACACTTACTCTTAATTTCTAACTCAAAGAAAACTTTGAATGGTGAAAGTTGCCGTTCAAATATTCGGAACTCCTAACCCTTAAATAAATTTAATTTTTTAACTCCTAACTAACTTATAACTGGAGCGAAGTGTCTAATGAGTCATCCAATTCAAATTAAAAAACATCCTTTTCCATCTTTACTTTATCTGGAGTGGATACTACTGGCAATCACTGCATTGACAGCTGTTATACCACCTCCGTTACGGCGATTTCGTCACAAAGCTCCAGAACTATCTATTTGTGGTTTATTTCCAGACTTATCAATTTGCAATCTATTGCCAGAACTGTCAATTTATAGTCTGATTGTTTTTGCATTAATGGGCTTAAAATTACCCACTAATAATAATCAGCTAACCAAGGTGATATACACAGGTTTTGAAATTTTATTAATTTTAACAACTGGACTATTTGGTGAAAGATTTGCTCGTCTTTTTCCATTTCTTTACATAATTTTAGTCACTCGTAGTTGCCTAATATTTAAATTACCTGGGCGTTTATTCGTTACAAGTCTATCATTTACATTATTTCTATTGACTACACAACTAAAATACCAGTTATTCAATTTTCAAGCATCCCCACAGGCACAAGAGCGTTTTCGATTTCTTAGCTTGAACTGGTCGCTAGTATTTGGCTTAAGTTTAGTTTTTGTGTTGTTGATGATGAATGCAGTATTATCTGAACGGCACAGCCGAGAAAAGCTAGCGATCGCTAATGAAAAACTCCGTCAATATGCCATGCAAATTGAAAATCAAGCTACTTTAGAAGAACGTAACCGCATCGCTCGTGAAATTCATGATTCATTAGGACATTCTCTAACTGCTTTAAATCTGCAATTAGAAACTGCTTTAAAACTGTGGCAATCTAACCCAGGTAAGGCTGAAACATTTCTAGCGACAGCAAAGGAATTAGGTTCCAAAGCGCTAAAAGATGTCCGCCAATCTGTTTCTACTATGCGTTCTAATCCCTTACAAGAACAATCTTTAGAACGTGCGATCGCTAGCCTTTCAGAAAATTTTCATCGCTCAAATGGCATCTTACCAATTTATCAAATTAACCTGGAATATCCTCTACCACCTGAAATAAATACCGCAATTTACCGCATTACTCAAGAATCATTGACAAATATATCTAAATATGGGTACGCCACAGAAGTTAAACTGGAACTCGCTACGATAAGAGGTAATTTGCGATTGATAATTCAGGATAATGGTAGAGGTTTTGATTTAGGGCAAAATACTACTGGTTTTGGACTTCATAGTATGCGCGATCGCACTTTAGCACTTGGAGGTGAGTTTAATATTAATAGCGCTCCTGGTTCAGGTTGCAAAATTACAGTTAATATTCCATTAACGAGGTTGACATAATGATTAAAGTGTTGCTGGTAGATGACCAAGGTTTAATTCGTCAAGGATTAAGAGCATTATTAGAATTAGAACCAGATTTAGAGATAGTAGGAGAAGCAGAAAACGGTGAACAGGCGATTAATTTAGTTGCTGAATTTCAGCCAGATGTAGTATTGCTAGATATCAGAATGCCCATTATGGATGGAGTTGCAGCCACGCGAGAAATTCAAAAACGTTTTGCAAAAACTAAAATTTTAGTACTTACGACTTTTGATGATGATGAATATGTGTCAGCAGCATTGCAAAATGGAGCAATGGGTTATTTATTGAAAGATACACCTTCAGAAGAATTAGCTGTGGCTATTCGTGCCGTTTATAAAGGATATACCCAATTAGGCCCAGGTATAGTTAAAAAGTTGTTAACTCAGTTTTCTAATGGTACACCAACCCATTCACCGCCTGTACCATCTAGTTTAGCTGAACTTACTCCTAGAGAAAAAGAGGTTTTGCGGTTAATTGCTACAGGCGCTAGTAACCGAGAAATTGCTCAGGAACTTTACATTTCTGAGGGGACTGTGAAAAATCATGTTACAAATATTTTAAACAGGTTAAATTTGCGCGATCGCACTCAAGCTGCGATTTGGGCAAATACGTATTTATCCTATTTGAATGAACCAAGTTAAATAATTCGTAATGACGCTCTCTACGAGACGCTGCGCGTAGCTTGCTTCCCTGTAAGGGTACGCGGACTCGCTACCGCTACGCTAACGTAATTCGTAATTCGTAATTTTAACCTTTAGATTATATAGGGTGTGTTATCGCGTTAGGGTAATGCACCATTTTAGGCTTTTATTTGCGCCTACTATCTAGAAAACTTAAATGTGTAGCAGCTTATTTAAATAACTCCAAGCATTCATTTTTTAAAACGCCTTTGGTGACTTTAATATTCCTAAATGACTTAGCAATCACTTCTTCGCAAGATATATTAATTTGTGATTGATTTACCGAAATTAAATCTTGAATTGAAGCACCATACACAATTTCTGATAAACCACTCCAAACACAAGCAGTCGCACACATTGGACAAGGTTCGCCAGTAGTATATATGCTATAACCTTCTAAAGAAGGGTTTTGAAGTTTAGCTGTTAAACTACGAATAACGTTAATTTCTGCATGACCTGATGGATCATTGTCTCTCCTTACAGTGTTATGAGCTACAGCAACGACTTCGTTATCTTTAACAATCACAGCACCATAAGGTGCATCTCCTTCTTTTGCTTCTGCCAAAGCTAAACGCATAAAATATTCTGGATTCATATAAGCTGAGGTTAACACAAGGATAATGATTAATAATATCGTATTTCTAATGCTATAACTGAGAATTAAAATTAGTTAATGGTCGAATATGTTACTGAGCAGACAAGAAACAGAATTCTACTTAAAAGACCTGGAAACACCATTAGGTAAAGCGATTAATTTAACACTTGCCGCTATGGTGTTAGTATCATCAGGAATTTTTGTGGCAGAAACTTATAACATTCCTGATTCTGTGCGGTTTCAGTTGAATGTAGCCGATACTGCGATCGTCATCATCTTTGCGGTGGAATATTCACTCCGTTTGTGGAGTGCGGAAAACAAAATTAAGTATATTTTTAGCTTTTATTCGATTATTGACTTAATGGCGATTTTGCCATTCTTTGTAGGAATGGTGGATATTAGCTTTATCCGTCTACTGCGATGGTTTCGGATTTTACGATTAATCAGATTTATAGATAGGAAATTTTTGTTCGCCAGTGTCAGCACCGAAGATGGGATGATTTTTGCGCGAATATTATTTACATTATTTGCAATTGTTTTTATTTATTCTGGCTTAATTTATCAAGTCGAGCATCCAGTTAATCCTCAAAATTACGGTACATTTTTAGATGCCTTTTATTTCTCTGTTGTCACAATGACAACTGTGGGATTTGGCGATGTTATTCCAATTTCTGAACTAGGACGCTTGTTAACAGTACTGATGATTTTTACCGGAATTGCGCTGATTCCTTGGCAAGTGGGAGATTTAATTAAGCAAGTGGTGAAAACTGCTAATCAGATAGAAACCATTTGTTCAGGTTGTGGTTTAGCTTTCCACGACATAGATGCTGGGTTTTGTAAAAGGTGCGGGACTAAGTTACCTAGTCGAAGGGTTGATTAAGAGAGTAAGTGGTGACGGCTGCCGTAGGGTAAATTTTAGTGTGTGCTACAATCTTGTGGTAAAGTAAACGACAAACCTGAGAAAGGCAAATGTTCTAAAAAACGCTGCAAACATTGATACATTTAATTTCTCTTACTTTCAATAATTCCCCGAAAAGGAGTAAAGGCAATGAATGCATTACTGCATAATCCAATTGCAGATATGTATGGGCCAGACTTTTTGCTGTTTTATTGCTCTGTCGTTGTGATAACTTTGGTAGTCTGTTGGCGGTTAGTGCAAGATCCAACCAAAAACCAGCCTCTACCTTTAATTCCTGCTGAACCAGATCCTTACGAAATCGCTTATTTGCGTTCTCAAGAAACAGGAATTGCCGATGTAGCGTTATTTGACTTGATTGTTCGGGGTTATTTGCAATTCAGTGAACAATCGATCAGCCAAGTACCAAATCATCCTGATGCATCTCACCTACAGCCTATAGAGCGTGAGATATTTGATAAATTATCTTCCTCCTCTACAGTTCAAACATCTCTTTGGCTGGCAACCCAGAGCATCCAGACATACAGCAATGCCTATGAAGAAAAACTACAAAATGAGCAACTGCTGTATGCTTCCCAGTGGCAAGAACGGAATATCAAAGTTGGCTTGATTGGGGCAATGATTATTTTTAGCCTGGGTGGATATAAGCTGCTTATAGCCTTGGGTAAAGGTCGCTCTAACGTAGGTTTTCTGGTAGCAATTGGTGTATTATCGATTATCTTTTTGCTGTGGTTTGTGAGTAGACATACGCCTCTAAGCCATCGAGGAAAAATTTATCTGCAACAACTTCAGCAAACATTTACTCGATTGCAGCAGAAGGCAAAGTATGACATCCCTTCTGTATTTGACTACAACTTACTAGTGGCACTCTTTGGTGTTGAGGCACTGGCTGGAACCTCTTATGACTCCTACTACAAAGCGTTTTTTCCGCCAATATTTTCTAGAACAGTTAGCACGGGAAGCAGATCGTCTGGTGGTTCGTGCAGCAGTAGTTCTGGCTGTAGCTCCTCATGCAGTAGTAGCTCGTCTGATAGCTCATGCAGTAGCAGTTCATGTAGCAGCAGTTCCTGTGGTGGTGGCTGCGGTGGCGGTTGCGGTGGTTGTGGAGGAGGTTAAGAGCAATGTTTTCTCATCTCCCTAATTTAGGCGTGGGGTTGGGTTTTCGAGAACCGTTTAAAAGTGATATTTTTCTTAACCGTCAGCAGGTTGACTTTCTAGAAATTGTTGCCGAACACTATCTAGATGCACCCTGGCAAAAACAGCAGGAGTTAGAACTGCTTGCTGCCCATTTCCCGATAGTTCCCCACGCTCTCAATCTTTCGTTAGGTAGTGCTGAAGGTTTAGATACAGATTATTTACGCAAACTTGCAGCACTAATTAAGCAACTTAACCCGCCTTGGTGGAGTGAGCATATCTGCTTTACAAAAGCGGGTGGAGTCGATATTGGGCATTTGTCCCCGCTACCTTATACCCAAGAAGCTGTAGAAGTACTCTGTCGTAATATTGCCGAAGTCCGTCGCTGGGTTGATGTGCCATTGATTCTGGAAAATATCACTTATATGGTGACACTTCGAGGTGCAGAAATGACAGAAGCCCAGTTTTTAGCAGAAGTGGTAGAACGTTCCGATTGTGGACTGCTGTTAGATGTGACCAACCTGCACACTAATGCTGTGAACTATGGGTATGATGTTCATGATTATTTGCAACAGTTACCGAGCGATCGCATCGTACAATTACATTTTGTTGGTGGACATTGGCATGATGGCGTATTAATTGACAGCCACTCACAATCAACTCCAGTGGAAGTATGGCAACTTATGGAGGAAGTTGTTGCCCGTGCTCCAGTTAAAGGGATTATTCTAGAACGAGATGAAAACTTGCCACCCTTTGCAGAATTGACAAAAGAACTGCAAACAGCACGGGACATTAGCAGGAGTTATGGCAGATGGGGTTAGCACAAACCCAGGAAGTTTTAGCCCAACTTTACACGAATAGCGATTTGAGAGAGCGTTTCTTTGCTAACCCAGAAACTGTTGGCGCAGAGTTGGGGCTGAGTAGTGATGAAGCACAAAAGTTGGCTCAACTTTCAGCACAAGAGGTAAATATCTTTGCCAATTCACTGAAGTGGAAACGGTTAGGGGAAGTACGCGAACAACTTCCACGCACTGCGCGGGCGTTGGGTAAAAATTTTACTGCCTTGTTTTGGCGATATGCCCAAACCTATTTACCAAAAGGAATCAAAAAACACAGAGAAGATGCGATCGCTTTTGCTAACTTTATCGCCAGAGTTGCTCAAGAGGAAAATATAGATCCACCTTGGATTAGTGATTTGGTGCGCTACGAAAAAACATGGCTGTTAGCTTATGAACCTACTAGCCGCTTAATTGTGTGTTGGTTCCGTTATCCTATTAGCATAGTGAGTCCAGACGCAATGAACCGCCAACCAACGATCGCAATTTGGTTTCGGTTCTCAAAACAATCGCAACTGCGGCATATTGTGCGCTCGCTATAGTGTGCTAATTACCAGCTAGTTCACGGTAAAATAATCTTTCTCTGGCGATCGCTCAGGAAAGTGATAATAACCAATGTCTAACCTCAACCTCCTTTCCGAATATAAAAGCTTTGGTGGCAAACTCGGTTTTTACAGTCATTCCTCTTCAACTTGTAACGGTGAAATGCGCTTTGCTGTCTATCAACCACCACAAGCAACTCAAAAACCTGTGCCGATTCTTTATTTCCTCTCTGGGTTAAGTTCCACGGAAGAGAATTTTATGGTTAAGGCGGGAGTACAGCGCTTTGCAGCTGAGTACGGTTTGATATTGGTTGCACCAGATACGAGTCCGCGTAATACTGGCATTGTAGGTGAGGATGATGACTGGGACTTTGGCACAGGTGCGGGCTTTTATGTTGATGCTACAGAGAAACCGTGGCGTAAAAACTACCAAATGTATAGTTATGTCGTCCAGGAATTACCTGCTTTAATTACCGCAAACTTCCCCACGCAACCTGAGAAACAAGGTATTTTCGGTCATTCAATGGGAGGACATGGAGCGCTTGTCTGTGCAATGAGAAATCCAGAACTCTACAAATCAGTATCAGCCTTCGCACCTATTACTGCACCTATGCGTTGTCCTTGGGGTCAAAAGGCTTTCAGTGGTTATCTTGGCAACAATCAAGAAAGTTGGCGTGCTTATGATGCTAGTGAATTAGTCAAGCAAGTAGGATATCACAGTTCGATTCTCATTGACCAAGGAACTGCGGATAAATTTTTAGCTGAACAATTATTGCCAGAAGTGTTTGAGCAAGCTTGTGCAGATGTTAACCAGCCGCTAAACTTGCGTTACCAAGAAGGCTATGACCACAGTTATTATTTCATCGCCAGTTTTATTGAAGATCATATCCGCCACCATGCGATCGCATTATTACAGTAGTTATCATCTATTTAAACCCCACATTTCTATAGGATTCCTATTTTATTTTTAGACAAGACTACGACCAAATACGCACGCACTCAGGGAATAAATTCCTGTTTTGGGAATTAGTCGAGCTTATGAAAATAAAACAGTCCTGCTAAATCAACGCTGGCAATTCCCTATAAACATCCGCTTCATACGGAAACTAATTGCTTTTGATATTTGAGTACTGAAAACTTTAGTGATTTGCTGACGCTGGGTTTCAGCTTTACTTGCTGACCAAGCTTCAACGGATTGAAGCGCCTCCTGCATCATTGAGACATATTCTGAGCGAAGCGAAACAACGGTAACATTCTTAATAGTCGCCGATTGAAGTCGATCGAGATGTTGTTTAATCTCACCAATTTTTTGATCTATGTGCGGATTCATCTCTGAATTGACAAGTAACAAGCTAAGAATCTGTGCATCGGAGCTTGCATTTGTTGCCAGGTTATAGATTTGTTCGCATTCTGCTTCTGCACCTTTTTTTGCTGTTGAAAGATAAAGGCTAGCTGACCCAGAAATCTTCGTGCCAGTATTAATAATACGTGATTCGACTTTTACTTTTTCCGCGCAGCTCATTAGGTTTAGGGTGATTACAATCATACAACTTAAAGCCAGCATTATTCGATTGCCTTTCATTTGTTAAACCTATCTTTGCTTGAACAATTGCTGATATCTAACTTTGGTAGTCATTGCTGCCAAAAATCTTGGCGATACACATAAAACTATGTGTATCGTACCCAAATTCCCATGAAAAGCATCAATGTACTGGGCATTGACGGAATGCGTTTGAGGCGTTGGCGTAGCCCGCCGCAGGCATCGCTTTATTGAACTGATATTAGCCGTCCCATTGCTGAGTGCATAGCAGTCAACCGTCGGACAATCTGCTCAATTTCCAAATCTAATATGCTGTAATCAATGACTGCTTGACGAATAGGTGTATGTCCTTGATTGACAGTTAGCTCTTGTATCCGGGCTGTACGCAGTGCTTGCAGGTGCGGTTGGATTTTGTGCAGCGTTTCTTCCAAGTCAGGCAAGGGCGGTGGGGTAATTTCCTGCTGTACTGAATCAGCTAACTGCTCTAACAGTAGCGAAACTTGGCGAACAAAGGTTTCTAATTCTGGGAGTGGCACAGTTCCTCGAAAATGTTCGAGATGTACTGCCAAAACTGTCACGGCGTTAGTAAAACGTCCCATGTACACCAGCAGAGTCATTACTGGTTCTACTAATTCTTTCGGCATTTGGGGTTCGCGCAGCAATCCTTGGAATGAGGCTTGGGCATTGCCTATTGCCAATCCAGTTTGTCGCCGTTGACTGATTATGGTAGAGTCAGGCTCTTTTGTTCCCTGGTAAACAGCCATTACATCCCGAAAGTATTTGTGGGATTCTCGCAAAGCGGTGGCGAGTTGACTGGGTAAGCGATCGCGTTCCCGATTTGGCAATATGAAATAATGACTCGCAAAAGCCAGCCCGGCCCCAATTAATGTATTCAACACGCGGAAGCCAGCAAATTCCCAACCAATCGGATGACCAATATCAATAATTAGTAAGACAAATATTGACAAGAAAATCACTGAATAACCAAAGTTGAAACCGATCAGGGAAATGCCAAAAAAGACTGTCAGCAAAATGATGATGTCTAATACAGGCTTACTTGTGATGGTTGCAACTATCACAGCTGCTAATATAGCTCCCAAAATCGTCCCGCCAACTCGCTGAAAAAACCGCTGGAAAGTTGCACCAAAGTTTGGTTTGAGAACTAGGATGCTTGTCAGTGTCACCCAATAGCCCATTGGTAAATTCGTAATGCTATATAGAACCCATTTGACATCTAAGAAGGTGCAGCAAGCCTCTTAACCATCAACCGAATAAAACAAAGATTAACCTTGGCAGTCGCATTCGCTAAAGTTCTCTCAAAGTTCTTGACGAGGATTTTGCATCTTTCCATCCAAGCATTTGACCGCT
>NZ_JACJTD010000070.1 GCF_014698505.1 Nostoc foliaceum FACHB-393 | reverse complement strand
GGTAACGCTGACGCTCCTTCTCGACTACCATTCGTGTTGCTTGTAGTTCGTCGGAGGCAATTTTCAGTTCTTCCAAAGTGATTTTAAGTTCTTCAAAAGCTTCTGCTGTTAGCTCTTGTTGCGAGTCCGGCTCACTGCCAGTACTTTGCAATAATCCCGTCACCCGTGAGCTAAACCTCTCTATTTCTTGACTAAAATCGTCTACATTCATGTTGCTCACTTTGCTAAGACTTAAGAAGCGCACATGACAGTAAAACTAAGCAAGTATAAGGTCAACTGTACGCTCAAAGCTGATATCAAAAGTATTGCTCAAAAGATAGAGGTTTTGTCTTTAAAACGCGAGTTCTACAAAGTGAATTAGACACAATTTCGCTATCTCAACCTCCAACTATTATGAACCTATCCCACTAATGCCAAAATGAGGTAATATTTTCTTGTACAAGAAAAGAGTGTGTATCGATTGATGGCTGGGCGTTTTGAAGGATTAACTGACCTGGAATGGAAGCTCTTTGATGATGTATTTCCTCAAGAGCCAGTTGGATGTTCAGCATTTCCCCACTTGGTTACTAACTTTCTATTCTCACTTATTTCTCAACAAGTTTAACTATCTGTCAGCCTTGGCTAAATTAGCTAGAAAAAATGAGGCTGGCGTTGAATCATTTATTTGTGAAATCGGAGAATAAGTCAATATAGGAAAGTTGTTTAGACATGCAAGCTTTGCTGATTCTATAACTAAATTAGCAATCCAATTACCTACATAATCTCCTAAAGCCATTTTTAGTTGACGCTCACAGTCTACTGCTCGAACCCAAAAGAATGTACATAATTCCGACAGTTCATAGTCATCATAAATAAACAGTACACCCTGTTCATTTCCTAGTTCATTTTTTAACCGCTCCAAATTTTGTTGATTCTTCATCAATGGCTTGAGATAAGTCTTCCTTCCATAGGAATAAGATTTCTGACAAAATCCCATTGCTTCATCTCTCAAATGCTCAAAATTTGCATCTATTAAATTTGGGTCGATTCCTCGAAAATTACAGTCAATGATTGTTAAGTCGTAATCCGCTAGTGATTCAATCGTCAACGGGAGATTTTTTAGCTGAATGCGATCAGTGTAAATTATCTCAGGAGTCAACTCTGGTTTTTTTCTGGGCGGAACTCCACCCTTACCATAATCTGGGTCTAATTTTCTTCTGCGCTTTGCTTCACCCATGAGACGTAACTTTCCTTTTACAGCCAATCGCCTGAAGCAATTGTGTTTCAATAACTGCTAGCAATTCATATCTAAAATGTTGGTAGTTAACCCACATAATCCCCCTACAAGATGGTCAATTTTGATAACCATACCGTAATTGCACACGCTTGAGCAGAAAGAGCGCAATCATCCTTACGCAACGGTAATGATATTTGAGGATACTGCCCTGATGCCCCAGCCGCTCGGTGATAAGCTGTGGAAGCAGTGGGACTGTAGGGGTCATAGTCACTCATCCCCTAGTAAGGCTTCGAGCTTGTTTAAAAGGTTTACTAGCTGCTTTTGCTTGTCTTTTTCTTTCCAAAGCTGACGCTTTTTAATGCGCTGGGTGATATTTTGAAGGCGGTCTGGTATTTGGTTAGTTGCAAAAGAAGAGGATGTTTGTTCATCATCAGTCCAATCTGTGATTTTTTCTTTGATTTGGCTTAAAGACCAATAGTTAGCTATCGCTTCGGACAAAAGTTTTTTTCGGATTTCATTATTTCTTACCCGCGCCAAGACTTGTGCTTTGGTGTATTCCAGTTGACCGGAACGCAGTGCTATTAAAATTTCTTCGGGCAGATTGAGCAAAGGTAAGCGTGTGGTGATGAACGATAGCCAATTCATGAGTCCCAGGCTCAAAAACACCTCTTGTACCGTTTTCACTTGTTCTTCATCTAGGTTAGGAGAAACGTTTTTACTAGATTCAGTTTCATCGGCTAAATGGTCAGAAACGTTGTCAAGAGTTTGTGGATTATCGGGGTTAGGAGAAACGTTTTTACTAGATTCATTTTTCTCGGCTAAATGGTCAGAAACGTTGTCAAGAGTTTGTGGATTATCTGAGTTAGGAAAAACGTTTTTCCTAGATTCATTTAATGAGGATTTTGACGGCTGTTCCCCTTTGCTGTGAGCGTTTTTCATTCGATACAGCAAGGATTTGACGGCTTCTACATCGCAATGCAGCCGGATTGCCAATAGGTGCAAGATCCCTTCAGTTTCTTCAACGGGGTTAAGGTCTTCTCGTTGCAGGTTTTCAATCAAAGCCAACTGAAACGCTTGGTCATCAGATAGCTCACGCACAACCACAGGCGCGACTTCAAGCAAAGCTGACTGCCCTGCCCGATAACGTCTTTCTCCTGCTACTAATTCGTATTTACCTCCACCAATTGGACGCACCAACAAAGGTTGGAGAATGCCATGCTGCTTGACTGACGAGACTAATTCTTTTAATGCTTGTGGGTCAAAGTATCGTCGGGGCTGGTGTTGAGGCAGAACTATATCTGAGAGTTTGATAGTAGTTTCAGTAGCGGCTGGCAACTCGCCATCTGGGGAGGATAACCAAGGTGCAGGTGGTGGAGTTGTAATTTGACCCCCAAAGGGTTTGTCAGTTTGTTTACGTCGGATCATAAAGCCTCCAAAGCCTTGGCGATTTCTTCAAGGATAGCGACTACAGAATGTTTAGGGTCAAATACTGCTAGGGGCGCACGTTCTTCTGACGCATCGACAAAAGCGGTAGCTCTGGGTATGGGTGGAAAAATACGACCCCAAGCGGAAAGTTGTTCAATGATTGCTGCTAATGCGCGTTTATCGGCTGAATTCTGTTGAGCATACCGAGTGGGAACAAACCCTGCTATTTGGATTTTGCGGTTGGCTTTATTTTTTACGTGGGTGATAGTTTGTAAAAGCTCGTCAGTTCCCTCGAAGGCTTTTATATGGGTTTCGACGGGAACGAGTACGTGTGTGGCCGCGACTAAGGCGATATACGAAAGCAATCCTAAGCTGGGGGGACAATCTATAAGAATGAAGTCGTATTCATTTAGAACAGATTCAACGGCTTCCTTAAGGCGCAACTCGCGCATTGCAGCACTGACTAACTGCATTTCGGCTCCGCTTAGGACTCGGCTGGCTGGAACCAAGTCCATGCCGTGAATGCCCTCATGAATCGGTAAGGGCTGCTCATCGATAATGGCATCAGCAACGGTTTTTTGTAACTGAGATGGCACTAACCCCATGAATTTGGTCAAGCTTGCTTGGGGGTCTATGTCGATGAGAAGGACGCGGTGTTCTCGTTTTGCTAAGTGGTATCCCAAATTTTGGGTTAGTGTTGATTTGGCGACACCACCCGCTTGGTTAAACAGGGCGATAATGCGGCATGGAGGGTCAGAAGTTGACACTGGCTTTCGTTCCTAGAAGATACGTTGACATTTGGTCAATCGGCTCGGTTTTAGTTTCCAGTTTATTGAAGTGTATCAGAATAGGTTAGAGATAGCCTCAACGGTGCAAGCTCATTGTGCTGTTGTAGCTAAGAGCCAATCACCATAGAATATTTTTTTGCATCCACTAAAAGAGTGATATTTATCAATTTTATGAAGTAATTTTGATTTTTTATCAAACAAGAAAATACGTAAATATCTTTTGTACATTTGTAGTCTTGTTTTAGCGTAACTAACTATAAAATCGTTAAAATCGTTAAAATGATACAAAAACAGCCCTAATTATGCACATTAGTATTGCAGACGACCTCAAAAAAAGGTTTCATGCTGCTTGCGCCTTGCGGAGGCTGAAGATGAGCCAAGTTGTGGCAGAACTCATTGAGCAATGGTTAACAGCTAACGAAGCTCCCAAGTCTGCTGACTTGAAAAGATGAGTAGACGGTTATTGCCAATTACAATGCCACTGCTTTGTTATAGGCAATACAAGTTAATTAAAAACTCTATTCTTATAAGTGATTAATATGCTATCTGATAATCAAAGGCGTAGATTAGATGAAGAAAAAAAATCTCTTGAACAATCTTATGAACTCCAAAGTGAAAAAATAGATAGGCTGCGAAATGCTTTAATTATTGAAACTGATCCATCACGTAAGTTTCAACATGAACAAGAGATAAAAGAACAAGAAAAGAAGCGAAAAGAGTTTGGTGATAGGTTGGATGAAATTGAAAAATGCTTAGAGTCTGGACAGATTTATAAAACAGTAGTTAGTTTGGAACCTAGTTTTGTTCTAAAAGACCATACTAACAAGAAATTACCTTTCCTTTTAAGTGGAGGAATTGTAGCTGTTCTTGGAATAGGAGTATTAATGTGGAATAACATCAATAACCTTACCATTAGTACGAAACCAGCTTTAGACTATACTTTACTTGAACAACTGCTGAAAGCGAAAAGATGGAAAGCGGCTGATGAAGAAACTACAAACCTGATGCTTCAAGCATCAGATAGAGTGAAAGACAATAGTTTTTGGGAATCAGACATTAAGGTATTTAGATGTGACGTTTTAAAAGATATTAATCAACGCTGGATAGAATCTACTAAGGAAAAAGGTAAAGATAGACACTTTGGATTTAGCATACAAAAGAGTATTTGGGAGAGTTCGGGCATTTCACCTGACTCTGGCGACTTTGCGCCTTATAAAGAATTTGGCAGGAAAGTGGGCTGGATTGTGGGTAATCAAAATATGTGGGATCAACCAATTCTAATTTTTTCCTCTGATGCTCCTAAAGGACATCTTCCTGCGGATATTTATAAAAAGGTTTACCGAGTAGGTACGGACAAAACGTATTGGATGAAAGAGTGGTCATCTGGAATTTGGATTTTTCGGATACAGCAGTGTATTTCAGATTAAAAAACTGCTGCAAAAACAATGATATTAATTCTAATTCAAAGTTCTACAAACTACCAATAAAGTAAGAATGTAAATTAAATTACCGTCTTCGATGTTCAATAACATAGCTTTGTTATAGGTAAGCAATTTCTAAAAAACTCTATTCTATTAAATACTTATATGCTGTCAGATGAGCAACGGCGTAGATTGGAACAAGAAAAAAATTCCTTTGAACAATCTTATGAACTCCAAAGTGAAAAAATAGCAAGACTGCGAAATGCTTTGGTTATTGAAACTGACCCATCACGTAAGTTTCAATACGAACAGCAAATTAAAAATGAGGAGACTGAGCTTAAGAGACTTACTGACAGGCTCGATGAAATTGAAGAGCAGTTACAATCAGCCCAGTCTATACCTGCAATCTCTGAGCCTAAAAGCATACAACAGAAAAATATGATTATAAATGGGCAGCAGAAGAGAAAATTACAAGAAGCTTTAATTAATGCTTTTCCTAATACGGCATCCCTAGAACAGATGTTGTCATTTGAATTAGATATAAATCTAAGAGCGATTGCTGGTGAAGGGAGTTTGCAAGATATTGTTTTTAAATTAATACAAACAGCAGAATCTCACGGATGGATTGAAGACTTAGTTCGCAAAGCACTAAATTCAAATCCTGGCAATTTAAAATTGAAAGCTATTAACGAAGAACTATTAACTGAAGGTGCAGTAAAAAAAACACCAGTTTCCTCAGATAATTTATTGATAAAACTAACTCAGCAGCAGAAAATTTTGATTCTAACAGCAATTCCTCACGGGCTGCGTTTGGATAAAGAAATTCGAGAAATTGAAGAAGCTATACGACGAGCCACCAATCGGGATTTATTTGAAATACGCATTAGAACTGCTGTACGTCCTCAAGATATCCGTCGAGCTATTGCGGAAGAACAACCTCAAATTGTTCATTTTTGTGGACATGGTTTGGAAGATGGCAGTTTGCTATTAGAAGATGATGGCGGAAACGATAAGCCAGTTACACCATCCGGTTTAGCATCTCTGTTTAAGTTGCACGCTGATTATGTTAAATGTGTACTGCTTAACGCTTGTTATTCAGAAAAACCTGCTGTAGCAATTAGCAAATATATTAATTATGCAATTGGTATGAATAATCCAATCCAAGACAGTGCAGCAATTGAGTTTGCTAGAGGGTTTTATGATGGACTGGGTTATAAAAATATCGGCAATCAGGATGTGTTTCAAAGAGCCTTTGATGAAGGTATAGTTGCCATTGAATTGGAATCCCTCTCACAGGAATCAATACCAGTTTTGAAAAAACAATTTTTTGAACACAATCAAGATGAAGATTACTCTCAACTGTCACCTGAAGAAATGGTTAAACGACTTACAACAAAGGCTAAACTTCGCTGGAGTAAAATTTCTGGCGATTTAAGGTATATAGATCACCATATAGTAGATGCTACCAACTCTGTAGATATAAAATTACATGACTTTATTCTAGAAGCCAAGTTCTATAATCCCTACAATGGTACGGATATGAAATGGAAGTATGGTTTTTCATTCCGAGAAACTAGCAGTGACTTGAATAATCCCCAACGCCAAGTTTACACGATGTGGATTTCTTCAAATGATAAAATTTTATCTTTAGATGGTTATGGATATAGAGTAGAAGAAGAAATATCAAATCTTAATGTTTTAGAAAATAGTTTCAATCAAGTATACCTGCTTGTTTTTAGACAGACAGCGATAGTATATATTAATAATATTTACACACAAAAATTTGATATTTTTGATTGGATGACACCAGGGAAAGTTTATTTAGTCAGTGCAGGTTACGGTGAGAAATTAGCAAAATATGAAACTTTCAAAATTTGGTCAATTTCAAACTGATAGGATTAGCGCTATTTCTGTTTGGGGTTTTTTGTACAAACCCTCGAAAAGGGGGATTAAGGAATTTAATCAAGAATGGTGCTTTACCTTTAAAATAGCGCAAACCTTCATAGAGCTATAGGTTTGGGAGAGTCTCATTATTCTTTAAACTTTGAGAGAATTGTATTTTGAGACATAAAAAGAGACATGATTTTGGTATGTCTCAAAAAGTACAGTTTCTGAGACACGTTGGTGGGAAAAACTTTGCTGACAAGGATTTGAAGGTAATAATGCCAAACCTCGTTTTTGCTATTCCCCCTTTTCGAGGGGACGTATAAAAAACCCCAGGATGGCTATTCTATTGGCTCGGATGACAACTCTAAGACAATTGGGGTGATGTCGGAAACCTAATTTACTAAATACCGCCGTTAGTAGGGCAAGGGAATTGTTTATTTTGGTGGGCAATCTCAGGGAACTAGAATTAGCTGGCGGTGAAACCAAGCGGTTAGTTGAACACATTCGGCAACATGGGGAAATTCGCTCTTAGTTAGGTTTGAATGTGGCATCAGCAACGGTTTTTTGTAACTGAGATGGCACTAGCCCCATGAATTTGGTTAAGCTTGCTTGGGGGTCTATGTCGATGAGGAGGACGGGGTGTTCTCGTTTTGCGAGGTGGTATCCAAAATTTGGGGTCAGTGTCGCCAAATCGACACCACCCGCCTCGGTTTTAGTTTCCAGTTTATTGAAGTGTATCAGAAGAAGAGAAGTTCTAGGGGACGGGAGTAAAGCAACCCTCAAATTTTACCCGCTTAGATTAAAATACAGTTACCAAAGTTGAGATTTAGTTTAGAGGAGCTTAATTGATGAATTTACAAGAAATTATTAATTCCATTAACAGTTTGCCCACAGAAGAACGTGACTATTTATTTGAGTTTCTCCGCCAAAAAAAGGAGGAATCTAGAGGGGATAATTTTTGGCAAGGATTACAAAAATTTAGACAGGTAATCCAAAGCGAGGGGATTATCTTTACTGATGAGGATTTCGCTGATTTACGAGACAAGAGTGTAGGTAGAGAAGTTGATTTATGAGTTTACGATTTTTACTTGATACTAACATTCTTTCAGAGCCAGCACGTCCTATTCCTAATGCCAATGTTTTACACCAACTAGATATTCATAAGTCAGAAGTGGCTGTTTCTAGTGTTGTTGTTCATGAACTTCTATATGGTTGTTTGCGGTTGCCAGAATCTAAGCGGCGAGAGGATCTTAGAAATTATATTTATGAGTCGGTCTTAAATTTACCAGTATTGGATTATGATTTAAAGGCAGCGCAATGGCACGCCCAAGAAAGGGTTAGATTATCCCAGATTGGCAAAACTCCTGCTTTTGTAGATGGTCAAATTGCGAGTATTACTTTCTGTAATAATTTAGTTCTAGTAACTAATAATGTTTCTGATTTTGAGTTTTTTAATGGTTTAAGCATTGAAAATTGGTTTGTTAGTAAAGGTGAAGGTTGAGTTAAAAGGGAAATATGGCTATCCAGTAGACAAGCAGGATAAGGGGATGGTCTACGGGCATAATTAAGCATAAAAAATCTGGCTTTTTGGAAAGGAGTAGTGCTGGTAGCGATGAGTTAAGTACCTCCACTAGGGCGATCGCCCAGGAGCCTAAATGCTGTACCGGTATTGAGCCGAGATACAAGTAAAAAGCAGCAAGATGGTCTGAAAAGCCTTGCTGTATATAAGTTTGAGCGTTTCTGAGGCAGAAGTAGGATTTTGAGAGAAGATACTTGCAGTCTGAGGGTCAGTAATTGCTTTTCGCTTACCAAAGAGAATTAGAAATACTCTGTGGTAGAAGGCTAATGTTTTGGGCTATAATCCTTTGCCTGTAGGAGTTACAGACAATTAATTGCGAAAGATACTCAAAGTCCTTGCTGTAAAACCTGTAAATAAAATTAATAAATACTCTAGTTTTTGTAGCGATACATACCCAAGATTTACGTTCTCCTGCCAATTTTACTTAAAAATGGCTGAACCCTATATAGAGCAGGAATTTCCAGACCATCTTGCAGGTTTTTACTCATATCTCGGCTCAATACCGTACCAGCCTACAGAAGTAAGAAAATTAGTAATAATTTCTTGGCAAGGGTTGTCAGGAGCTAAGGAATAGTAAGATTTTTGAGAGCCAATGTTGTGCAACCTTCTTGCTCAACATTGGCGGCGATCGCCACAGTGAGGCGTGACATCGCAACTGTATTGCGCGGTCGGGGCTTATTACTTAAAGGTATTGAATAGGGGTAAAAGTAGCGAGCCTGTCATGAACCGCCACGCAACGCCTGAAAGCCTTGTTACGTAGGAGTTACAGAAATAAAATAGCTCTTTCACCCGAAATTTTCAGAAAAAGCTTGTTTTTGCAGTACCAATTGACAACGATAACAAATCAATTATATAGAATCACCAATAACCAGCATACTCCTACACACAAAATTTATCAGGTAACTTATAAAGATACACAATCTAGTTTAATAGCAACTGAAAAATTAGTTAACTATACATTAATTTATCAAAAAGAGATTAATAAATCAGAAAAATATGATTTAAATTTTAATGAATTTCATTCAACTTTAGTTGAGGATAATACTTTTGCCGCAACTATTGTTTTATCTAAAAAATTCGATACAAACCCCCCTGAAGTAATTGGTGAACTACACGGAATTAGCTCATATTCTTATGACAGAGTTTCCTGTAATACTAACTACTTTAAAAAAGTGATTAATAAACTTTTATCAGAAATGTATTGAAACTTTTAATAATATTTATTTAGTTTTAGTATAAAACATTATTTAAAAATCCAAAGCAGAGATCGCGTTCTGCTTCTGCTTTTCGGTAACACCCCGATAGCGCTCTAAAGCTGCCAAAGTCCGATGCCCCGATATCTCCTGAATGTGGCGTAACGGTATCCTGGCATCGCTCATTCTGGTTAACGCTGTCCTCCTGAAACTGTGGGTACTAACGCCCTCAATGCCCAGCCGCACACACAAATCTCACTTTTATGTATTAAACAATACATTATTTGATTACTTCTTACTTAGGAAAGGGCGTTGCTGTTCTAGTTTGATTGCATAGACTAGAATCAATAAGGGTTTATCCACCAGAAAAACAGGAAAAAGCCAAGGTGACAGGGGAGCAACAAGCAGAGTTTTGTATAATTAAAATCATTACAAAATATTATTTATGGCTATAACAGTTTTCTCTCAAACATTTAAACGAGAATTAGATATTGAGCAAATCTTATCTTTGCGTGGTCATGATTGCCGTCTTGACATAAATACCAGAATAAAAAATTTATCGAATGAAGAAAAAGGTGAAATTTATAATGATGTTATTTGTCCTATATGTCGTTCTCAAGGAGGTAAAATAGTTTTAGCGTCAACTTCAAAGCAAGCGCACTTTAGATTTGATACTCATAATTATTTTTGTGACTACAACAACTCTAAAGATAATAAAAGTCAAAAAGGTAAATTGGTAGATTTTGGTAGTGATCGCAGTCATGAAACAAAGATTATTCGTGAGTTAGTTGCCAAAGGAATTGAGCAAGAAATTATATCTCAGCACCTTATTAGTGAGATGAGAAAATATTTTTATGATACAAAAATTGATAATCAATATAAAATGGATGTTTCTGTTGATGCTTTTAAATGGTGGATGAAATTAACATTTCTTCAACCTTTGAGCTTAACAACTATACATCACATCAAATTTAATCCTATTTATGCCCAATTACCTAATTTTAATTGGAAATTAGCTGCTGAAAGTTTATTTATACAAGAAAATATTAATTTAATTGAAATAGCCAATAACTGTGATTGGAGAATTACTCAAAAAATATATGATAAAACAATAAGAACAATTCAAGATACTCAAAGTAGTATTGTTTTTTATGTTACAAAGTTACATATTCCTTATCAAAATACTATTACATTAGCTCACTTTATTGCAAATAACCTTTTTATAAAGGATAGCAAAAAAGGAAATTATCTAATTAGCTCTGACATAGTTTTAGCTTTAGCAGCATTATTGTTATACATTGCCGATTGGGATATTGAAGCTGCTATTTTAAAGTTAATAAAAATAGTAGAATCTCCAGCCCCTAATGACATAAACTCTGGAAATGTTATTGGATTAAACCCCTTTTATGATTTTGAAGTTTGGGCTATTATTGCAAAAGTTAGAGAAGTTTCTAATTACAGTACAAACGGTTTTGATTATAAGGCGCATATAGAGGCTATCGAAACACGGTTAAAAAGTGAATATGAACTATGGAAGTCATTACATAAATAAAATAGTTAACCATTTCCCTACATTGTTCAAAAATCCAAAGCAGAGATAGCGTTCTGCTTCTGCTTCTCAGTTACCCCCAAATAACGCTCCAAAGCTGCCAAAGTCCGATGCCCCGATATCTCCTGTATGTGGCGCAACGGTATCCCGGCATCGCTCATCCTGGTTAACGCAGTCCTCCTGAAACTGTGCGTACTCACCCCCTCAATGCCCAGCCGCACACAGGTATCTCTGAGGATTTTATCGGCGCTGACCTTGTGGATATGTAAGAGTCCATGCCTGCCGGGGAACAAAAACTCTTTGCGGCGATTGGGGTTGTACTCTTCCAAATACTGCTTGAGCTTCGGATGCACTTGGATTTCCCTTGTGTCTCGCTTGCCTTTAGTGTTGACGCTCCGTAACACTAACACCCCTCTGACACCGTTGCTGCCAAACACATCTTTCACCGCCAACGTGCAGGCTTCATTGATCCGGCAGGCAGCATAAAGGCACACGCCAAACAAAGCGCGATCGCGCGGGTTGACAAAGCCCTCAGTAAATAGGACATTGATTTGATCGGGTGTGAGGATTTCTGCCCTACCGAATCGGTTTATTTTCATAGGGTCTAGCCTACATGATCTAACCCCAATAACACAATGTAAGTCCCCAAAAACCCTAATCTATCGTGAGCGATGACACCCGATTAACCCAGACTTATGAATCAGCCCGAAACCACGAACGCTACAACCCGCATTCTCACGTTGGCTGATTAAACCTACTTATGTTTGCAACGCGATTACCACTTGCAGGTATGATCCGCACGCCATAGATTTGCTCATGTTGCGGCTTGCTCAACTGTCTATACTGCTTCTATACCCCTGGTTGATCCATCGTTGCTATCAAAACCGATATCAATTTTCTCTCCACCAGCGTCTACACTTAACGATCGCGTCTTTCTATTCCTGTTTTTTCTAATTCCACATCATCTCTTTTTTGTCAATCCATATTACTTGACCGACGCTCTAGGATGATAAATTCAGCTTTTTGGCATTTTTTGCGAAATTGCTCTGAAAATTGCTGTATTTAAAATTTAGGTTGTTATCAACAGGATATTATGCAGCCCTTTTTTCAGTCTCTAGCCACAATTTCTGCTTTATCTATAATTGCTTGCACTCCGATTTTGTTATCAGCTAAACCAGCAGGCGCTGTAGATTCAACACTGTTAGCGCAAGTTAGTGAAAATGCTGAAGCCTACAATATCCGAGGAGTTAGCCGTATGCAGTTGGGAGATATCAAAGGAGCGATCGCTGATTTCAACCAAGCTTTGAAGATTAATCCTAATTATGCTCTAGCCTATAACAACCGAGGTAGTGCCCGTATGCAGTCGGGAGATAAGCAGGGTGCGATCGCTGATTTCAACCAAGCTTTGAAGATTAATCCTAATTATGCTCTAGCCTATAACAACCGAGGTTTTGCCCGTATGCAGTCGGGAGATAAGCAGGGTGCGATCGCTGATTTCAACCAAGCTTTGAAGATTAATCCTAATGATGCTCTAGCCTACAACAACCGAGGTGTTGCCCATGCTGATTCAGGAGACAGCCAAGGGGCGATCGCTGATTTCAACCAAGCTCTGAAGATTAATCCTAATGATGCTGAAGCCTACTACAGCCGAGGTAGTGCCCGTATGCAGTTGGGAGATATCAAAGGAGCGATCGCTGATTTCAACCAAGCTCTGAAGATTAATCCTAATTTCGCTCAAGCCTACGGAAATCGAGGTTTGGTCCGTATGCAGTCGGGAGATAAGCAGGGTGCGATCGCGGATTTGCAAAAAGCGGCTGATTTATTTCAGCAACAAGGAAAAACACAAGATTACCAGAAAGTAATTGAAATCCTGACAGCGTTGAAATGAACTTCAGCAGTTATTTTGCAAAAATCAGATGCCAAGCCGTTATCAGCAATTCTGGCTCAAGCCACCAACAGAAAACCCCGGTGATGAACCGAGGGCTAATGTCTGCTGTCTAGTTTCTGTCTAGATGTCTGTCTGCTCTGTCCCTTGTTCCATAAGGTTTCTGTCTAATTCTGTCTGTCCTCTAGGTCTGTCTGATTTGGGGCAATTTCGATAGTCGAGGCATCTAGCCAGACGGCCAGACTATTCTCAACCAACTCGTTAAACAGTCGCTTCAAATCCAGAGAACTGAACCGTTGACCCTTTACCTTAAAGTTGGGCTGTATTTCAGTAATAACTGCCGATGTTCTCCCTGTACGCTCTTCGGTATTGCAGCAACGATTGGGCTAGTTAGGGATATAGAGATTTTGTACAAAAATAAACCCCACCACTCCCCGACTTAATACCTTCCGTCTCCTCACCGATAAATCATTCATTCACAATCAAGTTATAGTCAATATAACCAAGCATTGCCCCTCTTTTTATCGCCTCATAACTGTTCTTGACGTGCCATTTACTGTACAAATCGCTGGCGTAATGTTTGACTGTACTAACAGAGAGAAACATTTCTTTGGCAATCTGTTCAAAACCTAAACCCTGAGCCAGTAAACGCAGGACTTGTATTTGTCGTTCGGTGGGAGAGTCAAGCAAGTTTTTGTCAGCAAAACTAGGGTCAATATATCTATTTTTATCAAGGTTTTTTAACAGTTTTTTAGCCAGCTTCGGGTCAAGCAAGCATTCATCAGAGTAAGCTCTCTTGATGGCTAGTTCAATCAATTCTATATCAGCACTCTTGAGCATATAAGAATCAGCACTATGACGAAAAGCTGACTTAATAAAGTCGGAATGAGTCTGATTAGTAAAAATCACCACTTTACTATTAGTCTTTGTTTTAATTGAACGAGTCAGTTCTAAACCACTCATATCGGGCAATAGTAAATCAACTAACACAACATCAGGGTTGGCCTGTTCAATTAACTGAAAACCTATCTTCCCACTGGTAGCATCACCAGTTACTTCTATATCAGGAGATTGTGAAATAGCACCTTTGATACCTAAGAGAGTGAATGTTTCTGGTTCAACAATTACTATTTTCAGCATGATTTGATTAATCCTCTAATAATAAATGGCTGTTTATTGGCGGACTTATTATTGATGCTTCTGCCGTGGGTGTCCGTGCTGCCGTAGCAGTGCCGTAGGCTACGATCTATACAGGGTAAGGATTGCCGTGATTGTGCCGTGATGCCGTGGACACCGAGAAAAGCCCGTAAAACATCCCTTATTATGACCACGGCATCACGGCATTACCTTCACCAATCAGGCAGGGAATAGCTATCATTGCCATCAGACTTTACCTGATCAGTCTTAACTAATTCAGCTAATCCATCAATTAATTCTGACTCTGAATAGCCGGATAACCTGTCTGCTTTCTTCAAATCGCGTAATGTTTTTGGGGTTTTAGACTTCACATTCTGGAAGTATTCATAAATCTTTTTAGCCACCTCAGATAATGGTTTGGGATGTATCTGGTGAGTCGGACTTAAATTAAATTCCAGGTCAAATACTCTATCTAGATATTCCTGCTCCGAAGCAATCGGCTTGACTTGATTAGATAATTTGGGCATTAATGCCACAACAAAACCACCAACAGAAGCAATCATCACTGGACGCAAGTTTTGATAAGAGACTGCTTTAATATCCAAGTATTTAGATTTAATTTGCTCCCGTTCTTGCTTACCTGGAATAATGTCACCTCTATTTAAAATCAATTCCAGTACCCCATAAGATTCTTGCTCCCTTCCATTCTTGATATACCTGTTACCTAAGAGCAATAAATTCAAACACAGACGAGTTTGAGCATCCATCTTTTCAATGCCCAAAGCTGCCAGATTAAAAGACTGTAGGGAAGCAATAAACTTAGTATTAAACTCTCTACCAATCAGTAAAACGTCAAGTAATTTACCCCCATAATTCCAGTCGGAGTAATGCTTACTTAATTGGTCAGCAATCACTAACCAGTCATCCAAAATTAGAATCAATGGCGGTAAGGATTCGCGCTTTGATTCTGGTAGCTGTTTACGCTGTTTGTAGTTAAGATAAAAGCGGTCAATGACTTCTTTAGCTAGGTCTGGGTTTTCCCCGTCAAAAACAATTACCCTTTCTTTCTCTCGCAAACCACAGAAACTATCATTCTTAGCACTAATTACCCAAATATCCGCGTTGGGGGAATCTGCAAGGATTTTCTGAATTAAGTAATTGAGGGTAACTGATTTACCACTTCCTGGTGCGGCGACTAAAGCAGTAGAACTATCTGCTCTGGCTAGGGCTTGCAAAGTATTTAGGGCAAGAGATTCTGATGGGTCAAGGCTTTGGGCAGTATTTTGTTGTAATGTCTGCTGTTGAGAGCCAGTCATTTTATCGTCACCCCTGGCGATATCCTGCATTGACTGTCCCGGCAATGCCCCGGCTGGCTGACCCGTTGCCTGCTGTAGTTGCGCCCGTGCTTCGGCTTCTGCCTTTAACCTGACTTGCTCTTGAAATATGGCTAATTCTTCCGGTGTCATTTGTGACAACTGCGCGGTTCTTACCCGTCTATTCTCAGACCATTGGTGAAATTCGTAATCTAGTTGTGCGCTATATGCTTCCTTATGGAGCCTTAACCCTGACCAAAGTTTAGAAATTAACCAGTTGCTACGAATTTCTTCCCTAACTGAAGGCATTAGTTGAACTAATCGCCATTCCCTAGCTTTGGATAACCCATAGGCTCCTCCTAGAAAAAACACTGAAGCTAATCCCCACAAAGCCTTATCAGGGTTACTTGGGGGGATTATTCTTAATCTAGTTGCTTTGGTTGGCAAGAAGTTATCACGTTGAAACTCTGGGTTAGCTGGTGTGTAAGCTTCAGCATAAAATTCTGACTCTGGCATTATGTAACGCTTGTGGGGAGTGCAGTACCTTTGACGGTTAACCGGCTTGGTGAGCGTAGAGGGGATGAAGCAATATTCAACCAAACTAATTTGAGTTCCAGTAAATGACTTTGCCCCACAAATTAAGCCAATGGTTGCCAGCACCCCCACAGTAATATTGTTGGCTGTTCCTGAACGCAAGTATTCTTCAAATTGTTTGCGTTTCATTGGTTTGTTCCCCTGACGATTGCTGCAATCACCAACAACACAAAAGCACCTACCCCAATCAAGCCCCAAGGTATTTCACTCTTGGGAGTTGGCTTAACTTCGTAGGTTTTAACCTCCTGATAAAACCGTGTCTTACCTGTATTAGTTGCTTCTGACACTGCCCTATATTCATCAAAGGCAATCCACAACGAAGCCCCTACACTCACCGTCTGAGCAGTGGCTACCATGAAGTCTTTACCAATGTGGATTCTGCCGTCATAGTGAATTTTAGTAAGGGTATTAGCAAAAAATAGCCCTAGTACAATGCTGCCCAGTGTGCCAGAAGCGATCGCCCCAATTCCAAAACTCGTTAGTAGGCTGACTCCAGCATTGGCAGTAAACACACCCAGGAATGTAGCCAGTGCTTTGTTTAGCAGTTGCTTGTTACTGAAGACATCCCTAATTGACTGTTCTAGCCGTTCGCCGTCTTCGCTCTCTGGGGTCGGTTTTTCTGAAGTAGTTTCACCCCAGAGCATTGGTGTGGACTGTTCACTGGTGTTTTGGAACTGCGATAATAGAGAATCAATTTCATTCATGTTTACCTCGCGTGGGTGAAACAGAAAAAGCCAGAGTTTACCGTCACTACTGGCTTTCGACTTACTTATGGCTTAGATGCCCATGAAATTGCGGAACCACTGCCCTACTCTACTAATCCCAGCAGTGCGCGAGTAATTAGGCTTTGGTATGCGGTCGGTTTTCGCTTCACTGCCATTAGTCCACAGTGCGCTAGTTACGGCGTTTTCATAAGCGCGATCTGCTGTGTCTTGGGCTTCTGGCACTTTGTTAGAAGCTTTGATTAAATCAGCCTCATATTTTGCGATCGCCATCAGGTCGGCTGTGGCCCCAGATATCTGAATCAAGGATGAGCGTTGGGCGTGACGGGTGGCCTCCGCAGTGGTGGCATTGACGTGTTCGGCTTGCATCTCGGATATCTCATTTTTGAAACGCTGCTCTCCTGTCTTACTAGTGTTGATAGCTTTCAGGGTTTGCGTACCGTGTTTTTGGGTCAATTGCACCAGTTCGGCATAGGCTTGGTTTACATCCCCAGTTGTTTCAATGATTTTCCGATATGCCTCCAAAGCTTTAGGCAGATTGGCCTTAGCTGTGTCAGACAGTCGCGCCATGTCTGCAATTTTGGTGATTACCGTTTGGTCGCCCTGAAGTGCTTTGTTAAAGTCCTCCGCCGACACATCAAACAGTCTGCCCATTGCTCCTAACGTACCGGGGGCATTGTTGGGAATATGGTTTTTGAGTTTTGCTGCTCCGTAATTTCTAGCCATTTAATCTCCTAATAAGGTATGTTGTCGTAGTCGATATCACTCGACTCTTGAGGCAATTCATCCCAGTAACCCATCTCTTCAAATCGGCTATAAATTCTCGTTGCTAATTGCCTTATGGGGTCGTCAAAATCATCAGAGATTAAATCAAATCGCTTAGAGCCAAACGCTAAGATATTTGCAATATCCGGGTCAATACCATTGCCTAAAAATTGACCAAATGCCGCAGAGTATGGATGGTCATCGATGGTTGAATGAGTTGCTAGAAATTCCGTCCCAGTGAAGGGTGGGTAATCTTCACTTTCATCTAGCGGCGTGTCAAGTGCCTCAATATCTGCCTCAATCCTTGCTGCCCATTCTTCAGGATTTTCCGCTTTGAATTGCTGCTTTCTCAGGGCGGAGTCAGTCAGAGATGATTTGCCCCAATCGTTGGGATTTCTATAATCGAGTGCCATGCTGTTAAGATCCAAAATGTGTCTGATGTACTTGATGCACAGATGGGCGATTGCACTTACTTTGCTCGGTCGGGGCAATCGCTTCATTATCAGTTTTCACAAAACTCAACAAGTTCAAAAACCTCCCTCTGCACTTGGTTTTGACTTAATTCTTTACGCCTGCCCTTGGAGTCGTTAAAAACGAAAGGTGCATTGATTCGAGAATTAGAGCGGTGGCTGTAGCGGAGTTGTTGACCACGGAATTGGTAGAGGTGGTTATGCTGTAAGGCTGTCGTTGAAAGCATTGGTTTGTCCCTCAACTTGGGAATAGAACTCGATATTTAGGATTGCTTCGTGAATCTCCATCAAGGCTTGGACAGCATCACCTATTTTTAAGTCATTCGATGTACTGAACCGTTCGGACGCTTCGATTTGTTTGTAATTTGGCGATGCTTGCACAAACCTAAGAGTCTGTTCGCAACCGAGGATGATGGTCATGATTTCGGTTGTTGTTAGGCTTGGCTGTGTCTGCATGGTGTCTTGGTCGCTCATGACTTCCTTCCTTTTCTTTGGGTTTTGATTGGTGCGGTTGGCGCTTCTGGCTGACTCGGTTTCTGAAGTACATAGCTGATTGCACCTGCACCACCCACGGCTGCGGCGATGGTGAACATATTGTTTCTGCCGAAGTACTGCACTCCGAAATAGCCAAGGGCTAACGCTGCTGCTGTTGCACCAATGCCTAAAACCGTGTTTCTGAATCTGGTTCTGTTCATGCTGCCCCTTTGAAATTAGTGACCATTGCGCTAAGTGCCGATTTATTGGGCTGTGTAGATTGCGCTGTTTCAACTTTGGGTGATGATTGGACATTGCCGTGTTGAAAAATCAGCTTCTCTACACCTGCTGATAATGCTTGTGTCGGTGCATCTTGGGGTAAATCAAAAATCTTGCACAATTCAATTACTGCTAGGTAGGAGATGGTTATACGCCGAGATTCGTAATTCATTGATCAGGCTCCCAAAGAAATTTGAGTTAATAGTTTCAACCCCAAGGCATTGATGAATTGGGGATTATTCAAGACCACAAAGCCTAAACCGGCTAAGTTTTGATCCACCACTGGCAGCGAAACACCCCCACCCCAGGCGACAAGGTATTTCGCTCTATCAAGGTAATTACCTGCTGTAACGAAATTGGCGAATTTCTCAATCCTGGTACTCCACCATTCATCAAGACTTTGGCTGTACTCTGCCTCGAACTTCTTGCCTGTGAGGTGGTTGCCTCCATAAGTAAAAGTGCCTTCAATAATCCCCTGGTTAACGAGACTGGGCGAGTGCTTCACATCTTTGGACAGCAGACTCACTCGGTCGTTTCGTTTGTCGAGCGCTTCTGCAATCATGCTGTGCAGTTCACCGGCTCCACCCTCAATTAGATGGCGGTCTATGACTGCACCGCTACCGTTAAACACGGTAATCAACCAAGTGGATGAACCGATATCGAGTGCGATCGCTAATTCTGAGGGGTCTAGTACCAGGGATGCTTCACCGAATAAGCAGTGGGCAATGCTTCCAAATCCTTCTGGGTAAATGCCTGTGACAACAATCTCAACTGTCTTGGTGACAATGGAACGGGTTACAGGGTGCAGATGTTCAAAGGTGTGAGTGCCTTCAACCCTGCATTTAATCTCAGTTGCCCAGCGTTCGGGGTTGTGATTGCTCAGACTAATTGAAAGCTTCATCCCATCGGGAATATTCAAAACTGCTAAGTCTGCAAGAATGCTTTCTAGTGCGAGTTCTGCTTTTTTCGCCTTATCTTCGTGTAGTAGGGTGTGGTCACTTTGAGCTAGAGCCGCACTGCCCCAGAAGAATTGAACGTCTTTTAAGTCCAGGCGAGAACCGTCTACATAACGCACCCATGCCCCATCTTTTGAGATGGTTTCGTGGTGCATGATGTTTCGGTTGCGAACAAGTGAGTATGCGGCTGGCATCATGATCGAAAAATCACCGATGATTGCCTTGCCATACCCTGCACCTGAGTCTTTTCCGGCGATCAGGTCAGTTAGCCCGGATTTGGCTAACAAGTCTGCCTGAACTAGCCAATTTTTGGCATTGGAATATATAGCTGTCATGGTTCAGATGATTGGTAAAAGTCTTGATTTGCGAGGATTTACCAGGATTTTTAGCTAAATCAGCACAAATCCAGATATCCAGTTACAGGTTCGCCTTAACATCACTTTCTGGCTTCTGTTGCCTTTGTTTTGTGGCTGTTTTTGGCTAACTAATGCTATATTAACCTATGTAGGTAAGTTAGTGCAACTTACCTATGTTACTTATTTGCTGTAACTTAACCTAATGCCATAATTGAGCCAAGTACAGCAATAGGTGAGATGGATAACTCTGAAGAAACAGGAGATAAAACAGTGAAACTTGTTGTTTTCTTATCGGACGATGAGCGAACACAGTTTAAAATAGCCTGCGCTCGTAATAAAACGTCCATGAGCCAACAAGCAAGAGAACTAATTCTCAATTGGATAAAGTCTGAAGAAAAATAGGAAGTACCAACTGCCAGCACTGGATAAAGAGTCTAATAAATAGCTATTGGTTCAAAAATGTAGTGTCAAGCATTAGTATCAGTAAAGAAAAAGCTAATTTCACATCATTATTTTTGATGTCCCCAATGTTAGCCGTGAAAGACCCACAACCCGATTTTCAACTCCCGCCGCACAACGAACCGGCATTAGAGATGCTTAGGGAGGCGAAAGACTATGCTTCCACTCAAGCTCTAGCGGCTGGTGGTGCTGCGCTGGCTACAGGAGGCATAGTTCATCCTTTTGGCTGGGTTCTTTTTGGATTGGCTTACAAGCCATTGGTAGCAATTCAAAAACTGGCGCGGTTGGAAAAATTAACAGCTGTACTTTTGAATGAGTTTAAAAGCAAGGGGATACAAATCTTTCCAGTGCTTAAGCCAGAGGATAAGAACCCGATTGACTTGTTTATCAGGTTTCCCCAAAGGGCGCACTTGTTTATCTCCATTCGTTCGCGGGGAGATAGTCAGGTGGTCTACAACGAAACCAAAGAAATTCTCCAGGTCAAAAAGAAGAATAAAAGTGGTTTAACCACCTGGAAACCCTGTCCACTAGTTGAGCTATCGGATTATGAGAGATGGCTAACTAAAAATAGAGCCTTGTTCGGAATGTCCTCGAAAGAGGTGACAAAAACGCCGACAGTAAAAGTTTTGGTCTTATGGCCTCCTACCAAGGCGGCTAGTGATCACAATCCACATCTTTATTCTGAAGTTGGAAGTATGAGACTTCTAGCTCTCAGGAGAAAAGGTACTGCATTTGTTATTCAACAGGAGGAAGTCACCGAGTTTGTCAAGGCTTGGTTAGCCAAGTACGAATAGACTAAAAACTGAAAACCCCACGTCTCGACGAGACAGCAGGGTTTTCAAACGGAATTGGGGTTATCGGGTCGCAAGCCTAATTAATATCCCTAATAGTAATCTTATCAAACCTTTTGGAGTGTTAAGCCATTGTAACACTGACTACTCAGAAAAACATTAACTCAGCAATTTTACCTGATTATATTTCTGAACGTTTGTACTAAAAGATTACTTTCGGGATAGCTCCAATTCCTCCAACACACAAACTGGAGGAATAGCTCTCATGTCACCATTACAACAATTTCATCACTCAGTATCAGCACAGTCAGCAGCTGAATCAGAAACTTTTTCTGCTGTAAAGACAAAACTTGAGTTGATTGAGAGTCGGATAATCAAGTTTGCGTTTAACGCCACTGGCAGAAACAAAGACTGGGACTTTAAGAAGCTGGCCGGTAACTTCATTGATGTAGAGGGCACTCTAGCCGATGTCCAGCAACACATAAAAGCAGGTCACGCCATCTGTGCCGGACTGTTAGGGGGGAAATGGCGCAGTAAGGCCAATGTCATCGGTTCTCAGTGGCTACTACTCGACATTGATAATTCCGATGTCGCCCGTGATGCTTATGACAAGCCGATTAAAGACGAAAACGGGAATTCTATCAAAGTTTACAAGCACCAATTAACGATCTCAGAAGCCCTAGCCCATCCCTTCATTAAAAAACACTGTGCTTTAATTTACACCACAGCCAGTCATAAACCAGAGTGGCATAAATTTCGGTTGGTTTTCCTTCTTCCCGAATATGTTCAGGGTGCTGACACTGTAGAAGCTTGTACACGCTTCCTGATGCAGCAGTTACCCCATGACCCAGCTTGTAAAGACGCAAGCCGTGTATTTTACGGCAGCACAGAGGCAGAATTCCCGCTTATCAACCCTGAAGCCACTTTACCAGCAGAATGGATAAGTGAAGCTGTAGCGATCGCGCAACAGGAACGTGTTGAGTATCAGCGACGAATTCAGGAAATTGAGTCACGGCGTAAAGAGTGGCGTGAGATTTCCCTCAATGAAGGCTGGGACATTGACCAGCTTATCCAGAACGCGCTTTCATTCATCCCACCACGTACCCCAGGAAGCGGTAACTACGACGAATGCCGTCAGGTGTTGATGGCACTGGTTAACCATTATGGGGCATCAGAAGCGGAAATTATAGCCGAGCAGTGGTCGCCCAGCATCAAGGGTTCAACTTGGAACATCCACGCTAAGATTCGCAGTTTTAGACGTGGGGGAATTACTTTAGGAACACTGTTTCACATTGCCAAACAGTATGGTTTTCGGTTCCCTAAACGGCAGTATGAACCCAACCCCGGCAACAAAGGAGTAATTAGCCGTGAAGAGTGGGAGCTTGGGCGAGTTAGAGAGGACTTGAGCAGCTTCCAAAATTTATTAAGGCAAGCGATCGCTCCATTTAGTTCGATATTTAAAGGATTTAAAGCCCCACCAACACGTAAGCCCTTACCTGAAATTGACACGCCTTCGCCCAATGTAATTATTTACAAGCCCGGCAATATCCCGTACATAACTGAAGTTACAGGCAATATCTCTATCTCCTGCCAGCCGGATGAACACATTGCTGCTTGGGTGGAAGCTGTTTCTAAAGGCTGGACACAAATCTTAGATAATTCTCACCCTGGACTAGGCAAGTCTTACAACGCTGGGCAATTAACGGCGGGGCTATTCGGCGTTGATAAACTAATTTACCAGGATGCCAACCACAGAAACCCATCTACACTGCCCATTGAAGAAAACTTTGTTGACCTACCAGTGCGACACAACGGCTTTAAACTAGATCCCACCCGCAAAACTCCTACAGGTGAGGATTTTAAACTGTGGACTAAAGCGGGTGAGACTGCCGACACTGACGGCAATTGTCACAGAACTTACTTATTTAACGCCTTCCGCAGCAAGAATTTTAGCAGCCTTGATTTTGAAGAGAGCGGCATCAGCCCCATCTGTGGCGGTTGTTCCCTTAAGAATCAGTGCCGTTTTGCTTACGGGGACGGTTTTGGATTCCGCTTTCAAAAACGCAGTGCAATTCAAAATTATTCCGAACTCAGAGCGCACCCAGACTCTACCCCTGTCACCTTAACTAATGCTGCTGAACAAACTTTCACTGTTGGGCGGTTATGGGAAGAAGCAGGTACGCTCATCAAGCCCGTGCGTTCGGTTGATGTGAACCGAGGCGATTTTGAAACTACTGTGGGCAAGCTGCTACTGTTAGAACCAAATCTTCTATCACAGCTGCAACCTGCACTAAAAGTTTTACACGAACTGTTAACTCAGCAACTTAAACCCACTGACCGCTACGGCTTTGATGATGCCAGCATCCGTGCGCTACTGCCCCCTTTCCCCACAGGCTTAGATATCGAAGCGATTCAGCAAACTGTAGAACCTGATTTAACTTTTTTAGAAGACTTGGACTCAATTGATATTACCCAAGATAAACAACTCAAAAAAAGTGCTGCGGCTCGTTATGCTGCCAAGAAGGTAGTTAAAGACAGCGCACGAACAGCCGGGAGGGAGTTTCTTGACTTGCCTAATTACTGGTTGCCTGACTTTCTTGAAGCTTGGAAAGGTGATGGTAGTTTTCAGTCTCAATGGGGTGTACTCAGCATTTACCGCCGAAACCCCAAGCATACTGAATTGGCGAAATCTGCCCAATTTAATATTTATCTTGATGCCACATTCAAATCCCAGCAATTGAAATTGAAACTGGGCATCGATGAGCCTGTGTTAATCATTGAGCAACAACGCCCAGACTACGACAATTTAAAAGTGGTCAACGTTACTGGGCTGGGTAAACTGCCCAAAAATCGCTCTCTTCCACTAAGCGCTCGTGTCAATGCCCTCAAAGAAACCTTGAAAAAACTCTGCCCCACCCTTGGCATTATCGATTGGAAACAGATTGCAACCCAAGCCGAGGGCCACACAGAATATGGTCACTTTGTCGATGGTCGTGGTGTTAATCGCTTTAGTGACGTTGCAGCGATCGCAAGTTTTGGCATTCCTTATCAAAACATCGGTGTTTTAGCCGCACAATATCAGGTGATGACTGGTGAAAGGGTCAACCTGGAAGATAAAAACAGCGCTTTCCAAAAGTATCTCACAGACCTGATCCGTGCAGAAATTATCCAAGAGATTGGGCGATTACGCGCTCATCGTCGCCCCAATGTGGAGCTAACATTCTACTTCTGCGCTGACTATGACCTTAGTTTCCTTTTAAATGAATTACCAGGAGTGAAATTAGAGAGCGTTGATGCCTGCTCTCTATGCACCGAAGCGGGTAGCCGCGACCAGCAGACCGGACACGCCATCGTCAAAGCGTTCACCCAGCTTTGGCAGTCACACCAGAAAATTGGACAAAAGGCGATCGCCAAAATCATAGACACTACCCAAGGATGGGTGAGCCGATTTACCCAACGCTGGGGGGGCTGGCAGCACTTTAAAAAATTATTACTCTTGCTATTAGATAGTCTTAATAGCGGTAGTAATAAAAATTTGGCTGAATTAACCAATGATGAAAAGTGGTTAGCCCGTACATACTTCCCGATGTTGATTGCTGAATCAGAATCATCACCAGAAGATGCCTTAGAACACATCGCTGAAGTTGCCACAATCTTTACTTATACTGCACTGCGGCGGGTTTTTAACTTCTGCACGCCGATAGTTTTGGCTGACTTGCTGATGATTGTCTTGCGTTGTCTGCCTACTGAAGTTTACTCAGACCAATCTATTCTGAGTGTTATTGAAAGGGTGCAAACCACCTGTAACTCGACAGTGACGCTCTAAAATTTATCGGTTTTTAATTTCTACTGACCTATCAGTAATAAAAGATTCTCAAAATCATGATTTCGTACTTAATCATTGAGTGAGCGTCCCGTTCAGTATGCCTTTTCACACCACTAAGAATGGAGTGTAAGTAAAGTTGGTGAAAATAAACCTAGCTATGTAACGGAATGTAAAATCGACATAAGCATTGCGATTGCTTCATTACACTTCTCTACGAGACGCTACCGCGAACGTTTCATTCGCAATGACATAGCGTCAATTATTGAAGCTGTTCTACTATTTAAATTCTAAATAATACTTTTTACGGAATTAGCATTTTCACCTTGTAGCTATTAAGGACAAAGTTTAAAAGATGTGGGTTCGCCTAGATACCTGGCTTTTAATTGCACATTGAAAAAGTTATTTTAAGGCTTTGTTAATTCCTCATTTCTTGTTGCTCATTCTTAATAATTTAATTTCATTTAGACAAATTATATGGATTACATTAGCTTACTTTTATTGATGGCCTTTGGCGGTTCTTGCGGTGGTTTCGCCTCTGGAATAGCTCAGAATAATGAGGACAACTCATACGAAGTTAGAGTTCCTTTTTTACGTACCAAGAATAATGGAGCTAGATTAGTTCCTCTGGGAATTTTAGGTAATATGATAATTGGCGCTACTGCAAGCATCTCAATATTTTTTATAGCAGTTCCATTATTTAATTTAAAAATTCCAGCAACTACTTCTGCTAACCAGCCACAATGGCCACCTGTTGAGGATCAGGCTAAGTTATTCTCACTTTCCGTTGCTGCTGGTTTTGCTGGAATTAATTTAATGGAAAGCATGGCAAGGCGAATAACAAGCACAGTATCCGAAAAAGAAGGACACAACTCAAGGGCTGAACTTCTAGTGCAAAAAGAGACAGATGAAAATGGCAAAGTTACGGAAACAGCCCATTTAGTGTCTCAAAAAGATGATCATAAAGAAATTACAACCAATTTAGAGCCAAACCAGGTAAACTCTGCTGATAATTCAGCCAATAACACTCCTTCTAATAAAGAAACATTAAACCAATTAGTTTCTGAACCTACTGAACTATTAAATGGCAAATCAATGGTTGATAGCTCTAAAGAAGCATAATTAGACCGAAGCTCTGAATTGTGTAGTAACTAAACAGTTAAAAGTTATACAAGAAATATTGTAACAGAGACCAAGTTTAGTTAGAAGATTTAGCTCTGTGATCCCCAGCCTATCCATTTGAAAAAACTAAAATCAACCGGAATTTTTTCAAATGGATTGAAAATAGCTTTATCAGAATTAGTTACACGTTTTCAATAATTACTTTCTTTAAAGTGTCCCTATCTCTGGGTTGTGCCTCTTCAAGTCTCAAAAGTGAGCCACCTTTAATCAACTCTGACTCATTATTTGGTATCCATATAGATAATCTGGCTTGCTTGCTGATAGTTAATGTCTCGTGGTTTACTGCTTCTGTAAAAGTTAAATCTTGAGCATCTATTGCTTCGTAGACCCAATCAGCAAGACGCAGAAACTTTAATTCGATTGCTCCTAACTCCAAGACAGATTTTCTGGTTTTAGATTGTTCGTAAAAGATGAACCTTTTCTCTTCGTCGTCTTCACCCCAGTACAAATTCTTCACTACTACATAATCAACCTGATTACCGCAGGTTTCTATTAACCGTTTTAGTTGAATGATGCTGTCTTTCCCCCTGCCTAGTACCGATACCATAGTGATGCGGTAGCCCAGGCTTCCTGATTCCATCTCTTGAACAAAATCCTGAAAATATTCCCCCACTCCAGACGGCAGATCCACTAAAGCTACAGCAGGATTTGATGACGATAAATCCTTTTTTAAAATCTCGCTGAATCCATGTTGATTAAATTTGATTGTTCTTACGCCCCCTGGTACTGAAGAGTTATAGTGTCTCCACAGTTGCGGATTATTCGAGTCGCAGTCATACGCTACAACATGAATCAAGTTTGCTAAGTACATATCTAAAAGAAACCTAGCCACAATACTTTTACCTGTGCCTCCCTTTTCACTGGTACACAGCACTATTCTTTTATTAACTGCTGCTTTTTTTTTGTGAGGAGTAGTTGTTTTACTCATAAACCAACTTAGATTTCGTCATCCTTGTAAATCTTTGGCACAAAAGCAGACCTGTTTGGTTCTCTGGTTGGTTCTGATTTCGCTTCTGGTTCCTGCGTTGCTGGCTGTTGTTTTTTACTCTTGCCTAGAGTACTTTTTACAGGTGCTTCTTCAGCTTCGCTGCTTTCAACAACTGCCTGCTGATTTTCAGTAGCCCCCTGAACTGAAATACTACTATCGCCGTTATCAGATGCCTGATCACGGCGACGACTGCTTTTCTTCAACTCACCGATTAAATATTTGATTCTGCTACCAGTCAAATTAATACCCAGACCCTTTAGCATCTCCGATACTTCTTCATAACTGTAGCCGTACTTATTAGAGGTCAGCTTTTCAATGTACCGTCTCATTTTCCTGATGGCCTCTCTATCCGATACATCTTCTCGTTCTTTTGGCTTTTGCTCCTTCAGCAGATTGATGGCTTTATCAATTTTCTCTTTCGTAATCACTTCTGAATTTTGATGCTCACTCATGGTTATCTCGTGAATACCGATTAACTGATAATTATCGGCTATTTGAAAAAATCTGATTCAAAATCCTAAAAAAAATTGACGATTGCGGCTACGCCGAATCGCGCTTTCAGTTTGACGGCTACGCCTTATATTTTTTAGTGTGGCAGCTTCGCTGGTAGTCTGATTCACGCTAATGCTAAGAAATCTGACTATTACAGCTACGCTGAATCAGAGAATTTTACTTAAAACAGCTACGCTGAATTATTTTTTAGTATTGCGGCTACGCCGGACTATTATATTGTGTAGCAGCTACGCTGAATCAGAGAGTTTTCATATAGCAGCTTCGCTGTTTTTATCTCCTCTATGGTGGCTACGCCGAACCAGAATTTATCTCCTGCTTGATTTGATTCAAATTCCGGCTACGCCGTTGCTATCCCCCCTTGTAAGTTGTAGGATGATTAGCAGCACGGCTACGCCTTTATACTCCTGCCTTTAGCCCCTGCTGTGCCCTCCGTAAAGCCGTAGCATTTGACACCTCATCTACCCCGAAAATGGGCTTGAAGCCAGCCATGCCTCAAAGCTTACGCTTTGTCTCGCTGCGCTCGAACGGCAAAGCTGGTTTAGTGGGGTTTCACCCCCCTAAAAACCCCCCTCGCGTGATGTCCTCATTCTCCCTAAGTTATGGCGAATCGCAAGCAGTCAAAAGCTCTAGTCCGAAAGCATATTTTCCCAGTTCGCTTGAGCGATATCGAACTGGATTTGTTGCGAATAAAATCACTTGACGCGGGGATGTCAGCGAGTGAACTGATGAGGCGCAATGCGTTGATGCGTCCATTACCAAAACGGTTGAGTAAAATTAGCTTGCAAACATATTGGGAATTAGGACAAATCGGGAATAACCTCAACCAGCTTGTAAAGGCAATTAACACAGCACTCTTAATTGGACGAACTTTACCTGCTGATCCAGAACTGTTACGAGAGCTTTTAGAACTGCTGCATCAGTGTAGGCGAGACATTGCCTCGGATGATGTTGATGATGACTCGGAAGACGAGGAAGAAGACGATGATTGGGAAGCAGACTAAGGGTAGAGGTTTTCGCAAGCTGTTGGATTATCTAGAATCACGCGAAGATGCTAAACTAATCGGCGGCAACATGAGCGGGAGAAATGCCCGTGAATTGGCGCGGGAATTTAAGCTGTCTCGACAACTTAATTCAGATGCAGATCGAGTTGTTTATCATGTTTCTCTATCAGCAGCTAAGGGTGATAAATTAGATGATGAAAAATGGAGCGAGATTGGCGACCGCTACATGAAGGAAATGGGTTTTGATGCCAATCAGTTTGTCATCTTTCGCCACCATAACACTGACGACGACCACATCCACATTGCAGCCAGCAGAATCAGGATGGATACAGGGCTAGTAGTGCATGATTCCTGGGATTATGTTCGTTCTGAAAAAGTTCTGCGACAAATCGAGCGAGATTATGAGTTAGTACAAGTCCAGGGCAGTAGAGAGAAACTGAATCGCACACCCAGCACCGGACAAATCAGGCGTATAAGGCGAGAGCAAGAAGAATATTCATCGGGTAAGCGCGATACCCCACCAGAGCGCATCATTAAGGAGCAGATTCAGCAGACAATTGACAACGCATCTGTTGATAATCCCCAAATGCCAACGCTGATCATGCGGCTGCAACAAGCTAGTGTCAGTGTGAGAACAGGATTTACTAGGAATGGGAAATCTAAAGGCATTTCTTATGAGAAAGATGGGCAGGCTTTTAGTGGCACACAGTTAGGCGCAGCTTACACTTTCCCTGGCCTGCAAAAACATCTTGGCATTGACTACCAACCAGAACGTGATGATGAACCTATTCATGAATTACTGCTCAAACCTGTTAAACCACGACGAGTTGAGCAGTTAGAAAAGTTTCTTCAAGAGATTGAACGCAAACAGCGACAGCCTCAGTTTACGCCACCACCAGAGGATAAAGTTGTTTGGCAAGTATTACACAAGTACTTAAGCGAGAAACGCTACATACCAGATTATATTCTCAAAGGATTACATGAGACTGAGTTGCTTTACATGGATGAGCAGCGAAATATTTTGTTTATCAAGCGTGATTTAGATGGTGAAAAAACTGGCGCATTAGTTTGGTCAAAGCCTAGAGAAAATCATCGCACTGTGGAGTACGACCAAAACATCTCTGCATCGAATGGTTGGTTTTATCTGAGATTGGGAGGGCAACCAACGTCCAAGGTAGAAAACGTCTTTTTGTGTTCTACACCAATTGATGCGATGTCAGCAGCCACTTTCCTGATCCACAGATGCAAAGGGCTACCGCCAACTAGAACGATGTTTATGGTAGCTGATGACCCGAATAACCTACCTATGGAATTTCTCAAAGATACTGATAAAGTTTTCCTGACGTTTAATAATGATCCACAAGGAAATTCTACTGCTAGTGCAGTATTAGAATTGTTGCCCCATAGTAAAAAAGTGACAACGTTTACTCCTGATTGGAGTCAGGAACTAGAAGCTCTTGTGTTGGAGGAGCAACAAAAGCGCAGACAGCAAGACCGTGGTTTTAGCCTGTGAGCCACGCGGAGCGTACACCTGACTCGTGGGTTAAGTTCAAGAAAGAATTTTTGAAACACAAATGCAACATAAATGTATTATTCATTCTCAATAATTTTGAAGTTATTGAGAATGAATCCAGCGTTCAAAATTTGCTGTAAGTCATAGTCAGTAAGCATTATGCTGGAATTTTTCAAGAAATGTCTTATGCTCAACTGGTAGCAGTAGAGCTACTCTATAGCTACCAGTTGGGGAATCATCAAATTGTCAAAAACTCGCTTTTTTACTGCTCAACTGGTAGCTGTGTGTCACCAGTTGAGCTACCCAACAGCTACCACTTGGGCAAAGTATTTAGAACTACTATTTCAATACTTATAATCTACATAAAATCTATGTAATAAGTGGTGTTTACAGCATAGCTTTGGTGTAACTCACAAGTGGAGTGCAGTTGTAACACTACAAAAGTAGTTATTGAGTATTATTTGTTGACGTTGGTTCAAAGTTTTTTAATTTTGGTTCAAAAAACTGGCCTAACTTTTTGGCGTACTGTGCGTAAGTTTTGGACAAGAATTTTTGGCGGAGAAATCAGAGAGGCTTAGGAGGTTTTTGGAGTCTAAATCCTTAGATTTACCTTGTGTTTACCTTGTAAATACCTTGGAGATGCCATTGCATTACCTTATTTTTGGCAAAAAAGAAGGATTTTGTAAAAAACGGTGATTTTCAGTGTTGAAGGTGCAAATAAATCCTTGTATTTGCCATTGAGGTACCATTGAAATGCCATTGGTTTACCTTACAAATGCCTTTAAAGAGAAAATCCTTGTAAATACCTTATAAATTCCATTCGAGTAAATTAATGCTTCGGGTGCGAAGTTTTTCGTCAGCCAAAAAAATTAGTATGATTTCGCCACCTGCACATAGAAAATTTTTAGGAGCAAGATGTCTATTGATAAAAAGGAACTGGTACGTGGATGACCCAAATAAGTTGCCCTTTGAAGTCCTCAGAAATATCAGCAGGATTGGGTTGGCATTTAATAATGATGATCTTGGCAATGAAGCATCATTTGTCGTTCAGTCAATGCTGCCCCAGGCTAAAAGAATTGCACCCAAGGCGCTGACTTGGAATGTCTTCATTGGAATAACCAAGTTCAAATCGAGGCTGAAACAACGGTAAATCAAGAGTTTTAAAAATCAAGTTTACAAAACTTTACATCGTGTCCCAAATTGCAGGTATCCCGGCTGTACCCTAAATAGAGTATTAAAAGCTGAAACCTAGTATTAGTAAGCGTTTTCAGCCGCTATTTCCGCTTTTGCAGGGATCTCGGCTCTATGCCATGTTAGGGTGTTCCAAAAAATAAAATGCCCGACCGTTGCCTTCGCCCCTGAAGGGCGAAGGCACAACAGTCCAGTCATCTAACGACTATATTCTTTATACGGCTGGGCGTTTTATTCCTTGCAAGTGCCTTACTTGCTTGCAGAAATGACCTAGCGTGGCAATAGTTCTTCAGGGGCATATACATCGCGGTAAAAGGTAAATTGTTCGCTCTTGAAGTAGCAACCGCCCCGATGTCCCCTGCGTGTCCAGGCAGCAAATCCTTTGGAAATAATTTCATTTGACTGATCGTCTACACAGTTCCATTCAAACTGAACAAATTCTCGCCAAAAAAAGACATTTGGCCAGCACACTGTCACTCCAGGCAGTGAAAGCAAAGCCCACCAATGTCTTTCTCGGTCTTTTTGATCTTCCGTACCAACAAAGGGGCCATCCTGGCATAAATAAACCAAATTTTTATGATATTCAGCACTTAAAATATTGTTTCCTCTCTCACTTCCACTTCTCAAAGCTGCACAATGGCTTGGCCACCAATCCTTGTTTTCTTGTTCAATTTGCGCCCAGGTATAATCATTATTTACTGGTGGAAGTTCATCTTGTTTCAAACTTCCGAAATATTCTCCCTTGTCAAGCAATAGTTGCTGTGTCTCTGGGCTAATCTGACTTTTCACGGGATGTGGGAAGGGGAGTTTGGTTCGCGAATGTCATTCGCGAACCAAACTCCCATAAAAATGATCTTTATATTTGCTGGTATTGTCGTCATAGATGCGAGTGACATGGTTGCAA
>NZ_JACJTD010000007.1 GCF_014698505.1 Nostoc foliaceum FACHB-393 | reverse complement strand
ACCTGAATAACGGTAAGAGGCTTGCAATGACAATGCACCTACAGTTGAGGAGCCGTGTGAAGGGACAACTTTCAAGCACGGTTTTGAAGACCAGCAGGGGAGGTAACAAACCTGCTGAGTTTAACCCCAGTCGGCACGTACCTAGAGAAAAAATACACTTTGGTTTTCAAACTGGAGACATTGTTAAGGCAATTGTTACTACTGGTAAAAAAGTGGGTAATTATGTTGGAAAAGTGGCTATTCGTTCATCCGGTAGTTTCAATATTTCAACCAAGAACGGATTAGTTCAAGGAATATCGAACAAGTTTTGTAAACGCATTCACGCAAAAGATGGTTATTCGTATGCTTATTAAACCCAAGAAATTGGAAATTACTCAACTGTTCCTCTCATTGTTTTCGCATTCGCTCAAAGTCACTCAAGGAACGTTTCGTAATTCCCCCTCCATTCCTCCCACCACTAATCGGAGTACCGATATAGTGGGGGTCTCCTGGAGGTTTTAGATGAAAAATATCTTGTTTGGCATATCACAATTCCTTCGGCGTACTCACCGAACGCAACCTCTGATTTTCATAGCCATTGGATGTCTTGCTGTATTCAGTCTGATTACCTTTGGGGGAATGTATGTTGTGGCTCAACCTGCTTCAACCTCATCTGAACGTCCTGCTGTTAAAGTGCCAAATTTGGGGCGACACTTTCAAGAATTCGGGCGTGAAGGCTCTATCGTAATTTACGACTCAAAAAACAACCGCATCTATGAACATAATCCTCAACGTAATGCAACTGCGATCGCTCCAGCTTCGACATTCAAAATTTTTAACTCGCTGGTGGCGCTAGAAATAGGTGTAGTCCCTGATGATGTGGCGGTTCTCACTTGGGATGGAATTCACCGAGAGATTGAGGCTTGGAATCATGATACCAATTTGCGCCAAGCCTTTAAAGATTCAACTGTTTGGTTTTATCAAGTGCTGGCACGTAGGGCTGGATATGAACGGATGCAGCAATTTATTAACAAAGTAGGCTACGGTAATCGTCAAATTGGCACCGCCGCAGACATTGATCGTTTTTGGTTACAACAGCCATTGCAAATTACACCCAAAGAGCAAATTAAGTTTTTGCAACGGTTGTATCAAGGCGATTTACCTTTCTCGCAACGGACAATAAATCTTGTCAAAGACATTATGGTACGTGAACAAACTCCAGACTACACACTGCGCGGAAAAACGGGATGGTTAACAAGTACAAAACCAGATGTTGGTTGGTTCGTAGGTTATTTAGAACAAAACAAAAACGTCTACTTTTTTGCCACAACCCTTGATATGCAAAAACCAGAAGATGCACCTGTCCGCATCGAGATTACACGACGCAGCCTCAAGGATTTGGGTTTGCTGACTCAGATCAACTAACCACCCCCGACAATAGTTACTACTTCTAAGCGATCGCCTGATTGCACTTTTGTTTGCGGCCAAAACTGGCGGTGTAAAATTTCGCCGTTATATTCTACAGCAACCAAGCGCGGGTTAAAACCCAACTCTTGAAGCAAGTCAGGTAAAAGAGTTTGAAACGAACAGCTATGGGTTTCCCCATTTACCTGAATCGTAATCTCATTAGACATAATATGTGGGAACTGGGGACTGTGGACTAGGGAATGAGGTATTAGGTATTGGTTATTTACTTTGGACAAATGAAAAATGATTCTTTTAAGGTTCTGGTTTAATGCGATTGAGTTGGGAGAGCAAATATTGTGTTACTAGGGTAGGCTGTTCGGCTTGCATGAGCGATCGCACCACCGCCACACGTTCGGCTCCTGCATCGATCACATCATTGATATTATTGGCATCTATTCCCCCAATAGCAAACCAGGGAATTGAGCAATTTTTGGCAGCATAGCTGACATATTCTAAACCTGTGGCTGCTTTACCTACTTTCGTGGGAGTTTCATAAACTGGCCCCACGCCAATATAATCTACACCTTCAGCAATTGCTGCTTGCATTTCTTCTTTATTTGTGGTAGAAAGACCTATCAGACGCTGCGAACCGAGTAATTGCCGAGCAACAGTAACAGGCATATCTTGTTGTCCTAGATGCACTCCATCTGCATCAACAGCTAAAGCTACATCCACGCGATCGTTAACAATGAACAAAGCACCGTAGATATGGCACAACTGCCGTAATTTTCTAGCTTGTTCCAGACGTAAAGAATCATCGGCGGTTTTGTCGCGGTATTGTAAGAGTGTTAATCCCCCTTTAAGTGCAGCTTCGACGTTGTTCAACAAAGTTTCACTAGGGGAAGTAACAAGATACAAACGCGATCGCCATAACAATTGATGGCGCTGATGACCCATTAAACTACTTTCTAGGGTATAAACCTGATAGCGCATCTGCTTGCAAGCTTTAGCCATAGTTGGATGGTAAAGCTTGCCGTATTCTTCTAGCACCCGCAATGCTTCTTCTATACGACAAAAGTTCGCTTGCAACACCGATTTGATACTAGCTCGTTGTTCCTCCTGAGGATGGGTTAACTCAGTCCCAGGATCGCCTGGTGTATCTCGCGCCGCCCGCAATTCTGGGGTATGCCACTTAGCTACCTCTTGTCGCAGCCGCTTGCATTCAAGAGCCAACTGGGCATTATTTAACCCAAAGCGACACCATTCCTCGATAATTCGCAAGCCCTCACGAGCACGGTCTAAATTGGCATCTAAAATGCGGTAGACAACTTGTTGTATTTGCTCTTTTTGGCTGTATGGCTCGACCATTACAACAACCCCGTTAGTGCTTTCATCGGAATGTGAATTATCATATGTCCTAGTAACCATAAGTTAATTAATTTGCTTTTTTTTACTCAATTTTTGCAGAATACACGCAAAATAACGTAGTAGTGAGGGTTCCGGGAAATTATCCCATGTTCCGAATGGCAGTGATAAGGGTAGTTTGAGGCTACAGTTTCGCACTAAGGTTAGTCAAGTATTTTAGGGTAAACGACAAGCTGACAAAGGACTAGCCAGAGCGGATACACTCAAAAATCTACAATGGGCAAATTAAATTTGAGACTGCATGGATACTATTTAGAGAACATTTATAAAGTAAATCTTAACTTTGAAATAGAGCGCTTTCTCGCCCAAAATATCAATCGGCTCGAATGATTATTGAAGCTCACAGTATATAGCGGTTCCCACATAGGCAAAGTACGAAAAAATAATTAACCACAGATGAACACAGATACTCTGAGGGACACGGCATTGCCGTGTCCCTACGCGTATACCTCATTCAGATGAGAATTGCTATATATTGCCTTACTAAAAGTCAACAAATTTTAGAGTGAGGGTATCTTGGTGTTCGGGTAGCGTGTCCTTTAGGACAAGGTATTGCTGAACAGGCACAATATCATTTATTACCCTGTATTAAAAATCGCCAATCAGTCAATATGTGAGTAATATTATCGACATAATACTTTCAGGGAGTATAAGAATTTATTGTTACTTCTAAGGAGTTGTGTTAAATATGATTCACTATCATATGTTTTCTAAGTACCGTAGAGTAGATTTTATGCTTGCAAAGCTGAAGTTTCTGAAATCAGCAAGGCTGTTATTTTTTATTTTTTCAGTATTATCTTTTACTGTAGGCATAGGAGCGGCAAGTATGGCGTTCCTGGATAGCGCGTTAGCGGATCTCGCCGTTAGCGTCCCTGAAAGAGAAGGCTCTCGTAGAGAAGGCATCGCTCAGATGCCATCGACACCAGATTCAGCACCTCTGAATGAGAAAACAAATTCTCAGAACGTGCTGTTTGTCAATCCAAAGGTTGGAAATGACAGCACAGGCAATGGCAGCGAATCCGCTCCTGTGAAAACGATTACCCAAGCGTTGCGATTAGCTAAGGCCAATACTGTAATTATCCTCTCAACGGGCACTTATAGCGCCGAGACAGGAGAGGAATTTCCCTTAATGCTGAAACCGGGTGTTTCAATTCAAGGCAACCCTAGCAATCAAGGTAAAGAGATTCTCATTCAGGGAGGCGGTGATTATCTGAGCCGGAGCTTTGCCGGTCAAAACGTAGCAATTGTTGGAGCAAACCAAGCCTTGCTCACTGGGGTGACGGTGACGAATCCAAACCGCCGTGGTTACGGTTTATGGATTGAATCTAGCAATCCGGTAGTAGTTGAAAATACATTTACTGGGAATACCCAAGATGGAATTTCCGTAAGTGGTGATGCTGCACCCACCATTAGTAAGAATTATTTTGATCGCAATGGAGCTAATGGCATGACAATTGCCGGTAACTCCAGTCCCCAAGTGCAGGAAAATGTCTTTCACCAAACGGGTTTTGGCATCAATATTGCCCAAAATGCCGCTCCTGTAGTCATAGGCAATCAAATTCAGAACAATAGATCGGGAATTGTTGTACAAGCAAAGGCCCGCCCGATTTTGCGGAATAATATTATTCAAGATAATAAAGAAGATGGTTTAGTTGCGATCGCTCAAGCAATGCCAGATTTGGGTAATGCATCCGAACCTGGGGGTAATACATTTCAAAATAATGCCCGCCACGACATTAACGCCAGCGCTGCTAAACAGGTGATTTCTGCTGCTGGTAATAATCTTGTGAGCGATCGCATCACTGGCAAGGTAGATATCAACGGTACAACAGCACTAGGAACCCAAACTTCTCAACCCGCCCCTGTCCCCAACAATGTGTTACGAGAAATAGCCCCAACTGGGGAAATCACCTTCTCGGCTCCCGAAATCTCTGAAACTACAAATGGGCAAACCAGTAACACCATTTCAGCAAATAATCCTGTTTCTGGGCAATTAAACAGTCAACTGCTGCCATTGTTGCCAGCCAATGTGCCGCTTTCCCCGCCTAGATCAAATCAACAGCAAGCCATCTCTAAAGTTGCCAGTTTTCCTACTCCTACCAGCTTGTCGGCTAGACAAATACCAACTAACGCTCAAGTTGCAACTCCCAGTCCAGCACAGCCACCTGATACACCACAGTTGAATTATGTGCGGATTGATCCTAATACGATTGAGTTTACTGCTCCTGAGTACCCATCCAATTCAGTAGCACAACCACCAGTTCCAAGTATAAGGGAGCAAACACAGCAGCCATTACCAATCCTAGAAGCTTCTGGCCCAGGTGCTTCAGCACTTTTACCAGTTCTTAACAACAATATCCCCATTGGTAATACTCGCAATATACGAACAAGTTCTGCAAGTATTCCTTATGGTGGTAACTCTGCAACACAGTTTGGTGTACGTTATCGCGTGGTAGTTCCACTCTTCACTGATAGAGATCAAGATTTAGTGCGATTCCTTGCTCCTGATGCGTTTCCCACGGTTTGGCAAGGCCAAAGAGTTATGCAAGCAGGAGTATTTAACAGTGAATATAACGCTAAAGAAATGCTCAAAACACTTTATAGCAACGGTCTAAGAGCCATTATGGAGCCGTTGAATTAATCAGTTGATCAGCGCCAAAATGTTTGCCGCGCTTGAATTTTTAATTTTTAATTGCTTAAGCGTACCCTATCCTGGCTTGTGATCTAAACGGGTGGCTTGCTCTAGGGCAGCTTTTTCTCTAGCTCGGCGGGCATAAGGCTGTAATTGGGCGCGATCGCAACCTGTTAAAATAATCAGGTTTTCCAAGCTGATCCCCCGCATTAACATTTCTACACGCCAGGTTTGTTGTGCTTGTGCTATCGCTGGCGTTTGTCCTTGGGGGGTTAACAGTCCATCACTCCATATTTGCCAACGTGTCTGAAGCTCTGATTCTGAAACCGGTTTGCCTGTTTCATTCAAAAACATGGCTGTTTGAGAATCTTTACGACTTTTCAGCCATTTGATTAAAGGATTATTAGTAAAAGAACCGTAGCGTTTGCCCAAAATCCACTGATTCACAGGTACTTGACGGACAAACCCTGGAATTGTAATTTGCAAGAAGTGCCCTTGAGTATCGTATATTTGGTGCGATCGCTCCAAGCTAATTATTTCTGTGGCAGATAATCCAGCCCCAAATAACACATAAGCCAAGGCATAATCTCGTACTCCCCATTTTCTGGCTTGTTGCAGAATTTCGTGAACTAAACTAGCAGGCAAATCAGCTACTTCTGTGGTGATAAAACCTCCTTGTAAGGAGTTTATTGCTGATTCTGCTGAAGATGACATCGCTCCATGTAAAAATAACTCCACCAAATTTTCCAGAAAATCATCCCGATCTTCCCAAAGCTCGTGAAATTCGCTGGTGAACTCAATTACGGCATACCCCAAGATCATCCCATTCAGCAAACTGGCTAATTTTTCTGCGGGTAAGTAGGTATTTAGGTGGCCTTGCTGGATTACAGTAGCTAAATACTGAGCTACATAGCGGTTTGCCTCTGTGACTCCCCTGCCTAGTGCGCGGCGATTTTCTGCCGGGAATTGGTCGGCTTCACCCACCACAGACCGGACGAACTCTGGCACTCGTTCCAATGCATGTAAACTGTCACTTGCATAATCTTTCAGAGCTTGGTAGACATTGCCGGGAGGTGTTGCCCGCCGCACCAGCGACTCACCTAAATCCTTAAAAGCTGCGGACTCTTCCAGCACAGCCAAAAGCAGTCCATGTTTATTGCCAAAATTGCGGAATAGAGTCACTTCATTAACTTCGGCTTTTTCAGCAATTTGGCGGGTTGTGGTAGCGCTGACTCCCTGAGCAGAAAACAACTCAAGTGCAGCTTGAATCAGGCGTTGACGAGTAGGAATGAGTTGAGATGACATACAAAAATGCAAGTGGCACTTGCACGGGTATCAGAGTTCTGCTAGCATAACAAATGTAAGTGATACTTGCTTTACTCTACTGTAACGGACTAGTATACAGGGCGGGTAAATCCCTGTGGGATTATGCCCAAGAAAAAGCAAATCGCTTTCTCATCCATCAACAGGAATTTTTATGACCGCAAATTTTGGGGCGATCGCTCCTGAGAGAGGCAACTCACCTCAACTCAGGTGGATAAATGTGGTATTTTTTGGTGTATTTCATGCCTTAGCACTTCTGGCTCCTTGGTTTTTCTCCTGGCCAGCATTAGGTTTGCTAGTGTTTCTGCATTGGTTATTCGGGAGCATTGGTATTTGCTTGGGATATCACCGATTACTGAGCCATAAGAGTTTCCAAGTTCCCAAGTGGTTAGAGTATGCGATCGCCCTCATTGGAGCGCTGGCTTTGCAAGGCGGGCCAATTTTTTGGGTAGGTGGACACCGCCAGCATCACGCCCACACGGAAGATATTGACCTAGACCCCTATTCTGCCCAAAAAGGATTTTGGTGGAGCCATATACTCTGGATTTTCTACCCACGTCCAGAATTTTTTGACTATGACACCTATAAAAAATATGCCCCTGATCTAGCAAGACAACCCTATTATCGCTGGCTAGATCGCTACTTCTTGCTGTTACAAATCCCCTTCGGGCTGCTGCTTTATGCCTTAGGAGGATGGTCTTTTGTGTTCTACGGAGTGTTTCTCAGATGTGTCTTACTTTGGCATTCAACCTGGTTTGTGAACTCAGCATCACACCTGTGGGGTTATCGCACCTTTGATGCCAATGATGGTGCTCGTAATCTTTGGTGGGTATCCATCGTAACTTATGGAGAAGGATGGCACAACAACCATCATACTTATCCCCACATGGCAAAATCTGGGTTGTCTTGGTGGGAGATTGATGTTACTTGGTGGAGCATCCTAGTTTTGCAGACTTTGGGTTTAGCCAAAAAAGTTGTCTCGCGTCCCCCTCAAGGTGCAAATCACGGCTAAATTGCAACTAAATTATCATGAATTTGTTATGCCGATTGCTTCCCGCAGTCGGCTTAATAAGCTATTGCTTGCATCTTTACATCATGATCAATACTTCTCGGTTTCGCCAGACGATTCTGCTAGCTATCATCATACTCAACCTCATTTCTACTTGGCTACACTACATAGACAATGCACTATTTTTGAGTCGATATCCTGGCCCCCAGTGGTTCACTTCTATTGGAGTAATTAGTACTGTGATTGTGATGACTCCAGTCGGATTGTTGGGATATTGGTTTTACACTAAAGGCATGTTTTGGTTGGCGTATTTTTTATTAGCCTTATACTCAATCACCAGTATCTCCAGTCCAGTCCACTATCTCTTCCCGATGGTTGCACCCATATCTTTAAAAATGCATAGCCTAATTTGGTTGGATGGATTTATGGGGCTGTTACTGATAGGTTTTTTACTGTGGTCTAGTCTTGTATTGAAAGAGCAACGTAGTACACCAACTGGAAACTGACATAACGTAATATATATAATTATCGCTGAAATTTCCCTCATTTTGTTAAGTATAATTGAACAAAATCTGTTACTAGCTATTTCACGATAAAATCTAACGGTTTCAATCACCGCAATACATCAAGCGTGAAAACTGATAGTATTTTTTATCGCATTTTTCAAGAATTTCCTGGCATCTTTTTTGAATTAATTGGTAATACATCCCAAATTGCAGAGGCTTATAAATTCTCCTCAATTGAAATTAAGCAAACTGCATTCCGTATAGATGGTGTTTTTATCCCAACACAAGGGGAAGAAAATCCGATTTACTTTGTTGAAGTCCAGTTTCAAACCGACACAGAAATTTATTCACGCCTATTTTCAGAAATTTATTTATACTTACGCCAAAATAAACCTAAAAATTCTTGGCGAGGAGTAGTTATCTATCCCAATCGCAGCCTAGATACAGCAGATATCAAGAATTACAGTGAATTTTTCACTAGCCAGCGTATCAGTCGCGTTTATCTTAATGAATTAGGTGAAACTGCATCATTGCCAGTTGGAATTGCTACGATGAAATTAGTGGTCGATGAAGAGGAGACAGCAATTACAGCTGCTAGACAGTTAATAGACAGAACCCAGCAATAAATCAACATTGAACCACAACGGCGGCAGTTACTAGAATTGATAGAGACAATTTTGGTTTACAAGTTTCCGACGATGAGTCGAGAGGAGATTGAAGGTATGTTTGGGTTAAGTGATTTGAAGCAGACACGAGTTTATCAAGAAGGTAGAGAGGAAGGCAAAGAGGAAGGCAGGCAAGAAGGACGCATGGAAGCGAAATTAGAAGCTATATCTCAATTATTGGCGTTAGGTTTGACAACCGAACAAATCGCGCAGGCGTTGGATTTGGAAGTTGAACAAGTTCGGCAAGCTGCAAACATGCAAAAATAGCCTCTAAGTCAAGTTACATCAACTAAAATTAACAGCATCTCTAAATATCCTTGCTATTTTCGGTTCCCACAATTTTTTTTAATTTTTGTATGATTTCGCTCTCTCCCATTCTCCAAGCTAGACTTTCCCAACCCCTCAAAATTGGCTCATTTGAGGTAAAAAGTCGGGTTCTCCAATCGCCTCTATCTGGGGTGACAGATATGGTGTTTCGTCGTCTTGTGCGTCGCTATGCACCAGATTCGATGATGTATACCGAAATGGTCAATGCTACAGGGTTGCATTATGTCAAGGAGCTACCCATAATCATGGAGGTAGACCCTAACGAACGCCCAATTAGCATTCAATTATTTGATTGCCGTCCAGATTTCCTAGCAGAAGCAGCAATAAAGGCAGTTGCAGAAGGTGCTGATACTGTTGATATTAATATGGGTTGTCCCGTAAATAAAATTACTAAAAATGGTGGTGGTTCTTCGTTATTGCGGCAACCAGAAGTAGCAGAGGCAATTGTACGGGAAGTGGTAAAAGCTGTTGATGTACCTGTGACAGTAAAAACCCGTATTGGCTGGAATGACAACGAAATTACTATTCTCGACTTTGCCAAGCGGATGGAAGATGCAGGGGCAAAAATGATCACAGTACATGGACGCACCCGCGCCCAAGGATACAATGGCAATGCCCGTTGGGAATGGATTGCGCGTGTGAAAGAAGTGCTTTCTATCCCAGTGATTGGGAATGGAGATATTTTTTCCGTTGAAGCGGCGGTGAAATGTTTAGAACAAACTGGCGCTGATGGTGTGATGTGTTCTCGTGGAACTTTGGGTTATCCGTTTTTGGTAGGAGAAATTGATCACTTCCTGAAAACTGGGGAGATGTTACCGACACCAACCCCGATTCAGCGCTTGGAATGTGCAAGAGATCATTTACAAGCCTTATGGGAATATAAAGGCGATCGCGGTGTGCGTCAAGCCCGTAAGCACATGACTTGGTATGCTAAAGGTTTCGTTGGTGCTGCCGAACTCCGAGGACAGCTAAGTTTAGTTGAAAAAGTAGATCAGGGTTTGGCAATGATTGACCAAGCAATTGAAAAATTGGCTAATGGTTATGAACTAGAAGAAGAAGCAGAAGGTAGTTTGGTGATGCTTTAAATAATTGATATTACCACTGCCTTGATGCAGTATTAATATCTGCAATGGCCGATTGATAAAGTGAGGCGATTTACTTAACAATTCAAAAGTAAAAGTCAAGCAAAAATGTTAAACTTAAATTTTTATCATTCCCCGTAATTATTGCCAGTTACCTTACCTCGAAAAACAATATACTGGTAAAGGTTGTAGAACAACATCACGGGGATGAGAAAGCCAATAAAGATAAGCATGATTACTAAGGAACTAGGATCAGCTGCTGCCTCATAGATATTGATTTTATTGGGAATAATGTAAGGGAAGACAATCAATCCTAACCCAATAAACGACAATCCAAACAGTAGAATTGTCCAGACAAAAGGTGCTCTTTCTTCTTTGCGCTTGAGACTCTGTAAAAGTTGCCAAATCAGAACGACTCCCAGCACGGGTATGATGGCAAAGATATAAACTAGAGGCTGTTGAAACAAGCGTAACCTAGCATTTTCATAAATTATTGGTGTTGTAATTGTAATTAAAATTGCGCCGATTAATGTCGTCCAAGCAGCAATTTTGGCAGTTTTATAGTGAGTTTCTTGCAATTCCCCTGTCGTTTTCCAAATAAGATAGGTGGAGCCAATCAGCACATATCCTTGAATCAATGTCAAAGCTACCAGCACCGATGGAAGGCTCAACCAATCCCAGGTTGTACCAATAAAGTGCCCCGCCTCATCAACATTAATACCCTTTAGCACAGCACCAAGGGCAAATCCTTGACCAAGTGCGGCGCTAAAACTCCCGGCACCAAAGGCGAAATTCCAAAATAATTTGCGGTTTGCTTGTTCACGAAACTCAAATGCTACACCACGAAAGATAAACCCAAATACCATTACGAAAATTGGAATGTATAAAGCATTTAAAATCGTGCCATATGCTAGTGGAAATGCGCCAAACAGACCCCCAGCCATGAGAACTAGCCAAGTTTCATTAGCATCCCAAATGTTACTTAAGCTAGTCATTAAGATGCCACGGCGTTCATCATCGGAAGAAGTAAGAGATAATATCCCTACCCCTAAGTCAAATCCATCTAGCATCACGTAGAGGAATAGAAAAAGAGCTAAAATGATAAACCATACTTGGGGGAGAAGATAGTTTAGCGTCTCCATAAAATATCCTATGCTGCTCCATATTTAATTTGCAGTCAATTAGTCAAAATCCCTATCCAAATAGACTTTATTGATTTGGAATTTTGAATTAGTCATTGTTGTGCTTCTACAGGGCGTTCATCTGGAACGAACTCTCCAGGGGTTGTATCTACTGCTGGTTTAGTGATTTCCACACCTGGTACTGGCAAGTCGAGATTTGGGCCTCTGCGAATAATGCGGCTGCCAAAGTACAAAACCGCAATAAATAAAAAGCTGTAAACTGTAGCAAAGCCAGTTAGCGAAACTAAGACATTACTAGCGGGTAGACGAGAAGCCGCATCTGCTGTGCGGATTTGCCCGTAAAGCGTCCACGGCTGTCTTCCTACACAGCGGACAATCCAGCCTGACTCTACGGCGATGTATCCTAGAGGAGCTGCGAACATCCAAGCCCGCATCAACCAACGCTGTTGAGTAATATTTTCGGCTGAGAGTTTACCGCGTAACCATTGCAGCGTACTGAATAACACTAATCCGGCTAAGAAAAAGCCAATGGCAATCATGACGCGGAAAGCGTAGTAAATCAAACCCACCATATGAGGACGATCCTCTGATTTCCACTCCTTCAAGCCGCGTACTGGTTCGGAAAGATTCTTTTTGAATTCCAGAATGTATCCCAGCGCATTCGGAACAGTGATTTCCCAGTCATTTTTTTGTGCCTTTTCGTTAGGTATAGCTACAAGACTCCAATCAGCAGGCTGTCCCGCAGGTGAAGATTCCCACTGTGCTTCCATTGCTGCAAGTTTTGTGGGTTGATAGTGATAAACTTGTTCGCCGCTCAAATGCCCAATGTATATTTGTAATGGGGCAACTGCAATAGCCGCTGCTAAAGCAATCTTCAAAGAGTACGAAAAGAAAGCTGGATGGCGTTCTTTGAGAATATACCAAGCACTAATTCCACCAATGACAAATAGTGAAGTCTCCAGTGTGGCAAAGAACATATGCATCACACTGTTGACCATAAAAGGATTTAAAATTGCCTGAAAGTAATCGTGGACAATAAATTTTCCATTAACCATTTCCCCACCCGATGGGGTTTGCATCCAGGAATTTGCTGTCAAAATCCACAGGGTTGATAGGTTCGCGCCAACGGCAACTAAAATTGTTGAAAGATAGTGAATAGTGGGATTAACGCGTTCCCAACCAAATAACATAATGCCTAAAAAAGCAGCTTCCAGCATGAATGCCCAAGAAGCTTCAAACCCAATAACGCTGCCAAAAAAGTTGCCTACTGCTTCCGAGAAAGGTGCCCAATTAGTGCCAAACTGAAATTCCATTGGGATACCCGTTGCTACACCAATCCCAAAGTTCAGGATGTAGAACTTAGACCAAAAGCGGGCATGGAGATAGTAGTCTGGATTACGAGTCTTTAACCATAGCCCCTCGATAATGACCAAATAAATCCCCATCCCTGTAGTCAAGACGGGCCAAAGTATATGGAATATCGCAGTCAGTGCAAATTGCATCCGTGATAGCACAACTGAATTGGATAAAAATTCCATGCCTGTATTCCTCTATTGAAACTCACTCTTATTTGTTTGTCTGAGTTCAAATTCAACAGCCCAAAATCTTTAGATGGAGATTCTAATGCCATCCAATTTTCTTTATTCAATATTGAATATTAATTATTGACATTTCGTGAATAATATTCTAGCGATCGCAGTTTCCAAAAACTTCATTATCATAGTCAAATGGAAAGACTAATTTCGTAGATTTTCTCTTTATTAAACTTTATTAGAGAGGAAAGCATCTCTCTATAGATAGGGAAAGTTTTCTAAATTGTGAGTGAATTAGTAATATATGTCAAAAGACAAGAGGTCAAAGTTGGCATAAAAAACATAAGGTGACACTAATGTACATCTCTCCGACTTCTCCAATAAGTTGGGGAGCTATGATTTAGGGCTGCTATGGCCGATTCATGTCAGCCTTAAAGCTGCTTTTCCTCATTTTCACAACAATCCCTAATAGGGATTTTGATGAATTGCAATTCAGGGTCAAGTAGGAAGTTATAAGTTATCTTTCCGTCTGTTTCAATCCCTAATAGGGATTTTGATGAATTGCAATTGCTGTGTAGTAAAGTGGCGTCTCTCCAGGGAAAGAGTTTCAATCCCTAATAGGGATTTTGATGAATTGCAATCTGTATACATGGCTGGTTGGTCTACCGAAGACGTGTTTCAATCCCTAATAGGGATTTTGATGAATTGCAATACATACCCTACTGGGAGGGATGACACCGTAGGATGTTTCAATCCCTAATAGGGATTTTGATGAATTGCAATCTCGTGCCTCCTCTTTGGTAAAGTAGCGCGGATCGTGCGTTTCAATCCCTAATAGGGATTTTGATGAATTGCAATCCCTCTGATGTCTTTGTTTACGTTTCTACTGCTCCGTTTCAATCCCTAATAGGGATTTTGATGAATTGCAATTTCTTCTTTTGATAATCCTCTTTCTTGCGCTTCAGTTTCAATCCCTAATAGGGATTTTGATGAATTGCAATTTGTGTATTGGCAGTGAATTTGCCTGTACTCTGTGTTTCAATCCCTAATAGGGATTTTGATGAATTGCAATTATTTGGAGCCTGATAGCCGACCGACATCTTCAAGTGTTTCAATCCCTAATAGGGATTTTGATGAATTGCAATGAAAAAAACTAACGCCTAAAAATAGTGAAAATCAGTTTCAATCCCTAATAGGGATTTTGATGAATTGCAATATGAATCAATAGATATGATTTTATGCGATTTGCCCTATGGGTTTCAATCCCTAATAGGGATTTTGATGAATTGCAATTCAAAAAGACTAATATCTTTAGAGTTCTTATATTCGTTTCAATCCCTAATAGGGATTTTGATGAATTGCAATTGTATCCAACTGCCAGCTTTTAATTAATCCGCTACTAAGTTTCAATCCCTAATAGGGATTTTGATGAATTGCAATCAAACTTCCATTTGTTTTCAATCACGAACTTGGGGTTTCAATCCCTAATAGGGATTTTGATGAATTGCAATGTGGTTGCCAGAAGCGACTAAGGCAAATTGAGCGCGTTTCAATCCCTAATAGGGATTTTGATGAATTGCAATAAAGTAAGTACCAAGGATGCATTTTGGAGTAGTGGGTTTCAATCCCTAATAGGGATTTTGATGAATTGCAATTTGGAGTTTTTATTAATGCTAGAAATTGGAAATCACTGTTTCAATCCCTAATAGGGATTTTGATGAATTGCAATAACCAATTATTGCACAGAAAGTTATGATTGCCAAGTTTCAATCCCTAATAGGGATTTTGATGAATTGCAATCGCTGGTGTCTGAAAGTGCTGCTGTATTTGGTTTTCAAGGTGCAGTTGCGCGAACCACTGAATCATAACATAGGGAATAGTCATAGCACCAGATGCAAATCGCTGAAAACCAGTCCCTATAAGGTGCGCGGATGGTTTAAAAGTACAATTGCTCTGAAAGTCTTGTATAGATGGAGCGTCCAGCCTTTTTTTGCCCCTTCTCATTTTGTACACCTACCCATCCGCGCATTTGGTAAGAAAATTAGTCTGATTCTTGAGAACTAGCTCTATTAAAATAAGCGATCGCTTAATACTTGCACACCTTAATTTACCAAATCAGGGAATACCTCTTGTACGGCAGGATGCACTAAGTGATGATTCTGCACATTCACACCCTTAGCTAATGCTGGGTTAACTTCCAGTGCCTTAATTCCCAAATTCGCTAATTGGATGACATAAGGTAATGTACTGTTGTTAAGTGCCTGGGTTGCTGTCCAAGGTACTGCTCCTGGCATGTTAGGAACGCCATAATGTACCACACCCTCTTCAATGTATACTGGATTAGTGTGGGATGTGGGGTGTAAAGTTTCTATACAACCGCCTTGGTCAACAGCAACATCAACTATTACAGAACCAGGACGCATTTGTTTAACCAATTCGCGGGATACTAGTATTGGTGCTCTACGTCCTAACACTAACACTGCACCGATCAGCAAATCGGCTTCAATGACTGCGGCTTCAATATGAGCAGAGTTGCTGTAAAGCAATTCAACTCTAGAGCCAAAGAGGGTTTCTAAGTAAGATAAGCGCTCGACACTCACATCTAGAATCTGGACGCTAGCACCTACGCCCACGGCAATTTTAGCTGCTTCTGTGCCAACAACGCCGCCACCTAAAATTACTACTTTGCCCGGTTTGACTCCAGGTACACCGCCCAAAAGGACTCCTCTACCACCTTGTTGACGCTCTAAAAATCTGGTCCCAAATTGTACTGCTAGCCGACCAGCAATCACGCTCATGGGGGTGAGCAAGGGTAGTCTGTTAGCACCAGGTTGTTCTACAGTTTCGTAAGCGATCGCACAAGTGCCACAATCAATTAAATGCTCTGTCAATTTGCGATCGGCTGCTAAATGTAAATAAGTAAATAATATCTGCCCTTTCTGCAAAAATTTATACTCAGATGTTAGTGGCTCTTTGACTTTAACAACCAATTCTCGATTCCAAGCCGTTTCTGATGTGGGGACAATTTCGGCTCCAGCACTTCTGTAGTCGTCATCTGAGAATCCAGCACCATTACCCGCTTGCGTCTCAACAAAGATGCTATGACCATTTTCTCGCAGCACCCGCACACTAGAAGGACTTAACCCTACCCGAAACTCTTGATCCTTATTTTCCTTGGGAACGCCGATTTCCATATATCGCCTCTGATAATTTTTTTGTTTAACTGTAGCCTGCCAATCTCAAGCTTGCTACTTCTGTCTTGTTACTTCAGTATTAGAGATAGCTGTATTAGAGATAGCTAATCTCTGTTCTAAGTTTCTCAATTCAATCTGAGTAGCCCAAACTCTTGCCCTTGACTATTGCCCCAGTATTTATACAATATATAAAGAATAGTAACAATTTATTAAAAGAGTGATTGTATAGCTCCCGACTAGGAAGCTTTTGCTGAATTTCTCAAGTCATCTTGGTATTCAAGCACTGTAATCAGCTTTTAAGCTACCAATTGTAGGGTAAAAGTTAAGGGGAGAAAACGAATCTATTCCTTTAACCTTTACCGCTTATTACCACTTTCCCCGACTTCTGCTGCGAAGTCTGATATCAAGTCCCGTTTGCCGAAAAAGGTTTCTTAAAAATGACACAAACACAACCAACGATTACACCTAAACTAGAGGAGCCTAAGTTTGGCTTTAACGAATATGCTGAACGCTTGAATGGTCGAGCAGCAATGATTGGCTTCGCTTTGATGCTAGTGATTGAATATGTCACTAATCAAGGGGTGCTATCATGGCTGGGTCTGAAGTAGTGCGACTAACCAGCACAAGGTAGAAGTTGTAAGCTAGTAGTTAAAAGAGTTTCAACCAGCTGGAACCACCAGTTGGTTTTGACTTTAACAATTAATAGCGAAGTCCTTCGCCCTAGATACTTTAACTAGACTTATTCATAGATAATTGCCCTAGAATGTAAGCAAGAGAGGAATCGAAATATTTATTAGTGATTGAAATATCATAGACTTGACTTGCAACTAGTATATGCAAGGCGATTAATGAGTAAACTTCCTCCCCTACTAAAAAAATCATAATTAGTGTCTGCCTTGGATGAGAAAGGCAAATTACGGGTGAGGTATTCTTGGTAAATATACACAAAAGGTGAACTGGAACCAACCAAGCTGTGATGAATGCTGTATTACCTCGTTTTTTGAAGTCAACCTACCGAAAAGAGCCACTAATCAGTGTATTTATGACGATGGGCGTTATAGATGCCCTGATTGGTGGATTTAATGATAGCTGGTCGTTGTTTGCTTTTGGTTTGGGAACGGCAGGAATAGCGCTCGGCTTTAAGTTGTGGCGTATCCAGCAGCGTCGTCCTCTCCCAGAGGAGCCTGTAGTGCAACATTATTTGCCCACTCGTTCTTCTAGTGCGCCTTTACCAATGTTAAGCGTTTCTAAGAAAAAACCACCTCTTTAGGAAGTGCAGAGTTATTACTTAATAACTCTGCAAAATGTATTGGGGTAACCGTATCTATAAAAAGTGAGGAAAAAGTGTGAGGAGTGAGGGAAGAGGTGGGCCTAATTTTCTGCGGCCGGATATTATTCTGGCATTTATGGCAGCTGTTGCCCTCCCAGTGACTACATGGGAAGGGTTTTACATTCATCAAGCTCATGCTGCCATCGAAGTAACGCCAAACTCCCAAACTACCAGTAGCTTTGGTAATGCCCAACTACTTTACACACTCAGAGGACATAACGGAACTGTTAAATCTCTCGCTTTCAGTCCAGATAGCAGAATTCTGGTGAGTGGAGGTGCAGAAAACGAAGGTATAATTCGCCTCTGGAATCCAGCAAATGGCAAAAAGTTGGCAGATATTAACAAAGCACACAAAACAGCCGTAGAATCTTTAGTGATTTCGCCAGATGGGCAAACCCTCGTTAGCTGTAGTAATGACAATACGATTAACCTCTGGAGTCTGAAGAATTTTAAATTTAGCCGCTCTTTTGTAGGACATACCAGTAACGTATTATCTTTAGCAGTATCTCCTGATAGTAAAGTTCTCATCAGTGGAGCTTTGGATGGGATTCGGATATGGGATTTGCTACAGCAACGCCCTCTAGGGACTCTAGTACGCTTTGATAATTTGATTTATACCCTAGCCATTAGTCCTGATGGACAGACATTGGCTAGTGGTGACAATAAGGGTGTAATCAAGCTGTGGAATTTGAGTACTGGTAAATTAATCAGTGAATTGGCAGCTCATTCTAATGGTGTTAGCGCTGTTATCTTTACACCAGATGGACAATTAGTTAGTGCTAGCCGCGATCGCACAGTCAAACTGTGGAATATTAATACTGGAGAATTAGTCCGCACCCTTACAGGACATAATAACTGGGTGAATGCGATCGCCATTAACCCCGATGGACAAACCCTTGCTAGTGCCGGCAGAGATGGGATTAAGGTGTGGGATTTAGCTACAGGTGAGTTAATAAATACACTAAGTGGGCATACAGATTGGGTGAGTGCGATCGCTTTTAGTCCCAATGGTAAAATTCTTGCCAGTGGCGGATTTGATCAACAAATCAAGATTTGGGGAACTCCACCAAAACGTAATTAACAGTGATTGCACAAAGTAATCATGAACTAGTGAACTATATCCCCGAATTCTTAAAGAAGTCGGGGATATAGATTTTCATACTCCTTCTGAGGCTTAGGGACTTGCGACTAACACCATTGGAAGACGCGAAGTCAGTCACTCATAGGGGTTTCCCCAATCGTGCTAGCTCACCCCGCGGATTCTCCGTTGTACTGGCTACCGTCCAGGTTTATACCCTAATGGTGATTTTTAGACAAAAGAGTTATCAGAATTTACCATGTTTGCTAAATTTTGGTCTTGCATTTTTAGAGTTTTTATAGTACAAAATCAACCAAAGCTCAGATTACATTTTGCCAGAACTACACAAAATTAATGATAGTAGCAACCAAGAGCGATCCCCAAATGTTGAATAACTGTGAATACTTGATGAAAATACAGCCAAGCTAATATCTTATCCAGCAAATTACTGTAAGTATAAACATAGGTAATTTAAAATCATCTATGCAGCTACTTGCCCTCTAGAATGGAACAATTTCTGAACTTAGACAATCTTAGAAATGGTCATCGTCAGTAAATGCACTCAGGTAAATATCACTATCTTGGCTGAAGCAAAGGTTTGTAGCGCTTAAGCGTTAGTTCCAACGTAGAACAACTTGCTACTTAAATAATGTTTAATTTTCCCGAACTGCTTTTGATCCCCATTTCGATAGAATGACTAGGCAGAACCCTAAAACTCAAAACCGCTTTTGACTGCGACGCCCATGAATCAATTGAACAATGGTTTTACGCTATTTTTAAGTCTGCTAGTCGAGGCGATGCCTTTTTTGCTTCTTGGGGTTTTATTCTCCAGTTTGCTGCTATTTTTTGTTGATGAGCGCAAATTAGTAGAAAGAATGCCCAAAAATCCGCTGTTAGGTGCTTTAGTTGGCAGCATGATCGGCTTTTTATTTCCGGTGTGTGAGTGCGGGAATGTACCGGTAGCGCGGCGGTTCCTAATTCAGGGAGTACCCACACCAGTCGCAATTGGTTTTTTGCTAGCAGCACCAACAATTAACCCAGTTGTAATTTGGGCAACTTGGACAGCATTTCGAGATCAGCCAGAAATAGTAGTCTTACGAGTCGTATTTTCTCTAGCAATAGCCACAATTATCGGGTTTGTTTTCAGTTTTCAAAAGGACTTAAATCCCATAGTCCAACCCGCGATCGCTCGTTATTTGAAGTATAATCCACCCGCACAACCTGAAACCAAACGCCGTGGTAAGCGTTACCAAGTACAAGAGGAAGCAACAGTACCGAATCTCTTGCAATCGGGGACTTATATCTTAGGAGGAAAAGCAGGTATACCTGTGCGGATAGATCCTAATGTGGTACCGCCTACCATAATTTCTACTGCCAGTAAACCGCTTGCAGATAAACTGCGCTTAGTAGTGGATAATAGCATCCAAGAATTGCGGGAATTGGGCGGAGTAATGATTTTAGGAAGTGCGATCGCTGCTGCTATTCAAGTCCTAGCTCCCCGCGAATTAATTCTCAGTTTGGGGGCTGGCCCCATTAGCTCAATTGTGGTCATGCTGATATTAGCAGTAGTGGTGTCAATTTGTTCTACAGTCGATTCTTTCTTCGCCTTATCTTTTGCCTCAACCTTTAGCAGCGGTTCATTGTTGGCATTTCTGGTGTTTGGGCCAATGATTGACATCAAAAGTGTTGGTTTGATGTTATCTATTTTTAAACCCAAAACTATCTTTTACTTATTTGCTTTAGCAGCACAACTGACATTTTTGTTCACTCTTTTCCTGAACTTGCACGTCTTTTAAAAAAATATTTGTCATTTGTCATTTCTCCTTTCTTATGACTAATGACCAATAACTAATGACTAATGACTAATGAGAAATGGCTAACAAAAATCCCAAATCTAAAATTCCAAATCAGTTACTCCCTTGGCTGGATGCTTTAGCAATTACAGCTTGGGGCGTTTTGATGTTGAGATATTGGTTAACTAACAAGCTGAACCTGTTGATTCACCCAAATTACTTTTGGTTAGTGATTGTGGCTGGTATCAGTTTCATCATTATTGGTTTCTTCAAGATGCAGGAACTTTGGCAAAGGCGTCGCCGTAATGTTACGCCAAACACCCAGCATATTAGTTTATTTCCCCCTGGTTGGGGCAGTGCTTTGTTGTTGACTACGGCAATTCTGGGTTTTATCATTACACCGCAAGTTTTTGCTAGTGACAAAGCACTCCAAAGGGGTGTGACATCTGATTTATTGGGAAGCACACGTGTTAAACCCCAAGCTTTTCGGGTTACTGTTCGTCCAGAAGAGCGATCGCTTGTAGACTGGGTACGCACCGTCAATGTCTATCCAGAGCCAGATGCATATACAGGGCAAAAAGTCAAGGTGCAGGGATTTGTGATCCACCCGCCGGATATAGGAAAAGAATATTTGTTTTTAGCACGATTTGTCTTAACTTGCTGTGCAGCAGATGCTTACCCTGTGGGATTGCCCGTTAAACTACAAAATAATCAAGAGCGTTACTCCCCTGATACCTGGCTGGAAGTTGAAGGACAAATGGTGACAGAAAATTTGGCAGGTAAACGCCAACTTACCATTGCCGCTACCTCTTTCAAAAAAATTCCTCAACCACAGAATCCTTATAGTTATTAGTCATTAGTCATTTGTTGATGACCAATGCCTAATGCCCAATTCCCAATGCCCAACGTTTAACGACAAATGACTAAATCTAAAGCATTTATCCAACCACTGGATCGCATAGCGATCGCACTGATGCTACTGCTGAGTGTGCTGATTGGGTTACTTGTATTGCAAGGTGATGTAATAACTGCTCGTGTCCGGGAATTTACTTGGCAAAATCAACAAATTGGGGCAGAAGATAACTCCTTCACCCTCACCTTCAGTCGCCCAATGGAAGTAAAAAGTGTAGAGGAGAACTTGAAAATCGAGCCACCTCTAGCAGGTAAATTCAGTTGGGCAGGGCGGCGGATGGTTTATACACTGGTGACACCGGCACCCTATGGCACGAATTATAAAGTGCAGTTGCAGGGAGCCAAAGATCAGTTTGCGGAGCAAGAAGGCAAAAATCGAGTAATACAGCCCTTTACAGGTAGCTTCCGCACACGCGATCGCGTCATTCTTTACATAGGAACCGATCAAGAAGAACAGGGACGATTAGTTCTTTACAACTTAACCGAAGAACAAAAAAGGCTACTTACCCCCAAAGACCTGATAGTAATGGACTTTGAGTCGTTTCCTGATGGGGAGAAAATTTTATTTTCTGCTCGTACCACCAATAACCAAGACTTACTATCAGCCCAACTTTACACAGTGACAACAGGCGTTTCTGGTAAATCTGGACAAGAAGTAGAACCAGCAGGTAGAGTTGACCTGATTTTAGATAGCAAAGATTATCAAAACCTGAAATTTGACTTATCACCTGATGGGCAAACTATTGTGATCCAGCGGGGAAACAAAACTAATCCCGGCGACTTTGGACTATGGTTTATGCCAGCAACCAGCGACGCTTCAGCAGAAAAACCCACCCCTAAACGTTTGGAAAGCCAACCTGGGGGAGACTTTATGATCACCCCAGATAGTAAAGCCGTAGCAGTTGCCCAAGGACAGGGAGCGGCTATCCTACCACTGCAAGGTGATGCCAGTAAACCCCTAGATTTTCTACCGCAGTTTGGTTTGGTACAGGCTTTCTCCAAAGATGGCTCTCAAGCGGCGATGGTAAAGTTTAATACAGATTACACACGAGATTTGTTTTTGGTGACAAACCAAGGTGTGCAGAAACAACTATTAAAAACAACAGGCTCAATTCTCAGCTGCCAATTTGATATTGCCTCACCTACCATCTACTGCTTGCTGACACAGCTAGTATCCAAGGAACAATACATAGAACAGCCTTATGTGGTGGCAATCGATCTGAAAACCGGGCAACAGAAGCCACTGCTAGTACTGCCTCCCGCTCAACGGAATGTGCAAATGAGTTTATCTGCCGATGGTTTAGGCTTGTTATTTGACCAAGTAGTACCGCAAACAAATACGACAGCATCATTACCCCCAAACACTTTGAAAACTGATGATGGAGATGCGATCGCAACCAGTAGTCTGTGGTTAATGCCTTTGTTGCCCATCGCCGATGCTGCGACTGTTGAAATTAGACCAGAACAACTCCCCTTAGCCGGATTTCGTCCGCGGTGGCTACCTTGAGATAATAATTCGTAATTCGTAATTGTGAGTAGCAAGCCTCTCACTGGTTTTGAGAACATCCCAAATGTGCAAGTTTAATTTACATATGGGATTGCGACTTACCACAGAGGATAAAAACGAACCACAAATGTAATTACGAATTACGAATTACGTTAGCGTAGCGGTAGCGAGTCCTCGATCGTCATTACGAATTAGTAATTATTTGTTGATAGTTTATCCAAGCTTCCCAAAAAATATAGATTGATAGTATTCCTAAGAAGATACGAAGCACTAAGCTTACAGTAGAATCTGGTAGTTTTGGTAATGTGCGAGTACTCATTTGAACACCTAAAAGACCGCCACATCCCAAAACTATACCTTGAGCAAATAGAATATTTCCCTCTAATGTGTGTCCTGTACAGGCAGCTAAAGCAGTGATGACAATCACGCCCAAACTAGTCTGAATTGCTACTTTAATTTCTTCTCCCAGTAGTAACATTTGCAGTGGCACCATAATCGTACCGCCACCTAAGCCAAACAAACCTGCTAAAATTCCGGCTGCTCCCCCTGTGCCAATTTTAGAAACTAGTGGGTTAAAGACTAGGGCTGTATTCTCTATTTCCTTGAAAGCCAATTGCTTGCGAAGCTCAATCAAATAGATATTAGCAAGTAGTATGATACCAAATGTAAAGAGTATTATATAGGATGGAATTTTATTAGCAAAATAGACACCTATTCCAGTAGTTAGGAAAGCTGGAATTCCTAAATAAGTTACTCGTTTAAAGTCAAAGTAACCCATCCACCAATTTTGCAAACTTCCAGAAATTGAAGTAATCACAATAGCAAGGCTACTAGTAGCGATCGCCTGAATGGGAGTATAACCTAGTGTGACTAAAAGAGGAATTGTGATAATACCGCCACCTATTCCTAAAAGTCCAGCTATGACTCCAGATATTAGGCCTCCAGTTACTAAAATCAACCAACTAAAATCAATCATAAATAGAATAGGTCTTTTTCTAGAGAACTGATTTGCTGTGATTAACCTTGTACTGTCACTGGATGACTAACAACGCCTCCATAGAGTAATCCAGAATCATTCCACGGAACTGTACTCGGTTGTGTATTACCTAAATTGTCAGTAGCAATAGCTTGGAGAAAATATTTCCCAGGAAGTGGGTTCCACTCAATGTCCCACCGTACCCATGCAAATGGAAAGTTTGGTTCTCTCAATCGTGCAAGTTGCCAAGTTTTACCACCATCCAGGCTAACTTGTACACGGACAATCTTTCCTTTCCCAGACCAAGAACGTCCACGTAGTAAGTGAGTTCTAGCAGAAAGCGTAGCTGGCCAAGCCAACTCAAAGGCGCTCTTAACATTTTGGTAGGTAATCAGCTTACCTTTATACGGGGCGATCGCTGGGTAGTCTGCACCAACCAATACCATCTGTTCCGTTACCCACTGGGTATATATCGGTGTTTCAGAAACCTCAATCCGCTCAATCCATTTAACGTTGGCGTTTCCTCCCCAACCAGGAAATAAGGCACGGCATGGCTGACCGTGATCTGGAGGTAATGGTTCTCCATTCATTGCATAGACGAGAAGCGAGTTATCTGCTAATGCCTTGCTAATCGGAACTACATTATTGAACTTGGATTTATTCGTCCCCTTTGAGTCCAGCGAATCCACATCTGCGCCCTCAACGAGTACGTCTTTTGCTGTGGATTTCAGTCCAGCCCGCTCTAATAATATGCCAAGTGGTACACCAGTCCACTCAGCCACACCAATAGCCCCAAGCCTCCATCGTGCGCCAGAGAGTGGTGTGTTGTAAGCCTCTTCAAAGAAGCGCCGACCATTAGCAGCACACTCAATAGCACAAGTGACTGAGATGGAGGGCATAGCGATGATTTCATCATAGGTAAACTCGCAGGGGGCAGAAACGCCAGTTCCATGAATTTGCAAACGCCATGTAGAGGGGTCAAACTGAGGAGGTGTACTGCGGTTATGAACATAGAACCAATCATTTGGTACTAAATAACCACGCCCATACATCGCTTCCCAGTTCATCTCTAATGTGCCTCTGCTATGAGAGATATACCCTGGTGGCAATGGCTTAAGTATTTTGCTGCCCTTGGTTTTAACAGCTGCCTGACTGTGTGCAGGTGCAGGTTTAGCTAACCCTCCAATGGCTGTTGCACCAACCATAGTGGTTAGTATCTTTAGAAAGCGCTGGCGTGGAATACCTGCATCTGTACTTTTTTGCCAGATGTACTGATCAACCCGTGCTTGTAGATAATCCTCCTGGTCAAAGAGGTTTTCATCGCTCAAGCTATTACCCCCTATGATTTGTAATTTTCGGTAGGGGCACGGCATTGCCGTGCCCCTACTTTCATATATCTTTTGGCGAGAAAAAGAGATGAGACTAACTGTTTATTGCTGTCCAAACACCAGTTATTTCATCTTGTGTGTAGCTGGGCAAATAGTGAGCTAATCCGTTTTTAGCTATTTGAGCGATCGCATCTATAAAGCGATCGCAATCTTCAAATGTATTATATACAGCAAAGCTAGCTCGGATAATACTAGGAATGTTACGCGTAATTCCTCTGTCTACTTCCTGAGCAATCTCGTAGTCTTGCTCATCCGAAACATTCTTGAGTTTGCGAATATATTCATAAGTGCAAAAAGCCCCAGCCCGAACCCCAATGCCGTATTCTTGTGCCAGAATCTCTGCCACTAAGCGTCCATCAAACCCATCAATATCAAAGGGAATAACATGGGCTAAATCATCTCCTGGGATATGTAATTTAACTCCAGGAACCAGCCGAAGCCGTGTATATGTGAATTCAACTAGAGAGTGTTCATACTGAGCAATGCGATCGCGTCCTAGGGCTTCGATAATTTCAATCGCCTTGGCAATAGCGATCGCACCCATAGCGTTTGGTGTTCCAGGGTCATGGGCCCGTTCTGTATAAAAACGCTTGATCTCTAGGTTTCTAGTGATATAAGGCAGATTTCCACCGCCGATTTGATAAGGGTAAGAACTATCAAAAAATTCCTTTGGCCCCAGCAGAACCCCAGTTCCGTAGGGTGCATACATCTTGTGTCCAGAGAAAGCCACAAAATCTAAATGACATGGGTCATCATCTGCACGCATATCGACTCGTTCATGCTGAATTAACTGACACACATCGGCAAATATTTTAGCACCATACCGATGTGCTAAAGCTGCAATTTCGTAAATCGGAGGTCTGTAACCTGTAATTGTCGAAGCACCTGTAATAGTTACTAACTTAATTTGTTCGGCTTCGGGGAGATTTTGGTGTGCCTTGAAGATATCTTCAATTTCTGTAACACTTACACTTCCATCCTGCTGGGTTCTGTACTGCACAACTTCGTCTCTAGTAACCCAAGGCAGCAGGTTGGATGAATGCTCAATATCAGAAACTAAGATTTTTCCAGGTTTTTTTGCCCAAAGTGTAGCAGCTCCATTAATTGCTTCTGTTGTATTCTTCGCAAAGATTACATAGTTGTCTAAAGATGATCCCACAAAGTCCCGAATGATGTTCCGGCTAGCGTCATATTCTCGTGTAGTGATGATGGACTTTTGCCCAGAACCTCGATGCACACTACCATATGTGTCAAGCATTTCGTCCACATGCTGCTTGAGGTTTGCAAAGGGAGTGGTTGTAGCTCCATTATCCAAGTTGACGTACTTGACATATTTTCCGTTAAGAGTTCTCACCCTGAAAGATAGAGACTCATCTGTAAATAACGGTCTGATTTCTTTGTCCCAAAAATTGTCAAAATTTTCTGCTACCAGCGGTAATTGGACAGCTTCCTGCTTTATGTTTGCACCCATTGCAAGTACGTCGGTCATCTTTAGCACCCCTATTTTAAACTTTGAATTTTTGGACAAGGCTAACTGCTACACCGCTTTATCTAACACAATAATCACATTAAACCGTAGTAACTATAGTTTTTATAATTACTTTGCTACTAGTAGAAAACTCGGTTATTCCAACTATTCTTTAATAAATTAATTAAAAATGGTATCAGAATTAATACTTAATTAAAATTCATGTATAGTAATTTTATATACATTGTAAAAAATATTAGCAAGTAGTCAAGTATACTTTAAAGAATTTTCTTGTAGTCATTAAACAAACTTGATGCATTGAATGTAGGTTGTTATAAAAAGCTTCTCGCTAACTAAGCCTACAATTCCTTGCTAGGACTGTATTTACCGAGAAAATAGCCCATATTAAGTTGAGATTACTCTTTAAAAAAGTTTTATGATTGCACTTAGAAGATTTAATACGTTAAATTAATAAGTCCATACGTTTTTACACGCAATTGTCATTGTTTCCTAACATTGCAGTTCTTAGTTGTTTGCCGGCATTAAATAGCGATCGCTAAAATGACAGATTTATCATCAAATAGTAGATACTTGTACTGACATCAGCCCTAAGTAATAAATGAGGCTGTATAAAAATGTATTGAATAATACATTTTTATTTAGGCCTTAGGACAGATGCGTCTATAAATAAAAAAGTATATTGTGAGGCAGTTTTTTCATATACAAAAACTTCATCAGCCAATACAGTTTAGTTTTTAAGTATCAAGTTTCTCTTTTCTCCCGCCTATCACCAGAGGCGGTTCGAGTTCCCCTTCCGCCTCGTCTTGACGGGGAAGAGCATCATAGTGTTATAACGGCATCAGTCTAGATACAAAATGGGTAACACCAATTGATGATTAATTGCTGGTGCTTAGAGAGAGTTAAACTTAGCTTCTAGAGCAAACCCTGATTAGACAGAGTTCATAAGCAATGCTAATGCCAGCACTGCTGAATATTTTTAAGCAGGTGGGTCAAGAGTGATGAATGAAGCTGACACCTCAAACAAGGGGGCTGTGATAGAATCCCTAAATTCTGCTAATTCGCCACAATTAGATCAGGCGAGTTGTCCCTTTTACTCAGTTGTGCCTAATGACAATATGGCAGTGAAAAAACTGCCACTCCTCATGCCAGCTGAAGACACACAATTTTCAAAAGATACCACCCAGCAGGACTGGGTTGCAGAGCCTGAAAGCGGCAAGCAAGCACTTATTGACTCAGAATTTCAGAACCTGCTGGCATTGAACGAAGAATTGCGTGCGGCTAACAATAACTTGTATGAGCAAGTGGAGCAGCTAAAAGACAACCTAGCTGAGTCTGAAAAGGTTTTGCAGTGGCAGAAAACGCGTTCCAGCGTTACTGAGTCGATGCTCAACCAACATGCTCAAGAACTGGCTGCGGCTCAAGAACAGATAAAATCCCTATTTCAACAATTAGAAACTGCTGTACAAACTGTTCAACGCCAGGAAATTTTCACTGAAACTTATAAAGTACAGCTACAAATTAGCCAACAACGTCTAGCCCAGTTAGAGCGAGAATGTACGTTGTTACACACTAACAACAGCGAACAGTCCCAGCAGCTATTGCAATCAGAAACTGTTTGTCGGGAGTTACGTACTAGACTGATGCGACAACAACGCCAGACGCTGCAATTTAAAGCAGCTCTAGAAAAATGTTTGGATACATCGGTTCCTAGCTATGATTCCCTAGACGATACTGCAAAACATCCTAAAGACATAACTAGTGGACAAGGAAGATTTTCTAGAAAAGCTCGGTCTTTATTTCCTAACGCCCAGCCAATTCAACCTTGGTCAGCAGAACCAGAATCCTTGGATAATCTAGATAATTCTTGGGGCGAACCGTCAGCACCAATCCCATTCCAAAGAAATGAACCGACTCCGACACCATCATCTTCTTGGAACTGGTCAGTTAAGCAAAATACCCCAACACCACCAGAACCCAGCCCATCTCCAAAAGTTGATGATTCCCCAGATACACCAGAAGCTGTTTCAACTTCTGGGTCATCAAATTTAGATCAGCAATTAGATAGTCTAATCCAAATGTTCTTTACCTCTGAGTCAACATCTGTATCACCACCACCCGCGGCGAAAATGGATGTGGATAGTAATCAGGGTGATGCGCCTATCTGGGAGACTTTAGCAACAATCCTAGAAGACGATGAGGAATTAGAAAATCCACAGGAGGAGCAGTTGGAAGCAGAAATTAATCCCTCTGTAACTATCTCCACTTCTTGGACGACAGATTCTGTGGTTTCATCAACCAATGACTTACCAGTTTCCTCTACTTCACCTCATACTGAGATGCCTGTTGAACAAACTGAAGACTACTGGTCAGAAGTTTCCCAATTGTCACAGTTAGAATTGTCAGCTACTGATTTCTCCCCAGAGTCATTGGGTGACAACACCAATGATACAAGTTCACCTTCACCTGTGGTTTATCCCCAGCGCCCACCCAAGGGGCGTAAATCATTGGCATCTGTGGAACTGCCGAATTTTCGCCCCAAGAGTCAATAGTTAGCTGTCATTAGTCATTTGTCAAATACCAATGACCAATGACCAATGACTAATTAAGAATCCTTGCTTCTGACTTCGGAATTATGGCTTCTGGGTTGGCTTTTACTACTTGAGCGCGCGATCGCGGCTTACCTGTGGCGATCGCATAATTAATTGCCAATAGCCACAGCCACAAGCCTGGATTCCGGGGTTCGAGCCAAAAACCTACCCGGTTCAAGAAACGCCCGAACCACGGACTCAGCAAAGCACTAATCAGAGCATGACGACCGAAGTTGAAATAACTACCAAGCCATCGCCCTAAATCTCTAGGCCCAGCAAGTTCCCAAATCCACAAAAGCAAGGCAGGATTTTTTCTAGCTGCTTTGAGTGCTAGGCGGTTAAAGGTAAACCAATCACACCTATCTTTGATGAAATTATCTGCTACTTCTTGGGGTTCGTCTGCTAACAGCCCAAAGAAGGTGTTGAGCATGGAGTTAATCCGTTGGGGTGGTAAAAATTTCCCTGTGGGTACCATCATGCCTTTGGAAAATAGCCAAGTTACGGAAACGTTGCTTTGGTAGGCGCGAATTTGGTTCAAGTGTCGGAAACTTAACAAGTCATGTTTGAGAGCAGTATCCAACAGCGTTGTTAAACGCTCTAAGTTGCGGACTAAAGAACCAAAACCGGTGAAGACGAGGGGAGACTGGAGTGATGCGGCATCACCGATCGCAATCAATCGATCAAAAGCAACTGTGCGATCGCGACTTCCCATACTAAAATGCCCCGGTATGTACCCAAATGTCGGCTTTTTCCACACCAATTTGTCCATATCGCACCTGCGATACTCTGGCAAAATTGTGAAAAAGTCCTCGTACATCTCTAGCAAGGAACCGGGATTTTCAGCATTGACTTCGTGGTAGTGAAATAAATAAATTGTCAGTTCATCATCTGCTCCAGGAAACAATTCCCAAATCAACTGCCTTCCCCGCGAAATATCCCCATGACTGTAAAGAACGTCCCCATACTGGGAGTCCCATACCTCCGGCTCAAATCCGCTCTCAATTGCCGCTCCTACTGTCGGACATACACTATCAAAAGCACGACCACCATTTAATTGCCAAGCGATGGGGGATGCAGTTCCCATTGCATCTATTAGCAGCCGTCCACTTACTTGCTTCTCAACCTGACTGGGTAAGTGCTTGACTTTCAACAAAACTTGTGATATATCAATATCTGCACGGATAAACTCTGTTTCATCCCAGATTTCGCCGCCTGCTGCTTGCAGCTTTTGCCCACACATTTGGAGCCATTTTTCGGAATCTAAACCTAAATTTAGGACTGTGGGTGTGTGAAGGACGGGCGATCGCAGTTTGGATGGATTATTAGCATCGAAAAACTTATTGAATCCGTCTTTGTATTCCCTGGCAATGATGGTTTCTAACTCAGCGGGGGTAACTAAACCCAGGTTAACCAAGCTTTGAATCTCATCGCGGGAAATATTCCACTCCCGGTTCATCCGCCCAAAGGGCATTCGTTCTACCAGCAAGACTTTATATCCGAGTTTTGCCATCACTGCTGCATGGATCACACCTAGTGCGCCACCAATGTAGATGATGTCGTAAGTCGGAGTCTTATCTTCCCCTGCTTCCCTACCTCTTCCCTTATCCCCTTGAGTGGAAAACACAACCTGCCGGGGCTGCTGCGGATTCCGTACTCCTTCGCGCCATCGTTGTTCCCACCAGTAGGCACGCGTTAGGTCATATTCACCGTTGGGCATTTTCTGAAAATACTTGACGGTCAGGGGGTAAGCAGATTCTAGCGCTGCAAAAATCGATTGCTGGGATAAATCAATCGCTGGCGGTTCTGGGTAATGATGCCCAAAACGGTTTCTGATTTCTTTGGTTAGGCGTTGCAGAATTTGTCTCTCACTGGGAAAGGGTTGTTCTGCCCAACGAAACACTTTCAGATAGGTAGTTCGTTGCACCGACCAGACAAATACAGAAAGTTCCGCAGGCAAGTTTTCGGAAAGAGCCACCCCAGCCGATGTAGTAGCACTGGGCATTTTGAGGCGAAAGCCTTCCGAAGTAAGCACTTTTTCTCCATTTCCAGGTTCAAAATCTGTTTGTAGCCAGCTACGCACAGTTGCTATATCTGGAATTGGAACTTCTAAATAAAGGATTTCTCTCATCGTTTCCTGACATCTCCGATCAATCTACTCACTAAGACAGATTTTATGAAGGCACAAAGTAAGGTAAACTCCGCCCTATTACTTTCGTAAAGATTCAGTGAAGAAATTTTAAGAATTTGTCAAATTTATTGTTCATTTTGTATTTCTGTAAACCCACGCCATGAATTATCCCATTCCAGACAGCCCCCAGGAAATTGTTGCCCTGCGACAACAGCCGATTGATGAAGAATTAGTTGCCAGTGCGATCGCTGGAGTTATTAAAATTGTCCGCGCTCAGGGTCAATCTTTGGAAGAACTAACCGCTCAGTTGTTAGCAGATGATCTACTGCTGGATCAGCAACAACGCCGCTGGTTAAGCCAATTAGTTGCCCAATCTTGGGAAAAGTTCTCCTAAAACCTTGCATAAGATGAAGTTTTTGTCGCAGCATTATATTTCTAGGTCTGCACCTAAAGGTTGGCGATGCCTGCGGCGGGCTGCGCCTACGCATTTTAGGTATAGGAGTAACATGTCTGGAATTGACAATTGGGTTGCTATTTTTGCATTTACGGCAGAGAAGCCACTAACTTAACCATATCAGCACTGGGCACTAGAAACTCAATCAGATGCGTCAAAACCAGCCTAAGGATGAATTACTCAAAACGGTCAGCCTTCTGGATGAGTTGCCAGATCAGCTAGTTTTTTTGAGTAAATCGGAGGGTTGGAATTTCAATGTTTCATATCGATTCATCTGCTAGCGATCGTCGGCGCTAAACACATTGCTAATCTTACTGATGAAGGGTGATGTGGATTCTTCAGTTTCTTAGTGGTTCAGATAAGCCTTTTTCTCTTCCCCTGCAACCCTTACCGGCCTCAACGGATAATTTCCTTAACCCAAGCGTATTGGGTTAAAGGGCGGTTAAACGCCAAAAGTTAGATTCAAGTTCCTAACGCATTATCAGATTTTTTCTTTTCTCTAGTTGTTTAGGTAAGATTCTTTTTCACGAATCATTGAAAAGTATTTAAGTAAAACTTATAGAAAATTTTTAATTAATTTATATAGCTTATTTATTGTCTTAACTGTCTTAACTGTCTTAACTGTCTTAACTGTCCTTGCATTCTTATTAAAAGTCTGAGACGTTAAGAAGAGTTAAGTGTGGTGTTATGCATTCCAAGCAATTTGGAGAGCTTAAACAATAACAACCACAACTACTAGGAAACTAAAACCTCAGGACTTACGCACTGTACAAATGCATCGTGATATGCATTGCCTAAAATAGGAAGTTTTCAGGCTTTTCTTAATTGTCCTGCGATCGTAAATAGACGATGCTGTAGGGGCACAGCAATGCTGTGCCCTTACGAAAGATATCGTTTTCAACTCATATTTGGTATTTATTGTCAATGCGTAAGTTTTAAACCCTACTTACAAGTCACAGCAAGCACCTGAAAAGCTTGAGCAAGTCTTTGTTAGTTTCGCTTGTCAAAGATAGGTATAAAAAACAACTAGTAAATTTCAAAAAAATCAAAGAGGTAACTGATGAGCAATATCCAAACAACACAGCCTGCTTCAGAATTCATGAAAAAGAACTTAGGTATTTCTGAAGCTCCTGTTGAAGCATACCTGAACTACGGATATGCACTACTCGCTATTGCTGGAGCTGATGGAGAGGTTTCAGAAGCCGAATTTAATTGGTTACTAAATCATCAGCGTCTTGTTGGCGCACCTGAAGAAGTAATAAAGAAATACAAAACATTTGAATACAAAAATGCTGACTTAGAAAATTTGCTGAATAAAATTTCAGTTGATGTTCCTAGTTGGTCGAAATCAAGATCATTGCTGTATCATGCAATTCAAATGGCTCGTGCCGATGATGATTACTCAGCTGAAGAGCAAAAAGCTGTAAAAAAAGCAGCTAAACTGCTGAAGGTTGAAGATGATATTGCACTTGCTCTGAATAGATTGATAGAAACAGAAGAAGCAATAACTGCATTACGTAAAGCGCTACTACAAACCGATGTTTTAGCTTAATTGAGCAGAACCCCTACATCCCCATCGGTTTGATTCAGTGTAAGTGTAGGGTGTGAGGTTGGGGTGTTGACTCTGTACCATACATGCAAACCAGAAAGCCCAGATAGAATCTGACTTTTCTAATTTTGCATTTTGAATTGGTATCACAGATCGTTTTCTTTCCCTACACTCCACACCCTATTCTTGACACCCTAATTTTTTGTAAAATGTTCCACCAACACGTAATATCAATAGTGATCGCCAACAAATGCTCGATCACTACAAACAACACACCCAACATTGTCGTAGCTGTCGAGAAGCACTTTTGATTGTGCAACGCTTGCAAGCACTGCTTTTAATCTACTTTGTTATTACTATTTGCGCTGTTGCTTTCCTTCCCGATGGATTGCAACTGACTCTGGGTTTACCCTTAATTGCGATCGCACTACTAGGTCTAGGAGCTTACGCTTGGCTGAGATTCTGGCTTCGTCCAAGATTTTACTTTGTGGACTACATCCATGCACACAGATAGAAGCAACTTTAAGGCACTTTTGCAGTAGTTAGGCACAAGCCTTGAAAAAAGATACCAGCCGTCACAACCAAGATCCACGCTACACAACGAATAAACTCGAAACACGGCTGGTATCTTTTTTTTGCGGTCTCCCCTTACCTGCTCAATTTCAATAAATGAGCCAACAGATACTCACAAGATGAATAATATACTAATTATCCTGGGCGAAGTCCTATTTTTAATAATCATTTTTTTGCTGTTTAACTGGCTAATTGGCATAATCTTCAAGCAAGTCACTAAAGTTTCTTGGCTTCAAGGAAGAACTGCAAATATCACTTTTCTGCGCCGGAGTATCAGCAGACTTTTAATTTTCATTTCTGTGATTATGTGTCTGGCGTTGGTTGGTGTGAATGGGATGGTGATTTATCGAGGTGGAAACCTTCAGGAATTTCAACTTAATCTTATTCGCAGTCTTCCTACTCAATTTTGGAGCAATATTTTTACGGCAAGCTTGAAAAGTGTGAGTTTGCTATTGCTAGTTAATTTTAGCATCCCACCGTTAAAGCAGGGTACAGATTGGGTCTGCGATTATGCAAAGAGAGCCGATAAAATAAAAGCTAACGATGAGAGTATCGAGGCTTTTTTTAAAGTCTTAAAAAGAATTATTATTCATACTATCTGGATATCTTCTTTTATCATCTGTGCTAGATTTCTCTACATCCCAGAAGTCGTTCCCAAATATATTTACATTGCCTTAAAAATATACATCATAATTACAATTGGTTTACTGATTATTAAAGCTGTTGCTACCATCGTTGATACTCTCGATGCACTGAGTCTTAAATACTCCAGTTCTGACAATCTACTGCGTTTATACGAGCGTTTACGCCATTTAATTCCCCTCTTCAAAAAATGTTTGGAATACATCCTTTATATTGGCATAGTAAATCTTGTTGTTCCAGAAATAGAACCTATCGCTTGGATAAGTGCTTATACCCCTATAATTGTGCAGATTATTGGGGTTTATTTTATTAGCAATGTTTTAATTGAAGTCGTTTACTTTATTCTTGATGAGTTCTACTTAAAAACTACAGATATAAATGATTCACAGCAACAGAAACGGCTGACGCTAATTCCCTTAATACGGAGTTTTGCCAAATATTTTGTTTACTTTACTGCTGGAGTTACTATACTCAAGCTGATTGGCATTGATCCTGCGCCTATTTTAGCAGGTGCAGGAATTGTGGGTATAGCAGTTGGTCTTGGGGCGCAAAACCTGATTAATGATGTCGTTTGTGGATTTTTGATTTTGTTTGAAAACTATTATTTGGTTGGTGATTATGTTGAAGTTGGGAAAGTAGAAGAGAGAAATATTGAGGGGGTTGTAGAGGCGATTGAATTGCGAACTACTCACGTCCGCCATCCTGATGGTCAATTGCAGATTGTTAGGAATGGGGATATTGGATCAATTATCAATTTCTCCAAGCAGTATATATATGCAAGGGTGGAAGTTAGCGTTTCCTATGACTCCAATTTAGATCATGTGTATAGGGTGGTTGAAAAAGTAGGACAGCAGTTAAAGGCGGATGAACAGAATGTTATAGAACCCACGCGGGTAGCTGGAATAGAAAACTTTGGCGAGAATAACCTATTGCTGCTGACGCTGACAAAAGTCAAGCCTGGAAAACACCTTCATATTCAGCGTGTTCTCCGCAAGATATTGAAGGATACTTTTAGTCAAGAAGAAATTGAAATTTGCGGTTTTTCCAAGAATTGATACTAGTAAGGTTGCACAAGAATGGGAGGCGATCGCCTCCCATTCTCATTGATAAGTGTAAAATTCCTTTACACCATGTAGTGGTTAACTAGAAGCTTTCACGGCTGCCTCCGCTTGAGAGTGCAACAACAAACCGTATTCCAAGCCCTCTACCACCGCTTGATAAGAAGCTTCCAAAATATTCGTAGAAACCCCTACCGTCGTCCAGCGTTGACGACCATTACCTGATTCTACCAACACACGAGTTTTTGCCGCAGTGCCCGTATGTCCGTTGAGAATCCGCACTTTATAATCTGTCAAATCAAAAGTTGCTATTTGGGGATAAAAATTCACCAAAGCCTTACGTAAAGCCGCATCCAAAGCTGCCACGGGGCCGTTACCTTCCGCCGCCTCCAAAATATTTTTCCCGTCAACAGCGAGTTTAACTGTAGCTAAGGCATTGCTAGTTTCTTTCCCCTCAATCAAGTCACAGTGGACTTGAAAACCTTTGACTTCAAAAAACTTCTGGCGACCTCCCAAAGCTTCGTGCATCAACAGTACAAAACTTGCCTCTGCTGCTTCAAATTGAAATCCTTCACTCTCCAAATCTTTGAGGCGCTGGAGAATTTCCCTGGCCTCTGCCTTTTGCTGATCGAGTTCAATCCCAAAACTGCGGGCTTTGGCTAAAACATTGCTGAGTCCAGACTGTTCAGAAATCACGATGCGGCGACGATTTCCGACTTGTTCCGGTTGAATGTGTTCGTAAGTTAGGGGATTACGTTCTACGGCTGATACATGAATACCGCCCTTATGGGCAAAAGCCGAACGTCCCACAAAAGGAGCATGTTCATCTGGCGCGAGGTTGACCACCTCACTAACAAAACGACTAGCTTCTGTAAGTTGTGTGAGCTGGTCTTCTGTGATACAACTGTAACCCGCCTTCAGTTGTAAATTGGGAATTAACGAACAGAGGTTAGCATTACCGCAACGTTCACCGTAACCATTAATTGTGCCCTGTACCATCTTTGCCCCTGCCATAACGGCGGCTATTGCGTTAGCAACGGCCATTTCCGAATCGTTATGAGTATGAATTCCAATTTGAGGAATTGTCCTTTGCCCTTTATCCTTGGTCATTGGTTCTTGACTAATGACTAATGACAAATGACTACTGACATCTTGAACAATTTGGCTAATTTCGTGGGGTAAAGTGCCACCATTGGTATCGCAAAGAACTAGCCATTCAGCACCAGATGCGATCGCAGCATCTAATGTCTGTAAAGCATAATCTGGATTGTGCTTGTAACCATCAAACCAATGTTCGGCATCGTAGATAATCCGACGCCCTTGAGAACGGAGGTACTCAATTGTGTCGCCAATCATCGCCAAATTTTCTTCTAATGTCGTCTTGAGGCCTGTTGTGACATGTAAATCCCAAGACTTACCAAAAATCGTTACCCAGCGAGTTCCCGCAGCCAAAATATCCTGTAGCATCGGTTCGGTGGCGGCATTGGTGTTGGGGCGTCGAGTCGAACAAAAAGCCACAATTTCAGCTTGTTTTAGCGGATCTTCTTGGAGTTGCCAGAAAAATTGTACATCTTTAGGATTGGCACCAGGCCAACCGCCTTCAATGAAGGGAATTCCCAGTTGATCGAGTCTACGGGCAATGCGTAACTTATCTTCTATCGATACTGATAGCCCCTCGCGCTGAGTGCCATCCCGTAATGTAGTGTCATAGAGCCAAAGTTGAGGTGAGGAATTTGTGGTCATAAAACTGGGACCGACGAGACAACTTTCGAGGCAATGTGTCAATATACAACAAAACGCCAGTTTGGCAATTTAAAAATGCCTAAAATACTAGCTCAAGGTAAAACAATTGAGTGCGAGCAGGGAAGCAATCTCCGAAAAATTTTGTTGCAAAATGGTATTGACCTCTACAATGACGGTGCTAAGGTAATAAACTGTCGGGGCATTGGCAGTTGTGGAACCTGCGCGGTTAAGGTAGAAGGTGAAGTATCAGCAGCGAATTGGCGTGATCGAGCACGGCGTTCGCTTCCTCCCCATTCTCCTACAACAGACTTGCGTTTAGCCTGTCAAACTCTGGTTTTAGGCGATGTGAAAGTGACAAAGTTTGATGGATTTTGGGGACAAGGTTCTCGAATAGTGTGGACACCAAAAGGTTAAAAAGGAGTAAGACAAGATGGGTAGATGGACACCCTTAATTTTAATGGCTGGAGGTTTGGCCATTCTGCTTGGTACATTATTGGGCATCAACTTTCCTATGGGCGTACAAAGCGCCAACAATCCCAGTGACAAGAAATCACAAGTCCTCCCAGCTAATATCAATGTTAATAGCAGTGCTGGCAGCAAGAATGAAGAAACTGCAACAGAAGGAACTGAAACAACTGAAACAAACGAAAACAGACGCGGTATTGTAGCCCCAAGACCTGACAACAGGAGCAGCGTTGCCCAGAATCCTGACAGTACAATAGACAGTAATACAGATACTTCAGAGACAGACACCCCATCCACCGATGTTAATCAAGGCAACGAACCAATTCGCGCCTTGTGGTAACGATAGATCCGTCTTTAGTTACGAGTTATAAGTTATAAGGTATGAGTTATTAGTTATGAGTTATTAGTTATGTACTAATGATAAATGGCTAATGATAAATGACTAATGACTAATGACTAATGACTAGTGAGACTGTAATTATTGGTGGCGGCGTTATTGGTTTAGCGATCGCCATTGAACTAAAACTGCGCGGGACACGTGTCACCGTGCTTTGTCGTGACTTTCAGGCTGCTGCTACCCACGCCGCCGCCGGGATGTTAGCACCAGATGCAGAAAACATCCCGAATGAGGCAATGCGCTCCTTATGCTGGCGATCGCGTGCTTTATATGCCGACTGGACGCGCAAATTAGAAGAACTGACCGGCTTAAATACTGGCTACCGTCCCTGCGGTATCCTTGCACCCGTCTTTGAAGAGGCAGAAGGGCAGGAGGGTAGGGGAGCAGGGGGAGAGAAATTAATTTTTTCATCCCCCTCATCCCCGGCTTACTGGTTAAACAGAGAGGCAATTCATCAATATCAGCCAGGATTGGGAGCAGAGGTAATTGGTGGCTGGTGGTATCCTGAAGACGCACAAGTTGATAATAAAGCTCTAGCTCACGTATTGTGGACGGCGGCTGAGTCTGTTGGTGTTGAACTCAAAGACGGTATTACAGTAGAAGCATTTTTACAGCAGCAAGGAAAAGTGGTTGGCGTGCAAACCAACGCTGGAATGATTAGCGCCGCGCACTATGTTTTAGCTTCAGGTGCTTGGTCAAATGAATTGTTACCACTACCCGTGCGCCCCAGAAAAGGACAAATGCTGAGTGTGCGGATACCAGAATTTGCGCCGGAATTGCCCTTGAAGCGGGTTTTGTTTGGGCAGGATATTTACATCGTACCAAGGCGCGATCGCCTCGTTATTGGGGCAACGAGCGAAGACGTTGGCTTCATCCCTGACAATACCCCAGAAGGCATTCAAAAGTTACTACAAGCTGCCATCCGGCTGTATCCCCAACTAAAGCATTATCCCATCCAAGAGTTTTGGTGGGGATTTCGTCCAGCTACCCCTGATGAATTGCCCATTCTTGGCACTAGCTACTGTCAAAATTTAACCCTTGCTACCGGTCATTACCGCAACGGGATTCTACTTGCACCCGTAACAGCTGCATTAATTGCCGATTTAATCTTGGAACAAAAGTCTGACCCTCTACTTGCTGATTTTCACTATTCGCGCTTCCAGTCCAAGCCATCTACCTCCACGCCAATGCTGACTCACTCTGCCAATTTCTCCAACGGGCATCGCTCTGCCATATCGCCACAGCACTCCCCAGTAGAGACGCGATTAATCGCGTCTCTCCCCATTGAAGATTCACCCCTCATTATTGCTGGAAAAACCTTCAAATCCCGATTGATGACAGGAACTGGTAAGTATCGCAGCATTGAGGAAATGCAGCAAAGCATCGCCGCCAGCGATTGCCAAATTGTCACCGTGGCAGTACGACGGGTACAAACCAAGGCTCCAGGACATGAAGGTTTAGCTGAAGCCTTGGATTGGACGAAAATCTGGATGTTACCCAATACCGCAGGTTGCCAAACTGCTGAAGAGGCGATTCGGGTGGCGCGTTTGGGGCGAGAAATGGCGAAATTGTTAGGGCAGGAAGATAATAATTTTGTAAAGTTAGAAGTAATACCTGATCTTAAGTATTTACTTCCAGATCCAATTGGGACGCTGCAAGCCGCAGAACAATTAGTTAAAGAAGGTTTTGCAGTATTGCCCTATATTAACGCTGACCCCATGTTAGCCAAGCGTTTAGAAGAAGTAGGCTGTGCCACGGTGATGCCTTTAGCATCGCCGATTGGTTCTGGACAAGGGCTAAAAACAACCGCCAACATCCAAATCATCATCGAAAATGCAGGTGTGCCAGTGGTGGTAGATGCTGGTATTGGTTCACCTTCAGAAGCTGCCCAGGCAATGGAATTGGGAGCCGATGCCTTGTTGATTAATAGTGCGATCGCACTTTCTCCAAACCCAGGAGCAATGGCTCGTGCTATGAATTTAGCAACAGTTGCCGGTCGTCTAGCATACCTTGCTGGCAGAATGCCTATCAAAGACTACGCCAGTCCTAGTTCACCTCTAACTGGGACGATTACTAGTTAGGGAATGGGGGCTAGGGAGTTTTAAGTATTTTATACCCAATACCCAGTCCCCAATACTCAATATTTCATCCCTAATGTAACGATTTGTCTAGCAGTTTCAGAGCGGATCTAGCATTTATGTAACATTAAATGAAGAATAAAGATAAAGGAATTGATTCATGCCCTATACAAACGAAGAAGGCGGTCTTCTGAATAATTTTGCCCGCGAACCAAAGATTTATCAAGCAGAACCTCCCACGGAAGGGCAAAAGCGAACTTATCTCTTCCTAGGAATCGCCGCTACAGTTTTGGTTGGCGGTTTGATTTTAGTCGCCTTCTTTGTTTCTCACAGCAGTTGATCATAAAAGACTTTAATAAAATTTCATCTTCTTTATAGTTTTTCAGGTTCCGATTTTAAGAGGGACCTGCTTTTTTATTTTTTGTTAAAATTGAGTTAACAATGAGAAGTATAATTATATACTATTTTATTCTACTATACCTGAAAAGCTCGATTTATACTGAGCATCACAACTTAGCTTAAAAATCATTTCCATTATGAGATTAGTCCACTTGGATGCGCCCAGAAAGCTGATATGTACTGTTTTTTGGCTCTTTAGCCGCCATGAGCGTGAATGATACTGCACACAACGATAATTCTAGTTGGAATCGGCAAGTATACCATCGCCTGAAACTTGCCCTAAGTCTTGGTTTACGACGACAACTTTTTTTAGCAGTATGTGATGATTTACACTTAAGAAATCAAGTAGCCGCCCGTTTACACTCTACATTGGCTTATCCTATTGGACAAGTGCTATATCAGCCATCAAATGCCCCGGAGAATAGCACTCCAGCTTATCCGCGATTAGTTACGTTGCGTTTAAATTTAAACGATCCTAATCCCATAGTTCAGATAAATCAATGGTTGGCCAATTATCCACCGCCAATTGTTGGGGCATCAAAAGATACCCCTGGAAGACCTTTTCCAGTACCAGCATTTCAGATTGTCGGCGTGGAGCATCTCACCAAGCAACCAGTCGCTACACAACGGTTATTTTTGCACTATCTCCGCTTAAGCGAACAATATTTTTCTACACAAGAATCCAGCCGATTCCTAGAATCTAACTTGCTGTTGTGGATACCGCGTCCTTGGTTATCTGCTATCAAGCAATCCGCGCCACAGTTTTGGCGTTGTCGGACTGGCGTATTTGTTTTTGCTGGAGAACCCACGCCAGCAACTCAGAATTCGGGTTATCCAGAACGTTTTTCTAGTTCTAGAAGCTTGGATTTAGGGAATCTTGAGCAGTCGATTTTAGATGAATCAGCTCACCAAGCAGAACTCAGAACCGCAGCAACCGAGTTAAATTTTCAGAATAATTCCGATTTTCCGTCAGAAACACAAGGGAATGGCGTACATAAAACCCAAGAAGTTTCGCCGTCAACAGCGGATTTATTGAAGGCTGCGCCACAACAGCAGGAATCTACTACTAGATATGCGAGTAGGAGTAATAATCAATCGCTGTCGTCTTTATCTCATATTAGTAATGAGTTAACGGAGCTAGTAATAGCAACAATCAATACAAACATTGCTGAAGATACAGAGAATTTCTTACAACCCCAGCAGATTTTGTTGGATATTGAAGAATTACACGAAAAGCAAGTTTCAGGGGAGATACTGGCAGAAGCTTATCATCGCTTGGGTACCTTATACCGACTTCGCATTGAGCAAGGAGAGTCAACTCTAGAAAATCTGATGGTGGCAATTATTGCCTATCAGGAGGCAATTAGCTATGACGAAACCTCACCGCAACTCCCAGATATCTTGAATGATTTGGGTACACTCTACTGGATGCTATACCGCACACCACCCAATTCTGAGGAAGGACAAACTTATATAGAGCAGGCAATAGAATTTTATCAGTTGGCGTTAAAGATGATCTTGCCCCAGAAACATCCAGAAACTTACGCTCGTGTACAAAATAACTTGGGGACGGCTTATGGTGATTTGGCTCGTTTTTCTCACCCATCTGAAAATTGGCAGCAAGCAATCTTAGCTTACAGTCAAGCACTCAGCTACCGTACAGCCGATATGGACTCATTAAAGTATGCGGCTTGCCAGAACAATTTAGGTACTGCTTACTGGCATCTAGGGCAATATAATCAACCAATTGTGCATTTAAAGAAAGCGATCGCAGCTTACAACGAAGCACTTGTCCACTACAACCCCAAACAGGAACCGCTCAAATATGGCATGATTCAAAACAACATCGGCACTGCCTATTGGAATCTGGCACAATACGAACAACCTGCCCAAAATCTCCAGTTAGCTATAGATGTCTACAGCGAAGCTCTTAAGTATCGCACTCCAGCTAATGTTCCCAGTGCCTGTGCCGCTACACAAAATAATCTGGGTACTGCCTACTGGCATCTCGCAAACCTATCTCAGACAACTAAAGAAGCACGGCAAAAGTATCTGCAACTATGCATCAGTGCTTATGAAGAAGCTATAGCTTTGGCTCACTCACTTAGCGGTACTGCTTTAAGTTTTGATTTGCTTGCCTCTTATAATAACCTGGGACTAGCACATTACCAGCTAGTAATAGATAAGTCGTTTAATGGTGACAAAGCAACACGTTCTCAACACCTAGAAGTAGCATTAGATAACCATTTGCAAGCCTTAAACGGATTGAGCAAACAACCAGAGGCTTATCAAACAACTTTCACTTATGTGGTAAAAACTATTCGTGCTTTTCATGATGAATTAGGGATACAAGGACAAAATTTGGCTTTATCTAAAGTTCCTAGTCAATTATTGCCAGAGATTTTGTCAAAGTTATAAAGCATATGCCGAAAACTATTAGAATTATCCGAAATATTAACTTATGAAAAGAAAAATAGCTAATGATACATTTCATTATTGGATAGCCGTGCTGAGGTCTTCTGAGCAAAGGCGGAGCGTTTCTAGCTTTGCTTCTGACTGACAAAGAAAGCGAAAATCTTTCCCAAGTCCTAGCAAATAAATCTAGAATGGAAGTAAGAGTTCGCAGTCAGCCCATTCGCCTCTATTCAGTGGTGTAGATATGTGGACGTAAACAATGAAACAACTCAGGAAACAATTAGACCTATTTTGCGTCATGTTGAGAGTATCTCACTTCCTATTTGGTAACGCACATTAGCAGGATACAAATTCTGAGGAGCGATATCTTCGATAGGCGTAGCTGCAACACAAACTCCACGTTATATAAGCACCTTAATATTTGGAATGCGCCTATAAACAGGTTTTATAAATTTCAGAAACAAACTCAGTGAATCCACGTCATTAGATACATAACATACACAAAGGTTTACCCACTTATGACTCGCCTACATCAATGGAAATCTGGAACTGCTGCACTCATGGCAATAGCCGTTACCGCAAGCGTCACTGCCCCACTGTTAACTTTAGCTCCTGCTAATGCACAATACAGAATTGGGCAAGACAGAACTGGGCAATATGGAAACGTTACCATTCCTTCTGGGGTTGCTTTTCCTGTTACCTATGATAAAGAGACAATTACTATTGCTCCTGGGGAAAGTCAATCTTTAACGCTGAGAATAGCGAATGACATTATCGACAGGAATAGAAATGTCTTGATTCCCGCCGGTACTAAAGTAAATGGACGACTAGAATCTGTTGACCTAGATAGTTATTCAAGAGATACAGATGATAATAAAGGAAAAGGTGTGCGGTTTGTAGCTCAAGAATTAGAATTTTCTAATGGTCGGCGTCAATCCATTAATGCAACTTCTCGGACATACACCACAACTCAAAAAGTTTCACAGGGGCCCAGCACAGGTCAGGTTTTAACTGATGCAGCTATCGGTGCGGGTGCTGGTCTTTTAGGTTCACTAGTTACTGGTAACCGCAGAATTGATGATTTAAAACCTGTTATTGGTGGGGCTGCGGGTGCAGGAGCAAGTGTGCTGTTGCGGAAAAAAGAAGCAAATGTTTTTGTTCTCAGGCCTGCACAGGATTTGAGGCTTACACTGAATTCTAACTTGAATTTAGTACCACCATCCCGCTACTAGATTTAACTGAATTCAAGTCGTGACTTTAATCACTTCTGATAGGCGATCGCCACTTTAACTATAGTGAGCGATCGCCTTCATTTTTTAACCCTAAAAATCTATTTTTCAGCAACTATCCTATCTTTGTATCGTCTTACTCAGTACTCATATTTTTTCAATACTTATTTAATAGCATTAATCGGGAAGAGACTGATTATACTATTTACCTATTGCTAGCTCTGTTGACAAGTAATTTCTAATTTTGTTTATCTCATTTGACTGTATGACTAAAGTAATGGTTTTTACAAAAAACATGAATTAATGGGAACCTCATACTTCAGAAGAGGTCTAATTAATTAACAGTAAAAAAAATAATTGTACTGGAGTAAAAATAATGTTTAACTTAAATCGTTTGCAATCTGGAACAGCTGCACTCATGGCTTTAAGCGTCACAGTAGGTACTGTAGCGCCTTTCATTACAGCTTCACCATCTTTTGCTCAAACTACTTTTTCTGATGTTTCATCTAACTATTGGGCAGCACAATTTATTCAACAATTGTCAGAGCGAGGTGTAATTGCCGGATTTCCTGATGGTACTTTCCGCCCTGAAGAAGCGGTGACACGCGCTCAATTTGCCGCTATGGTAAACAAAGCTTTCCAAAAAGCACAGCAAAGGCAGGCAATCAATTTTACTGATGTGCCAAGCAACTATTGGGCATCCAGCGCTATTCAACAAGCCTATACCATTGGTTTCTTATCTGGTTATCCTGGTAATCGCTTTGAGCCTAACCAGGCTATTCCTCGCCAGCAGGTTTTAGTTTCTCTCGCTAACGGTCTGGAATATAGTCCTAGCGGTAATACCGAAAGCACTCTGCAATACTTCAACGATGCCTCTAACATCGCTAGCTATGCCCGTAGCCCGATCGCAGCAGCAACTGAGAAGCAAATTGTGGTGAACTATCCTAATGTGAAGTTCCTGAATCCAACTGCAACCGCCACTCGCGCCCAGGTAGCAGCTTTTATCTACCAAGCATTGGTTAGTTCTAATCAAGCCTCAGCAATTAACTCGCCCTATGTCGTGGCTGTTGGGTCTACTACCCCAATACCTGTAGCTGTGACAATTCCCCAAGGGACTGCTATCCCTGTGAAGTATGACAAGGCAGAAAAAATTCTGGTTACAAAGGATGAAACAGCGCCCTTGACATTGACAGTATCCCAAAACGTGGTTACGCAAGAAGGATCTGTAGTGATTCCTGCTGGTAGTCAAGTTATTGGTCAACTCAAACCTGCTACAGGCGGTTCTCAATTCGTTGCCGAGAAACTAGTTTTGACGAGTGGTCAAGAGTATCAGCTTAACGCTAGCTCTGAAGTGATTACCAAAACTGAAACCGTCAACAAAGGTACTAGTACTGGTTCAATTATCAAGAATACTGTATTGGGCGCAGGTGCAGCCGCTGCGGTATCTGCTGTCACAGGCGATCGCGCCATTGCCACAGAAGAGGTCTTGGGTGGCGCTGGTATCGGTGCGTTAATTGGTCTGTTCTTCGGCAGAAATAGTGTTGATTTAGTAGCAATTGACCCAGATACCGATTTGCAAATGACAATCAATCAAAACTTGTTGGTTTCAGTAAGATAGTCATTGGTCATTTGTAAATACTAATGACTAATTCTCAACTTCCGGTAACCAAATAATAAACGTAGTTCCCGGCCCATCGGGTGAAGTTAGCTTAGAGTTGATTGCAGGGCTGAAAACCTCGATTTCGCCCTGCATTTGCTCTATTAATTGTTTTGCGATCGCTAACCCCAAACCAGTACCAGGGATTTCTGTTTGCGCTTGTACACCCCGATAATGCCGTTCTCCAAGATGCTCTAAATCCTGGGGTGGAATGCCAGGCCCGTTGTCACTAATAACAATTCCCTGAAAATTAGCTTTTTCTTGCCCCGCCTGAATCAAAATTTTGCCCCCAGTGGGAGTGTATTTCAAAGCATTATCGATGATGTTAGTTAAGACCTCTCGTAATGCTTTGACGTTGGCACGTACTAGGGGTGAATTCTGTTGAATTTCAGTTATTAGTTTTAGCTTTCGCTCTTGGGCGATCGCTTTGGCTGATATTAATAATGGTTCTAATATATCTGCTAACGAGCAGTCAACTGCTTTATCTCCCGTTCCCGGCAATAATAGGGGCGGTTTAGCGTCTTTTTGGATAGTTGCTTCCACAAATACTTCATGTTCAGGGAGATGTAGTGGTGCTAAATCTGCCTCTGTCAAGTCAATTACTTGATCAAATTGTTGCAGCAATTCTTGGAGGCGATCGCTTTCCCGCACAATACTAGTTGCCACATCCCGGTTAGCGTCTGCTGGGCTGAGTCGTTTCAATAGCAGTTTGCCAAAAGTCCGCAACGCTGTTAATGGGTTACGAAACTGATGCAACAGGTTATCCAGCAAATCCCGTTGTTTTTCTTGGAGAATTTGTTGTTCATGCAACTGCTGCTCAAACCATGCTCGCCGCTGATCTAAAATACAAGCGATCGCTAATGTTTGGGCTATCCGTTGAATCTGACTTTCCTCATGTTCATTCCATGCCCGGTCTTCCCTACCTGTCACCAGTAACCCCATCATCACACCCTCATAAATCAGAGGTAAAACAATTTGATTACCACTAAGTAAGTATTCTTCTTTTAGATGGGGTTGAGATGCATTTGGGATCTCAGACTCTGGTGACGAGGTTGGAGATTCTGATCCTGTTGTCAATAACCTTCTCTGATGATTAGGTAATATAAACACATTTCCAACTTGAAGTTGATTGTGTACAGTCGCTTCAGCAGTCTCCTTCCCTGGCGGTAATAATGCTGTTTCCGGGTAAATCACTACAGGAATCAGTTTTGCCTCACCTGAGGGAGTCTCTACCAATTCTTGTGTCAGGTACACAATACTTAAAGTTGCTCCCAGCCCTTGGGTTAGCAGCGCTATTTGCTCTCGACATAGAGCAAGAAAATCGGAACTGGCAGACATTAACATTTTTTAGCTCTTGCTCAAGATTACAGATTTTGAGGCATGATGTAAGAGAGGATACTTAATTTTTACCTCACTCATTTAATAAAGCTTAACTAAAATTTTCTTAGCGATGGTTTGTACCAAGGGATTATATCCTTTGGTGATTTTGTTTTCCCTATCTCCAAAGATATTAATTTTCTTACATTAAAAGGTTAAAAACTATTGATATTTTGAACTAGAACTTATATAATGACGACGGATTTTGTAGCTATCACTACAATCTATAGCTTGAAAGAGGAGGACAATAGATTGGCAAGGAGACGCAAAAGGAAGAGTCGTCGTCGTCAGGAAGGACGACGCATTTTGGAACATGTGCCTCAATATAGCATCGAAAGTGGCGAAGAAAAGCCTGTGACAGCAGCGAGAAGATTCATTCAAGCTGAAGGTATTTTGCCACCGGCTTTGCTACTCGTAAAGCGAAACGAACACACCACAGACCGTTATTTCTGGGCAGAAAAGGGACTGTTTGGTGCTCAATACGTAGAGGAAAACCATTTCTTGTTTCCTAGCTTGAGGGTGTTAGAACCTTCGCCAGGTCAAGAACCTCTTGCTTTAGCTAGTCGGTGAACTATAAATGCTCATCTTACGCATTGAATGTGGCTCCTGACTAACATTAACTGGCAAAATTGCTAAGTTTATGCAGAATTTAATTTTTTTTTAGTTTGGAGCTGATTTGCTTTTTAAGGCTAGTCCAGGTAGTTGGAAAGTCAACTTGTCTCAAACCACGCTATGTTGCATGGGTTGATACTATTTTGATGATGCAGAAGGGAGTGGGTATAGAGCCAAGCGCATCCAAAAGCGCTAGTGAAGTTGCGCTCTTATGCCGTAAATTGTTAACCAAGCTCTGTCAACGAATTTAAGTTAATGAATTTAAATTTTTCCCCACGACAAAAGTTGTGGGGAAAACTGACAAAGCAGAAGTCTTGATTTCCTCCTTCCTACTTTCCATTGCCTAAAGAGTAGGTCAGGTCAGAAGTCTGCATATCATAGTTAATAGATGGTCATAAAAACCAACAATTATTCAACAGCCTTGAGATGTAGAGTCTTCTGTAACTCACTAAGTTCATCTCGATGGCCAACTACAGTGATCTTACTTGAGGAGGTTTGTTCGCTCTGAGTTGTTTCTACTTTGAGCGACACCTTCTCAAGTCTTCCAGATTTTTTCCAATAAAATAGACCACTTAAAGGCGACAGCAGTACCATAGCCAAAACAAAGCTACTGAGCTTAGGAAAAAGCAGGTATACGACCAGAGATAGACAAATAATACCAGTAGCTGCCAGCAGAGTTAAAAATATAGCTAAGAACCAACTGGGGCGAACATTACCTTCAAAAGTCACTTTGTTTTGTTCTCGGTCTACCGCTGCCACTCGGTAAGACCGCGAGCGAAAATAATCTTTTAATTGAGACATTAAAGCAGCTTCGTCTTGCTCAGATACCATTTGCGCTGTTTCTATGCGGTCTTTAGTCGAGGCACGAATAAAGAAAAACAGCCCAACCGATAACAACAAGGTTAGCAGGAACGTAGATGGCAGAATAGCAGTATCCATAACTAATTGTTACTGTTTGACTGGAGGAGACTTATTCATTATCAATATCAATTATTCGTTACTTTGTCCTCCTGTTGATGTAATCTTGCCAAAGAAAAGCTAAATCCTGCGCTTGAACTTGCCACTCTGGAGAAACTTGGTACATCCGCCTGGGGCGTCCTCGTCCTTCCAGTTTCTTCCAATATCCAGTGATTGCCTTTTGGTCTTCCAGAAATTTGATTGCACTATAAAGTACGGTATCCGAAAGCCTAGAGGTGGGATATTCAGTTTCTAATTGCTCAATCAACTCGGTTCCGTAAGATTCACCTTGTAACAAAACAGACAGTATGTAACAAACTGCTACTTCCTGACAAAGGTAAGTTGGCGGAGGATTCTCAAAGAATTGATATATATCCTCAAGTTTCATGGTTAGTGAATGGCTAAAAAAATGCCTTAGGGTACGGTCTACAATCCTTGTAGTCAGTATACAGTGCTACCACTAAGTGAGTAATGTATATAAAGCTACTTAGACTAGATATCCATTGCGTAAATACCAAATAATTACCCACGCCTGTGAAGTTGTGGGACGAGTTTGCGAGTTTTAGGGGCACAAAATACTGTACCCCTATCCAAGCTCGATACGGTGTGGTGAGGAGCGAACAGAGCGTGGCGACGTCACTATCTTGGTGTTAAGTGATGCCGAGCTGGTTAGAACTGCTTAAGCAATAAAATGCTATCGAAGAAATTTTACAGGTAAAATGCAATTTTGTCTGTAAAACTTAATAAACACTTTGTTTTACAGTGATTTTCCCAATGCCGATTCTCAAACCTTAAGCTAAGGGATATGTCTGGGTTAAAGCTGCTACGCCTGTAGACACACCTAAGTAGTAACCATTACTAATTTTCTGGATAAGAGAATCTCTTGCCCCATTTGGCAAGTGTGATAGTAAATTTATCAAAGAAGACGCAAAGACTAGGAAAGGGAGAGACGCAAAGTGCGATACCTCTCAACAAGGTTTTCCATGTCTTTTGAAAGCACCCAGCACATTGGTGATCAATTATGTCACAGACTCCCGATGCTCCATCATCTTCCTCAACTCTCCGGGCAATTGCCCAAACCTTTCGCCTTACAGGTTGGATTAGTTTCTGGATTCAGCTAGTACTAGGCGTTGTTTCTAGCATAATTGTGCTACTTTTCGCCATCTTTAATCAAAGAACTGGCAGTCCTAGTAATAATCCTGGGACTGGCTTTGGCGTATTTTTAGCAATTTGTGGACTGGTTGTTTTAGCCGTAGGCATTTATTTAGCTTACCGTTACACTAGAATTGGCAAGCAATTGGAATCCTCTAATCCCAGCAACCGCCCTCGGAAAAGCGAGACAGTGCAAGTATTACGCTTAGGACTTTGGGTGAATTTAGGGGGGACGCTAGTGACTCTTTTGGGGGCGCAAGCGATCGTTGGAACATTAGTAGCAAGATCCATATCTCCTCAAGCTATAACTACCCAATTTTTTGACCCCACCCGAATTATCAGCGGTCTAGATATGCTTGTGGTACAGGCAAACACCAACACTGTCTCAGCGCACTTTGCAGGGCTTGTGGCATCTCTCTGGTTGCTCAATCGCATTAACCGACCTTAGAAAGCGGAGTCGGAAGAAAAGGTAAAAGTCAAAAATCAGCGATTCTTTTGACTTCTTTTCTTGCTTACTTTTTTTTTGTTTTCAGAGTCCGTATAGCGAATAATTCAAATATGTTCATTGTACTTTTCCGAAATTATCAAATTACAGTGTGAAGACTAAACCAGTTACTTATTATTAGCACCCATCTACAGAGTGATATTAGAACCGTTACAAGGGTGAATTAATCTTTATTGGAGGTCTTACACTATGAAAAAACTAGAAATCTGGAAATTTGGCATACAAGTGCTTTTTAGTACATTAATGATTGGATTGTGTAGTTCCTTAATCTTTATGGAACGTGATAATAGCCAAAACCAGGCAGTTTACTGGAGTGGTTTATCAGGCGTACTTGCCTACTGGCTACCCTCACCTGCGAATACTCAGGGGTCTGGAAAATCAGAGGAGTAATAGCAAATTTTGAATTTTGGATTTTGGATTTTAAATTTTTCTAGCCCTACCAAGATTGGCAGATCAAAATTTTTATGTTTGCTTTTCTGCTCATGGCAAGCCAAAATCAGTATATGCTGATGTGTTGGCAGGTAGATAATAGGCTAAAAACTGAGAAAAATCTGTGCTGGATATCAAGCAAATACGGGAAAATCCGCAATTAGTTCAAGAACGATTGAATAGTCGTAGTGGTAAATACGACATCGAACCGATATTACAGTTAGATCGGCAACAACGGGAACTTGAGGGAACGCGCAGTCAACTCCAAGCCCGGAGCAACGAAATCGGCAAAATTGTCGGGCAGAAGATTAAATCTGGGGTTAATCCTCAAGATCCAGAAATTCAAGCTTTGCGGGACGAAGGTAACTCTGTTAAAACTACATTGAGTGAACTGGAACCCCAAGAAAAAGAACTCAAAGCTGAAATTGCCCAACTTGTGTTGGCACTTCCCAACTTACCAAGCGACTCTACACCCCTTGGAAAGAATGAGGAAGATAACGTAGAAGTGCGCCGTTGGGGTGATGATTACATTCCTCAAAATCCCAATATTCTCCCTCACTGGGAAATTGGCGAAAAGCTAGGTATTCTCAATGTTGAGCGGGCTGTGAAAGTTTCCCAAAGTCGCTTTGTGACATTGATAGGCGCTGGTGCGGCATTGGAAAGGGCATTAATTCAATTTATGCTGGCTCTTCATACTCAAGCTGGGTATGTGGAAGTCAGTCCGCCGCTGTTAGTGAATACCGAGTCTTTGACGGCGACCGGTCAGTTACCTAAGTTTGCTGAAGAAAGCTTTAAATGTGCTGAGGATGACTTATGGCTGATTCCTACGGCTGAAGTTCCAGTTACAAATCTCTACCGTGGTGAAATTCTCGCTGCTGAAGACTTACCTATTTACCACTGTGCCTTTACTCCCTGTTTTCGCCGCGAAGCTGGTAGTTATGGGCGCGATATGCGGGGATTAATTCGCCTGCATCAATTTAACAAGGTAGAAATGGTGAAGTTTGTCGAACCCAGTACCTCTTTTGATGAACTGGAGAAATTAGTGGGGAATGCAGAAGCAATTTTACAGGCGTTGCGGTTGCCTTACCGAGTAGTAAATTTAAGTACTGGAGATTTGGGATTTGCCTCTACCAAAACTTATGATTTAGAGGTTTGGTTGCCCTCTTCTGGCAAATACCGCGAAATTTCTAGCTGTTCCAATACTATAGATTTCCAGGCGCGACGGGCTGATATTCGCTTCAAAGAGGCTGGGAAGAAAGGTACTCAGTTTGTACATACTCTGAATGGTTCGGGTTTGGCGGTGGGAAGAACGATGGCAGCAATTTTGGAGAATTATCAACAACCTGATGGGACGGTGAAGATACCAGAAGTGTTGCAACCTTATTTGGGACGTGAAATTTTGTAATTAGTTATTAGCAAGTAGTCATTAGTACTTTGTCTTTTACTAATGACTAATGCCCAATACTCCATACCCAATACCCAATGCCCAATTAGAATGGAGATAACTATAGCTTAATATTTTCACTAATTTGCTCTATGTCAGTTTTAGCAGCGATCGCAGTCTTGGCTGTTTTGATCTTAGTACACGAGTTGGGACATTTTGTTGCAGCACGTTCTCAAGGCATTCTCGTTAACCGTTTTTCTTTGGGTTTTGGCCCAGTTCTTTTTAAGTACCAAGGTTCACAAACCGAATATGCTGTCCGTGCTTTTCCCTTAGGCGGCTTTGTGGGCTTTCCCGATGATGACCCCGATAGCGATATTCCACCCAATGACCCAAATCTGCTGCGTAACCGTCCAATTTTAGACCGGGCGATCGTCATCAGTGCCGGAGTGATAGCAAATTTAATATTTGCTTATTTGGTGCTGGCTCTGCAATTGGGTATTGTTGGTATTCCCAAGGAATTAAACTATAAAGCTGGTGTCGCCGTACAGCCTGTTAATCAGGAATCTGTTGCCTATCAAGCAGGAATTCGGGAAGGAGATATTATTCTGGCTGTTAACGGTCAGGAACTCCCGGCTTCTGATAAATCAACTCCCTTGCTGACAAAAGAAATTCAAACTCATCCCAATCAGCAAATCGAACTGAAAATTCAGCGTGAAAACCAACAAGAATCCCTGAAATTAACGCCAAAACTGGGAGCCGACGGCAAAGGTGTAATTGGTGTAGCACTTAGTCCAAATGCTACAGCAACTTATCGCCGTCCTAATAGTCCTTTTGAAATTTTTGGCATTGCTGCTAACAGGTTTCAACAATTATTTGTTGGTACACTCAGCGGTTTTGGCCAGTTGATTACCAACTTTCAACAAACTGCTGGACAAGTTTCTGGGCCAGTTAATATTGTCAAAATCGGTGCCAAATTAGCTGAGGACAATACCGTAAACTTGTTGTCTTTTGCCGCAATTATCAGCATTAACTTGGCTATTATTAACATTTTGCCTTTGCCAGCTTTGGATGGCGGACAACTTGCTTTTCTTCTGATAGAAGGTTTGCGCGGTAAGCCTGTGCCTGCAAGGATTCAAGAAGGTGTAATGCAAACCGGCTTGGTGTTACTCTTAGGGTTAGGAATTTTTCTGATAGTCAAAGAAACTACTCAATTAACTAGCCAATTGGAGTGGGTACAAAAATTGTTCCAGTGAGTATTACCCGCAAGTCGTTATCTAAAAAGCAACGGGCAATAGAAATTTTAGCTCGCCTGAAGCGTCTTTATCCAGATGCTACTTGCTCTTTGAACTACTCAACACCAGTACAATTGCTGGTGGCAACGATTCTCTCTGCTCAGTGTACTGATGAGCGGGTGAATAAAGTGACACCAGCTTTATTTGAGCGGTTTCCTGATGCTGCTAGTTTAGCGATCGCTGACTTAGTAGAATTAGAAAACTTGGTGCGTTCAACTGGATTTTATCGCAATAAAGCCAAAAACATTCAAGCCGCCTGTCGGATGATTGTTACCGAATTTAACTCTGTTGTCCCCAACCAAATGGAACAGTTGTTAAAGCTTCCAGGTGTGGCGCGGAAGACAGCAAATGTCGTCTTGGGTCATGGTTATGGCATTAATGTTGGGGTGACAGTAGATACTCATGTCAAGCGCCTCAGCGAGCGTTTGGGTTTAACTGAAGCAAAAGACCCCGTTCGGATTGAGCAAGATTTAATGGGTTTATTGCCGCAACCTGATTGGGAAAATTGGTCTATTCGACTCATTTATCACGGTCGTGCTATTTGTAAAGCCCGCTCTCCTGCCTGCGTCGCTTGTGAGCTTGCCGATTTGTGCCCTGCTGCGAATAAGCCAGTGGTTGTAGGGTAGTTTTGATCAAGAAGATCGATGCAAATACGAGGAGACGCAAAGAAAGAACTCTCTGCGTCCCCTTGTCAGCCTTAACCTGTATCGATCAATTTCAACTTGACAGACCAGTAAGCGCTACGAGTAACCCTAGAATTGATGGCGAGACTGTAGAATAGAAAATGCTGTCTTTAAACAAATTAAAAAATGTATGGCAAAAAAGAGCATGATTGAGCGCGAGAAAAAGCGCACCAGGTTGATAGAAAAGTATGCTGACAAGCGGGAAGCCCTTCTGGAAGAGTTCAGAAGTGCAGAATCTCCCCTAGATAAGTTGGAAATCCACCGGAAGATTCAACAACTACCCCGGAATAGTGCGCCCACCCGCCACCGCAATCGTTGCTGGTTGACTGGTCGTTCTAGAGGTGTTTACCGCGATTTTGGACTGTCTCGGAACGTGCTGCGAGAATGGGCGCATGAAGGTCTGTTGCCTGGAGTTGTTAAGTCTAGCTGGTAAAAAGTTATGAGTGATGAGTTATGAGTGATGAGTTATTAATTGAGACAAACCTAACTCCTAACTCCTGACTCCTAACTATTATTGACCACAACACTTATCAATTCCCAGACTTTCTAAGAGTAGATCGCTGACGGCGTTAGCGATCGCAAACTCTCCATAGAAACTATTGGAAAAATCATACGACTGCATCTCTGTGACAATGGCAATTACCAGAGAACCAAGGTCGTTTTCTCCTTCCATCCGTTGACGCACAAAAATCTGTGCTGCTCGTTGGGCAATATTTTGGTTTACTGCTTCGGGGATAAATTCTGTATCTAGCCACCGTTGTAAACGCTCTCGTAACCATTCACCTTCGAGCAGCGGATTTTCAGGTGGTGGTAAGGTGATAGGTGGAATTGGTTGAGTCATCTTTTTTATCTTAAACGCAGAGGGACGCGGAGGGAAACACAGAGGAACGCAGAGAATGACTGATAGCATCAAATCGCGTTTCTCTAGTGTTTTTTTATGTTTATTTATGCAATATGATATCGCCGCTATTGTTGAGGGTTATGCACAAGGCTATTTTCTCATGGCTGATGAGCGCGATCGCCTGAGTTGGTACGGAAGTCGCGATCGAACTTTTATTCCTTTGGATGAACGGTTTCGCTACCCCAAGTCTTTGCAGCGTGTCCTGAATCAAGAGCGTTTTACAGTGGACATTAATCGGGACTTCCAAGCTGTGGTGGCTGGGTGTGCTGACAGAGAGACAACTTGGATTTCACCGGAATTGCAAAAGATTTATTGGCTACTTTACCAGAGTGGTTATGCTTATAGTTTTGAAACTTGGCAGGGTGACGAATTAGCTGGGGGAATTTTAGGGATTGTTATTGGCGGCGCTTTCATTGGCGAGTCGATGTTTTACCGCATTCCTGAAGGCTCGAAGGTAGCGATGGTAAAGTTGGTGGAAAGATTGCGCCAGAGGGAATTTGTGTTTTTCGATGCCCAAATGATGAATCCGCATTTGGAAAGGTTTGGTGCTTATCGGGTTGGGGATAAAGAATATCAAATGCTACTTAAGCAAGCGTTGGAACGCCGTTGTTCCTTAGTATATTAATTAGAGCTTTTGCAATATCTGCTGAAGCGTTAGTGCGATCGCTAATATTGTAGGTTCGGTTAACGCTAGGAAACCCAACATGTTTTTCCACTCACGATCTTAAACACTTCCAGCATGAGAAGTGCGATCGCTAGGTTATCTGTGAGACGATACCTTGAGATTCTTCGTGAAGAAATGGCGAAACTACAATCACTCCAGCAACCAGCTAAATAAACCTTCTACTGTCAGGCTGAAATCTTTAGCAAATTCTGGCACTGGTAAATGTGCTCCTAGTTCTTCGTAAAAACTGGTTGGTTGATCTGGCAAGTAGACAAACACAGATTGTTCTTCAGGATCAATCAGCCATCCCATCTGAGTTCCATGCTTCAGGCAATGCAGAATATTCTTGGTAACTTTAGTTTGACTTTGATCAGGAGATAGAATTTCAATTGTCCAATCTGGGGCAATAGAGAAGACGTTAGCAACCCCACCATTTTCTTTGCGGGGAATTCTGTCCCACATAAACACAGAAATGTCAGGCACAATTGAGCGATTGCCAAAGCTACAGCGAAGCTCACAGAAAGCCCGCGCAATTTGTTTGGGTTTTACCACCAAGTTAATTGCAGGTGCTAACTCGGTCTGAATTGCGCTGTGTTCTCCTTGCGGCATCGGTTTTTGGATGATACGCCCATCAATGTATTCACTAGCAGGTTCTGTCTCTGGCAGATCCAGGAATTCACTTAGAGTCAGGGGTTTAGCAGGGGTCTGTACCATTTAAGGTTTTCTTACTAGGGGTAAGTTGTACTACTGCTATTTGTTATTTTACAGATGGATCAATCAGTTGGCGCGGTCGAACTGTGCCATTAACCTGTTTAAGTTTTTTTTGCGAAGATTTACTCTGAATTACCGGGGATAAGCGATCGCAAGCTAAAAATCCCTTACACTTTGTCTTCAGTAACTAATGTCAGATTAACCCATTCACCTTTATCGTTATAGCTGCGAATCATTCTCTGGCGAAGATTTGGCTCGATTAACCAACCCGCTTCCAAAAATAAGGGTTGACGTAATTGCACCTTTAGAGGAGAAGTTGCAGAAGCGCCATCAGGTAACAATAATACTTGTACTTGCTTTTGGGGATCTTGGTCGAAGAGAATGATGGAACCTTTGATGGTAGCAGTTGAGGTAATTGTGCGTTCCCCAAAAGAGGTACTTTGAATTAATCGCCCAGTATCATCAAGTTGTATTTTCAAAGTTGTAGAGTAAATATCAGGCGAACGCAAATCTCGATATATTGTCACTGCTTTTCCTTGCCATTCTCCCAACAAGTCATTTATCTGCAAGGGTGGACGTTCTGCTGCTGTGGTTCCAGCTAGATGTTCTCGAATTAGAACTAGTCTACTTAGCTGACTGGTCTTATCAAATACTTGCACCAGACGTAAGCGGCGATTTTCATGAACAAAAGCAAGTTCTGCCCCAAATTCGGAAAATGGGCCTAGCTGAATTAAACCTTCAGAAAATGAACCATTTTCAAAAAATAGGAGACCCCCTCCCACAGAACTATATTCTCTAATCAGATCATCTTGTCCCGAACGGCTCAGAGTTAGGCGCACTGTCTGGTTATTGTTCAAACCTTCTAGGGAAAGACGGCTAGGAGTATCGTTCAGAAGTGTACCTTCGGGAGAAAAATTGGTGAATGAACCTTCCCATACACCGAGATTTTGCAGAAAACATTCCCATTGCGATTTCATAGCGATTTCGTCCTTTGTCATTTCCCCATGCCCAATGACTAACCTTTAGCAAAACGTCGGACAGCAAATAAGCTTCCCATTAATCCTACACCTGCACCGAAACTTAAAAGAATCAGGGGTAATAATAAAATTTGGGTTGGAGTGAGTTGCACACCGTTGGTGATAGCTTGAATAAACTCAGGTTGATTGGCTAGCAACTTACCGAGAAACTGTTGAATTACTGAAATGAAACTCCAAGCGATCGCACCACCAACTAAACCAAAAGCAATTCCTTGTAAAATAAATGGCAGGTAAATCCAAGCAGACGTTGCTCCCACTAGTTGCATAATTTCAATTTCCTGGCGTCGCGCCATGACAATCAGGCGAATTGTCGTAGTAGTCACTGCGATCGCTGTTAAGGTCAAAATAATCGTAATTGTTAAAGTAATCCAGTTCAAACCTTGGTGCAATTGGGCAATGCGTTTAACTGCTTCATCAACATACTGTACTGTATCAACTCCCGGTAACTTGGCCAGTTGCGTTGCTAAAGTTGGTACAACTTGGGAATTACGCGCTTTTACCTTCATCTCATCAACCAGAGGATTCTCGCCTAGCTGCTGGGTAGCACCCTCAATATCAGAAATTCTCATTTCCTTAACTAACTTAGTCCAAGCTTGTTCTTTGGTAATGGTTTGCATCGCCGCTACCTCTGGCATTTTTACGATCAGTGGCTCAATGCTTTCGGCTTGCGTATCTGGTTCGAGATAAACTGAAACTTCTAGCTGGCTACCGAACTGATAGAGGAGTTTTTCGACTTGCCAAGAGGTTTGCAAACTCAAGCCAAATAAAAACAGTAACACCGTAACAGTACTTACTGCTGCCCAATTCATCCAACCTCCCCGTAGTAACCCGAGGAAAGTTTCTTTCAGCAGGTAGTCAAGTTTCGTGAAAGATTTAAACACACATCACCCACCCTAAAATTTGAACAGTTTTGCGTCTATGCGTCAGATAACACCACTATTTATACTCGACAGCACAGAATTTACCAAAACTATTTATTTTTAGAACAAAACAACAGCTGGGACTTTTGGCTCATTGCAATTCAGAAATAGCGGTGGATAAATAAATTTAGTTGCTCTGTGGCATCAATAATGAATTATGAATTGGATACAGATATAGTGAAACATCCTAGACTGAAGATATATCTTCTATCTAGGATGCTTCACCATAAAGACTTGTTGCTGATACAACAATTATGGACAAAATGTGATATGTAGACTAGAGTTATCAGCTAGCAGAAACGGTTAAACTGCCGGGTTTCTGAAGATCACCTTGCAAAACTACACCTCGCTGATTGGCATGGATATGACGCAAAATCTTGTAAATTGCCTCAACTTGCTCTGATGCGCCTGCCTTCTTTGCGAGTTCGTCAAGAGAAATGGGAGTTTTTTCTTTTTGTAGGACTGCTAACACTCGTGTTTGCAAATCGAGAATGGAAGCGGCTGCTTTTTTGCCAGCTTCTACGCCTGGTTGATGGTAGGCGTTGACGTTAACCAAACTAGCATATAAACCAACAGCACGTTCATACAAAGCAATTAATGCCCCTACAGTTCGGGGATTAACTTGGGGAATCGTGACTGTAATCGAATCGCGGTGATTTTCATAAAGCGCTTGTCGGGTTCCTTGAAGAAAACCGGAAAGATAATCGCCTGATGTTACTCCCGGATCTATTTCAGTGGATGGGCCCTGACGATCTTCCAACACTTCGATGAAAGTAGCAAAGAAATTCGCTACACCCTCACGCAACTGCTGGACATAAGCGTGTTGATCTGTTGAGCCTTTGTTGCCATAAACGGCGATGCCTTGATGGACGACATTGCCGTCTAAGTCTTTTTCCTTGCCCAAGGATTCCATCACCAGCTGTTGCAAATAGCGACTGAATAAAAATAAGCTGTCCTTGTAAGGTAGGACAACCATATCTTTTTCACCCTTTCCGTTACCACCAAAGTACCAAGACAAAGCAAGTAAGGCTGCGGGGTTATTTTTCACATCTGGGACGCGGGTCGCGTCATCCATTTCTTTTGCACCATCTAGCATGGCACGAACATCAATGCCCTGCAATGCGGCTGGTACTAGCCCCACAGCAGACATTTCTGAGGTGCGTCCTCCTACCCAGTCATACATAGGAAATCTGGCCAGCCAACCTTCGTCTTTAGCCAGTTTATCGAGGTTGCTGTCAACGCTGGTAATTGCTACCGCATATTGAGCAAATTCTAAATTGTGTCCAGCGTAAGCTTTTTTAACTTCAATCATGCCGTTGCGAGGTTCCGGTGTTCCCCCAGATTTGGAGATCACCAATACCAAAGTGCTGGCGAGGCTGTTTCGCAGATGATTGATCACGCGATCGATACCTGCTGGATCGTTGTTATCGATAAAGTGAAGTTTCAGGGGCGGGAAATCAGGAGCGAGAGCTTCAGCGACGAATTGGGGGCCGAGCGCGGAACCACCAATGCCAATGGAGATAATATCCGTGAAGCGGCTTGCTCTGGGAGGATGAATAGCACCTGTTTGGACTTTTTCCGCAAAGGCTTCGATTTGTTCTAGGGTTTGGACAATTTCTTGTGTAAGTTCTGGAGTTGGCGCTAAATCAGGATTTCGCAGCCAGTAATGTCCAACCATGCGGTTCTCATCGGGATTTGCGATCGCACCCTTCTCCAGTTGAGCCATATCCGCAAACGCCTTGTCAAACTTCGGCCGCAACGAATCCACAAAGGCATCATCGAATCGCATTCGACTTACGTCTAAGTACAATCCCAATCCCTCGTGGAAATATAACCAGTTTTGGTATCGTTGCCAAAGTGCCCTAGCATCCATAGGGAAATCTCAAATAAAGTGTTTTTCAAAAACCAGTTTAATGGAAGGTTATAGCGATCCCTGCCTAGCCTTATACAGTTTACAGTTTTAAGTGTTCGCTTGACTCTTCACTTTAAACATCTGGCATAGGGATGACACGCAGAAATTTCACAATCTCACCCCTAATTTCTATACCAATCAGGTAATTGTCCAGGGTGAAGCGGTGAAAAATCCCTTCACTATCAAGCTGTCGCAGTTCTTTTAAATCAGTCAGTTGCCACTTTTGGGCTAACTCAATAAAGACAAAATCATGCACCCGCTCGTAGGCGGCAGGTTCTAAATTCTTCAGGTCTAACAAAAAAGACCTTGCATAGCGCATTTCCAGACTCACTAGGCGTTACCTTAACCAAAACTTCAGGGCCACTGGCACAAGAAAAGAAAGCGCTGCTGAATCAGAAGAACATCAACAGTCGTACCGCTTCTTCATGGGTTAAGATATCCCACGGTTGCTGCGATCGCTTAACTTGTTGTATCGCTTTGAGCATATAAAAGTCACAATGTAAAGCTTCGAGAACGTCCCAAATGTCTTGCAAATCGTCATCGGCTAACTGCTCGATTAAGTGATGCATTCTCAGTCGCAGCAAATTCATACGTCAACTATTCCCATACCAAAACACTAACAATAAATAGTATTCCCATAAAATTAGCTACGCTCAAGCTACGCTAAAATTTATTCGCCCGGTGAAGAGGGAGTAAGGGCGGAAAACCTCTCTCTAAATCTCTCTTCTAAAAGGAGAGAGACTTTGAATTTTCCCCCTTCCCGCGATGTGTTGGGGGTTAGGGGGTTAGGTTTTTTGTGGACTTCAGGGCAATACGAGGAGACAAAGGAGACAAGGAAAATAACCATACTCAATGCCCAATTCCCCATTCCCAATTCCCAGTACCCAATTCCCAAATAATTTAATATGGTTGACTATCTCATTTTCTTAGCAATTTCTACAGCACTTTTTGCTCTATTCGGTCTGGGACTCAATTTACAGTGGGGTTTTACGGGGTTAATTAACTTTGGTCATATTGCTTTCATGACCCTGGGAGCATATACAACGGTATTGTTAAGCTTAAAGGGCGTACCCCTACTGATATCGGCAGTCGCTGGGGCAATTGTCGCCGCCTTGTTGGGTTTGATAATTGGTTTTGCAACTCTACGCTTGCGGGAAGATTATTTAGGGATTGTCACCATTGGTACGGGCGAATTAATTCGTTTGGTGGTCAATAATCAGGAATTACCTGTGGGTGACACCTGGATTTCTGGGGCGTTTGGTGTGCAAAGTTATCCCATACCCCTATCCGCAGAGCCGAATTTGTTTGTCAGATTTTTGATGATTGGGCTTTTAACGGTGTTAGCTGCTATAACTTTCTTTACGTTGTGGCGATGGATTCGCACCACCCAAATATCTCGGACTACTGATTTAGGTAAAAGGACAACTAGCAAACAAGAATTTATATCCCGCTTGGCTGTGGGAATTGTGTTAGCAGCTTTGGCGGCAGCGATTTATGTTTCCGGGGTGATTGGACTGTATAACTACAACCCAAAAGCGGGTTTAATGCTGGTGTTGCTTTTGGTTTTAGCATTTGTATACTGGCGTTTAGAAATTTTGGTGCGATCGCCTTGGGGTAGAATTCTCAAAGCCATCCGCGAAGATGAAGAAATTCCCAAGGCGCTGGGAAAAAATGTCTTTTGGTATAAATTACAATCTCTCATGCTTGGAGGTGCGATCGCAGGTATCGCTGGTGCTTTCTTTGCTTGGCAACTCAGCGCCATTTACCCGGATAATTTTCAACCGCAGATTACCTTTGACACTTGGATCATGGTGATTTTAGGTGGTTCTGGAAATAACGTTGGCACAATCTTAGGTGCGGTAATTTTCTTTGCTTACGATGCGCTGACGCGGGAAGTCTTACCCAGAATCGTTACCCTTGATGAAGCCCGTTTGGGTGCATTTCGGATCATGGTAATCGGACTAATTCTGATGGTACTGATGATTTGGCGACCTCAAGGTATTCTAGGGAAAAAGGAGGAACTCACTCTTGGTAAATAACCAGTCATCGCCACTTCCCCTTTTAGTAGCCACTGGACTTTCTAAAAGCTTTGGTGGTGTCAAAGCAGTTAATGAGGCGAGAATCGAAGTTGCTAAAGGCAGCATTACGGGCTTGATTGGCCCCAATGGTGCTGGTAAAACCACTTTATTTAACTTACTCTCGAACTTTATCCGCCCAGATAAGGGACGAGTGATTTTTGATGGCGAACCGATTCACAATTTGCAACCATATCAAATCGCCCAGCAGGGAGTAATCCGCACCTTTCAGGTTGCACGGACTCTCTCGCGGTTGTCGGTGTTAGAAAATATGCTGCTGGCGGCGCAAAAACAAACGGGTGAAAATTTTTGGCAAGTACAATTGCAACCGCACATCGTTGCTAAGGAAGAAAAGCAACTGCAAGAGCGAGCGATGTACCTATTAGAATCAGTGGGCTTGGAAAAAAAAGCACACGATTATGCTGGTTGCTTGTCTGGTGGACAACGCAAGCTGCTGGAAATGGGACGGGCGCTGATGACTAATCCCAAGCTAATTTTGTTGGATGAACCGGCTGCTGGGGTGAATCCAAAACTGATTGATGATATTTGCGATCGCATTATCACTTGGAACCGTCAAGATGGCATGACTTTTCTGATTATTGAACACAATATGGATGTGGTTATGTCCTTGTGCGATCGTGTTTGGGTGCTTGCTGAAGGGCAAAATTTAGCTGATGGCACACCCGCAGAAATTCAAACTAATCCCAAAGTTCTAGAAGCTTACTTGGGAAAATAAAGTGCGATTAGCTTTCTGTTCCAAAACTCTCCCACACAGGGAGAGGCTTTTATTCTTGCTCTGATTCGCTGGTAGGAAACGGTTTGAGAGAAAGCCGCACACGTTGTCAAATCTTCGGAAATTTGGCTCTTGTTAAAATCGAGTTGTATATCTCATTGGTAGCAACTGAACAGCATTATCACTTGGAAACGTCAAGATGGCATGACCTCCAAAAGTTTTAGAAGCTTATTTAGGAAAATAATTTTGTGAAGTAAAAAATATATTTGCTAATGAAAGTCACATATAGCAGTACTAAATCATTTATAAAATTCTCTGTTTGTTTTCTTGGCGCTCTTGGCGGCTTGGCGGTTCGATAATTTTCGCAACTCAAATAGGATTGCTATATCTCCGAATTATCAAATAAAGCGGGGATTTATATTTATGATGAATTATTTCATTTACCCGTTATATTTTATAAGTATTCGGGAATATTAAGTAGCCAATCTAAAGGTGCGATCGCATCTCTAAAAAACGATATTGTTGATATCGCTGGTAGTAGTAAACAACTCAAACCAGAAGAAGATAACGGTAAAATTTAATATCGGGAACAAGTTAATTCAACAGGTAAAGGTACTACTAGCAGAACAATATGAAGCGAATCAAAAGCTAGAAGTTTATAGCCAAATACTAGAAGAAAAAATAGAAGAGCGAACGCAAGCATTGCGACAAAAAATATTGTTCTCAAGCAAACTTTACAAGAACTCAGGGTTACTCAGTCCCAATTAATTCAGAAAGAAAAAATGTCTTCTTTGGGACACTTGGTTGCTGGTATTGCTCATGAAATCAATAACCCAGTTAATTTCATCTATGGCATTCTTAAGCACACTGATGATTATACTCAACAGTTATTGTGGTTATGGTATGGGATTATCAATTAGCTACCAGATTATTACTGAAAAACATGGTGGCTCGTTACAGTGCGTTTCATTACCGGGACAGGGTGCAGAGTTTATAATTACAATCCCGATTCGATAGATGATTTTTGACAATAGTTCTATAAAATTTATTTTTTCAATCTTCGTTATTTTCTGCAAAATTGACTTGTTCGTAAAGGTCGCGCAATTCAATTTGAAAATCAACCGTTTGCAGTGATAAAATTGCAGATTCATGTTCAAGTTCAATGAATGACCATTGACTTTCCGCAGTTTTTACATACTGCATCACATGATACTGATATTGATCGATTAAAATATATTCCTTGAATTCTGGAATAGAGCGATAATAAAGAAACTTATCACCTTGGTCGTAATTTTTGGTCGATTTAGATAAAACTTCAGCAATTAACATCGGATTCATAACGGTTGTTGTACTGGTTCCTGTATAAATAGGTTGTCCCTTAATCACCATCACATCGGGATATGTATGCTGCCGATAACGGGGTATCCACAAACGCACATCACCAATATAAACATCATAATTTTTACGCCTTAAAGCAATTTTTAAGGATGCAGCTAAATTTAAAGAAATTTTATTATGATTTGTAGTACCACCCGTCATCGGTACAATTTCTCCATCACGGTATTCGCTTTTATATTCCGCTTTTTCTTCAAGTTCTAAATACTCTTCAGGTGTGTAATAGAATTTTTTGGTTTCTAACTGCATAAAAATACAACCTATGATTGTGTGATTTGCTCATCTTTTATATCTATTTTGTACGCCAATAAATCCCATTTTCTCGCTGCATTAACTGGCAAGCAATTAACTCTCGTCGCAGGGTGGCGCAGTCAATATGGTAGCGTTTGAGAATATCATTTACCAAACGTTCAGGGTAGTTGACTCTTACATCAAACTGGTTTGCTAACCACTTGAGAATAACTAGACGCTTTTTGCGACTAGCAGGAATTTCTTTGAGGCGATTGTCCTCGAAATAGTTTTTCAACACTTTGCTTTCCCAAGCTTCAGTATCCACATCTTGAATTAAAGATGCTATCTTCTCAGGTGTGAAAATTTCCTTGCTAATGCTTTGCAAAGCCTCGCTATCCAATTGATATAGACGGCTATTGCCTTCGGGACGCATTGTCACCAAATTTAGCTCTTTAAGTTTCGCTAAATGATGAGATACCGTCGGTTCTTTGAGTTGCAGGAGCGCTGCTAATTCTTCGACGCTGCACTCCTGATTTGCCAGGATACCTACAATCTTCAATCGGCTATCATCCGCTAATGCCTTGAAAAAGCGGAGTAAGATGTTAAATTGCTCTGGTTGCATAACTAACTTCTAATTAGACATCTATCTAATTAGAAGTATATCTAATTGAAAGCTCAGATCCCTGACTTCTTTAAGAAGTCGGGGATCTTACTTGTTGTTAAATTTAACTAAATTGTTCCTCTGCATCCAGGTTGAAAAGCATTTGCAGAGTTTGCATACAGCGCCGTCTGGCTTCCACATCTTGCTGCGATCGCAACTGCACCATCGGGTCATGTAAAATTTTATTGACAATTCCCCGCGTTAATGCTTCAATTACCTCTTGATGTTTTTCGGCGAATTCCGAACCCAATCTCGACAAAGCTTTTTCTAACTCTTGTTCGCGGATGGTTTCGACTTTATTTCGCAGACAGCTAATAGTAGTCACAGTCTCCAGACTGCGCCACCAAATATCAAAAGCTTCCACTTCTTCCTCTAAAAGTCTTTCTGCTTCCTGTGCAATCTTGCGACGGCTTTCGTAGTTTTGCGCTACTACTGCCTTCAAATCATCCACATTAAATGCTTGCACATTTTCCAATTCATTTACATCCGCATGAACATTACGCGGCACAGAAATATCAAATAACATTAAAGAGCGCTGAACTTCTAACACCATTTCCAATTTGGCACGATCAAGTATTGGCTCTGTTGCTGAAGTACTTGTAAACACTAAATCGCTATCGGCAATTACAGTCATCATTTCCGATAGCGGATGAATTTCGATAGGTTGCTGAGGGAACTGCTTTGTTAATTCTAGGGCACGTTCACGAGATCGATTTACAATACTAATTTGCACAGCACCTTTAGAAAGTAGGTGTTGCACCAGCAGGCGCGACATTTTACCAGCACCCAAAATTACCACTCGGCAAGCTGCTAAATTTGCTACTTTTATCTGTGCTAACTCTACAGCTGCCGAACTGATAGAGACAGCGCCAGTACCAATACTAGTTTCAGTACGAACCCGCTTACCAGCTGTCAGCGCTTGTTTAAATAATCGATTCAAAATGGTTTTTATACCGTTATATTGCTGCCCCAGTTTGTGAGTAGTCTTCACCTGAGCCAGAATTTGACCTTCTCCAAGTACCAGACTATCTAAACCACCTGCTACCCGCATAACGTGCATCACTGCATCATCATGTAGCAACATAAATAAATGTTGTCGCAGAGAAAGCACAGGTAATTTACTGTATTCCGCGAGAAACTGAGTTACTTCCCGAATACCTTGGTCTGCTTCACTGGTAACAATGTAAATTTCTAGGCGGTTACAAGTACTAAGAATTGCAACTTCGTCAATATGGGGATAGCTGGTCAGTTGAGCGATCGCACTTTCAATTTGTGGTTCTGGAATGCTCAGTTTTTCCCGGACTTCTACAGGGGCTGTTTTATGGCTTAACCCCACCACTGCTATATTCATTTGCTAAATCGTAGTTACTAGTTGGTAGTTGAAAATAGGGCATTGAGTGAGAATAGGGAATGGGGAGTTTTTGTTTATTGGTTGGTAGTTATTCCCAGCAACAAACAACTATTAATCACTAACTACTAACTACTAACTACTGTAAGGGTAAAGCATTTTGGTGACTATTTTTCCGTTTTATAGAAAGATTTATTTCCAAAAGCTTCGCCCTTACTTTTACCATTCCCCATTCCCTAAAAATTAGTTCAATTGGAGAGTCTTGGGTTCACCAAACATGTGAATTGTATCAACAAATCGAGCAGTTTTCGACTGGTTAGAAATTACCAAGCTTTGAGTTCTTGCTCCGCCGTTGAAGAAACGTACACCATTCATCAGATTACCACTGGTAATACCGCAAGCAGCGAACAGAACAGTTTTACCAGATGCCAGTTCATGAGCATCATAGACCTTATCGGGGTCATTGATATTCATAGACTTTAAGCGATCGATGTTGGCTTCTCTGCTTTCTCCAATCAGACCTGTTTTTACGACTGCTGGATCGTAAATCAGTTGACCTTGGAAGTGTCCACCTAAAGCACGCATGGCTGCTGCTGAGATTACACCTTCAGGAGCCGCACCGATACCCATCAGCGCGTGGATATTAGTTCCAGCAAAACCGCAGCTTATAGCTGCACCCACATCACCGTCTGAAATTAGGGCGACTCTTGCTCCAGCCTCACGGATTTCTTTAATTAAATCGTTGTGGCGTTCGCGCTTCATGACCACGATTACAAGTTCTTCAATCGAGCGCTCTAGACACTCAGAGAGAATCTTGAGGTTTTCTGTTGCTGACTTGTTGATGTCTACCTTGCCCTTCGCTGCGGGAGGTGCTGCTAACTTCTTCATGTAAAAGTCAGGAGCAGCAAATAATCCACCCTTTTCAGAAATTGCCAAGACAGCCATCGAACCAGGTTGTCCATAAGCTACTAAGTTCGTACCTTCACAGGGGTCAACGGCGATATCAATTTCAACTAGTTCATCAGGGTTACAAAGAGCTTCGGCATTTGGTTGGGTACAGATACCAACTTCTTCCCCGATGTATAACATAGGCGCGTCATCGCGTTCGCCTTCCCCAATCACAATGCGACCCCGCATATAGATTTTATTCATCCGCTCCCGCATAGCTTCCACAGCTACTTGGTCAGCGATGTTTTTTTCGCCTTTACCCATCCACTTTGCGGATGCGATCGCGGCTTGCTCTACTACTTCAATAATCTCTAAACCAAGTGTATTTTCCACAGAGTCTGCCCTCTCAGCTGCTTGAATTTCCGTCGTTTCATCTGGCTATTTCAGTTTTCAAGTCTACCAAAGGGCGGATACACGTGGAAGAAAGTTAAGTTTTACTGCTAACTGGTTAGAAAAGTGCCAGTTAACACATCCTAATTTTTCACTCCTACAACTCCAGTATAAAGCGTGTTCAAAAGCAATTAAGTTAAGAACTAGCACAAATGGGTAGCAGTGTATAAGAACATTGCTTTTATTAAGTGTTTATCTTTAGGTATAAAATAATAAAGAAAAAAAGCTGGTGAATTCACTAAAAACTGAAAAACGAGGCGCAGAGTAAAAAGCTTGTCAAATTCAGAGGTTAATCGTGTTTATCGACTACATCACGCTCATGTTAATCAATATGGTAGCTGGGTTATTTCTACTAGCTGACTATGTGTATCGTGGTATAGATAGCTCTAATCAAAGACAGTGGATTCCAGGTTTTGGAATTACAGGTGCGATCGCACTTACAACTGGTTTACACATGAGCTTCACCTGGCCAGTTACTGGTAGCTTTAACATTGCCTTCGGTGAGACAAGTGTCTTATTTGGAATCTTGTTTGTTGCGGCTGCGATCGCTCTTGCTCAAGGTTGGGATTTATTGACAATAGCAATTTACGGCTTCTTTGCTGGCGTAGTTGCGATCATAGTCGGTATTCGCATCATCAACTTGAATTTGACGCGCCAGCCACTTTTATCAGGAATCGGCTTTATTTTAACTGGATTAGGTGGTGTTTTTGCAGCCCCAACTCTCTATTGGAAAACCAACCGAACCTGGCGGCTAATTGGCGTAGCAGTGCTGATAGTAGCCGCTCTAATTTGGGCATTGATTGGATATTTAGCTTACTGGAATCATTTAGAGGGTTTTCAAAAGTGGGTTCCAGCGCCAATGCGGTAAGCAATAATCTATAGCAATCTCAAATCATTCGTGAAAAAAATCTGTTCCCTATTCCCTACCTCCACGACTAATTTCGCAACTCAAATAGGATTGCTATAGGCTAGAGACATAGTTAGAACCTTGTTTAAGAAAATATGCTGGACTTTCTTAATCCCCTCTTAAATCGCCATCCAGAGCGAGTCAAAGCCAACGTCGAGCTTTACACGTGGCAAACTTGTCCTTACTGCATCCGTGCCAAAATGCTGCTGTGGTGGAAAGGTGTAAATTTTACTGAATATAAAATCGACGGCGACGAAGCAGCTAGAGCGAAAATGGCAGAACGCGCTAACGGACGCCGTACCGTACCACAAATATTTATCAATAACCAGCACATTGGCGGCTGCGATGATCTTTATCAACTAGACACACAAAATCAACTCGATTCCCTTTTAGCCCAAGCTGCTATTTAGCTTCAGATTTCTAGTCCTTGTCATTACCCCCATTTTTGTAACAGTTAAACTATTGCAGTGACGCACATCCCGCCTAGAACTTAAGTTCTAGGCTAAGAGCTACTGTCCACTCAAGTGGACTGAAATTCTTGTTTAGTCCTCTTAAGAAGACTTTAGCTATTAGCCTTGGAATTTATTCCGAGGCGGGATAACAACGAAGCGGGGATTGTCAAATGTAGGTAATCACAAGACTTATAGTTTGTGGGCTATATACTTTTTCTTTTTTGTAGGATCGGTGTCTAGCTCGTCCAAAGGCGATTAGAATTTTAAAATTTTTGTATTGATAAGTATATGCTAAGTAAGTATGCAGATTATCTTATACATAAACAATGGATGAGTTATGCTCTAGAATTAGCACAAACAGCAGGTGATGCAGGTGAAGTCCCTGTAGGTGCTGTTATCATTGATTCAACAGGCAAATTGCTAGCACAAGGAGAAAACAGAAAGGAGCGCGACAAAGACCCTACCGCTCATGCGGAAATTGTGGCTCTCAAGAGAGCTGCAACAACTTTACAAAATTGGCATCTTAATGAATGTACCCTCTACGTAACTCTTGAACCTTGCCCAATGTGTGCAGGTGCGATCGTCCAAGCGCGACTAGGACTACTCGTATATGGAGTAGACGATACAAAAACTGGCGCAATTCGTACAGCTATTAACATACCCCATAGCGCTGCTTCTAATCACCGCTTACAAGTAATCGGAGGCGTTCTAGAGTCAGCTTGTCGTGAACAACTACAGGCTTGGTTTGCTCTTAGACGGCGTACAGTAAACTAACGGACAGAGGTAAAACTGTCCATCTACTACGACACAAGTCACGCAAGAGAATCTACGGTGTAACTAATCAGCTTTTCGTTAAATTTTTACCCGTCAATCAGCTGCATCCGTCATGATGGAATTTTACTCTTCATCCGATACCTGCCAGCACACAGCAGCAAATCCTCAGGTGGCTCGTACTACCTCAAGGGTTTCTCCTTGGTTAAGTCCTCTGGCATATTTATTAGGGCGTCACTGCCTATTACCATTATTCTTTGGGCAAATTAGAATAACCGGACAAAAAAATATCCCTACAACTGGGCCTGTGATCTTCGCGCCTACTCATCGGGCGCGTTGGGATGCATTGCTCGTACCCTACGCTACCGCTGATTGTCGGAGAGAACAAGACCTGCGGTTTATGGTGACTATTGACGAATGCCAAGGCTTGCAAGGCTGGTTTGTCAGACGTTTGGGGGGGTTTCCTGTAAATTCTAAGCATCCGTCAATCCGCACGCTGCGACATGGAGTTGAGCTACTTCAGCACAAAAAAACCCTGGTCATCTTTCCAGAAGGTAACATTTTTCGTGATGGCCAAGTTCACCAGTTGAAACCCGGAATTGCTCGTCTTGCTTTGAGTGCTGAATCTAGTCATTCGGGGCTGGGAGTGAAAATTATACCTATAGCTATTAATTACAGCCAACCTTATCCAAATTGGGGTACAGATGTGAGTATTGACATTGGCTCCCCAATTAGAGTAATGGATTACATGAGTGGCTGTATAAAACAAGATGCCAAAAGCATCACAGCTGATTTAGCAAAGGCACTGCAACAATTAAGCCATCAAGAAACAAAAATTACTAATCACGCATTTGCAGAAATTACTAATTCTTAATCTTGTCATCCGTCAAGAGTCCCAAGACTGGCTCTTAGCTATTGACCATTAACCGTGCATGATTAAGAAACTGCACATTGTCAAGGTTTGACACCAGTTGTAAGTGCTATGTTCATCCTGAATTAGTGGTATTTTGCAACCTTTGAGGATGTATATATATAGATTACCCTCTATTAACAGGATATTTAGCCAAATTGGCATTTTTTGAGCGAATAGCTAATAATTGTTTCGGAACTACTGAATTGGTTGATGATAAATATTCTTATATTTGGTCAAATAGTTAAATAAAAGTCTTTAGATTTTCCATGATTTTGTAAACACGACTGGTAAAAACAAAATTTTGAGGAGCGCGGACTAGGGACATCGCCATGTTTCAATGGTTGGTTGGTGCGATGGCGTTTCACGCCCGCTGGAAGCGATCGCGAATAGTTCAAGCAGTGCTTTGGTAAGATTCTCGTGCCAAATATCCCACTTAACCTGAGATAATTATTGGGGAGGAAAGTAGGTAGCAAGATAGATGGTGGAGCAGTTTAAATTCTTTTCTCAAATCAACTTTTCGCCAGCGCCTTGTCAAACTACTCCCAAGCTGCTTGCTAGTAAACCGATGATTGTAAAATCAGAGGAATTAATGCGATCGCTCATAGGAACGATTTTAGTTAATTAGTATACAGGAGCAATGGGAACTCTATTAAACCAATTTTCAGTCTAAATCAAAGAAACTTAGGATGCGGCTTTGCTTTGTCCAAAACCAAAACAGAGTTAAGATACCCGAAGTTTCCATAACTTTTCTGTATAGTCATTGCACTAATTGATCCCATGAACACTGCTGCCGCTGTTACCTTGATGCACCGTACTCTTTTATCAGTCATAGCAGTCCTCAGCCTGCTATCACCTGTGAATGCTCAGGTATCACAGGCACCAGGCACTACTAGCCCACAACCTATTGATCCCAACGATCCCAATAATTTACGCCCCATAACCCAAAGTAACAGTCTTTTGAGTATTCAAGGTGGCGATCGCCTTGTGAAAGATGCAGAACAAGCTGTTTCTGCTCAAAACTACCCCTTAGCTGCTAAGAAACTGCAAGAAGCACGTCAGGTTTATAATCAGCTATCTAATTTTTATCAAGAGTTAAATTCTAGCTTTTCGGGAATTGACAATAGAGTTTCTGACTCTCAGCGTCAAAAAGCTCTATTAACAGCCCAAAAAAGAGATGAAGCCACCTTTCAGCTAGCATTGGTACATCGGGCCCAAAATCAGCCAGAATTAGCTGTGCCATTGTTGGTTCAAATTATTAAGAGTCAAAACCCGACGCGGGATTTAGGCAAGAAAGCCTATAAACAGTTGTTTGAATTAGGTTTTGTAGATTCTCCCTATCCTAGAGAAGGTGGTAGTTCATCTTCCTCATCCCCAAAAAAATAAATTAAATTTTTGTTGCCTCTTTTTCCCTATCTCCCCCATCTCCCTAACGATTCGCTTGGGAACGCCCCAGTGCTAGGATAGAGCTATCCGCCGTAGCCAAAACCTGAGCGTTCTCAAAAATACACCTCAGAGGCACGTTTATCTACAGCCTTGCCAAAACCTGAAGTTGGCACGGTCATTTGCTCTATATCTGTTAATAATAGAAAAGTAAGTTTTTTCAGGAATTGCGATGATTAGTCCGCAGCAGGTTGAGGCAATGATCAAGGCGGAACTGCCAGACGCCCAGGTTCAGGTGCAAGACTTGACTGGTGGCGGTGACCACTATCAGGTGACAGTAGTTTCATCGCACTTTGCAGGTAAAGGACTAGTGCAACAGCACCAGTTGGTTTATGGTGCGTTGGGTCAAGCTATGTCAACTGAAGCGATTCATGCCTTGGCGGTAAAAACATACACTCCCGAAGCTTGGCAAGCAACAGCAGCTTCGTAAATAAGAGTTAGAAGTTAGGAGTTATGAATTTTGACTCCTCACTCCTCACTGTTGAATCCAACATAGGAAACACAAAAACCATGACACCAGAACTCAAAGACAAAATTGATAACTTGCTACAACAGAACAAGATTTTAGTTTTCATGAAGGGAAACAAATTAATGCCCCAATGTGGTTTCTCCAACAACGTTGTGCAGATTCTCAATACTTTGGGAGTTCCCTTCGAGACGGTTGATGTTCTATCAGACTCTGAAATCCGTCAAGGAATTAAAGAATACTCTAACTGGCCGACAATTCCCCAAGTGTATATCAATGGTGAATTCGTTGGCGGTTCTGACATCTTGATTGAACTGTACCAAAAAGGTGAATTGCAGGAAAAGGTAGAAGTAGCACTAGCTTCTTAATCTTTCTTTACGTAAACTAAAGGGTATGCTGCTGAATTTGCGCTTCCCAATTAAGGCAATGTGCCATTTTAAATTTCCTTGAAAGGGTAGAGAAATAGTGTCTCGCCTTTCAAGGGTTTTTTAATGTATTTTTGACAAAAATACTTTACCTATGTTGGGCTTGATTTTATAGGTAGTCAACAATCCCCTCAGTCGTATTTATTGGCAAGACCAATATAAGGCTGAGGGGATGCGTTTAATCAATACAATATCTCCAAAATTTCACACCACGGCAACCCGTTGACCAATACAGATAATATGCTATAATTATCTGCGGTAATTAACGGTTACTATCAATGACCACGAAAATGGTACTTAGTAGTAATCGGGTTGTGGCTGTGGTTGCGGCACCGCAAAGTTTGATCCATCGTACAAGTAGCGGCTGGCTTCCTCTTCTAGGCGATGAATTAGAAAAGGTTCAATGACGTTGCTATGTCGCAGTGCGGCTAAATATCCATCCAAATACATCCGCATATCATCCGTGCGATAACCGCGATTCCATAACTCGACGAAGGCGTCGGTGAGTCTTTGGTAATAGCGGATGGTTTGTGTGTCTTGGAGCATAACTGCTGTATTAAACTCTTTGGAATGAGAATTGTAAATGATTCACGCTCAAATGTGAAGTGTAATTTCACTTTGGCATCAACTCAAAGTAAACACATCTACTTTGGGCAATACCTTCATAGCAGCTACAAGCTACTTTAATCCTATTCCAGAAAACATCGATTCTAGTTAGCTGCTAAGTTATTTTTTTGATTTTCATGGTCAACAGCGTAATTATATTGGTGTTATATTCCTGGATGGGGACACTAAATTTTGCGAAAAAATCCACTTTCACCATCAGGTTGAAAAGCTGTTGTAGTAGCTATTAGCTGCTTGGGTTGTAGATTTTTGCCATATTACGCCCCTCTAAAAACAGAATGTTAAGCTAAAAGAACTTTTGATAAGTCTAACAATACTTTCGATAAATTTAATAAAAATTTAAGAATATTTCTAATCGCCTATCGGCAAAGCAAAAATTAAAGATATTGCCACGCTTTTTATTAGGGAATGTAAAGTTAATAGCAATTGAAGTAACAAAGGCTACAAAACCTTAGAGATGGGCTTGTTACTTTGAAAGTCATCGACGCTAAGGGGTCTTGCCACCGTGGGTTCGGTTTGTATAGAAATCATTGAGGGGAATCCCCATCTGAGGTCGTTGTTGGGTTGGCACTTGCAACAACTGGAATACCGTGTGCATCAAGCTGCCAGTATTTATCAAGCAAGGGAAGTATTTTTAAGTCATCAACCAACACTGGTGGTCTTGGATGCAGACCTACCTGATGGTGATGGCATCGAGTTTTGTCGTTGGTTGCATCGTCAGCAGCAACCTCTAATCTTAATGCTATCTGCCCGTAATAGTGAAGGTGATATCGTCGCAGGTTTAAAAGCGGGTGCAGATGATTATCTGAGCAAACCTTTTGGAATGCAAGAGTTTTTGGCACGGGTAGAGGCGCTGATTCGCCGGAAGCGCACACCGACTGCACCAGCTTATTTGGATTATGGCACTTTGCAAATTGATTTAGTTCAGCGTCGTGTCCGCTTTCAGGGGGAGTTCATCGACTTAACACCCCAAGAATTCAGTTTACTGTATGTTTTAGCACAAGCTGGGGGCGTACCTCTGAGTAGATCAGAATTGCTGCGTCGTGCTTGGCCTGACGCTATCGATAACCCTCGTACTATTGATACTCACGTTTTATCGCTGCGGAAAAAGGTTGAACTTGATCCCCGCCAACCCAATTTGATTCAAACTATCCGCAATGTAGGATACCGTTTTAATATGGAAATTTTGAATACCAATATTTCACAGTCACAAACAACAAAGTTAGCTAGAGAGAGATTTAATAATCAACGTTCAACGCTTAGTAGTAGTCCAGTGTGATGGGGCATTTGTGAGAGAAGGAGTAAGATAACGACTCCTGATTTCTGTCTCCTGAGCAATTTAAAATCCAAAATCGTCTTGAGCTTCTGCTTGAATTAAGCTTTCTCGTAATTTAACCCAGTTTATTTCAGAGACTCTTTGATTTGCCAATAAATGACCTTGCTGTAGATGTAACAACCGAGTACAAAACATCTGGGCTAGTTCTAGTTGGTGATTTACCATCAAAATCGTAGTTTGATGAGTTTGACTCAACTGGGTTAAGACTTGCATTAGATGAGAAGCAGTACCAGCATCTAGGGCAGAGGTTGGCTCGTCTAATAATAATATTTTAGGCTGGATGACTAAGGCACGTGCGATCGCTATTAGTTGTCGTTGTCCAGCAGAAAGTTGCACCTCTGTTCGCCCCAACCATTCATTGGGAATGTGCAGTTGTTCTGTCCAGTGATTGACTCGTTGCTGAATAGTCTGTTTGGGCAAACCGCGCAAAACTAAAGGATAAGCCAAGGCTTGCTGAACTGTCATCCCCAATAGTTTTGATTCTTGCAATACAAGTACAAACATCTGGCGTAGCTGGATGACGGGAATTTGGCGATATTCTTGGTTTTCTAGATAGAGTTTACCACTCGTGGGTTCTATGAGGCGGTTAAGGAGACGTAATAACGAAGTTTTCCCAGCGCCTACTGGGCCTACAATCGCAAGTCGTTCGCCCTGGAATACCTCTAAGGAAATATCTTGCAATATGGGGTATCCTTGCTGATTGCCTGAAAGTTGGGTTTTCAGCCTTGTAAATAGATTAACTTGCTCTAGCCTGAGTGTGGCTTTTGCTGTGACATTATTCAAGGTGAATGAAAAATAGGGAGTAGAGAGTAGGGAAATGGGGAAGAAATAACCAATACCCCATGCCCCATTGCCAATTTTAAGTTAATTGTGTAGTAGTTAACGCTGTAGCGATCGCCCAGCCATCGACTAATAGTAACAGCAGTGTGAATACTAGTAAAATCAAGTACATCCACGGCTGTGCTAAAGGGCGAACATCTGTGGTATCAATGCCCGTCTTTGTTTGGACAATTTGCACGAAACGGGCAAATCCAGCTACACGCATCGGTAGTAAATAAGCTTTCCCATCCTGGCTGAGGAAGTAATAAACTAGCCCTCCTTGACCAGTGGTGCGGGGTTTTAACTCTTTCACCTCTGACCAAGGTAAAAACCAGCCTTTACGAAAAAAGCTAGGTACCCAGGCGGGGTAAGTAACCTGAATTCCCTGGTCATCTACCGTTACTCGTTCAGTCAATACAGCATACAAGGCAACTAAGCCGATGCTAATGCCTACCCACAATAATCCTGGGGGTACGGGTGCAGCAGTTACCTGTGATAAGAAGGGTAATGGAACTGTCAGTGCTATATATAGACTCAGCAGCGTCATCCGAATCAAAGGAGACAGACGAAAAACAGAAGCTGAAATATTGGCTGAGTTTGCTGTCACGGCTAAATTACAATGCTTTTCTTCATTGTAAGGTAGGACATAGACCTACCTCGCCTGTCACACAGAAGCTATACCACTTTAATAATTCATAATTCGTAATTCTTTAGGGTAAATACTTTTGCACCACAATCCAACCAGTAAGGGATACCCAGGCAAATCCTAGAAATAAAATAATATTTATGCCGATGTGTAAGGGTCTAGCCCAAGGTCGTCTAGCACTAATTTGCGTTGCACTGAAAGCAGATAGTAAAACTAATGCTACCACTATCAATCCAGCAACTAAATGTGATGAGTGACCCAAGGAACCAAAGTGCCCTAAAGTACCAACAATGCCGATCGCTAGCAGTAGTAGCACTAAACTTACCATGCTGATGCCCATTGTATAGTGGAGCGATCGCACTGTCCTATTCCCTCCCATAAATGGGGTAATAAAAGGGAATTGCTGCGAAGTTCTCGCCCGAAACATCCAAACGCCGGTTACTGCTAGCATCAGATATGCCAGCAGGGACAACCCCATTGACCAAGCGGCTATTTTCCACAACCAAAGAAATGAAGGCAGATTCATAAGAATGATTGTAGATGAGATGGGGGAGATGAGGAGAATAATCCATGCCCATGCTCAATGCCCAATAAATAATAAACAAAAAAGGCTGCTGAATTAGCAACCCTTAAATTTAGTAAAATTTTTTTTTAATCAACCGATGCTAAACCAACGATCTGTAAGGGTTTTGTAGTATCTCCGATTTTTGTATTAATTTGCTGCACCATAGGTCTGGTATTAATAAGGTCTTTTCCATCTGATGAGTCTGTATCAAACTCATAAGCGCTGGATTCTTCGAGCATCAGGCGATCGCACGGAATTTTATCGGATAAAATTGCACTTGCCATCATGCCTGTATGAATCTCCATTTGACCTTTTCGCGGAGCTTCAAACACTAAACGTTGTCCAGGGAAAACAACCCTTTCAAAGTACCAGTTGGGAATATTGGAGATGCGAGCTACCTGTATTTTGCTGGTGGCATTAATGTAGCAGCAGAGAATTTTTCCCGATTGCTCAGGTGGTAGAGGATCTAATATTTGAGCCATAACTGCTGAGGAGCTTTACGCCACAATTTTACATTACACCAGCCAAGCCTAGCATTGCCTGATCCCCAGTTGCTGTAGCTCCGACTACCAACTTAAATCTTTGTAGATTATTTCTACCTAAAGATATACCCAGGTTGTAAAAATTTTGTAAAAATTTATGCTTTATTTGTAATTTTACACTATGTGAACATTTTTAAGTTCTTAATTTACCGCAAAAAATCTTTAACTTTCTGAAGGCGGATAATTACAGGGTAGCTATGGCGAAGAACCCCTTAGCTTGAGCTAGTTCAGAAGTGTATTTTTGTGTTTTAGCGATCGCAGGATTAAAAGCCTGGGATCATCGCTTAATGAATGAACTCGATGTTATCGTAAAGCTATATGAAAAATGTCTTCATAAACCCTCTCTTGATCCCCTGCGTTTGGTATGCAAAGCAATTTATTGATTCCTACATCTGTGAGCAAAAGTTTCACACGTATCAATAATCAGCTTCAATGTCAAGCAAGATTGTCATAAATTAAGAGCAGCCAAAACAAAAACACGCTTTAAAACTGGAATTTATCTCGCTTTCCCCAAAGATTGGCAAGATGGAAGTCAAAACACCCATGATGGAAAATCGAATTCTTTACGTTCGCCTTCCTTGTAACCCTATCTTTCCCATTGGGGTTGTCTACTTGAGCGATCATGTCCACAAACAGTTTCCTGATATCGAACAGCGCATTTTTGATTTGGGAACAGTGCCACCTTTAGACTACAGTTCTGCTCTGGATCGCTGTATCGATGATTTTAAACCGACACTACTAGTATTTTCCTGGCGGGATATTCAAATTTATGCTCCAGTTGGCGGGCGTGGTGGTAACCCACTACAAAATGCTTTTGAATTTTATTACGCAAAGAATCCTCTATTGAAACTGCGTGGAGGATTGGGCGGTTTGCGAATCTTCATCGCTTACTATGTAGAATTATGGCGCAATCAGGGCTTAATCAAACGCGGTTTAAAGCGTGCCCAAAAATATAATTCTAATGCCCGTGTAGTTGTAGGTGGTGGTGCAGTCAGTGTATTTTACGAACAGTTGGGCAAAAGCTTACCTCAAGGGACAATTATTTCTGTAGGTGAAGGCGAAACCCTGCTGGAAAAACTTTTAAGTGGCAGAGATTTTCGAGATGAACGCTGTTACGTTGCGGGAGAAACTCAACCACGGGAACGGCTAATTCACGAACAACCCACGCCGCTAGAAAAAACAGCTTGTAACTACGACTATATCGAAAGCATCTGGCCGGAATTTAACTTTTACCTGCAAGAAGAAGACTTTTATATAGGTGTACAAACTAAGCGTGGTTGTCCTCACAACTGCTGCTATTGCGTCTACACTGTTGTCGAAGGGAAACAAGTACGCATCAACCCAGCAGATGAAGTAGTTGCTGAGATGCGCCAATTGTATAATCGCGGCATTCGCAACTTCTGGTTTACCGATGCCCAATTCATCCCAGCAAGAAAATTTATCGACGATGCAGTAGAACTGTTGCAAAAAATCGTCGATTCTGGTATGACAGATATCCACTGGGCAGCATATATTAGAGCCGACAATTTGACACCAGAGTTGTGCGACTTGATGGCTAAAACCGGGATGAACTATTTTGAAATAGGTATTACCAGTGGTTCTCAAGAACTTGTGCGGAAAATGCGGATGGGGTATAACTTACGAACCGTGTTGCAAAACTGCCGCGATTTAAAAGCAGCTGGTTTTAACGATTTAGTTTCCGTTAATTACTCCTTTAACGTCATTGACGAACGTCCCGAAACCATCCGCCAAACCATCGCGTACCACCGGGAATTAGAACGGATCTTTGGTGCTGATAAAGTCGAACCTGCCATTTTCTTTATTGGGCTGCAACCCCATACCCATTTAGAAGAATACGCATTCAAAGAAGGCATCCTTAAACCAGGGTATGATCCAATGAGCTTGATGCCGTGGACAGCCAAAAAACTCCTCTGGAATCCCGAACCTCTTGGTTCATTCTTTGGAGAAGTCTGCTTGCAAGCTTGGCAACAAAACCCTAACGATTTCGGACGCGAAGTCATGAAAATTTTAGAAGAAAAGCTGGGTTGTGCCGACTTAGAAGCAGCACTTTCTGCCCCAATAGATACAAAAGACAAACAGTTAGCAGCTGTTTGATAAACTTCCCAGAATCAGACAAGAGCAAATTTCATCTCCTTGTCTCTCGCCTGTCCCCCTACTTACCCTCTGCGGTTATTTTCACCCAATCCCATGTTAGAAGGTTCAATTCTACAACAGCTAGAAACAGCCCATCGCCACACTACTAGGCCAATTCGATTCGGTGTTTACTACAAGAATACCTTGGTTGCCCTGTGCCATGCTCTTGAAGACCATATCTTAACCGACGACGGTACACCCCTAGTTATCACAGCCTTCCAACAGGGTAAATGGTATCTACAAGAAGCTCAACGATATGCAGACATAGCCCAGCGCAGTCGCCAAATTGCCATTATGGCTGCCTCTGAATCCGGCTTTGCTGAACATCCTACCAGCCAGCTACCCAATGTAGACTTAGTGGCATTAGCTCCAGTTGATCCAGTAGCGCAGGAGTGGCACTTAATTATTTTATCGCCAAAGTACACGGCGATGGTAATTTGTCAAGAGTTATCAGAGGCTGATTATGGCAGCGCTGGAGTACCGACATCAGACTTAGAGCGTAAATTTTATGGCTTGTGGACATTTGAGCCAGAGTTAGTGCAAGATACAGCAGAAATAGCGATCGCTCACATCAAAAAATACAACCCAGAACTGGCAGAAAAACTCACAGCCGATAAACAGCAAATTGTACCGTCAATGGACAGATCCCAAAATTTAGGTGCAGTTGTCTCCCGTGTAGTAGATTACCTCCAGAATGGGCAAGAGAATTTATCTATACCCACAGCCCTTCAAAAACAAACCCTAGATCGCAACTTGGTTTCTAACGAAATCCAAGCCTTTTTGCGAATGGCGCAACTGATGGATATGGCAGATGTCAACAATCCAATGGCAGCTGCGGAAATAGTCGTTCTTGCTGAAGCGATCGCCCAGCTTTTGGATCTTCCCGCATGGCAGATTAAAAGGTTGCGGCTAGCGGCTTTGTTACATCGCATAGATCCATTACAGAAAGCAGAAAGCGTTCTCACAGGTGGTATATCCACACGCTACCAAGAAGATGCTCCCAGTTGTCCTTTAACTTGTCCCTTAGTACCGGGGGCGCAAGTATTGCGAACAATGCCAAGACTGCGAGCAGTTGCCCAAATTATCACTCACCAAACCGAGTGGTGGAATGGCACAGGAGAACCAGCAGGTTTAGCTGGAGATGAAATTCCCCTAGAGTCAAGAATTTTGGCATTATTGGCAGACTTTCAGTGGCGAGTTAATCAGCGAAAATCGTCAAATCAAAGCCGGGAACAGATATTTACTCAAGCTTTAGATGAGTGCAGACAGCAACAATCTACCCGCTTTGACCCTAAACTTGTAGATACCCTAGCTTTATTAGTTATGGGTTTACAACAGGGACTCGACTTACCCTTGATGACACCCAAAGTCAGCGCCGGCATCTGGATACTCGATTCCCAATGGGATAGCCACAGCAAGATAAGTGAGCAGATTGGTAGTTACTTTACATGAATATTGAAGCTATTAGATTAGGAAAACTCAAACAACTCCCAGGGGCAAATTTAGAAGACGAGGAACTCTCCCGACTAGATTTAAGCCGGATTAATCTTGCTGGCGCTACCCTTGTCGGCACTAATTTCGCTGCTTCCAAACTCGAAGGTGGGCATTTGGAGGGGGCAAATTTGATGGGAGCCAACCTCCAAGAAACTGACTTGCGGGCGAATTTGATGGGAGCGAACCTCATGCAAGCAGATTTAACGGGTGCTGACTTGCGGGGTAGCAATTTGCGTGGTGCTAACTTGATGGGAGCAAGACTCAGTGATGTCTCATTGGTAGGTGCTTTCTTGAGTGGTGCCAATTTGATGAATGTGAACTTGCAAGGCGTAGACTTGCGCGGTGCTGACTTGCGCGGTGCAAACCTGACTGGGGCAAATCTCAAAGGTGCAGACTTGAGTCGCGCCGATTTGCAAGGGGCTTTATTGAGTGAAGCAAACCTGGAAGAAGCGGACTTGCGGGGGGCGAATTTGGCGGGGGCGAATTTTTCAGGAGCAAATTTACTTTGTGCAGAGTTAGAAGGTGCAAATTTGAGCGGCGTTAATTTGAATAAAGCGTGTTTGGTGGGGACAGTGGTTGAGACGCTTGCGTAAAGATTGCACCAAAAAACCACCTATACCGATTATTTGTATTTTTGAGGACTACCCAGAATGACACCCGTCGCTGCACAAGTCTCAATCACCGCCATCATTCCCATATTGACCGCGATCGCAAATCGGCAATTAGATAAAAAGAAATTAGTTATCTTCAAAATATGTTACCCATTTTTAATTTTTCACTGTTCGCCCTCGTATCCACAAAGCTAGTACACTCATTAACAACACCCCCATCACTCCTTGTAGGGGATTATTATTCACACCAGTTACCCAATCAGGAACTTGACCAGAATACTTCACTAATTCCCCAACATTAATAATGTAGTAGCCCCAGACTAAACCACCATGCAGACCAATTGGTAAACCCAAGCGTCCCCTCCGCCAACGCTTTCCCCATACTTGCGTTAACCCCAGTAGTACTAAAGCTGGAAATTGCGGCAGTGTATGAATAATTGCCTCTAAGGGTTTAATAAAGTGCAATGCAGCAAACGCAGTTGCATCTGTCCACAGTGCCACACGAGGACTGTAATCTCGTTGTAATTCATCTAGCAACCAGCCTCGGAATAACAATTCCTCAGCAAATCCAATACCTAAGCCAACAAGTAAACCCTCTACAATTATTTTCAGCAAAAAAACTTTCGGTTGTTGCCACACTAGCCAACCCAAAACACCTTGTAATCCAAAAAGTATCAGAGTATTAATTATGCCCATAGCCAAGCCACGCAATAAATCCACTCCGTTTTGCCGCGTGAATTCTAAGCCATAATGCCGCAGAATTTGGGGCTGTTGGTAGACATATTGACCCCATAGTCTCAGGAGAAAAATAAATATTGCATATAACAACACCAATGTCAATATACTTTCTAAGTTTGAATCATGCACTAGTAAGTATATTGGTGCAGCCAATGGCAACCATAGCAGCAATAAAGTCAAAATAAAACAACCCAGCCTGATAGGGGCAGGGCGTTCAGCTAGACGGACAAAGTTTTGTTTCATACCAAGTAAGTCACCAATCACTAGTCAATACTCTATATTTCGACAAATGACCAATGACAAATGACCAATAACTATTCATCAGGTTCAATCGTGCTACTTAAACCATGACTTATCAAGGTTTCGCAATAGAATTCAGCGTGTTCCAGAGCGCAAGTAATGACTAAAGCTAGCCCGTTAGTATGGGCTTCCATCATGATGCTAACAGCCTGGGGTTGGGTAAGGCTTGGTACAGTGGCTATTAGTGACTGCACAACATGCTCCATAGAGTTGTAGTCATCGTTATGGAGCAAAACGCGATACCGAGGCGCTAGCTTACGAATTGTGGAAGGCTTTTCAATAGTTTCAACTGACACGGCTCTTTGCTCTTTTCTTGTTGATTCACTACTACAAAGTGTCTGTGTAGCGATCGCTTAACAGTTATTTACCTATTCTATAGTATTTCTGTTGAGATACTATGCTAGGAAAACCCTTTGCTTTCAGGGATTGGTTTTATTAGTTTTGCGTAGCCACTTGTGAGGCATATGTCTTAGACATCGTTGCCGTGAGAGTGCTAACCTAATGTTACATAACCTTCCGTTAAACGTAGCGCATTTCCATTTTTAAGAATAAGGAAGTTACAAAATAATTCTTGCCCCTGCCCAAACTGCATAATGATGAACATTAGCCTAGATTTTCTTCAACCAGGACAAATTGTGTCTTTAGAGCATGGCGACAGGAATCTGTATGCAGAAGTCATTCAATTTGTAGTTTCCCGACAGTTGTGCTGGGTACGTCCTTTATTAATGGTTACTTTGATTCAGGAATCGCCGCTAATTACCGATTTGCGAGATGTGTCTGACTTGCTTTGGCCTGCCAATTTGTTTCGGCCAGCATTAGACACAGAAGTAATTACCTTCTTGAGCCAAGTTTTAGCAAAAGAACCAAAAACTGAACCTGACTCAGCCGCCAAGCAGCAACTTAATCAGTTTATTCACCAACTGTGGCAAGCATACCAAAATAGTACCGAGTGCTGAGTAACGAGTGAGTGCACAGTAGTGAGGCGTTTAGAGTATTGGGTTATTTTTTTACTCAGCACTAATTTTAGTATATACCACCATCTTTCATGCGTTCAATCTCTTCTCGTAACCGTTCATCAGGGATAGTTAAAGCAATCTTTTTATTCAGCCCTGCCTTTACTAATACTTGTTTTACCTATTTTAAAGTTTTATTTCTTCATTTACCATCAGATTCACTTGATATAGGCAATAAACCTCTAGACCTAAGCAATTAGAAATATCCCAAGCTAGGAACTAACTGAATTCTACCAGCATCCATCTCTGACATTAATAATTCCAGAGCTTCGTAATCAACATCAGAAATGTAACCCAGTTCTGTCAATTCTGAGTTGATTTCATTTTCTATCTCAGGAGTTAGTTTTTTAATGTCAAGAGCTTTTTCTACTAGTTTCCGAATAGCGTACTGAGTTTTCATAAGTAATAACCAAACTTTATATGATACTAATTCTCCCAGATTTATCTAAGTATAAAAAGTGATCTAAGTACTAATTTACTAGTGATATAGATCACCTTTTTAATTAGTTAAATAGAAAATTTGCTATGACTATGGCCTATGCCATCAGCAACGCTAAAGAGTGAGATTTAACTTACCGTTAAGGCTTGGCTAAATTAGCTTTAGTTATAGACTAAGCAAATTTTCTCAGCATAGTTACTGATAATTTGTCTTTTTTAGGGCTGTCTATAGTTGATTGTTTTTGAACTGGGATAAAAAAAAAGTATATATAAACACACTTTAAACTGGAATTATGACAATCTTTAAACAGAGATACTAAAGCCATAAAGATTCAGCAAAGAGACCTAAGACATATGGTCGATGCAACAAAAAAGAGTTTATGTTCAAATAATCCTTAGCTTGACGCTTCAACAATTCTCAATAGGATGTAACTATGCAAGCAGTGCTTAACTATCCCAAAATTGCAGTTATTCGCCCCCAAGGCTGTTTGAATGCTGTAAACGCCTTAGAATTTGAACGAGATATGACGACAGCGTTGGCACAAAATGGTATTTCCATCTTGGTAGTAGACCTAGCAGCGGTAGAATCGTTAGACAGCGCGGGGTTGATGGCATTGTTATCTACACACAAGCTGGCTCTTAGTTTAGGACGAAGTTTCCGACTTTGCGCTGTTGCTCCGTCAATTAGAATGATTTTTGAACTAACGCAACTAGATAGCGTATTTGAAATATTAAACAGTGAAGCCGAGTTAGCTGCAACATAACTTTATGTAAAAGCACAAATATTCGGGTCAAGAGTGGGCTTTATGTAAAGGAGTTATAAGTTGCAACGATAAAATTTGTTAGAAGACCGAATTCAATGCTAAGGTTTGATTTGAGTAGCTGTAATTAAGGTAGCTAGAAGATAGCACAGTGGCTGTTGCAGTTGAAAAATTAATAACATCGGATATTTTAAAACCAGGGCGTTACCTGGGTAATGAGCGTTTAGCAGTACATAAAGCCTGGGATACGACAGCAATACGCTGGGTTTTAACTTACCCAGAAGTGTATGAAGTCGGTGCATCTAATTTAGGGCACATCATCCTCTATAACATCTTGAATGCCCAACCGCGTCAATTGTGCGATCGCGCCTACCTCCCAGGAAAAGACCTGGCAGCCAAACTACGCGAAACTAATACGCCATTGTTTGCGGTAGAGTCAAAGCGATCGCTCACTGAATTCGATATTTTAGGTTTTAGCCTCAGTTACGAACTGGGTGCAACTAATATCCTAGAAATGTTGGATTTGGCTGGAATACCATTGACGTGGCGAGAGAGGCAGAGAAGCAGAGCAGCAGAGCAGCAGGTGGGCAAAGGAGAAATTACTAATCTCCAGTCCCAGTTTCCGTTGATTTTTGCTGGTGGGCAAACAGCAACATCGAATCCTGAGCCTTACGCTGACTTTTTCGACTTTATCGCCCTTGGGGATGGAGAGGAACTGCTGCCAGAAATTGGTTTGGTATTAGAAGAAGGCAAACAAGCAGGATTGAGTAGGGAAGAGATATTACTGGATTTGGCACAGATACCAGGCGTATATGTCCCTCAGTTTTATGACATGGCAGAGGATGGCTCAGTTCATCCTCGTCGCTCTGACGTACCAAAACGAATTCTGCGACGGGTTGCAACTCCTATACCAGCATATTCCATTGGGTTAGTTCCCTACGTAGAAACGGTACATGACCGCTTGACGATTGAGATTCGGCGTGGTTGCACTCGTGGGTGTCGTTTCTGTCAACCAGGAATGCTGACTCGGCCAGCACGGGATGTAGAACCCGATAAGGTTGTAGAAGCAATTGAACAGGGGATGCGGGCAACTGGTTACAATGAGTTTTCCCTACTATCTCTGAGTTGTTCTGATTATTTGTCCCTACCAGCAGTGGGGATGGAAATCAAAAATCGCTTAAAAAATGAAAATATTTCTCTGACTCTACCAAGCCAACGGGTAGACAGATTTGATGAGAATATTGCCAATATCCTTGGAGGTACACGGCAAGGTGGACTGACTTTTGCTCCAGAAGCTGGAACTCAGCGGATGCGAGACATCGTGAATAAGGGTTTGACCAATGAAGAATTGTTGCGGGGGGTGAAAACCGCTTGGGAGCAAGGCTGGGATAAAATCAAGTTGTATTTTATGATTGGTTTACCAGGTGAAACGGATGCTGACGTTTTGGGCATTGCGGAAACAGTCAGCTGGCTACAGCGAGAATGTCGGGGCAAGGGCAGAAAAGCCCTAAACTTTAACTTGACAATTTCTAACTTTACGCCGAAGCCCCATACTCCATTCCAGTGGCACTCAGTTTCTACCACAGAATTTAAGCGCAAACAAAACCTGTTGCGGCAAGAATTCCGCCGGATAAAGGGAGTAAAGGTAAATTTTACCGATGTCCGCATTTCGGCAATGGAAGATTTTGTGGGACGAGGCGATCGCAATTTGGGCAAAGTAGTCCGCCGTGCCTGGGAATTGGGTGCAGGTATGGATTCCTGGTATGAAAATTTAGATCAAGCTTTTAGCGCTTGGGGGTCTGCGATCGCCCAAGCCGATCTAGATTGGAAATACCGCCAAGTAGAAAATGGCGAATGGAATTTGTTTTACGCACAAGATCAGAAGAGATCGGGAGATAGGGAAAATACCCAACTCCTAACTCCTAACTCTCCACTCCCAACTCCCCACTCCCTCGATACTCCCCTCCCTTGGGATCATATTGATACCGGGATTGACAAAAACTGGCTCAAAGAAGACTTGCAACGTGCCTTAGAAGCTGCAATTGTACCCGACTGCTCTTTTGAAGGTTGTTCTCACTGTGGCGTATGTGGAACCGACTTTGGCCATAACATTGTGATTGAATCACCTGCTATCCCGAAGTTCGCTGGCGAATTTGTCCCCAACACAACTAAGGCACAACGACTGCGAGTTTGGTTTGGAAAACAGGGTAATATGGCTTTGGTAAGCCACCTGGATTTAATCCGTCTGTTTGACCGAGTTGTACGGCGAGCAAGCTTACCAATCGCTTTTACTGGTGGATTTCATCCAATGCCGCGGATTTCTGTAGCAACTGCTTTGGCTTTAGGAGCCACTAGTAGTGGTGAAATTGCGGATTTTGAGTTAACTGCACCAGTGGCAGTAGATACTTTTCGAGAACAGTTGATTCAGGAAATGCCCACAGACATACCTATATATAATGTGGAGCAGATAGATTTAAAAACTCCGGCAGCTACTCAACTGCTAGAAACAGCAGAATATTTAATTACCGTAGCAGCACTGGAAGAAGTAACACCTATACAATGGCAAGAATGGATTGATACCATCAAAGCAAAAGACGAGCTATGGTACGAGCATACAACAAAGTCAGGCAAGAGCCAGTTCATAAATCTGCGCGAGCGCTTATTTGAACTGGAATTAGTAGAAAACTACAATTGCATTGCAGAATCTATATCTGTTATCCGTTATGTAGGTAGCTATCGCCAAGATGGTTTTCTATTGCGTCCTGAACAAATCCTATTTATGCTAGCAACAGTGGCTAGTGGAGAATTTCAACTCCTGCGCATCCACCGCAATCGGCTAATTTTAGGGGTATAATCCCTGTAGGGCAACTTGCTAGTAGTTGTCCTAACATGGCATATCGTCGGAATTGATTTTTAGCAAGGTTGCGTTAGAATGGGGTGAAGAGAAATTTTCTGGCGCTGCATTGAATTAGCTGGTTCACTACCCTGGTGTTCAGGGGGCGAAAGCAAAGATATTAGAGTGCAAATTCTAGGATTTTATCCCAGACAAACTGAGGCAGATTAAAGAACACACACTCTCTCTATAGCTACCTTGTGAATCAGTAACTAACAGCAGGCTCGGTTAGCTTCTCCAAATTCATGCTTTTTAAACAACTGCTGAATGTCTAATCCACAGTAGTGTCCAAGAGCTAGTGAGTTACTCTTCTAGAGTTGTTCGCCCTTGGCGTTCCCGTAGGGTAAACAAATGCCGTCGGTTAGGCCGATTTGCAAACGTTCACAGACGCGCAAAGCGTGGCTTAAGGTAGGGTAGCAGCTGGTATTGCTGAATATAACCCTAAGGATAAATCCAGGGAATGGAAAATAGAAATAGTTTCTTTTTCTTAACGACTTCAGTAGATTACTCTCAAATGAAGCTTCCTGAGTTAAAAACTCACTCAGGATTCAGAACTTTCAACTCAGAACTCTCTTTATTGAGAGTATTGCATCAAAAATCAACCATCCGTGGTTGATTTAATTGCTTAAACATGCAGCCGTTCTGGAATAATCCGCCGTAAAAACGCTCTTAAGAGCGCCAATAGCTATTTAACTTAGAACATCAGGTTTGCGATTTTTATCATCAGTAGCGCCTTTTGAGGGTTGCAGGGGCAACAAAGGTATAACAAACCTCCAGACCTATTGGTGCTGCCAATTTTTGAGGAAATTGAATGCCAAAACAAATTATCATCGCGGAGCAGCACCAAATTGCTGCTGTCTTTTCTGAAGATCAAATACAGGAACTCGTTGTTGCTACCGGTCATCACCAAATAGGTGATATCTACTTAGGAGTAGTAGAAAACGTATTACCTGGGATAGATGCGGCTTTTGTCAATATCGGAGACCCAGAGCGCAACGGTTTTATTCACGTTACCGACTTGGGACCATTAAAGCTAAAGCGTACCGCAGCGGCAATTACAGAACTATTAGCACCACAGCAGAAAGTTTTGGTGCAAGTAATGAAAGAGCCAACGGGGACAAAAGGGCCTAGGCTCACGGGTAATATCACGTTACCCGGGCGCTATGTAGTACTGATGCCCTATGGTAGGGGCGTAAATTTATCCCGACGGATTAAAAGTGAAAGTGAACGCAACCGCTTGCGAGCACTGGCAATTTTGGTCAAACCCGCGGGAATGGGTTTGCTCGTGCGTACAGAAGCCGAAGGTAAACCAGAAGAAGCGATTATGGAAGATTTGGAGGTGCTGCAAAAGCAATGGGAGGCGATCCAGCAGGAAGCGCATTCCACACGTGCGCCAGCACTGCTCAATCGGGACGATGACTTCATCCAGCGCGTATTGCGGGATATGTACGGCGCGGATGTAAATCGGATTGTCGTGGATTCCAGTACTGGTTTGAAGCGCGTGAAGCAGTACTTACAGAACTGGAGTGGAGGTCAAACACCGCAGGGATTGTTGATTGACCATCATCGCGATCGCTCCCCAATTTTAGAGTACTTCCGCATCAGTGCTGCCATCAGAGAAGCCCTCAAACCCAGAGTAGACCTACCTTCTGGAGGTTACATCATCATTGAGCCGACGGAGGCATTAACCGTAATTGATGTTAACTCAGGTTCCTTTACGCGATCGGCAACAGCTAGAGAAACAGTTTTGTGGACAAACTGCGAAGCTGCAACAGAAATTGCTCGCCAGTTGCGTCTGCGGAATATCGCTGGAGTGATCGTTGTTGATTTTATTGATATGGAATCGCGACGTGACCAACTGCAAGTTCTCGAACACTTTAATAAAGCACTTAAAGCAGACAAAGCTCGTCCCCAAATTGCCCAACTAACCGAACTGGGTTTAGTAGAACTGACCCGCAAACGTCAGGGTCAAAACATTTACGAATTGTTTGGTGAAACTTGTCCCACCTGTGGCGGTTTAGGACATACTGTGCGTCTGCCTGGAGAAATCGAAAACCGATTACCAATACCGGCAGAAACACCAGAGCGTGAACGTTTTGTATCCCTACCTCACCGAGAACCACGTCAGCCATCTGCCCGCGTCCCGGAACCACGAGAAACCTATGATGGGTTTGGGGAAGCATTTGACGGCGACTCGGAATTGAGTAACCTAAATCTGATCAATCATCCTAGTTATCAAGAACTTAATGATAATAAGCGTCGTACCCGCACTCGCCGCAGTCGAATTGGCATCAATGGGTTAAATGGGAAAGATGAAGCTCGGATTGTTCCCAATCCACTGGCTTTTGTCAACGAGCCAGACCTAGACCTTGATGTGGAACCAGAACTAGGAGTTGCACCAGAGATTCCCTCACCCACCCTTGGTAAACCAGGTTGGAGTGAAAGAGTAGAGCGCACTGTAGAGCGCACTAAAATTACTAAGGCAGAGCCAGTCAAACCAGTGGTAGAACCGCCGGAGATTAGAACTGTAGAAATGAGCCTCCAAGAACAGGACATGTTTGCCTTGATGGGAATCTCTCCATTGGTGAAGTTAGAGCAAGAGGTTAAAAATACCAAGTCTGTGATTATTAACGTGATTCAGCCTGGTCAGCTGCCAACGAACCCAACTGAATCAACCTCAGAATCAAGTATTGCCCAAAAAGTAACACCTGAAGTAATTACAACCAAGTTACCAATACCAAAAGTTATTGAGCCAGAACAAAAATCTTTGATAGAAGAGACAACTGAACCAGTAGAGTTGACTGCAAACCCTTCGGGACACTTGTCTACGACCCCTCCCGCGGTAAACGCGATCGCAGACGAAAGTGATGCAAACAGTGCCGCCACTGCCAGCCGCCGTCGCCGCCGTCGTTCCTCAGCGATCGAGGATAATTAATTTGCTTTATGGTAGAAACGTCGCCAACACCCTTGGAACAATCCAATTGGCTGGAGTTTTCTACCTTGTCAGGGATTCCAGGATTGGTTGCAGGTGTGGATGAAGTAGGGCGAGGTGCTCTATTTGGCCCTGTGGTAGCGGCGGCAGTGATCCTACCAAATCATGCCTTGCCAATACTGATGGCAGCTAAAATTAAAGACAGTAAAAAGTTGTCTAGTTTTCGTAGAACTCAGCTAGCACAGCAAATTTGTGGACTGGCTATAGACTGGAAAATTGGGTTTGCTTCTACTGCCGAAATTGACAAGATAAATATTTTGCAAGCGACACTGTTAGCTATGAAGCGGGCTGTGCTGAAGTTAAAAGTACAGCCTGCACTCTGCTTGGTTGATGGGAATCAGTCAATCAAAGACTTGCTACTGCCACAACAAACAATAGTTAAGGGGGACGAGCGATCACTGGTTATTGCCTCTGCTAGTATTGTCGCTAAGGTCTGGCGTGACGATCTGGTAATGCGTCTAGCATTAAAATACCCTATGTACAACCTGGAGCGTAACAAGGGTTATGGTAGCCAGCGGCATTTGCTGGCTTTGCAACAATACGGACCCTCACCCCTACATCGTCTGTCTTTTCGTCCTTGCCAAATCAAATTACTGAGTGTTGAGTGATTACAAAATTACTCAGCATTCAGGATTGGTAATTCAGCACTGTCACCGTCAAGTCCTCTATTATCTTTGGTTTGTGATATCACCCAGTAGCGATAATCCGCCAAAAGTTGATTTAATAATCGTTGCTTGACCGATAACAGCACGCTTTTGAGCAAAGCATTGCCAGTAGCTTCTAAAATCGGCTTAGGAGTGAAGGAAAATGGTGGTGGTAAATCCACCAACACTTCTAAATCAGCCTTTCCTTGGAGGTGAGTGCCAGTGCTTAATTCTTTGGGAGATAAATGCCCTTTTAAATTGAGAGTAAAGCGCTGGTTAATATACTCGAAACCCAAGATTTCACAGCCTAGCGATCGCAAATAAATTATTCCATTTGATTCTGCCCAAACTCTCATGTCTACGGTAGGTTGAATACTCAGTGACATAAAAGTTAGCGGACGCATTTTCAAGCGAAATACTTCCTCAGAAAGTTGCTGAATCCGGCTATTGTCAACCAACGCCTTAACTAGACGTTGAGGCTGACGTAAGTAGTGCTGAATGGGAATAGGCTGCTCTGGAACAGCGATTTCAACCGATTGGAAGGCAGTAAACCGGGTAGCCATGAGCGGATAAAAATATCTGTTTCTTAATTTTAATATTTTTTAACAACTTAGTTCTGATTATTAGAAAAGTACAAAATTTATTGACTATAAAAATGATTGTTGCTTATCAGCTATACATGATTAGCAAAAAGTTGGTACGCTCATTACTATCTTTAGTTCAAGAAATATAGATAATGATTTACCTATTGACATAAAAATGATAATATGCATCTATCTATGGACGGAAACCAATATAATTGCTCTTAAATCTTCAGAGGAATTTAGCAATAAAACTACCAGGAAATCTATCTGGTAGAAGTGCTGTTTTTCATAATTTGTTTTCCTGGATACATATTTCGGTCTATTCGTTTAGTGCGTAAATTTTAGAGATAACAGTATCTAGTAAGAGTAGATTTGGATATATTTGCCAAGACCAAAATATCATAATCTCTGTTTAACGATTAAACTCGCAACTCAAGGCTAAAGGTATGACTTTATCGATCGCACATTTAGGGCCTCCTGGCACTTACGCAGAACAAGCAACTTTTTTTTATGTCAACTGGTTAAGCAAAAGTACAGGAATTGAAGCTATATTATGCCCTTATACCAGCATTTCTCAATCACTGCACGCCGTCGCTGATGGTCAAGCCCAGTTAGCTGTTGTGCCAGTGGAAAATTCTATTGAAGGGAGTGTGACTACAACACTGGATACACTCTGGCAGTTAGACAGTTTGCGAATTCAGTTGGCTTTGGTATTACCCATTGCCCATATGTTAATTTCTTGTGCGTCTAGCTTAGATAGAATTAAAACTGTTTACTCTCACCCGCAAGCTTTGGCACAATGTCAAGGATGGTTAGAGCGGTTTCTCCCGACTGTACAGATTATTCCGAGTAATTCTACAACCGAAGCACTACAGCGATTGGAGCAAGAGACAACAACAGCAGCGATCGCTTCTAGTAGAGCAGCTCAACTCTACAAATTGCCGATACTTGCCAGTGGCATCAACGACTATCCAGAAAACTTTACTCGTTTTTGGGTAGTAAGTCAGGGTGAAGCAGACGATGGATACCAGACATTAAAAGCGTCTGCCAGCCACACATCGCTAGCTTTTAGTATGCCTACCAATACACCAGGAGCATTGGTAAAGCCTTTGCAAATATTTGCTCAGTTAGGAATCAACCTTAGCCGGATTGAATCTCGTCCGACAAAGCGATCGCTAGGCGAATACTTGTTTTTTATGGATTTAGAAGCTGATGCTAAGGAAGCACAAATGCAATCTGCTTTAGCAGAATTAACTATCCACACAGAAGTTTTAAAAATTCTTGGCGCTTACAATGTTTTGCCAATCAGCGCTGTTACTTGAGAAGTTAGGAGTTATCAGTTATCAGTTAGGGACTATAAATTATAAGTTGTCAATCTTTTATTTTTTGTTATTTCTTCCTAACTCCTAACTCCTCACTCCTAACTGATCACTTTTCATTAAACGTGTCTTTAAGAACAGCGCGAGCTGCCAAGTGATTTCGAGTAGAAGTTAAAATTTCTGCTTCCCGCTCTAGACGAGTTGCAGTATCTTGCATTTCTAACAATAACTGCTGCTCTGCTGCCACACCATAAAGGTTACTGGCTACCCAATAAGATAGCTCTGTTGGTAGGTCAGGCAAATCTTCTGGCAGTTCGATATTTTGTTCGGTTAATTTAGCTGATAGACGTACAACATCTCGCAGCAGTTGTTCTACCTCTGAAGACAAAGGTCGCAAATCTTTAGTCGGTGGTTGGTCTTCAATCCACTCTACTAAGCCAACACGGTATGGCTTTTCACGAACATACTCTAATACACGAAATCTTTGCTGCCCTAAAGTCAACATTTTGATTCGATCATCTGGCAGTCGCTGGTGATGAATGATTTCGGCACAGCAACCAGTGTTTGCAATTGTACCTTTAACGGGATCGAACATCAAAACACCGAACCTGCGATCGCTCTCCAAAATCGTGTTCATCATGATTCGGTAGCGAAATTCAAAGATGTGCAAAGGCAGTGGTCTAGTAGGAAATAGAACTACTTCGGGTAACGGGAACAGAGGTAGTTCGCGAACTGCAATTTTAGAAGATGATGTCATTGTTACCTTGGTATAAACTTAATCTTTAAAATTTCTTTTTCTCTGCTTTTCCCGTACTTTGTCTACATTCTATCATTTGTTTCCTAGCTAAATAAAAGCCCTGAGATATATTTCTTCAGGGCCATGTAAAAATTCATACTAATATCATTTGTTTTTTGTCATTTGCTAATGACTAATGACTACTTAGAGTTTGACTTCGATATCTACACCGGATGGTAGATCCAATTTCATCAGAGCATCAATAGTCTTAGAAGAGGGCTGGTAAATGTCAATAATTCGGCGATGAGTACGTGTTTCAAAGTGTTCCCGTGAGTCTTTATCTACGTGAGGCGATCGCAGCACACAATAGATCCGGCGTTTTGTTGGTAAAGGAATTGGGCCTATGGCTGTAGCGTTGGTGCGGTTAGCTGTGTCTACAATCTTCTCGCAAGATGTATCTAATAAGCGTCGATCAAAAGCTTGTAAGCGAATTCTAATTTTCTGCTGCTGTAGAGTTGCCATCTTTAATTTTCCAGGTTCTGCGTAATTAGGGGAGTATTTACTGGTTTAAGGTTACAAGTTATAGGTCACAGAAAACTATCACCTGTCCCCTGTAACCTATTACCTTATTTATAGAGGGAAGAGAAAGGAGCAGAGAGGCACAATAAATACCATCTCTGCTCCTTCGTTATGAGCAAAAAGGTGCTACTTGATAATTTTGGAGACGACACCAGCACCTATGGTGCGACCACCTTCGCGGATAGCGAAGCGCATTCCTTGTTCAATAGCGATCGCGTTGATCAATTCTACTGTCATCTTGATGCGATCGCCTGGCATGACCATTTCTACTTCTTTGCCTTCATCGGAGGTGTAGGCTTTGATAGTACCAGTTACATCAGTTGTCCGCACGTAGAACTGGGGACGGTAGCCAGCAAAAAATGGAGTCTTACGACCACCTTCTTTTTCTGTTAGGACGTATACTTCACCTTCAAATTCCAGGTGGGGTTTAATTGAACCTGGTTTGGCAATTACCATACCCCGTTCAATATCAGCCTTCTGGATACCCCGGAGAAGTACGCCAGCGTTATCTCCAGCCATACCTTGGTCAAGACTCTTCTTGAACATTTCAATACCAGTTACGGTAGTGGCGCGAGTATCTCTGATACCCACTAGTTCAACGTTATCTCCAACTTTGACAACACCCCGTTCAATCCGGCCGGTGGCGACAGTACCACGACCTGTGATTGAGAACACGTCTTCTACAGCCATCAGGAAGGGCTTATCAACATCCCGCTCAGGGGTGGGGATGAAAGAATCCACAGCGTCCATCAATTCATAGATTTTGTCTACCCAAGGATTTTCACCGCGTTGGGTCTTGGGATTCTTGGTCATTGCTTCAAGAGCTTGCAGACCAGATCCTTTGATGATGGGGATATCATCACCAGGGAAATCGTAGCTGGAAAGCAGTTCTCTAAGTTCTAGTTCGACTAGTTCCAAGAGTTCTGGGTCATCCATCAAGTCTTCTTTATTCAAGAATACAACCAGACTGGGAACGCCCACCTGTTTTGCCAACAGGATATGTTCGCGGGTTTGGGGCATAGGACCATCAGTAGCAGCAACTACGAGGATGCCACCATCCATCTGAGCAGCGCCGGTGATCATGTTCTTCACATAGTCAGCGTGTCCAGGACAGTCTACGTGAGCATAGTGCCGATTTTCGGTTTCATACTCAACGTGGGCGGTATTGATGGTAATACCCCGTGCCTTTTCTTCTGGCGCGTTATCGATTTGATCGTAGCCCTTAGCTACAGCTTGACCCATAGCTGCCAAGGTCATAGTGATGGCTGCTGTTAACGTGGTTTTACCGTGGTCAACGTGGCCAATAGTACCGATATTGATGTGGGGTTTATTTCTTTCAAACTTTGCGCGTGCCATGAATGCTCATTTCCTTATTTTAACTAAGCGTTCCCTTTGCTTTTTGCAATGATAGTTTCAGCTACGCTGCGAGGCACCTCTTCGTAGTGGCTGAACTCCATCGTGAAGATACCCCGACCTTGGGTCTTCGACCGGATATCAGTTGCGTAGCCAAACATGGTCGCTAATGGAACTTTGGATGCGACCTTAGCGAGTCCCTGTTCGGTGCTTTGGCTTTCAATCTGCCCTCGGCGGGCGATGAGGTCGCCAATGACGTTCCCGATATAGTCTTCAGGAACTTCAACCTCAACTTTCATCATAGGCTCTAAGAGGACGGGTGAAGCTTTCAGCACAGCCTCTTTCATCGCCATTGAGCCAGCGATTTTAAAAGCCATTTCCGAAGAGTCTACATCGTGGTATGACCCATCAATTAGCGTCGCTTTAACGTCAATCAACGGATATCCAGCTAGAACACCGGATTCGCAGCTTTCTTTCATTCCTTGTTCTGCGGGACCAACGTACTCTTTAGGTACTGAACCCCCAGCAATTTTGGAGACGAATTCAAAGCCAGTACCAGGGTCTCCTGGCTCCAAATTGATCACAACGTGACCGTATTGGCCTTTACCACCACTTTGGCGAATGAATTTGCCCTCAACTTTGTTCACAGCTTTCCGAATTGTTTCTCGGTAAGCTACTTGTGGCGCACCTACATTCGCTTCCACCTTGAATTCTCGTAACATCCGGTCTACTAGAATTTCTAGGTGTAGCTCTCCCATTCCCGCGATTACGGTCTGGTTTGTTTCCGGATCGACGCGGACTCGGAAGGTGGGGTCTTCTTCTGAGAGAGATTGCAGAGCCTTGGACAGTTTGTCCATGTCGTTCTTGGTTTTGGGTTCAACCGCCACCGAGATCACAGGCTCAGGAATGAATAGGGATTCCAGAATTACTGGCGATCCATCATCACAGAGGGTGTCACCTGTCAAGGTGTCTTTCAATCCCAGAGCTGCTCCTAAATCACCCGCTCGCAGTTCATCGACGTCTTGTCGATCATCTGCCTTCATGAGAACTAAGCGGGAAATCCGTTCTTTTTTATTCTTACTAGCGTTGAGAACGTAGCTGCCCTTTTTCAGGACACCAGAATAAACGCGAACAAATGTAAGGCGACCGTAAGGGTCAGCCATAATTTTGAATGCCAGAGCTGCTAGGGGTTCGTTGTCATCAGCCCGCCGCTCAACAGTATCGCCATTCGGCAGTAAGCCTTGAATTGGCGGTACTTCACTTGGCGCTGGCAGGTAATCTACAACGGCATCCAGCATCAACTGCACGCCTTTGTTTTTAAATGCTGAACCGCAAAGTACTGGTACAATCGTCCCCGCAATTGTGCCTTTACGCAGGGCAGTCCTAACTTCCTGTTCTGTAAGTTCTTCGCCCTCGAAGTACTTAGTCATCAGAGCATCATCGGTTTCTGCTGCGGCTTCTATTAGCTTGGTGCGGAATTCGTCTACCTGCGCTTGCAATTCTTCCGGAATATCGGTTTCCTGGATATCGGTTCCTTGGTCATTGGCGTAAATATACGCACGCTGCCGTACTAGGTCAACGATACCTCGGAAGTCATTTTCACTACCAATTGGCAGTTGAATGGCGATCGCATTCGCCCGCAGGCGATCGCGGATTTGGTCGTGAACTTTATAAAAGTTCGCTCCGGTGCGATCCATCTTGTTTATGAAGGCTATCCGAGGAACTTTGTAGCGTTCTGCTTGACGCCACACTGTCTCAGACTGCGGTTGCACGCCACCCACAGAACAAAAGACTGCGATTACACCATCCAACACGCGCATGGAACGCTCAACTTCAATTGTGAAGTCTACGTGACCCGGAGTATCGATAATGTTAATTTGATGATCTTTCCAACTGGTACTGATAGCAGCGGCAGTAATGGTGATTCCCCGCTCCCGCTCCTGCTCCATCCAGTCTGTGACGGCAGTTCCTTCATGAACTTCGCCAATTTTATGAATTATCCCAGAGTAAAATAATATTCTCTCTGTTGTTGTTGTTTTGCCCGCATCTATATGCGCCGCAATACCAATGTTGCGTACTTTCTCTAGCGGGATCGTGCGTGCCACAGCTACCTCCTATAGTTTTTGCCTCATGATATCTTGTATATTACTCTTTGTTAAGATTCTATACTTTTACGGAAAACCGTCTTTTTTGTAAATCCACGATATACCGCTTCGGCAAGGCGATATATCGCTTTTCTACATCGTTTTAGTAACGATAGTGTGCAAATGCTTTGTTAGCTTCCGCCATTCGGTGCGTTTCTTCGCGTTTACGAATGGCATTACCAGTTTCGTTAGCAGCATCCATTAACTCATTTGCCAATTTGCTTGCCATTGTCCGGCCTGGTCTAGACCGGGAATATTGCACTAACCAACGCAGTGCTAGGGTCGTGCCCCGTTCTGAACGCACTTCCATTGGTACTTGGTAGGTTGCTCCGCCTACTCGCCGAGCTTTTACTTCTACTAAAGGCGTGGCATTTCGCACTGCTCTTTCAAAGGTTTCCAAAGCACCGCTACCAGTGCGTTCTTCAATAGTTTTTAATGCATCATAAACAATCCGTGCGGCAAGTGATTTCTTGCCATGACGCATGATCCGTCTGATAATCATGCTCACAAGGCGACTGTTATATACGGAGTCAGACGGAACTGGGCGCCTTTGAATAACACCACGACGAGACATACTTCACCTTTAATTCGGAATTGGCAACGAAATTATATGCTATCAGACACCGGAAACTAAAAGCTGTGGAACCCAACCCTCAGACTTTCTCAATTTTGTTTTCGACTGTTGCAGCAAGGCTGACTTAATTGACTGCCAATTTTGGATTAGAGTTTTTGGTAGATGTTCCGACCACAAGGATTGGAAAAAATCAAAAGTCTGTAAGCCTCATCCCCTTGTGGGTTCGACCAATCCAAAATTGCAAATCTAAAATCTAAAATTCATTGACTTGCTACCTGCAATTAAATACTCAAGGCGACAAGATTCTAAACTTTAATGTCCAGATTAGAATTATGCTGTGGGTTACAGCATTCTCCTCAGAACTTCTACACTTGCTCGCTTAGTGTAGGTGTAGCTTGATTTTTTTAAACAGACTTGAGCAGCTTTCATAACTGCTGTTAGAACACAGACCCTGATAGTTTTTGGTCCTTGGGCGCTTTCAGGTAGACGATTAATCGTGTTGGATGCGATTAATCGCCTAATCCTATTTTTTCGCTTCTTTAGGACGCTTGGTTCCATACTTGGAACGGCCTTGTTTGCGGTCTTTGACTCCGGCTGTATCTAGGGTGCCACGGATAATGTGGTATCTCACGCCTGGTAGATCCTTAACCCGACCACCACGAATCATCACAACTGAGTGTTCTTGTAAGTTGTGACCAATACCTGGAATGTAAGCTGTGACTTCAAATCCAGAGGTAAGTCTGACTCTTGCTACTTTGCGTAGAGCTGAGTTAGGCTTTTTTGGTGTGGTCGTGTATACTCTGGTACAAACTCCCCGACGTTGGGGGCATTGTTTCAGAGCCGGGGACTTGGTTTTCTGACGCGCTTGTTCGCGCTCGTTACGTATTAGCTGCTGTATTGTTGGCATGAGTTACAGCGCGTAAAGCTGCTTATATGTCTAAGTTTTAACAAATCCTGATTATATCGTTTTTTAGTGTTTTATGTCAATTGTAATTTTTCTTTTGTTATTAGCAAACGATCGCTAATTTAAGGACTATTGATTAGCTATGGAGAAGGAATTACCACAGCCACAGCTTGCTATTGCCTGGGGATTGTGGAAGCGAAAACCACCACCCATTAAATCTTCTGAATAATCGACCCCCAAACCATTGAGGTAATTTAAGCTTGTGGCATCTATAACTACTTGAATCTCATCCAAGTCGAAAACTTGGTCGTCAACTTTTATTGCTTCATCGAAGGACATATCATAAAAGAATCCAGAACAACCGCCTGGTTTGACTGCCAATCTAAACAAGACATTTGGCTGCTGCTTGGACTTAATTCGCCCAATTTCACTCGCGGCTGCTTGACTCAGATTAATCATGGAACTCGTTTTTTGCAATTGCAATTATTATTAAATACCCCATCTTCATTTTACAGACAGATGGTTTAACTCTCGCTCCTCGAAAATTCCAAATCACCCAAGCCATGAGCGCGATCGCTATTACTACATTTATAACACTAACATGCTTCAGTCCCCACCTTAACTAGGTAGGGACTTCTGGGGTGCAAGGGTTACCAAAGTCGGTTTGCACAAAAATGTATTTGGTTTTGCGATTAGAGCTTTAATGGCGTTTTTTTGGTTTTAATCCTTGGTACGGGCATAGTCATCTTGGTAGCGAATAATATCATCTTCACCCAAGTATTCGCCATTTTGCACTTCAATTAACACCAAAGGGATTACGCCAGGATTCTCTAAACGATGAGATGTACATTGAGGTACATAGGTTGACTCATTATTGCTCAGTAGTACTTCTTTCTCCCCACAAGTTACCCTAGCTGTACCAGAGACGACAATCCAATGTTCACTGCGGTGGTGGTGCATCTGTAGACTGAGGCGGTGTCCGGGCTTAACTTCAATGCGCTTGATTTTGTATCCGCGCCCTTCTTCCAAAACTGTAAAAGCACCCCAAGGGCGTAACTCAGTTGCAGCAACGCCTCTGGAAGTGATAGTTGAAGGTAGGTGTAGAGTGTCAGTCTGTGTAGTTTCTTGATATCGAGCCATAGTTACCTCATTTGAAGACATAACAAACCGTTGGTACTCTTAACTATTGATAAAAAATCTGGCGCTATCTTGCAACGTTGGAAATCAGCAATTTTATTGCACCTTGATAAACATAGCAAAATCAAACCTTATGGTGTAAATCATCACTACTAAAATTCTTGTATCTACACCAAGTCTTCATCAAGCAAAATGATAGCTTCTTCTAAACTTTAAAAAACATGGGGCATTGAGCATTGATGATTAAGAGACTTTTTTACTTCCTACTCTCTCATTATCGTGGTTTCAGGAAAATCCCAATTCCATTATGAACACGAGCAGCAGTACTAGGTGAACGGTCAAGTAGTTGTCCTCCTAAGTAAAGGCTGGTAGAACTACCACCGTCCAAATTTAAGGCATCCACACAGCCCATCTGTTGCATTAGTTGGGCATGTTCTGCCAAATTAGGGCCATATCCGCCGGCACGATTATGGACAGCAGTAATCATCAATGTGCCTGTTGCCGTTGTGCAAATACCGCTACGAATAGCCTTTTCGGCAATAAAGGCATTGCTGAATTTTTCACCTTTGGCATCAAGAACAATTTGACGGTTTTGGATTAATAGCGGCCCAGCTCCGATAATGTGGGGATAACGACTAAAATCAGTGGGAGCAGTGCTGCTGGAAATGCTTACTGCGGTGCCAATAGGTAACTGTGAGGCAGCAGTAACAGCGTTGGCGCGTAAGGTTAGTAGGTAGCCATCCTGGGGAATAGGAACCGCCGCCTCACCAACTTTTCCCCCTGGTAACTGTTGAGTAACTTGGTTTTTCTGTACCAATAGGATAATTTCATTATCCGTCAAGGGCGTGTAAGTTGCTCCCCAGGCTGGAGTGTAACGAGCAATGCCACTCTGGACGTAACCGCTGTTAAGAAACAGAATTGGTAGGCGCTGATTATTTGCCGTGATTAAAGTTTCTTCTAAGGTGAGACGACCGAAGTAAAATTGGCCAGAATCATTCCAAGCGATCGCGCCCCGGTTGAGAATGGGGCCTGATAACCACTGACCATCCCTACGAATTGCACCCAAGGGCAATCTGTTATTGCGGTTAAAATAACCACCGTTAATTCCAGCTACTGCTAAGTAACGTTGTGCTGTTTGAATTAAGGGAGCAGTACCCGCAAGCCCATCAGGACTAGCCCACATGGGTTTCAACGTTAGCCCAAATTTACGGGGATTAACTTCTAACCAGACAACCGGGAAGCGTTCTGTGCCTAAGTTTACATAATTCTGTCGCCAGCGCAATCCTGGGGCCCAAGTAATATCTCGTTCTTCTAGGGTATCGGGTCGAATATCGATAATCAGGCGATTGGGGTTAGCGACACTACTAACTTGAGGTGATAGACCGAAGGGAACGCTCAGACTAATAATGGTTTGGTTTTTGACCACCTTTACTTGTTGAATCAGTGGTTCAGGGGCTGGCGGTATTGGTTGTGTTGGTGTATTTGGTAATAATTGTTTGAGCAGGTTTGGCAGCAATGTTGGTGCTGCTGCTGGTGGCTGCGGTGTATAGCGTTCTATCAAAACGGGATCGGCTATTCCATCCAGGGTAATTGTCCACTCTCGATTTGGTGGTGCAGTGGATTTGGGAGTTGGTGTGTCTGGATCAGAAGGTGGAGTTTGAATTTTTTTAATAATTGATCCTTGTGTAACTTGCCAGGGAGTTGGACGGTCTAAATCGACAAGAATCCGAGTTTGTTGCAAAGGGGCACTTGCCTCTGGACGTTCCTGGCTCTGAATAATATTTGTAATTTGTGCTTTTGGGGTAGTAATTACCAAGCTATTGCCATTGGTTTGGATCTGCCATCCAGATGTTTGAGCAAAATTACTAATATCCAGATAGCGATATGCTCCTAGTAGCCTGGTGGTTAGAACCAGTGGCTTTGTTACCGATGAAAACCACTGTATTGGTTGCTTCGCTGAATTACTACTGTTTAAGAAATTTACTCCAATTAATTGCCTAAATACCCCATCACTGAGATGAGTTGTCACTTGACCAGATTTTCCAGGTCGTTGCAACCAAGTTCCTGGTAAAGTACGACCATTGAGGGAAATTTGATTACCAGAGGATACTACACCTGTTAAAGGAGGTGCAGGTGACTGGGAGATCAGCCTTAGTATTGATTGGGAATTTTTTGGAGACTCCTGGGCGTTGGTAGCACAGGTAGTAGTTAAGCACAGTAATGTTAAAAGTATTGGTGACACAGTAGCCCGGAAAAATCTGCGATCGCCCTTGGCGTTGGCGGAGCCATCGCTAATCCCTGATTGGCAACAATTCGGCATTTTTACCATAATTTACTTAGTACTTTTGAAAACTATCACCCAAGGTATAAATTAACTAATTATTTGGAAATATAAAAATAACATGAGTTTATTTTTTAAAAAACATGGTATTCTATATATTGGCTAGTCATCTCTTTTAGGCATCAGCCAATTGATTTAGACGCTAAAGCCACTGCAATCAAGTGTTTTAACTAGCACTAATTCTAACCACACTATACACGGTAGTTTTGGTTATCAAAACTGGATTAAGATATTCAATCCTCACTGAACGTTACTTCAGTAAGGTCTAGTTAATAGTAATACATGCGGCTACTATAAGCAGCAAAACTCTAGGCAGCAAAGATATTTGGGAATTGTCAAATGGGTATATATTGTAATACGCTGATTTTATTGCTGGATCAGGATGGCTTTGGCTTTAAAAGATAGTACAGCGTTCAGTTTTAGTTTTGTTTCAGGTGAGCCGAAATAGGCTCTATGAGTAGCTAGCGTGCATCTGGAAAAAGGGAATTGAGAAAATACTTAGCTTCACAATATAAAAAAGAAACTGTCAGGGCAAAAATGATGTCTTGGCGGAGGTAACTTGTCTAACACCGCATAAATACATAAAAATACGTAAACATTTTAACACGGGTCAACTAACAAAGTAAAACCGAAGTTAAAATTTTTTTTCCCTAAATTTCGGTGCTTGTATATTTTTCCATCGCGGAATTTAGAAATTTTTTCCATAACGTAGTGGCAAAATTGGTAACTCAATACTTCAGGAACAGGGTATGAATAATAAACCGATGAATCAAGACCAACAAATCACAGCGGATATAAACTCAAGAGATACCTATCAGGGGCAAAAGTGGTTAGTAGAGGAACGAGATGCCTGTGGTGTCGGTTTTATTGCTCATCGCCAGAATCATACCAGCCACGAAATTGTAGAAAAAGCCTTGGCTGCTTTAACATGCTTAGAACACCGGGGAGGTTGTAGCGCTGATCAAGACTCTGGTGATGGTGCTGGAGTATTGACAGCTATCCCTTGGGAGTTATTTCAACAAGACTTTGCCCAAAGGGGGAAGGAACTTCCATCCATCAATAATATAGCTGTTGGGATGATCTTTCTACCACAAGACCAACAAGCAGCACAAAAAGCTAGAGCGACAGTTGAGCAAGTAGCGACCGAAGAAAAATTGATTGTACTGGGTTGGCGAGTAGTGCCAGTGCAACCTGATTTGCTGGGTGTACAAGCAAGAGAAAATCAACCCCAGATCGAACAAGTTTTGTTAGCTTCTGTTGACAAAAGCGGCGATGAATTAGAACGGCAGTTGTACATTACCCGCCGCCGAATTAGTAAAGCAGCAACCAACATCTCAGAAGAATTTTATATCTGCTCATTGTCAAGCCGCACGATTGTCTACAAAGGCATGGTGCGTTCTGCTGTATTGGGCAGCTTTTATGAGGATTTAAAAAATCCAGCTTATAAAAGTGCCTTTGCTGTCTATCACCGCCGCTTTAGTACCAACACGATGCCAAAGTGGCCCCTAGCTCAACCAATGCGGCTTTTGGGGCACAACGGCGAAATCAATACCTTATTGGGTAACATCAACTGGATGATGGCACGAGAAGCTAGCCTGAATCATCCTGTATGGGGCGATCGCATCCAGGAACTCAAGCCATTAGTTCATATTGATAACAGCGACTCGGCTACCCTAGACAATGTAGTGGAATTGCTGGTGTCCTCTGGACGCAGCCCCTTGGAAGCTTTAATGATTATGGTTCCAGAGGCTTACCAAAATCAGCCTTCTTTACGTGACTCTCCAGAAATTGTTGATTTCTACGAATATTACAGCGGTCTACAAGAAGCATGGGACGGGCCAGCACTTTTAGTATTCAGCGATGGCAAAAAAGTTGGTGCAACACTAGATCGTAATGGCTTAAGACCAGCTCGCTACGTGATCACTAAAGATGATTACATTGTAGTAGCTTCCGAAGCTGGTGTAGTGGACTTTCCAGAAGCGAATATTGTCGAGAAAGGTAGACTCGGCCCAGGGCAAATGATTGCCGTGGATTTAGAAAATCATGAAGTGCTGAAGAATTGGGAGATTAAACAGCGGATTGCCAAGCAGCACCCTTATGGAGAATGGCTGCAACAGTACCGTCAAGAATTAAAGTCATTGGTGAGCCAACGCGGTCTTGGGGATCTCCCCCATGAGCGATTGGCGAACCCTGAAGGAATCGGTCATCCGTCATTAGCAAATGGTAATGGCAAAGGACAAATGACAAATGACCCTGGACAATTGACTATTGACAAGCAAACCTTACTTCAGCGTCAAACTGCCTTTGGCTACACCACAGAAGATGTGGAAATGGTGATTCATCCAATGGCGATCGCAGGTTCAGAGCCGACTTTCTGCATGGGGGATGATATTCCTTTAGCAGTGCTGTCAACAAAACCCCACCTGCTTTATGACTATTTCAAACAGCGCTTTGCTCAGGTGACAAACCCGGCAATTGATCCCCTGCGGGAAAAGCTAGTGATGTCTCTGAAAGTCGAACTGGGTGAACGAGGTAACTTATTAGAACCCAAGCCAGAATATGCTCGGAGATTAAAGCTCGAATCGCCAGTGTTGACGGATGCTGAATTAGAGGCAATTAAGCTGTCAGGATTTGCCACCGCTGAGTTGTCAACCCTATTTGCGATCGCTACCGGCCCTGAAGGATTAAAGACCGCAGTCCAATCTTTACAAGCACAAGCAGCTGAATCAGTCCGCGCAGGTGCAAAGATTTTAATCTTAAGCGATAAGGGAAATGACGGTATCAGCCCAGAAGATACATACATTCCTCCCCTGTTAGCAGTGGGTGCTGTACATCATCACCTGATTCGGGAAGGGCTGCGAATGAAAACATCCCTGATTGTCAATACTGCCCAATGCTGGAGTACTCATCACTTTGCTTGTCTCATTGGCTACGGTGCTGGTGCAGTTTGCCCGTATATGGCTTTAGATACGGTGCGTGATTGGTGGTCTGATCCCAAAACCCAAAAGTTAATGGGTGTGCAAAAAATTCCAACCCTCACCCTAGAACAAGCTTTAGGAAACTATCGCAAAGCAGTAGAGTCAGGTTTGTTAAAAATTCTCTCCAAGATGGGAATTTCTCTGCTCTCCAGCTATCAAGCAGCCCAAATCTTTGAAGCTATTGGCATCGGTGGAGATTTAATCGAATTAGGATTCCGTGGTACGACTTCCCGTATCGGTGGTTTGAGTATTAGCGAACTCGCTGATGAAGTGCTTTCCTTCCACTGCAAAGCTTTCCCAGAAGTAACTGCCAATAAGTTACAAAACCTGGGCTTTGTGCAGTACCGTCCTGGCGGCGAATACCACATGAATAGCCCAGAAATGGTTAAGGCGCTGCATAAGGCTTTAGATGGCAAAAACTACGACCACTACGAAGTTTACAAAAAGCATCTCCAAGGTAGGCCAGTAACAGCCTTGCGGGACTTGCTAGACTTCCAAGGCGATCGCACCCCAATTCCTATAGAAGAAGTGGAGTCGGTAACTGAAATTGTCAAGCGCTTCTGCACCGGCGGCATGTCTTTAGGCGCTTTGTCAAGAGAAGCCCATGAAACTTTAGCGATCGCCATGAACCGCATTGGCGGTAAATCTAACTCTGGAGAAGGCGGCGAAGACCCAGTACGCTATACAGTTCTAGATGATGTAGACGAGTCTGGTCACTCGCCAACCCTACCTCATTTAAAAGGATTGCGGAATGGTGATAAAGCCTATAGTGCCATTAAGCAAGTTGCATCGGGACGCTTTGGTGTCACGCCAGAGTACCTAGTCAACGCCAAACAAATTGAAATTAAAATTGCCCAAGGTGCCAAGCCTGGAGAAGGTGGACAGCTACCAGGGCCAAAGGTGAGCCAATACATTGCGATGTTAAGGCGCTCGAAGCCAGGTGTAACACTGATTTCGCCACCACCGCACCACGATATTTATTCCATTGAAGATCTAGCGCAACTGATTTTTGATCTGCACCAAATTAATCCCAAAGCCAAGGTATCGGTGAAACTAGTTGCAGAAGTTGGCATTGGCACGATCGCAGCTGGTGTAGCCAAAGCAAACGCTGATATTATCCAGGTTTCTGGACATGATGGTGGTACAGGTGCATCGCCACTAAGTTCGATTAAACACGCAGGTTCACCGTGGGAATTGGGTTTAAGTGAAGTGCATCGTGTCTTGATGGAAAATAGCCTGCGCGATCGCGTGATTTTGCGCGTAGACGGCGGACTCAAGAGTGGCTGGGATGTGGTAATAGGTGCATTGATGGGCGGTGAAGAATTCGGTTTCGGCTCCATCGCCATGATTGCTGAAGGCTGTATCATGGCGCGAGTTTGCCACATGAATACTTGCCCTGTGGGTGTTGCTACTCAGAAAGAAGAACTCCGCAAGCGGTTTACGGGAATGCCGGAACAGGTTGTTAACTTCTTTTACTTCATCGCCGAAGAAGTGCGTAGTTTGTTAGCACGACTTGGCTACCGTTCTTTGTCAGAAATCATTGGACGTGCAGATTTGTTGAAACTGCGCCCAGAGGCAAAACTCACCAAAACGCGATCCCTGAACCTGGATTGTTTGCTTAAGCTACCAGATACCAGAGACAATCGTAGCTGGTTGCTGCATGAAGAAGTCCACAGTAACGGCGTGGTTTTGGATGACAAATTGATTGTCGATCCCGACATTCAAGCTGCCATTCGCAACCAGTCTACTGTCACCAAGGCTTACCCTATTGTCAATACTGATAGAACAGTAGGCACAAGATTAGCGGGAGCGATCGCTTCTCAATATGGTGATAGCAGCTTTAAAGGACAAATTAATCTCAACTTCACAGGCAGTGTTGGGCAAAGCTTTGGTGCTTTCAACCTCCCTGGTATAATTCTGAACCTGGAAGGAGAGGCAAACGACTACGTAGGTAAAGGGATGCATGGTGGTGAAATAATCATCAAACCTCCAACCGATGCTACCTATAACGCATCACAAAACGTGATAGTTGGCAATACTTGCCTCTATGGTGCTACTGGTGGCATGTTATTTGCCAACGGACTAGCAGGAGAGCGTTTTGCTGTAAGAAACTCCAAAGGGATAGCAGTGATTGAAGGCGCTGGGGATCACTGCTGCGAATATATGACTGGTGGTGTGATTGTCGTCCTCGGCAAAGTAGGACGTAACGTAGCCGCTGGGATGACTGGTGGACTAGCGTACTTCTTGGATGAAGATGATTCATTTCGTGAATTAGTCAACCCGGAAATTGTCAAAATCCAGAGGGTGATTACAGAAGCAGGTGCAAAACAACTGCAAGAGTTAATCAAAACTCACGGGGAACGAACTGGTTCACTAAAGGCGAAGAAAATTCTCCAAGATTGGCAAGAATTTTTGCCTAAATTCTGGCAGTTAGTTCCGCCTTCTGAAGCTGATAGTGCAGAAGCTGATCCTGAAAAAGAAACAACTGAGTTAAGTTTAGTGGCTAGTCATTAGTCACTGTAACTGTTATCATACTTGGCCTTAAGCCATTCTCCCGGTGGAGAAGTTGCACAAACAGGTACTCTGCGAAAACTGCTTTGGATGCCCAAAGCAGTCACCTGAATTTACCCCTTAAAAAAAGTGTAGAGAGAAAAAAATATTCCCCCTTTTTTAGGGGGAATATTCATTAATTGATTCATAACTGGACTTTAGACTAAAGCAACAAAAATGTCTGAGCAATCAAATCCTGTGAAAGTGCAAGTAATAAAGTTGAGATCAGCACTGTCCTGAAATCTACCTAATTGAGTATAGAAGGCATTACCTAAATCCTGGTAGACTGCCATATAAATGTGTCCCAAAAGTAGGATTTGTCTATAAAAATGCTTATAGAAGATCAAGCTCCCGATCGCAAAACTTCTGAAGAAGAACGTTTCCAAGATGATTATTATTCATACTTTGAATCTTCTGAAAATGCTACCCGATACACACCATCGGTTTGGTATCTTGATGAGGCTTTTAAGCAACGTTCATTCTCTTTATTAGATTTAGGATGTGGCAATGGGGCCTTGAACAAATATCTACCTGAGCGATGTGATTACCTTGGGATAGATCACAGTGAAGCTGCGATTCAGTACTGTTCAAAGCTATACCCCAACAAGAAGTTTACTGCCAAAGATTTATCGGTAATACTGCCAGAATTGGCTTCAGAAAATCAAAAATTTGATGCTGTCGTGCTAGCCGGCTTACTATTTCATAATGTCGACAAGGAAACACTAGAAAAAAAGGACGATCAACAGCTTGTTCAATTCTGTTTGGACAAACTAATAAGCGACAAAGGATATCTGGTGCTTATTGTACCTTTTGCTTATGGTGATCATCCATCCCATAATCTTTATGTTCGGGCAGAATGGCTACAAAATTTGGTAGAAGAATTGCTGAAAGCTGTAAATGCAAAAATTGTTTACGAGAATATTTCTCTACAAATTGGCTTAGACAAAAAAGTTAGACAGCAGAAGAAAACTCCTGACTGGTTTGTTCCCGATAGCACTACTGACTATTCCAACAAGTACGCTGGAACATATATGGCAGCTTGGACAGTTATTGCATCTCCATTGCTGGGTTAAACCGTCATTCCAATAACCAAGATTATTCGTCAAGTTTTCAGTTAATTTGTTCTTTAGTTTCGCACCTAGAACTGTCTAAACTTCAGTCATAAATAAGCCATTATAAGTAAAAAATATAATTTTAGTTTTTAGTCAATTACTATTGACTAATTGCCCATAATTAATAATTACTTTTTGTTAGCAAGCAGCTTTTGGTCTGCATCTTCCATTTCTAAAAGTTCTGGAATAGTCACAAAGCGATAGCCTTGCTTTCTGAAGTTGTTAATAATTTCTGGTAAAGCTTGTACGGTTTTGGAACGATTACCACCACCATCATGCATTAGCACAATACCGCCAGGCTTTGAATCTTTAATCACGTTATCGATCAACTTTGGTACAGCTGGCAACTTATAGTCTATAGAGTCCGCTGACCACATGACCACGGCATATTTTTTACCTTTAGCGTAAGCAGCTAATCCATTGTGCAGGTTGCCACCTGGCGGTCGGAAGAGATTTGTTTTAGCACCTGTAATTTGATAAATCAGGTCTGTTGTGCGGTCAATTTCAAAAGCTGCTGCTTGTGGATTAAAGGAATGATACCAGTGATGCCAAGTATGGTTGGCAATGACGTGACCTTGAGAGACAATCTGCTTTCCTAACTCTGGATAATTTTTTAGGTTTTGCCCAACGACAAAAAATGTCCCTTTAATATTATTTGATTTTAGAATATCTAGCACTTGTGCTGTGGTCTGAGGCCAAGGCCCATCATCAAAGGTAAGAGCAATTACTTTCTCCGCCTTAGTGAGTTTTACCGCTTTAACTATTGCCCCTTGAAAACGTGATGGTAGAGCGTAGGATAGTCCTTTTGTTTGTGCTTCTTGCTGCCAACTTGTAAGCATCGTCGCCTTTAATTTCTCAATGCGCTGCTGAGTTCCTATGTTTGCACCTACATCCTTCACATTTATATTTTGTTGGCTCTGAGCCTCTGAAGGATTTGGCCTTAGAAGCATCATGAAAGCAAGGCTAAAAACACCACATAAGGCAAGCAGTGCAATTAATATTCCTTCTGGCCACAGAAACGACTTATTGTTTTCCACCTCATAGCTCCTTCAAAGATCGAACCATCAACCACGGTTATGACGGTACGTCATAGCACATTTTTTTAGATATCTTAGATACCAGCTGCTTTCTGCTAATCCTGACAATTGGAATTGGACTAATAGAAATTTGCAATCAAAAAACAGACTATACGGCTTTAACTGAAATCTAGATGCTCTAGATTTGGAAAAACGCTTATATAGTACTTGGTACTGTTGAATGTCAACCATTCATAAAAGGCAAGGTCTGCAATTCCATATTCTTACCGCTAGCTCTAAGAAGGAGCACAATCAGATAATTAATTACACCCCAAATCCCTTTTAATTACTGTCTTTAACTTCACAGCTAAGGGAGTATTATCCTTTCAAGTTTTATAGTTTTACAAATAAGATGTAGCTCAACTGTCGCGCCCGACAATTTGAACTTTTCGCTAGCTGAGGTTTTTATAGCAAGACTTTCTGACAGGAAAGTTGTATAATTTACAGCTTAGGAAATTATTTGGTTAGCATACAAAATTACTTAAAAGGGATGGTGTATCTTTCAAAAAAGAGTCTAATAAACTATTAGTTCTATTCTTGATAAGATATATCTTACTGCCTGCTACCATTGCTTCCTTTTTAAGAAAAAGTTAAATTTTTAACTGGCAAAATGTTGACTTGTATTTTCTATGAAATAAACAGACGAAAATTGATTCAATATAGTTTCTCATTGCCAAGGGGCATGTATTCGTTAATGTAGATACTTTTAACTCATTCAGCAAAAATAATTTTATCGGCAGTTCAACTCTATTTTTGATGCTGGTACTTAAGCTTCAATTGCTAGTAGCTTCTTCTTGGCTAATCTTCTTCTTGATAGTAAAGGAGATTGATATATTATTAATAGTACAATCTAATATATAATGTCACCGTATAATTACGTAAATCACTTACATTGTTTATAATCTAGTTGTTAAAATTGCGATTATGTAGTATACATCTATACTAAACACTATACTCTACCTTTATTGTGTATTGTGAAGGATTTTTTACTAATTACACTTGCTCAAGCTATATTTCTGTATTTAAAAATACATTAAGCAGCCTTGAAACAAACGTAATATTACTTAATAATATAGACCCAAGCTGGTTTCCAAGTAATTGCTGGATATGAGCCTTTTATGGGCAGATTTTTTGCTTGTACAACATATGAAAAAACATATTTTTATTCGTTCGCTAAAAGTAGATAAACTACTCTACTGGAATAATGGAATAAACATCTTAGTGTTCAGCGAAAATGAAGCATATATTTCAAGACATTAAGGAAATTTTTTTTGCAACTCAACGACCAATTTTGTGCTCAAACAAAAAACCGACTGGCTGTACCGCTCTAACAATCTGGAACTAATTTTTTAGCAGGAGGAAGCAAAACTGAAAATTATTTAATAACTTGCCTTATAATTGCAGCAATTAGAATTATGATTTTTAATCATCTATCTAAAAATCCTAATCATTAGCTTATATTGCCTTAGGCAGGTGATAGTCTATTTACAGCACTTTTGCTTATCTTTGGTAGATGCGATAACTGTATTATTTAATATCTGTATGGGTTTATGCAAAACCCATGTTGTTTATCAGTATACCTTTTGAGTAAAAATAATCAAGGTATTTGTCCCACTTCTTAAACTGGCTAGAAAGTTTTATGGTTCCTCACGAAAGTGATGCAAAAGAAGAGCGTGCGTCGTTAAAAGTATGGCGTAGTTGGCAAGAAAATCTGATTTTAATTGCGATCGCATTGTGTTTGGCGTTCCTGATCCGGACTTTTATTGCCGAACCCCGCTATATACCTTCTGATTCGATGTTACCCACCTTACATACAGGCGATCGCTTGGTGGTGGAAAAAATATCCTACCATTTTCACCCTCCCATAACTGGGGATATTATTGTTTTTCAGCCACCCGCAGAACTACAACGTCGGGGATATCCTAAAGACCAAGCCTTCATCAAGCGGGTTATTGGCCAGCCTGGTGAGGTAATTAGTGTTGCTTCTGGCAAAGTCTACCTTAACGGTCAACCCTTGGCAGAAGACTACATCGCTGAACCACCAAATCAGCCATATCAACCAGTGAAAGTCCCAGAAGACGAATTTTTTGTCATGGGAGATAACCGCAACGATAGTAATGACTCTCGTTATTGGGGCTTTTTACCCAGAAAAAATGTCATCGGTCGGGCAACGTTTCGCTTTTGGCCTCTCGACCGCATTGGGTTCATTTAAAAAGTTAGGAATCATTCAATTTTAGATTTTAGGCTTTTCCTTTAATCCAAAATTCAAAATCTAAAATTTGCTGAGTTAGGAGTTATTTTAAAACTTCTAACTTAAAACCTTAAATAATACATCAGTTGGGCGATCGCATCACCAGTTAACTCCAACCGCCGTTGGAAATCAGCCAGGTTACGGTAAGGCCCGGCTGATTGCCGATTTTGCACCACTGCTTGCGCCAAAGACAAATCTATAAATGGAATTTGTGCTAACTTTTCAACTGTTGCTGTGTTTGGGTTAACTATATGCGTAGGACTTTCTAGAGATTCGTGGTCATAATAAATAAAATTCAGCAGAGGCTTTAATGGCTCCAGACGCGGCGCTGGTATAGCCAAAGCCGCAGCAATATCTTCAATACAGTAAAATTTAACACCAGAATGCGAAAGTTCTACAAGCGATCGCGCTTGGTGAATTGACAAACCTGGTAGGCGTAACCAATCATCTACAGTGGCTTGATTAGCATCAATGCGGATACCTAATTTTGCTGCTATCTGAATTTCTTCTCCAGATTGTAGGCGATAGTAAGGATCGTTGAGGAGTTTGGCGCGGAGTTTTTGCAGTCTGGGGTTCAAGGGTAGCCAGTTATTCATGGTTGTCGGTTGTCACTTACCTCAAGAAATCTGGTCTAGCAATTGGCGGCGCTTTTGCTCAAACTCATACTCTGAAATCAGTCCATCCTGGCGCAGAGCATCTAATTCACGCAAAGCGTCAGCCATCGCTCCTACCTGATTACTCACCCTTTGTGAGTTTCTTGTCGTTGACTTCCCTAGATTAAAATTACGATCAAAAGCTTCTTCGTCTTGGGCTAAATACCAAACTCCCTCAATGGCACTAGCTACCTTGGGGATAGGTGTCCAGGAAAGCAACACATACAAAACACCCCACAACGGCTGTCCCAGATAGAATTTATGTAATCCTGAAATTGTCAGCGTGCCAGAAAAAGCTAAAACAGCAGCAACACTTCGACTTTTGCGCTTAGTCAACATATTTCTAATAAATATACCAATACCACAGTTTCTACAATCAGACAGTCAACTATCCTGCCTTGCCCTTCTGACTTTTAGATGGGAAATCCCACACACAATTTAGTATTTAAAGAAATTTGAGTAAGTTTCACATGACTGTGCATTGAGCTTTGATGCTAATTTTAAGTTTTTAACAGCTTTATTACTACTATGTCACAGACCTTCCTACCGCCAAAATGGCTTGAACAGCTTTGTGATCCTTACGCTGTGCTAGGAATTTCTGTGATTGCTGATGATCGTCAGATTTTTAAACGCTATCACACTTTAGCAAAGCTGCTACATCCTGATCGCTATAGCAAAAGCTGCAATCCAGACCAAGAATTAGCAACGGCAATATTTTGCCGTTTAATCAATCCAGCTTATGAGCAACTCAAACATCGACACAAGCGCTTGATTGCGATCGCTATGCTGCGATCAGACGCAAGAGTTTTAGAGCAAAAAGCTTTGTCTTCTCAAAGTGCTATAGCTCAGGAAATTATGGAAATGTCTACACCCCAAGCAGAATTGTTTTACGAAGAAGCGATCGCCTGCTATGCAGAAGCTCAGTACAAATCACTAGCTCAGTTTTATCAGGTAACGCAACAAATTAGTATACTGAATTTAGTTTACTTACGGTTGCATAAACCAGACCTGTTCCTACTGCAAAAAGCTGTTCGCATCATCCCTGAGGTAGAAGTTAAGCCAGTTAAATTGACATTATCTGAACAAACTGATATCAAACCAGTTTTGACAAACTATGCTCAACGTCACTACCAGCGAGCTATTGAGTACGTCAGGCTAGCTAAATGGGCCCTCGCCGTGCAAGAACTGCGCGATGCCATCAAGTTAGAGCCAAATAACAGCGACTATTATGCCTTATTAGGTTCGGTACATTTCCAACAGAAATTTCTAGGGATGGCTAGGGTTTACATCTGTCAAGCATTAAAACTGAACCCGCAAAATTCATTAGCTTTGAAATACGCTCGCAAACTGAAAATTCAACCGGGTGAAAATACCAATCCTAAATCAATGGCTAAAGCTATGAGTATTGCGGCTTTATTAAGTCGGTTTACACAAAGGAAAGGTTCTCAAGTCAAGTGTTGAAATTTCGGTAACAAACCGTACTAAAACCGAAGCTTCGTCACTAGATTACTCACCTAGACTAAAATAATAAATAGAAGTAAAACTATTAAGCTGCTGAGTCTGGACACTCAGTTTAATATAAGCAATATGGGATTCTTCGATTCTGAGATAGTTCAGCAAGAAGCAAAACAGCTGTTTGAGGATTATCAAGCGCTAATCAAGCTTGGTAACAACTACGGCAAATTTGACCGCGATGGCAAAAAGCTGTTTATTGAGCAAATGGAAGCCATGATGGATCGTTATCGCATCTTTATGAAGCGCTTCGAGCTATCAGAAGATTTCATGGCACAAATGACAGTAGAACAACTGAAAACACAATTAGGTCAGTTCGGTGTCACCCCACAACAAATGTTTGACCAAATGCACCTGACTTTAGAACGGATGAAAGCCGAGCTAGAAAAACAGGCCTAACAAAAGTTAGGAGTTGGGAGTTAGGAGTTCTCAATAAACTCATAACTCATAACTTATCACTCCTAACTTTAATTAGACTTGGGGCGAGAAAACTGGGAAGGTGGCTTGAAGTTTTCTACTGGTACATTCTTAAGTGCCTTCTCCATAAAATCTTTCCAGATGGGAGCAACCATACCGCCACCCGTCGCACGACTAGCTAATTGTCTGTTGTCATCCCTCCCCACCCAGACAGCAGTTGTTAGTTGTGGCACAGTACCAACATACCAAATATCCTTTTCTGAGGAAGTTGTACCCGTTTTCCCTGCACTTGGACGAGCTATGGCAGCACCTTTACCTGTACCATTAGTAACTACCGTTCGCATCACATCAATAATAGCTGCTGATGCCCAAGGGTCTAGAACTAGCTGGGGTTTAGGGGTGTTATCTAGTAACACATTACCACTACTATCCGTGACACGGGCAATTACAGTTGGTGAAGATTGCCAGCCATAATTAGCAAAGGTAGCATAGGCACTAGCCATTTCTAGGGGAGTGACACCAATTGCACCCAGAGGTAGAGAGGTAACAGGCTCCATCGGACTCATGATGCCCAAGGTACGGCAAGTTTCGATCACTCTATTCATCCCCACAGCCTTACCAATCTTGATCACGGGAATATTGCGCGATTGGGCTAAAGCTGTGCGGATTGGCATAGGGCCACTAAAACCCCCATCATAATTTCTGGGAAAATACCGACCATTACCATCTTGATAGCTGACTGGAGAATCTACTACCGTTGAGTCCGGCGCATACTTACCAGTAGCGAAAGCAGCATAGTAGACAAACGGTTTAAAGGAAGATCCAGGCTGCCGTTGAGATTGAGTTGCACGATTGAATTCACTGGTCTTAGGATCTACACCGCCCACCAATGCTTTAATAAAATGCGTGCGCGGATCAATTGCCACCAAGGCGATTTGATTTTTAGATAATCCCTGCCCTAACAGTGATTTATGCCACTTACCGACAGTTTCCTCCGCCATTATTTGGAAGTTGGCGTCAACTGTAGTTTGTACCCGCATCCCGCCTTTGAGTAGTGTCTCACGCCCAAATTTCTTAGCCAACTCCTGCGCGACAGTATTGGTTACATAAGGTAAGGCACTACCTTGAAACGATTTGATTCTACCAAGCTTGATTTCTTGCTTGAGGGCATCATCGTACTCTGACTGGCTAATCCAGTTCAATTCCAGCATCCGTCCCAGCACTTCTTTTTGCTTTTGTTTTGCCAGCTTCATACTCGCAAACGGGCTGAATTCTTCTGGTGCTTGAATTAAACCCGCCATCATCGCCGACTCACCCAAGCTTAAATATTCTGCTGATTTATTAAAGTAACTCCGGGCCGCTGTTTGTACACCATAATTGTTATGACCCCAATAAACTTGATTGAGGTACATTTCTAAAATTTGGTCTTTAGTGAGAATTTGCTCTAACCGAATTGCTAGCACCCCCTCTGCTAACTTGCGGGTAAAGGCACGCTTGCGAGACAAAAATAGGTTTTTTACCAATTGCATGGTAACAGTAGAGCCACCCTCTTTGACTCCACCTGCTACAGCGTTAACTACTACAGCACGACCAACACCAGTGGGGTTGATACCGTGGTGATCGTAGAAGTGACTATCTTCACTGGCTAATACTGCCCGTTTTAAATTCGGGGAAATTCTATCCAAAGGCACAACTTCCCGGTTGGCTTCCCCGTGGATACTGGTTAAAAGCTTACCTTTAACGTCATAGATGTAAGTTGTTTCTGAGGGAAAGAAGTTACGTAGCTGTCTTACATCTGGCAAATTACGGAAACTAATGGCTAAACCAACCAGTCCTCCGGCTACAATGGAACTTGCCAACATGGTGATTGAGAGGAGAGTACCGCCAGTTACCTGACCGACTCCTTTCAAAAACTCAAAACCTGATGAAGCCCGACGTTGTGGCTGTTTATCTTCAAAAGTCCTAGAAGACGACACGGCGATTTCACTTCCTCACTTATAAATTTAACTGTAATTGATTGGACGAAGCAAGGCGGTTAATTTTTTGCAATTATAGTAGTTTGGCGGATGAGAAAGCGGATAAATTGCAAGTGTTTATAACCAACTTAACTTCTAGTGTGCAAAACATAGCTAACAGTGGATTTTCTAGTATGACGCAAGATTTTGCTTGGCTGCGTCGTGGTGTGGTAGAAGTCTTCCCACAACCAGTTGATGTTAACAGTGATAGTCTAGAAAAGCGCTTGGTAACCACAAACCAACCTTTAAGGGTCAAATTGGGGATTGATCCTACAGGTACTGATATTCATCTTGGTCATAGCATACCAGTACGGAAACTGCGAGCGTTTCAAGATGCAGGCCATATAGCAGTTCTGATTATTGGCGATTTTACAGCACGCATTGGCGATCCAACAGGTAAATCTGAAGTGCGTCGTCAGCTTACAGAAGCAGATGTGGCTCAAAATGCTCAGACTTATCTTGACCAAGTACGCCCTATTTTGGATTTTGACACACCAGGAAGATTAGAGGTGCGTTATAACTCCGAATGGCTCTCTGGGCTAAACTTAGAGAAAATTTTGGAGTTACTCTCCACGATGACGGTGGGGCAGATGTTGGCGAAAGAAGGATTTGCCGATCGCTATAGAAAAGAGAATCCAATTTTTATCCATGAGTTCCTGTACCCGTTAATGCAAGGTTTTGATTCCGTTGCCGTTGAGGCAGATGTGGAATTGGGAGGGACTGATCAAAAATTTAACATTGCTGTGGGCAGAGATTTGCAGCGCCATTTTGGTCAAAAGCCCCAATTTGGGATGCTGCTACCAATTTTGATTGGCACGGATGGGGTGCAAAAAATGTCCAAGTCTTTAGGTAATTATATTGGGTTATCAGAACATCCGGGGCAAAAATATCAGAAGTTACAAGGAGTTGCCGATCATCTGCTGGAGCAGTATTTTGAACTGTTGACAGATTTACCTTTGGATAGTCTGCCAGAAAATCCCCGCGATCGCCAGACACTTTTAGCATGGGAAATTGTCAAACAGTACCACGGTGAACAAGCAGCGCAAGAGGCTAAAGAAGCTGCCCAAAGCGGTGGAAAGGAAGGTGCAGTTCCAGAATTTTCCCTAGCTGAGGTATCGCAGTTTCCTACTAAGTTAGCGTATATTCTCAATGTCACTGGTTTATGCAAAAGTACAGGGGAAGGAAAGCGGAAAATTCAAGAAGGTGGCGTGCGCTTAGATGGCGATCGCATTACTGATGTTGATACTACTTTTGCTGATCCTGCTGAGTTACAAGGTAAGGTTTTACAAGTTGGGAAAAATAAGTTTGTGCGTTTAGTTCCTTAAATGGGATATGGGGAGTGGGGAATGGGGAATGGTGAACAGGCAGAACAACGAGTTATTGTGGCTTTGGATGTGCCGGATGAGCAAAGTGCGATCGCTCTTATAGATCAACTTCCGCAAGTTAGTTTCTGGAAAGTTGGTTTAGAGTTGTTTACTAGCACTGGCCCGAAAATTCTAGAAGAACTAAAGTCCCGGCAAAAGCGCATTTTCTTAGATTTAAAGTTTGATGATATCCCCAATACCGTTGCTGGTGCTTGCCGGAGTGCAGCTAGATACGGAGTGGATTTACTTACAATTCATGCTACTGCTGGTAGAGATGCCCTGAAAGCCGCAACTGAGGCGGCGCAGGAAGGGGCTGCAAAAGCAGGTGTACAACCACCAAAGTTAATTGCTATTACCCTGCTAACAAGCATTTCTGCTAGGCAGTTGGCATTTGATTTAAAAATACCTCTGGAATTGCCAGAATATGCTCTAGAAATGGCCCTGCTAGCTCAAGAATGTGGTCTGGATGGGGTAGTTTGTTCGCCTCAAGAGGTGGCACAGTTGCGACAAACTTGTGAAAATGACTTTTTGCTTGTTTGTCCAGGGGTTAGACCAACTTGGGCAGATAAAGGTGATCAAAAGCGATCGCTCACCCCAGCACAAGCCATTAAAGCAGGCGCAGATTACCTAGTAATTGGGCGTCCCATCACCGCTGCTATTGAGCCTGAGTTAGCCTGGAAAAGGATTTCTGAGGAGTTAACCACGGTGGCATGAAGCTAAGAGTCAGTGAAAATCTGGGGGATAGTGTGCAGGGTGTAGGGGAGAACAATCTTGCCTCTTCGCTCAAGAAGAAAAATTATAGTTGGCTTTTAGCTTGTGGCTTCTGGGTTTTAGTATCAAATAGCCTTGCTTACCCAGCGTTCTCGACAAACTTTACCCCTCAACCCTCTGCTCTAGCAGAAAGGGAAAATGTGAAGACTGGGGCGAGGTCTTTGTGTTCTGAGCAAAATTTAGAAACATTAACTATACAGCTACTTCAAGATTTATCTAGTTACACCAATCGCGCTAGTCAACGCGCCCGCCGCCTCAGCAGAAGCAGTGATGTTTACAGTTATATGCTAGTGGCAGGAAGACCTGAATTTACTCCTCTGCCCCTTAATCTTGAAGAATATAGTACAGATGCGCCTAAAAGCTCTGCATCAGGAGTTGAGCAAGTTTTCTTTACTACCTTAGAGCGCCAGTACATAGGAAAGAAAGTTGTAGAATTGCAGCAATTCCACTGGCTATTGTTGACTAAAACTAAAAGTGGTTGGCAACTAGTGATGATGTTTTCTCAAACTGGTTCCCATTCAGCACAGCAGCCACTATCTCCGCCACGCGATAGTAGTAACGGTACTGTTGCCCAAGGAGTTAAAACTTGGTTACGCGATTGTCAAGCTGGAAGTGTACGACGGTTGCGTGCTGTAAATCTAGGAGACAAAATTGAACCGTTAATATCAAAGTAGAACAGCTATGAATCGAACAAAAATGTCTCGCCTTTAAGATATTTGCTACAGAAGCTTTCACTAACGTAGGGTAATAAGTAATCGTGTTCATTTGGCTGCGGCGCTAAAAAAGCAAATCGGTATCTCGATACAACGCAGTAAGCCACATGAGTTGTATGTTGTTGCCAGATGCGATCGCTGGGTTCCGCGATCAGATAATCGATACGGAGAAGAAATAAAGCTTGCTCATCATATTCTCCAGATGTAGCAAAATTTTGATTATTCCGAGTTTCAACGCGAAACGTCACATTTTCGCTATGACCTAAAAATACCAATTCAGCAGCATTGACATTGTACTGAGCTAGCACAGTTAGAGCGAGGCAATTCCAATCGATTTTTCTCCCCATCAATTTCCGAATTAGATACTTATTTCAAACGAAATAAATGTACATCATCCAACTAGCTTGTATCAGTGGAATTGCGCCTATATCTATGGGAGGATTTTGAGGAAAAATAGCTGATAAACAGCGAAAAAAAGCAGACATTATTTAAAAATCAAGGCAGGCTTGAATTTAAGCGTTGTGACTCCCGTTTTTTGGCGATAACATGGAAATAAGTTTATTTCATGCTTCTCAAACCGCGTTTGGCGTCAGTTTTTTATGGAGATTCAATTAATCAACATCGGCTTTGGTAACATCGTGTCTGCCAACCGAGTAGTTGCCATTGTCAGTCCAGAGTCTGCCCCGATTAAGCGGATTATTACCGATGCACGGGACAGGGGTCAATTGATTGATGCAACCTACGGTCGTCGGACTAGGGCTGTAATTATCACCGATTCCAGCCACGTAATTCTGTCCGCTATTCAGCCGGAAACGGTAGCAAATCGCTTTGTAATTTCCCGCGATCATCAAACTGTAGATAATTGATTAGGAGTGGATTAATAATCTCATTTCTATTTGCACCATATCGGCAGTACCATGTGAATTAGACAAGTTTTCTGTCACCCTTGCTACAAATTCTTTAGTCACTAGTGGACTTGGCCAGGAACACAAGACTAATGAATAATATCTATTGATTGATTCACAGGTTGAAGGGATGATGCCAGTTTTACCCATCCAGAGTATTGCTACTACCGAAGAATGCTTACATTTAGGCAGGTTGATTGTTTTAACTGGCCCCAGTGGGGTCGGTAAAGGCACTTTAATGCGATCGCTCCTAGAGCGTCATCCAGAACTTTATTATTCCGTATCCGTGACTACGCGCTCTCCTCGTCCAGGGGAAATCGATGGCAAAAATTATTACTTTATCAGCCGCAGTAAGTTTGAACAATTAGTTGCTGAAGGTGAATTTTTGGAATGGGCAGAATTTGCTGGTAACTATTATGGCACTCCCCGTGAAGCTGTGCTTAACCAAATTCATTTTGGCAAGTTGGTGGTGCTAGAAATTGAGTTAGAAGGAGCAAGACAAATTCGTACTTCCTTTCCCAGTGCCTTCAGCATTTTTATTTTACCGCCTTCTTTTGATGAATTAGAGAAACGGATACGCTCTCGCGCCCAAGACTCTGAAGAAGCGATCGCCCGTCGTTTACTCCGGGCCCAAGAAGAAATTCAAGCCGCAGATGAATTTGATATTCAAATCGTTAATGACGATTTTGAAACTGCTTTAAACGACATTGAAACGGTTTTGTTTAAATAAGCTAAGAGTTAAGAATTAAAAGTTAGAAGTTATAAATTTTAACTCCTAACTCTTAACTCCTGTACAGACGCGATTAATCGATTAATCGCGTCTAACTCCTCATTTCAAAATTAACCAAATAAACCTTGAATTAATCCCAAATTGCTAGTCAAAAAGTAAGCAACTACTGCACCACCAATACCACCAATTAAGAAAGAACTGGCAAAATTGTTCCAGCTTTCTTTAGAGTTAAAAGCATCTACCGGAGGGTTGGGTACGGTAACGCTAGGAAGTGCTTTTGGTGGATTGCTATTAGAATACAGAGATAGACAAGCGGTCAGCAAAACAACCAAGCCGATGGCTGCTAGTAAACCAGCTAAGTTCGCATTATCTGTATCTCGCAGTGGGCCCAATTTGGCAAAGGGGCCAAATAGCAAGTAACCATGAGCCATGCCAACTTCTAAACCGCGTCTGGCAGGAGACAGACCTGGGCGATAGGCAGGTAAGTTATTAATGAACCACTTGACCAAGGGAGAAGCATTTACTGGGGTTTCTAGGTTGCCCAGTTGCGGATCGCGGAATGCGGGAAAAACAACTTCACGATTTCTGGGATCGCTGGGGAGATTTTTTGATGCATCTACTGCTTGCGCCATATTCTTATGTTCGCCTCTAAATTAAAATGGTGGCATTTTTATATTAATAATAATTGTAGCTAAAGATGGTTTTTGGCTAGGAAGTTTAGAAAAATTAATTTAGCTAGTTTTAAAGCTGTGAAACTCGCGATCTGTAAACAGTATCACGAGTTTCAAAAAACTATTTTTGCTGCCTATTTTGCTGATAATTCTGCCTAAATTAAGCTGAATACATCAACTACATAATATTAAGCAAAAAACAAGACATTTAACTGTCCTAAATCTCATTCTCCACTTATGGTAGTGGGTGGAAAAGTAGATCGGGGAAAAAGCGGTTGAACTCAATCAAGATACCTGCTGTGATTGTCAGCCATAGGGTTGTTGCCACTGGTGCTGTGGAAATAAACTTGATCAAATAGGATGATTGGTCGCTTTTGTCTGCCATTAATTTAGTCTCCAAAACAAATGAATTAGTTAAGCTGATTTAACGTGGAGAAATGGGGATTTCTGTATCCTTGGCTGTTAATTTTCCAGAGAGTAATTCTTGGACTGCTGCTAGTGGCCAAGTAAACCCTGTAGCCATGATGGGTAGTGCCAAACCAAGATCGATTTGGATTTCTTTTTGTTCAGTGTTAGCGTCTTTTTTGATCGCTTGCAGATAGGCACGACCTACCCAGCCAATCCAACCAGCAATATATAGAAACAGAATGCTAGGGATCAAGAAGTCACCAGCACGATCTAGACGACCATCAACAATCAAGTGGGGATAGCCCTCAGGGCCGCACAGCGCCTGAGAATAACGCTCAAACCGCTTTTTCCCTGATTGGGGATCAGCGGTGGTATTACGGGCATTAGCTGCTAGCTCTTGAAAAGCGGGATTGTCCTTGCACGGTGTCAAATTAGCCCCTAAAGCTTGTGCTGGGGGGGCAAAATTGAACCAAAGACTAATCGCTAACATCAAAGCAAACAATCGTCGCATAGAGTTGTTTCCTTTTATTACAAAACAAGAAGTTCTTTGTACAAAACGAAGCGGCTTGTACAGTTGTTTATTTGCATAACTAGGAAGTCATCATACTCTTGGGTGGGAACCGAGTAAAGTTTAAGTAAATAAAAGTTAAAGCTTCTCAACCAAATCTTTATCGGGTGCTAAGTGGTGAATAACGAGTCCTAAGTATAAGAATTGTTGTTGTAGGGTAGTAAAGAAGCAATATTTTGTCTCTACTACTCAAAACTCAGCACTCAGCACCCTCAATGGCAACCGTTTTAGCAATAGAAACCAGTTGTGATGAAACTGCCGTCGCAATTGTTAACAATCGTAAAGTTTGCAGCAGTATTGTAGCTTCGCAAATTCCAGTCCATCAGCAGTATGGCGGGGTAGTACCAGAAGTAGCGTCTCGCCAGCACTTGGAAACAATCAATGAAGCGATCGCTCAAGCCCTAGAGCAAGCTCAACTAGACTGGGAGAATATTGACGCGATTGCCGCCACTTGTGCCCCTGGACTCGTAGGAGCGCTGTTGGTGGGGTTGACTGCTGCCAAAACCCTGGCGATGGTACATAACAAACCATTTTTGGGAGTTCATCACCTTGAAGGTCACATTTACGCAACTTATTTGAGCGAACCAAGTTTAAATCCCCCTTTCTTGAGTTTATTAGTTTCTGGCGGACATACAAGCTTGATTTATGTCAAGGGTTGTGGTATTTACGAAACTCTGGGGCAAACTCGTGATGATGCTGCGGGTGAAGCCTTTGATAAAGTGGCGCGATTGTTAAAGTTGGGTTATCCGGGTGGTCCAGTGATTGACAAGTTGGCACAAGAAGGTAATGCCCAAGCCTTTGCCCTACCAGAAGGAAAAGTTTCTCTACCTGGTGGGGGGTTCCATCGTTATGATACGAGCTTTAGTGGGTTAAAAACGGCTGTATTACGTTTAGTGCAGCAGTTAGAGAAAGATGGTGGACAAGCGCCAGTGGCAGATTTAGCAGCTAGCTTTCAGGAAACCGTAGCGCGATCGCTAACCAAAAGAGCGATCGCCTGTGCCCTAGACTATGGTCTAGACACAATTGCTGTTGGTGGCGGTGTAGCAGCTAATAGCGGCTTGAGAAAAAACCTCCAAGCCGCCGCCGTTGAACATAACATACGCGTCCTATTCCCACCTCTAAAATTCTGTACCGATAACGCCGCCATGATCGGCTGTGCCGCCGCTGACCATCTATCCTGTGGTCATACATCCCCTCTCACACTGGGCGTTGAGTCTAGGTTAGCTCTTACCCAGGTGATGAAGTTGTATCAGCCTGAGCCGTAAGGGGCAAAGAGAGAAGACCAATGACCAATGACCAATGATTAATGACTAATGACTATCGACCGGATGTGATTAGCCACTGCATCCGGCTGTTCCAACATAGCTAGGTGTCCACAATCAGGAATTTCCAAAACATTGTCACCACAATATTGGAACAGTCTGTGAAAGCTAGCTAAATGGCGCACATACTTGGGTTCCATAACCTTATCTTCGGCACCAGCCAAAAAATAAACAGGCTGCTTCAGTTGGGATACTAGCTCAGGTAAACGATTGATTTCTTCCTCAGTAGTGGAGTCTAAAAGACTTCCCAGAGCAGCTTCTGGGTCAGCTACAACGAAATCAATCAGTCGCTGACGTGCCCAATAGCGGTCTAAAGGACGTGCCACACTGGCTCTGGTAAACAGCAAATCAATCAAAGGCACTTGGGACAGCCAACGTGGGCGGACTTGCAAAAATTTTTGACCTGCCGAGCGAAACTGCTCAAAAGCTTCTTTGAGGTAAATACCACCGCCAGCGTTAATACAGATAACTCCCTTAACACACTCAGGTATTTGATCTGCTCCCCAAAGAGCGATTGTGCCTCCCAAAGAGTGACCAATTAGCCAAGCACTAGTAATATTCAGCTGTTTCAGGAGAATTGCTAAATCCTGAGCATAGGCAACAGGAGTATAAAGAGAATCGATGGGTGAGCCAAGCGCACTACTGGAGATGGGCGTAAGACTCAGAGACGTTTGTGCTCGACTAAAATCGGTTTTTATCTGGGATTGGGATTCACCAAAACCCCGCAAATCATAGGACAGGCACTGCAAATCATCTGATAGGCGGGAAATCACAGGTTGCCAATATCCACGGCTATTGAGCCAACCGTGGATAAATACTAAAGCATGGGGGCAGGAGGTGGGAGCCGTTAGCTCGTATGCGTGTGGAACGCCCAAGATTTCGATAGTTGCCATACTTATATCGTACCCCTAAGGGTGGGTGCGACTAAATACGGAGTGCGAAGAGTTAGAAGTTATGAGTAAGGAGTTATTAATTTTTAATTACGAATTACGTTAGCGACGCAGGAGCGTCATTACGAATTATTTAACTCATCACTCCTCACTTTTATCATTTACCCAGCAACCTCTGTCGCACCCCTTCGGCAATTTTGTGACCCAGATATTCAGGAATGAGACTTTCATTCGGCCCCAACAAGTAGAGAATTAGCCGTGTACGTCCACGCCAAACCAGTAAATTGGCATTGACTACCAGAAGGTCTTCTTGCCAGATGGCGTACATCACTTTGTAGAATAATCCTGGTTGATTATCGGCTTCAATTACTAGGGCAGGGAGATGAAAGACCGGATCAACATAGAACTCAGTTTGTACCTGCTCTAAGCCAGTGTCAAGATTGAACTCTACTGCCAGCATCTCTTCTACCTCAAACCGACCTCCTAAAGCCTCACGAATGGCGCGACAGACATTTTCTGCGGTTTTCTCGGTTAAGGCTTTACTACCACGAGACACCAACAGTTTGATAAAAACTAACATCGGCGGACGGATCTGACCGTATAAACTCAGACCGTGAATAGTCAACCCATAAGCTGCTAGTACACCAAAAATATCGCTGAGGAGAAAAGACTGGTTACGGTAAGCAAAATGCAGGGCACTTTTGCTACCTTCCGGTTTCAGTTCAATAACAGCACGTCTAGTTTTATAAAGACGGTAGGCTAGCCGCAAATTTTGCAGTTGAATTTCACTGCTGACGAATTGCTCATAAAACTGGGGAAACGCTCGGTTAAAGCGCTTTAGGAGTTCCAGTGTCGAAGTTTTTAAACCAGAAGCCATTGTTAAGGGTAAGACTCGCTTGCTTTCGTCACCTGGGGACTGGATGTTGGGGGCTGGTGTCGGGGATTGGGGACTAGGGAAGAATTTTCCCAAATAATCCCTTGTATACAATTCACTCCTAAGCTAACGTGCATTTAAGCTCTATACGAGCAATTGCCACGATTAGGTTTTTCCATTTTGAATTTTGAATGCGTGAATTTTGAATTGTTTATATTCTTCCCTTTTGGTGAATTTCTCCTAGCCTTTACAACAAAATGCTAAAGTTGAAAATGATTGGTGTGAAACACGCTCTAATTGGCTGTTACCATTGCAAATCCCAAAAACAACCGAAAAACTTTGAGTGTAAGGGGTAGTAAATGGGGGTAGCTATGTTAAACGTGAATCAACACTCCTGAGAGTGGAAACCAATTCAGTTATACTACCCGAACCACGTCGGCATGGGTTTTTGGAAAACTTGGTTTAGCACTCCTGAATCTGTAGGGACAACTAGGACAAACTCCTTTGAAGAGCATACAGCGGAAACTGCGGGCAACTCCAGCCTCGGTAGCATTGGCGAAGCTTCTCCAAAAGAAGCTCGCATCGTCTTCAGTACGGAGCGAGACATTGACCTGTATGAGCTAGAAGAACTCTGTGATGCAGTTGGTTGGTCGCGTCGTCCTCTAAGAAAAGTGAAAAAAGCTATTGAGCATAGTTTTCTTGTCGCCTCAATGTGGCAGGTGAGAGGAAACCAAAAGCGGCTCATTGGTTTTGCCCGCGCTACCTCAGATCACGCGTTTAATGCCACTATTTGGGATGTGGTGGTTCACCCAGACTTTCAAAGTCAAGGATTGGGCAAGGCACTGATGAAATACGTTCTCAAAAAACTTAGGAGTGAAGAAATTAGTAATGTCACTCTCTTCGCCGACCCCCATGTTGTAGATTTCTACCGAACTATGGGGTTTATGGCTGATCCAGAAGGCATTAAAGGCATGTTCTGGTATCCTCACTAGCGATCAATCAAAATAAAACCCGATTTGCACCATAAAATCAGGTAATATAGTCAAAATCTATTATTTTGATGTGGTTTTGCTTTTTTTCTGCCGACGAAAGCGCAAGTCAAGTAATATATCTTGTAAAACTAAGTCGGCAAAAAACCTTTATCGTAACAATGTAATCTATACCTGTCTTTGGCAAAGGATAAAATAAATTAGGCATTAGCCGTCTGATGTGATATACTTACCTTAATACTTTTTGTAAAGCGCGATCGCTTTGATGGTAAATTAAAACCAAACTACAAAAAGTAGATAAGTATAAACGGGATGTAGCGCAGCTTGGTAGCGCGCCTGCTTTGGGAGCAGGATGCCGCAGGTTCAAATCCTGTCATCCCGATTTAATTAATATAGTTAACAGCTAAGGCAGATTGACTAAGTTTCTTAAGATGTGCAATTAAATTGCACATTCTTACCGATAAGAACAAATTGTCTGTTACATTATCTGATTTGCTGTTGAAGTTTAACAGGCAAATTTCGCCTTTAAGCAGTAAGTTATTCCTGAAACGGAGCTTTGTATAGATTTGAGAAGATATTAAAGCAAGCGCAGATGGAACGATTGATTAAGTAATAGCGTCACCCGATATTAGAGAAAGCGGATAAAATGGTGTTTATCATCTCCAAGGTTGAGAGACATAGAGAGTTTTCACTGTTTGAGAAGACATATAATAGGCATCTACAGCATTTTGTGGTGAATAGCGCAGCGAAATCGAGAAAAACACAACTTTAGCACAGTCGATTTGTCAAAACTATAACTATAGCAACCCTAAATAGTTGCGGAATATTGAATTTTGACCGTTGACAGTTAACATTCAACCTCAACGCGCACAATGAATTTTTCACAACTGAAATAGATTGCTATATAACTAAAGCTAGTTGGTGCTGTGCAAATCCAACCATTTGTTTAATTTAATTGGACTATTGATGCGAGGAGCAGTCATGAAATCATTTATTCGCTTGGGCGCAACATTGGGTATAGCTGGCAGCGTATTTTTAACGGGGCTTTCAGGAATAGGAAATCTACCAGGAATAGGCAATCTAGAAGCGATCGCGTTGCCACAAGATCAGGTAGTGAAAAAGCTCCAAGAAGTACCTGTATTCACGCTCACCAATCCCAAAGGCGAATTTGTAGTTCTTTCGAGGAACAACGAATCTAAGCCAATCTCTCAAGTGGGATTTTTTATTAGCAAGCAAGATGCTCAAAAATTCCTTGACAATCGGCTCAAGAAAGAAAACCCCCAGTTGGCAAGCACTCTACAGGTAAGACCTTTGTCCTTGGCAGACTACTATAAAATAGTCCAAGAAAGCAAAAAGAAATCAGACTCTGTAATTTATACTTTAGTACCAACCCAACAGCAGGTAGCTTCGGCAACAAGTATGCTGAATGAAAATGGTAAAAAAGGGCAGCAATTTAATGGTATTCCCTTATTTGTACCCAAATTTAAGAAAGATAATAGCTATCTGACCATTCCTGTTGCCAAAGGCAACGAGCGGTACATCCCTTTCTTTTTTGAGAAAGAGCAGGCAGTGGCTCTGTTAGACGAATTCAAAAAAGCCGTGCCAAAGGAAGCAGCCAACACTGAAATTCAGGTGGTGGATTTGTACGGTGTTATGGAGGCTCTCAATAGCAGTAGCGATCCTAGTATAAATAAAATTGTTCTGTATCCATCACGGGAGTCCATCAATTTTATTCGCTCGCTTGCACCGAATCAATCTCCAGCTGCCAAGCCTGCTGCTGCGCCCGCTGCTCCGAAAAAATAACGGTTATGCACTCCAAGGTTAAGGCATGGGGGAGAAACATCTGATAGTTTCTGGTTTACAACTATGGCAGTGGCGCAATGCAGCTCACCAAGCAGCGATCGCCACTGACGTCCCGCCTGCCGAGGTAGATTGGCTGCTCCTAGAAGTTTCTGGGTTAGACCGCTTGGCACTGCGTTTGGAGTCTTTCAAAAACTGGCCTCAAATTCAGCTGCAATTGCCACTAGAAGAGTTAGACAAGCTCTGGCAGAGACGATTAAATGACCGCTTCCCAGTGCAGTATATTGCGGGAGTTACACCTTGGCGCAACTTTCAAATCGCGGTGTCAAGTGCGGTTTTGATTCCCAGACCAGAGACAGAAAGCTTAATTGATTTAGCTTTAGCATCTGCTAGTAATGCTTCAGGACACTGGGCTGATTTAGGCACTGGGAGTGGAGCGATCGCTTTGGGACTAGCAGATGTTTTGCCAAAAGCAACAATTCATGCAGTTGATTACAGTTTAGAAGCTCTGGCGATCGCACGAACCAACGCCCATAATTTGGGTTTTGCTGACCGGATTAAGTTTTATCAAGGTTCCTGGTGGGAGCCACTGACATTCTTAAAAGGTCACTTCAGTGGTATGGTGTCAAACCCCCCTTACATACCCACCAGTACCTTACCTACCCTGCAACCAGAAGTAGTTAACCATGAACCACATCTAGCTTTGGATGGTGGCACTGATGGCTTAGATTGCATTCGCCATTTGATAGAAATTTCTCCCAGCTATTTGCAACCTGGTGGCGTGTGGTTAATTGAGATGATGGCAGGACAGGCGGATGCAGTGCAAGAACTTTTGCAAAATCAAGGTAGCTATTGTAAAATTCAAATTCACGCTGATTTAGCTGGAATTGAACGCTTTGCCCTTGCTTATAAAAGTTAGGAATTATGAGTTGTAAGTTATGAGTTATTAGAAAGAAGATACAAAAAATTACTTACTCTTCACTCCTAACTCTTAACTCTATAAAAATGACACAAGTTTCTTTAACAAATCTAATAGCTGGCGCACGCGCTGGTGTTTTGGTCAGCTTTCCTACGGATACTGTTCCGGCACTTGCAGCTATACCAGAAAAAGCAGCATTAATTTTTGCGGCGAAGCAACGCAGTCAAGACAAACCCTTGATTTTGATGGCTGCTAGTGCTGAAGATTTGTGGCTGTATGTTAAAGGTAGTGAGAACGAGTATAAAGTTTGGCAAGAACTAGCAGATAAATATTGGCCAGGAGGGCTGACATTAGTTTTACCAGCTTCAGATCGTGTGCCAAAATTTATGAACCCCATCGACCCGACAACAATTGGCATTCGAGTACCAAACAGTGCGATCGCCCAAACTATTTTGGCGCAAACAGGCCCTCTTGCTACTACTAGCGCCAATTTTTCTGGTCAACCGCCTTTGCAAACGATGGCAGAAATTGAGGTTCAGTTTCCCAAGGTTCTAACTCTAGCAACGACAGAATACCAGGGTGAAATGTCGGGAATGGGTGTACCTTCCACTGTTGCTAAATGGACAGGAACAAATTGGCAGATTTTGCGGCAAGGTGCGATAAAGTTAGATATTTCGAGTGATAACCAAATATAGGTAGTTATAATGTTGTTTTCCTGATTTTAACAACAGAGAAATCTGGAATTTTAGTTTGCGCTGTTGTGGTCAATTAACAAGTTAATAATTGCCAGATTATGAATTGGAGCAACTGGATATATCTAGGAGCAGGAATAGCACTAGGTATGGTTTTCCGTCAGTTATTTGCGCGATGGCTACGCCCGCCGCAGGCATCGTCAAATGTTTCATCTAGCTCATCTCCAGTAGCGCCATTAGATCAAGAAGATATGCCACCAATATCGCAACAGCTACAGCAAACGCAGCTGGCATACCAAATGGCAAGGGAAATGAGCCAGTTTAAAGCTGGTTTTTTGGCGCGGACTACCCATGAATTGCGATCGCCCCTAAATGGTTTGATTGGCTTACATCAGTTAATTTTGTCGGATCTATGTGAAGATCCAGCTGAAGAACGAGAATTTATTGCCCAAGCTCATGAGCGAACACTGAAACTGCTCAAGCTGATGGATGAACTTCTTACCGTTGCTAGAACGGAACATGGTACCAATAAATTAGATATTCAGCCCAGACCGTTAGCCCAAGTTTTAGAAGAGGTTCATAATTTAACTTATATGCTGGCGGCAAATCGCAATTTTCCTTTGCAATTGTTACCCGCCGATCCAGAAATTTATGTTTTGGCAGATTACCTCTGGCTCCGCCAAATATTGATAAGTTTAATAGACACTGCCATTACTCAAATGGAGGAAGGCAGTATCTGTATTTCCAGCAGCATCCAACCTACAAATAATTTTGTCAATATTTGGTTGGATGTACCAACCCATGCCATACCCTGGAGCGAGCCGATTAATTTGATGAAATCTGAAGATCAGCCGACCCAGGTTGATCAAGGAAACGCTGCTCTTTCCCCAGGAATGAGGTTATTGATCAATCAGACTTTAGTGGAAGTTATGGGAGGAAAGTTAGAAATTATGCCCTCGACCATTACGAAGGAAACGCCTCAGCAGGTTACCAGACTACAAATCTCTATCCCCCTAGTGATTCCTGAAGCTGAACTTCTGTAGCAGAAACGAAAGCAGGGTTAACTAGGTTGTGTAGCACCATCGTAGTGGTGGTGTTGGGTTGAAAACCAATCTTTTCGTAGAAACCCTGCTGGTGAGTAGTCATCAGGTAAACGCGCTCAACCCACCGCATGCGGGGATGACTCAAAACGGTTTCTACTAACTTGCTTCCCAGCCCACTACTTTGATATTCTGGATGAATCACAACATCCCAAATTGTGGCGCGATATATGCCATCAGATGTTGCTCTAGCAAAGCCAATAAGTCGATCGTGATCGTAGACGGAAATCACTGGTTCACTGTTGGCAATGGCTATACCTAAATCCTCAATACTGCGTCCCTTTGCCCAGAAAGCTGAAACATTTAACAGCTCTTGGAGTTTGTAAAGGTCAATTTCAGACTTGCGTTCGCCTTTGGCGCAACGGATATGTTCGCTAAATTGAATCTGAGATTCGTTCATGTATGGCATCCACTTTTGGCAATATCTTTGTATCGTTAAGTCATATTTTGCTAGAAATTGCTGTACGTGTACATATATATGCAACGAGAAAGAAAGTTTAATGGCAAACCCACTTCCATAGAGGATGAGTTGGCCCCTGCTGACGTATCCGATAAACTTGTTTTTCTAAACGTTGTTTTTCCTGTTGTGGTAGTCCGAGTATAATATTCCGACTTTGCCAAACTAAAACAGCAGCAGTCATCCCAATACAAAATGCTAAACCAAAGGTAGACAGTGGATTATAGAAGAGTCCATATCGCACCGCTACCCAGGTAAAATATTGTTGCCACAGAGAAATTTCAGCACGTAGACCCCACAAGCTAACAGGTGCAATGGTAAGCCATAAACAGCTTACAAATAGCCACCTGCCATATATTGTCAGCTTGTGTAATCTTTGTACTTGTTGAGCAAAGGATGGGTCAGTTATTGACGAGTGTTCGGATTGATCCATAGGCTATGGGAAGGTAGGGGATGAGGAAGATGTAGCTTTAGCTTCCCGCAGGGTGGGGAATGAGGGGGACAAGGAGAATAATCTATGCCCAATACCCAATACCCAATGACCAATGACTAATTACCAGCAGATGTATCAATCGATTCACCACTGACTACCACGCTTGTTTGACCATTGCGCTCTCGCCACAAAGTTAGAAGAGTACTGGCGATGAAAATACTTGAATAAGCCCCCGCTGTAAAGCCAATAATTAGAGCTAAAGCAAAGTTTTTCAGAGTTTCGCCGCCAAACAGAAAGATAGCAAACAATGACAGCATCGTGGTAAAGGTCGTGTTGATTGACCGTCCTAAAGTTTGGTTAACTGCATCATCCACAATGTCAGCGATCGCTCGGTTGGGATTTGTCTTGAGGGTTTCCCGAATGCGATCGTAAATTACTACTGTATCGTTGACTGAGAAACCTGTAATTGTCAGTAGAGCAACGATGAACAGGCTATCTACTTCAGTACCCAGTACTAAACCCAAAATCGAAAAAATCCCTGCCGTGATGAAGACATCATGTAATAGCGCAACGATCGCAAACACTGCATAATCTAACTGGAACCGGAAGGTCAAGTAGATTATGATGCCTGCAAAGGAAACTATTAGAGCTATTACCCCAGACCTAAACAGCTCTGCCCCCAGAGTTGGGCCAACGGTGTCAAATTGATTTTTTTGCTCGTCAAAAGTACCGACTTTTTCACTTAAGGCATTTTGCAAATTGGTACGCTGTTCACGATCCAAGTTTTTTGTGCGAATTAATATACCATTTTCTGCACCAGTGCCTCTGTCAGCGACAATTTGGATACTGCTATCACCCAACCCCTGAGCTTTAGCCACTTCCCGGACGACATTGATATCAATTGGCTGGTCGCAGTTACCGGGTTTGGTACAATCGCGTTCAAACTGCAATCGTGTACCACCGACAAAATCTAAACTGGGACGTAGAGGTGCTTTGATGTTCGGGTTTTGCCAAGAAATCACCATTGAGATGATACCAGCCAGAATGACGGCACTAGAAATAGCCCACCAAAGCGATCGCGATTTGTTAATACTTAGTTTCATTGAGCCACCTCTGCCTTATTTGATCTTGGCAGGTTTGGACAGAAAAGTTCTGGTTTCTTGAGTGCGGGAATTGTAATTGCTAAAAACATCAAGGTGCGACTACAGGTAATTGCTGTAAACATACTCACGGCTACACCCAAAGCCAAAGTTAGGGCGAAGCCTTTCACCAAACCAGCCCCCAGCCAGAATAGTGCAGCACAAGCAATGACTGTAGTCACGTTGCCATCTAAAATACTGGAAAAGGCTCGGTAAAAACCAGATTCTACAGAACGATACAGGGATTTGCCTGCTTGCAATTCTTCCCGTGTCCGCTCAAAAATTAGTACATTTGCATCCACCGCCATCCCAATACTAAGGATAAAACCGGCAATTCCTGGCAGAGTTAGAGTGACACCCAACAAAGCAAAGGTAGCCCAGGTCAGCAAGGCGTAAATCAATAGTGCTACATCGGCAATTAGTCCTGGTAGTCTATAGTACACTACCATAAATACTAATACTAAAGTCAGACCACCGATACCAGCATAGATACTGCTAGTAATACTGTCTTTACCCAAGGTTGCCCCAACAGTGCGAATTTCCGCAATTTCTACCGGTACGGGTAATGCGCCACCGCGTAACTGCACACCTAAGTCATTGGCTTGCTGTGCGGTAAAATTTCCTGTAATGACGGCAGCGCCACCAGTAATACCAGTAGCGGCAAATTCTATACCCACAGTAGGAGCGCTGATCAGTTCATTGTCTAGAAAAACACCAATGCTCCGTCCAGTACCGGCGAGATTTTTTGTCAAATCCGCGAACAGTTGACCACCCTGTTGGTCGAAGCGAATGGCAACATTCCAATTGTTACCTTGAGTGGGTTCACCATAGGCATCCTTGAGGTATTTGCCAATTAGCGGTGGATTGGTGCTTTCAAACAATTCAGCGATCGCTTGATTGCTATTCTGTAAATCTTCTTGATTCTTGACAATTGCTGCTTTGTCGGTACTCTTTCTTAACTCTTCTTGCTTGGCTTTCAATTCGGCTCTAGATGCTTGAAAAGCAAACAGTTGGGTTTCTGTATTCGGCTTTTGGGTGCGAAATTCTAACTGCGCCGTACCCCCTAGCACCCGTTCAGCTTGCTCTGGATTATTGACCCCTGGTAGTTGCACCAATATTTTATCTGCGCCGACTGTTTGGATGACTGGCTCAGAAACACCCAGACCATTAATCCGACCTTCGACAACTTTCTTCACACCTTCCAATTCTCGTTCGGTGATTTGGGGAACTTCCGCTGATGGTTTCACCTGAATAGTTAGCTGTGAGCCTCCGCGCAAGTCCAGCCCAAGAGGTATCGGAATTGTGACAATCACCGTAATCGCGGCGATTATCAGGACTAAAATCAAAATTAATAGCGATCGCTGTCTTTGCATACCATAACTCGCAACTGACAAAGGCTATAATAGCGCTCTTTTATGGAGTTATGAGTTGGGAGTTAGGAGTTGTAAATTCAATATTAAATTCTTAACTCCTCACTCCTAACTTTTAAGTTTTAACTTTTAAACCCGCAAAGCTACCATTTTTTCCACAGCTTCCACTATTTGTTCTGGTTGGATGATTGTTAGTCGTTCCAGATTGCCGTTGTAAGGTGTGGGAATATCTTGCGAAGAAAGCCGCAATACTGGCGCATCTAATTCATCAAATAAGCGATCGTTTATTGAGGCGATAACTTCTGCTCCAATACCCGCAGTTCGCATAGATTCTTCCACAACAATGACTTTATGGGTTTTTCTTACTGATGCACCAATGGTATCAAAATCTAATGGTTTGAGAGATATTAAATCGATAACTTCTGGATCGTATCCTTGTTTTTCAAGAGTTTTTACGGCTTGTAGCACATGATGCCGCATTCGGGAATAAGTAATAATTGTGACATCTTTACCCTCACGAACCATTTCTGCTTTATCCAGAGGTAGTAAATATTCTTCTTCTGGTAAATCTTCTTTCAAGTTGTAAAGCAGAACGTGTTCAAAGAACAACACCGGATTATCATCGCGGATAGCGGATTTCAGTAGTCCTTTAGCGTTTCTTGGTGTGGAGCAGGCAACAATCTTCAACCCTGGCACAGCTTGGAAGTAAGTTTCTAGTCGCTGGGAATGTTCTGCGCCTAGCTGCCGTCCCACACCTCCAGGGCCACGAATTACCATCGGAATTTTAAAGTTACCGCCAGAAGTATAGCGCAGCATCCCAGCGTTGTTGGATATTTGGTTGAAGGCGAGCAGTAAAAAGCCCATATTCATGCCTTCAATTATGGGGCGTAACCCAGTCATCGCGGCTCCCACTGCCATGCCAGTAAAGCTATTTTCGGCGATTGGGGTGTCTAGAATGCGGAGTTCGCCATATTTCTGGTACAGGTCTTTGGTAACTTTATAGGAACCGCCATAGTGTCCTACGTCTTCACCGAGAACGAATACGCTGGAATCACGTGCCATTTCTTCATCAATGGCTTCCCGTAAGGCGTTGAAGAATAGTGTTTCTGCCATTTAGACCTTTTAGTACGATTATGGTTTTAGAATTTTATCGTGCTGCTGTCGCAAATACGGTGAGCGATCGCACTAGTTAGAGATTGGTTTTTTTAACGAACCGCCTCAGACACAGAGAGAAAAGGTAAAAAGGTTCTTTCTAGATTTTTTATTATTTTCCATCTCTTGTGCTGTCTGTTTAATTGCTATTTTGCCCCTAAGCAGAGAGTAATTGCCGAGATAACTATATCAAAACTGTTGTCCAAACTCGAAATTACCGTCAAAGTTAGGCAATCCATATCTCGGAAATGCATTATCAAACGGATGAGGGAACTTGACTGATTTTCTACACATTAGGCGTGAGAAATTTAGGAAATTCAATCAGTGATAGAGGCGGAACTCTCCTCACTGGAGTGAGCAAAATCACAAGGAAGGTGGAGCAAAATAAAATGCAAAACTTTAACTCTATAGGAGAGGCTGCATAAGCAACTGCTGTCATACACAGATAGATGTGCTGTTACGTTACAGTAGGTCTAACGCACAATACCTGAGAAACATTATGTTACTAACATAACCAACGCAACCTACATTAGAAGTTGCGAATAAAAAAATCTACATACCTAAGTTAGATTTTATAGGTTTTTTGAAGTCTTTACACAAAATCAAATATCTACTAATCCTTCACTGAGCAAGCTATTAACTGCATATAAGCCTGAAGGCAATCTCTGCACGGCTCAGTCTTGCACGCTCTCTCAGGGCTTGCATATCCATATTCATGCTCACCTGGAAAATATAAAATAGTTTTATTAAATTGATTTATTAGTAGGGGTTGGTAAGATTTTTGAGAGGTTAAGTTAGTTAACGCGGCTATGAATTTGAGTTAATTTCAGAGGGTCAAGATATTTTAGTGCTGCATATTTAGGATTAGTAGCACGTATTTTTGGCTCAAGTTCTTTGTGTTGATTGAGGAGACTCTCAATTTCTTCTTTGAGGCTGGCGATACAATCACAGTCAAAACACAAAATCTCACGTCGAGCCACCAAAACACAACTCTGCGCCTCTGTGCCTCTGCGTGAGATTTCTAAATCCTTACTTTTCAATGGCTCACCCTACTTTAACCATCGCGCCGCATCTTTAGCATGGTAGGTCAAAATCAAGTCTGCGCCAGCCCGTTTAAATCCAGTTAAAGTTTCCAAAACCACCCGCTCCTCATCAATCCAACCATTGAGAGACGCAGCTTTCACCATCGAATACTCACCGGAAACATTGTAAGCCGCAACTGGTAAGTTACTTGCTTCCTTCACCCGCCAGATAATGTCCATGTATGCCAAAGCTGGCTTAACCATGAGCATATCAGCACCTTCAGCGATATCCAATTCAATCTCTTTAATTGCTTCGCGGGCGTTACCTGGGTCCATTTGGTAAGTCCTTCTGTCCCCAAATTGCGGTGTCGAGTCTGCTGCATCCCGAAATGGGCCATAATATCCCGAAGCATACTTAGCAGCATAAGACAAAATCGGCGTGTCTTGAAATCCTGCTTCATCCAAACCTACACGAATTGCCTGGACAAAACCATCCATCATTCCCGAAGGTGCGATGATATCGGCACCGGCTTTCGCTTGAGAAACAGCCGTTTTTTTCAACAATTCCAGAGTTGGGTCATTTAAAACTCGTCCTGTTAAATCACCAACTTGCAGATAACCACAATGACCGTGACTGGTGTACTCACACAAACAAGTATCAGCAATTACAATTAAGTCTGGCACTGCTGCTTTTACCGCAGTCGCTGCTTTTTGAACGATACCGCAATCATGCCAAGCGCCAGTGGCATCCACATCTTTATCAGCCGGAATACCAAATAGAATAATAGAAGGAATTCCTAAGTCGTAAACTTCTTTTGCCTCTTCGACAATTTTATCTACCGAAAGTTGGTAGACTCCGGGCATCGATTTCACCTCATTAGCGATTCCCTCACCTGGTACGGCAAATAGTGGGTAGATAAAATCGCTTGTTGTCAAAACAGTTTCACGAACCATCCGCCGCAGTTGAGGATGAGTACGTAGACGACGGGGGCGATGTATAGGAAACATAAAATTTTATGAAGAAAAACAACGCAAATGGACACAAAACAAAGCGTCACAAAAGCAGGCTAAAACTTTCCTGCCGTCAGACAGACTACAAACAGTGCTTAACTGTCCTTTGCCCTACTCTTAATCAAGCTGTAGGGCAATTTTGTATTTTACAGCTTGGTTGCATCTATCCGACGGACTAGAAAAAAAACAACATAGATAGCAAATTCCACCAAAGCAATTACATAAATTAGCTAATAGGGAAAAATTTTTCTGATGTTGGTAATTCAAATTACCGAATACCACCATTTGTGCTAAAGAAATCGGAAAATGTAGGGATAACGAAAGGGTATATCAGGATTGCTGAAAACTCCGATGAGTGCCCAAATTGTTAAGCCCCAGTGCAACAAATATCCGATACCTGCTAGTGGCCCCAGCACTAATAGAGGTAACACTAACCAACCTAATAGAAAAAATAGCGCTCCCAGAATTCCTCCATAAAGCCAGACATTAAAGTGGAAATTGATGGATTCTTTGGCGTTTTCTTTAACAACAGGGTCATCAGATACGAACAGTATGGCTATAGGTATACCTACAGATACCAACGTGGTGCTGAAAAAAATGGCTCCATGAGACAAGGCGGATAGAAGCTTTCGCTTGTCTGTGTCGTACATTCCTTTCTCCTAGTTTAGTTAGATTGTTGATTATATTACGACCCTATCACGAGCATCGTTGTCTTAAGATTAAAAGACTTGCCAGAATAGAAAAAAATTAAGTTAAGTTACAAACAAATACAGTTATGTCAACTGAACTTCAGTCTGAACTGCATCAAGCAGTTGAACTTCGCCGCAACTTTGCGATTATTTCTCACCCTGATGCGGGTAAAACTACACTAACAGAAAAGCTGCTCCTATACGGAGGTGCTATTCACGAAGCTGGGGCGGTTAAGGCGCGACGGGCACAGCGCAAAGCTACCTCTGACTGGATGGCGATGGAGCAACAACGGGGTATTTCTATTACCTCCACAGTGTTGCAATTTGAATACCGGAACTGCCAAATAAATTTATTAGACACTCCCGGACACCAAGATTTCAGTGAAGATACTTATCGGACTCTCGCCGCCGCCGATAATGCAGTAATGCTGATTGATGCAGCAAAAGGTTTGGAACCCCAAACTCGCAAATTGTTTGAAGTATGTAAGTTGCGCGGTATCCCGATCTTTACATTTGTCAACAAGCTCGACCGCCCAGGAAGGGAACCTCTGGAACTGTTGGATGAAATTGAGCAAGAACTGGGATTGCAAACCTATGCGGTAAACTGGCCGATTGGTATGGGCGATCGCTTTAAAGGTGTTTTTGACCGACACATGCAACAAATTCACCTGTTTGAACGCAGCGCCCACGGTAGCCGAGAAGCCCGTGATACGATAGTCGAGTTAGGTGATCCGAGAATAGAAGAACAGCTAGAAAAAGACCTCTACTACCAACTGAAAAATGATTTAGAACTGTTAGAAGGAGTTGGGCCAGAGCTAGATTTACAGTTGGTACACGAAGGCAAAATGACGCCTGTGTTCTTTGGTAGCGCCATGACTAACTTTGGGGTAGAGTTATTCCTCAAGTACTTCCTCGACTATGCCCTTAAACCCGGTTCTCATTACAGCAGTGTTGGCGAAGTTGCTCCTACATACCCGGAATTTTCGGGGTTTGTCTTCAAACTGCAAGCGAATATGGACCCGAAACACCGCGATCGCGTAGCATTTATCCGGGTCTGCACTGGTAAGTTTGAAAAAGATATGATGGTGAATCACGCCCGCATTGGTAAACTCATCCGTCTGTCTCGCCCGCAAAAACTCTTTGCCCAAGAGCGAGAATCAATTGATGTGGCTTATCCTGGCGATGTGATCGGTTTGAACAATCCCGGTGTTTTTGCGATCGGAGATACAATTTACACGGGGCAAAAGCTAGAATACGAGGGAATTCCGTATTTCTCGCCGGAACTGTTTGCGTCTCTGAGGAATCCCAACCCCTCGAAGTCGAAACAATTCCAAAAAGGCATTGCGGAATTGCGAGAAGAAGGTGCTGTGCAAATTATGTATTCAACTGATGAAGCCAAGCGCGATCCAATTTTGGCTGCGGTGGGTCAGTTGCAATTCGAGGTAGTGCAATTTCGCTTACAAAACGAGTATGGTGTAGAAACCATATTAGAGTTATTGCCCTACAGTGTCGCCCGTTGGGTTGAGGGTGGTTGGGAAGCATTAGAAAAGGTGGGACGGATATTCAATACCACTACAGTTAAAGACAGTATGGAACGACCAGTGTTGCTATTCCGCAATGAATGGAATTGTCAACAGTTACTGGGCGACCATCCAGAGTTAAAATTAAGCGCGATCGCTCCAGTATTTTCTAGTCAAAAACCAGTGGAGGAATAATTCACTTGACAAGCAAAACTTGGGCGCGGTTGATTTCCACGGCATCCGAGGTTCGCGCTTTTGCACAAACGTGGATCACCTAGAAGAGATTGGAGTGCCAGAATTTGTATGCCTTCACATGCCAAACCGTCTTTGGAGGCTGGTTTAGTTGCCCTCAAGCAGGGAAATTACCAAACAGCGATCGCTCAACTAGAACCTATTGCTAGCAGCCAAAGTAATGCGACTGCTAGCTTACAAGCCCAGGTTGGTTTAGTAATGGCTTATGCACGTATTGGCGAAGCCTCCAAAGCGATTACTATTTCCCAGAATCTCATTGAGAGTAACAATCCGCAAGTTCAAGAGTGGGCAAAACGCGCTCTCGAACACCTGACAAAACGTAAAAAACGCGATCAAGAATCAAAAAATGTAGAAACTGGATTTGTTGCCTTTGATAATTCAACCCCAGCTTCTCCCCCAGTTACTCCCCCGGTAACTTCTACATTAGAGGAACAGACAAAAGATCAAGTCATAGAGACCAAGAGCGACGACACCCCGCCGATGGTACCACTAGGTAGACTCAAAGCTACAGTAGCGACACCACCGCCACCACTAGCATCTGCATCTGTGCCTTTAAGCGGTTTCATGGGTTCTGTGACCCGTACCCAAGCTAAATTATTCGGTGTTATTTATTGGCGACAAGCACAACGCGCTAAAGCATGGCAACCCCTACGTAAACCGAAATTAATCCCTTTGCGGTTGCTGACAGCAGGGACATTCATCGCCCTGTTTTGGGTGATGCGGGAAATGCTTAAGCTAGCATTTGGATTCATCAACCAGACTTTAGTCAAACTACCTTATCTGGAGCCGTTACAGTTCTTATACCGCGACCCTACTAAATTGCTGCTAATAGTATTGGTGATTCTGGTCGGAGTATCACCTTGGTTGCTGGATCTGCTATTGGCGAACTTGTATGGTCAGCGAGAATTTCCCAAAGATGTATTGAATGCCCATAGCCGCGAAGCTGTTCGGGTGTTACAACGTTGTTGCCAGCAGCGGCACTGGCCATTACCCAAACTGCGGATTTTACCAATGGCTGCACCAATTATCCTGACCTATGGTAGTTTACCACGTAATGCCAGGATTGTTGTGAGTCAAGGTCTATTAGAGCAGCTAGCAGATGATGAAATCGCCACTATTTACGCTACGCAGTTAGGGCATATTGCTCACTGGGATTTTGCTGTGATGTCTTTGTTGCTGCTGGTAACACTACCAATTCATCAGCTATATCAGCAAGTATCAGAGTGGGGAGACAAAATATCAGGGAAAATTTGGCGCTGGCCGGTGACAATTTTGGCGAGTCTGATTTATGGAATTTGGTGTTTACTGACTGGAAGTGCATTGTGGTTGTCGCGGTTGCGGCTTTATTATAGCGATCGCGTCGCATCTGAAATTACTGGTAATCCCAATGCCCTGATTCGCGCTTTACTCAAAATCGCCATTGGAATTGCAGCTGATATCCAAAAACAGGAACAGACTAGTTGGCAACTAGAAAGTTTAAATCTCCTAACACCAGTCAGCCACCAACAGAGCCTATCTTTGGGCACTATTGCCAGCAATCTATCCTTTGAATCATTTTTGAAGTGGGATACTGCCAATCCCTATCGCCGATGGTTTACGATTAACAATAGCCATCCTTTGATGGGCGATCGCATCGAACGCCTCTGTCAAATAGCCCGTCACTGGCATCTAGACACCGAACTACATTTTGCAAGCGTTCCATCAAAGGTTAAGCGTCAGTCTTTCTTGTTACAAATCGCTCCCTGGTTGGGAATTCCTCTGGGGGTTCTGTTTGCAGCGTTCGTCTGGCTAACCTGGCAACTAGCATTCACACTCAAGTTTTTAAATCTAAAGTGGATATATGAAGATTGGTCTTTCATTACAGGCTGCCTTCTGATTGGCTTTAGCATCGGTACAGTGATGCGGATTAATTCTTTTTTCCCCGATATTAAACCTGCCACCGTACAAACTGACGACTACCTACCCAACCTGTTAGCTGACCCTTCTGCTTTACCAATTGATAGCGTCAGTGTGCGTCTTGTAGGCAAATTGTTAGGTCGTCAAGGCACTAGCAACTCCCTAGCGCAAGATTTAATTCTCCAGTCCAGTGCAGGTTTAGTGAAATTACACCATGTTTCTTGGCTAGGACAGTCAGTCAATCACCAGGATCTAATTGGTAGGCAAATTATCGTTACAGGTTGGTTCCGGCGAGGAGCAACACCTTGGATCGATATCCAAACTCTGGAAACTCAAAGTGGTAAGACGATTCATAGCCCGCATCCAATTTGGTCTACTTTTTTGGCAGTTGCAGCACAGGCTTGGGGCGCATATGTTTTTCTCACTGGTTAGTCATTTAGTCAGGAGACAATAAACGATTGACAAAGGAAAAATCGTAATGTAAACAAAAGTTGCAGGTTTTCTTTCAAAGTGTTACATTTATTTACACAAACAATAGCAGCCAATATAACTCAGCACTACAGCTTAGTTATAAATTTGGATGCTTTTCCCCCGCTCCATACTTTTTATCCTCCCAACACAGCAGGAAAATAACCAGCCATTGGCTGGTTTTTGTTTCAAAATATGCTCCCTTGAATAAAAAAATGTGTTTTATGTTACGATGCAATAATACTAATGTCGGAAATGTATGCGCTAAACTAGCTACGTAGAAAATACCGTGGTAATGTAAGGAATGGTATTTGATTCTGCGAAAAAGGGCATGGAAAAAAGCGTGTACTTTAGCAGGCAATAGGCTATTAAATTTACAATTCTTAGAATTAAGGTGTTATTAGCTCACCATAGAGTGGGCCTTTGGATTAAACAAGCTTGATCCCGACGAAAAACTGTATTGTTGTATAGGTTAACAGTTTCGAGCAAAAAAATTGGTTGATGGCAGTCTTGGTCAATAGCATCTATTTAATTAAAAGCCAAAGCCAAGTGATTGTTTTCTTGCCTTGCCATGTTCATTTAACTCTGGAGGTATAGTTCATGTCCATTCGCCTATATATAGGTAATTTGCCTAAAGAAGAAATAGATCGTCAGGATCTGCAAGCAGTTTTTGCAGCAGAAGGTGATGCTGTAACTACTAAATTAATTAAAGACCGTAAAACTGGCAAATGCCGTGGTTTTGGTTTTCTGACAGTCAACAACGACGAACAAGCTGACGAAATCATTGAAAAATACAATGGTCAGATGTTCAAAGACACTCCGATTAAGCTAGAGAAAGCATTACCTCGGACAAAGGGTGAAGAAGGCGACGAGCAAGCACCTAAACCGGTTACTCTTGCTAGTAGTACTCCCACTCCTACCCCTAATAGAGAAGGTAGCCGTCGCGAGAAAAGCTCTAAGAAGCCTCGTCGTGGCGGTGGTGGAGGTGGAGGTTCTCGTGAAAACAGCACCACAACTACCGATTCAGACGCTATTCGTCCAGATCCTCGTTGGGCTTCGGAATTAGAAAAGCTGAAGCAGATGCTAGCTGCACAAACTACGAATTAGTCCCTAAGGGAAAGAGATTAAAAATTAAAAATCAGAATTTTTTTTTGATTTTTAATTTTTAATTATTGTTGATTATCACCTAGCTGCTAGATTAAAAACAACTTGCAGCTAATTTTGTGATTGCGTAGCCGCAACCCAACCTAAGCATCGCATAGTAAAATCAAACGACACATAAATTTCACGCATTCCCGATACTTACGTAATAACAAGAAGTCTATACTGATACAACAGTAACTTATATAGAGTTGCTATCAAAGCTTACTTATAAAAAAATTAAGTTTTTGTGATTAGGCGCATTGGAAAACCTAAGCCAATATCAATGCGATGCCTAGGTTGGGCTGCGCCTACGCAGGAATTATCTTGATTTGATAAATTATATTTAGTAATGGCAAGCTTCATACTGCCAAGAGAACTGCCGTAGGCATCGCTCCAAAGATAATCTACACTCAAGGAGATACCGATCGTTTGCAGCTTCTGTTATGTCTTCAACTCTAGATTCTTTGCCACCTGCGCTCGCTAAAATTGTCCAGCGCTTTCAACGCGCTTCCGAACCGAAGCGACGCTACGAACAGCTAATCTGGTATGCTCAGAAGCTCAATGAGTTCCCAGAAGCTGATAAATTACCTGAAAATAAAGTTCCTGGTTGCGTATCTCAAGTTTATATCACAGCAACCTTGGATGATGGTAAGGTTGTGTTCAAGGGCGATTCCGATTCCCAGTTAACTAAAGGATTAGTGGGACTTTTGGTTGAAGGATTACATGGACTAACGCCAACTGAGATTGTCCAACTTACTCCAGATTTTATTCAACAAACAGGTTTAAACGTTAGTCTGACACCTTCCCGTGCTAATGGGTTTTACAACATTTTTAAAACCATGCAAAAAAAAGCATTGGAATGTAAGTTAGATTTGCCTAACTAAACTTGGTTATTGGTCATTTGTCATTAGTCATTGGTCATTTGCAAAGGACAAAGGACAACTGACAAATGACAAAAAACGTACAACTACCAAAATTTAGTCTTATGTCAACCAATCTATTATCTACCCCTGCTGCTATTGGCTTTGGTGGAGTAGTTCAAGAATATCTCTGGAATTGGGAAAATCAGCAATTGCGCGTTGTTTATGAAACCCTCGGTAAAGGTTCACCGCTATTGCTGCTACCATCTTTCAGCAGTGTTTCGACGCGTTTGGAAGTCGGCGAACTTGCCAGGTTACTAGCTCCCAATTTTCAAGTTGTAGCTTTAGACTGGCCTGGATTTGGTGAATCTTCTCGCCCTAGTTTGAATTACCGACCAGAAATATATCAGCAATTTCTGGAAGATTTTGTCAAAGCTGTTTTTACTACTCCTGTTACCGTGGTGGGAGCTGGCCATGCTGCTAGTTACGTTTTACAATTAGCTGTCAAACAACCTGCTGCTTTCTCAAAGATTGTGTTGTTAGCTCCTACTTGGCGTGGGCCTTTGCCGACAATGGGGGCAAGTCAGCAAATAGCTGGCTTTGTGAGAGAATTGGTGCGATCGCCTATACTTGGTCAAGCTCTCTACAAACTCAATACTGCCCCATCTTTATTAAGTTTTATGTATCGCCGTCATGTCTTTACTGACGCGGCTAAAATTACACCCAGTTTCATCGAGAAGAAGTGGCACACGACTCAACAACCAGGAGCGCGATTTGCATCTGCTGCCTTTGTAACTGGTAATCTCGATGCTGTACACGAACAATCTGATTTTCTGGAACTTGTAAAGTCTTTAACCGTACCGTTCATGGTAGTAATTGGGGAATCTAGTCCTCCCAAATCACGAGAGGAAATGAACGCTTTGGTTGCTTTACCAGGAGTGAGAAGTGTTGTTATCCCTGGTTCTCTGGGACTGCATGAAGAATACCCAGCAGTTGTTTTAGGAGCAGTTCAAGATTTTTTGTTCTCGTGAGAAAATTAAATCCTCGCACCAAGACGCAAAGGTCATTTTGCACCTTGGTGCGAAATTAAAATTAGTTCAAACTATTGCGATTAAGTTTTTGCAAGCGAGAAAGAGAAAGCGCTAGTAGACCGACTATACCAAGACCAAGGACATTTGACGACTCAGGCACGGTCTTGACTTCAAAATCAAAATTAAAAGTGCCAGACTCTTTAAAGGGAATGGGGTTATTGCCATTGCCTAAATCCACTAATTTGAATGATGCAGAGTAAGTTCCCAGTGGTGCAGCAGCATCAGTCCAAAAGGTAGGGGTAAACGAAAAATCATCACCACTGCCGATTGTATAGATATCGCCGACTGACTTGACAATATCAACGCCTGCTGAATCGCCAATATTCAATCCACTGCTAATGGACGCTAATTGTAAACCAATATTTGCACCCTCAAGGGATGACTGCCAACGGCCACTAGAGCTATTGAACAAATACTGGTTATCTAATTCTTTTGAAGTTTTTAGAGACGCTATAGGTTCTATTGTCAGATTGCTATATTCCTTATCTGTTGGAGTACTAATCAAGCGACCAGTATAAAACCCTGTACCAGGTAATAATGTTAGCGGCGGTTGTTCTGAGTAAGATTCAGGAATTCGGTTATTTGGATTGGTTGGGTTAATGGTTGGGTTATCTAATGACCCTGAGTAGCTATAAGTACCAATGCCGTGGAAATGGCTAGATTCCGGCGTGTCTTCATTCCTGTGTGCAAAGAGAAGAGTCAAACGATTGTAGTTGGGGTTCTCCAAACCTGCGTATGTCCCTGTAGGAAAAACTTCCAAACCATCTAACCCAACGTAAAAGCCGGTTTCATCCGAATGATTATGAGTATCATCTGCTTGTGCTGGGTCTAAAGCGGTAGATAAAACCAGTGGTGCAACAACTAAAAAGCTGATTGCAATAGACGCAGATGCTTGCCCTGTTTGAGTTACTTGCTTTTTCGAGCAGGCAGTGTTTCTTGAAACCACCACACTTCTCCATCAAAGTCTAATTTTTCTATGCGATAATGATTATCATATTTCTCGCAAGATTGTCAATGTACTAACCTGCTAAATACCGCAGGGTCAATTGGAATATTCCTACCAACTACACCAACTTGCGGATATTTATTACTTATTACAGATGCATAAAAGAAAATATTTGGTGGGGAAATTATGTGATTATTTTGCTGAAACTCAAAATAACAGCAAGTTCGCACAAAAATATAAAAAGATTTATCATAGGCGATAATGATTATCCATAAGGTGAGACAAGAGGAATTTAGAGTATGGTGGCTGACGTAATCAACAATTCAGTTCCCGTTACTGTTCTGACTGGCTATTTGGGAGCAGGTAAAACGACTCTACTCAATCACATCCTCACCTACGAACACGGCAAAAAAGTTGCTGTGATTGTTAATGAATTTGGGGAAGTGGGTATTGATAATCAATTGATTATCGATGCAGATGAAGAAATATTTGAAATGAACAATGGCTGTATCTGTTGTACAGTGCGCGGCGATTTAATTCGCATCATTGGTAATTTGATGAAGCGGCGCGATAAATTTGACCATTTAGTAATTGAAACGACTGGATTAGCCGATCCTGCACCAGTGATTCAGACATTTTTTGTAGATGAAGATTTACAAAGTCAATTGTCTTTAGATGCAGTGGTGACAGTCGTAGATGCCAAGCATATTTGGCAGCACTGGGATGCAGACGAAGCCCAAGAACAGATTGCCTTTGCCGATGTAATTTTACTTAATAAAACAGATTTGGTAGCGCCAGAAGAGTTGGAGGAATTAGAAAAACGGATTCGGGCGATGAATGCGATCGCAAAAATCTACCGTACCCAAAATTCTGAACTAGGAATGGATGCTTTATTAGGTGTAAAAGCCTTTGATTTAGACCGCGCATTAGAAATTGATCCAGATTTCTTAGGTGAAGATGCTCATGTACACGATGAAAGTGTCTTTTCTGTGGCTTTAGTAGAAGCGGGTGCAGTTGATGGAGAAAAATTAAACACTTGGCTTTCGGAGTTACTGCGTACTCAAGGGCCAGATATTTTTAGGATGAAAGGCATTTTAAATATTGCCGGAGAAGATAATCGATTTGTCTTTCAAGGAGTCCACATGATATTTGATGCCAAACCCGATCGCCCCTGGAAACCAAGCGAAACCCCCAAAAACGAACTAGTATTCATCGGCCGTAACCTTGATGCAGCCCAACTCAAACAAGATTTTCTCGCTTGTCTAGCATAAGTTAGGGAGTAGGGAATTTACCATTCCCATTCCCCATTCCCCATTCCCCTTTACAAATATGAACACCACAACCAGCAAATCAAAGGAATTTGAACAACACTATTCGGGGACACTTTCAGATTATGTAACTGCGATCGCTTGGTCGCCACAAGGTAAAACTTTAGCAGCAACTTCCGCCGCCGGGGAAGTAGTTCTGTGGAATGAGGGCGAACTTACAAGTTTACAAACTGGTAACGGTAAATCAGTAGACTGTCTAGCTTTTTCACCAGATGGAAAATTTTTAGCCGTTGGTGGACAAGATGGACAGGTGAAAATTTGGCGCGGGACTGAATTAATCGCCACCTTGGAAAATGCCCCTGCATGGGTTGACAAACTAGCTTGGAATTACACCAGTAACCAACTGGCTTTTAGTTTGGGGCGTTATGTCCAAGTTTGGGATGCAGATACTCGTGAAATTATCGTGACGCTGAATTTCGACAACTCTTCAGTACTGGGTATAGATTGGCGTATTGACGGACAATACTTAGCCATTAGCGGTTATAAGGGAGTCAAAATTTGGCATAGTCAAAACTGGGATGAAGAACCATATAACCTAGATATGACTACTGTCAGTGTGGCTATGGCTTGGTCGCCTGATGGCAAATTCCTGGCTTCTGGCAACATGGATCGTAGTGTCACCGTTTTAGAATGGAACAACCCCGACCCTTGGGTAATGCGTGGCTTCCCTGGTAAAATTCGCCAATTGGCATGGTCAGAAGCTATGACCAAAGTCGGTGCGCCAATACTCGCATCTTCTAGCGTTGAAGGTATTGTAGTGTGGGAAAAGCTAGAGGATGATACTTTAGGTTGGGAAGCGCGAGTATTAACCAATCATGTAGGTGTGATTAATGCGATCGCCTTTGCACCCAAAAGCTTCCTTCTCGCTTCTGCTGCTGCTGATGGCTGGTTATGTTTGTGGAACAAAGCCAAGGAAGTATCCCAAATTATCACAGGTGTCTCAGCAGGATTTTCTTGCCTAGCTTGGCATCCCGAAGGTAAGTTACTGGCCGCAGGCGGTGAACAGGGCGAATTACTTGTATGGTCAAAGGTTTTGCGAGGTCAAGGATTCGGGCGTAGTTAAAATAATTCGTAATTCGTAATTAAAGACTATTACATCAAAGTATTTATACGCAGACCGAAAAAAGCGCCACTTATAGACGTTGGCGTTCGCCTATCCTTTTGGAAGAAGGGTAATTAAACCCAACAATTACGAACTACGAATTACGAATTACGAATTATTAAAGTTGAAGGTGGTCAATTTATTAGCTATGCTGTATCAGCAAAGGTATCTTTGTGTAAATTATGAACATAGTCAAACTTATTTTACTTGCCTGTCCCGCATTTTTGGTATCCATGCTGCTGGTAGTCAATCCAGCACATGCATCCACCCTGAAATCTACTGATGCTACCCAACTTATGACGGTAGTATCTACACAACAAATTCCCGATCTGGCAACACCACACTTGATTCAAACATCTAATCCGATTATTGATCAACTTGGTTGCAATTGTGCCAACTGTGTTCAGTCTAAATTTCAGTCTTTACAAGGCAAGCTGCCATCCGTCGATTTTTAAATAAATTTAGGAGTTATGAATATTGTCGGGGCACAGCATTGCTGTGCCCTTATTAGTTTTATAAGCTTTTTGTACGTGGCGATCGCCTACGGCACGCACTCGTTGCTGCATAATTATTTATCATATTCGCTAAAGTCACGCCTGAAAAACGAGGTAGGAAAGCTGTTAGGTGAATTCCTAGATACTGAGAAAGCTGCTGGTAAGCCAGTGAAGTTGGTGCGATTGCCATCTGCACCCAAGCTGTTAAGCTCTTGTTAAAAGAGCTAGTCTGGGAATTAGAAAACTTGCTAGAGTGAACAGAGTTAGCCTTAATATCTAATCCCCAAAACCTATACATCTCATGGATTTTGCTAATATTGCATCCCAGTTGAACGCTGGAACGATTTTGCCAGAGGGGATTGTTATTCTCACCCTCTTGGGGGTTTTGATTGTTGATTTGATTTTGGGGCGTACATCATCCGCACGCTGGATTGGATATCTAGCGATCGCAGGTTTATTTGCTTCGATTGTCGCCCTATATTTTCAATGGGACTCTCCTAATCCCATCGGTTTTACCGGTAGCTTTAACAGTGATGACCTGAGTATCGTCTTTCGCGGTATTATTGCCTTGTCTGCGATTGTAACTATACTGATGTCAATTCGCTACGTTGAGCAGAGCGGCACTGCTTTAGCCGAATTCATCGCTATTTTGCTGAGTGCTACTCTAGGAGGGATGTTTTTATCCGGGGCTAGTGAGTTGGTGATGATTTTCATCTCCCTAGAAACCCTGAGTATCTCCTCTTACCTGTTAACAGGTTATACCAAGCGTGACCCCCGCTCCAACGAAGCGGCGCTGAAATACTTGTTAATTGGAGCTTCCAGTACAGCAATCTTTTTGTACGGTGTATCACTGCTGTATGGACTATCTGGAGGACAAACTGAACTTAGTGCGATCGCAAGTGGCATTGCCACAGCTAAAGTCGGACAATCTTTAGGTTTAGTAATTGCCCTGGTTTTTGCGATCGCGGGTATTGGCTTCAAAATCTCCGCTGCACCCTTCCACCAGTGGACACCAGACGTTTACGAAGGCGCTCCCACCCCAGTTATCGCCTTTTTATCTGTCGGTTCCAAAGCAGCTGGGTTTGCCCTAGCCATCCGCTTGTTGACAACAGCCTTCCCTCTTGTTGCTGACGAGTGGAGGTTTGTCTTCACTGCTCTGGCCGTTCTCAGCATGATTTTGGGTAACGTAGTCGCCCTAGCTCAAACCAGCATGAAACGGATGCTAGCTTATTCATCCATTGCCCAAGCTGGGTTTGTGATGATTGGCTTAATTGCTGGTACACAGGCGGGCTATGCCAGTATGATATTTTACCTACTGGTTTACCTGTTCATGAACCTGTGCGGCTTTACCTGCATCATCCTGTTCTCACTGCGGACAGGAACCGACCAGATTGCCGAATACTCTGGTTTATATCAAAAAGACCCACTCCTAACACTGGCGTTGAGTATCTCCCTGCTTTCCTTGGGTGGTATTCCACCATTAGCTGGATTTTTCGGCAAGATTTACTTATTTTGGGCTGGTTGGCAAGCAGGACTTTATTGGTTAGTCTTGCTAGGCTTAGTTACCAGCGTCGTCTCCATCTACTACTACATTCGCGTAGTTAAGATGATGGTAGTCAAAGAACCCCATGAAATGTCCGACGCGGTGAAGAATTATCCCCAAGTGCGTTGGGATTTGCCTGGGCTAAGACCTTTGCAAGTCGGGTTGGTGGTAACATTAATTGCCACTTCCATAGCAGGGATTTTGTCAAATCCACTGTTTACATTGGCTAATAATTCCATCTCCCACACACCATTTTTGCAAGCAACAATCAACAGTAATGTAAAAGCACAAAATCTACTGCTTTTGCCAAATTTAGATTCGGTTAGTCAGTCTCAACCATCAGTTGATTCTACTGCTAAGATTTAACCGATTCTCAACCAAACTTTGTACTCAAATACACGCCTGTTTGCTAATTAGCAGACAGGCGTTTGTCATATCTTTTCACTTAAATATGAGACTGAGTTAATAGGTATCTTAATTACAAATTCTGCACCTTTTCCTGGAACAGAAAAACAACTAAGTTCTCCGTTATGTTTTTCAACTATAATTTGATAGCTTATAGATAGTCCTAGTCCAGTACCTTTGCCCACAGATTTAGTGGTAAAAAATGGATCAAATAGCTTTGAGCGAACTTGTTCATTTATCCCCAAACCATTATCAGCAATACTAACTGCTATCCATTTTTCATCGATTAGCTCAGTTTTAATTTGAATTTGGGGATTATTATTTATCAGTTGTTGATTGTCAGTTGTTTGTGGATTTACCGATGCCTCCAATGAATCGATCGCATTAGCAAGAATATTCATAAAAACTTGATTAAGTTGGCCAGGATAGCAAGTTACATTCGGAAGTTGACTATATTTTTTGATGACTTTGATTTCTGGGTACTCATGCCTAGCTTGAAGGCGATGCTCCAAAATCATTAAAGTACTATCAATTCCTTCATGGATATTGACTTGCTTAAGTTCTGCTTCATCAAGCCTGGAAAAGTTACGTAGTGATTTAACAATTTCCTGAATGCGTTCTGTTCCCACTTTCATGGACTGGAAAAGTTTAGTTATATCTTGAATCAGAAAATCTAAGTCTATTTCTTCTACTTGCTCTTGGATTTCAAGAGGAGTATTTGGACAAAGCTGTTGATAAATTTGCACCAATTTCAGTAAATCTTGAGTATATTTATGGGCGTGATGAAGGTTGCCATAAATAAAACTCACGGGATTATTAATTTCATGGGCAATACCAGCTACCATCTGACCTAAACTAGACATTTTCTCAGCTTGGATAAGCTGAGTTTGGGTAAGCTGTAGTTCGTTTAGTGTTTCTTGTAAAGCAGTTGTACGTTCCTCAACCCGAATTTCTAGCTCTTGATTCGCTTTCCAAAGCGCTTCCTCTGCCTGTTTTCGTCTTTGAACTTCTTTTGCTAACTCATCGATTTTTTCGTTCAGAAGAACGAAATTACTGCTGGTCAGAGTTCTATTTTCCAAGCGTAAGAGAATTAAAGCTGAAGATTCAGGAGACCAAGGTTGAATAACGGCTCCTTGGCTACGACATATTAACGTTTGTCCATCATTCTTTCGTAAAGTCAAGGAGCCAATAACCATTGCCCTACTACTTGAACAAGCTTGCAGATACCTGACAATATCGTTGGTAGACTCAGTTACAATTTCAAAGAGCATTCTTCCGCGCAGTTCCTGACGGCGTAAACCTAGCATATCTGCTACTGGTTGATTGGTAGCTAACAACTTACCCTCTCCACTCACCAAGAGTAAAGGTTCTGGTAAAACTCTGGCAAGTTCAAGAAATTGTTCAGGAGTCATGGGGCTTCCAATTTCAAGGTTCGATTCTACTTTACATATCTGCACTAAACTTATATCCCGAAGTTATTTTGGTGCTGAAGGGTTTATACAGAGTCTAGTCCTCTAAAGTATTCTCGACCTTCTGCATCTTCTGCCTCTTCTGTAAATTTTAAGTAAACAATTACTCTACATCCAGAAGCTCCCTGTGCTATGGTTTCTTGCAATTCTACTTTCGCATATCCCAGATTATTAGCTGCGATCGTCCCAAAGACATTTGAGGTCATCATACACATGGCAGGGCGATTAAGCACTTTTTCGCCAAATGGGCAAACGCGGTTGCCAAAGACAATTTTTTCATCATCCTGCTCAATGACATAAAAATCGCCTTGAATTCGTTTTTTTAAGTCAATCAAGACATCAGCGACCTGCTTACTAGAAAGGTTGGAAACTTCCAGGGCAGATTTGTAATCTTGGTTGAGCTGCCTAGCCATCCTTTGACCAACTACGCTAATAAATCCAGAAGCTTCTTCTAAGCCAACTACGTCCTGCAAAGTGCCAGATAACTCTCTGATTAATGTACGTAAAAATATATCGCGTTCTAAAGGAACATTAAGTGTAGCTATTGAGTGGTTAAGTGCATTGGTCATAAATTTTGAGGACACAATCTTGAACTACAGTTATAGAGTTCCCCAAAATGCCTCTAAAGTAACTGCTTAATCTTTTTCTTTAAAAAATTTGATGCTTGCTTTTGTTTTTAATAAATAGTAATGTAATAGTCATCACAAATTCTGAACTTTGTTGTTACGACAGTTCCAAATTTTGCAAAGTCTTTTCTAGCTTATGTTCCCATCACCTAATATGATTGGGTTAAGGCTTGATGCTCCCTAACCCTCCTTTTTAAGGAGGGAATTAAGTCTCCTTAAAAACGGGTTTTGAGGATCTTCCGGGGCAAAATATCACTAATACCAAGTATAAGTAAGTAAGTCGGTGCAATAAAACCAAACTATGTAAATAAAAGTAAATAAAGCTCAAACTCTTTCTCTCCCTGCTCCCTGCCCCCTGCCTTATTGCAACAATAATTATTTACGCCGACTTACTTAATCGCTAACAATTATTTACACATGAGTTTTTAGTCTGGATAAGGGTTTCATATCTTAACTTTTTGTAATTAATTTTGTTTAACTACTTATTGTATTGTTAACCCATACATAAATCTGCTTGCTCACAATCAAAATAAAATTTTCCTGTTTTCCATAAATAGACTTGTTGCTTGTAAACCGTAATTAATTACGAATTATAAATCACGAATTATTAAATCATTATGACCTGCTACCAAATTGAACATTGATTTTTCTGAATATTAATTGGAATAATTGCTATATTTGTTATTTTAAGAAATTGGAATGGTAATTATAAATTCAGAACCTGCTCCTAACACAGAATTTACTTCTAGAGTTCCTTTATGTTTTTGGACAATTATTTGATAAGCAATTGATAATCCTAATCCTGTTCCTTTCCCCACAGGTTTGGTTGTAAATAAATTGTCAAACATTTTAAGCTGAACATCAGGCGATATTCCCACACCATTATCTTTAACCCGAATCAATACGTGATTTATATCTTCAATTAGGTCAGTATGAATTATGATTTGATTGGGATTTTCCTTAATCTCATTAAAACTCAGTCCAGAATTAGATTCTTCTAAAGCATCAATGGCATTTGCCAATAGATTCATAAATACCTGATTTAATTGTCCTGGAAAGCATTTTACTAGAGGGAAATCGCCGTAATCTTTAACTATTTGAATAGCAGGACGAATCTTATTAGCTTTCAAACGGTGCTTGAGAATGAGGAGAGTATTATTCATGCCTTCATGAATATCAAAAATAACTTTTTGTTCTGTATCTGCTCTAGAGAAAGTTCGCAAGCTATTGCTAATGTTGGAAATGCGATCTGTGCCTTCTCTCATTGAGGAAATCAGTTTAGGTAAATCCTCGCGCACATACTCTAGATCAATCACTTGGATTGTTTCTTGAATTTCTTGAGATGCCTTGGGATAGGTTTGCTGATAAAGGTCGATGAGATGTAATAAATTCTGAATATACTCTTTAGCCGGAGTCAGATTACCTGCTATAAAGCCAACTGGATTATTAATTTCATGAGCTACATCTGCGACAAGACTTCCCAGAGTAGACATCTTATTTTGCATTATCTGAAGATTAAGAAGCATCATTTCTAGTTCATGGCTTCTGTCTTCTAACTTGTTTTGATATTCTTTTAATTCATCAATTACTTTTCTGAGCAAACATTCTTTCTTGTTATTTACATCTTCAAGTTTTATCCGATCAGATTCAGAACGTTCCAATTGCTTTTGGAGAATTCTATTCGCTTTTTTTAGTTCCTTAATTTCTTGTTGATAATCCCCCATTTCCATCAGTTTTTACCGAGTTCCCAAAATTAAAGTTACAAAAGTTTCATTGTGAAATTGCGTCTGGCTAATTCGATCTATAGGAGCAATCTCTCCATAAGAATAAAATCCACAAGCAGGAAAATATTTAGCCATACAAAGTTTTGTATTCTGGTACTCTTCTTGTGCCCTAGTACCAAGTATTTGCCGACGAGCTACACATGAAAAAAACACAACGGCACTGGGTTCTGCACCTGGATAATTATCTAAGGCACTCATGAATGAAGCTTTGGAAGCTGCTAGAATATCTTCATAAGCTGCTTCTGAAATTTGAATAATTGCTTGATCGGGAATATCTCCAAAAAAGGTTATGCTACCAGATTCCTGGTTGTAAGCAATAGGTGCCCTTATATAAAAATTGTCTCCATTCTGAGCAAACACTGCTAGCGGATATTCCATCGAAGGAGGAAGCAAACCTAGATAATTTTGATAAAAATCTAAAGCTGGTTTACCATCTATTTCATAGACTATATTCTTATCTACCTTAGTTACTTTGCTTATTTGGCCGATGGGATGCCAACCACTTGCAATCCCGTGAGAAAACAATATTGTGCCGGAAAAAAGCAGAATTGGTACAGAATCACTTAATACTTCTGTTTGAAAAAATTGATATGTATTTTGATATCTTGACTGATCGGCTGCCAAACCACCAAATATCGGCACATGTTGTCCAAGAGCTAGCTTTAAGCCATTCAATATAGATACACCACTAGTTGTGAGGCTCTCTGGATGAGTTAAGCATAGCTTTGGAGGTGCAGTACTTTTTGCTTTTGCTTGCTCTACAGCTTGTTTAGTTGCAGTAATTGGATCAGATGAAACTTTGCGTCCAACTCCTGCATAAATTTCAACTTCGTCTGAGCAGAACAACATCAAGGTAATTGAGTCCTGCTGAAACTCTAAGACTGAAGAAATTTCTCCATCTGTTGTTCCACCAATCAACTCAATCCCTGGATAAGCCTGATAAATTTGCTGCAAAATGAGAGAATGTTCAAAATCAATTGCAGCAAAAAGAATCCCAGCTTTTGGTATATCTCCTGCAAGAGAACTGAAACATTGCTCAATAACTTCTTCAACTGCGGATAGAGAATCTGGATCGTTACTGTGGCCTACTACTGCCTTAAACATAAATTTACCTATTATGTTGATGAACGCAATTCGCTATGATTCCTAAATGGGAAGCTTAATAATGAACTCTGAACCTTTTCCTAGTGTTGAATTTACCTCTAGAGTTCCTCCATGTTTTTCGACAACAATTTGATGAGCAATTGATAATCCTAATCCTGTACCTTGACCCACAGGCTTGGTAGTGAATAAATGATCAAAGATTTTTTGCTGGACATCAGTTGACATTCCCACGCCATTATCTTGAATCCGAATCAATATATGATTTTTATCTTCAGTGAGGGAAGTTTGAATCAAAACTTGATTGGGATTTGCTTCAATTTCAATATAGGTGCGTCCTACATTAGACTCCTCTAAAGCATCAATAGCATTAGCTAATAAATTCATAAATACCTGATTTAGTTGTCCGATAAAACATTCTAGTTCTGGCAAATTATCGTAATCTTTAATTACTTGAATATCAGGACGATCCTCGGATGCCTTTAAGCGATGTTTGAGGATCATGATGGTGCTGTCTATACCATCATGAATGTTGCAATAAACCTTGCGATCGCTATCTGACCGAGAAAAGGTTCTCAGACTGGTACTAATATTGCGAATGCGCTGAACTCCCTCTTTCATCGAGGAAATTAAATTAGGTAGATCAGCAAGCATATATTTCAAATCTATCGCTGCAATTTCCTCTTGAATTTCTGGAACAGGATGAGGATAGTACTGCTGATAGAGACTAATAATGTTAACCATATCTTGGAAATATACTGAAGCATGTCCAAGATTGCCATGAATAAAACCAACTGGATTATTAATTTCATGAGCAACACCTGCTACTAATTGACCAAGGGCAGACATTTTTTCTGTCTGTACAAGCTGAAGTTGAGAATCTTGTAGGTCTTTTAATGCCCTAGACAACGCTGCTGTCCTTTCTGAAACTTTTTTTTCTAAAGTTTTTGTGAGATTTCGTAATTGAATATGGGTTTTAATTCTAGCTAATAATTCTTCTTCATGAAAGGGCTTAGTGATATAATCGACTGCCCCTATATTTAGACCCTTTACTTTACTATCAGTATCAGAATTTGCCGTCATAAAAATTATTGGTATATCACAAGTAGCTGAATTTTGTTTCAGCCTTTTACAGGTTTCAAATCCGTCTATTCCTGGCATCATCACATCTAATAAAATTAAATCAGGCAGTAGATATTCAGCCTGTTTAAGTGCCCTTTCTCCATCATGCTCTGTAGTAACTTCAAAACCTACAGTAGTTAATACATCAAAGACAATTTCTAAATTTGTAGTAGTGTCATCAACTACTAGAATTAAACTATCTTTTGGTACATAAAGCATTGGTATGTCTGGCTTATAAGTCATTGTATTTAAATTAATCTGACTCCTTGTGACTTGTTTACTATTTAGCCCGGCGATCGCAGCTAAGTCACCTCTATTTTGTTCGCAGGCTGACTGATAATTTTCTCGTCTGACAATCCTATAGTTCCCAAAAAGTCTGACAACAGCAACATTTTCACACTAAATTGCTCTATGCGACCACGGGGGCGATCGCTACACGATGTAAATTTACCACCAATCTTCACTTTCACTAGAGTTGAATATCCTCTTTCATAAGGCGATCGCTCTAAAATTAGTCATTATTACCCTTGTCGTTTTATAAAGTTAGTGTTATTTCAGTATAATTTTACTGATGTTTAATACTAGTTTTGGAAGTTTGTAATCTGTATTTATGATGAGCATAAATATATATGAACGTCTTTTTTAGAGAATGTGAAATCCATATATTCTCGGATATGTTTTTAAAAAATATAATGAATAATTGCTGATTAGCTGGGAAATATTTACATACCTTGAAATTTCACCACTATTGATGTAAAGCTAGTTTGCTGGCTGTGCAAGCGTGATGTGAATAGGAATTAAATTTAAAACCTATATTTCCTAAATTATTAATAACTTCATGAAGACTACTGATATGAAACAAACAAGTATTCCTGATTTATACTGCCCATTTTCAACTCATATAAATAAGCATGTAGATGTTTTGGAGGAGTATGCTTTTGAATGGGTGCTACGCTTTAACCTTCTGGCACATGAATCGTCTTATCAGCGTTTTTATAAGGCAAAATTCTTTTTACTAGCCGCAGGTACTTATCCTTCCTGTCAGCTTGAAGAACTGAAGATTGCAAATGACTTATTGAGTTGGTTATTTATTTGGGATGACCAATGCGATTTGTCAGATTTAGGAAAACAACCTGAACTACTTAAGGGTTTTCACAATAGATTTTTGGAAATATTAAATGGGGAAGAACTTACGAATCAAGATGTACCCCTTGCTTATGCCTTAAGTAACTTAAGAAATCGAATACTTGAAAGAGGAAATATAAAATGGTTTCATCACTTTCTCTGTAGCTTTAAAGGCTACTTCAAAGGATGTGTGGAAGAAGCCACTAACCGTATACAGGGAGTTGTACCTGATATGGACACTTATATGGCGATACGTTTATTAGCCGGAGGGGTGGAGCCTGTTATCGAATTGATTGAATTTTGCGACCATTTAATAATTCCTGAGTTTGTCCGAGAACACAACATCGTGAAAGAACTAAAGGTGATGGCAAATAAGGTTCTTTGCTGGGGTAACGATATTTTCTCGGCACTTAGGGAAATGGAAGATGGCGATGTTCATAATTTAGTATTGGTATTGCATTATCAACAGAAGTTGCCTTTGGAACAAGCAATCAAGCGTGCTGCTGAAATCCACGATCAAGACGTGCTAACTATGATGGAATTAGAAGCATCTATTCCAAGTTTTGGAGAAGTGGAAGATGCTGAACTCGCAAAATATATATCAGGATTGCACAGCTGGATAAGTGCCAACATCACTTGGTGTGCTCAATCTACTCGCTATCAGACTGCTGAAAAGCTAGAGGTAGTTAAATGTTAAAAGAATTGCAACTTTCTAAGTAAAGTAGGAAACTGTCGCGCATTTAACTTATACTTTTTGCTGCTTGTAGTTCTTAGATTGGAGCATTTAAACATCAAAAGTGAATAGCCACTTATTACTCTAAAGATGAGGGCGGTAAATTAGCACAATTTCATAATGAAACATTCAATGCAGCTACCTAATCCTCTGCAAACTCCTTCATTGCTACAAAAGCTTCAATGGGTTATTGACCCTGTTAGCTATATGGAAAATGCAGCTCAACAGTATCCCGATATTTTTACTGGTAAGATAATCGGTTTTGGTGACACAGTAGTCTTTGTGAACCATCCCAAAGCAATCCAGGCAATATTAACTAATGATAGAAAGAAGTTTACAGCCGTTGGGGAACTCAACGGAATTTTGCAGCCGATTTTGGGGAGTTATTCAGTCCTGATGCTGGAGGGCGATCGCCACAAGCGCCAACGACAACTGGTGACACCCTCTTTTCATGGAGAGCGGATGCAAGCCTATGGTCAGCTAATCTGTAATGTGTCTGAAAAAATCTTTAGTCAGTTACCACTAAATAAGCCCTTTCTAGCACGTAATCTAACACAGGATATATCCCAGCAAGTCATTTTACAGGCTATCTTTGGTTTGTCTGAGGGAGAAAAAATTCAAAAACTTAGACAACTATTGCCGTTGCTGTTAGAGCTTTTTCAGTCACCTTTCACTTCTAGTTTATTCTTTTTCTCATTCTTGCAACAGGATTTAGGAGCTTGGAGTCCTTGGGGAAAGTTCCTACGCAATCGAGAGCAAATTGATCAATTTCTCTACACTGAAATTGCCGAGTGTCAGCAACAACCTGATCCAGAACGCATCGATATTCTCTCTTTGCTGATATCATGTCGGGATGAAGCAGGCCAACCGATGACGGCTCAGGAGTTGCGCGATCAGTTAATAACCCTAATACTTGCCGGTTATGAAACTACGGCATCGGCAATGGCTTGGGGATTGTACTGGATTCACCAAAAGCCTTTAGTCCATGAAAAACTACTCCAAGAACTGGACACTCTCGGTGATTCCCCAGACCCTATGAGCATTTACCGACTGCCATATCTCACAGCTGTCTGTAATGAAACCTTGCGAATTCACCCCGTTACAATGTTTTCGTTTCCCAGAGTAGTGCAAGAACCCGTTGAATTATTGGGACATCCTTTAGAGCCTGGAACTGTACTGCTTCCCAGTATTTATCTCACTCATCAACGAGAGGATTTATATCCCCAGCCCAAAGAGTTTCAACCAGAGCGCTTTGTTGAACGTCAATTTTCTCCCTATGAATTCCTGCCCTTTGGCGGTGGTGCGCGTCGTTGTATTGGTGAAGCTTTGGCTATATTTGAAATGAAGCTAGTATTAGCAACCGTTTTGTCACGCTACAACTTGGCGCTAGCTGATCAGCATCCAGAGCGACCTCAGCGTCGAGGTTTTACCCTTGGACCTGCCAGTGGAGTCAAGATGGTAATTACAGGACGACGTGCGCGTCAAGAGTCTTTAGTTAATATGACAACTACACCCGTATCCTAGTAGCTTGTCAGAGTTGTTGTGATGAGTCTTAGCAACCACCCAGTTTGTTATAACAAACTGGGTTTTTAGAATTATCAGTTGGGTAGAGCAAAACAAAACTCGACAAACTTCCAAATGTTAAGTTTCGCTTCACTTAACCCAACTTTGTATTTTAAAAGAAGTGTTACTAGTCTAGATATCTGACTGTTGCATCGGGATCTCAATCACGAACTCAGTCCCCTTTCCTAATGAGGAATCACAGGTTAAACGACCCTTGTGTTTGTCCACAATAATCTGATAGCTAATCGACAACCCCAACCCCGTGCCACTTCCTACCGACTTAGTGGTGAAAAATGGGTCAAAGATTTTCTGCTGAACTGCTTTTGTCATACCAGAACCATTATCTGCAATCCGAATTACCGCTGTATTAGAATCTGTTATTTCAGTAAAGATATGAATTTTTCCTACTTTATGAGAAGCTGCTGAAGCGTCTATGTCTTTTGTTATTTGTTCTTTGTCATTTACCAATAATGGATGCTCAATGGCAAATGAATCTTCTAAAGCATCGATCGCATTACTAAGTATATTCATAAACACCTGATTTAGTTGACCAGGGTAACAAAGAACTTCCGGTAATTTTCCGTATTCTTTGATGACTTCAATTTCCAGTAAATTACTCTTTTCTTTAAGCCGGTGCTGCAAAATCATTAAAGTGTTGTCTATTCCCTCATGAACATCTACAGGCTTCATCTCAGATTCATCTAGTCGAGAAAAGTTGCGTAAGCCCAAAACAATATTCCGGATACGCGAACTCCCCACTTTCATTGAATCTAGAATCTTTGGCAAGTCTTTTGCTAGGAAATCTATATCAATCTCCTCAGCTTTCTCCTCAACTAAAGGCGAAGGAAGGGGATATTCCCGCTGATAAACAACTATCAAATCTAGCAAGTCTTGAACATACTCACCAGCATGATTAATATTGCCATGAATAAAGTTAATAGGGTTATTTATTTCATGGGCAATCCCCGCAACCATTTGTCCTAAAGAAGACATTTTTTCACTTTGAATCAATTGAATCTGAGTACGCTGTAATTCCTGTAAAGCTTCTTCTAAACAGTGATTTTTGTGGTTAATTTCCTGTGTTCTGTCCTGGACTTTTTCTTCCAGGCTATGATTGTATTCTTCCAAGCTTTCTTTAGCTTGTGCCAAATTTTTATAAAGAATAGCATTCTCTAGTGATATTGCTGCTTGAGTGGTGAGGAGTTTAAGAACTTCTACGCGATCGCGTGTAAATGCTCCTGTTGTTAGATGATTTTCTAGGTAAAGAATCCCAATCAATTTACCTTGATTTAGAAGAGGTATAGACAATAAGCTCTTAGGTTTTTCACTAACAATGTAGCTATCACCTACTAGAAAAGAAACAGCCATTGCATCATCAATAACTAAGATTTCTCTAGAGCGTTTAACATAGTTAATCAAAGTAATGGGAACATCATAGCTTGACTCAAGGCAAGTTGATGGAAACTCAGTGTAGGTATGCTCAAAATTTGAACTTGAACAAATCGCCGTGACAGTTAATCCTAAGTTATCACCTTCGCTTAAAATTAAAGCGCATTTAGAGGCTCCTGCATTTTCCATAACAACTTCCATCAAAGTAGAAAGTAGTCGCTCAAGCTCGATTTCCCCAGAGAGTGCTTGAGATGCTTTAATGAATGCAGCTAAATCCAGAGAGTCAGAAATACTTGTTTTCGAACCAATAACAGTTTGTTGATTACTCAGGGTAGATAAAGATGATATAGATGTGTTATTAAAAGAAGTGTTTTCCTCGCTGGAATGGATACTCAGTTTTTCTTGCTGAAATATAGGAGCCAGTAATTGGGGATAGCGTTTTGCCAAATCGTCAACCTTGGCTAACGCTCCCCAGCGAACGTAGCTATAGTAGGCATCAGTTAGGTAAGTTTGGGCAATCTTATCTTTGTCCCACTCTAGATAAAATTTAGCCGCAAGTTCATTAGCAAGAGCTTCTTCGTTGATATACTCATGTTTTTTCGCAAGGGAGATAGCATGATCATACGATTCCATTGCTTCAATATATTGATCTCTAATTCGATGCCGTTCAGCTTCTACAAGATAATATTTGTGTAAATAATTCATGGGGGCATGATGTGCCCATTTTTGCATCTTTTCCTGATTAGCTTGTACTTTATCAAGAATAAGCTTTTGTTCAGAAGCAGATGCCTCAGAATACACTGCAAGTCTAGCCAGTGAATCGTAAAAATGGAAAAGAGGAAAAACTAGCTGTCCTATACCACCATCTAAATACTTTTCTGCCAAAGCAGCATTTTCAACCGCTTGAGGGAACTCATGAAATGAGTAACATAATTGCAATTTATTATAATATAAATATAAAAGTCCTATAGCATCATTGGTTTGAAGATGAAGCGGCTGTATTATCTCCTCATTATATGCTTTACCGATCAAATAACAGGGATTTACAACATTTCCCAGCCAGTTTAAAGTACTCTGCTGATATATGCTATTCCAGTTAAATATTGTTTCTTGCTTGATTTGTCTGATGGCATTGCTGTAAGTTGCCATCTCGCGTTCCAACTCTGTCAGTTCTTTACCGATAAAATATGTAGAGTAGCAATAATTATTAAGACAATAGGCTGCATGTTCTAAATCTCCAGTTTCTAGCCCGGCAGAATAAGCTTCAAGCAAAGGCTTTAATATTTCTCTAGTATGCTCTTTCCAATGCCAGATAGCTGTATAAAATACCATCATGATCTTAGTTTTAACTTCTTTAACATTGGATTTAACTAAGAGGCTCAAAGCTAATTTGCCAAATTGATAGCCAGATTCAATATCTCCCACTACTCCGCAGAGAATTACTCCGTAAGCAACATAGGCATAAGCAGACGAGGAAGTATTACCATATTTGAGTGATAAGTTGATTTGTTTAATAACAATCAGCGGAAATAGTTCGGGAGTAACTGAATAGGTCACAGCAGTTACAGCTGATAGGATACGCATAGCTGCTATCTGCTGGGCATCTGTCATCTCCGGTAGGTTCATTAAGTCATCAATGCGCCTGCCGTTCAGATTTAATGCTAATTCCGCCATTGCTAGCTGAATATCAGACTGTCCTGGATTCTCAGGAAACTCCACACCCAAAAGTTTCAAAAAGGTTAGGGCTGTATTTACAGCCTCCAGTGCTTGGTTCTGCGCCCCATAAGCCTGGATTTTGACTTCATAAACTTTCACTTTTTCTAGCAGTGTTTTACGTACCAACACCACCTTTGCCAATTCCTCCATCTGTTCAAAGTTGCCAGCTAGGTATGCTGCCTCTGTCGCAGTCTCATATAAAGCCAGGGTAAGATGATGTTTTGTCTCCCAGCTATTACCTGCCAGTAATTGGATGCCGGTAGTTAAATACTTAACGGCCGCGGGATAAGCTGTTGAAGCTAAAGCTTTACGTCCAGCAATTAGATTCATCTGGGCCAGTTCATCTCGTTTCACTTGAGGAGAGATGAATTCTACTGCGATATTAAACTGATTGACAAGCTCAAATATCTTTTCTTCCTGTTCTACAACTGGAATATTGTTCAATAACAGTAGCCCAATTTTTAAGTGAATTGGCTTTTTTTGTTCTTCAGGAATCAAAGAATAAGCGGCTTGCTGTACCCTATCATGTACGAATTTATACTTAGGTAACTGTAAATTAGAATTTGAAAATTGTGTAGATTCTATTCCATGAACAATGAATTCTTGATTAGTATTATCTTTTGAAAAGATATTGAAATTTTCAGTCTGTGGTAGAACTAGCCCATCAAGTAATGCTTGCCACAAATCTGATGCTGTATCTACTACAGATTTTTCATTGACGATCGCCAGAGTTTTTAAGTCAAATTGATTCCCAATACAGGCAGCCAGTTTCAGAACTTTTTGGGTAGATATTGGCAATTTTTCTATTTGTAGGGCGATAAATTCTACTACATCATCTGTGAGAGCTAATTCTTTGACTTTTGAAAGATCATACTGCCAATAACCAACATCATAATTTAATACAATTAGCCCGTCATCGTGTAAAGACTTCAGAAATTGGACAGAAAAGAAGGGATTGCCTTTAGTTTTGGCAAACACCATCTGTGTCAGAGGAACAGCAATTAATTCAGGACAATGGAGAGTATCAGCAATTAGATGATTTAAATCGCCTTGGTTTAAAGGTGTAAGAGTGATCGTATTAATAATTGCTTTTGCGTTTTTAATCTCCTGTAGTGTCAAATAAAGCGGATGTGCCTTTGAAACTTCATTATCTCGATACGAACCAACTAACAATAAACTCCCCTTATTTTCCCGCATATGTTCTGCCTCTTCTGAAAGAGAAGACAGCGTGCTTTCGCACATTAATAACTGAATTAATTTCAAAGAGGCCGTATCTGCCCACTGCAAATCATCGAGAAAGATAACTAGGGGATGTTCTTTAGTTGTAAAAATTTTGATGAATTTTTGAAACAATAAATTAAAACGATTTTGGGCAGCACTGCCAGAGATTTCTGTAACTGGAGGCTGCTTACCAATAATCTGTTCTAGTTCAGGAATAACATCACTAATCACCTGAGTTTGTGTACCCAATTCCCGCAGGATTTTGACTTTCCATTGTTGAATTTGGGCATCAGTTTCTGAGAGTAGTTGCCCGATTAAGTCTCGAAAAGCTTGCACCAATCCTGATAAGGGAATGTCACGTTGAAACTGGTCAAATTTTCCTTTGATAAAGTAACTACGCTGCCGCACAATAGGTTTTTGGACTTCATTGACTACAGCAGTTTTGCCAATGCCAGAGAAACCTGCAACTAATATCATTTCTGTTGCCCCATCTGCTACGCGCCCAAAAGCAGCGAGTAGGGTTTCAACTTCACTTTGGCGACCATAGAGTTTTTCAGGGATTACAAAACGGTCTGAGATGTCCCTCACACTTAGTTCAAAGAGTGCAATATTTCCTGTTTCTTTCCACTGATTTTGGCACACCTCCAAGTCATGCTTTAATCCCAAAGCACTCTGATAGCGGTCTTCGGCATTTTTTGCCATCAACTTGCTGATCATGTCAGACAAAATTGGCGGAATATTGGAATTAATCCGGCAGGCTTTTAGCGGTTGTTTGGCAATGTGAGAGTAAACTAACTCCATCGGATCTTTCGTGGTGAAAGGTAACTCTCCGGTAAGGAGTTGAAAAAAGGTGACACCGAGGGAATAAAAATCAGTGCGGTAGTCAATACCTCGGTTCATCCTTCCCGTTTGTTCTGGGGAAATGTAAGCTAGGGTGCCTTCTAAGACGTTGGGATTCGTGATAGATTGAATTTCTCTTGGTAGCAGAGTGGCAATACTAAAGTCGATGAGTTTTATTTCATCTGTACTAGGGTTTATCAGGATGTTGGCAGGCTTGATGTCTTTATGAATGATGCGATCGCGATGCAATCCTTCCAGGGTAGAAGCAATTTTAATGGCAATGTGGAAAAACTCATCTAGGGAAACCCTGTTTTCATCTTTCCCCTTGTTGTCCAGTCGCCAGTTTTGGAGGGAAATGCCGCCAAAATCTTCCATTACTAGGACGTAGCTGTTACGGTAGCTTTCTAAGCTATAGGTTTTGACTATGCCAGGAAGATCAAGGTTTTTGATAATGACATATTGATTGCGGAACTGAGCGATTTCCGCGAACGTAGGATATTCATTCCGCATCAATTTGAGAACCACCGATTTTTGGTCTTGTTCTCTAATGCCCCGATAAACTAGGGTTTTACTGCCTGAGTAGATTTGCTCCGTAATCTGATAGCCAGGAGAGGAATACAATGTATCTAACAGTACTTGCATTGGTGACTATGCTCATAATTCTTGTTTATATGCCTTAGTATTCCCGTGTGAAGACTATCAATATCAAAGAATAGGATTTTTTTGTTTAATTTGTATTATTAAGATGTAATTTTTTACTGGATATCTCATCTTGAACTATATAATTCTGGAAAGGCTAATTTTGGCATCAAAGCATAAGATTTACAAAGATATTACTACAATAATTTTTTGTTAAATAGCTTTTATTTCTGCTTTCAATTTGTGGATTAGCTATCAAGTTTTGACGTAGATTTTGGATGTAGCACAAAAAAGCCTGCCGTTCTCTTTAGCTTAAGAGCAAACTGTGGCAGGTTTAGTGGGTTTAGGGCTGCTTTGTTAGATTGTCAACCTCTTCTACTACGAAGACGCAGCTCAAACGGTAAATTCAAAATTCAAAATTTATATAGGCGCAGATAATTGCTAGTTATTTTTCCTATTTTGAATTTTGTTGTCAATGATGATTTGTGAACATAAGTGTTTTTGAACTAACTATTTTTACCCGCTTTTAATCGGACACCCGTTATTAGAGACGGGGTATTTTCGGCTGCGATAATAATAACGAGTACAAATGCTACTTGATTTTTTGTTTAATAAAAGTCACAACTTGAGTTAGCTGTTTCTTCAAGCCATCGATTTCAGCTTGCATTTTGACAATTTTCTCATTCAACGCATTAATGTCTGTGTCAGAGACTCCCCCGCTACTAGGGGTTGCGTTGCTTGCCGCCGCAGGCATCGCAGTATTTACAGCACTAGGGGTTGCTACTGTAATATTAGCGACACTAACAGTTGCAGCTATGCTATTTTTGACAGCAGATGTTGCTCCTACTGCGACTAGTTCTGGGCGTGGCTGTTTCGCCTTGGCCATAGCTAACTTAATCGCGCCAATTAGTTGCTTTTGATCAAAAGGCTTACCCAGAAATTCAAAGTATTCAAAGGGTTCTGTGATTTTCTCAGTCACCTCTTCCTTGCGACCAGACATGATCACCAAAGGAATTTTCCTTAACTCCGGATCGGCTTGAACTTTCTGGAAAACCTCCCAGCCACTCATTTTAGGTAACAGGAAATCCAGCATAATCAGGCTGAGTTTTTCCTGAAGGATGAAATTTAGTCCTTCCAAACCGTCTTTTGCTTCCAGTACCTCAAAATTGCCCGGAGGCAACATTTCTCGTACTTTTACCCTGACAACTGTAGTGTCATCGATAACTAAAATCTTGTTGCTTGCCACGACTGTTTGCTCTAACAGAAACTTTAAGTGTAAATAGCAGTTTTGCTGATTGTCCTTGAGAATCCTCCCACTATATACAAAATTTCTAGGAATTGGGGGATAGTATATTTCGGTATAAATGACATTCCTAGAGGTGTTTTACAAAACTTTTGCTTGCGCTCTTTTCAATTTATGTCATGGTGATATTTAAGGCTTTAGCTTTGCTCTAGGGCATAAGGGACATGAGGATACTGAGAGATGGTGACTTCATCAAGAGCGTCCCCGTGTCTCCCGCTCCCTGCGTCTATTTTTATCTATCATTTGTTAATTGACAGACCAGTACTCTATATCCGCATCTTGCTTGGATGTCTATGATTTCGTCACAACAAGCCGAACTAAAGTCTGAAATTAGGGCAATGCCCAGCTGGTTACGTCGTTCTATTGGCAAAGCCAGTGAAATATCTACCGTACAACGCATTATTAAGCAGCGCCAAATTCACACGATTTGCGAAGAAGGACGCTGTCCCAACCGGGGGGAGTGCTATGCCCAAAAAACTGCAACTTTCTTACTAATGGGGCCTACTTGCACACGCTCTTGTGCTTTCTGTCAAGTAGATAAAGGTCATGCACCAATGCCTCTTGATTTAGAGGAACCCCAAAAGGTAGCACAAGCGGTGCAGCTTTTGGGATTACGTTATGTGGTGCTGACTTCTGTAGCGCGTGATGACTTGCCCGATCAGGGTGCAGGGCACTTTGTGGCGACGATCGCGACTATCCGCCAGTTGAACCCAGAGACTCAAATTGAAGTGCTGACCCCAGATTTTTGGGGTGGTGCTGGTGTTGGGGAGCCAGGTCAGCGCCAGCGGATAGCGATGATTGTAAAAGCCAAACCAGCTTGTTTTAATCACAATATCGAGACAGTGCGACGGCTAACTGGGCCAGTGCGCCGGGGAGCCAAGTACGATCGCTCGCTCTCGGTATTGGCTATGGTCAAAGAAATCGATTCGACAATTCCCACTAAATCAGGTTTGATGCTGGGACACGGAGAAACACTTGATGAAGTCGTTGAAACAATGGCTGATCTAAGGTCTGTGGGGTGCGATCGCTTGACTATCGGGCAGTATATGCGTCCAACTCTTGAACATCTGCCAGTCCAAAAATATTGGACTCCAGAGGAATTCGAGCAACTCGGCAGATTAGCATGGGAAATGGGATTTAACCATGTCCGTTCTGGGCCTCTGGTTCGCAGTTCCTATCATGCTGGAGAGGAGGGAGTGGGGAGTGGGGAGTAGAGAGTGGGAGAATGAGGGAGACAAGGGAGACAAGGGAGAATATCTTCCCAATGCCCAATGTCCCATGCCCAATTCCCAACTTCACACAAATATTCTTAAAGAATTTGGGTATTTGGTACACCAGTTTGGTATTTCTTAAAAAGTCCTGACATTAGGAGAATCGCATTATGACTGCTAAAACGAAGAATTCCCCAGTTGCCGACAGTGGAGCTAAACCTCCCTACGCCTATCGCACAGCTTGGGCAGTGTTATTGTTAGCTATCAATTTTTTGGTGGCAGCCTACTATTTCCACATTATTGAATAGTTAGAAGTGGAATGGTGCTGCTCAAATCGTTCCTTTGAATAAACCTTTGGGACGAATGAGCAGCACCAAAATCATGATTAATAGTGCTACACCCTGTTTATACTGTGAACCCAGCCAAGGGGTGCTGACTTCCTGGACGATGCCAATAATAAAAGCTGCTGCGATCGCACCGTAAGGGTTGCCAATCCCACCAAGAATTACTGAGGCAAATAATGGTAAAATTAAGAACCATCCCATGTTTGGACGCACGGCTGTAATCAATCCATACATACTTCCGCCCAATGAGGTAAGAGTGCCGGCAATTAGCCAAGTCCAGAAAATTACTCGGTCAACATTGATACCTGAGACTCTGGCTAAGTCCAGATCGTCAGCAACTGCTCGCATCGCCTTACCAATTTTGGTATTTTGCAGCAGGTAATGGAGCGCCAAAATTGCTAGCACCGCCAAACCCAATACTAATAATTGATTTTGCGGCACCTTTAAGCCAAAGATGTCTAAAGCTGGCGTAACAGGTAGATTATAATTTTGGTTCTTGCCACCCCAGATAAAAATAATGCCGTTACGAAGAAATAAGGCAAGTCCGATAGAAATAATAATCAGCGTAGTGGAAGTAGCACGGATAGAGCGCATCTTTGACCACAGTAACTTTTCCGATAACAGCATTGCTGCTACTGTTCCCGCCGCCGCCAGGATCATTGACAGCCAAATATTGACTCCAATAGTGTTTATCAGCCAAGTCAGATAGGCTCCTAAAGTTAGAAAGTCACCATGAGCAAAGTTAGATAACCGTAGAATCCCGTAGGTAAGAGTGAGTCCGACTGCCGCTAGAGCAATAATGCTCCCCACCGCAATCCCATTAACGATTAGTTGGGCGAATTGTGTATCCATAAGCCTTAAGTTGCTTTAACAAATTTTAGGTCAGTGGTTCATATAATAATTTTTTTGGAATTGCTGCTAAATTCAACATCATAAGTTATGGTTTATAACAACATAAGTTATGGTTTATAAATAAAAAAGAATTGTCCGCTAATATACATAGAATCCTTTTCGGATTTTTATGCGAAGCTAAACTTGTTCAGCGGTCTAGTTGACCATGCAGCAGTACTCAAGCTTACCAGACCAGAACTCACAGATAGATGCAACGCCAAAACTTTTGACAACAATTCAGCAACTTCGCGCCAAGTTGTGGCTGGAGAGCAGCTTGAACCAGTTGCAAAGTCACCTTAATGATTGCCTGCTTTCTGCTTGTAACACTGTCCCACAGGCAGGAGCCGCAGAAGCAGAAATTCTCCAAACCGTGGTCAATGAGATTAACAGTGCTGTGCACAGCAGTAATTTGGCGTTTACAGATTGTGCCGTAGGCATCGCTCTGTTTCAACCACAAGAAACTGTTGCCACAGTTTGCTATGTTTCTTGTTCTCTATCCCCAAAATCACAACCTTTATTTCTAGAATTGCTGACAGCAGAAAAAAAGCTGCTGTTGAGACTGCAAGAGGTTATAGAACTCGAAGATTTACAGCAGCTTGAGAATCAACAAATACCAAGTGCTTGGCGGTTAGCTGATGATTCTGGCAACGTCATGGGCTGGCTAATTATCGCCGCAGCACCCCTAAACTCAGATCGTGAGTCGCTCATAAAATCACAGGCTCAACTCAGATCACAATTGATGGCAAGGTCTGCTAAACACTGTACTACAGCTTTGGTACAACTTAGACAGATCCTGTCTTGGCAGCAACGGTATCAACAGTTAAGTAACTCTAATCAAGAATTGGAGCGCACTAATCAACTCAAAAATCAGTTTCTGGCAAACACCAGCCACGAAATTCGTACACCTCTTAGTTCTATTATTGGGTTTACCCACCTGCTTTTAGCCCAAGGGTACGAACCAAGTAAAGAACGCCAGCAAGAGTATTTAAATATCATTCAATCTAGCGGTAAGCACTTGCTAGCTCTGATTAACGATATTTTGGATCTCTCCAAAATTGAAGCAAACCAGCTGGAAGTGCAGTGGGAAACAATTGATGTGCCACTGCTGTGTAGCAATGTTTTCGCACTGGTGAAAGAGAAAGCCGCTAATAAAGGTTTGAAACTGTGCCTAGAACTTGAACCTGATATTACAACCCTAGTAGCCGATCCCTTACGACTCAAGCAAATGCTGTTGAATTTACTCTTCAATGCCTTAAAGTTCACCAGCAAAGGAAGTGTTGGCTTAAAAGTTGCTCCTAAAGGTGTATTTGTGCATTTTACAGTTTGGGATACTGGCTCTGGCATTTCCCAAGAAGACCAGGCTCAACTGTTTGAACCCTATTTCCAAATTGCCAAGGCTGTCGCTGCTGGTGCTGAAGGCACTGGTTTGGGTTTAGCCGTGACTCGGAAACTCGCCCAAATTCACGGTGGTTCTGTGAAAGTGGAATCTGAAGTAGATCGTGGCTCCCGTTTTACCCTCGTACTTCCCCTTAAGCAAGAGGTGGCAGTGAGGGAAGATAAGGGAGATGAGGAACCAAAATACTCTTCATTTCCTTTGCCTTTCACCCCTAGTTCTTCTGTAGACATTTTGCTGGTAGAAAATGACTTACCCAACGCTAATTTGATGCAAATTTATCTACAGAAATTGGGATATCAGGTCACTTGGGTTAAGAATGCTAGCGAGATGTGGGAAGCTCTAACACAGTTAGACCCAGTGGTGATTTTAATGGATGTTTATCTAGCAGATGGAAATGGTCTTAATTTGGTGCAACAACTGCGAGAAAATCAGCAATATCGGACGATTCCGGTAATTGCCCAAACAGCAATGGCAATGAAAGGCGATCGCGAAACTTGTCTAGCAGCTGGAGTAGATGACTATATTTCTAAACCGATTGATTTGCCACTTTTAGCCAGTCTGATAGCTAAATACAGCAAACTACCAATAGTAGGGGAAGCAGGAAGATGAGCGAGATGAGGGGGAGCAAAGAACACAAGGAAAATCCCTCTCCTCTGAACTCTTGTGCCTCTTTCCCAATGCCCAATGCCCTATAACAAATGACTACAATAGAATTTGTTGGGTGCTATTGGGTTTGGGCAGGATTGGGAAATGATGCTGACAGAAAAATTTGAGCAATTAAGAGCTTTATTTCAAGAAATGGAGCAGGCGTTGATTGCCTACTCTGGGGGCGTTGATAGCACTTTGGTTGCCAAAATTGCTTATGATGCATTGGGCGATCGCGCTTTGGCTGTCACGGCTGTTTCTCCTTCGCTATTGCCAGAAGAGTTGGAAGATGCCAAAATTCAAGCCGCAACGATTGGGATTCCCCATAAAATCGTCCAGACTCACGAGATGGAAAATCCCAATTACACTTCTAACCCTGTTAACCGCTGTTATTTTTGTAAAAGTGAGTTGCACGACACTCTCAAACCTTTAGCTTTAGAGTTGGGTTATCCCTATGTAGTGGATGGGGTAAATGCCGATGATTTGCACGATTATCGCCCAGGAATTCAGGCGGCGAAAGAAAGAGGTGCGCGATCGCCTTTAGCAGAAGTGGCTGTCACCAAAGTTGAAGTTCGCCAACTTTCGCAACAACTCGGTTTACCTTGGTGGGACAAACCTGCTCAACCTTGTCTGAGTTCGCGGTTTCCTTATGGGGAAGAGATTACTGTAGCTAAGTTACAACGAGTTGGTAGAGCAGAAATTTTCCTGCGAAAGCTAGGTTGGCAGAATTTACGCGTGCGATCAGAAGGAGATACAGCACGCATTGAATTGGCATCAGAACAAATTAAAGAGTTTGTGTTAACTACGGATTTACAGAAAGTAGTTTCTGCATTTCAGGATTTCGGATTTCTTTACGTAACCCTGGATTTAGAAGGTTATCGCAGCGGCAAGTTAAATCAGGTTTTGAATCGGGAAGCCTTGAGCGTTAAATTATAAAATTTTGGTTGTATGAAGATATAATTTATACTTCTTTACTTTCTACGGAAACTAGAAAGCAACCGTTAATCCTCCAGGTATTCTCTGGCTGTTTTTCCATAAAATATAAAGCTCTAAAGGGAACTCCATCAGGAGCTAGTAGTAGCACTGGCTGAGTTATGTTTCCCTGGATGGTTGTTATCTTCTCAAAAAAGACAGAACGAGGACGGTATACTGCTGGGTAGCTTATTTTGACCATCTGTATAAAATTTTCTGGGGTTCCAAATTGTGCCTGAATTGCCGGACTGGCGAAGGCAAAAGCGCCTTGGGCATCATCCTTGTTAAAGGCTGCCAATTGGCGTTCAATTAGAGAACGTATAGTGATGGCATCGTTGTCAGTAACTTCCATAAAAAATTTAAAATTGTGTAGGCGCAGCCCGTCGTAGACATTGCTTCAAGCGTCGGCATTGGTGTAGCGTTTTCTGGAGAAGCGATCGCTCAATTTTCACGCTGAGTCAGCTTGTACTCTATCTGCTGTAGTGCCGAGCGCCACACATCATAACCTTCTTGAGACAGGTGCAACCCATCTGTGGTTAACTCAGGACGCAAATTACCTTCCATATCCGTAAACCAGCTATAAATATTTAGATAATTAGCTCCTTCTTGTTTGGCAATCTGGGTTAGTTGTGTGTTGATGTGACGAATGCGGCTATTGGAAAGCTTTGCTAGGCGAGTAGGCAAAATTGATTGGACAATGATTTGAGCTTTTGGGTGAGTCTGCCGTAAACGACGGACAATCCGGCGATAATTACGCACAATTGTGTCATCACTAGTGCCTTTTCGTAAGTCGTTAATCCCAGCCATAACGTAAATCACATTCGGCCGCGTTGTCGAAAATGCCCCCAATCTTTTTAAAACGCCACTGGAAGTATCTCCAGATATGCCTTGATTGAGCCATAATTTTCCAGCAGGAAGTTTTTCACTAGGAAACCACATGCTCAAAGAATCACCAACTAAGATACTCAGATGATTTGCACCTTGACCTTGAGCGATCGCTCTAGCTTCTAAAGCTAATAAACTTTTCCAGTCATCATAAGTTAGTTGACGTTTCTTGATCGACTCCCACAATGATTGCAAATTATCACTATCTACGCGTGTATAAATCTGACCTGTTTTCAGAGCCGCTAATCTTTGGTAGTAAAGTTGATTGCCAGATGTTAGTGAGACACCAGCTGCTTGGGCACTGGCGTTGAGTGATGACTCTGTTGGGGCTGGTAATCCCTGACTGCTGAATTCTGGTACGCTAGGGACGTTTTTCTCACCTACTGTTGGCTGCAAACTTTTTAGGGGTTGCAACACTTGACCGCTGAGTTCCGGTAAGGAGAGATCAACGCTATTGATAATTTTTGTACTAACTATTGCCTGCGAACCCTGTTTTAAATCCCACAGGAATCTAGAATTTTCTGGCAGGACAATAGACAGATGTGGGAGAGCCGATGCTGGTATTGCCAATCCTGTTAACAAGCCTGCTGCCAACAGATAAGGGTCCTTCATCGCTTTGTCTCTCCTCTACTCACTGCTTTTCCCTATGACAGCATTAGTTGCCTGTATTCAGGAAAATTTTACTTCGGTTAAGTTATTATTCTTATTTAAACTGTGTAGTTCTGTAAAGCGTGTTTACGAGATTATATTTGACAATTCACGATCTCTTTAAATTACGGTTTTCCCGGTAGTATACAAATCTTATTTGTGAGAATACTTCTACTGAAAGCACTTTTTTCATCAGCTGACCAGTTTCTATAACTCAGTTGTCACAAATATTATAAGTGTTTGCAAACTCAGCGATTAATGGGTGATTTTTGAGTATCTCAGGACAGAGGTTTTTGCTTTTAATGTTGCTAGTATGGTGAATAAGCATTTGTTTTCAGGTTTCCATATCTCAGTAAAAGTGTAGCGATCGCATGAAAGTTTACTAGACAGAGAAGCGATGTCTGACGACATGCCGTTTCTCTACGAAACGCTGCGCGAATACGTCTACGCTTTTTAATTTCTCATATGAAATTGAGCGATGCAAATGCATCATTTATCAAATATGGGATTAGTCAGATTAAAAATTCGAGAACTAGCAGAAGAGAAAGGATGGACACTAAAAGAAGTCTCTGACCGTTCTGGGGTAATTTATAGCACAGTTAGAAGTTATGCGCGTCGTCCTGGTATGACGACAGTTGACTTTACTGCTATCCACAAATTAGCTCGCACTTTTGATGTGAGGATTGAAGATTTAGTGGAAATTATAGAGGAATAGGCAAAAGTTTAACTGTTTAGAATATTGATATCATACGACGGTGTGTCCTCAAAGAGCAAGCATTAGGTTTGCCATACCGATAATTTCATAACTCACTACACGTAATTTAAAATGTATGTTTACTCATTGAAGTATGAGTTGAAACACATTTAAATTAAGTTTTACCTCTATAGAATAACCTCATTGAAAGTGCTAAGATTTAGGCTGAATCATTAATGTTTTCCTTTTCTTCCGTGGCTAGAGCTAGTACAGCGATTGGTGTCAGTCCCATTATTAAGGAGATTGTGCAAAAACAGGCACATTCTACACGTTTGACCCTGAAAGAAGTTATTCTCATGGGGATGTTAGCTATTGACAAACTAGATGATCAAGGTCGTCAAGAGCTAGCAGATCAAGTTCATCAAATGCAAGTGAATGGAGAAATTTAATTGAGTAGTTATGAGTTACTAGTTATGAGTTATAAATTTTAACTCCTGACTCCTAACTCCTCACATAATTTGGTTATTGGCTAAATCGATAACGACTTCCCATTACATAATTCTCATTAATTTCAAACGATATCCATTGGCGTTGCAGAGTCTCAGCAACAAAACCCGTTGTATTAGAACCTGCAAATGGATCTAATACCAAATCACCTTCATCAGTTAAGAATTTGATGAAGAACTCGGCGAACCCTTGCGGAAAACGTGCTGGATGGGGTCTCATTTCTGCTATTTTGCAGCGTCGTAAATAAGCGCTGTTCGATTCAGTATTAGCAATTTCTAGTAGATTTGGCGGAATTGCACCCTGGTTATCCTTTTGGAATTTATCAGAAATATCATGTCCGCTAGGACGTATTTTAGCCTTATAACCATTTTTGAGTAATTGCTTCATACTTTGGCTATAGGGCTTTAAAACTTTTCTATTATCTGCTTTAGGATTCGGTGTTTTAGACAACCACCAAACTGTATTTACTGAGTCTTTCACACGAATCCGCCTGATTGTCACCCACTCAGCAGGGGTTGGCAGTCGAGCCGGATTATAGTGGTAAAATTCTTGAGCAAGAAAGAAACCTACTTCTTTGCATAATCTAACTAAAAGTTCGTATTGGTAGATACTCCGCACGGGATTGCCAGGAAGGTAAGCGCCACCTAAATCTAGTACGAATGAGCCATTATCTGCCAGTACTCTTTTAAATTCATAGGCAAAAGGTAGAAACCACTCAATATATTTTTCAGCAGTTTCGTTACCGTATTCTTTTTTTCGTGTCAGAGCAAATGGAGGTGATGTGATAATTAAATTAATGCTATTATCATCAATGAATTTAATAAGTTTAAGGCTATCACCTAAATATGCTGCTCCGTTATGCTGAGTATAATAGGGATTAAAAATTATTTCTTTTGGTGGTGTTATTGGTTTTTCTTGCAAGAGTGATAAAATTATTTCGTTTTTTATATTTATAACTTGTTTTGGTATTGTCCAAGTATTTAATTTTAAAAGTTATTTTTTAACGTAGAGGGATGCGGAGGAAAGCGTAAAGTAACGCAGAGGAGTATATTAACTTTGTAATCCATGTGGATAAGAATATACTCCTGAAATAAGTCAGACTCAAACACTACCACTTTTTGTATGGTAAAAATTTGCCAGACATAATGATTTTAACGCGATCGCCTTTGGGGTCTTCTTCTTTTTCTATATCTAAGGTAAAGTCAATGGCACTCATAATCCCGTCACCAAACTTTTCTTGAATTACTTCCTTAATGGGGAAACCATAAACTTGCATAATCTCGTAGAAACGATAAATCAATGGGTCAGTTGGTACAACTGGGCCTAATCCTTTTACAGGATATTCAGTCAACTCTTTAATATAAGTAGCATCTAACCCCAATGCTTCAACTAGTAACTTAGCTTCTTCCTCGGAAGCACTAGCTTGACGGTAGAATAAAGTAGCAATCCATACTTCATCACGTCCGAGAACTTTTTCCAAATCGGCAAAACTTAGTTTTTTTTCTTGTTTCGCGGCTAATAGCTTTTGAGTAATTTCGGGAATAGACACCTGATAACTCCTATAGTGAATTGTAATTAAAGTTTATTTTAGGCGATCGCAGTCTACCTTTTGTGTTTAGACAGAAAGCTCAAAAATTCTTCTAATGCTGCCCTTGGTTGGTTGTAGCATTTCTTTGCAGGGTAGTGTTCAACGTTCAACGCAGAAAATTCCTGATTTAAACCAAGCATCCTTTTCTTGATCCTTCTCATACCTCTCTGGATGAAAAGAAATCTCTAATATTCAATATTCCGAATGTTCCGTCATATCCCTAACCTCATCCAGCTACAAAATTGATTTCAGAAAAAATCCCCCACCTTGCGGCAGGGGAATTTTATTACTTATCTACTTACTTATCTACAAAACTAGCAGCCGAATTAACCGAACTTACCAGCAGTAGAAGCAATCAAGAATGCAGCATAAGTCACGATGTAGCCAACAGTGAAGTGAGCTAGACCAACTACACGAGCTTGAACAATAGATAGAGCAACGGGCTTGTCTTTCCAGCGAACTAGGTTAGCCAGAGGAGTGCGTTCGTGTGCCCAAACAAGGGTTTCAATCAACTCTTGCCAGTAACCTCTCCAGGAGATTAAGAACATGAAGCCAGTAGCCCAAACTAGGTGTCCAAACAGGAACATCCAAGCCCAGACAGACAGGTTATTCACGCCATAGGGGTTGTAACCGTTAATCAACTGAGCAGAGTTAGCCCAGAGGTAATCGCGGAACCAGCCCATGAGGTATGTAGAGTTCTCATTGAACTGAGCTACGTTGCCTTGCCAAATACCTAGATGCTTCCAATGCCAGTAGAAGGTAACCCAACCAAGGGTGTTGAGCATCCAGAATGTAGCGAGGTAGAAGGAATCCCAAGCTGAGATGTCGCAAGTACCGCCACGACCGGGGCCGTCACAAGGGAAGGCATAGCCAAAGTCCTTTTTATCGGGCATCAGCTTAGAACCACGGGCATCCAAAGCACCTTTGACCAAGATCAAGGTGGTGGTGTGCAGACCCAAAGCGATCGCATGGTGTACCAAGAAGTCGCCAGGGCCAATTGTTAAGAATAGGGAGTTAGTACCAGCATTGATGGCATCTAACCAGCCTGGAAGCCAAACGTTAGCGTAGTTGGGCCATGCTGTGTAAGCAATACTATCAGGGTTAGATAGCAATGTATCTAAACCGTACAGTACTTTACCGTTTGCAGCTTGGACGAATTGAGCAAATACTGGCTCAATCAAGATTTGCTTTTCAGGAGTACCGAAAGCAACTACTACGTCGTTGTGTACGTACAAACCAAGGGTGTGGAAGCCCAAGAAAAGGGATACCCAGCTAAGGTGGGAAATAATCGCTTCTTTGTGCTTCAATACGCGCTCAAGTACGTTGCCTTTATTTTGCTCTGGGTCGTAGTCACGTACCCAGAAGATTGCTCCGTGAGCAAAAGCACCAAGCATCAGGAATCCAGCAATATACTGGTGATGCGTGTACAACGCTGCCTGAGTTGTGTAGTCCTTTGCAATAAATGCGTAGGAAGGCATGGAGTACATGTGCTGCGCTACCAGGGAAGTAACAACACCTAGCGCTGCTAAGTGCCAACCTAATTGGAAGTGCAGGGAGTTGTTGTAGGTGTCGTAGATACCTTGGTGAGGTAGGTTGAACGGTCCTTCAACAGGAATACCAAAGAAATTCTTGGCATTCAAGGCTTCTTTGAGACTGTGACCAATCCCAAAGTTTGTCCGGTACATGTGACCAGCAACAATGAATAAAACTGCGATCGCTAGGTGGTGATGAGCTATGTCAGTCAGCCACAAAGCTTCTGTCTGGGGATGGAAACCACCCAAGAAAGTCAGAATTGCAGTTCCTGCACCTTGCGATGTCCCGAAGATATGTCCAGGAGTGTCAGGGTTTTGAGCGTAAACACCCCAGTTGCCTGTAAAGAATGGTGTCAAACCGGCTGGGTGGGGTGGGGTGTTGAGGAAGTTATCCCAACCTACGTGCTGACCGCGAGCTTCGGGGACAGCAACGTGAATTAAGTGACCAGCCCAAGCCAATGAACTAACACCAAACAAACCTGCTAAGTGGTGGTTTAGGCGGTGTTCAGCACTCTTAAACCATGCCAAGCTAGGACGGTACTTGGGTTGCAAGTGCAGCCAGCCAGCAAACAAGAGTACGGCCGCAAACAATAACAGGAACACAGAACCTGTGTACAGTTCACTGTTATTGCGCATACCGATGGTATACCACCAGTGGTAGAGACCAGAGTAGGTAATGTTTACGGGATTACTAGCGCCAGCTTGGGTAAAAGCTTCAATCGCTGGTTTACCAAAGTGGGGGTCCCAAATCGCATGGGCGATGGGACGGATATGAAGGGGATCTTTAATCCACTGTTCAAAGTTACCTTGCCAGGCCACGTGGAACAGGAGGCTGGATGCCCACAGGAAGATGATTGCCAAGTGACCGAAGTGAGTTGCGAAAATCTTTTGGTAAAGATTTTCTTCCGTCATGCCATCATGGGTTTCAAAATCGTTGCCTGTAGCGATCGCATACCATATCCGACGAGTAGTCGGGTCCTGTGCGAGATCCTGGCTAAATTTCGGAAATTTTGTCGCCATAGGTTTAATAAATCCTCTGACCTTTAGCCATCAAATATCAGCGTCTAGAGTCCTGAGTTTTGAGTCCTGAGTTCTGAGTTTTGAGTATTTTTTCAACACTCAGCACTCAGCACTCAGCACTCAGCACTCAATAACTGATTGCTACCCTACTGAAAGGATGTGTGCATGGAAGAATGCCCAAGTTGTGGCAATTCCTCCCAAGAGGTAGTGAGCTACCCCTACAGCCCGACCCTGAATAATGCTCAGAGCGCGAGGCTGAATTGCTGGTGCTACCTTCAGTTTGTTATGCGCCCAAACAATGGACTCAATCAGTTCTTGCCAGTAGCCGCGACCACTGAACAGGAACATCAAGCTGAATGCCCAGACAAAGTGAGCGCCTAAGAAGAGTAGACCATAGGCAGATAGCGCGCTGCCATAGGAATTGATGACTTGTGTAGCTTGTGCCCACAAGAAGTCTCGTAACCAACCGTTGATGGTAATAGCACTTTGGGCAAAGTTACCACCAGTGATGTGAGTTACAGTCCCATCTGCATCTACGGTTCCCCAAACATCTGATTGCATCTTCCAGCTGAAGTGGAAAATTACAATAGACAGGGAGTTGTACATCCAGAAGAGTCCGAGGAATACGTGATCCCAACCAGACACTTGACAGGTACCGCCACGACCAGGACCGTCGCAAGGGAAGCGGAAGCCCAGGTTTGCTTTATCTGGAATCAGACGAGAGCTACGGGCGTATAGTACACCTTTGAGCAGAATTAAGACGGTGACGTGAATGGTGAAGGCGTGAATGTGGTGAATTAGGAAGTCCGCTGTACCCAAAGCAATGGGTGCTGCTGCCACTTTACCGCCAACTGCCAAAATACCGCCGCCAAAGACATAGCTAACTGGTTCTAGGGCATTGGGTGCAGTTGTACCAGGAGCCAAGGCGTGGATATTTTGTATCCACTGGGCAAATACTGGCTGCAATTGAATCCCTGTATCAGAGAACAAGTCTTGAGGACGACCCAATGCACGCATTGTGTCGTTGTGGATGTAAAGTCCAAAGCTGTGGAAGCCGAGGAAAATACACACCCAGTTCAGGTGAGAAATAATCGCGTCACGGTGACGAATTACCCGATCCAGCAAGTTGTTTTGGTTCACAACTGGATCGTAATCACGCACCATGAAGATAGCAGCGTGAGCCGCTCCACCAACAATCAAGAAGCCACCGATCCAAATATGGTGAGTGAATATGCACAACTGCGTAGCGTAGTCAGTTGCCAAATATGGATAGGGGGGCATCGCGTACATGTGATGCGCGATGATGATGGTCAGCGAACCCAAGAAGGCCAGGTTAGTAGCCAACTGAGCGTGCCAAGATGTGGTCAGGTTTTCGTAGAGACCTTTGTGACCTTCACCAGTGAAAGGGCCTTTGTGGTTTTCTAGGATCTCTTTAATGCTGTGACCAATACCCCAGTTGGTACGGTACTGGTGACCAGCAATAATAAAGAGAACTGCGATCGCTAAGTGGTGATGAGCAATGTCAGTCATCCACAAGCCGCCTGTTACCGGGTTTAGACCGCCCTTGAAGGTCAGGAAGTCAGCATACTGACCCCAGTTCAAGGTGAAGAAAGGTGCTAAACCAGCAGCAAAGCTGGGATACAGCTCAGTCAACAAGTCTTTGTTCAAGATGAACTCGTGGGGCAAGGGTATGTCTTTGAGAGCAACGCCTGCATCCAAAAGCTTGTTGGTCGGTGCGGATACGTGGATTATGTGACCAGCCCATCCCAAGGAACCACAACCTAGCAATATTTGCAAGTGGTGATTCAGCATTGACTCCACATTCTGGAACCATTCCAGTTTGGGAGCGCGTTTGTGGTAGTGGAACCAGCCGGCAAATAGGAATAAGCCTGCTAATACCAAGCCACCGATCGCAGTCACATAAAGCTGGAAGGAGTTTGTGATACCCCAGCCGCGCCATACTTGGAACAAACCGGAGGTGATTTGAATACCGTGGAAACCACCGCCAACATCACCATTTAAAATGTCTTGTCCCACAATGGGCCAAACAACTTGAGCACTAGGCTTAACGTTCAACGGGTCGCTTAGCCAAGCTTCGTAGTTAGAAAACTTCGCGCCGTGGAAAATCATCCCGCTCAACCAAACCATCACTACGGCTAAGTGGCCGAAGTGGGCTGAGAATATCTTCCGGGATATGTCTTCTAAATCGCTTGTATGTGTATCAAAATCATGGGCGAGTGCGTGCAGGTTCCAAATCCATGTGGTGGTTTTGGGACCTCTGGCTAAGGATCTGTCAAAGTGTCCAGGTTGGGCCCATCTCTCGAAAGAGGTAGGTACTGGGTCTTTGTCGACGATTACTCTTGCCTTTTTTTCCTCTCGCTCCGGAGGACTTATTGTCATTCGACCTCCTCTCTTGATAAGGAATGAGGAATCATGAATACCACAAAGTTAACCATTACCGCAAATTCCAGAATTTTACTGAAGCCGCGATGAAGACCTATGTGGATAGTTGTTTCTCGTTGAATTATAGAGTCTTCACTTGTACATTGTTAGAGATAGTTGGAGATATTTTAACAATAATTCAAACTTGCTGGAATTCCTGCCTGATCTGCCTTTTAACTGAAAACTATTTGTCCAAAAGTCAATAGATTATCCATTTTATTTACAAAGAATAACAATTTGTAAAATTTATGGTTTGGTTGTATATAGCCGATATTCCAGTTTTTGCTGCTATTAATCATGAACATTTGTGTCATATTTTCATTGTTGTAAGTAAAAAGCTGTAAAGAATATGACTTATTTGAAAATTTCCTGAGACAGACACAGGAAAACTTATGGGATGTGAGGCAGATTTAACCTTTTGGGCTATTGTTCCCTATGGACAGTTTGAGCCAAAATAATCTGTCGATTGTCGAAGACTATCACTGGGTGCAACGCATGAACTTGTGGCAGAAAAAGGTGTTAGAGAAGCTCCTCCCTGAGAGGTTCCCGATTCTCAGGTGGGTAATAACATTGGTGCTGGTATTAAGCTTGACCAGCTGTGGCGAGAAAGCTGGTAGCCAGGAAGTATCTATTGGCTATAAAGAAAACTCTCCACAGATTTCTCAAATTTCAAAGCAATTTTCGGAAGTTTCCCCACCATCTGTTATCCAAGAACTGCGGACAATTTTGGAAGTTTATCAGCCACAAGTGAGAATTGTTACTCCACAAGCTGATGAAGTTCTCCAAGACAACAAAGCCACTGCCAGTTTTCAGGTTAAGGATCTACCAATATTTAAAGACCCACAATTACAACTGGGGCCCCATCTCCACGTAATTCTGGATAACCAACCTTATATACCTGTTTACGACCTGAATCAGCCCTTGATTTTGCCAAACTTGTCTCCAGGTACTCATACCTTGCGCGTCTTTGCCTCCCGTCCTTGGCATGAAAGCTTTAAGAATGAAGGCGCTTATGCCCAGACAACATTTCACGTCTTCACCAAAACCGACGACAACAACCCAGATTCAAAATTACCACTGCTAACTTACAGCCGTCCTCAAAGCAGCTACGGAGCCGAACCAATCTTACTGGACTTTTATCTAACTAACGCTCCCCTGCACCTCGTTGGGAAGGAAAACGCTAACGACCAATTCAGTGATTGGCGCATCCGCTCCACAATTAATGGTGAAAGCTTTATTTTCGATCGCTGGCAAGCAGTTTATCTTAAAGGTTTCCAACCTGGTAAAAACTGGGTAAAACTGGAATTTCTTGATAATCAGGGAAATCCTGTCAAAAATGCCTTTAATACCACAGTCAGACTAATTGACTACCAGCCAAAGGGTAAAGACACTTTGTCGAGAATTGTGAGAGGAGAACTCACAGCAGATGAGGTGCGTCCCGTTGTAGACCAGAATTATAGACTCACACCTACACCCACGCCTTCTATTGAAAAAACACCCCAGATACAACCGAAGGTAGAAAAACAGCCCATTCCTGAAACTGAAATTCCAAAAGAATCCAAAACAGAGCCAACCAAACCAGAACAACCAAAATTGGAAGTTCCAACGGTTGTACCATCTCCCACCTTGTCCCCGACACCGCCAGAAATAATTACGCCAACACCAGAACCGCAGCCAGAGGTAACACCAATTCCTGAATCAACGCCGTTACCGGAAAAAATTGCTCCTCAAACAACAAAACCTCGATTGGGTGGATTTTTCAACCGTCGGGCTGGTAAAGTCCCCACTCCAGAAGCACCAGTTGCACCATCTCCTAGCTTGCCACCCACACTTCCAGAAATAATTGAGTCTCCAGCACCAGAAATAATTACGCCAATACCAGAACCACAGCCAGAGGTAACGCCAACTCCTGAATCAACGCCGTTACCTGAAAAAGTTGTCCCTCAAGCAATAAAATCTAGATTGGGCAGTTATTTCAACCGTCGAGCAGGCAAGATGACTACCCCACAAGCACCAGTTGCACCATCTCCTAGTTTGCCATCGACGCTGCCAGAGATTATTGAGTCTCCTGCACCTGAAACAAGTGTGCCACCAGCAGAAACTAAACCAGAGGTAACACCAACTCCTGAATCAACACCGTTACTGAAATAACTCGTTTACTATCGTGAGCAAAAAGTTGCAAAATTTTTACTTTTGCACAACAACTAGGGAATTCTAAGTAAGGATTGGCTTTTATTTCTTACTTAGGATTACTATGGCTTCCCAGACTCCAGGTTCAAATTCTCAGGCAGTTTCCGGCGATATTGCTGTCCTACAATCGAACCGAAAAGGATGGTTTTCAAGAGCTACAAATGGTCTGAGTGTTGGTAACAAAATTAAATATGGTTATGCTCTTGCCCTCAGTGTTGGAGTTTTGGGAACCACAATTGGATTAATCCTTGGAGACCACTATCAACAAAAGGCGTTGCAGGAGCAACAAAACGCTTTTAAAGAACTCAATTTGCTTTATCGTCTCCAGACAGGTATCCTCCAGACACGGACGCACCAACAGCAACTCATTCCATTAGTGCCATATCCAAACTTGTATACAGAGGAATACAGCCATATTACTGATATACATGCACTTGGAATTGAGCAAGTCTGGTCTGAACTCCAAAAATATACAAAAAGTGCTGATTATAAGGGTGAAAAACATACTGAGAATATTCCCCTGCTTCTACAAACCTATGATGATCTGCCACAAACTTATATTCGGCAACTTGACGAATTATTTCAGCAACTTGATTTATCGCCTTTAACTGAAAAGAAAATTGCGATCGCTCAACAACGACTGTTGAAGTTTACCAACAGTGAGTTAGCAATCAAGTTTGACGGGATCTCTGATGAATTGCTTACCGTCATTAAGGTTTCTTATGAGGAATTAACAGCAGCGACGGCTACGTTCAAGACAGCAGCACAAATGCGGATTTATATTATTGCTGCTAGTGTGATGTTGTCGGTGGTAATTGCTACTCTTTTTGCTTTATTCACGAGTCGAACCATTACCCATCCGGTCGAAATGCTGACGAACATGGCGCAGCGAGTTACCAAAGAATCTAACTTTGACCTGCAAGCACCTGTCATGACTACAGATGAAATTGGGATACTTGCTATTGCATTTAACCAAGTTTTGCATAGAGTGAAATGTCTACTGGAAGAACAGCAAGCAGCAGCTTTTCTTCAGCAGCAAATGCAAGAAGCCCAATTGCTTCAAAGTGAGAAAATGTCTAGCTTAGGACGAATGGTAGCTGGTATTGCTCATGAGATTAATAATCCGGTGAATTTTATCTATGGGAATTTAGATCCTGCTATTCAATATGTAGACGATTTATTAGGATTGCTACAGACTTATTGTCAAGAAGTGCCTAATCCACCTCTAGCGGTGCAAGCCTATGCCACTGAAATTGATGCAGAATTTCTAGAAGAAGATTTACCCAAACTTTTGCAATCGATGAAGTTTGGTGCCGATCGCGTGCGGCAAATTGTCTTGAGCTTGAAAAACTTCTCTCGGCTGGATGAAGCAGAAGCACATGCAGTCAATCTACATGAATGCCTAGATAGTACGCTACTCATCCTCAATAATCGGATCAAAAAAGGCATTACAATTGAGCGCTTCTACGGCGAGATTCCTAGTATTGAAGGTTTTTCTAGCTCACTTTATCAAGTGTTCATGAATATTATCAACAATGCGCTTGATGCATTGGAGGAAGAGCACAATCCTCAAGACAACCCACGAATTGCGATCGCTACTGAACTTCAAGATAAAAACTGGGTAGTTGTCCGCATTACTGATAATGCTTCTGGTATTCCCTCTGATGTTCAAGAAAGAATTTTTGAGACGTTCTTCACTACTAAGCCCAGAGGTGTTGGTACTGGTATGGGACTTTCGATTAGTCATCAGATTGTAGTCGAGAAACACGGAGGAAAACTAATCTGCAAATCTGAGGTGGGTAGTGGTACAGAATTCATCATTTCTCTTCCGATTCAAAAGCAGCATTTATCCGAAAATGCTCAACTCTAACTTTTGCGATAAAGCCTCAACAAAAGCAAGCCCTGCTACCGGATTTCCTACCGTATCCAAGGCGGGACTGTAGCAAGCGATCGCTCCCTCACTTGGTACTATTGTTACAAGTCCACCACCAATCCCTGATTTCATTGGCAGACCAATCCTGACTGCAAACTGGGCAGAAGCTTCATATAACCCACAAGTTGACATCACAGCGTTGACAATCCGGCGGTTTTGTGATGCTAAAGAGCTATTTTCAAAAGCTAGGAGTTTTCCTAACAGAGCTAAATCTTCCACTCGCCCAGATAAACAGCATATTTGCTCGTAGGTGTCAAGTGCTGTTTCCAGATTTTCTAGATGACCTGTTTTAGCAAGATAGTTTGCGATCGCTTGATTGGCTGTTGAGCGTGTTAATCGCACTGAAGCCAGCATTACCTCATCTAAATATAGTTGGCAACCTGCTAATTGGTTGAGCCATTGACAAAATAAAAGAGTGCGTTGGCTAGCATCCTTTCCTGGTAATTTATCAGCGAGAGTAATTGCTCCACTATTAACCATAGGATTGCGGGGACGGCCGCGATCGGCAACCAACTGCTTTAAAGAATGGAATGGTGCATCGGATGGTTCCACCCCAACCCACCCAAAAACCGTTTCTGCGCCAAAATGTTCTAGCAGATAAAGTAAGGAAAATGGCTTAATGGTACTCATTAATGGGAATACACAAAGGATATCCCCAAGGCTGACACTTTTCCCAGATTCACAGCAGATGTGAACTGCAAACCAATGAGGATTAGCTACAGCCAATTGTGGAATGCGAACGGCAACTTGTCCTTGTTCAGCTTTAGTTTTAGCTTGTTGTATCCAAGAGGATAATGTTAATTTTTCAAGTCCTTTCACAACAGATATAGCCACGTTAAATTACGTATAGTTAATAAGCATAATGCTTGCATTTCTGAATTACGAATTACAAATTAGTATGATTCCCCGTGTCAGATCGCCAGAATTACCGCAAAATTATTGTTGGCTCAATACTGATAAACCCTTGTCTCTTAAAGAACTCAGGGGTAGAGTCGTAATTTTAGACTTTTGGACATACTGCTGTATCAATTGTCTGCATATTTTGCCAAACCTGAAATATTTAGAACAGAAATATAAAGATAGTCTTACTGTTATCGGTATCCACTCCGCCAAGTTTGACAACGAAAAGGAAACAGAAAATGTTCGTCAAGCTATCCTGCGCTACGACATTGAACACCCAGTTTTAGTTGACAGCAATTTTCGAGTTTGGGAAGAGTATGCTGTGCGTGCTTGGCCTACATTAATAATTATTGATCCAGAAGGTTACGTGATTGGCCAGATTTCTGGTGAAGGAAACCGTAACGCTTTAGACGAATTGATTCAAAAGTTAATTCAGCAACACCAAGAGAAAGGCACAATTAATTTTCAAGAACTCAGCTTGAGTTTAGAAAAACAGCGCCAACCATTAATCACACCCCTAGCTTTTCCTGGTAAAGTCTTAGCTACTCCAACGGGTTTATTCATTGCTGACTCTGGACATAATCGCCTGATTATAAGTAGCTTCGACGGCGAAATTCTGCACTTGATTGGTACTGGGAAATCGGGTTTAACCGATGGTGCTTTTAACGAAGCGCAATTTTTTGCACCGCAGGGAATGGCATTTGATGCCGAAAATCAAATTCTTTATGTTGCTGATACAGAAAATCATGCTCTACGGCGAGTTGATCTCAAGCGCCAGCTAGTGGAAACTCTCGCCGGAACTGGTGAACAAAGCCGCAATATTCGTCCTCATGGCGGTGCTGGTTTAGAAACCGTGCTGAATTCCCCTTGGGATTTAGTGAAAGTGGGAAATACCTTGTTTATAGCAATGGCTGGGCCGCATCAAATTTGGCAAATGGACTTAGAAAATAGCATCATTAAAACTTATGCTGGTACTGGTGCAGAAGCTTGCGTTGATGGTTCACTTACCGAATCTGCCTTTGCTCAACCTAGTGGTATCAGCACAGATGGGAATGAACTATATATCGCTGACAGTGAAGTTAGCTCAATTCGTGTTGTTGGAATTGTAGAACCTTACCAAGTGCGAACTGTTTGTGGTGATGGGGGTTTATTTGGTTTTGGTGATGTTGATGGACAAGGTGAAGATGTCCGTTTACAACACTGCTTAGGAGTGGAATATGTTCAGGATTTTCTGTGGGTGGCAGATACTTACAATCACAAAATTAAATTAGTGAGTCCCAGTACAGGGAATTGTCAAACAGTTTTAGGAGATGGTTCTGCTGGTTTACAAAATGGCCAGGGTAAAAAAACTCAGTTTTTTGAACCTTCGGGATTGAGTGCTATGAATTCATATCTATATATTAGTGATACCAATAACCACGCCATCCGCCGCGTAGATTTGAATACTCTTGAAGTGACAACGCTGGAATTTATTGGATTATGTGCGCCGGATGTTTGTATTCCACCTAATTTATAGAATGATTAACTCGCGCGAAGGCGTAAAGGCTCACAGAAAAAATCTGTGTCTGGGGGTGAGATATTAAAGAATAATGTTGTAGAGCGATCGCTTAATATTCTTTATATTTAATATTCAGTATATTTACTAGATTTAGAACAATAATCTTACATTATAATTTCATGTTGAATGTAAACTAAAAAATCAAGTATTGCCAACTCTGAGTTGACAGTATAGACATCGATATGGAAAACGAATTCATTTCTTTAGAGTGTGAAGATGATGTCATTTTTTTTAATAAAGATACTTTTAAAGTAAGTAAATTAAGAGAGCTAGTCATACGAGAAATTGCAAATAAATGGCATCAGAAAGTTTGCAGCTATAAAGCTCAAATCTCTGATGTATCAGTTGGTAATTTATTTGGCAACATTCCTGCTCGTGACGAGTCCATTCCAGTTACCGAATTTCAACTACATGCTGTCAAAGAGTGTCAGGTTCTTCAAAGTGGAAAAAACTGGCAGAAAGGTAAATTAGAAATTAGGATATCTATATATCCTAATAGCCACAAAGCAAATAATCTATATCTTCAATTTTATCCAGATGAACCTATTAAGTTATAGTGAGATTATACAGGTGTTATTGTTAGATTTGCAGAGAAGAGATGGGTATTGAGTTGGTGTAGTGGCAAATTTTTATATAATTGTAAACTCTTTTTTCCTAGCCGAAAAAATTGATGTTGTACCTGTATTTTAACCATGAATGATGCTGTATATACTAAGCGGATGATGTGCGATATTTTTTGTTCCAATTAAAATCGCCTGTGCCTTATTGCCATGTATGAATTTATTTCTCAGATATATAAATTTTCAATTTAATATTTTTTTTCAAGCTGCTAAGGTAAGTTATCAATGCATAAATAAAAATCACAATTCCTATCATTTCCAAAAATTCTTCAATAACTATACCTGTTGATGTTATGAAACTGCGACGACCAAAATATTCTATCAAAAGCCCACCGATCATTTCCATACCTAATGTTCCACTCACATAAACAACTGCGGCAGTAAAAAATAAATACCGAGTTTTATGAGGTAGATCGAGCCAAAATTTTAGATATTTAAATGCAAAAACTGCTACTAAAATTGCACCAGGAATAACCCAGGTTTGGAAAAATATAGGATTGAGGTTAAGCGCTTGCCGTACTGACGGTATGATCAAAATTTCGTGAAAACTAAATGCTTCATCCAAACTCAAATATACAAATATAAAATATAGGGTTTTCCAGTAAGAGGAATAGCTGTCTTTCCTCTTAATAACAGAAATTGCTTTAAGTAATCCCGAACAAAATAATAGAGAGAATGCAGAATACCAAGCAGGAATATTCAATTCTCTATCAAGGCTAAATAGTTCGTAAAACCATTTGCTAGATGGGAAAGTAAACTCTGAGAGCCAAAAATAGCTACTTAAAACACCTGCAAAGGTGAGACTGATAACTATAACTATTAAACGTCGAGCAATTGTTTTAGCACAGAGATGAATTGGTAACTCCACACTAGGGATTGATACTTGCGGCATACGAATATTCAGTAATTTACTTTGTGTAAAACAATAGTAGGAAATTATCTCATAACCGTAAATTATATGAGCAAAATGTTACAGAAATATCACTAAAAATCTTATATTTGTTGAGGGAATTGCTAGTTACCACATAAAATCTAGATCAATAGTTTGCGGTAGGCTACGCAAACGCCCAAAGGGTGACCTAAAAAGCAATACAGTTCAGATAAGACCAAAACACTTGTAGAGACGGCGATTTATCGCGTCTCGAAAACCCCAAATTTTTGCCAGTAGCCCTTAACTGAACCGTATTGACCTAAAAAGGATAGAGGATTTTTAGCGAGTCAGATGGTCAAGGATTCGCTAACGCTACGCGAATGGCGCGAAGATTCTAGTAAACTTTACAGCAGATTTCAGTTTGGTTCAGTACACAAGTAAGATATAAAGCCTGTTTGACTCCTGAATTATGCTGTATTAATTGACTTAGATAAGTTTAGAAGCCCAACTAAAAGGATTCCGCGCTTTACTTAAAGAATGGGGAATTAATAATCCAGAGCAATTGTGACCGAATTTAATTTACAAATCCAAGAAAATAGCGATGGCTCGGCCAACGCCAAGGGCGAACGATTGTCAACTCTACTGGAGGATGCAGCGTCTAGCTTACTTCCCTTCAGGGATACGATACACTGCGTCAACACTAAAGGCAATGATCGCCTTGACCGTTACCTTTCCCAAGAATTACCAGATTTATCCCGTTCCCGCATCCAACAGTTAATCGAACAGGGTAACGTCCAACTTAATGGCAAAGTTTGTACATCCAAAAAGATCAATGTTAAGCTAGGCGATCGCATCACTCTCGAAATACCAGAAGCGCAACCTTTAGAACTGCTAGCAGAAGATATCCCCTTAGATATCCTCTACGAAGACGATCAGTTACTCATTCTTAACAAACCCGCAGGCTTAGTTGTCCACCCTGCACCCGGCCATCCAGATGGCACCTTGGTAAATGCCCTATTGGCACATTGCCCCAATTTACCAGGGATTGGGGGAGTTCAACGTCCGGGAATCGTCCATCGATTGGATAAGGATACAACAGGAGCGATCGCGATCGCTAAAACAGAAGTTGCCCATCATCACCTACAAGCGCAACTCAAAGCTAAAACCGCACGGAGAGAATACTTGGGCGTGGTTTACGGTGCGCCAAAAGTTGAAAGTGGCACAATTGACTTGCCTATTGGTCGCCATCCACAAGACCGCAAAAAAATGGCTATTATGCCTGTTGAACAAGGCGGACGAGCCGCCGTCACTCATTGGCAAGTACTAGAACGTCTCGGTAACTTCACCTTAATCCACTTTCAACTAGAAACTGGACGCACCCATCAAATCCGCGTCCACAGTGCCAAAATGGGTCATCCCATTGTCGGCGACCCAGTTTATAGTTCTGGTCATTCAGTAGGGGTAAATCTGCCCGGTCAAGCACTGCACGCTTGGCGACTAAAATTGCAGCATCCTGTATCTGGAGAGTTGATTGAGGTGACAGCAAACCCTCCCAGCCACTTTACAAAACTTTTGGAGATGTTAAAAAGACGAACTGCACCGTAAAACAAACGACTAGCGTGCATTAGACATGGGATAGAGTCTGTTCCACTAGTTATACCTAAATGAAACTCCTACATAACCCAAGACTTATGCACGCTATAAAATGATCAAATCGATGTATTAGCTAGCCACAGACCAAAAATCGTTACTTAATACCAGCCAGCTGGCGATAAGGTACAGACTTTTCAATATCGATGTTGAATGACGAGATCCTTTGTGGTGGATTGCCAACAGCATTGACACTTTGTGCCATAGACAAGAATTGAGCCGGATCGCCTGCCTTGGGCTTTTGCTCTTGTGGGATAAATCTGCGGACTTCGACCTGCCAAATGATTTGGGGGAAACCCAGTTTGGCACGGTGGTAATCTTCGTATCGCGGAGATTTGATGTTGAATGGCAACTCACCCGCAGCACGGGATGGCAGTATGCGACGGCGCTGATAAGGCACTGTGGAGTATCCAAAATTGCTCAGGTACTCTTCAGTGTTGAGTACTTCATCAACAAAGCCTCTAATACCCTTGGTAGCAACTACAATTGACCAAGCAATTTTTTCCCGCTCACTGTATGGGTCGCGTCCCAAAACGCGCTGGATTACTTGCTCAACAAAGCGGTAATTACTGTTGAGGTCGTAGAAGCTTTTCTTAAAGGTATTAGAAAGCAACAACCCACGAATAAAGTCCCGGACTGTAATTTGTCCATTACGGAGTTGGGACTCTAGGAATGTTTCGCGATCGGCAGCAAAGGCATGAAAGAAAATCTGACGATATGCTGCTTCGATCAGAACATCTAAATCTGACGGGGACAGTATGTTGTCTGTAGTAAAAATCCTGGGCTGTTCATCACCCGGTACTTCATATGCAGCTACACGCTGGTTTTGACTTGAAGGGTCATATGTTAACAGAGGAATTGCCACTCTAAAGCCTCCATGTTCTTAATTAAAGTTAACAACTTTAAAACACATATTAAGGGAGTAGTTGGATCAGAACCTCAGATTCTGATAAAATTTCACGAAACTTAACTAAGGGTAATTTAACTATTCTCTAGGAAGAACAATTAGTCTGCTGGAATTAACCCATAGCTAATCAATAAAGGAAAGTAGGGGCTTCCAGCTTAATGACTACGTAAATGACTAAAAAACTTTATTTACATATTTTAGATTAGGAGATTGAGTTTCACTTTTTTTAACTGAAGCAATAATTTTTAACATTTAGCAAAACAAATTAATCGGGAATGGGGACAAGCAAAAATATTTTCCCCTGCCCCCTCTCCTCTTCAGTGACCTATCCAAAATTCCAGAGGATCTATAGTTGACTTACAGTGAGGCCAGCTACGCAAAGTTGCTTCCATCCCTTCCTTCCAATAGGGTGGTTCCAATCCCAGCCCTAAACATAGATGAGATAGGATGTTAGCAAACTGCTGATTGTGACCAAAATCTCCTAGATGGGCATGGGCGTATTCATGGATGACTACACCAAACCAGTCTCTAGGTGCTATTCGACCGACATCTACCAGAATAGTGATTGGGTTTGTGAGAATGTTGCACAGTCCATCTATGCCGAAGGATTGAGCTATAGGGACTGCAAAAATTTGGATATGGCGACGCTCTTGGGGGTGAAAGCACTCATGACAAAGTTCTAGATAGGCGTTGATCTGAGCGTTAACTGTGTTAATATTTTCGCCGATCCAAGTGCAAATGGGGATGCGATCGCGCAGGTTATCGAACACATCAACCATACCCGGTTCTAGGGCAAGTTCCTGTACCCGATGCAGATAATCTCGGCCACGACTAAAAGCATCGGTCTGCTTAAGAATCATTCACCAGCCCAAAACGGAATAAAACTCTCTTTTTTCCAGAACATCCTCCCCAAGTCTTTCTGTTACTTTTTCCGTGCTGGAAGCCTCAACAGAAGTTTCAATGCGGGTTTCGGTACAAAATGATGCCGTGCTAAAGCCACCAAACCGTTTTACTGTACTGGTTCGCAGTCGCATATTTGGGCTGGCAAACCAGAATCGCTCAATGGAACTCATTGTTTCGTATTCGGTTGTCAACACTAGTCCATCTTCATCATCCATGTGAAAAAGACCAACTACAGGCACAATTTCGGCATAGCCTCTTTCGCGGAGTAATTTGCCAGCCCTTGGGTTATCGCCATCAGGCACGATCGCAAATATGGTTTTCCCCTGATGGTTCTCTTCATCCTCTCTATCCCAAGCCATTGTGCCTAGCCAACGCACCCGTGACCCTCCTACTGAAAGGCTGGGGTCAATCTGATGATACTGGCACAGTTCTATGATTTCTGGATGATTGGCATCTAAAGTTTCTACCTGTATATCCGATTCTCCCGTCTCTGAGCGTTTGAACGCCAGGTGATGAGTTGCACGTTGCGATCGCCACTTACCAGCACTTAGCTGAAAAAATTCCATTGCGTCTATCAATCTTCTGACTCCTACTTATTACTCCTGCGGATGATGTTTTACGCGTTCTTTCTTTTTAAAGTTATTGGTATATAAACATTCTAAACATTACAGCGATTAGTGATCAGCTTCAATAAACTCCCTACAAAGGGAGAGATTGATATGTTGTTATGTAATTGTAAACTTTTATGGGCGTAATTTCCTATGGCTTGACAATGTAGACGTTTTAATATCTCAGTGCTAAAATAGCAGAAAGCAATGTCTACGACAGCTTACGCCTTCACACTAGTGGTAAAAACAAATACCCTTCGATTCAGTCAATCCGAGGAGTGAATGATGGACTTTCCAATCGAACTAACTTTAGAACAACAGTTTCGCTTACAAAATTTGAAAGATCAGGTAAAAAATTTGAGCCAAGAAGAGGCTCAGGAATTTTTGTTAGAAGTTTTGCGGCAGATGATGGTGAAAGATAATTTGGTTAAACATCTGCTCAAACAAGCTTGATCAACTAAAAAAGAAAATTTTTTACTTAAGACTTACGCAGTGGCAGAGTTCCATTGAAACGCGTAAGTCTTAATTTTTTTCTCATTTAAGCTAAATTTGGCTTTTTTGTCAGATTAGCCAAGTTACAGGTAAATATTACAGATTATTACTTTGTCTCTCATAGTAAAGACTAGGGTACTATTGATCCCCTATGTTTTTGTTTGGCTACTCGCAGTTAATCTGATCGAGAACATGCCAGAAATAATATCCGCCATTTGTGAATATTTAAGGAGAACTCATGGTTCTTGATGCTTTTTCCAGAGCTGTAATTGCGGCTGATGCCAAAACCGCTCCTATCGGTGGTGCTGACTTAGCAGCTCTCAAAAATTTCATTGCTGAAGGCAACAAGCGCCTTGATGCTGTGAATGCGATCGCCAGTAACGCTAGCTGTGCAGTTTCTGATGCCATTGCTGGGATTGCTTGTGAAAACACTGGTTTGCTTCAAGCTGGTGGTAACTTGTACCCCACTCGCCGGATGGCTGCTTGCCTGCGTGATGCTGAAATCGTTCTGCGCTATGTAACATACGCACTGTTGGCTGGTGATTCTTCCGTATTGGATGATCGTGCTTTGAACGGTTTGAAAGAAACCTACACAGCTTTGGGCGTACCCACTGGCTCATCTGTACGGGCTTTCCAAATCCTGAAGGCTATCAGCGTCGCTCACATCACCAACACCAACACTGAAGCTAACGCTGGTAAAAGGTTCCGCAAGCTGGAAACTCCTCAAGGCGACTGCTCTGCTTTAGCTGCTGAAGCTGCTAGCTACTTCGATCGCGTTATTTCTGCTCTGAGCTAATTGCTAATTCCTAACGGCTAAAGCCTATTAGTCAAGCCAACTGAAATTAAAACTCGATCAAATCTAATCTGGAGTATAAAAAGCAATGAAATCAGTTATCACTACGGTTATTGGATCTGCTGATGCAGCTGGTCGTTTCCCAACCTCCTCTGACCTAGAATCCGTTCAAGGTAGCATTCAACGTGCTAGTGCTCGTCTAGAAGCTGCTGAAAAGCTAGCTGCTGGTATCGATAACGTAGCTAAGGAAGCTTATGATGCTGCCTTTAAGAAATATCCTTACCTGACCCAAGAAGGCGAAGCTGGCAGCACCCAAGTCAAGCAAGAAAAGTGCCTCCGCGACATCAAGCACTACCTACGCTTGATCAACTACAGCTTGGTTGTAGGCGGTACCGGCCCTCTGGATGAGTGGGGCATTGCAGGTGCTCGTGAAGTGTATCGCTCTTTGGCTTTGCCGACAGCTCCTTACGTTACCGCGATGACTTACACTCGCGATCGCGCTTGCTCTCCTCGCGATATGTCTCCTCAAGCATTGGTTGAGTTCCGCGCTCTCCTCGACTATGTAATCAACTCCCTGTCATAGTGACACGGATTGACTAGACGAGCGATAGTCATACTCTAAAACTCAGGGACTCTCAGTCTGTTGCTTTGCCTGTATCTGGTTGAGTGATTGACCAAGAGTCCCTCAGTTGTTACTAATTCGTAATTCGTAATTCGTAATTCGTAATGACGCTCGCGGACTCGCTACCGCTACGCTAACGTAATTCGTAATTCATGATTTAACTTGGGGGATTGAAACAGGAAAATTTTCTTTTATGACCATAGATTCTCTATTTGAACAGTTGAAACACCCTAATCCCAATCTGCGGGAACGAGCCATGTGGGAACTGGCTGAGGTTCGTGATGAAAATACCATTCCTCGGCTGATGGGTATTTTAGATGAAGAAGATGTGACTTACCGTCGATCTGCGGTAAAAGCACTAGGTGCTATTGGTATAGATGCAGTACCACCACTGGTAGAATCATTAGTAAATAGCGAGAATGCGACTATTCGGGGTAGCTGTGCTAAGGCGTTAGCACAGGTTGCTGCCAACCACCCAGATGTTCCTTTCCCAGATGAAGGCTTACAGGGATTGAAAACAGCGCTTAATGATCCAAATGCGGTTGTTTATATTGCATCAGTCATGGCGCTGGGTGAAATTGGTTCTCCTGCCTTTGAAATTTTGGCAGAGGCTCTGAAAACTATAGATAATGTGGCGCTGGCTGTGGCGATCGTCAATGCACTCGGTTCGATGGGTGATATGCGAGGAGTGGAAGTACTCACGGCATTGACAAATGATGAATCCGTCGATCCATATGTTCGAGAGTCCGCAGTGAGTGCTTTGCCTAGATTAGATCAGGTGATTAACTATAAAAGAGGGTAGCGATCGCTCTTTTATACAACTACTTTATCAATCCCTGTAGGACGCATATATTAGATGAACAAACTGGGTGCCACCTTGAAGTAATCTCCAAGTGCCTTAGCTTGCATTTTACTAATCGACCGCTTACCATTTACAACCTCAGATACCACGCCACTCGACCCGATAATGCCCACTAAGTCAGCTTGACGGGTGTCACTGGCTTCCATAATATGCTGGAGAATTTCATGCGGTGCAGATTCATCCATTGGATAGTTCTGTCTCTCATACGCTTCAATCAGGGTTACTATCAGCTTATGCAGAGCTTGCTCTTCTGGAGTGCGGTTCTTGCAAAATGTTAGGCGCTCTGCTACAGCTAGGACGCGATCGTACTCTTCTTCTGTCTCAATCACCTTGGGAGCAACTTCAGCTAGCAGACTACTATAAGCAACTTGGTCAAAAGTAAGGGTCATTTTTCCATTTACCTTTGTCATATTCGGCATGAGTTAGAAAGTATTTGTAATAAACCGTTTGGTTTTCGTAGTCAATACCGACAATCAGGCGATAGTCATTTCCTTTGATATTAAAGACAGTAAAATTTCCAACCGCTTCAGCATCCCGATAAATCTGACGAACGTCCTCTAAGTTCTGCCATTCTACTTTCTTAACAGTTGCGTACCATTCGTCAATTTGCTTTTTGACATCGAGGTACTGGGCAGCATCAATGCGGAGGTTACGAATCGCAATCAGATGCATTTGTCTTTAGGTTCTTTGTCCATATTCATCAATCAACAAAAAACTAATTGCTAATTAAATACTCTCAAAACGAGAGGAGTATGTCAAGTTGTAAGCGTGCATCGCCCTATTCCCAAGCATCTTCCTCTAACTGTCTCTCAATTTGAGAAATCGCCAACTTGATCACCGCTTGAACCCCCGCTTCTTCTTCCACGGTTGATGCGGCTTGCAGGGGTTCTAAGGCAGTGCGATCGCCAATTTTCATTAATGCCAGAGCTGCTGCTTTTCGAGTATCGCAATCGGCATGATGCAGTAACTCAACGAGGTTAGGAATTGCTGGTTGATAGCTAAGGCTACCCAAAGCAGATGCTGCTTCACACCTCACAATTTCAGATGGATCGGTGAGAGCGTTAACTAAAATATTAAATGCTGCTTCTTCAGTGCTTTCTTGAGCAATTTTAGCGATCGCACCCACTACCGCAGCTCGAACCTCAGCCGAGTCTGAGTTAATCTCTCGATATAAATGCTCTTTTGCCTCTGCCCCAATAAATCCCAACGCCCATACCGCATGTCCTTTGGCACTTTCTGGATATTCGGTTGACGCTAAGATTTTCAGCAATGCTGGCACAGCTGCCTCACCTATCTTGGCAAGCCCCCCCACCGACGAGGTTTTGACCACCGTATCTTCATCATTTAACAGGGCGTTGACCAAGGTGGGAACTGCGATCGGGTCAGCGATAAGTGTTAGAGTTTTGGCGCTGGCTCTGCGTACAACTGGGTTTGGGTGATTTGCCACAGCTTCCATCAATAAAGGGGTCGCTGGTTTACCGATTTTACCCAATGCCTCTGCAAAACTCAACCTAACCATCCCTCGTGAGTCTCCCATACTTTCAACCATTCGCTTGACTAGCTCTTGGTCATTAGGGTTAAAGGTTTTTAAGCCTAATTGCTCACTGACTGCTGCAAGTAAAGCATCAGTTTCTGCCTGGGACAGATTTAATGAATCCGTCCCGGATTGAGTTTCGGAGTTGAGCATGTGACTTATAGCTAAATTATCAAGATAAATGACTAATTACTAGCACTGAGAGCAGCCTGTTGATTACGGAGTTCTTGGAGAGCGGAATCAATCTTAGCAAGCTCAGGCTCCAGTTTTGCCACAACATTTACTCTCATCAACTTAGCCCGTTTTGCTGTTTCTGTAGTTTCTTGAACTAGACGTTCCCGATACTGCTCAAGTTCTGCAATAACCTCTGCTACATCTTGAGCGGTTACGTTATTGGTTGTTGTGAGTTCTGAGGTTTCATCCATAACTTTTGTTTCCTAAATGCGTGTTTATATGAATGATGTGTGGTCAGTGTTCCACTATCATTTGTATTTGGTTACTTGCTAAAGACCAGCACTTAGCCTTTACATAAAACTGAACAATTGGCAAGAGGCAACTAACTAAATAGCTGACAAATGCATATATCCCGATCTTCTCAGATCGCGTAACCACTGGTAAAGCTTTTGACGGAAATCTTCAAAAATAGAACTCAACTACAGCCTTCAAACCAAGTTTTGATCAGTATTTTAGGCTTTTTTGATTGAAGCGCGTAGGCGTAGCCCGTCTTAGACATCGCACAGCATAGTCTAGCACTATACAAAAACTGCTCAACAGCTTTCCTCTAATGGAAAAATATCTCCCCGCAAGTAGGACTCAAAGTTTTTCTTAAAGTATTGAATGCTCGTCACATTCGGTTCATCACTTTCTGTTGGCGTGAATTCATAAATGGGGACTTTTTCCCTCACCAGCTTGACTAAGCTAGGATGAAGCTGCTCAAAAGAATCCACTCTAAATATCGTTGTTTCAAATCTTAATTTAGCTGGATGAGCGTATCCTAACTTCATCCACGGTAACCAAGGACAGTCCCGCGCCCACTTAGCAGGAGGAACATCAGTTGCATCGGGTCGGCAAGTATTTGATATAAAGTACTCAACTCCCTTAAACTTTTCTCCAGGGCAATAATCTGAATATTTGCTATCTCCTCCTAAGGGATGCGGGTATTCTAAAGGAATTTCCATCACAGAGGTAATATATCCACTGCCTTTGGGTATGACAAACTTCTTTGGTTTGACTGAGCCTTGGACAATGCGGTTAGCAATGTGGACTACTGGTACTGATTGACTTGCTGTTGGTGGCTTCCAAAAGTGAAGAATCTCTTGAGTATCCGGGTCACAAAATAGACCCAATTCTCTATTAATGCGATACCCGACTTCGCCGTACTCAGAATCAGGCTTGATAAATACTTTGGTAGCATTCATTCCAATAATAGAAAATAACTTTTCTTTTGGCTTGTCTGGTGTTTCTTGCCACAAAATTTCCCCAGACCAGTTGTAATAAAGCTGTAACCCATGATTTTTTCTGTAAAAATCGAGATTATTAAATTCGTAGTCATCTAAGTAATCACTCATATTTGTTCTTCTCATCCTCAAATGGTTGCGTAGACGCAAAGTGGCTTGTTATTAGACATCACAATAACTACTGACTAGCTCAGTGAGCGAATTTTATTTTGGTGTAAACTCCAACCTAACTAGCAACTGCATTTTTTAGTAGTTCAATCCCCAAACATAATTTACCGCTATTTTCCAGTCCCCACTCCCTAGTACGATAGTAAAGGTGACATCTGAGCAATTATCCAAGAGCAATTTACAGATCAATGGATAAACGTTTTTTTAAAATGTTTGGGCTAACAGAAGAACAAGCGATCGCAATTATCGATACACCATTAGAACAACTCGAAGACGCTTCTGATAAGTATATTGCTGTTTCCCATCTGATTAATTATCCCACTGAGCAATCGATCGCAGCTTTGGTACGGGCAATTGAAACCAGTAACCCTGATGAATTAGATCACCGGATTGTCCGACGCAAAGCTGTAGAAAGTCTGGGGCGATTGCAGGCCGAATCAGCTTTACCTGTAATTCGGCAGTGTCTTAAAGATGATGATATTTATACTGTAGAAAATACCGTGTGGGCGATCGGAGAAATCGGGACTAAAGATCCAGAAATCCTTGAAGAGATGGCGCAATTGCTGGATAAGCCAGGTCAAATCTATCGAGTAATTATTCATACCCTAGCTAATGCTGACTATCAACCGTCTCTAGAACGTGTACGGAAATTTACCCAAGTTGAGGATGAACCTACCCGTAGTGCTGCGATCGCTACAGTTTGTCGGTTCACAGGTGATTACTCTCAAATCACTGAGGTGATGGCGCTGCTGCAAAGTTCCAGCGTCAATGCACGGCGCGGTTGCATTCAAGACCTGATTGATTCACGTTACTACAAAGCCATCCCAGAAATTGCCCGTTGTCCTGTATCTCTGGTGTTCCGGCTGCGAGGATTGCGAATGCTTTTGGATGCAGGCGTTCCTAGTGGTGAAATTACCTTTACAGAAATTCAACCTTACTTGGAGCAAGTACTCTATGACCATCCCAATAACCTGGATCTAGTACATGAGTATGATGCTAACCCTGTTCTGGATTTTGTGATTAACGAACTCTACGAAACCGATTTTGGACGCTGTTATTTAGCAACAAAAACCTTACTGGATATCTATGCACAAGAAGCACCCGAAGCACTTCTAGCAACTTATTTGGACAAGGGATATAACGATTATGGCGCTCATTATCATGTGATGAAACTTTTCGGTTGGCTGAAATATGCTCCCGCCTACGATTTGTTAATAGAAAACCTGCACAACCGTGAACCTCAGTTTCAGAAATCCCGTGCTGCTTGTGCGATCGCTCTTGGTGAATTGGGTGATTCACGAGCAATTCCTGAACTCAAAATTTGCCTAAATACGCCGATTTGGGACTTAAAATATGCTTGTTTATGGGCGTTAGACCGCTTAGGAGACTCGTCCGGTCGGGAGATTTGCGCTCATGATTCTGACTGGTTAATTAAGGCAAAAGCCACAATTAATCAATAGTTAGAAGTAATTCAATTTTAGATTTTAGATTTTTCTATCAATCCAAAATCTAGAATTGGCAGAAACAGGAGTTATATTATGTCCGCTATATTACTTATTAAACCTTTAAGAGATAACCTTAGTTAGCAATCTCAGTTGATTGGGCCAAATACATTTTTCCTGAAATTTGCAATTAATGGGTTTTCAAAATAAGAATGGATTACGCATTCTATAGCGATTGCTATTACAACAATTAGAAATGCACATTTTTAGTTTTTAGCCTTAACTGAACCATATTGAACTATATCAAATTGATTAATATAAAATATAATCAATTCGCTTTGGCTTAGATCATCTTTATTGATTCGATTTATTTTGGTTTTAATTACCTGACTTAGGTATGCTAGCATTTTTTATCCAAGACATGATTATATTTCTAAACTTGTCTGTTTTTGCCTCAGTAAAATGTGCGATAGCAACCGCATACAAAAATACAAATATAACTATATTAAGTGCTAAGAATATGTGTAAAATATCTGGTTCCCAAGGGCGATCGCCAATTACACATGCTCTGATAAAGCTCAGTATTGGCATATGGACAAGATAAAGAGTATATGAACATCCTGCTAAAGCTTTAGAAAATTTTTCGTATGCTCTTTCTTGTTTTATTTGACTACGGTTATTAACTAAAAGATATATCATAACAGCAGTAGAAATCCCTATTAAAAAATCTGCTATCTGCTGGCTAGGTAAAAAACGTTCAATTGTTAAAGCAATACACAAAATTAGAATCGACAAAAGACTGAGTGAATTGAGGATGTTCTTTTTATTAAGATATTTTGAAGTAGGACATACACTAATTAAGGCTCCCATCAGCCAAACAAGAAAGTAAATCCTAATTTGTGAACCAACTATTAATAATATGCTTGAAGTCAAACCAACGTAGAAAATACGTAATTTTAAAGATTTAACACAAAAAAATAGAATTATTGAAGGAAAAAGTATATAGTACCAAAATTCATAAGCTAAACTCCAAACGGCCTTATTAGAACCAAATAAGTCTACAAAAATTGTTTGCAAAAAAGCTATAGTACCCAAAAAATTTTGCAATGTTAAATTTTCCAAAATTTTATAAGTTGCTAAATGACCGTTGTGAAACTTTTCTCCATAGAAGCTATCTTGTCCAGTACCAAATATTTTTATACCCAGGAAATCCCAAAAAGAGGACAGTAATAAAGCAGGAATTAATACTATATATAAACGTGTTAAACGAGTTATTATATAATTAATCCATGACCATTTATTTTGCTGAATTGTTCTTAATACACTAGCTGAAATAAAAAATCCACTAAGAACGAAAAAAATCATTACAGCTTGATGACCCAAGCCTGTTAAGGAATTTAACCTTTTGATTAAAAAATTAGGATTACTAATTTCTGAATATTCTACAAATAGCAAAAGTCTCATATGACCAATAAATACTAATAAAGAAGCTAAACCTCTTAATAAATCAAGATGAGTTGACCATTGATAATTCCTGATTGAAGGAATATTATAAATAGGCTGCCTCTGAGTTTCTTCTACTAGCATTTTGGTTTTGTAAAAAAAAGTGGATTTTCATAGCAGAGGATAATTATTTTAGATTACGCAATGTCTTAAATCTCATATTTAATGGTTAAGTGTGCCGCTTAAAACCTATACACAGAGACGTGCAAATCTATCAAAAAGAGTAAAGGCTAATTTCTTTCCCAAACTTATTAATTGCCCTAGATACAAAAAGTTTTCCCTAGTTAAACGTTTAAAATAAGGGAGGTTATAGACAGGTTAAATAAGAATTAAGAATCAATTAGTGGTGGGTTTGAATCTCCCGCTAATTATAGTCTGCTAAATCTAAGATTTAGTGGGGGACTTAAACCCACTTATTTATTCGCCAGTCATACAAAATTAAAAATGAATTCTGACTCCTGAATTCTGTTTGATAAGTTTTAACTCAATACAATAAATAATATACAATTATCTCTATCTTAATACTTCCAAGTTTACAAAAAAAAATTGTAACCTTTATAGCATCTTCACCAAACTCAAATTAGAAAGATAAGATGCCTAAAAGAAGACTTAGGAATTTCACGACCAATGGAATTAGCGCATTTTTATTACTCTGACAAAATAAAATATTTGTAGCTTCGATTGAACTTCGTTCCATTCAAGTTACGCATAAATTTATAAAAACTAATGACAACAAAGGTTTCTGATTTTCATCTGGTGAGAGTAATATAGAAGCGTTAGATCATTTCAAAGAAAAAATTGTTTCAGAAACAAAAAAACTCATGATTAGCATCTTCAGATATTAGGCTAATCTGAACAATGCTATCATGAGTCCAAAAAATTAGGTGCATACATCTGTACACCTCTACAGGGGTTTATGACTTGCTATTAGTGACTGCTTCGCTTAACACTAACTCTGGTTGTGGTGTCTCCTCTTCTTCTGGCAAACCGTAAATTGACCTGTACAACTTCACGTACTCTTTGGCAGATTGATGCCAACTAAAATTTTGACTCATGCCCCGTTTTTGTAGTTCTTGCCATTGTGGTTTGAAACGGAAGCCTTCCCAAGCCCGGATCATACAGGTAAAAAGGTCTAGGGGTTCATAGCGATCAAAGCAATAACCCGTACCTGCTGCATTTTCGGGGTCGTGATGGGTTACGGTATCAACTAATCCACCTGTGCGGCGGACAATGGGCACAGAACCGTAGCGCAAAGACATCATTTGGCTAATACCACATGGTTCAAAACGACTGGGCATTAAGAAGGCATCAGTACCAGCGTAGATCCGGCGAGACAGGGCATCGTTATACAGTAGATAAGTTGCCATGCGTCCGGGAAAGCGAGATGCTAATTGCCACATCTGAGTTTCATAATAGCGATCGCCTGTCCCTAACAGCACAAACTGTGCATCTGTATAAGAGAGGAAGCGATCAAGGATTTGTAATATCAAATCAATGCCTTTTTGTTCCACTAATCGGGTCACAATCCCAATTAAAAAGGCTTTGGAATTGACCTCTAATCCTACTTCTTCTTGCAAAGCAATTTTGTTAGCCTTGCGTTTCTCTAAAGTATCAGCAGTGAAGGTTTGAGTAATGTATTTGTCATTTTCTGGATTATAAACTTCAGTATCAATCCCGTTGATAATCCCAGATAATTTACCGCTAATAAAAGACAGCAAACCTTCTAATGTTTCACCGTAAGCCGCTGTCTTGATTTGCTCGGCATAGGTGGGCGAAACTGTATTTACCTTATTGGCAAATTGTACCGCCGCAGCCATTGTGTTGTGTCCTTGCATATACCAGGGACACCAAGTGATTTTCTCTAAATACCAACGCCACGGCCCTTGATAAGCCAGGTTATGAATGGTAAACACTGTGGTGATATCAGGATCTTGGTGCATCCATACAGGAATCATGCCCGTATGCCAATCGTGACAGTGAATAATTTCTGGCTTCCAGTAATTCCAGGCAAACTCCGCTGCACCATTGGAAAAAAAGGTGAACCGCCAGTCTTCATCATCTCCAGAATAAATCCGGCGGGGTAGGAAAACGGGATGTCCAAATAAGTACAAGGGAACATCAGTACCAGGCAGAACGCTTTCATAAACAGCAAATTCCTGGAACATCGCAGATCCTCGCCAGATGGGTTCTTTGGGAATTTCCATTTTGTCTGGCAGGAAGCCATAGTAAGGCAAGAATATCCGCACATCATGCCCCATTTCTCTCAGGACTTTGGGTAATGCCCCGACGACATCACCCATTCCTCCTACTTTTGCAATGGGTGCTGCCTCTGCTGCAACAAATAGAATCCGCATGGTAATTTTTGCTTCCCCGATTCTCTCTATATTTGTCAAATTAACTTTTTGATCCCGACCAAGGCGATTTGTCGCGTTTTTGGTGCAACGGCGATCAATTCTTATCTAATCACATCGGCTTGCCCAATTGCTTAGGAACCGCGCTGAATCACTGCAAAAATTTCTTCTAAAATTTCTTGCGCTCCCTGCTGCCGCAACAGTTCTGCTAGTTCTTTACCTAGCCCTTCAGCATTGTTAGCTTTCCCTGTGACGGTATCTTTTACCAGCTTTTGACCATCTACACTGGCAACTATCCCTGTTAAGGTTAAATTTTCACCAGAGATTTCTGTATTTACACCAATAGGTACTTGACAGCCGCCCTCTAGAGAGCGTAGAAAAGAGCGTTCGGCGAGACAGCGATCGCGTGTTTCGGGATGTTCGATCGCTTTGAGTAGAGATAGCAATTCACTATCATCAGCACGGCATTCTATACCTAAAGCACCTTGTCCAACGGCGTGGAGGGAGATTTCTTTGGGGAGGACTTGATGAACGCGATCGCTCATGCCCAATCTTTCTAACCCTGCTGCTGCCAAAATCAAAGCATCATACTCACCCGCATCCAGTTTTGCCAACCGTGTAATCAAGTTTCCCCGCACATCTTTAAAAGTAAAGTGGGGGAAGTGGTGGCGTAACTGTGCTAACCGTCGCAGTGAAGATGTACCAATTACTGCACCTTCTGGCAAGGTATCGATTTGTTTATCTTTGTGCTTTTCATGCACTACTAATGCATCTGCTGGATTTTCCCGTTCAGTAATTGCTGCCAGCGTTAAGCCTTCTGGTAAGTGAGTCGGTAGATCCTTGAGAGAATGAACGGCAAAGTCAATCTCCTGATTGAGCATTCCGAGTTCAAGTTCTTTAGTAAAAAGTCCTTTATCGCCAATCTTAGCTAATGCTACATCCAAGATTTTATCGCCTTGGGTAGACATGGTGTGGACTTCAAAAGTGATATCAGGAAAGCTTTGCTGGAGTTGCTCTTGTACCCAGTAGGTCTGAACCAGAGCAAGTTGGCTTTTGCGCGAACCAATCCGAATAGTGCGTGGGGGAGAAACAACTGAAGTCATAAAACAATATATCAAACTAGGCGATAAATTCACTCTCATCTAGACTACCGTAGTCAGGGACTCATACTATTTTTGGGTTTTGGATTTGGGATTTTGGATTACAATTCTTTACCAAAAGCTGGTTTTAGGAATCTCAAACAATACTAATTAGACTTACCTTCTATAGAACCCATTTGGGATCTATGTGTTAGCTAGCCGTTTGAGCATCAATCGGATGAAACAAAGGTTGAGCTTTGCTGTAGCATGGCTGAGGGTTCTCTCAAAGTTTTTCACCAAACTCTTGCATCG